>NZ_OZ034919.1:0-1654047 GCF_964030715.1 Candidatus Tisiphia endosymbiont of Metellina segmentata
TAGATTCATCTTCAAACCATTTTACATTATTGGTAACTAAATATGCAATTAACTGTTGTTTTGGAATGTTAAACAATGGTCTCACTATTTTAACATTATTATACCAATTAATATTGCTGCTACTAAGTCCAAATATACTACTTTTTTTTTCTGATCTTAGACAATAATTCTCTATATAATCATCCAAGTGATGTGCTGTTAAAATTGTCAATATATCTAATTTGCTACATAAATCAGTCATTAATTTATAACGACCTTCTCTAGCCCTTGCTTGTAAATTAGAAAAATTATTTTGGTGATCGAAATGAAGCTGGTGATATCTATGTCCCAATTTATGGCTTAAGTCTCGTACATACTCATGCTCCAACTTAGCCTGCTCTCGTAAATGATGATTAACTAACATCACTACTAGCTTAATACTATTAGTGCTAGCCCATTTATGTGTTAACATTAAAAGGGCTATGGAATCAGAACCACCTGAAATAGCCAATGCGATAGACCTCAGGTGAGGTCTATCAACTAGCTTTTCAATATTCTGCTGAAATTGTTCATAAAGCATTATTTAGGCAAATCTTTTTTGTCAGATTTTTTCTCAATAGAGCTAGTATCCTCTTGGTTTTTAGCTGAATTTTTGCTTAAGGATAGTATTCTTTTTTTATAGTCTCGTTCTTTGGCAAGATAGTTTTGAGCTTCTTGTGAGATTTTTTTATATAATTCACGTTTTTGACCATTAATTTTAGCCACTTCTATTCTATATTTTGTTATTTCTTCTCTTAGTTCTGCTGAAATTCCCGCAGCATAAGACTTGAAATCACTCTCAATTTTTTGTAATTCATCATTAGTGCCACTACTACTAATATTAGTTTTATTGGCATTTGATTTTGCAGCTGTTGTACTTGCTAAGCTATTTGAACTTAGTAATAGTAATCCTATTATAGTAGTAATTAATCTATTTTTTTTTATCATCATATGCTCCTAAAATGTTTTTATATATTTTTTGCTAAACGTGAAATCTAGCAAAATTTAATATACACTATAATAATCCTATTTAGTCAATCATAAAGATACTGAAATAATCTTTTTAACACCAAATAATATAGTAATTTTTAATATGCTATTATATTTAGAATATTAGCTATTAAATATAATAATTTTACTTGATATTAATTGATACTTTATCTAAAGTAGTTGAACGCAACAAATTTGTTAATGTACAAGGAGGAAAAAATATGGGACGTAACAAACATAATCAGGGAGACTGGGCTAATCATTACCGGGAACATAATTTTTTAAAACAAGATAAACCTCTTTCTAAAGAAGTAGAGCCTCTTAAGTTATATACAGCTAAAGATATGCTGTTATTGACAACTCTTTCTATGATTCGTCCTAACTCGATAGATGATAAAGATAATCTGTCAGCACATTATATTGCAAAACGTACAATAAGTGAGGGTTACACAAATGCTGGTTATACATTAGAAAATACTACTACTACTCCTAAACATACTACTCCTGAAAAATCAACTTCTCACAATCAGGATAGTGAAACAATAATGTTAAGCATAGGTGGTGCAGCTACTGGTTGTGTTATTATTGTCGGGATTGCTGCATGCAAAGCATATAAAAGTTTTGGCAGTAAGAACAAAAACGTTGATCACCCAATAGTTTTTCCAATAGAAGTATGTGAAAGTTCTGATAGTAAGAACGAAAATATTGATTGCTCAGTAGATACTAACTTGTCAATAATAACAATACCACTAGAAGAGATTTAAGATATATCTTTAGCAGGTAATACAACAACGCAGGTAGAACAGTAATAAAAATAAAGACCTCTTGCATAATTCTACTTCTGCTGGTAATTTGTGCGTCGGTACGGTAGTCGAATCCTCACGTACGTTTGAAGTACGTTACGGTTCTGCGTTCCGGTCCTCCTACAAATTCCCTAGCAGAAGCGAATTCTGCAAGAGCAATTATCTTTTATCTAAATTTTATAAAAATAGATAAATATTATTTAATAACAAAAACACGTTTTTGTTGAATAAGTTTATGGCACACTTCAAGTAACTTACGCATACAAGCAACTATCGCAACTTTCTTAGGTTTAAAATTATTAACAAGCCTATCATATAAAATTTTTAAATATTGGAAACCATTCTTACCAGCTAATACTGCCATGTATAAAGCATCTCTAGGTATTTTCCTGCCTCCTCGAATAAATCTTCGTCCTTGCTTATTACCACTATCACGAGCATATGGAGCTATACCAACAATTGATGACAATTCATTGCTACTATAATTTTTATCCCCTAATTCAGGTACAAAACTAATTAGTTTTGTAGCTAAACATTTACCAATACCAGGTACAGTCTCTAATATTTTTACCTTCTCTTTTAACTCTTCTGACTCATCTATTGTTTTGTTTAACTTTTTATCAAGCTCAGCTATTTCATTCTGTAAAAATTTAATGAGCTTTTCTATACTCTCTTTATCAATACCATCAATGCTATGATGTAGTCTTTTCTTTTCATTGCTAAGCATTAATACTAAATCTTCTCGTCTTTGTTGACATCTCTTCAAAGTCTCTGATTCAACTTGATATATATAATTCGCTGAAAGCTGCATCTTATCCGCATAATATGCTAATTTAAATGCATCCTTCCTATCAGTTTTACACAAATTCACCGATTTACTAAAAGAATTAAAACTATATGTATTGACCTTATGTATTTGTTGGTTATTATTATCCAGCTTTTGACAAATCTCAGCTTCGTATCCTCCAGTAGGTTCACATATTATTAGCTTAATCTCTTGCTCTTTTGCTAATTTAATCATCTCTTCATGACCAGCTGCATCATTGGCAAAACGATGATATTTAGGTTTATCTCTTGTATTATATACACATATATCAAGCCAGTTTTTACTTACGTCTAGACCTATTATTTTATTCATGATATAATCTCCTTCTTCTTATTGTGCAAGGCTGCTCTTTTTAAGACCACCTTCTGCAATTTGTTCAAGGTAAACTACCAAAAAGAGGGTACTTATTCTCTTAGCGACTATTTTAGTCAAGGTCTATTCAAGTCACCCTCTTTAATTACTTATAACACATTCTTAAGATATAAGATCTAATATTAGTATCAATTCTTCGCTGCTTTCAAAAATTATTTTTTGAAAGTAGCATGGATGAGCCGTAGTCACGTATAGCTAACTCTAGAAGGTTTTAGGCAAAAACGATCATTCCTAGCTAAAAGCGGGAATCCAAAAAATAACCTGCAAAGGCTATTAGATATTATGGATTCCCGCTTTTAGTATAAGAATGATATCAGGAGCGGTTAAACTTATGTTTATATCAACTATTGATTATAATTTTTAATTACCCTGCTCAAATTCGTGCTTATTCTTCTTGACACTAAAGACAATAAGCTTTAATATGTAGCCCTAGCCAATAAATAAGTAGGTTAGGCCTTATATGGCAGTCATTTCTAGAATTTTTTCGTATCTCTCTATAACTCGCAACACATCCCCCACCTCAAAACTAACAAATAGATTGTCAGAATACGTGTTTCCTATCGAAAGGCGTGAATTATCTAAGTTTCTAAGTGTAACATTGTTGATGTTTTGTATTTTATTTATACAAAATATTATCAGAGCCTTAAAAGATAGTCTTATTAATACTATGATTGGTACTGAAACTGTATCATTTCTTAAATTTTGGGGGGTTCTACCTTCGGCATTCCTGCTGTCAATAATCTATGTGAAATTAGTAAATAACATAAAAGGGGAGTATATATTTTACCTTATATTGTCAGTTTTTCTACTATTTTTTGCCTTATTTGCCTTTTATATTTTTCCTAATCATCTAGCATTACATTTGAGTAATGAGCATGCCGGCATTTTAATAAAGTCTTATCCCAATTTGAAATGGTTTATATTACTTTTATCTAATTGGAGTTTCTCCCTGTTTTATATTATAGCGGAATTATGGCCGAGCGTGATATTTGCGTTACTTTTTTGGCAATTTGTTAATAATATAACCTTGGTGGAACAATCGAAAAGATTCTATCCTTTATTTGGACTTTTTGCTCAAACAGGACTTTATATATCAGGAAAGTTTCTAGAAAATTTAGCTTATTTAAATCAATCTTTAATTAAAAGGTTTGACCTACAACATACAGAGACTGAACTTTCAGTACAAATTATATTAGGCTGTGTATTGGTATTAGGTGTAGTAGCATTAGCAACTTTTTGGGTACTAAACCATAAAATATTAGATAAAGTTCAGGTAGAAAAACTACAATTTTCTGTCAAGAGACAATCCATGACTATTATAGAAAGTTTTAAAATGGTTATTTCTTCAAGATATATTAGATTAATTGCTACACTACTCGTTTGTTATGGTATAGCTATAAATTTAGTCGAAGGACCTTGGAAAGCGTCAGCTTCAAAGATTTATAAAACACCGACGGAATTTGCTGCTTTTGTTGGCAGTTATCTAAGTATTACTGGTATATTTACCATTTTATTTGTTATTCTCGGCTCTAATATTGTAAGAAGGTTGGGCTGGTTTACAGCAGCAAGTATAACGCCAATAATGGTCTTTATAACTGGCATGCTATTTTTCTCAGTATCTAACTTTGATGGGTTTTCTGCCATAATCGTGGTTAGCTTTATGCTAACCGATCCTTCTTTGATTGCTATTACCATGGGGCTAGTCAATAATGTTCTAAGTAAATCAAGTAAATATACTTTATTTGATTCTACAAAAGAAATGTCATATGTTCCTCTAGATACCGAACTTAAGACAAAAGGTAAAGCAGCTGCCGACGTAATTGGTACTAAGCTTGGAAAGTCAGCAAGTGCCCTTCTCCAGTCTTTAATATTTATTATTTTGCCTTGTGCAACTTATCAATCTATTTCTATATACTTAATGATAATATTTGGTATAATTTGTATTATATGGATGTGGGTGATTAGAGAATTGAATAAAGAGTACAATAATATAACATCATACGCGAATTTGGGATAAGAATTGATAAATTCTTATCCCAAATTCGGTGAAATTATCGAAACAATCAGATTTGAAACGGCTCTACATCTGATTTTAAAATCATGTTTTTAGCTTCAGAAAGGTTTAAAATGCATTCGCAAAACCTTTTTAAGAATGCATTTTTCCTTCTATTAAAGCCAATTCGGAATAAGAATTAACTAATTCTTACCCCGAATAGAGGTATTATGAATCTTAAACATTATTCCTTAAATCTAAGATAACAACTAATAGCTACAATTTAGCATATTAATTTTTAACTCCTGCTCTAAAATAACAACTAGATCATCAGAGGATTTTGATTTCCATTTACCAGCAACATAATAAAAATGGTAAGGACCACTAATCGGTGAAGATAACCAAATTTCTTTAGCAGCTGAGTGTTTGTTAATAACAAATACTCCTTGGTTAGTAGTTAGGGTTAGAATATCACCTTGAAAATCAATATCGATAAGACAATTCTTATCTTCTGCCTCAATCGTATCGGCAATTAAAGATATTGTTTTTTCAGCCAATTTGTCAAATTCAGTATTGTCCATACTTAATGCTCCTTTAAACTTTTGCGATACATCTCAACGTACTTATTGTGATCGTTAAGGTTATTAGAAAAATTATGCCCTCCCATAATGTTAACGACAAAATATAATGAATCAATTTTAGCAGGATTTACTACAGCTTCTAAAGATTTTACTCCAGGACAAGAAATAGCTCCAGGTGGTAAATTAAAGACATAATATGTATTATAGGGTGATTGGATAGCTAAGTCTTTTTTAGTTAATCGCCTTGCTAGTTTATCTTTCCCAAGTGTTATAGCATAAATCGTCGTTGGATCTGCTTGCAATTTCATATGTTTGGTAAGGCGATTTAGAAATACAGCAGCAATCAAAGGTTTTTCTGCGTCTAAGCTAGCTTCCTTCTCCACAATGGACGCTAAAATTAAGACGTCAAGACGGGTTTTTAATGGGGAATTGGGTGATAATCTTTCCATGACTTTGTCAAGATGCAGGGACATTAATTTTCGCATTTTATCAATGATCTGCTCTTTTTGATCACCATATGAAAAAAAATAAGTAGATGGCATTAAAAATCCTTCAGGAATTGTTCCTAGAATCTCACCAATTAAGCGTTCTTCATTATTAATCTTTTGTATTATTTCATATACAAGCATACCCTCAGGTATAATCATTTTATGAATAATCGATTTGCCACTGGACAATATTTTTAAAGTTTGCATTGGAGAAATATTTTGAGTAAAAGTATATTCCCCACTTTTTATAGGATGTTTTAATGAATATATTTTTGTAAGAAATGCAAATAAATAAGGATATTTTATGATTTTGTTATCATTTAATATCGTAGTAATTTGATCAATCGACAACTTAGGCTTAATTATTAGAGTTTTACTTTCTGCAAGTAAACCAGGTGTAAATAAGTAAAATATACAAAAATTGATTCCGCTGATCAGCAAAATCAATGTAATAGTTACAAAAACAAATTTTATTTTTAGTATTTTCTTAAACAAGCTATACCTAATTAGAATTAGATGATTTCAGAAGATTATAACATAACCTCAACCATCGATGTAATAAATTAATAATAGGCGGAACAGTAATATAGGTAGTGATAACATTTAAATAATATGTTATCATGCAGATAATTAACATTCATAAAAATTATTAATATGCAAATACAGAAATGCTATCGCGTTATTTTTCAAACCTATGATCAATCTAATCCTCTAATTTAGTTAAGGAATATAATCAAATGCTAAGATATGATTTGTATAGAAGTGTACATAAGTTCATTCGTAAGAAGCTGTACCAGTTCGGAGAGGAGCTAGGTAAAACAGATTTTCGAAAAATAGCAGCTGTAATTGGTATTAAAGATTCTTTTAATAATATTGCAGTTGATCTAAAAATGCATGCACAAAAAGAAGAAAAATATTTTACCCCATTGTTTAATGAAAAAGGATCAACCGTGCATAAGCATGTTGAACAAGAACATTTCAACCAGCAAGATGAGCTGATGGAGTTTCAAGGGATTTTTGAAAATGCGATAAAAATAGTGGATGATGAAGAACGGGTTATACAGGGCTGCCATATCTGCTCCTTATATGATAAGTTTTTGTCTAACAATCTTCTACATTTTTATCAAGAAGAAACCATATTAATGCCTGAATTATGGCATCTTTATTCTGATACAGAGCTGCAGCAGGTTACCGTAGATAGTTATAGAGGTCTGCCTAAACATGTTTTATTAGATAGCTCGAGCTTCTTCCCGGTTTTGAATTTTCTTGAAAAGCGTACTTATTTACAAGATCTTAAAGAAGCTTGCTCACCTGAAATGTTTCTTGAAATTTGGAAGCGTACATTAGTCTCAGAAGGCTGTTTCACTAATGATGAAAAATCTGCTTTCGCCATGGAGTTTGATTTGCCCTTAAAAGACACTACTGCAGACAGTACAGAACTTGTGAAACCATAATATATTTAGTGATTTCAACATATTTACGCTGCATTTAATACAGCAGTTTGCCGCTTACACGAATTTGGGATAAGAATTTATCAATTCTTATCCCGAATTGGGGTCACTTGTTATACCATTCTCCCTTACTATGTAAAACAGTCCTGATCTACAACAACGGATTAAGACCATCTCTAGAGCAACGCATATGTTGGTGACCTTTGCACAACGATTAATTAAACTTTCTACCGTAGACTCAGCTAAATTACTAGTAAATACAATATCAGATTTTTGGTGTCCTTCATAATTCACAATTCTACCTCAATGATTTAAAGCATGAGGTATTTTCTTGGAATTAATAGATACATTAAATGCCATAGAGACCCATTTTCCAAGTTCTTCCTGTTGATCTAAAATCTCAGGTAATACTTTCCAATATGATATAGTTACTAGCTTATTTTTGCTATTATAGGTAAATGGCTGTGAGCCAAAAGATTTAAAATATTTAGCAGTGAAGCTATCTGCTTTAAAATATAGCTCACTTTCTGCAATAATCCCTATTATCACTCTATCCTTATATATGCCATAACCACCAAACATCGCACGAGTAGTTATTTGACCAAAAGGGGCTAATATATCTTTTATATATTCAATAAATTCATTATTTCTTACAATCTTGTACATACTTTGTACTTTTTATTTTTATAAGCTCATCATACTTTGCTTTAAGCTCATCTAGAGAATAATTACCATCATAATAGCCTTGGATATTAATGATTCTTTCTAAATAAAAATTCAACTGCTCAGCATTACTCTCTAGAATATCATTATCAATTTTTAGGTCTTTCGTAATATAGACCAATGCTTGATTTTTGATAGCTGAGCAGTATAATTTAAATTCTTGGATTTTTTTTATAATGATTGGAATATCTTCTGGCTTCATTACTATCAGTGCTACTAACATAACCACTAATATTTCTCCTAGAGACATAATATACCTCTAATATCAGAAAAATGCATTCTTGAAGCGGCTGGTACGAATGCATTTTAATTTATTATCGCTAATAATCTTATTTTTATACCAATAAAAATAAGATTATTAGCAAATGAAATATTTAACAATCAGGTGTCAAACCGCTTTAAGCCTGATTGTTTACTTTCTCATTCCAATTTCGGATTAATGAAATTAATCCAAAATTGAGGTTTATACTAACTTTTTATGACGATATTTAGGATTAATAATATTTTCACCTGTTGAATTAATCATATAATCATGATAATCTTGGTAATTTCCTTCAAACCACGTAGCATTTCCATCTTTATCAAAAGCAATAATATGTGTTGCTATTCTGTCTAAAAACCAACGATCATGGCTTATTACTAATACACATCCAGCAAAATCTAAAATAGCATCTTCTAAGGCTCGTAATGTGTCAACATCAAGATCATTAGATGGTTCATCAAGTAATATAACGTTAGCTCCCTCTTTTAGTAATTTGGCTATATGTACCCTGTTGCGTTCACCCCCAGAAAGTTGTCCTACTTTCTTTTGTTGGTCGCCACCCCTAAAATTAAAGGCTGCACAATAAGCTCGACTTTTCATTGTTCTAGAACCAAGTTGCAACTCTTCAAGACCTGAGGAAATCTCATCCCACACAGTCTTGTTATCATCTAAATCATCTCTTGATTGATCAACGTAACCAAGTTTAACAGTCTGTCCTAATTTAATAGAGCCGTGATTTGGATCAGTCTTGCCAGTGATAATGTTAAATAAAGTAGATTTACCTGCTCCATTTGGACCTATAATACCAACAATAGCTCCTGGAACAACCTTAAAGCTAAAGTCTGATAACAATACCTTATCACCGTATCTCTTCGCTATATGCTCTGCCTCTATAACTAAATCGCCTAGGCGTGGACCATTAGGTATAATAATTTGTGCAGTGCCGGATCTTTGTTCTTTTTGTTTGGTCAACAAATCCTGATAAGCGGTAATTCTAGCCTTACTTTTTGATTGCCTAGCTTTTGGTGATTGACGTATCCATTCAAGTTCTCTTTTTAATTGTTTACTTCTATCATCTTCTTCTTTATCTTCAAGCTCTAATTTTGCTTGCTTTTGCTCGAGCCAAGCAGTGTAATTAGAATGCCATGGAACACATCTACCACGATCCACCTCTAATATCCAATCCGTTACATTATCAAGAAAATATCGATCATGGGTAATAACTACTACAGTACCTTTATAATTTTTTAAATAATTTTCTAGCCAAGATACCGATTCAGCATCTAAATGGTTTGTTGGTTCATCGAGTAATAACATATCAGGCTTTTCTAGTAAAAGTTTACATAACCCAACTCGTCTTTTTTCTCCACCTGAGATTTTTGTAACATCGGCATCTTTATTTGGACACCTTAATGCAAACATAGCAATCTCTATTTCCCTCTCTAAACTCCAAGCATCACAACTATCTATTTTCTCCTGTAGATCAGCCTGTTTTGCTAGAAGTTCGTTCATTGCATCATCTGACATTTCCTCAGCAAATTTATAGCTTATTTCATTAAATTCATCGATTAAAGCTTTCTTATCACTTAAACTTTCCATAATATTATCAAAAACATTTTGAGTAGGATCAAGATGCGGTTCCTGAGCTAAATAGCCAACTCTAACCCCACTAGCTACAAACGCCTCACCGTCATATTCTTTGTCAATACCTGCCATAATTTTTAAAAGAGTAGATTTACCAGCACCATTTGGACCAATAATACCGATTTTTGCTCCTGGTAAGAAAGACAAATACGTTTCCTTTAAAATTTGTTTACCGTTGATGGTCTTACTTAGACCATTCATAACATAAACATATTGATACGACATAATCCTTAATCCTTTATTTTTGTAATTTATTTGTAGTTTTTAAATAGTTAATAGAACAAATTAACCTTAACTCTTTAAGGAAGCTATATACATATACAACCTAAATATTTTGTTTATTTGCCCAAGTTGTAAATTCAGACATACTAAAAACACCTTTTAAGTTTCCATAAACTTGATCTTTTAACCATTGTAAAGCACCTTTTTTGTAACCATCTCCATCTATAATGATAATAACATTATAAACACTTTGTTTTCTAACATTTAATATTGTATAAGGGTATTTTTCATCTGCAGAACCGCCTGATTGTTGCCACTTAGATTCAATAACAAGACAATTAGAATGTTTTATAGGATGATATAGAATAAAATCGCATTGCCAAGCGGTATTATAGATAGTTTCTCCTAAATTAAATTGTCTAGTATAGATTGGTTGTGCTAATACTTGTGAAGCAATAAATCTAGTCTTGGGAACAAAAACGTAACCTTCCCTAACAAGACGATTATTTATAAATACCTCAAGTTCATTCCCTGTTTTATTTGCAATTGATCCACCTTGTATTTTATCCATAATTTCTAATCAAAACTTCTTCTGTATTTTTTCTTTCATTAGCTTTACAATTGATAGCACGTGGTGCTTCGATAATCTCTATATAAAAATCTTTATACAGATGCTTTATAAACTGAATATTAGAATTTGAAAGCATAAAATATATACCTTTATCGTTTAATTCTTTACATTTTTGATAAAGTTTTATCTGATCTGTTTCTGTAAAATCAAGTTTTGTATATTTAGTAAACGATGTATTATTTATAGGATGATAAGGAGGATCAATATAAACAAAATCACCTGTATTTGGAGAAATCTTACTGAAATCTTGATATTTTATATCAACATTTTGTAATAATTTACTACAAGCTAGTATATTTGTCTCATCAACTATTGCTGGATTTTTGTATTTCCCCATAGGCACATTAAACTCACCTTTGTTATTAACTCTATACAAACCATTATAACAGGTTTTATTAAGATATATAAAACGTCCAGCAACTTCTATGTCATTATCATTAATAAATTGTTTCCGGATTTTATAGTAATATTCTTCACAATGATTGACTTTATGTTTTGCCAATAGCTTTATCAATTCTTGAGGTTTATTTTTAATCACGGCATATGTAATACCAATTGCAATAATTAACGCAGTGGTGTAAAATGGGTTTTTAACTGATAAAGGTACTCAAATGGCTAGGTTAATATTACCGCAAGGTTTTCATGGTCATGATTTTATAAAAATGATGAAACATGAGCCGCATGGTCGAAATCGTATACGTTTATTGGCGATGTATTACCTTCAATTAGGCAAATCTTTTAAAGCCATATCTGAAATAGTGAAGTCACACTGGAAAACTGTGCAATCATGGCTCAGAAGATTTAGGAATCATGGTTTTGAAGGATTATTTGAATCACAAAGAAGCGGTGCCCCTAGGAAGATTAACACTATACAAGAGTCTGCTCTTTTTGATAAAATCAATACGCTCAGTGAAAGTAAAACTGGTGGGTATATAACTGGAAAGGAGCTACATATCATGTTACTTGAGGAATATGGTGCTAAATGTACTTTAAAAACAGTCTACAATACTATGCACCGCCTTGGTTTTAGCTGGATTACTTCTCGTTCAATGCATCCAAAGTCAAATCAAGAGACTCAAAATACATATAAAAAAACTTCCCAGACATGCTAACAGAATTATTACCAAAAAATATCGATAGATGTAAAGTTGATATATGGTCTCAGGATGAAACTCGAGTTGGGCAACAAGGTAGCTTAACTCGTATATGGGCTAAGCGTGGCACTAGACCCCGTAAAGTTCGGCAACAGCAATTCATTTCAACATATATTTATGGAGCTGCTTGCCATGATACAGGAGAAGCTTTTGCATTAATTTTACCATATGCAAATACACAGGCAATGAATAAATTCTTAGAAGACCTTTCTCGCAGTATTCAAGGCAACCGACATATAGCTTTACTAACGGATAATGCAGGTTGGCACACAGCCAAAAAACTAACTGTGCCAAGCAATATCACTTTGATACCGCTTCCGCCCTATGCACCGGAACTTAATGCAATGGAACAAGTTTGGGCATGGATCAAAAATCATTTCTTGTCTAACCAATGTTATGGTGTATATGAAGATATCGTCACTATGGCTTGTTACGCTTGGAATCAATTTGCTCATAATGTAGATTTAGTAAAATCAATTATGTATAGAGACTGGATAAATACACCGTGTTAATTATTGCAATTGGTATAAGTCATGTATATCTTTTGCTGTATTAACAATCTCTTTACTCAGGTTCTTCACTATTTTGTCCTTAATAACCTTTGCTTCTACAATTCTTGCAGACTGTTGTTTGTTTAAGCTTTCTACAGATGAAGTTAAAGCACTATCTATTTCTTTAAAAAATTCTTCTTCTTTTATAAGCTTTTCTTCTTTGAGGATACGTTTTGTCTCTAATTGTTTCTCAGCTGTTTTGAATCCATTTACCTGTTCCATTAGATCTTCAATTGATGAGCTAGGTGATGTTGTAGTTCCAGTCTTTGTGTTTACTATTGTCTCCACTAAACTTGTCATAGCAATTGGGGTGATATTAGCAGTGGATTGTTGTGATATTGAGGGTTCAGTGATTTGGATGCCTTGTATTTTTGGAATATTAGTATCTAAAGGTAACTCTCTTGTGTTAAGATGTTTTACCCTCTTGTTATTTTTATCCCCTAGTATATTCTGCTGTTTTACTTCCGGCGTAGTAGAGAATAGATAGGGATATTTTTTTTGACGCTCGAGACTATGTTGCATACGTCTCAGTAAGACCTTTTTACTAATGTCTTCAGGGTTTTTTAATATATCTTTTTCTAACTTTATTATCTGTTTTTGTTTATTCAGTTTATTAGATTGTAGATCTATTGATTTGCTGTTAACAGGACTTAAAGATGCCTCACTTCTAGTGGCAGACGGTTGTACTAAAAATGCTTTTGTAGTATAGGGACTAGGCTCAATAAGTAGTATTTTTTCTTTTGTTTTTTTATAAGTATCTACCAAAGGTTTTCCTACTCTCTTATCGGGAGGATCTGGCTCTCCTAATGCTGTAAAAGCAGAAAATATGCTAATATGAAGAGAAATTAATATAAAGTATTTTATTGGAATCAATATCTTATCAAGTCTTATAAAGGTTTTATTTAATAATTGCATATTATCCTCCATTTAACAAGTGCAGTAAATGTAATTGATAAGCAATAATTAAAGTATAACTTAAGGTAGTGCTATTTGTCTAGATAAAAATTATAGACATCGTCAAGTTAAGTACCATGTTCCGTGTATATGATATAGATGGGTTAGGTTCTACCTCTCTACCGGTGATTATTGGTATACGTAACATTAAACTACAAAATGTTATCCCGATCACTTTCCTTTTGGACAAAGCCTATCAACATCTTTGGCTTTTTAATAATTACGACATTTATCAGTAGTACACATATGTTAACCATACCACTCAAGCCTAGCCTCTAACCGCATGATATTTACAGCTTAATCTTCTCCTCACGGTTTCAATCCTCTTTTGAACCTAGTACATTATCCTGATAGCTTCAAACAACGAATTATTTTATTGCATATATCAGTAGGCTATTGTTGGTATAGTAAAATACATTGAATTAGGTGACAAAGAACATAGAAATAGCTTCAAATAATTTACTAGTTTCTGTTATCTCATTTTTAATCCATTTTTTCATATTAGCCCAAAATTTTTCTATTGGATTTAAGTCTTACTTTTACCCACAAATATAAAATTAAGTATAAAATAATATTGAATTATACCAATTGCAATAATTAACGCAGTGGTGTAAAATGGGTTTTTAACTGATAAAGGTACTCAAATGGCTAGGTTAATATTACCGCAAGGTTTTCATGGTCATGATTTTATAAAAATGATGAAACATGAGCCGCATGGTCGAAATCGTATACGTTTATTGGCGATGTATTACCTTCAATTAGGCAAATCTTTTAAAGCCATATCTGAAATAGTGAAGTCACACTGGAAAACTGTGCAATCATGGCTCAGAAGATTTAGGAATCATGGTTTTGAAGGATTATTTGAATCATAAAGAAGCGGTGCCCCTAGGAAGATTAACACTATACAAGAGTCTGCTCTTTTTGATAAAATCAATACGCTCAGTGAAAGTAAAACTGGTGGGTATATAACTGGAAAGGAGCTACATATCATGTTACTTGAGGAATATGGTGCTAAATGTACTTTAAAAACAGTCTACAATACTATGCACCGCCTTGGTTTTAGCTGGATTACTTCTCGTTCAATGCATCCAAAGTCAAATCAAGAGACTCAAAATACATATAAAAAAACTTCCCAGACATGCTAACAGAATTATTACCAAAAAATATCGATAGATGTAAAGTTGATATATGGTCTCAGGATGAAACTCGAGTTGGGCAACAAGGTAGCTTAACTCGTATATGGGCTAAGCGTGGCACTAGACCCCGTAAAGTTCGGCAACAGCAATTCATTTCAACATATATTTATGGAGCTGCTTGCCATGATACAGGAGAAGCTTTTGCATTAATTTTACCATATGCAAATACACAGGCAATGAATAAATTCTTAGAAGACCTTTCTCGCAGTATTCAAGGCAACCGACATATAGCTTTACTAACGGATAATGCAGGTTGGCACACAGCCAAAAAACTAACTGTGCCAAGCAATATCACTTTGATACCGCTTCCTCCCTATGCACCGGAACTTAATGCAATGGAACAAGTTTGGGCATGGATCAAAAATCATTTCTTGTCTAACCAATGTTATGGTGTATATGAAGATATCGTCACTATGGCTTGTTACGCTTGGAATCAATTTGCTCATAATGTAGATTTAGTAAAATCAATTATGTATAGAGACTGGATAAATACACCGTGTTAATTATTGCAATTGGTATTATATACTTAAAATATAAGAAGGGGAAAGAATGAGGAATATGCAAGCGTTATCTAATGCTTACAACTTAGGTGATAAGTGGTTAGAAAGGGAATTTAGGCATGTTAACTTTGGAGATCAAAGACTTATAAAAAGGCTTATTAAAACTAGCTCACTTATAGAAAGCAAAGCTTCTAGTTCAATAAATCAAAGTTGCAGAAGTTGGAAAGAGGCTAAAGGAGCGTATAGATTATTTAGCAATAAAAAATTTGATCCAGCGGGAATTTATTATTCACATTATAAAGAAACACAAGAAAGGATTAAAGGTAATGAGTTTGTATTTTCAGTTCAGGATACAACATACCTAGATTTTGATTCTCATATTAAAACTAAAGGGCTTGGTAGCGTCTCAAAGTCTTATACAAAACATAAAATGGGGCTGATTGTGCATAGT
The DNA here is from genome assembly GCF_964030715.1 of Candidatus Tisiphia endosymbiont of Metellina segmentata. Lineage (NCBI taxonomy): Bacteria > Pseudomonadati > Pseudomonadota > Alphaproteobacteria > Rickettsiales > Rickettsiaceae > Candidatus Tisiphia > Candidatus Tisiphia endosymbiont of Metellina segmentata. Next base: position 15,811 of record NZ_OZ034919.1, read on the forward strand.
GCCTTGATGTTTACAATGGAAGGATTAAGGTGGTCTCCTTTGTCTAGACAAAAATTTAGATAATTTGAGATATAATTCTCAAAAAGTGAGGGTGTCAGAAAGTTTGTGTAAGTTATAAAAATAGTTAAGAATAAAATTAATTAAAACAACTTACATGAGGCTAATATGAAGAATAAGAGTAAAGTATCAAATCCGACTATAGAAAAAGTAGTATCAGAAATACTATCACAAAGTGATCCATCTGAGATATTTGGCAAAGAAGGAATATTTCAGGAAATTAAAAAGCAGATAGTAAATAAGATTTTAGAAAAAGAAATGGAATCTCATATAGGTTATGAGAAGCATTCTAAGAATACCAAGGAGTCAGATAATAGACGTAATGGCAATTATGAAAAGACTCTAATAGATCCTGAGGGTCGTAAATTGGTAGTAGAAGTACCAAGGGATCGGGAAGGAGAATTTGAACCTCAACTAATTCCAAAAGGAGTACGGAGATTTGAAGGATTTGATGATAAAGTAATATCTTTATATGCTAGGGGAATGACTATTCGAGAAATACAAGGGCACTTAGAAGAACTATATGCCACCAAAGTATCATCTGAGTTAATATCAAAGGTAACTGATGGCATTTTAGAGGAAGTTACTGCATGGCAGAATAGAGCACTTGATAGTGTATATCCTATAATGTACTTAGATTGTATTCATGTTAAGGCAAGAGATAATCATGTAATAATAAATAAAGCAGTTTATCTAGCTATTGGAGTGAATATGGAGGGCAAGAAAGAGCTATTAGGAATTTGGATAGGCAAGAATGAAGGTGCTAAATTTTGGATGCAGGTAGTAACAGAACTGAAGAATCGAGGAGTTGAACAAATATATGTTGCATGTGTTGATGGTCTTAAGGGTTTTCCAGAGGCGATAAATAGCATTTTTCCAAAAACGATAGTGCAGTTGTGTATTGTTCATATGATAAGAAACTCTGTAAAATACGTATCATATAAAGATTTAAAATCGGTAACAGCTGATTTAAAGGCAGTTTATTCTGCAATAAATGAAGCAGAGGGATTAAGAGAATTACAAAATTTTGCCAAAAAATGGGATGAAAAATATCCAGTTATTTTTGACATATGGCAACGAAATTGGTCTGGCATAGCTCCATTTTTTAGCTTTCCGGAAGACATTAGAAAAGCGATTTACACTACTAATGCTATTGAATCCACTAACCGTCAAATTCGTAAAATTATTAAAAATAAAGGAGTGTTTCCAGATGACAAATCAATTCAGAAAATAATCTTTTTGGCGTTGACAAATGCCTCTAAAAAATGGACAATGCCTATTAAGAATTGGGCGATGGCTTTAAATCAATTTGCAATCCTTTGTGATACTAATTTACAAAATTGGGCAAATGGAGAAATCATACTTACACAAAAAATCTGACAGACCCCAAAAATTACAACCTACTGATTCTATTAATTCTTTCATCTTCTTTGATTTATGGAAACTAGCATTATCCACTACTACAACCTGTCCTGCTTTCAACTCTTTAATTAAAAATTTTTCAACCCAATTATTAAATAGTTCTGTATTACAAGTTCCATTAAACACAAAAGGTGCTATCGGCTTATTATTTACCAAACCAGCTATGATATTAGTTCTTTGATAATGTTTGCCACTTTTTTGTCCAACCAACAATTCTCCTATCTTACCCCAACCTCTATCTTGGCAAATAGTCCTATCTATACCACTCTCATCAAGATATACCATTTGCTCTTTGTCATATTTACTGACCTTTTCTAAATATTCAGATCGTTTTTCTGCACTTGCTTCCAAATGGTTCTGAACCATTACTCTTCTTCTATTACCATTAGCTTTGTAACTATTGCTTGCTCTGATTCCATACTTGCTTTACTAACCTGCTGTTGGTGAGTTTGTTGTTTTGCTAAGTGTTGTTTTTCCAAGTTTATAAGAAAATAAAACATCACTGCTGTATAAACGATAGCTATTGCCACAATGATTAGGTTGCATACTTTCTCAAATTCCATAATAATTCTGCCTTGAATTATTGAAGTGAACTATGTGACGAATTGTAAGAAACCTTATGTGTTGTCTAATTATATTGCTGTAATCGAACCGTACATACTTTTTGATAAAATTGATTAAAGCAACAAGGTATAATTTGGGGCTAACAGCATTCTTGGTTTGCCAGTGCAACCTGCCAACATTGAATTTACTCTTGAAGTAATTGAGATTTAGTTGTAATCCGATATCACTATTATACAGATGGGGAAGCAGCTTAGATAAAATCTCAATAGCAGCTGTGTTACATTTCTTATCAAATGAATGCCCTAACTGATAATAATACCAAATACCTGACTCTAGCGTGCTGGTAATAAGTATTTGTTGTTTTTTATCATCTACATTATTGCACGCAGAATGGTTTTGTGTTATAAGCATAGTTACCTGCGTTCTAAACAACGTTGTTAGTTTAACCAGTATTCTCTAAAAGTTTGGCGACCTCAGAAGAATACTAGTTGGTACTTTGTTATTTTTACATACCTATATAACTTCAAAAAATTCCATAGGTAGTTAATTATATTATTACTTAACTTAATAATAATACCATATTATTACAGAGTTTTGTATTTTGCAATACATTTTACTGTATTTAGCATACATTTATAAAATTTTTATGTCTAATAACGCTGCTAATATAAAAAAGAATCTTGAGAGACTTCTCAAAGAGAGAGAATGGAGAGTTGTTGATTTAGAAAATAAAGCAAAAAAGGGACGAGTAGTACATAATATTATACATGGTACTACTAACAATCCCCGTATAGATATCCTAAAATCTTTGGCTGACGCACTAAATGTAGACATAGAAGAATTTTTACATGAAGATGACAAAGAGGAGAATGTTAACCTTACTCTTTTATTGGATACTTGCAAGAAAGTTATTGTAGAAATAACTCCCATATGTGATAAATACACAATAAAACCTAATAATTTTTTGAAACTAATAAGAGAAGTTTATAAATATTCCATGGATCTAAATTTGACTCATGCGGATAATATCCACATAAAATGGCTTATCCAACAACATTATAAAAAGTAACATAGTATATGTAAAAATTAGTTGCATATACCTTTTATCTCCTGACTTCTTGGGTATTTTGGTCCAAAATATCTTACCAACATTCCATAAAAATAAGAACATTGTATAAAACCTTCAGATTTATCAGGAAGGCTTTTAGCTGTTTTAGCTGCTTGAGCAAATAAGTAACTAACATTATCCATGTTGCCAAGATTTTTTATCCCATAGATATTCCAGTAGATATTTTTAACTAATCTATATGTACTCATGGCTTCTTCTGCTTTGCCTATAGCACTCAATGCATCACCTTTTGCTACTAAAGCATTGGCAAGAAATATATCTTTTGAATTATCTAAATCATTTAATTTATTATTCCTTTTCTTATCTTCTACAAGAAGATTTACTGCTTCTATCGCGTGGGTTAGTGCCTCTTCTTTTTTACCTATACCTAACTTAGCCCTAGATAGTTCAGTTAAAGTTGGAGACAAAATACCTACAAGAATTTTTGTATTCTTCTTATTGCTTAGATGTTTATATACTTTATTATTAATGACATCATAAGCGGCTTCAAACTTTTGCATATAATTCAATATTCTAGCTTGCATTATATGTTCAGCTGCTAAGCACATACTATTCTTAGCTACACTACTTTCTATATCAATCAATAACATATTTAAAGCTTCTTGATATTTACCTTCTGCCACAAGAATCCTAGATTTATTATATTCTACTAGTCCAACTCCTAAAAATGTTTTAAGAGTATCAGGACGAGCTTTCTCTGCTTTCCTTATATTTTCTTTAGCATTTTTAATATCTCCTACGACAATTTGTATACTAGCTTTCTGAGAATAAATGTATGACTTTAACTCATCGTAATTTGCTAGTTTTTGAGCAATTTGTTCTGCTTGATCTAAATATTTCATTACAATATTTATTGGTTGGTTAATAATATATTCATACCCTCCTATAAAAGTTAGGTAACCACTATACACAGCTTTTTCTTTATCGCTACGAAACAATAAACTAATATTTGATGCCTTGTTCTTAAACCAATCGACCATTTTTTTTGCATTATCATCTTGACGCTGACCTATTAAATAATACCAATTGCAATAATTAACGCAGTGGTGTAAAATGGGTTTTTACCTGATAAAGGTACTCAAATGGCTAGGTTAATATTACCGCAAGGTTTTCATGGTCATGATTTTATAAAAATGATGAAACATGAGCCGCATGGTCGAAATCGTATACGTTTATTGGCGATGTATTACCTTCAATTAGGCAAATCTTTTAAAGCCATATCTGAAATAGTGAAGTCACACTGGAAAACTGTGCAATCATGGCTCAGAAGATTTAGGAATCATGGTTTTGAAGGATTATTTGAATCACAAAGAAGCGGTGCCCCTAGGAAGATTAACACTATACAAGAGTCTGCTCTTTTTGATAAAATCAATACGCTCAGTGAAAGTAAAACTGGTGGGTATATAACTGGAAAGGAGCTACATATCATGTTACTTGAGGAATATGGTGCTAAATGTACTTTAAAAACAGTCTACAATACTATGCACCGCCTTGGTTTTAGCTGGATTACTTCTCGTTCAATGCATCCAAAGTCAAATCAAGAGACTCAAAATACATATAAAAAAACTTCCCAGACATGCTAACAGAATTATTACCAAAAAATATCGATAGATGTAAAGTTGATATATGGTCTCAGGATGAAACTCGAGTTGGGCAACAAGGTAGCTTAACTCGTATATGGGCTAAGCGTGGCACTAGACCCCGTAAAGTTCGGCAACAGCAATTCATTTCAACATATATTTATGGAGCTGCTTGCCATGATACAGGAGAAGCTTTTGCATTAATTTTACCATATGCAAATACACAGGCAATGAATAAATTCTTAGAAGACCTTTCTCGCAGTATTCAAGGCAACCGACATATAGCTTTACTAACGGATAATGCAGGTTGGCACACAGCCAAAAAACTAACTGTGCCAAGCAATATCACTTTGATACCGCTTCCGCCCTATGCACCGGAACTTAATGCAATGGAACAAGTTTGGGAATGGATCAAAAATCATTTCTTGTCTAACCAATGTTATGGTGTATATGAAGATATCGTCACTATGGCTTGTTACGCTTGGAATCAATTTGCTCATAATGTAGATTTAGTAAAATCAATTATGTATAGAGACTGGATAAATACACCGTGTTAATTATTGCAATTGGTATAATACCATAGTAATTTTTCTCTTAATTCAATGATTTTATATATATCAGCATTATAGTTATCGGCATTATTTAATAAAATTTCTAAATTACTTTCTAAAAAGTCACTTTTAGTAATAACTTCTACTCTTTTATTTATTGCTTCCGGTATATAATTATTAAACTCATCCAATAATAAATTAACATTTTGTTGATTTAATTTTTTACCAGCAATATTTAATAATTCCTCTTTAATAGCATCATGTAATCTAAATATTTGATTATTTCTATCTTCACTAATTTGCTCAATTAAGCCAAATCTAACTCAATGATAGGTAAGCCACTAGTTTGACTAGTGAGACCATCAAGGCTTGGCCTTTAGATTTAGTATAAAATAAAAAGTTATCATATATAACTTCTTTGGCTTGACGGTCAAAGGAGAAAATATATGACAACATACGAAAGTTTAAATCATTCTAAATGGGATTGCAAATATCATATTGTGTTTATTCCAAAGTGTCGTAAAAAAGAATTGTACGGGAAGGTTAGAAAATATCTTGGGAACGTATTCCATGAGTTAGCTTTTCAACGTGGGAGAAAGATCATAGAGGGGCATATGGTACAAGATCATGTGCATATGCTCATCAAGATTCCTCCTAAATATTCTGTAGCTGAAGTAATAGGCTATATCAAGGGGAAAAGTGCTATAGCCGTTGCTAGGCAGTTTGGTGGACGAAAACGTAATTTTAATGGAGAAAAGTTGTGGGCTAGAGGTTATGCGGTCTCAACTGTAGGATTTGAAGAGAATCAGATCAAACACTACATTAAGAATCAAGAGCAACTTGATAGTTTAGGCTCTGACGAATCAGGAGAATTTTAATTAACAATGGCAGCCCTTTGGGCTGCTCATAACCGTCAAGCCCCTCGCTTTGCGAGGGCGTTCTGACTAATGATAGCAACAACGGGTATATGATCAGAAGGCTTAATTTTAGTTCGTAGATTATAATGCATGTAGCAATCATTTAGATAATCTGCAACATTGCTTGATGCAAGTATCATATCAATACGCATACCTTTATTTTGTTCAAAGCAACCTGCTCTATAATCCCACCAAGAAAATTCTTGCTTAGTAGGATTTGATAATCTATATAAATCCTCAAAACTAGAATTTAAAATAATTCTCAATCGTTGTTTTTCTTCATTAGTAAAACAAGTAGTATTTTGTAACTCTTTTGCTGAGTATACGTCAATATCAAAAGGAGCAATATTAAAATCTCCTCCAACTATCACCTTAGTATCAAGAGTTCTTTTGGATTCGAAGTAATTAATTAAATTATCATAAAATTCTAATTTCATTTTAAATTTATCACTACCTACCAATGAACCGTTAGGTGCATATAATGAAGTGATACTACAAAAACCTATAGGAGTTTGTAGAGATATTTCTATAATCCGTGCTTGATTAGTACAATTAATACCTGGAAAGTCTTTTACCACTTCATCAGCTGGAAACTTTGATAAGATAGCTACACCATTATAGGATTTCTGACCATACACATAGAAATTATATGCTAGATCTGATAGTTCATCAAAAGGAAACTTATCAGTCTCACACTTGATTTCTTGTAACAAAACAATGTCTGGATCTACTTCTGTTAAAAAGTCCCGTAAATGTTGTAGTCTTATTCTTATAGAATTAATATTCCAAGTAGCTATTTTCATTTCTAATTCCTAGTGTACGTTTATATGCGAATTTGGGATAAGAATTTGTCAATTCTTATCCCGAATTCGCGTATTTTACATCGGCTTAAAAACCATTAAAAAGAAAATAATAACTAGGCTGATAAATGCTGGCCAGCCAAGATAAAACCATAAATTAAATAATTTATAATACTGTGCTGGTAATTGCTCATTATTTTTTAATGTTCTGACTGCAATATTCCGTAATTGTATTTGAATCCATACTACTGGTAGCCAACATGCTCCTGTAATAGCATATCCTAAATAAGTTAGAACAAGCCATAAATCAAAGAAATCATATCCAACTATATTGATTAATATTATGCCGCTAATTGGTTGAATAATAGCACTAGTGGTAGTAAAGAGAAAATCGGCAATAACCGTAGTACGTGCTGCATAAATTTTGGCTGCTAAATCCCCGGTTTTATTCGCCCACCACATAAAAAAAGCAATACCAATACCTGTACCAAACAAAATAGTGGAGCTAATGATATGAATAGTTTTGACGACAGAATACCAATCCATTATTTATCCTTTTCTATAGCAAGTAAGACAAGAGTAAGAAGTATTATAGGAATATTTTTAGTCAGTACCCCCAAGGGTTCTAGCCATAAATCAGGCTTAAGAAAGGTTAGAGAAAATGTATAAGCTAGCATTAATAAAATCTGTAGTATACATACTCCTATAATTCTTGGCTTAATAATCATTAGAGTTCCAAGAATTATATCAGCAAGACAGCTTGAATATAACATAATTTGTGCTATTTGCTTGCTAAATCCTAACTCTGTTATTATTTTCAGACCTCGTTCTGAAGTAAAAACCCCCGTAATGACGCCTGTCATAATCCAAAATAAACCTAAAATGATTTTTAATAGTGGTTTCAACAAAAAAAGTCTTGCATGCCATAGTGATTGGACAGTAAGAGGTTCAGTGGCTAATCCTTGCTCAAAATTTCTTGGAACGACAGAAGTAAAATTGATAAAATCTTTCTTATCGGCAATATTTGGTTGTAATAACATATTATATGAAGTGCTATTAAGTGGCCCTATACTAAAAAAGTCTCCTAACTTAGCTGCAATTCTAATGAATGTTAAAGGAATCTTTATTAGTTTGGCAGGATCTAGACCAAGCCAGCTCCTAAAATTAATCAATATATCTTTTACTGTAACTATTTCTGGACCAACTATTTTTAATACTCTACAAATTTTTCCTTCTCTTTTAGTGCAATTAACAACCACTTTAGTTAAGTCATCCATATGTATGGGTTGAAATTGTTGTGATCCATCTCCTATTAAAGGAATAAACCAAGGTAAAGCTGAAAGAGATCTAAATAATGAAGTACCGCCATAACAACCACTTGTATACACAAGCGATGGTTGTAAAATCACCCAATCAATATTTTTTAAAGTTTTTAAATAATTGTCAATTTTTTTCTTTGTTATAGCATAGTCAGTAGTTTTCTCATTATCTATACCAAGAGCTGAAATATGAATAATTCTTTTTACTTTAGCTAAAATACATGCATCAAATAAAGCTTTTGGACCAAAGAAATGAACATTCTCTATTTTGTTGTTATTAGTTGAAGTTAACACTCCGGATACATTAATGACTACATCAATATTTTGTAAATTGTTAAGCCACTTTTGTTGATCAGTATCATTGTTAAAATCACAAGCTAAAATTTCTAGGTTAGGAAATTTTCTTTTAGTAGCTTTTATATCTCTAACTGCACAAACTACATCATGATTATCTTTTAATAACTCAGCGGTGATATATGAACCAATAAAACCATTAGCACCTACTACTAAAACTCTCACCCTATCCTCTCTATAACATAGCAAATTCAAATCAACTGATTGTATAATAACATAAAATAACTAAACACTAAGTACATTAATCTCAATTCGATATAAAAATTGTTTAACAAATTATATCATTTGGAAAATCTTTCTTATTTATAAATTAATAATTTGATCTTGACAGGGTAATAGTTTTTATTAATATTACAGGTATATTCGATGCTTTTGAAGAATTGCCTTCGTAAATACTTGCGAATTCTTGATAGTAAAGTATATATAATAATCTAAATCAATAATTATAAGTAACAGTGTGCATTTTATGTTATACGAGGATATTGATAATTTACACAATATCACTGATATTATTAGTACTAAATTGCAAGAGAATTCTATAGTAGCGAAGATATCTTGCAGATTAAAAGACCCTTATTCTATCGTAAAGAAATTGGTAAGAAAAGGTATTGGTTTTTATCAATTAACTGACCTCATTGCTTTTAGAATTATAGTTGATACGCTAGAAGACTGTTATAAAGTACTGGATATTATTAATGATATATATCCTAGTAACCATGAAAAATATAAAGACTATATTGTTAATCCCAAAGATAACGGCTATAGTTCCTTGCATATTGTGACTACTATTGGTATATCTAGACGTAATGTGGAAATACAAGTACGGACTAGTCAAATGCATGATATAGCAGAGTTTGGCATCGCTAATCATGGTGAATATAAAGAAGCACAAGAATCAAGGATAAAAAAATTATTTTCTCCAGAATTACTTAATATAATTGTTCTGCACATCGGACTAAATAATTTATATAAACTTTTTGAACAATTTAATTGGACTATGTCTGAACTGGTTGCTTACGAACAAGAAATTAAAAATTTTTGGGATAATTTTCAAGATAACTTGCAAACAATACAAGAGCAATTTATAAAAGAAATAAATAATGTAGAACCGTTAGAGAGAAATTTTGTCTAACTAATCCAAGGTTGGCGGTTGGCTAACCCTATAAATATTTGTGGGTAATAGTAAACTCTGCTGTTTGGAATAACGTCCATAACTGTCGAAAGTTAGTAAATAAATACATCTTCTCTATACGTCTATTAGCAAGGAGGGTTGTAAGACCGACGAAGCAATCCAGTAACATCATTTATCTATAGGTTGTTTCCTAGATTGCTTCGCTTACGCTCGCTAATAGACGCTGTGGTATAGGTATACTGCTCGTAAATGAAGAGTTGGTAGACGAAGGTCAACTTCAAGAAGAGCTAGGAGTGTCAAAGTCGAGCAGCGGAGCGTACATTAGTACGTGAGCAGCGGAGATCTTTAGACACGACAACGCCAATTCTTGAAGTTCACCGAGTATATTTGTAAATTTTCAACAGTTGTGGGATAACATCAGAGTTGGTCATGCCAATCATTATAAAACTTGCCTAAATCAAGTCTTATTCTTTTTGATCGCTCAGCAGTGATTATAGAATATATTGTTTCAAGAGTGGTATCAAAATCATCGTTAATAACCACGTAATCATATTGTTTGGCATAATACACTTCTTTAGTAGCCAATTTCACACGCAACTTTATTGATTCTTTACTATCTTGCCCTCTATTTTTAATTCGTTGTTGCAAAATACTAAGACTCGGTGGCAAAATAAAAATTGTAATTACATTTGGCAAGGTTTTTTTTATTAGCTTTGTACCTTGCCAATCTATATCAAACAAAACATCTAACCCTTGACTTAGTAAGTCTTCTACAACTTTTTTAGGTGTTCCATAATAATTATTGTAAATATTTGCATATTCAAGAAATGCATCTTGCTCAATTAATTTATTAAATTCCTCTTTGGTCTTGAAATAGTAACTTACTCCATCAACTTCATCTGTTCTTGGCCTTCTAGTAGTTGCAGAAATGGATAATCTAAGATTACTGTCGATTTTTAAAACTGCTTTAGCTAAGCTAGATTTACCAGTAGCCGAGGGCGAAGACAAAATAATAACTAATCCTTTACTTCTGAGAGATAGTAGCATTCTTGGTGAAACCTTTATATAGCAATAGAATTTTATCTTTTAATATTAATTTTTGTTTCTTTAACTGCCTGACTTTAGTATTATCTTGCAAATGCAAAAATCCGGTATTTATTAGTCTTTCTAAATCATTATGTTTTTTTTGTAAACTTTGTATGTGGCTCATGAGACTCATCTGTAAACTCCATAATCAGTTAAAAGCTTGGTTTTTTGTAAACCAAGCATCATTTTAATATAAGCAAATACACTTTGAAAGGAAAAAATATAGCTATGACTAGCGATAATAAAAAAAAATTGCTTGTGGCAATCTCTGGAGCTTCTGGAGCAATATATGGTATAAGGTTACTTGAGATTCTGAGGCAGATAAATATTGAGAGTCATCTAATTATTTCAAAATCTGCTCATCTTACCATATTACATGAGACGAATTATTCCATAGAACAAGTAAAAGATCTAGCAGATTACTGTTACAATCTTTCTGATATTGGTGCTAGGGTTTCTTGCGGTGCTTTTAGGACATTTGGTATGCTCATAGCTCCATGTAGCATGAGAACTCTTGCATCAATTGCTGGCAGTATTGAGAATAATTTAATCAGTAGAGCAGCAGGGGTTACACTAAAAGAACGAAGAAAACTGGTGTTGATGATAAGAGAGACTCCTTTACATCTAGGTCATTTAGAAAATATGTTAAAAGTAACGAATTATGGCGGGATAATTGCACCTCCAGTACCTGCTTTTTATAGTTTACCTAAAACCTTGGATGACATGATAAATTATTCAATTTCGCGGGTTCTTGATATTTTTGATATTAATACTGATTTAATAAAACGTTGGGATGGTATGCCTACAAAAATTTAAAATCTATTAGTGCTTGAAAAATATCTGCTATAATTGTAGTGACGTCTTGAGGGTCATATACTCGGTGAACTTCAAGAATTGGCGTTGTCGTGTCTAAAGATCTCCGCTGCTCACGTACTAATGTACGCTCCGCTGCTCGACTTTGACACTCCTAGCTCTTCTTGAAGTTGACCTTCGTCTACCAACTCTTCATTTACGAGCAGTATATATGCAACAAAGTTTTGAAAAAATACTAAAAGGCTATCAGCTATTTAGAAAAAAATATGCTTATGGTAATAAATCTATTATGCAGAGTCTATCCCGTGATGGTCAACAACCAAAGATTATGGTGGTTGCTTGTTGTGATGCACGAGTAGATCCGGCATTAATACTACAATGTGATCCAGGGGATTTATTTGTTGTACGTAATGTAGCAAATATTGTTCCTCCTTACGAAAAAGATGGATCTCATCATGGCACAAGTGCTGCCTTAGAGTTTGGAATATGCTTTTTGAAAGTTGAACACTTAATTGTATTAGGACATAGCCAATGTGGAGGAATTCAAGAATTATTAAATAGTGACGATAGAGTGCAGAATGATTTTATAACCAACTGGGTTTCTCTGATAAAAACACCTAATTTTAGACATCATAATGCTGATGATTATACAAAATTAGCACTTAAACAATCACATCAAAATTGTATGACGTTTCCATGGATTAATAAACTAGTGACCAAGAAAGAGCTAACTATTCATTTATGGTTTTTTGATATAAAAACTGGGCAAATTTTTACTTATTCTGATAAGCAACAAACATATCTACCCCTTGCTTAGGTTCTTTAGCATATTCAGGTAGAACTTCAAGAATTAAGATTCCCGCGACCTAAAAATCGAATGCAGTCATGTATCCGGCTTATAGCAAAGTAAATTTTATTAATAGATATCTTTGGCAAACTCGCTTATTAGAAATCTAAAATTAAAAAATTAGACTAAAAAGCAGGATTATTAGAATTAGTATTTATCTAGTATTTATTAAATTGACCATTTTTATAATTTTAGTTACTATGTATATAGTTGTATCTTTATATTAATCTTAACATTATCGGTATATATTATGACAGCATTAAAAAGTTATATAGATAGTAATGGGAGACTTGCTATCCCCGCTAAAATTAGAAAAAAACTGCATCTTAAAGCTGGTGATGAAGTGTCCATTAAATATAAAGATTCTGAATTAATAGTTTCGACTTATCATGCTAATATAGAAAAAGCTAGAAATATTTTAAGTAAATACAAGAATATTGATTTACAAAAAGAGCTAAAACTGATGAGGAACGAAGATGCAAACAAGTTCTAAATCTCTAATCAAGACTAAGAAATTTTTATTAGATACATCTGCAATCATTGCCTTATTAAAACAAGAATCAGGTTATAAAATATTAGAGGATGTTATTGCAAGTAGTGCCTTATCATCAGTTAATTTAAGTGAATTAGTTTCTGTCTTAACTAGATCTAATATAAAAGAAAATGAAATTGATACAATTATAACAGATATAGTTCCAGACATCATACCATTTTCTGAAAGTATAAGTATCAAAGCAGGCAAGTTAATAAGTTTAACAAAAGATTATGGTTTATCTTTAGGTGACAGAGCATGCATAGCAACTGGTAGTTATTATAATATGGAAATTTATACTACTGATAAAATTTGGTTAAAGTTATCTGATAAGCTTCCGGTAAAAATTACTTTAGTACATTAGACCTCCTTCGAAACTCTACTTCTGCTGGTGATTTGGACAATGATGCGGTACTCGAATCCGTAACGGAATTAGAGTATACTCAGGTAGAACTTCAAGAATTGGCGTTCCCGCGACCAAAGATCGAAGCTGCCTAGTTACTCATGTACGCTACGCTGCTCGACTTTGCTACTGCTTAGCTCTTCTTGAAGTTATACTATCGTCTACCAACTATTCATTTACGAGCAGTATACGCTGCGGTTTGAGATGAAGCGTTTCCTTCAAATCCCTCAGCACAAGCGAGTTTCGAAAGAGCAATTATCTTTTATCTAAATTTTATAAAAATAGATAAATATTATTTAATAACAAAAACACGTTTTTGTTGAATAAGTTTATGGCACACTTCAAGTAACTTACGCATACAAGCAACTATCGCAACTTTCTTAGGTTTAAAATTATTAACAAGCCTATCATATAAAATTTTTAAATATTGGAAACCATTCTTACCAGCTAATACTGCAATGTATAAAGCATCTCTAGGTATTTTCCTGCCTCCTCGAATAAATCTTCGTCCTTGCTTATTACCACTATCACGAGCATATGGAGCTATACCAACAATTGATGACAATTCATTGCTACTATAATTTTTATCCCCTAATTCAGGTACAAAACTAATTAGTTTTGTAGCTAAACATTTACCAATACCAGGTACAGTCTCTAATATTTTTACCTTCTCTTTTAACTCTTCTGACTCATCTATTGTTTTGTTTAACTTTTTATCAAGCTCAGCTATTTCATTCTGTAAAAATTTAATGAGCTTTTCTATACTCTCTTTATCAATACCATCAATGCTATGATGTAGTCTTTTCTTTTCATTGCTAAGCATTAATACTAAATCTTCTCGTCTTTGTTGACATCTCTTCAAAGTCTCTGATTCAACTTGATATATATAATTCGCTGAAAGCTGCATCTTATCCGCATAATATGCTAATTTAAATGCATCCTTCCTATCAGTTTTACACAAATTCACCGATTTACTAAAAGAATTAAAACTATATGTATTGACCTTATGTATTTGTTGGTTATTATTATCCAGCTTTTGACAAATCTCAGCTTCGTATCCTCCAGTAGGTTCACATATTATTAGCTTAATCTCTTGCTCTTTTGCTAATTTAATCATCTCTTCATGACCAGCTGCATCATTGGCAAAACGATGATATTTAGGTTTATCTCTTGTATTATATACACATATATCAAGCCAGTTTTTACTTACGTCTAGACCTATTATTTTATTCATGATATAATCTCCTTCTTCTTATTGTGCAAGGCTGCTCTTTTTAAGACCACCTTCTGCAATTTGTTCAAGGTAAACTACCAAAAAGAGGGTACTTATTCTCTTAGCGACTTTTTAGTCAAGGTCTATTCAAGTCACCCTCTTTAATTACTTATAACACATTCTTAAGATATAAGGTCTATTAATAAAAAGATGTCATCCCTACAAAAAAGCAGAGGGATGACATCAAAGTACGCGAACTTTGGATAAGAATTAACTAATTCTTATCTAGAGTTGGGGTAAAGTGTTATTCGTATGAAGACATGAGCATTAGAAGTCCATACCGCCCATGCCACCCATACCGCCGCCCATACCACCACGTGGCATAGCAGGCTCATCTTTATCAGCTGGTTCATCGATAATAAATGCTTCAGTAGTAATAATCAAAGAAGCAACCGATGCTGCATCTTGTAAAGCAGTACGCACGACCTTAGTTGGATCGATAATACCAGCCTTAATCATATCAACATAAGTCATATCTTGAGCATTGAAGCCAAAGTTTTTTTCTTTACTATCAGTAAGTTTTCCAACTACAATAGCTCCGTCCATACCAGCGTTCTCTGCAATTTGCCTTACTGGAGCTTGTAGAGCTTTCTTAACGATGTTAATACCAGCTTGCTGATCTTCATTAGTACTTTTTAACGACTCTAAGGATCTTGCTGCATAGAAAAGAGTAACACCACCACCAGCAACAACGCCTTCTTCCACTGCAGCTCTAGTAGCATGCAATGCATCCTCAACACGATCTTTTCTTTCTTTTACTTCAACTTCAGTAGCACCACCAACTTTTAAGACAGCTACGCCACCAGCAAGTTTAGCTAAACGCTCTTGTAATTTCTCTTTATCGTAATCTGAGCTAGATTCATCAACTTGTGTACGAATTTGAGAACAACGAGCAGCGATATCCGCCTTGCTACCAGCACCATCAATTATAACGGTATTTTCTTTGGAAATAGTAACTTTTTTAGCAGTACCTAGCATTTTGATATTAACATTTTCAAGTTTCATACCAAGCTCTTCACTGATAAGCTGACCACCTGTTAAAATAGAGATATCTTCCATCATGAATTTTTTTCTATCGCCAAAGCCAGGAGCTTTAACTGCAGCAACTTTTAACCCACCACGTAATTTATTTACTACTAGAGTAGCAAGTGCTTCTCCTTCTACATCTTCAGCGATTACTAGTAAAGGACGTCCTGATTGCACTACTGCTTCAAGTACTGGTAACATTTGTTGTAAATTTGATAATTTCTTTTCAAATAGTAAGATAAACGGATTTTCCAATTCTGCTACCATCTTTTCGGAATTAGTAACAAAATATGGTGATAGATAGCCTCTATCAAACATCATGCCTTCAACTACATCTACTTCAAAACTAAAATTCTTAGCTTCTTCAACGGTAATTACGCCTTCTTTACCAACTTTTTCCATCGCCACGGCAATTTTTTCGCCAATTTCTTTGTCACCATTTGATGAAATAGTACCAACTTGAGCAATCTCCTCTTGGCTGCTGATTTTTTTACTAGCTTTCTTAATTTCTTCAACTACTAGGTTAACAGCTGAATCTATACCACGTTTTATATCCATAGGGTTAAAACCAGCTGCTACTGCTTTGTTACCTTCTCTTGCTATTGCTTGAGTTAGAACAGTTGCGGTAGTTGTTCCATCACCAGCAACATCAGATGTTTTACTTGCCACAGATTTTACCAATTGAGTTCCCAAATTCTGAGCTTTGTCTTTTAGTTCAATAGCTTTTGCCACTGTTACACCATCTTTGGTTAGTCTTGGTGATCCAAATGACTGTTCAATTGCAACATTTCTACCTTTTGGACCTAATGTTACTTTTACGGTATCAGCTAAAATATCAATACCTCTTAGCATTTGTTCACGTGCATTTGAGCCGTGTCTTATTAATTTTGTTGCCATATTTATGTTCTCCTTACAATAAATAAATTATTAACCAATTATGTCCACAACTGTTAAAAGTTTACAAATACCTATACCACAACGTCATTGCGAGCGTAAGCGAAGCAATCCAGGAAACAATCTATAGATAAATGATGTTACTGGATTGCTTCGTCGGTCTTACGGCCTTCTCGCTAATAGACGTATAAAGAAGCTGTATTTACTAACTTTCAATAGTTATGCAATTATGCCCATGACATCACTTTCTTTCATAATGACCAAATCTAAACCATCAACTTTTACTTCAGTGCCAGCCCATTTGCCATAAAGTACTTTATCTCCTACTTTAATTTCTAATGGATGGACAGTACCATTCTCACTTTTTGTTCCCTTACCTACAGCTACTACTTCACCTTGTATTGGTTTTTCCTTTGCTGTATCAGGAATAATAATTCCTCCACTTGTTTTTTCTTCTTGTTGAATTGGTTTTACCGCAATTCTATCGTGCAATGGTCTAAAAGACATTCTTACCTCCATAGATTTAATACTTAATAATGTGTATTCTATATATGCTTGATTTTGTAACAGTTCAAGGGGTAAAAAGAAAAATTTTAAAGAATAATTGCTGTGAGCAAATTGTGTATAATACCAATTGCAATAATTAACACGGTGTATTTATCCAGTCTCTATACATAATTGATTTTACTAAATCTACATTATGAGCAAATTGATTCCAAGCGTAACAAGCCATAGTGACGATATCTTCATATACACCATAACATTGGTTAGACAAGAAATGATTTTTGATCCATGCCCAAACTTGTTCCATTGCATTAAGTTCCGGTGCATAGGGCGGAAGCGGTATCAAAGTGATATTGCTTGGCACAGTTAGTTTTTTGGCTGTGTGCCAACCTGCATTATCCGTTAGTAAAGCTATATGTCGGTTGCCTTGAATACTGCGAGAAAGGTCTTCTAAGAATTTATTCATTGCCTGTGTATTTGCATATGGTAAAATTAATGCAAAAGCTTCTCCTGTATCATGGCAAGCAGCTCCATAAATATATGTTGAAATGAATTGCTGTTGCCGAACTTTACGGGGTCTAGTGCCACGCTTAGCCCATATACGAGTTAAGCTACCTTGTTGCCCAACTCGAGTTTCATCCTGAGACCATATATCAACTTTACATCTATCGATATTTTTTGATAATAATTCTGTTAGCATGTCTGGGAAGTTTTTTTATATGTATTTTGAGTCTCTTGATTTGACTTTGGATGCATTGAACGAGAAGTAATCCAGCTAAAACCAAGGCGGTGCATAGTATTGTAGACTGTTTTTAAAGTACATTTAGCACCATATTCCTCAAGTAACATGATATGTAGCTCCTTTCCAGTTATATACCCACCAGTTTTACTTTCACTGAGCGTATTGATTTTATCAAAAAGAGCAGACTCTTGTATAGTGTTAATCTTCCTAGGGGCACCGCTTCTTTGTGATTCAAATAATCCTTCAAAACCATGATTCCTAAATCTTCTGAGCCATGATTGCACAGTTTTCCAGTGTGACTTCACTATTTCAGATATGGCTTTAAAAGATTTGCCTAATTGAAGGTAATACATCGCCAATAAACGTATACGATTTCGACCATGCGGCTCATGTTTCATCATTTTTATAAAATCATGACCATGAAAACCTTGCGGTAATATTAACCTAGCCATTTGAGTACCTTTATCAGTTAAAAACCCATTTTACACCACTGCGTTAATTATTGCAATTGGTATAATACCTTTTTTATCCTCGCATAAGTTTTTCTATTATTGACTTTATAGGAGTATAGTTTAAAATTAAAAATGAAGTAACTGCAAAGTTATTTTGGGGTGTAGTAACCTCTTATAGCATCGGAACACATCTGCCGAATAAAGGTGTAATCCTCGATTGTTATGATCGGGGAGATGTTAGCTATGTTCAGGGTTTAAGGTGTAAACCTTAAACCTAAAGGCTAGCGTAGCTGTTATGCTATACAGTTTACTAACTCAATGATAGGTAAGCCACTAGTTTGACTAGTGAGACCATCAAGGCTTGGCCTTTAGATTTAGTATAAAATAAAAAGTTATCATATATAACTTCTTTGGCTTGACGGTCAAAGGAGAAAATATATGACAACATACGAAAGTTTAAATCATTCTAAATGGGATTGCAAATATCATATTGTGTTTATTCCAAAGTGTCGTAAAAAAGAATTGTACGGGAAGGTTAGAAAATATCTTGGGAACGTATTCCATGAGTTAGCTTTTCAACGTGGGAGAAAGATCATAGAGGGGCATATGGTACAAGATCATGTGCATATGCTCATCAAGATTCCTCCTAAATATTCTGTAGCTGAAGTAATAGGCTATATCAAGGGGAAAAGTGCTATAGCCGTTGCTAGGCAGTTTGGTGGACGAAAACGTAATTTTAATGGAGAAAAGTTGTGGGCTAGAGGTTATGCGGTCTCAACTGTAGGATTTGAAGAGAATCAGATCAAACACTACATTAAGAATCAAGAGCAACTTGATAGTTTAGGCTCTGACGAATCAGGAGAATTTTAATTAACAATGGCAGCCCTTTGGGCTGCTCATAACCGTCAAGCCCCTCGCTTTGCGAGGGCGTTCTGACTCCCCGATCGCCAAAGTAATCTATTAAGATTCTTTGGTGGTTAAAACTTGATAACTTTAAGTTTAATCATAAAGGGGATACTGCTATGACATACACAACAACTTTACCTTCTGAAGCAATCATCTTTCTTGATCCAGCTTATGACCATTCTAAGGATCTAAAACTTAGAGATGATGTTAGTGCTACTAGTGAACAAGATGGATTAACAATAGTTGAAATTATCGAATCTAAAGGACCTTATGACCACAGTACTTTTGGTAAGTTAATCCGTCGGGTAATGAGCTGCAATAATAAGCCTGTCACCATCCTCATTAACGAAGATATACGGCATACAACAATTAACACTCTACTTTGGTCTGTACTTGGTACTTTGTCATCTGCCGGTCTAATTACCGTTACTACTTACGAAAGATTCTATAAAAAAGTACTCTTGAAAAAAGTAAATATAGAGGATGATTATTTTTTATACGTGGCTGCTACTTATTGTAGAAACCATTATAAATTTGGTAATGAACAATTAAATATTTAATACAGATGAGTAATATACTTCTCGTAAATGAAGAGTTGATATACGATAGAATCAAAATCCTGATAGTAGTAAGAGTCAAAGGGTCTAGGCGTACTATAGTACGTGGCTACCTACGAATACGTCTATAAAAAGCGTCTATAAAACGTCATTGCGAGGAGACCATAGGTCGACGAAGCAATCCATATGACAAACTTCATGGATTGCCACGCTCACGTACGTTCGCTCGCTAATAGACGGTTTAAACCTTACAACAATGCTTCGCTAATAGACGGTTTTTTAACTTTCAACAATTGTGGTATAACCACAAAGCTGAGCTTAATCATGATGATATACAATACCTGAAAACTCTAGGTTATTCTCATCAGATTCTGATCTTGAAACATCATGCACTGCTTCACTATATGGAGGTGGTATTGGAGGAGGTGGGGCATGTTTACGAACTTTCGGCGGATAGTGCACTGTATGGGCTGTAGTTGTAATATTTGGAGATAATTGTGGGTATAAATGTTGATTAAGTGGTAGTACACTAGGTGGTGCAGAAGCTACTGCTGGATGGTTGTTATTAGTAACATACGTATTATTACAGTTACTTGATCCTTCAAGAAGAGTTGATAGGGGTAGTGCTGGAGTACTTGCTCCACATTCAGCTTGATGTGCTTCTAGTATTATCTTATATTCTTCCCGTTTAACTTCTAAATATTTATCCAAATTTTCAAAAAAAGTATTTTCTGTTATCCATATTCTAGTTATTCCTAGTGCACCCTTCTTAATTATATAGCTCAACCCAGCAATCTTCAGTGCTTCCTTAAAATCATGTTGGTCAATACATTTAAGTAACTTTCTAGCTTGAATTATTGTGTGTATTTGGTCACTACGTTCTTCAAACTTTTTGCAATTAACTGTATTATACTTTGATAAGACAGATTGTTGACTATGCAGACCTTTTAAACTAGCTTTTAATTCCTGACTAGCTGATGATCTATCTTCCGTAGTTTTTACAAAATTACAACATTCCTCCAAATTAGCAGCCTTCAATATCTCATAAACACTACTATCAGTAGCAAACAACTTTATAGCTCGTTCTGTCTTATAAATTTTATTCTCAAGTAATTGTTTTGCGGTAGAAAGCCTTACTAATAGCGTACGATCTTTTGACATAATAAACACATAATTAAGATTATATTAATATGACATAATATAATCTTAATATATATTAATATGCAAGGTTTAGTAACAATATAGTTAAAATTAGTTATCTAAATTGTCATATTTATATCATGATCACATACTATTTTGTTTCATTTTATTTTTCTTGATGGCATAGCTAATCAGCTCATCCATAACATTGTTTCTTATGGCTACTGCAATATCTACTTCATTTTTTTTCTGAATTTCTTGCCTTTTCGTCTTATCAATTCTTTTTGATTTTACATAAGCAAAATACGCCTTATCTTTTGACTGAAAAACTGGAGTATTGGAATCAATGTTAGCATTAAAAATTGCTGATAGTAATTCTGTTGGTAATTGCTGATTATTATGAACTTCATACCTAGAAAAAGTTGCAGCTTGGTTGGTAGTAATGTCTAGAGGTTTTTTACTTTTACCAGGTTTATATTCTTTAGCAAGACTCTCTATGTTTCCTAAATTTATCTTTCTAATATATTGCTTATACCATAGTTCGTATACTTGATCCTTGACTGCCGAGAATTCTTGTAGTTTACTTGGCTGAATAGATTTAATCTCAACCAATATAAAAGCTCCTTTATCAGTTAACTCCATTGGATATGATAATTCTCCTTCTGCAAGATCAAAAATACTGTCAGCATTTTGACCAAGATCAACATACCATTCGCCTTTTAAGTGTTGGCGTTGTGGCACGATGGGACTTCGCGTAGGAACAACGGTTTGACTACGCCTAGTCCGCTCGCCACTCGCAGGCTTAGCCAACTCTTGAAATTCATCTTGTATATTATTAGTTAAATCCTTATAACTTACAGAATCTAAATTCTGTATTGGTAATTCATATTTTTTGGCAATTTCTGTTAAACTTGAACCAGCTGCCACATCATCTTCTAGATTTTTTGCTAACAGTAGCTTCAGCTCTTCTATTTTTTGTTGTTGCAATAATTCATTAACCTGTTTTCGTACCTCGCTAAATTTTTTATTAGCAAATTCTTCTTGGTTATCCTGATAAAACTTTAATAATTCTTCATCGCTATTATGAATTTGCTTACCTAACACTTCACTTGATATTTTTACATAAGACAAGCTACGTTTTTCCGGTATTTCAAATAACTCTTGGTTTTGCTTGTATAATTCTTCTAACTCGGCTGGAGTTGCATAAGTCATAAACGCACCTTTAGGTTGAGCTTTTAGGTCAATTTGTACAAGGTCGACCTCTCTTGTTTCGACCATATAGTCTACAATATTTTTGACCATTATTTTTGGTGTTTGAAATGATTCTATAAAAATACTAATTAGAGTATTCTTTAAGGTATGTTCTTTAACATCAAATACATAGTCCTCCTCATTAATATAAGAATTTTTTAAAAAACCTTTAAAGAGTGTTATGTCAAATAGACCTTGCTCATTCTTAAAATTAGAGGATTCTTTAATAAACTGAATCACAGTATCATCAGTTATATCTAGATTATAATAGTGTACTAAATAGTTCATAATGCGATTATTGATAAGTTTTTTAATAATAAAATTATCAATATTCAACTGCTTTATATCTTCTTCACTAAGATGTATTCCAGTTTGTTTTTGAATAACACGAATTTGTTCGGCTTTTGCTTTTAGAAAATCTTCTTCACTAATAGTTTTTGCATCAGAAAATGTAATCAAATCAAAATTATTGGTAGTCTGTAATACATCTTTAATTCCCCATCCAACAAATGCAAAGGCAATCATTCCAAGTAAAACACGCATTACAAAACTATCAGCAGCGTTTCTAATATTATTTAACATAAATTATAAATTTCTTCTTCAAGTTTTTGTAGTATACTACAATAGTTCTGTACACTAATATCTGCAAGCGATTTTTATGAAAAAACTTATTATTGCTAACTGGAAAATGCATATAAGTTTAGATGATGCATTTAAATTTTGTGCTAGACTGATAGAGCAGCAACATAACAACAAATTTATTATAGCTCCTCCTACTCCCTATCTTGCTTATTTATCTGATAAATTTAAATCTATAGAGTTTTGTGGACAAAATGTCAGTCAATTCGAAGAACAAGGAAGCTATACAGGAGAATATTCAAGCCTATTACTGAAACTAAGTGGTATTAATTACGCTATTGTTGGTCATAGTGAACGTAGAAGTCTCTTTCAAGAATCCAATAAATTAATCAGACAGAAAGCAGAGAATTGCTTAAATGCCAAGATTAGCCCTATTATTTGTATCGGAGAAGACCTAGCTATACGAAAAAATAATAATTATAAAAATTTTTTATTAAAACAATTAGTGGAATCCCTGCCAAATGATAAAATAGGGGAGGGGATAGATGTAATAATAGCCTATGAGCCGATTTGGACTATAGGAACAGGGATTATTCCTAACCAAGAAGAATTAATAGAGATATTTGATGTCCTCAATTGTTTTCTTCAGCAAAGCCAAGTTGCAAATAATGTTAGCTTAGTGTATGGTGGATCTGTAAATTTAGGTAATATAGAAAAAATATTAAGTGTACAGAATATTGATGGGGTTATGATTGGCAAATCTTCACTTGATTATCAAATTTTAGTTCAAATATTAAATTATAGGTTTTTTGAAAAATGATGAATATATTACTTTTTGTTCATATTGTAATAGCAATACTGCTAATTATCGTAATTCTGATGCAAAAGACTGGCAATGATGGGTTAAGTGGTATGAGCGGTGGTAGTGGTAATATGGGTGTTGTAACAGGCAGAACTGTAGCTAATTTCTTGACTAAAACCACGGTAGTGCTTGCCACCTTGTTTATAATTAATGCTATTATTCTTGCCAATCTGTCTTCTAAGAAAAACCTTGGGATAATTAAGAAAATTGAGCAAGTTGACGATAAACAAGAAGAGTCTAGCTTGCCAATTGCCAAGTAAAATTTAAGGACCAAGTTATGCAAAAAATAATTGATTTACATAATATCAAAATTGGTAATACCTTACCATTTGTGTTTATTGCTGGACCTTGCCAAATAGAAAGTCTAGATCATGCATTATTTATGGCTGACAAGCTTGTGACCCTTACTGCTAAACTTAACATACCCTTTATCTATAAATCGTCATTCGATAAAGCTAATAGAACTTCAATAAATGGTATCCGGGGTAGCGGTCTTGAGAAAGGGCTGGAAATTTTGTCTAAAGTAAAAACAGCCTTTAACTGCCTTATTCTTACTGACGTTCATACAGAGAATCAGTGTGCTAAAGTTGCTGAAATTGTTGATATAATCCAAATCCCTGCCTTCTTATGTAGACAAACAGATTTGCTGCATGCTGCAGCTATGACTAATAAGGTTATTAATGTTAAAAAAGGTCAGTTTCTTGCCCCTTGGGATATGAAGAATGTGTATGCTAAACTTGAAGCGTTTGGTGCAAAGAATATCATGCTTACCGAACGGGGTGCATGTTTTGGTTACAACACACTAGTATCAGATATGCGTAGTTTGCCAATTATGGCAGAAACTAAGACCCCTGTAATTTTTGACGCAACCCATTCAGTTCAGCAACCAAGTGGCATAGGCAACAGTAGTGGTGGCGAAAGAAAATATGTTGAAATATTAGCAAGGGCAGCTGTTAGCGTCGGAGTAGCAGGTGTTTTTATGGAAGTTCACCAAGACCCAGATAATGCCCCAAGTGACGGACCTTGTATGATCAAGCTGGATGATTTAGAACCTATATTGGTTAGGTTAAAGAGCTATGATGAGCTAACTAAAGCAATATTTAAGATATAACCTAGATAACAACAAATAAGATTAGATATACTCTTCTGCTTTGAAGAATTGGTTTCGCGAAACTGCGGGGTACTCACGTACGCTCATCCCTTGTTTTACGTTCCAATTCTCCAAATCATTTTAGTATACTGCTCGTAAATGAAGAGTTGGTAGACGATAGTATAACTTCAAGAAGAGCTAGGCAGTAGCAAAGTCGAGCGGCGTAGCGTACATGAGTAACGGAGCAGCTTCGATCTTTAGACACGACAACGCCAATTCTTGAAGTTCTACCTGAGTATATATATTTATGAGGGAGTAAATTATACTACTCATTGGAGTTTTCTCCCCCAAGATTGAAACACCCCACCTGCACTTTGTATAACCGTCTTATCCTGAATAATCTGATCCATTTCTTTTAGCATCTTTTCTATTTCTAAATTATCGATCAACTTATGCTTAATAAAATGTTCTTTTTCTTCTAAAAGAGATAATTTTAATAATAATTTTTCTTCAGCCCCATTAAAAACTGGTTGATGAAAATCAAATTTTACATCTGTTAATTGAAGACTACACAAAGTATTAAATAGCTTTATACCATAAGAATAATCTACACTAAGTCTTTTTTCAATTTTATGTAATAATTCTTTATATTGTTCTATTGAACGAGCATATGGATAATTAAATATAGCTGTATAATCATGCTCTTCACATGCAATAGTTCCACCCGGCTTTAATAAACTTAACATATTATTTAAGGCTTTTTGAGGATGTGTTAGATGTATGAGTACAAACCTACAATATACGAGGTCATATTGCTCATTACCCTGATAATCTTGTATATCTGCAACTTGGTATTCAACAATATCGATGTTTTTACTACTTAACTTACTTTTAGTAAGCTCTATCTGTTTTTGGCTTATATCTAGGCATAATAGTTTGCCATCTTGTCCAATTTTCTGATATATTACATCAATAGACTCCCCCGATCCA
Organism: Candidatus Tisiphia endosymbiont of Metellina segmentata; assembly: GCF_964030715.1. NCBI lineage: Bacteria > Pseudomonadati > Pseudomonadota > Alphaproteobacteria > Rickettsiales > Rickettsiaceae > Candidatus Tisiphia > Candidatus Tisiphia endosymbiont of Metellina segmentata. The sequence goes on from NZ_OZ034919.1 coordinate 41,583, forward strand.
CAACCAATAATTGCCACTTTCATATTTGGACGAAGTGCTAGCCTATCCAATAGAATATTAGTATATTTGCCATATATTTTATTCAAAATACTGAGCCTATAATCCGTTTCATCGCCAGTTGCCAAAATATAGCTATTCTTTTTTACCATTTGATTTAATTTTATATATCTATTTTTTAGTAAATATATTGCTGATTTGGTTTATTGATAGCAAGAGAAAATAATATAGAAAATTGAAATAATAAATTCTTGATTGTAACAATATCACTAGTTCTCAATAGAATCCGAAAATTTTATTTCACAAATTAATTACTATTTTTTTTGCTAATATGCTTAGTGATTATTAGTAAATATGCTACAATGCGGTGAATTCAAGTAATTTATTACATTTTATGTTTCAAACATTAACTCAAAATCTAACGAAAATTTTTGATCGTATCAAAAGAAGTGGTACTTTATCGGAGTCCCAAATAAACGATACTATGCGTGATATTAGGATTGCCCTTCTTGAAGCAGATGTTGCACTACCGGTAGTTAAGGATTTTATTGCTGAAGTAACATTAAAAGCTACGGGGCAGGAAGTCATAAAATCAGTAGCTCCAGGGCAGATGATAGTAAAGATTGTCCATAATGAGTTAATTAATATATTATCCTCGTCTCTAGATGAAAGTAGTTTACAGCTTAAATCTGAACCGCCGGTAAATATTTTAATGGTTGGTCTGCAAGGTAGTGGAAAAACTACAGCAAGTGCCAAATTAGCACTTAGGCTAAAAAATCAAAATAAAAAGGTACTTTTAGTCTCTCTTGATATTTATCGACCAGCTGCACAGGAACAATTAACTATCCTTGGTAAATCTATAGGGGTAGATTGTTTAACTATTGTCCCCAACCATACTCCTATAGATATTGCGAAAAGAGCTTTACACGAGTCGAAATTATCTGCCTATGACGTCGTTATTTATGATACAGCAGGTAGGTTGCAAATCGATGATGAGATGATGAAAGAAGCATCAAATATAAAAAATTTAATAGACCCAAAAGAGATAATTTTGGTAGTTGATGCAATGACGGGGCAAGATTCGGTACTTATAGCTAGCAATTTTGATCAAAAATTAGGGATTACCGGCGTAATTTTATCCCGTATTGATGGCGATGCCAAAGGTGGGGCAGCTCTAAGCATTAAACATGTTACCAAGAAACCTATTAAGTTCTTAAGCACTGGCGAGAAATTGACAAATCTAGAATTGTTTGACTCAGAACGCATAGCTTCAAGAATATTAGATATGGGAGATATCATCTCATTCGTTGAAAAAGCAGCAAGCATAATAGACCATCAAGAGGCAGAAAGAGCGGCTGCTAAACTTAAAAAAGGTAAATTTGATTTGGAAGATTATCTAATGCAAATGAGGAGTATAAAGAAACTAGGTGGATTCAGTAGTATGATGAGTATGTTGCCTGGTATTAATAAAATTATCGATAAAGTCGATCAATCGAAATTAAGTGGCAAATTAATAGACCACCAAGAAGCAATAATTTTATCTATGACCAAAAAAGAACGAAAAAACCCAGATTTGCTAAATGCCTCACGTCGAAAACGTATCGCTGAAGGCTCTGGAACATCAGTCCAAAAAGTGAATAGTCTATTGAAACAATTTAAACAAATAAGTGGTTTCATGAAAAAGGCAAGCAATATGAATCCCAAAAGCCTAATGCGTAGTGGTATAGGCAACTTATTTAAATTATGATAACCTGAATGACCTTAATTCGATATAAGAATTGTTAATTCTTATCCCAAATTCGCGTAACTGGAGATTAAATGCTTAGCAAGGTATATAACGATCTTATTTTACAGATTAAAGCCAATAAATATGATTTTTTAAGGTTTGATCTGATTAAGCAAGATGCAATAAAGGATCTCGCAGCTCAGCTTGCTTTAAAATATGATATTGTGGTAGTTATAGGTTTTGGTGCGTCTTCTCTAAATGTTAGAGCATTATTAAGTATAAAGGCAGTAGCTACTAAAAGGCTAATATATCTTGATAGTTTAGATCAGTTGGAAATTGATGAAAAACTGGCATTAGTTGATTTAAGTAAAGCAGTCTTTTTCTCATTGAGTAAGTCTGGGAACACAAATGAAACCTATTTATTAACTAAGTATGTTTTAGAAGTTTTACACGTTCCCCCTCAAAATATTTATGTAATAGTACCGTTTAGTAATAATTTATTACGTAATTTAGCAGAGTCTTTTGGTACAAATTGTCTAGAACATGATAACATTCGTAGTGGAAGATTTGGTATAATTTCTAATGCATCTTTGCTCCCAACCGCAGTTGCAGGAGTTGATGTACATAAAGTCGTACTAGCTGCTTCAAAAAAAATATCAGATATTATTTTTGATGGATTTAATATTTGTGAGATAGCGGAGTATTACCTTAATCAATATTCTTTAAATAGACATATGTTAGTTATGTTTAATTATTGTTATCAATTAGATGGTCTATGTAGATGGCAACAACAGATTATAGCTGAATCACTTGGTAAGAATGGTTTTGGTATAACTCCTATAATAGCAAAAGGAACATTTGATCAACACAGTCAATTGCAACTTTATTTAGAAGGTCCAGATGATAAATTCTATCAAGTTATTACTAACAAAGCAAGTTCAGATATTAGACCTCTTTCGAAACTCGCTTGTGCTGAGGGATTTGAAGGAGACGCTTCACCTCGAACCGCAGCGTACTCTAATTCCGTTACGGATTCGAGTACCGCATCATTGTCCAAATCACCAGCAGAAGTAGAGTTTCGAAAGAGGTCTATTGAAATAGCTCTAACTGCTCATGCTAATAATATATATAATGCATTAGATCAAGTTAAACGACCAGTGAAGCTAGAGAATTTTGTATATATCGATGAACAGGTAATTGTAGATCAAATTATTCACGTAATGTTGAGTACTATACTAATTGCAAATCACCTAAAAATCGACCCATTCAACCAGCCATCTGTGGATGAATATAAGAAGGTATAATAGACCTATTTCGTGTCAGGGAGATCTGCAAGTGCTGAATTAAACAACTTAGAAAGATTTTTCTTATCTACTTTGTCACTATCAGAAAAACTAGCAATAGTGGTGTCAATCATATCACTAGACAGTCCTACCGAGTGTGTCCATAGTACCCTACCAGTTGGTACATCAAGAATAGCTAATCTAACTCGCGAAAATTCTGATGGGTCTAAATTGACTCTACCAGTTATACATCCCTTCAAAATCTCTGTACAAAAATCCTTAACTGCACCAGATGTTTTACTCTCCGCATAGAAATTCATTACAACTAGTAAATCAGCTCCGGCTTTTCCACCAAGATCAACTACAGAAGGAATCTTTTCATCAATAGAATATGCCGCATCCTCTTTCCAAGCTCCACTAGCATAGAGTATATTTAGAGTCTCATCAAAATTATCCTTAATATCAACGACGTATTTTGACAGTTTATTAGTACCAATTTCTGTTCTAGAGAAAAGTTTAATATTATACCCTTTGTCCTGCATTTTGGTTATGAATGTATCTACAATATTTTCTTCAAGGCGATCCTCATAACTATAAACTCTCGTTTTTTTGTTAAAAGCATCAATTTGATTTACTTCAACTATTGGTGGTAAAAGTAAAACAATTTTGGACTTGGTTAGTGATTGCGAATAATCAGGTGCAGATCTAACAAAAGTCGTCTTAGTACAAGCCGATGTAGAAAAAAACAGTAAAATTATAAAGAAAATTCTGACCATTAACTATGTATTTTTATTAATTTTTATATGTAGCTGGAATGAGTCTAGATCTCTTCTCAGAAAGAATAACTAGAACATCTTGCCCCTCATTTATCACAGGATTGGTTTTATCTTCTTTAGCCTGCACAATGGTGATAATACCTGTCGCACGTACAGCTGCTATAGCATTTCTTAAAAGTCTGCTACCTTCGTAATAATCGTCTTTCAAATTCGATCTATTAACCTGTACAGATATATTCTGTACCTTTTGATGTTCCCAAAGCAGATTGTATTATTGCACCAGTAACACCTCCAACAATAGCACCACCAACAATTATAGCTGCGTTATTAGTTCCGCTAGCAGCAACCGCCCCACCAGCGACAGCACCAGTTAGACCACCAACTGCATTATCACTAAGTCTTTCATCCTCCGTGATTTTGACATCCCTTTTGGCAAGAAGCTTTCCTTCCAATACAATATTTAATGTTGAATCACTAGTATATGTATTTGTCGCAAGATTTCCGACCGCAACTAGAAAGAGTAGAAGCAATTATAAGAATCAAAAAAGTATATAAAAGTTTTTTAATCATAAAATTATTATTTTTATATTGCTAATAAAATTTAAGAATGAATTAAAAGTAAGATTATACTAAATGTACAAAGATACATGCAATAAATTACTATCTCCAGTTGCCAATTAAACTGAATAATTTTTGAAGAATTTTTAGGAAAAATGTAGCTGAATACCGCAAGCAGTACGCAGATGTATGTGAGAAACGGAAGCAAATTTTGACGACAAAATTACCACAAAGAATCCGTTCGCAACACTATCATTATTTTGATGACAAAACTACTTCTAAGTTGTACTTCTAAATTGCACGCAACAATAGACTTCTTACAGAATCCTCTTCTGCAGAATTTGTAGGAGAGCCGAAACCCCTTAACCCGCAACTTATCTTTGAGAAGGAGAAGTGCTTGAAGAGACAGGAGAGTAAGGTTTACAAGAATTCTGCGATAAATGATATATTTTAAGAAAAAATGGTTCTATAGCCCGAAAAGTTGAGTTTGATAGGAATAACCGAGTTGAAAAACTAGTTAGCAAGGTGGAAGAACGTAATATATATGTATCAACGCATAAGAAAGCAAAGCCAAAAACTGGTTTAAATAATATTCAAAAAATTGCTGAAGAATGGCGGATAGATAAATTTATCAACCTAAAATTAGACGGCAACCAAATAGTGGTTGAAATTGATCAAGATAAGAAAAAAGAGTTATTTGCTCTTGTTGCTGTTATGCGTAAATTACTCGCTTTTATGCACTCTATTGTCAAAAATAATTCTTCTTGCAATGAAAATTTATGTTAAGTTACTATTTCTTATTGACTTCCATTACGGATGCTGGGGTAAGTTATATTGAACTCATGTTAACTTTCAGTGTTGTTCTCTTCTATAGCCTCATCTACTTTACTATCCTCTAGTTTAAACTCAAGCAAATTAATTGAACCTATATGTATACCATTATCAGAAAACTCAATATCAAATTTCACCTTTTCATAAGTTGCTAATTCATTATCATCTGTCTTAACTACTCCAGATAAAGAAGAATCAACAGCTTTCTCAATGATAGTTTTGACCATTTTTTTAGGTAATAACAAATTGTTAGGAATCAATTTATCGATGATATCATGGTAATTAGTCAATTCAAAAGATAATTTACCTTTTGGTAACTTACTATCAAAAAATTGTAAAAACCCTACCAAATCTACTTGGGCATTATCATCACAAGAAAAAACTAAACGATCGATATTTAAATTTCTGATAGAATTTGTATCTTTACCTTGGTTAGTAGCAATATTGATCAGTGTGGCTAAATCAAGCTGTGCTGTTTTGAAATTAAGAAAATCTTCCCCCGCAGAGTACAACAAACGTAATTGTAGAGCTATATTTTCACCGTCCTGAGATTTTGCCTTATTGATTAGGAAAACTAAATCAGCAATATTAAAAATTTCCTTATCTTCCTGAATGAAGGATAATAATTTATTGTTAACTTGCAGAAACTTTACGATAGATTTTAAACTATCTCCATGGGATAATTTATATATAGGTTTATTAAATTTAACTAGTGCTGTAATATATTCCTTGGACTGAACACTATACTCTACTAATTTACCATCAAAATTCTCTTGTTGTTTTATTCCTTGTTTTCCTAAAATCAATCTAGCTTTTTTAAAACTAAAATCAAACAAAAATGTCATTTCCTCAGTAGATATTTCTTTGGAATTAACATGATCGATAAATTTCATTTTTGGCTCGACTAAATGAATTTGAAAGCGAATAGGAAAGCCAGAAACTTTGATTTGGTTATAAGATATTTTAGTATTATCTGTCTCTGAATTCTTTATAGTATTTACTATATTGCTTTTGATAGTATAAGCAATGCCAAACCATATTATGGTGTAAATTAAACAAATAAAAAACAAAATTTTACGTATCACTCTATATACTCAATTATAAGTTAATATTACGGGTAGCAGATGGCAAGCGAACCCTTATACCGTCAAGTTCTTCACTAACAATAATCTGACAACCAAGTCTTGAAGTATGGGTAAGACCAAACGCTAAGTCAAGCATATCTTCTTCTGCTTCAGAAGGATTTTTTAATTTGTAATAAAATTCCTCATCTACAATAACATGGCAAGTGGCACATGCTAGTGATCCTTCGCATGCACCTTCAAGATCAATATCGTTTTGATGAGCAATTTCCAAAATAGACAATCCGAGAGGGGCATCCACTATTTTTTCCGTACCATCTTTATCTACCACAAAAATTACTTTAGGCATTAATTATTCATTCCTTTTTAGTTTATTTCATCAATATGCTTACCTTTAAGTAAGTCCAAAGTAGCACTATTTAATCTTTCAGAAAGAAAATGCTCTGTTATATTCTCAAAATTCTTGCTACATTCTATAATGTAATCACGATCATTTGAGTTTATTGCTTCTTCTAAAGTTTTAATTGCCATATCAATTTTTCCCATTTCATTCTTTGCAAGAAGATTTGGCATCTCCCTAATAGCATTTTTTATATTATAAATCAAAGATTTTGTATCAATAATTGTTTCTTGCAATAATTTCTTATTATGATCACTAGCAGCATTTTGATAAGCATTTTCTAGAATTTCGGTAATTTCACTTTCGTTGAAACCATAACTTGGTTTTAACGAAACATCATGTGATATATTACTATTTTTTTCTAGAGCTGACACTGACAAGATGCCATCTGCATCAATAGAAAATGTTACTTCTGCTCTCGCTCCACCTGCTTTCATTAGTGGCAATTTTAGTTCAAATCTTGCAAGTGACCGACAATCTTCTACCATTTCTCTTTCTCCCTGTACCACATGCAACTTCATAGAAGTTTGGTTATCTACATAATTGGTAAACTCCTTAGTAACCGATATCGGTATGGGGCTATTACGAAGAATGATTTTCTCAGTAATACCACCATTTAGTTCGATACCAAGTGACAAGGGTACTACATCAATTAATAAGGAATTAACATTTGCTGAAGTTAGATTCTCTGCCTGCAGGGCTGCTCCCCATACTACCGCCTTATCTGGGTTAATATCCGAGAAAATAACAGTATTAAACGTTTTTGCTAAACTTCTACTAATTAAGGGTATGCGAGTTGAGCCCCCAACCAGGATAATACCTGAAATATCAGGGTTATTTGCCTGTTCTAGCGTATCTTTGGTAATAGCTATTGTACGTTCTACCAATGGTAATATTAACTGCTCAAAATTTTCTAGATATAACTCCAATATCGTTGCCTCCTCGTATATCATAGCACATTTATTTTGACCACTAAGTGTTTCTTTAGCTTTTTTTGCTAATTTTATTAATTTGCTAGATTCTAGTAATTTATATTTATCACAAAAATGCCTCATCACTAAGTGGTCAATATCATCACCACCTAAAATATTATCTCCACCAGTGGCAATAACCTGAAGCACACCGGTTTGCATATTGAGAATTGATACATCAAAAGTCCCGCCTCCTAGGTCATACACTAAATAGTACCCTCGGCTCTTTTTATTCAGACCATATGCATAGGCTGCTGCTGTTGGCTCTGCAATTAACCTTAGTACTTCAAAGCCAGCAATTTTTGCTGCCAGCATTACTTCTCCTCTAGCGGCATCGTTAAAATGTGCTGGCACAGTTATTACTGCTTTTTTGATTTCTAAATTTAATTTCTCAGTAGCTTGTTGCTTTAAATATAGGAATATTTGTGCGGCGACTTCTGGAACGGTCATCAGTCTTTCAGCAAATTTTATTCGTAATATTTGACTGTTTAAGTCAATATAATCTTTCACTAAGGCAAAAAGTGCCGGATTATTTTGTATATCAGATAATTTTTTACCGAAAAGTCTTTTAATAGAACGAAAATTATCAATTATATTATCATTGCCAACAATAAAGTCTTTGCCATGGAATGCTATAACTGATGGTATAAGTTCTTGGTCATGATCATCTATGATAATTTGTATTATTTGTTTATTTGATAAAGCAATCAATGAGTTAGTTGTACCAAAATCAATACCAACTGCTATATCCTTATCATGTTCATGCTGGTTAGAAGAGCCAGCTTCGCTAATTTCTATTATTTGCATGACTTGATTTTTAGTTGAATATTATTAATTAAATTTTTAAGGTATTTAAATTTTATGGTAATATCAAGAGCGTTTTGCATATTTTGATCTTGAAATGCAGTAGTTAGAGATTCAATAAGTTTTTCTTTTTCAAGGATTTTGTTATTTAGCATATGCTCTAACTTAGTTAATTGTTGAGTAGTTTCAACAAGCTCTAATTCACTCCACACAATATTTAATTGTTCCTTTGAAATACCTTGCCTAACCGTTATTTCATCCAAGACTATATTGTTTAAAAGTAGAAGATACTCAGCTCGTGCTAAATCATCTTTAAGAATTGAATAAGCTTTATTTATATCAATAGAGAGGGCCAAATTTTCTTGCCTCGCATTGTTAGTTTTAACTCTATCTGGATGATATTTTGATTGCATAGCAAAATATTGACGATCCAATATATTTAAGTCAATATTATATTTTCTTTCTACACCTAATAACTCAAAATAACTGCTCATAATTACTTCTAGTAGATCAATTATCAAACCATGCCCCTGTGATTATATACTAGAAACCTCAGTTTTGGATTAAAATTTTTAATTTTAATCTAGAACTGGCTAGAATATCAGAAAAATGCATTCTTGAAGCGGCTGGCACGAATGCATTTTAAACCTTTCTAAAGCTAAAAACATGATTTTAAAAGATTAAAATCATGTTTTTAGCAAAATATTAATTTAACAATCAGATGCAGAGCCGTCTCAAATCTGATTGTTTCGATAATTTCACCGAATTTGGGATAAGAATTGACAAATTCTTATCCCGAATTCGCGTATATAGATAGCATAGTAAAGTATCAAATCTATTAAATCTTACGTATCCTTAAAAAGGCTGGTACAAATAACATGCTAAATAACGTAGTCAATAAAAAAAGTTGAGACCAGTCCATATAATTTGCACAAATGCCAGATAAAAAGGATAAAATAATCCGTACGAAGGAGCCAAAAGAAGATATAATTGAGTATTGTGTGGCTATCAATTCGCTACTACATAAACTAGAAAAATAAATAAGAATCGCTGTATTACCAAGCCCGCAACAAAAATTCTGTACAGTAATTGTTATAGTAAATATAAGCATATCATGGCCTACCATAGATAAAAACACAAACATTAAGGGTGACAGTAATTGTAGACTACCACATATTAGGATGCTTCGGGATATTCCTATTTTTGCAGTTAAAATACCGCTAATGACTCCTCCAGAGATCATTAGCATGAATCCATATGCTTTTGAAATAGAAGCAATTTCTTGAGAGGTAAAAGACAAGTCAATAAATACTGGCGAACTCATTGCCATAGGAATTGAGTCGCTTGCTTTATATAGAAAGACAAACAGTATAATGAACATCCAGTTTGGATGATTTCGTTTTAACAATAGTAAGCTATCACCAATAACTTGAAAATATTGTGCAGGTGAAATTAAATCAGTAGAGATGTGTTGAGTTTTTTTTGTAACAGGTTCTTGCATATATAAGGTTATTATAGGTGCAGCCATTGTTATAAGAAAGATATATAGATATACAAAGTACCAATTAAAGAGGCAAGATAAATATAATGCCCCTGTACTATTAATAAGTATTCCTATGCGAAAACCAGTTGAGCTAAAAGTTGTAGCAATTGAGAGATCTTCTTTTTTTATAGTCCGTTCTATACGGTATGCATCTAAAACAACATCTTGAGTTGCTGCACAACAGGAAATAATAAAAATTAAAATTGCGGTAATAATTATGTTAACAGGGGGGTCTATAATTAAAAACCCGCTAGTAGTGACTAATAAACATGCTTGGGTAACTAATGTCCATCCACGGCGTTGACCAAATTTTTGACATATAACAGGTATAGAATATTTATCAATAAATGGTGCCCATATTGGTTTTAAGCAATATGGAATAGATGTTAGAAACATTGCACCAATAATATCAGTTGAATATCCCGCCTGTGATAATTGGTAATGAATAGTAAATGATACTAAAGAAAAATTTACCCCTGCAACTATTCCAAGCAAGAAGAAACAAATAAAATAAGAGCGTGTATGATTAGTTAGCATATTCAGGAGTGATATCCATCTTTTCAAACAATTATTTAGACATTATACCAATTGCAATAATTAACACGGTGTATTTATCCAGTCTCTATACATAATTGATTTTACTAAATCTACATTATGAGCAAATTGATTCCAAGCGTAACAAGCCATAGTGACGATATCTTCATATACACCATAACATTGGTTAGACAAGAAATGATTTTTGATCCATGCCCAAACTTGTTCCATTGCATTAAGTTCCGGTGCATAGGGCGGAAGCGGTATCAAAGTGATATTGCTTGGCACAGTTAGTTTTTTGGCTGTGTGCCAACCTGCATTATCCGTTAGTAAAGCTATATGTCGGTTGCCTTGAATACTGCGAGAAAGGTCTTCTAAGAATTTATTCATTGCCTGTGTATTTGCATATGGTAAAATTAATGCAAAAGCTTCTCCTGTATCATGGCAAGCAGCTCCATAAATATATGTTGAAATGAATTGCTGTTGCCGAACTTTACGGGGTCTAGTGCCACGCTTAGCCCATATACGAGTTAAGCTACCTTGTTGCCCAACTCGAGTTTCATCCTGAGACCATATATCAACTTTACATCTATCGATATTTTTTGATAATAATTCTGTTAGCATGTCTGGGAAGTTTTTTTATATGTATTTTGAGTCTCTTGATTTGACTTTGGATGCATTGAACGAGAAGTAATCCAGCTAAAACCAAGGCGGTGCATAGTATTGTAGACTGTTTTTAAAGTACATTTAGCACCATATTCCTCAAGTAACATGATATGTAGCTCCTTTCCAGTTATATACCCACCAGTTTTACTTTCACTGAGCGTATTGATTTTATCAAAAAGAGCAGACTCTTGTATAGTGTTAATCTTCCTAGGGGCACCGCTTCTTTGTGATTCAAATAATCCTTCAAAACCATGATTCCTAAATCTTCTGAGCCATGATTGCACAGTTTTCCAGTGTGACTTCACTATTTCAGATATGGCTTTAAAAGATTTGCCTAATTGAAGGTAATACATCGCCAATAAACGTATACGATTTCGACCATGCGGCTCATGTTTCATCATTTTTATAAAATCATGACCATGAAAACCTTGCGGTAATATTAACCTAGCCATTTGAGTACCTTTATCAGTTAAAAACCCATTTTACACCACTGCGTTAATTATTGCAATTGGTATTACACCTCAATTCGGGATAAGAATTAACTAATTATTATCCCGAATTGGCTTTAATATAAGGAAAAATGCATTCTTAAAGTGGCTAACGCGAATGCATTTTAAACCTTTCTAAAGCTAAAAACATGATTTTAAAAGATTAAAATCATGTTTTTAGCAAAATATTTATTTAGTAATACAGCTTTTTTAATAATTTCATATAGTTAATATGCTAACCTCATGTATGAACCTCCTGTAAAATGCAAGAAAAAAATAACATATATAAACGATCCTAGCCAAAATATTTGCAAAATTGACTTGCAATAATACTTAAAAACATTATACTTACGTCTATTAGCAACGTGGCTTTGGTATGCCTAGTTTTTGCTAGACTGATCTTAAAATACCAAATAAAGGAATTATAATGCCTAAATTAAAAACAAAATCAGCGGTAAAAAAGCGCTTTAAGCTTACTGCTACTGGCAAAGTCTGTGCCACTCAAGCTGGAAAAAAGCACTTCATGCGACGTCGTACAAAATCTCAGCTTCGTAACCTTAGAGGAACAACAATTCTCTGTGATCAAGATGCAAAGAACTTGAAAAAATTCTTTCTTCCATATGGAATTTAATAATTTAAATAAGGAAATAGGTGAGATATGTCACGAGTAAAATCAGGAAAAGTTTCAAAAAATCGTCATAAAAAAATTCTCAAACTTGCTAAAGGTTATAGGGGGAGATCGAATAATTGCTTTAGGGTAGCAATTGAAAAAGTTGAAAAAGCTCTACAATATGCTTATAGAGATCGTAGAAATCGTAAGCGTGATTTTAGAGGGCTTTGGATACAAAGAATTAATGCAGCAGTACGTGAGCATGATTTAGTATATTCGCAGTTTATGGGTGGACTGAAAAAAGCTGCCATAGATATTGATCGCAAGGTGCTAGCTGAATTGGCAGTCAACAACCCACAAGGTTTTGCAGATATAGTAGTGCAGGTAAAGACTCATCTGCAATAGACTTATTATTAAACCTCTTGGATCATTCTATTTTTGCTGGTAATTTGGGCGTTGGGATTAGACTCGAATCCGTAACGGAATTAGAGTACGCTGCGGTTCGAGGTGAAGCGTCTCCTTCAAATCCCTCAGCATAAGCGAGTTTCGAAAGAGCAATTATCTTTTATCTAAATTTTATAAAAATAGATAAATATTATTTAATAACAAAAACACGTTTTTGTTGAATAAGTTTATGGCACACTTCAAGTAACTTACGCATACAAGCAACTATCGCAACTTTCTTAGGTTTAAAATTATTAACAAGCCTATCATATAAAATTTTTAAATATTGGAAACCATTCTTACCAGCTAATACTGCCATGTATAAAGCATCTCTAGGTATTTTCCTGCCTCCTCGAATAAATCTTCGTCCTTGCTTATTACCACTATCACGAGCATATGGAGCTATACCAACAATTGATGACAATTCATTGCTACTATAATTTTTATCCCCTAATTCAGGTACAAAACTAATTAGTTTTGTAGCTAAACATTTACCAATACCAGGTACAGTCTCTAATATTTTTACCTTCTCTTTTAACTCTTCTGACTCATCTATTGTTTTGTTTAACTTTTTATCAAGCTCAGCTATTTCATTCTGTAAAAATTTAATGAGCTTTTCTATACTCTCTTTATCAATACCATCAATGCTATGATGTAGTCTTTTCTTTTCATTGCTAAGCATTAATACTAAATCTTCTCGTCTTTGTTGACATCTCTTCAAAGTCTCTGATTCAACTTGATATATATAATTCGCTGAAAGCTGCATCTTATCCGCATAATATGCTAATTTAAATGCATCCTTCCTATCAGTTTTACACAAATTCACCGATTTACTAAAAGAATTAAAACTATATGTATTGACCTTATGTATTTGTTGGTTATTATTATCCAGCTTTTGACAAATCTCAGCTTCGTATCCTCCAGTAGGTTCACATATTATTAGCTTAATCTCTTGCTCTTTTGCTAATTTAATCATCTCTTCATGACCAGCTACATCATTGGCAAAACGATGATATTTAGGTTTATCTCTTGTATTATATACACATATATCAAGCCAGTTTTTACTTACGTCTAGACCTATTATTTTATTCATGATATAATCTCCTTCTTCTTATTGTGCAAGGCTGCTCTTTTTAAGACCACCTTCTGCAATTTGTTCAAGGTAAACTACCAAAAAGAGGGTACTTATTCTCTTAGCGACTATTTTAGTCAAGGTCTATTCAAGTCACCCTCTTTAATTACTTATAACACATTCTTAAGATATAAGGTCTATTGAATGGAGTGTTATATTTTAACAATCAGGTGGGCAGCTGCTTCAAACCTGATTGTTTCTATATATAATACTGAATTCGCAGGTTATTTTAATTAATTTCAACCACTATTTGGTTGCCATCTAGAACCGATTTAACTGTAACCGCTATACTGCATGATACCATTGAGGATACTAAACTGACCAAAAGCAAGATTGCCTATATCTTTAGTGATCTAATTGCTGATCAGATAGAAAAACTAACTAGGGGTAAGTGCGACAGAAAGATTAGCTCGGCAGAAATCATGGAATTATTATAGCAGCACAAGATATATGATATCATAATGGTTAAAATATTTGACAGAATTCACAATTTAGAAACTGTTAGTATAAAATCTCTAGAAAAGATTAAGAAGATAATAGAAGAAACTTTTAAAAATTTTATAAGTATTAGCATGTGTTGTGGAACAAAACAACTAGAAAATATATTAACATACTTTATGTTACAAACATTTACCAATTACTGAATCCCCCTTAGAGCTTACAACAATTATCCAACATAAATACCAGCTTCCTACTGCAACTTTTGAAAATGATACAAACCAAAAGTAAATTCTATACTTTCTTAATAATTAAGCTTGCATTAGTTCCTCCAAATCCGAATGAATTAGAAAGTACATAACTAATTTTTGTATTTTTAGCTTCTAAAGCAACTAAATCTATTTTTGCTTCTGCTATCGGTTTATGCAAATTTAGAGTTGGTGGAGCAACTTGGTCTCGCATAGCAAGAATTGAATATATTAATTCTACGCTACCAGCTGCTCCAAGCAAATGCCCAATAGATGATTTGGTTGACGACATAAGAACATTCGGGTTAGCATCCAAAAATAATTTTTGAACAGCCGTTAACTCTATAGCATCACCAACTTGGGTAGAAGTGCCGTGAGCATTGATATAATCAATAAGACTTGCATCAATTTTTGCATCTTTAAGAGCATAAAACATAGCTCTATAAGCACCTCTTCCATCGGGATGAGGTGAGGTCATATGATAAGCATCGCCAGTAGAACCATATCCAATAATTTCAGCATAAATCTTAGCGTTTCTAGCACAAGCATGCTCATATTCTTCAAGTACTACAACACCTGCCCCTTCTCCCATTACAAATCCATCACGATCTTGATCCCATGGTCTTGATGCAAGTTCAGGCGTAGAATTATATTTAGTAGATAATGCTCTTGCAGCAACGAATCCAGCTACCCCGACCGGAGTAACCGGTGCTTCGGCCCCACCAGCAACCATAACATCTACATTACCATATTGAATCATACGCATAGCATCCCCTATAGCATGAGAGCCAGTGGAACAAGCTGTAACGACAGCTTGGTTTGGTCCGGTGAATCCGTATTTAATGGAAACATGACCTGCAAAGAGATTAATTAATGAGGAGGGGATAAAAAATGGACTAACTTTGCCATTATTTTCTTTATGAAACTTTACGGATGTTTCTTCGATCATCCCAAGTCCACCTATTCCTGAACCAAGTATTAAGCCGGTTCTATCTCCCGATAATTCATCTTTTACTTTCCACCCGCTATCCTCGATTGCCTCAGTAGCTGCTCCTATACCATATTGGATAAATAAATCCATCTTATGGACATTGCGAGGGTCAATAAATTTTTCCGGGTTAAAACCATTATCTGTTGAGTGATCCACTGTACCCGCTATTTTACAGGCAAGGTTAGAAGTATCAAATTTTGTGATTGACTTGATGCCACTGCGGCTCTTTATAATACCTTCCCAAGAGGGCTTTACACCAACTCCTAGTGGTGTGATAAGCCCAATACCGGTTATAACAACTCTTCTAGTCGACATGATTATTTATTAATTAGTTATTTTTTTATTTATGTACTGTACAACATCAGAGACAGTTAAAATTTTACTGGCATCTTCATCTGGTATATCACATTTATACTTTGCTTCTATTGCCATCATTAATTCAACTGTATCTAAACTATCGGCTTTAAGATCCTCAACAAATCTAGACTCAAGGGTGATTGAATCTTTCTTTACTTTTAATGTATTAGCAACGATTTCAATAACATCTTGTTCGATGATATTCTGAGCAACACTTGCATCCATAATTAGAACCTCATAACTTAATTTAATTTTAGTAAAATATTCAAACTCTAGCCACTCATGATTGACTTGTATGGAATAAACATAATCTATACATAAGTAAGCTTTGAATAAGACGATACAATAATTCCAAACTTCTAGCATAAAAAAATATTTTATGCCAGTGTAAAATTTCTTTAGTTCTTAAATTAAAATATTACTAATGGTTTACAGTTTAGTATACACTCCTTTTCCTGATAATAGAAGCAATAATACCAAACAACAGAAGAGTAATAGTCATAGCCAATGCAGCGTAAGATGGAATCTCAATAAAATGTTCAGCGAATATTTTTATGCCAATAAATATTAATATTAATGCTAGCGAATATTTTATATAACTGAATTGCTCAACAATATTAGCTAAACATAAGAATAAGGCACGTAAACCTAATATGGCAAAAATATTAGAAGTATAAATTATGTAAGGATCCTTAGTGATAGCAAATATTGCTGGTATACTATCAATGGCAAAGACAATATCCATGATTTCTATAATTATTAATGATGCAAGAAGAGGCGTAATACTTAACCTATTATTAGTTTTAACAAAAAATTTATAACCGGAAATTTTAGGAGTAAGATTAAAGTATTTTTGTAGAATTCTATAAATATACGATTCCTCTACTTTAAAACTTTTTTTTGCTATATAAAAAGTTTTGATGCCTGTAACTATAAGAATAGCTGCAAAAATATATAATAACCAAGAGAATTTCGAGATAACAATGACACCTAGATATATAATTATGGCTCTAAAAACAATGACACCTAGAATTCCCAAGAATAATATCCGATGCTGATATATTAAAGGAATAGAGAAAAACTGAAAAACCATCAATATAATAAAAATATTATCCAATGACATAGCTTTCTCTATAAAAAAGCAAGTGTAGTATTCCCGGGCTTTTTCTCCTCCCATATCAAAAAAAATGAAAATACCGAAGAGGCATGCTATAATTAAATAAAAAAGGCTAAAATAAATAGTTTGGCGGAAGCTCATCACTTTATTTTCTTGGTTTGCAAAACCAAGATCGTAGATTAGTAAACCTGCAATCACTGTACAAAAAACAACCCAAGTCAAGATTCCCTCCATAAACTACTATAACAACTTGAAGAATTAATTCTCAAGTTTATGATCTGATGTTAAGCATTAGCCATTCGTGAAGTAAAGTGGGATTCTTTGATACCGAGATTGTGTAAAGCATTGTGCCACTTATTCTCTGGATGATCAGAAAAAATAAATTCTTTATCACATTTTGTTATTATCCACAAATTCTCCTTAATCTCTGTTTCAAGCTGCCCTGCCTTCCAAGCAGTGTATCCAATAATAAATAAACTATTTTTAGGACCATGACCAGAAGCAATATCATGAGGGATTTTAGGATTAGAGCTAACTGCTAAATGATTCTGAAACTTCAATAGTAGATTTTCATCATAATCATCAGAATGTAGGAAGAATCCGCGTTCATGCTCAACTGGTCCTCCTAGATATATAGGCATCATAATATTACTATCTACTTGATCATCAGATATTTTAAAAAACGATTTTACCTCTATATGATTCACCAAATTATTGAAAATTAAACCCATTGCTCCTTCTGCTGTATGAGACAGCATATAAATAAGTGATTTATTAAATATACCATCAAGCATGTAAGGAGTAGCGATCAGAACCTTACCAGATAAATTATCAAAAATCTTATCGTTTACACTCATAATGTTTATTGTATTTTAAAATTTATTAACATACTAGCTTTTAGATACATATAATGTTAAATTACTGCTATTCAATAGACCTCTTTTGAAACTTCATCTGAGAGGTTTAATAAAAATTTTGAACATGATAGTAAATATACTCAACTTCTGTTCTAAACTTAAAGTAATTTTTTAAAAAGTCTAATGTTTACTTGGTTTGATATAATAATATTGGCAATTATTACTACTTCATCGATGCTCGGGGCATATGGAGGAATAATAAAGCTTACTATTAGCTTACTTGGCTTTATAGTCTCAATTCTTTTTGCCTATTACCTATCTCCATATACTATTTCCATTATTACTCGATATTTTAATAACCACATTGCATTGGTAGTTACCTCTGGGATTATTTCCTATATTATCTCTCTAATCATATGCTCTTTTGTAACCCGTAAATTTCTTTTGATGATCTCTGTTATAAGTGGTGGGGTCATTGACAGATCTCTAGGCTTAGCTGCAGGCATGCTTAGAGGTATGATTATTTGTTTAGGTATCTTCCTAGTCCTAACAATTTTCTTTTCTGACAGTTACTTACAAGCAGAAACCCTAAAAGACGTTATGCAAAATACTACTATTGATAAATATCCAAAATGGCTTAAGGAATCTGTGACTACATCGTATCTAGATAATTTAAGTAAAAATCTTATAAGAACTCTACCACAAGATAGTTTGGAATTCATTAAATTACCTAAAAAATCAAAGATTATTGATACTACAAATGTGTTAGAAAAATCACAATCTCAAGAATCTCCCAATACAGAAAAACAACTCCCTGAAGATCTTATGCAAGAACTTGATGAAGTATTATCAAAAAAAGTAAAGAATCATGATTAGGCTATTGAATAACTATAATAAAAAGAGTTATATTATTGGTAGATATATTCAAGATATAGCTAATCATGAGTTTATTCAAGAGCAAAAATTTGTTGTCGAATATAAGGTAATTTAACCTAAGTTCGATGTAACAAATTATCAGTATTATCTCTATATAGAGGTGACATCGGGGCTATTAAACCGATGTCTTACATCGAACTCAGATTACATGAATGCTATCTAGACTAAGTTAGTTTACAAAAAAGTTCCTAAATATTAAAGATATTGTTATTATTTGCTTGACATTAGTTAACGGATATTATTCTAATAGTATCCTATAGTAAATAAATTTTTAATAATCTGTAATATAACTGGAGAGAAAAAATATGGGACGTATTGATTATAGTAATGGAAATAGGGTTAATCATGTTCGGAAGATTGGGGGGAATTTTCTAAGAAAACAAGATGCTAAATCACACTCATTGAGTAACAAGCAGAATAATGGGAATAATATACAAAAAAAGACTACAGCAAAAATAGATGACTTACCTAATATTCCTGCCATGCTGGATTATGCACTTAATCTTCCAAAGCAGAATATTATAGACCCTATTGACGGAGGTACAGCACATACTCCTATTACACGAGTTTTATTGCCTTTTCTTACCCTCTTTTCTACCGCTTTTCCTAATACTACTGCTCCACCCAATAAAGCTATCGATAATTCAAATAGCTCATTGAGTAGAGTAACAAGTCCCACTAAGGTGAATACGCCTGTTCCTTTTTATACTACTCCTGCAACTACTTCAACTAGCCAAAACCATGCCCCATCAAAAAAGCTGACAAAAGACCCATCTCTTATTAGGGAAAAAGATGGTCTTATACGACATGATGCTGATGGTAATATTATACTAAATGGTAAAAAGTTAACTTTCAGCTATAATCTAAACAGAAACATGCTCAAAAAACAACTCGAAAATAGTAATATTACTGAATTATGTATATGGGAGGTTGCGATTGATCCTCAGGAAGTACAAGAGATTGGAGAAATTCTTAAAGATAGTAATGTTGAAGAATTAAGTATAATACATAGTGGTATAAAAGGAATAGACTTTAGAATGCTTAAAGATACTAGAGTTACTAAATTAAATCTAGCATATAATGGAATAGTCAATAAAAGTGCAAGAGATCTTATAAAATCACTTGAAGGGACTAATGTTGAAGAACTAAATCTATCAGATAATAGAATAGGCAATACAGGAAAAGGAGCAAAAGGTCTTTTAACATTACTTAAAAAGACTAAAGTTAAAGTACTAGATCTATCACGTAACAATATGAGTGATAACAAGGTAAATGATATTATACCAGAACTTAAAGAAAATACTAAGATTATTGCATTAGGTCTAAAAGACACAGGTATAGAACATAATACATTAAAAGAAGTCTCAAAGGTACTAAAACAAAATAGACATGTTAATAAAAAGTCCTACATAAAGTCTAGTCCTACTGAGGAAGAGTCCACCGAGTCTAGTGCTACAAAGGAAAAGTCTCCCAATACTAGCAACAAGCGAGAGAAGCGTGATGTTCATACTACTGATGAGACTCCTCAGCAAGAGACTACTGTTCTTACTACGGATGTATCTAGTACTACTGCGACAGAGTCTACTACCGTGAAGGCTACTACTACGACAGAGTCTACTGCTGCCTCTACTTCGACTACTGCTAAGAAAGAGACTACTACTCCTACTACCGTGAGTACTACTACGACAGAGTCTACTACTCCTACTACCGTGAGTACTACTACGACAGAGCCTACTACTCCTACTACCGTGAGTACTACTACGACAGAGCCTACTACTCCTACTACCGTGAGTACTACTACGACAGAGTCTACTACCCCTACTACCGTGAGTACTACTACGACAGAGTCTACTACTCCTACTACCGTGAGTACTACTACGACAGAGCCTACTACTCCTACTACCGTGAGTACTACTACGACAGAGCCTACTACCCCTACTACCGTGAGTACTACTACGACAGAGCCTACTACCCCTACTACCGTGAGTACTACTACTACAGAGTCTACTACTCCTACTACCGTGAGTACTACTACGACAGAGCCTACTACCCCTACTACCGTGAGTACTACTACGACAGAGTCTACTGTTCCTACTACGGATGGGTCTAGTACTACTACGACAAAGTCTACTGCTTCCTCTGCTGGAAATCCTACTACTGATTCTGCTACAGTATGGTCTAATCCTCAAAAAACTACTACTCCTAAGAAAAATCTTACTGAGAAACCAGAACCAATCGCTGCTGATGTAGTTGTTGATTCTATTACAGAAAAGCATACTCCTAAGGAATCAAATCCTAATGATCCTGCTAGTAGCACAATGTCAACAAAAGAAATCTTAGCTCTGATATCTTTTGTTTTAACTGCTGTAAGTATTGGTGGAGGTGTTGCTATATGTGTTGTCAAGAAGTTTTTTGATGGAGCAAGCCGTTTGGGTCATAACGCATTAGCATTAGCTGACTTAGCAGAATCAGACAATCATTTAGACAATAATGAAGAGACATCATCTTTAACAGGTGTAACAGTTAACGATGACATGGATTAAAACTAGGGTAATTTAACCTGAATTCGATGTAACTTGTTACATCGAATTCAGTATTATATATAGAAACAATCAGGTTTGAAGCGGTTGCCCACCTGATTGTTAAAATGCACTCGCGTCAGCCGTTTCAAGAGTGCATTTTTCCTTATAACAAACTGGTTTAAAGAAGGATTCATTTTAGCCTATGCCTTAAGATTGATAGATCACCGCAACAGTTTGTTTATGTTATCACAAATGCACAGCGGTTTGTTTGGTGCTTGGAAGAAAGTTTGGGAGTCAAGTAAGTCAAACTATCATGTATAACAAATTTCTATAGCTGTTTCAAATATAACACAGTTGATAGAAATTTATCAAAAAAATAGTCAAGTAGCTTGTAATTAATTATTTTTACATATATAGTAGCTGCGTGTTTAGATATTTCTAAAAAGGTTTTTAAGGTATTATGATTGCGTAGGGTCATCCCTGTGCATTCGATGGTTATCCTTGCGAAAGTATGGGTCTAGAAAAGTTTAATATAGTCTGCTAGGCTGTTTTTTTAGATTTCTCTATCTGCACGGGAATGACATCGAGCAGAAATAACTTTTGAAACTAATTGCTCTAAGAAACTGTATTTAGAAAATGAATTAACTATTAAATAGGAAAAAATTATGAATAATAAAAGTAAAAAAAGCAGTTTTTTGAAAAACTTGCTAGCGACTGCTTCTATTGCTTCAGTTATAGTCGGTGGAAGTAATACGGCATTTGGTGCTGCTGCTGGAGGTATAGAGGCTAGGACTATGAGAGCTGTTGCTGACCATGTGCTTAGTACAGGTGCTGGACTAAATCAGGATGCTGTTCCTGCTTATCTACGATTTATCTCAGGCTCTAGTTTGGCATATGATGCTGATGCTGATGCTCGTACTGTTACTGCTGACGTTGCTGGTGGTCAAACTATTAGTGTACTTGATCTAAATAGGAATAATCTTCATGCTGCTCAAGGTTTGTTTACAGTTAATACAGACACAGTTATCAATTCGATAGTTAATAACCATGCTAATGCTGCAGGTAATAATGTTATGGTTCCTTTTAAAATTGCAGCTGGTCGCAGTTTAACTTTCGGTGGTGAGATTGTTGCTGGTAGTACCGTTCTTATTAATCCTATTGCTCAGGCTGATCGCGTTGCTGGTGCTAAATTTGTAAGTGACGTTGACTTTGATGGTGTTAATGGTAGCCTTAATATTACTACTGGTGTTGGTGCTAATTTTGCTATTGCTCCTGCAGATCTCGATTTTACTAACTTGACAGCTGCTAACGCTCAAAATGCAACATTGAATATTAACAATGCTGGCAATGCTGCTGGCGTTGCCTTTAAGACAATATTCCGTAAATCAGAAGTTGCTACAATCCGCACAATTAACATCTCTGATGATAGTGTTGTTGAATTCAACTCTACTGTAACTGATCATGGTGCTGCTAATACGTTGGACTTACAACAACAAGGAGCAAATAGTAGAATCAACTTTGGTACTAATGGTAATGGTACATTGTTGCTTACTTCTAATGCTGCTGCTCATAGTTTTAGAGTTATGAATGGATCTCTTGGTGGTAATAATAAAGATGGAGATGGTATAATTCACTTCGATAGTGCAGTAGCTGGAACTCTTAGTCATGAAGTTGCAGGTAAGGCCGTAGTTGGTATAAATAAGGAGAATAGAGCTAAAAAATTCATAGTTACTTCTGGTGCTGGTGTTCGTGCAACAATTGCAGGAAAAGTATATACTAAAGAACTTGAATTACGCGGTGAGGCTATTACTTTCGGCAATGAGGTTGATGTAGGAGATCAGGGTAAGACAAACATAACAGTAGCTACAGCTCTAACTCTAAACGACAATAGTAATCTTGGTACAACAGATTTCCATAATATACCTAATAGTACAATTACTGTGGCAGCTGGTAAAACACTTGAAGGAAACTTTCATGCTGACGTAAACAATGGTGCAGCTCAAGTTGGAACGATAATTTTTACAGGTGAGGGTGTATTAAAAGCTGATGTAATAAACAAATTAGTTGCAATTGAAAATACACAACCTGGTCTTCTGAAATTGTCAGGACAGCATACTGTCACTGAACTAAGAGGAACTGTGGCTAATACACATTTTACATTTGCTGATGGTTATAAACTGACCGGTAATATTAATAACACTGCTGCTGCTGCTGCTTCAGATTTAACGTTTGAGGGTGATGCTGAAATTACTGGTAATATTGGTGCTGCTGGTGTTGGAGCAGTTCGTAATATTATCATCCCTAAGGATAGCACAGTAAAAGTTGGTGGTGATACGATTAATGCTGCTAGTATCTTTGATACTGCTGATAGTGGAACATTGAAATTAACTAATAAAGCAGGTGATGTAACCATTACATCTACAATGAGTGCTAATAGTGGCGGTACTATTGATGCAACTGAAATGAAAAAGGGTAGTACTTTAAATATTACTGGCACTATTGGTACGGATCCTCATCGTGATGATTCTAAGGCTTTAAAGAAATTATTACTGAACGGACAAAAACCTATCTTTAACTTAGTTGCAGCTGCCAATAAATGGGTTAATATTGCTGGAATTGATTTTGGTGGTGGAGCTTCAACAGTTGAGATGAATGTTGATGCTGCTAAATATGCCTTTGGAGCTTTAACAAATGCAGGGGAAGCTACATTTGAAATTAGTGAGAATGTTGACTTATATAATACAACAACCTCTAAGGATGGGGGAGTAAAGGAAATCAAGTTTACAGCAGACAATAAGACTCTTACTCTTCATAAAGGTAATGATATTACTGCTAATAGTATAACTGCTTCCGGTGGAGCTGGTGGAAGTGATCTAGTTTTTGCTGGGGATGCTGCTCTAAAAGGCGACATAGGAACATCAACCAGGAAATTTAAAGGTCTCAAAGTAAATGCTGATGTTAAGGCAATTACATCGGGTCAAGGCTTTTTCAGCGAAAATATAGAATTAGCAAATGGCGGATCTACATTAGTTGTAGATGGTAATTATACTGCTAAAGCAGTTGTTGGTAATGTTCCTGGTGGTGGAACACTGAAATTTGTTAATGATGCTGGTGTTGGTACTGGTGTAAAATTCACTACTACAGCAACTGCTAATGCTGGTGCTATATCTACCTTAGAATTGCATGGTGGTAATGTTGAATTAGTAGGTGATAACGGTCTAAAATTTAGCAATATTAAGTTTGCAACTGCTGCAAGCTTAACTTTAGCTTCAAAGATGGAACTTAAAGATATAAATGTTGATAGTACTCTTGATAGTGCGAGTTCTAAAGGTGCTAGACCTACAGTTATATTATCAGCTATTGATCACACTATTAGTAAACCTAACCATATTGGTGATAAGGAACATTTGGTTAATCTACAATTTGCTGGAGATAATACCTTAAATGTTACTACTACAGACTTCTTTGCTGGTGTAACAACTACAACTGATAATCAAGGTGCTGTTAACTTTAAGGCTGGTTCTGACAAGGTTTATGGTTTAGGTTCTAGCGGACTCAACTTAAAAGCTGCAACTTTTGAAGTAAATACCGAAAACTTTGGTGATACTTATGTCAATAATGCTATTATTAATGATAAATTGAAGTACACAGCTGGTGGAACAGTAGCTGGTGGACTACAAGTTGGTAGTGATAAAGGTGGTTCTGTAGCTGAGTTTAAAGATGGTGTTATTTTGACAGCTGCTGTAACCAGTAAGGGAGCAGATAATAAGATTAACTTCACAGATAATGCTACTATTATTGGTACTAAGCTTGGTACAGAGAATGCTCGTTTTAAGGCTATAACATTTAATGGCAATAAAAAAGTAGGCTTGAAGAATGCTGCTATGTATGCCGAAGTAGTTAACTTCGGTACTGAAAAGATCGTAATTGCTGATAACAACATAATTAGTGGTACTTCACATGTTAATGCCAGTATTAATTTGAACTCTGGTAAGTTAATCTTCCAAGATAACAAAAATGACGTAAATTCTACATGGGGTCCTAAAACTTCTATTAAAACTACCTTAACTGCAGATGGAAAACTTGGTTCTATAGAAGTTAATACTCCTATAGAGGTGGCTGCTAGTGTACCAGTTAATCTTATAGTCGTGAAGGATGAAGCTCAATTAGGGGCGGATCAAGAGTACAAGTTGATTAGCAATGGTAAATATCTAATTCTAGGTAATGATGCACGATTTGGTCCTCTAACAGTAGCAAAATCAACAAATCAAGCATATGTAAAGTGGACTGTTTCTACTAAAGATGATAAAGATGTTTACTTGTTGCGTTCAAATGATGCTGCAACTATAGCTCCAGCTGATGTGAAACTTGCTGGTGGTGATGATAAAGATCAGGAGAATGCTACTTTGCTTGGTCGTGAGGCATTAGCTGCTATGACTGATATTGGTACGTTATCACAAGACCCAAAAGTACGTGGTGAAGCAGTAAAAAGAATTGTAAATGCTGAGAATGCACTAGTAACTGATGCTGTCGAACATACTAATGCTGGGATTGCTAGTTTAGTGGGAGCAAGACTTGCTCAAGTTGATGAACAACAAAAACCTGTAGGTAGTGGTTCTGATGATGTAGCTGGTGAATCAATGGGTGCATGGGCTATGCCATACTATAATCAAGCTGTTCAGAAGGGTGAAGGTAGTGTTGTTGGCTATAAAACGAAATCTGCTGGTGGAATCCTTGGTTTCGATGCTTTAGCAAACGAAAATCTAATGATCGGTGCTGCTGTTAGTATTGTTAGAACTGATATGAAATACAAAGATTATAAAATTGGAGAGAAAACAAACATTAATACTGTGATGCTCTCTATTTATGGATCACAACAACTTGATAAAAATTTCTTTGTACAAGGTTTGGTTTCTCTTGGTTCAAATAAAATTAAGAATAGCGATCCTAGAAAAGTTCCTACTTCTCGTAATGCTAGTGGTCAGCAAATTGCTAAAGCTAGTTATGATTCTCTGTCTTACGGTGGTCAAGTATTATTTGGTTACAATGCTAAAATGTCTGACTCAATGTCATTAATACCGATGGCTGGAATTCGTTATACAGGATCTAGCGATGAAGGTTATAAAGAAACTGGTACAGACAACGTAAATAAGGTCGTTGCTAAGAAGACTAACAATAAAGTTGAAGCTGTGCTTGGTACTAGATTTGCAGTTTCTGTAGATACTAGCGGTATTACAGTGATGCCTGAAGCACATGCTTTTGTTTCTCAAAAGTTATTTGGTGATTCAGGGAAAGTTAGTGCTAAATTAGATGGTATGACTAGTTCGTTTGCTACTAGATCTGACAAAGAGGCAAAAACATTATTTAACCTTGGTTTAGGCGTTACTGCTAAAGCTGGTAATATGGAGTATGGAGCTGGTTACGATGCATATTTAGCTAGTAAATATGTTGGTCACCAAGGTACTTTAAAAGTTCGTGTAAACTTCTAAACTAATCTTTTAAGTTTACTTATCTATTACTTCAAACAAAAGGGTTTTCTTTTAAAAAAGAAAGCCCTTTTTGTTTAATAAGAGTGCTTACGAATTGATTCTTCCTGATAAGTTTGTCGTCAGAATTGGCTTTAATATAAGGAAAAATGCATTCTTAAAGCGGTTTTGCAAATGCATTTTAAACCTTTCTAAAGTAACCGTATGGCGAAGGCGGTCTATTAAAAAAGAAGGATTGCATTATTATTCTGTAGTATTAATAACGAAGGAATAATAGTGTGATGAATATTAAAAGAAAGACTATTACAGCAGAACAGAAGGCACAAATAATTAGTCAATCGTATGCAGTAGGATGTGTTGTATCACAACTTGCTAAGTCTTATGGGATTTCGGAAAAGACATTATATGGTTGGCGTAGTAGGGAGAAGTCGGCAAGAAGAAAAGAGGAAGCATCTAATAATTCAGGCAATAAATTTGTAGAATTAGCAGTACAGGAAACAGAGTATACAATATTAAAAAAAGCGGAATTAACCTTTAGTAATTTTTCTTTATCAATTGAAGGTAATGTTAGTAGTAGTAAATTATTAGAGATAGTTAAAATATTGGATAGATCATGCTAGATATAGGGTATGATAGCAAGATATATCTTTGTACCGGTTGTACTGACATGCGTAAGGGGATTAACGGTTTATCAATACTGGCACAATCAATATTGTCAGATCAATTTCACAAGAGTGCCTTATTTGTATTTAGGGGTAAAAAGGCTGACCGGATAAAAATATTGTGGTGGGACGGACAAGGTTTTTGTTTATATTACAAATGTCTTGATAGCGGTAAATTTATATGGCCTAAGGTTGACGAGAAGCAATCTGTTGGAATTACCAAAGCCCAGCTATCAATGTTGATAGAAGCTATTGACTGGCGAAATCCAAAATGGTTTAATAGACCTCAATATGCTGGATAAAAATTTGATGTAAAAGTATATATTATATATAACAGTTATGGTTTTTGATTTAAACAATTTACCTAGTGATATACCAGTGTTGCATAAGATGCTTGCGGCATTAAATAATAATATACAGTCACTAATTACAGAGAATCAATCGCTAACTACAGAAAACCAGTCATTAACCACTGAGAATCAATCATTAAGAGAACAGCTGGCATTACTAAAAGCAAAGCGTTATGGGAAATCATCAGAAAAGCTAGATAAACAAATAGAGGAGATTGAGCTTAAAATAGAAGAAAATGAGCTTATTTTAGGATTTAAAACTGAGCAAGATAATGTTAATTCTGATAAGAGTATAGCTACTGTCGATGATAGTAAGCAGAAGCCAAAACGACAAAAATTACCGGAGCATTTACCAAGAGAAGCTGTGGTATTAAAACCTGTTGATCAATGTCCTGCATGTGGTGGAGTGGAATTCCGTAAGATAAGTGATGATATCTCAGAAACATTAGAATATGTTCCATCATCATTTAAGGTGATACGGCATGTAAGGCCACGCTGTGCCTGCACCCACTGTGAGAAGATAGTACAAGCCTACGCACCGTCAAAAGCCATTGATAAAGGTAAGCCGGGGTCTGGGTTACTGGCACATATATTAATTCAGAAATATTGCAATCATCTACCACTATATCGTCAGTCGCAAATTTACGAGAGAGAAGGAGTGGAGATTTCGAGGACAACAATGGCGAGTTGGGCGGGTCAGTGTGCTAGATTGCTAGAGCCAATAGCCAAAGCAATTCAACAATGTATCTTTTCGGGTAAACAGATACATGGTGATGATACACCTGTGAGGGTTCTAGCTCCTGGGATTGGTAAAACCAAGATCGGTAGAATATGGACCTATGTATCAGATGGTAGACCTCATGGGGATCAGTCTCCAGTTGCAGTTTGCTATTTTTATAGCCCTGATCGGAAAGGGACAAGACCGCTTGAGCATCTCAAAGATTTTACAGGAGTGCTGCATGCTGACGCTTATGCTGGTTATAACCAACTATATATCGATGATGAAAAATCAGCTGCTAAGATAAAGGAAGCAGCATGTTGGGCTCATGTACGCCGTAAGTTTTACGAAGTAACAATAGCAAATGATAAAGCCAATATTGCTATTGCTATATTGGAGCAGATTGGTAAAATTTATGGCATTGAAGATGACATAAGAGGATTAGAAGCTGATAAGAGGCTAGAGGAACGACAGAAAAAATCTAAAGTACTGGTGGAAAAATTGTTTGCAGGTTTTAGGAAAGCATATGATCAACTGCCTAAAAAAAGCAGTACGGCAAAAGCTATTTCTTATGCTTTAAACAATCAGAACGCACTGATGAAATTTTTGGATAATGGTAAAATAGAAATTGACAACAACGCTGCAGAGCGTGCAATGAGATCAATTGCCATAGGACGAAAAAATTGGCTTTTTGCTGGATCAGACAATGGTGGTCATACTGCCGCTATTATCTATTCCATTATCGAAACTGCTAAATTAAATAACATCAATCCTTGGAAATATCTGCAAAAAGTGCTTGCAACAATTCAGGATTATAAAGCCAATAAAATTGCAGACCTCCTCCCTTGGAATATTATACTAGAATAAATAATATTTCTAGACCACCTTTACCATACGCTTACGTCTCAAATCTGATTGTTTCGATAATTTTACCGAATTTGGGATAAGAATTGACAAATTCTTATCCCGAATTCGCGTAATTCAGGAGGATTGGGTAGCAGGAGTGGTGGAGTGAGTATCACAACTGTTGAAAGTTAAAAAATCGTCTATTAGCGAAGTGCTGTTGTAAGGCTTAAACCGTCATTGCGAGGAGTCGCTGCAAGCGGCGACGTGGCAATCTTGTGAAGGAGGTCTTGACTATCATGAAGATTGCCACAGTGCCTAACGGCGTTTAGGACGATTTTTTAACTTCCAACAGTTGTGCCTTCGTGGAAACATCGAGAATAGACCTTATATCTTAAGAATGTGTTATAAGTAATTAAAGAGGGTGACTTGAATAGACCTTGACTAAAATAGTCGCTAAGAGAATAAGTACCCTCTTTTTGGTAGTTTACCTTGAACAAATTGCAGAAGGTGGTCTTAAAAAGAGCAGCCTTGCACAATAAGAAGAAGGAGATTATATCATGAATAAAATAATAGGTCTAGACGTAAGTAAAAACTGGCTTGATATATGTGTATATAATACAAGAGATAAACCTAAATATCATCGTTTTGCCAATGATGCAGCTGGTCATGAAGAGATGATTAAATTAGCAAAAGAGCAAGAGATTAAGCTAATAATATGTGAACCTACTGGAGGATACGAAGCTGAGATTTGTCAAAAGCTGGATAATAATAACCAACAAATACATAAGGTCAATACATATAGTTTTAATTCTTTTAGTAAATCGGTGAATTTGTGTAAAACTGATAGGAAGGATGCATTTAAATTAGCATATTATGCGGATAAGATGCAGCTTTCAGCGAATTATATATATCAAGTTGAATCACAGAGACTTTGAAGAGATGTCAACAAAGACGAGAAGATTTAGTATTAATGCTTAGCAATGAAAAGAAAAGACTACATCATAGCATTGATGGTATTGATAAAGAGAGTATAGAAAAGCTCATTAAATTTTTACAGAATGAAATAGCTGAGCTTGATAAAAAGTTAAACAAAACAATAGATGAGTCAGAAGAGTTAAAAGAGAAGGTAAAAATATTAGAGACTGTACCTGGTATTGGTAAATGTTTAGCTACAAAACTAATTAGTTTTGTACCTGAATTAGGGGATAAAAATTATAGTAGCAATGAATTGTCATCAATTGTTGGTATAGCTCCATATGCTCGTGATAGTGGTAATAAGCAAGGACGAAGATTTATTCGAGGAGGCAGGAAAATACCTAGAGATGCTTTATACATGGCAGTATTAGCTGGTAAGAATGGTTTCCAATATTTAAAAATTTTATATGATAGGCTTGTTAATAATTTTAAACCTAAGAAAGTTGCGATAGTTGCTTGTATGCGTAAGTTACTTGAAGTGTGCCATAAACTTATTCAACAAAAACGTGTTTTTGTTATTAAATAATATTTATCTATTTTTATAAAATTTAGATAAAAGATAATTGCTCTTTCGAAACTCGCTTGTGCTGAGGGATTTGAAGGAGACGCTTCACCTCGAACCGCAGCGTACTCTAATTCCGTTACGGATTCGAGTGCCGCATCATTGTCCAAATCACCAGCAGAAGTAGAGTTTCGAAAGAAGTCTAATGTTAAATCCATGTCTCATATCGATACTTAGGTTACTTTAGCATTTTTTGGATATATATTTAGTCTGAAAGTAGGAGTTTATTCTCTTAACTTACCTTGGAATTTCTCATGAACAATTGTAACAATTTCTTGACTTAATAAATTTAGGTCTGCTTCATTTAACGTCCGATCATCTGCTTGAAATTGCACCTTAATTGCCACTGATTTTTTACCGGAAGGCAGTTTATCTCCCGAATAAATATCAAATAGATCAACAGACTTTATCATTTTTTTATTAGAATTCTTGATATAAGCAATTATCTTGCTAACCGGCTGCTCTAGATCAACTACAAAAGCATAGTCTCTAAAGGTTGGCTGGAAGTCAGAAACAATAAACTCGTCTCTTTTAGCAAATTTTGCTTTAGCAAATGGTATATTGGCAATATCTATTTCAAAGGCAAATATCTGACAGTCAATATCAAAATGTTTTAATATAGAGGGATGAATTTGCCCAAAATAGGCTATAACATTTTTACCAAGTTTTATAAGGGCTGATTTTGTCGGATGGTAATAAGGTAAATCAATAGGAGCAAATTGACACTTATCAATCGGTAGACCTACATAATTTAAAACATTTTCTAAGTCAGATTTAATATCAAAAACATCTACTAAGCGAGCTGCAGAATGACAATCTTTTTCATTATATAGCCCACATCTTACTGCAGAAGCAAAAATTAATTCTCCATCTGATGTACAAGAGTTAAAGATTGGTCCTATTTCCATCAAGGCAATTTCTCTAATTGATCTTGCTAAGTTTTTTTGAACTAATTTAAGTAAATTTGCAATGAGGCTAGGTCGCATATAATTATTATCAACATTAATAGGATTTAGCAAAAATAACTCCTCTTTTATTGAAGCAAATAATTTTGCAACGTTACTATCCATGAATGAGTTTGTTACAACTTCATCATACCCATAACTGGCTAAAATTCTTTTAATATCAGAAATTCTTCGTTGCTCTTTAGGTATAATCCTTGTTAGTTGCATTTCTGGTAATTTAATCGGCTCTAATTTGTCATAGCCGTAAATACGAACAATTTCTTCAACAATATCTTCTTTAATTGTGAGGTCATGTCGCCAAGATGGTATGGTAAGTTTGAGAGTATCGCCTATATCTACTATAATAAAGCCAAGATTTTTTAAAATGTTACAAATCTCTGTTTTGCTTAAGTTTAGACCGGTTATTTTAGCTAGACAATTTATAGGGAAGTCCAAGGATTTTTGTACAAAAGCAAACCCTTCATTATACACTATATCAGAAATTTCACCTCCACAAATAGCTAAAATCATTTTACTTGCAATATTTAAGGCTTTTAAGGTAAATGCCTGATCAATATTACGTTCAAAACGATATCTAGAATCAGTATCAATCTGTAGAGATCTCCCCGTTTTAGTAATATATTTAGCAGAAAAACACGCCGCTTCTAGCAAAATATTTTGCGTCCCAAGCTCACTTTTACTACTATCACCTCCTATAATACCAGCAAGAGTAAGTACTTGCCTATCATCTTGAATTACCAAAGATTCTTCATCTAAATCATATTCTTTGCCATTTAAAGCTAGAAATTTAGTTTTCTCTTTAAGTAGTGTAATTTGCAGCTTATCTGATAATTTACTTCTATCGTAAGCATGCATTGGTTGCCCGAAACTATACGATATATAGTTAGTGACGTCCACTAGGGCTGAAACCGGTTTTAGCCCAATATTTTGCAATAATTGCTTTAACCAATCAGGGCTTGTCTTGTTTTGTAAATTTCTTATTTCCCGAAAGTAGAATAATGGGCATGCTTCTTTATTCTCTACCTGCAAGGTTAATGTAGATTCAAATTCTCCAGCAATTGATGGCACTTCTAATTCTTTAAGCGTACCAATACCCTTGCTAGCTAGGTCTCTAGCTATACCATAGACGCCAAGAGCATCGCCACGATTTGGGGTAACGTTAATGTCAAAAACTGGGTCATCATACCCATAATATTGTATAAATGGTTCTCCTATTTTAGCATCGGGCATCAGTTCTATTATACCATCAGAATTAGTACCCACTAATAGTTCTGCTTCAGAACATAACATTCCGCAACTTTTTTCCCCTCGTATTACCGACTCTTTAATTTTAAATTTACCATTAGGGATTTCACAACCTATTTTTGCCAGTACTACTTTAATATTCTCCCTAGCATTACTTGCTCCACAAACTATTTGTAAAATTTCCTCATTAGTTTGGACTTGACATATCTTAAGTTTATCCGCCGATGGATGGGGTTTAGTAGATAATATGTGAGCTACTTCAAAATCTTTTAGCTCCGTCCTTCTATCTACTATTTCTTCCACTTCTAGACCAAGCATGGTCAAACAGTCAGCAATATCTGCAACAGTACTCTCAGTATCTAAGAATTTTTTTAACCATGATAGAGTAAATTTCATCTTGTTAATCCTCCAGCTAGAGTTGGCAAGTCAAAAGCAGAGAAGTTATAGTGTTTTAACCATCTTATATCTCCTTCAAAAAATTGCCTGAGATCCTTGATACCATATTTTAACATAGCAAAACGCTCAACACCTAGACCAAAGGCAAACCCTTGATAGAGATCACTATCTATATTAACATTTTTAAGAACATTTGGATGAACCATACCACAACCAAGCACCTCAAGCCATTTATTGCTACCCTGCATCTTAATATCCACTTCTGCCGATGGCTCGGTAAACGGAAAAAAACTTGGTCTAAAACGTATGTCAATATTTGTTTGTTCAAAAAAATCCTTGATAAATTCCGTGATAACATATTTTAAATGCCCCATATTGATATTTTCATCGATCACTAAACCCTCAATCTGATGGAACATTGGTGTATGTGTCATATCGGAATCAGACCTATAAGTTCTACCAGGAGCAATAAATCTAAAAGGCGGTTTACCATTTTGCATCGTCCTGATTTGTATGGGTGAAGTATGAGTACGTAACAATAGGGGGTGTTCTGCCTCTTTTGCCTTTAGATAGAAAGTATCGTGCATCTGCCTTGCTGGGTGATCTTCATAAAAATTTAGGGCAGTGAAATTATACCAATCGTTCTCAATAGTTGGACCATCCTTAATGGTTAGCCCAAATTTTGTAAATACTTGAATTAATTCTTCAGTAGCTTGGGTAATGGGGTGTATGCTCCCCTTCTTATACTGCCGAGCTGGAATTGTTAAATCTGTCTTTTCTTCAGCAAATCGTTTATTTAATTCAATTTCCTTCAAGGCTGCTTGTTTTGCTTCTAGCAAATTACTAATCTGTTCTTTAAGCAGATTAACTGCCTCGCCTAACTTTTTACGATCATTTTGCTCAAGACTACCAAGCTTTCTCATTTCTTGGTTAAGTAAGCTTTGTTTCCCAAGAAACTCCACCCTAATTTGTTGCAACTCTGATAGAGCTTGAGTTGATTCTATTCTGCTTTGTACAGATTTTAATATTTGGTTTAGATGATTCATAACAAGTTAATAATAATATCGAGCCATAAATATTAGACTATATTTTATTATATCTCTAGATTAATTAGAAGCAAATGTCAATAACATGTTATTGACAATGACTTAGAAAAAACTTGATTATCGAGTATTATTACTGATATAGTTATTATATTAGTAGTAGTGTTTTATAATAGTTTTTATTTCACTTTTGGTTGTAAAATCATCCACTACGGTCACCAATTTTTATTTTAAAATGATTAATTTTAAAACTCTTTCAATTTACCTACTCAGGCTATATTGTAGCTATTTCATCGGTATATTGCTTCTGCTTATCGGGGTTTTAATTCTTTCAAATATCTTTGACCTTTTGCAAAAATTTAAAGCTGTATATATCCCAACACATTTTTTTTGGAAACTTGTATTATATAAAATACCTTATTTAGTTAATGAAGTAGCTTCTCTTCTTAGCTTCATTGCGATGTTATTTTTTCTAAAAAGACTAACTAAACATAACGAACTAATAACTATTTTATGCAATGGTATCCATATTTGGAGGGTTATTGCTGTTCCAGTTTTTGCAACGGTGATTTTTGGTATAATACTAATAACTATATGCAACCCTATTGGTACATTTGGTTTACAAAAATATGAATCTTTAGAAGCAAAATTGAGTAAAAAGACATCTAATAATTTGATAATATCAAAATCTGGTTTACTATTTTTTGAGAATTATCAAGGCAATAAAAGAATTATTCAGGCTGGGTCTATTGATGTAGTGAACAATAA
Organism: Candidatus Tisiphia endosymbiont of Metellina segmentata; assembly: GCF_964030715.1. Taxonomy (NCBI): domain Bacteria; kingdom Pseudomonadati; phylum Pseudomonadota; class Alphaproteobacteria; order Rickettsiales; family Rickettsiaceae; genus Candidatus Tisiphia; species Candidatus Tisiphia endosymbiont of Metellina segmentata. The sequence continues at coordinate 76,910 of NZ_OZ034919.1, forward strand.
GTTAAATAAGATTATTATATTATTTTTAGATGACAAAAATAATTTCTTAAAAAGAATTGATGGGGAATATGCTATTTTAGTTGATAATAATTTAAAACTAACTTCTGTAAAAATTTCGGATAACTATAATGTCAAACAATATGAGCATTTTACCGTTCCAACAAATTTATCAATAAGTAACTTACTAAATAGTTTTATAAATCCTGAGATGATTGCTATTTGGGATTTACCAGATACAATTAAACATTTAGTAGAATTTGGTTTGCCAATAACTAACTATCAAATTTATTTCTATAAACAATTATTTAAGCCTATAATTATGGCTACCACAGTGATTTTAGCAGCCTGCTTTTTTAGTCTCAAGCAACGTGATAATTCTCAAGAAAAAATCTTAGTAATTGGCTTATTTCTAGGTTTTATTATTTATTTCCTATTAGAGATTTTGTTTAAAATACTCGCATATAATGCAACCCCCCCTTTCTTAGCTATTTTATTGCCAAATATATGTATATTATTTTTCAGTAATTTTGTTATTATGCATTCTCAAGAAACCTGATGCGTTAAAATGATTTGATTTTGGAGAAATAAAAATGCTAACAAACTTTTTCAGGAAATTTGTATGTGATATGGCCATAGATCTTGGTACGGCTAATACTTTAGTGTATGTCAAAGGCAAAGGAATCGTACTTAACGAACCTTCTGTAGTTGCATTGATTAAAGTGGACGGAGCATTTAAGCCATACGCATTTGGTCAGGAAGCAAAAAATATGTTAGGACGTACCCCAACAGACATTGAAGCAAAAAGACCACTAAAAGATGGTGTTATAGCCGACTTTAAGGGAGCTGAAGAAATGATAAAATATTTCATCAGAACAGTACATAATCGTAGATCATTTACTGGTCCAATGATTATAATTTGTGTACCCTCAGGTTCTACACCAGTTGAGCGTAGGGCTATTCAAGAAGCAGCAGAGAGTGCAGGAGGTAGAGATGTATACCTTATAGAAGAACCTATGGCAGCAGCAATTGGTGCCGGCTTACCAGTAACAGAAGCAACTGGTTCAATGATTGTTGATGTAGGTGGAGGGACAACAGAAGTAGCCGTCCTATCATTAGGTGGTATTGTGTATGCTAGATCAGTACGGGTAGGTGGCGATAAAATGGATGAGTCTATTATTTCTTATATTAGAAGGCATTATAATTTACTAATCGGCGAAGCTACAGCAGAAAAAATCAAAAAGCAGATTGGAGCTGCTTACGTAGATGATAGTTTAGAACCAAGAGTAATGGAAATTAAAGGACGAGATTTAATCCATGGTATCCCTAAAGAAATGCTACTAAACGAAAGACAAATTGCTGACAGTCTAATTGAACCAATTAGTCAAATTGTAGAAGCAGTAAAAGTGGCGTTGGAATGCACTCCTCCAGAGCTTTCATCCGATATTGTAGATACAGGAATTGTTATGACTGGTGGTGGGGCATTACTCCGAAACTTAGATCATGTCCTAAAAGAAGCAACTAAACTGCCGGTAATTATTGCTGATCAAGCACTATCATGCGTAGCTCTTGGTACGGGAAAAGTACTAGAAGATTTTCAAAAATTTAAGCATGTGTTATTTAAACAAGATTAACCAATGGCATTACTTGCAAACAGAATAAAGCGTTCTAGTAAAATGGTAGAGTTTGCTAGATTTATACTTGTTACTTTGAGACGTGTTTTCGTTTTATTTTTTGTTATCGCCTCACTTTACTTATTTCTTGCTGCTCCAAAAAGATTTTCTTCCATTTCTCTTGAAGTCGTTGGACATGTTATTTTTGGTGGATTGCTAATTCATGAAAACATATTTAAGCAAATTAATTTAATAACCCAAAATTTTATTTATTTACGAGACTTAGCAAGAGAAAATATCGAACTACAATTAGAAGTGGCAAGACTAAGAAAGTTACAGAGTAATATATATTTGATCCAATCTGAGAATAAAGAACTAAAAAAACTACTATCAGTTGTAGAAGAAGAACAATATAACTATGTCAGTGCTAAATTACTAAGTGTTTCATTAAACCCCTTCAGTAAAACTGCTTTAGTGTCAGCTGGAGTAAGACATGGTGTGGAAGTTGATCAGATAGTTACCAACAGTGAAGGATTAGTTGGGCGAGTAATACAAGTAAGCAACAATTACTCTAAAATAATTTTAGTTAATGACGTAAACTCTCGAATTCCGATCACTACCGTATCTTCAAAAGAGAAAGGTATCATGAGTGGTTATGGTAATGGTAGCAAAATACTCTATTTACCAAAAACTCATCTTGTCCAAAAAGGCGAAAAAGTTATAACATCTGGTTATGGTAATATTTACCCTTATGGCATAACGGTAGGTTACGTAAAAAAAGCAAATGCAGAAAAGGTTCTTGTAAAGCCTGTAGTTGACTTATCAAAAACTGAGTTTGTCAGTATATTGCTTCCTCAATGAATCTAATAATTGGCTTTTATACTGCTATGATTTCAAGAGTTGATAGACCGAAGAGGTCAATTTCAAGAAGAGCTATGCAGTAGCAAAGTCGAGCAGCTAGGCGTACATGAGTAACGGAGCAGCTGAAATCTTTAGACACAACGACCTTAATTCTTGAAGTTCTACCTGAGTATATTATGTTTGGACAAAATCCTAAAAGACCAGCAATATTTAATGATGGAACTAATCTAGAAATCAAAAGTATTTTTAAGACTATTCAGGGAGAAGGGCCTTTTGTAGGTATGCCTGCTATTTTTATTAGGCTTGGCGGATGCAATCTTGCTTGTAATTTCTGCGATACCGACTTTGAAGATTTTAATATATTAACTATTAACAATATTATCGAAGAAGTTGAAAAACTGGCAATTAATAGACCTCTTGCAGAATTCGCTTCTGCTAGGGAATTTGCAGGAGTCATGGAATCTCAATCCCCAGCGTATTTAGATCTACGTGAGGGGCAGAGTACCGGTAGCACGCACAAATTACCAGCAAAAGTAGAATTATGCAAGATATCTAATATCAAATTAGTGGTTATAACTGGTGGTGAGCCTTTTCGTCAACCTATAGAATTATTGTGCTACAAATTATTAGATTTGGATTATATAGTGCAAATTGAAACTAATGGCACATTATATCGTGATCTTCCAGATAAAGTCCATATAGTTTGCTCACCAAAAGCTGGGAAAAATGGTTATGCACTATTGAGAGATGACTTACTATCTTATATTAATGCCCTAAAATTTTTGGTGGCTAAAAATATACCCAAATACTCTAACATACCAGAAGTAGGACAAAGCAAGTATAATATACCAGTATTTATTCAGCCTATGGATCAAAATAATCTGTTGCTAAATAAAGAAAATGAACGGTTAGCTATTGATTTGACCATTAAGTATGGTCATCGCCTTTTCTTACAAACTCATAAGATTTTGGGTATTGAGTGATTATATATTAGATATCTTTGACAAACTCGCTTATGCTGAAGAATTTAAAGAAGCCACGGAATCTCAACCCGCAGCGGACGATGATGTACGTGAGGAGCAGAGTACCGGTAGCACGAATAAATTACCAGCAGAAGTAGCAGCCAAGAATATAACAGCTGATAACCAACTAAGTAGAATAGTTAGGTTCAAACATACGGAGTTTATGGGCATAAAGTTGATATCCGCTTCCTCTTGATTAATAACATTCATAATTTACTAATGCTTTTTTATTTCTACTGCTTTTTGGTCATATCGATTTTTTGCTTGTAGGACTATTTCCTGAATTTTTTTCTCAAAGACCTTAATAGGTGGCAATTCAGTCCAATATTCTGCTACATGTATGCCACTTGCTGATACATCCAAAAGCTCAATTTGAGCATGTGATTTTTCAGTGCAGAGAATAATGCCAATTGGCGGGTTTTCTCCTTCAAAGGTCTCATACCAATTGCAATAATTAACACGGTGTATTTATCCAGTCTCTATACATAATTGATTTTACTAAATCTACATTATGAGCAAATTGATTCCAAGCGTAACAAGCCATAGTGACGATATCTTCATATACACCATAACATTGGTTAGACAAGAAATGATTTTTGATCCATGCCCAAACTTGTTCCATTGCATTAAGTTCCGGTGCATAGGGCGGAAGCGGTATCAAAGTGATATTGCTTGGCACAGTTAGTTTTTTGGCTGTGTGCCAACCTGCATTATCCGTTAGTAAAGCTATATGTCGGTTGCCTTGAATACTGCGAGAAAGGTCTTCTAAGAATTTATTCATTGCCTGTGTATTTGCATATGGTAAAATTAATGCAAAAGCTTCTCCTGTATCATGGCAAGCAGCTCCATAAATATATGTTGAAATGAATTGCTGTTGCCGAACTTTACGGGGTCTAGTGCCACGCTTAGCCCATATACGAGTTAAGCTACCTTGTTGCCCAACTCGAGTTTCATCCTGAGACCATATATCAACTTTACATCTATCGATATTTTTTGGTAATAATTCTGTTAGCATGTCTGGGAAGTTTTTTTATATGTATTTTGAGTCTCTTGATTTGACTTTGGATGCATTGAACGAGAAGTAATCCAGCTAAAACCAAGGCGGTGCATAGTATTGTAGACTGTTTTTAAAGTACATTTAGCACCATATTCCTCAAGTAACATGATATGTAGCTCCTTTCCAGTTATATACCCACCAGTTTTACTTTCACTGAGCGTATTGATTTTATCAAAAAGAGCAGACTCTTGTATAGTGTTAATCTTCCTAGGGGCACCGCTTCTTTGTGATTCAAATAATCCTTCAAAACCATGATTCCTAAATCTTCTGAGCCATGATTGCACAGTTTTCCAGTGTGACTTCACTATTTCAGATATGGCTTTAAAAGATTTGCCTAATTGAAGGTAATACATCGCCAATAAACGTATACGATTTCGACCATGCGGCTCATGTTTCATCATTTTTATAAAATCATGACCATGAAAACCTTGCGGTAATATTAACCTAGCCATTTGAGTACCTTTATCAGTTAAAAACCCATTTTACACCACTGCGTTAATTATTGCAATTGGTATCATACTTCTTAAGCCAATTTATATAAAGCTCCATTTGCCCTTTATATTCTGCCTTAAATTTGCCAGTTTTGAGTTCATATGTTGTGTAGTTAGTTATGTGGTGTAAAATCATAATTTTCTTATTTTTTAGTTTTTCTACTTCTTTTTAAATCAACATAATATTATCATGATTTAATCTATACTGGCACTAATTGTTTATAATTATATCAATAAGGCAGGCGGGAGGTAATAGTATGTTTAATAAAATATTTAAAAAAGCTTCTACAATTAGAAAGCATATTAATGCACCATTGTTAGAGGAACGACTACAATACCTACAATATTGGGATACATTAGGTAGGTCTCGAAGTACTATACAATCAACAGCACAATATCTTTTGAGAATTATTGATTATCTTAACTTAGAAACTAACGATGTAGTTGTTAGCAGAAAGAAGATTGAACTGGCTGCAAATGTTTGGGCTTGCTATCAATATAATCACCCTCAGAAAAAAGTGGCTTTTTCAAAACATGGAAAGGAACGTTTTATTTGGTATGCAACAGACTGGCTCAGAAAGTTAAATCGTTTAGAACTGCTACCCGAAGAAACAATTCCTCTATTTAATAAAATATTTGAACGGCACAATGCTTTGCAACGTCACGCAAGTATGCCGTTAGTAGAGGAACGTTTACGATACTTACAATACTGGGATGATAATGGAGCAGTAAAAAGTAGCCTGCGAAATATTGCCCAGTATCTGTTAGTCATTATAAACTATCTCAGTTTTTATGAACTAAGAACAGTGTCATTAATCGAAATTGAGAAAGTTGCAGAAGAATGGGCAAAAGATAGTAGAAACTCTAAAAGAAAAGGCAATTATTCAAAATTTGCAAAAGCACGGTTTATTCTCTTTGCTTCAAACTTGTTTAAAATGCTTGGTTGTCTTAAACAAGAACCCAAGTCTCCTTTCCCCTTTGAAGAATACTTAAATCTTTATATTGTTTACATGCGTCATGAACAAGGACTATCTGAAAATACGATTAAAAATAGATTTTACCAACTTCAAGATTTTCTTATAAAGATTAACGAAAAAAGGAAAAATTTGATACAACTTACACCATCCATTATAGATGAAGCTTTAACAATAAAATATAATGTAAACGGTTATTCTAGACGAAGTATTCAGTCTTATGCATCAGTGATTCGAAGCTTCTTAAAATATGCTGAAAATCAAGCTTGGTGTCAAAGCGGTATAGCTAATTCAATCAAAATACCACGTGTATACCGGCACGAATCACTACCTTACTCTCCAAGCTGGGATGATGTAAAAAAACTTCTAGCTAACAGCAAATCTGATCATTCTATTGATATTAGAGATTATACAATCTTAATGCTGCTTTCTGTATATGGTATGAGATGTAGTGAAGTTATTAATTTACAGTTAGAAGATCTTGATTGGGAGAATGAGCTACTTTATTTAAGACAAGCAAAGCGATCAAAGCCACAAATCTTTCCTCTCTCCAAAATTGTGGGGAGTGCAATATTACGTTACTTACAAGAGGTAAGACCGAATAACTGTTTGCTGAGAACAATATTCTTATGCATGCGGTCACCATATCGACCTTTAAAAGCTGCAGCTGTTTATCAGCTTGTTAGTAGGAGACTAAGACCGCTTGATCTAAAAATTAAACATCATGGTCCTCATGCTTTACGCCATGCTTGTGCAACTCATTTAATCAATGAGGGCGTATCACTTAAAGAAATAAGTGATCATCTTGGGCATAAGGGATTAGAAACTACACGAATTTATACTAAGGTTGATCTTGTAAATTTGTATAAGGTTGCTGAATTTGATTTAGGAGATTTATTATGAAACTCGAACAACTTATTACTGAATATATCAATTATAGGAAATCACTAGGTGAGAAGTTTAAAACAAATGAAAAATATCTAAAAGCTTTTTGTAAATCGATAGAACCATCAATAAATATTGATTCTATTTCTGAAGATATGGTCAATAACTTTCTTTATAGTAGTTTACAGGTAATAACGTCAGGATGGTTTATTAAACATACTGCATTACTTGGGTTTTATCGATATGCATTAACACGTAACTATATTACTAAAATACCTTTACCACACACTTTGCCTAAGCGACCGCAATCTTTCGTACCTTACATTTATTCCAAAGAGGAGTTAAAACGTTTGTTTGATACGGCACTGACCTATCAAAAAAATAAAAGTTATGTAGAACCCTATCTAGTTCGTACTATTCTAATACTTACTTACGCACTAGGTCTGCGTATTCATGAAACGCTCTCGATCAAGCTAGAAGATATTGACATGACGCATCATGTTATAACAATCAGAGAAACAAAATTTTATAAAAGCCGTTTAGTACCATTTAGCACACAGTTAACGTCTGTTATTGTAGAATATTTAGATTGGAGAACGCACCAAAAATGCTTTCAAGATGCCAATACTTTTGCATTTATAGGAAAAAATAACCATCCTTTTAATATAGAAACCATGCGAGGTATCTTTGTAAGGATACGTAAGAAAGCTAACATAAAGCGAGTAGATAATGCAAATTATCAACCAAGAATGCATGATCTGAGACATACCTTTGCTGTTAATAGATTAACTAGTTGGTATAAGGAAAATAAGAATGTACAACAACTTCTGCCAATACTCTCAACCTATCTAGGGCATACTTATCTTGCTCATACGACAATCTATCTGACTATGACAGATGATCTTCTTCAAGAAGCAAGTATGCGTTTTGAACAATACGCAACAGGAGGACAAATATGAAAAATACTAACTATTTAAGCTCATGGATAAAACGATTCCTATTGGAATATTTAATTAATATAAGGAATTTATCAAAAAATACGCAACAAGGTTATCGTGATACCTTTAAATTATTATTACCATTTATAGCTAACAAGGTCAAAAAATCAATTGACCAATTACTAGTTGATGACATGAGTTCTGATACTATTAGGACTGGTCTTTTACATTTAGAAAATAATCGTCATTGTTCATTATCTACATGTAATCAACGATTGGCAGCAATTCATGCTTTTGCAAAGTTTGTTGGATTTAATAGTCCGGAACATGTAGAATGGTGTCGACAAATACAAATTATCCCATTTAAGAAAGCAGAACATTCTTTGATAACTTATCTTAACAAGTCTGAGATGGATGCATTACTGAATGCACCAAATAAGTATACTGATCAAGGTAAACGAGACTATGCTTTATTATTATTTCTTTATAATACGGGGGTACGTGCTGATGAAGCTACACAGCTAACAATAGCTGATTTAAATATGGCACATGCTAAAAAAAGAGATTTATCTACAGTAGTAATTAGAGGTAAGGGTAACAAATTAAGACGTTGTCCACTATGGCAACAAACAACTAATGAATTATGTGTATTAATATTGAATCGAGAGCAGAATGAGCATGTATTTTTAAATAGATGTAAACAACCTTTAACAAGGTTTGGCCTTCATACTATGGTTAAACGCTATGTTAAAAAAATTAGCAAACAACTACCATCTTTAGAAAGAAAGCGAGTTAGTCCTCATACCATACGTCATACAACCGCTACCCATTTGTTGCATGCTGGTGTAGATATCAATACAATCAGAGCTTGGCTTGGACATGTATCTATCAATACAACTAATATTTATGCAGAGGTGGATTTAGAAATGAAGGCTAGAGCATTAGCTTGTTGCAAAATTATAGAAGACAAACAACCAACACATTGGCGTAACAATAAAAACCTAATGAGTTTTTTGAATGCTATTTAATGCATCTAAAAATTAAACATGGTGTTGGGCATAGGCATTAATTATGTTATTTTTATATTAATAAAATTGGCTAAGAATAGTAAATAATGACTAGACACCACATAACTAACTACACAACATATGATAAGAAAACGCACCAAGTAATATGTACAAATTTTTCTAACGGTAAGAAACATGACTTTAGATTATTTAAGGAATCCAAAATTTTTATCCATCCTAAGGTTAAAGCGATTACTGATACAGGATATCAAGGTATACAAAAAATTCACAATAATTCTGAATTACCAAAGAAAAAAAGCAAGAAAAATCCTTTAACTAAAAATGATAAAAAGAATAATCGTAGGTTAGCAGGAGAAAGAGTTGTGAATGAAAACGTTATTGGTATGCTAAAACGGTTCAAAATTATTGCTGACAAATATCGAAATAGACGTAAAAGATTCGGTCTTAGATTTAATTTGATCTCTGGCATTTATAATTTTGAATTACGTTAACCAGTTTCGAAAGAGCAATTATCTTTTATCTAAATTTTATAAAAATAGATAAATATTATTTAATAACAAAAACACGTTTTTGTTGAATAAGTTTATGGCACACTTCAAGTAACTTACGCATACAAGCAACTATCGCAACTTTCTTAGGTTTAAAATTATTAACAAGCCTATCATATAAAATTTTTAAATATTGGAAACCATTCTTACCAGCTAATACTGCCATGTATAAAGCATCTCTAGGTATTTTCCTGCCTCCTCGAATAAATCTTCGTCCTTGCTTATTACCACTATCACGAGCATATGGAGCTATACCAACAATTGATGACAATTCATTGCTACTATAATTTTTATCCCCTAATTCAGGTACAAAACTAATTAGTTTTGTAGCTAAACATTTACCAATACCAGGTACAGTCTCTAATATTTTTACCTTCTCTTTTAACTCTTCTGACTCATCTATTGTTTTGTTTAACTTTTTATCAAGCTCAGCTATTTCATTCTGTAAAAATTTAATGAGCTTTTCTATACTCTCTTTATCAATACCATCAATGCTATGATGTAGTCTTTTCTTTTCATTGCTAAGCATTAATACTAAATCTTCTCGTCTTTGTTGACATCTCTTCAAAGTCTCTGTGATTCAACTTGATATATATAATTCGCTGAAAGCTGCATCTTATCCGCATAATATGCTAATTTAAATGCATCCTTCCTATCAGTTTTACACAAATTCACCGATTTACTAAAAGAATTAAAACTATATGTATTGACCTTATGTATTTGTTGGTTATTATTATCCAGCTTTTGACAAATCTCAGCTTCGTATCCTCCAGTAGGTTCACATATTATTAGCTTAATCTCTTGCTCTTTTGCTAATTTAATCATCTCTTCATGACCAGCTGCATCATTGGCAAAACGATGATATTTAGGTTTATCTCTTGTATTATATACACATATATCAAGCCAGTTTTTACTTACGTCTAGACCTATTATTTTATTCATGATATAATCTCCTTCTTCTTATTGTGCAAGGCTGCTCTTTTTAAGACCACCTTCTGCAATTTGTTCAAGGTAAACTACCAAAAAGAGGGTACTTATTCTCTTAGCGACTATTTTAGTCAAGGTCTATTCAAGTCACCCTCTTTAATTACTTATAACACATTCTTAAGATATAAGAACCTAATATAAAGCCTGTAGAAATTAAGGTGGCCTTGATGGCAAAATTAAATCAAATCGTTAAGGAAGAATCGCCACTATTTAGTGAACAACAGATAAATGAACTATTACAAAAAAAAATACCTGGATGTAATGAAGCAGATCTAAATTTAGAACATTACTTTAAAAGTATATCTTGTGATATACAACAAGATATACCTATTGACCATATAGAGTGTACAGGAGTTTCTCATGATGAAAGCCATAGTTAAAACAATTTACGCAAGCATCCGTAATGGAAGTCAATAAAAAAATAATAACTTAACCTCAGTTTGACGTAAGGAGCAATTTTTGTGTTTTTAATTTATTAGGCTTTATTGCTGGTTTGCGTGGCTTGAAGCAATAAGCTATAAGCCCTGAGATTATATTGACAAATACCTCAAATAACAGGAATCTAGCATCCACTTTTATTGGTACATAACCTAATTCATCTACTACAATCAGATGGAATCTCTTAACTGAATCGATGAATTTGCTTTCATAATTATGCGTTTTAGCATTAAGCAATTGGCTAGCTAATTCATTTAAAGTATAAAATCTTACCCTGTAATTTCTTTCAATTGCAGTGAACGCTAAGCCAATTGCTAGATGAGTTTTTGCAGAACTAGAACCACCTATGATCATGATATTCTGATGATTATCAATCACTTTTTGTATATCAATATTCTCTAAATTTTAATTTAGATTCGATTAGAATTTAAATTAAAAAGTGCCTAAATTAACTAATTCTTAATGTGGTTAGGGGGGGCAATAGTTCATTACAATAGGGGGGAAAAACCTGATTACAATTTACACTGCTTTTCAAACACTCTTTCAAACGTTCATCACTTCATCCTTGCTTACATCATAATGTTTAGTCATATAATTATCATTTCCTACCTAATTGGTTGTTTGATCATCTATAACCTCCAAAAGTAAAGCCCTTTGCTCCAGTTTGTTTCCAAACCTTCATCACTACTATAACTTTATCCGCCCCACTCTCTTGGAAGAAAAGAGAATGATTCCCAAGTTCTAAGTAATAGCCTAATTCAAGTTCACGCCATCTCTATATCGACTGTCACTAATCCAAAACATACATTACCGATTAGTCTATATCCCAAAGATAAGTCATAATCTCTAGTTTTGACAGTATTAAAATTTATTTCGACACCTCATCGATTGGTTCGCTTACGCTCGTCTCCTTGAATCCTACGTGACGATTTACATCGCCTTTTCCCCATCCGCTCAACACCATCTCCTTGAAAGACACAGCACCGTGGGATCGTTTGAGATCTGCTCGTGCTAGCCGATCTCGGTGGACCTACCACCATCTATTACTTAGCATTCAATCATTTACTACGATAACGTTATTGTTTCTTGGCACACTCAAGCTTCATGGATTGCCACGCTCACGTACGTTCGCTCGCAATGATGGTTTAAGTCTTACAACAGCACTTCGCTAATAGACGATTTTTTAACTTTCAACATTTGTGGGGTGATGTTGCCCCTACCGCCATTATGTCATCCCAGCGAAAGCTGGGATACTATCGTCTACCAACTCTTGAAATCATAGCAGCATATATTTACGAAGCCAATTCTTCAAAGCATAAGAGTGTACTTTTTTATCATCCTTTCTACTGAATTATCTAGCACAAGTTCTTGATAATTAGAAGCAAATTCTATCCATCGTAATTCGTTTGATTCAGAATTTTTTACAAAATAGTCGTTGCAAACGGTTTTTAATAAAAATCTCACATCATAATGATAATGTTCTTGGTCTATAGAATTACTAGGAATTAGATGAACATCTATATCATAAATCTGTCTAGAAATCGGCTCAATCTCTAAAATACCCGATTCTTCCTGTGCCTCTTTAATTGCTACAGCCAAAATGTTATTATTACCATCACAATGTCCTCCTGGTTGCAACCATTTATCCAACTTACGATGATGCATCAGTAAGAACTTTGTTTTATCAGAATTAAGCAAGAATCCTGAAGCGGTAAAATGTCCTTCTTTTGTCTCCCTACTAAATGGATTTTTACAATTATCTAGAAAGTCCAACATCCTTTCTTTATATTTATATTCTTCTTGAAAATTGCTGACATAGTTTTTTATACTCTCACGTAAGTTCATAATACTTCTTTTCGTCCCATCTCTGTCATTTCCATTACAAGCTGCTTTATTTTCTCAACTCTTGATTTATTTACGATCAATAAAGCATCCTCAGTATTAATAATTATTATATTATCAACTCCTATTACAGCAGTAAGCTTATTATTAGAACTAATATATGAATTTGTACTATCAATGTTTATAACATCGCCTTCGCAGTAATTATTCGTTATATCTTCTTTTTGTATTTGCCATAAAGAATGCCAATTGCCAATATCATTCCAACTAAAATTGGCTTCTATCATAATCATTTGACTAATATTTTCGATTATAGCATAGTCTAAAGAAATTGGGGTAATATATAGGTATGGTTCTAAAGCAAGTGTTATATTATTATGATCTTTGGTTGCAAAATAATATGCATCATACACATGTTTAAAGAGTTCTTTTTGCCATAATTTAGCCTGCTCTAAAATAAAATCTATATTAAAAATAAAAATTCCTGAATTCCAAAAATATTTGCCATTTGTTAGATAATTTTGTGCTTGTTGAAGAGTAGGTTTTTCTACAAATTGTTGAGTGTTGTAAGTTCTATCTGCTAATAACTTATTTATTTTAATATAACCATATTCGGTATTTGCAAAACTAGGCTTAATCCCAATAGTACAAATACCAAATTTTGCGACATAATTCAAAGATTCATTAATAGTAATTAGGTACTTATCAATATCATGTATATAATGATCAGAAGGCAGTAGAATAACAGTATCATAACCGTTATTCTTTGCTTGAATAGCTGATATAATTGCACATGAAGCTGTATTTTTAGGCATAGGTTCTATTATTAAGTCTGCTTCTATATTTAGCTCTCTAAGTTGCTCTTTTGCTATTAATTCATATTCCTTAGCAATTATTAAAGTTGGTTTGCCTAAAGTTCTGTTTGTAATCAAGGTTTTTTGTATAGAACTCAAATTCTTAAATATTTTTATAAATTGTTTTGGTTGCATCTGTCGTGATAATGGCCATAATCTAGTTCCTAGACCACCAGCCATAATTACTGGTTTTACTTTCATATATCATTAATTATATAATTATCTAACTAAAGCAACTTATAGTTTATAACTTTAAAAAAGTCTACTAAAATAAACATGGGAATATATATACACAAAAATCATAAAAAAACTAATAACTTTTTCTTTAAAATAGCTGGAATAATTATAATTGTTTATGGTTTGTATCTAGGCTATGTAGAGTTTTATGATCACCAATGGAGATATGTAACTCCTACCGACCAACAAGTACAGAAATATACAATTAGTGAAAATAAAGCCCTAAGCTTATACCAATTAATGAAAGATACTCATGAAATATTGACTAAACATAACGTACAATATTGGATTGAGGGCGGTACACTTCTTGGGGCAGCAAGGCATAAAGGTCTTATACCTTATGATGATGACTTAGATATTGCTATAATGCACGCTGATGAAATAAGGTTACAAGATATACTAACAGATTTTGTCAAGTTAGGTTATAAAACTTACCATCAAGATTTTTACACTATATGCAACAAGGTATGTATAGATATTTTTATTTTCCGTCCAAAAGACAACATGTTTATATCTGCTAATTTCAGAACGTTACGTAGATTTCCTAATGATTTCTTTTATATTAACGAAGTATTTCCACTGAAGAAATATAAATTTGGTGAGATTGAAGTTTATGGTCCTCATGAATTTAAAGGTAACCTAGATAGGCTATACCCAGAATGGGATAAATACGGGATAATTCAGCAACCGCATAGTTATTTTGTTACTCTTTCGCCTATTGAACAAAAAACTAAATTCATTTTAACTCCGAAATTATTAAAGCCAGCTATGCCAACTGGTCCTTTAGAAGACCGGGTAATTCCGAAATTACTAACTAAAGAGTAAATTTATCAATGAGTTATATTTCATTATTGCTTACTACCGGACTTGTTGTTTTATTTAGCTTGTTCGTTTGGTTTTATCATAAGACAACCAAGCTCAATGCAGAATTAGGCTTTCTATCAAATAACTATTTAGAAGCAAATAAGCAGAATCAAATTTTGCAGCAAGAAAAAATTTCTTATATCCAAAAAATTGAGCAATTATCTAGTAAAGTAGACTATCAGAATCAATTGATAGCTGAAGCAGATAAAGCAAGGCAGGAGTCATATGTATCGGCAAAAAATGCTTTATTTGATCTTGGTAATGAATTGTCTAAACAATTAATTGAAATTCATAGACGGGAGAATCAAGAAGCAAGGGAATTATCAGAAAAAAATATTTCGGGGGCAACAAGCAAATTTAATAACGAGTTTGAACGTTTAATAAACATGGTTGGGTCATTAAGTAGGGATATCGAACAATCTAAAGGAACAGTAGACATTATTAAACAATCCCTTCTTTCTCCATCTGGAGCTGGATTACTTGCTGAAATTACTCTTGAGAACATTCTAAAATCATCAGGTCTACGTTCTAATTTAGACTTTATCATACAATATTCTGTGACAACTACCGATAATTTAAAACTTAGACCAGATGCCCTAGTTTTCTTACCTTCTGGTAACTTAATGGTTATAGATGCAAAAGCTTCAAAGTTTTTAGTAGATTTAGGGCAAGATAGTTCTAATCTTAGTAAAACCATGAATAATCATTTAAAGTCCTTAAATAGTAAAGATTACGCGGAAAATGTTTTAGCTAGTTTCCAAGATAAAAAGGAACATTTTGGTAATATAGTTACTTTGATGTTTGTCCCTACTGAACAGGCAATTGAAAAAATTCTGATTGCAGATAATAATTTTTTATACAAGGCCTGGGAAAGCAATATTTTCCCAGTTGGTCCAGCAGGACTTATGAATATGCTATCATTTGCTAAATTCCAAATTTCAGATTATAGACGGTCAGAAAATCACAAATTAATTATAGAAGAGGTAAGAAAATTATTGACCTCTATTGCTTCGTTAGCGGAGCATTCGCAGAAACTTGGCAATAATATTCAGCATATAGTCAATAATTATGATAAATTTGCCGCTTCTTTTAATCGACATTTTTTATCTAAGGCTAGGAATATTCAAAAATTAGGCATAGATATTGGTAACAAAACAATCCAGCATCCTATAGAGCGTTATCAGCTTGTTTCATCAAAATCTGAAATTATTGATGCCCAGTTGCTCGAATCATCCGATAAAATCAAGGAATTAGAATAGACCTTATATCTTAAGAATGTGTTATAAGTAATTAAAGAGGGTGACTTGAATAGACCTTGACTAAAATAGTCGCTAAGAGAATAAGTACCCTCTTTTTGGTAGTTTACCTTGAACAAATTGCAGAAGGTGGTCTTAAAAAGAGCAGCCTTGCACAATAAGAAGAAGGAGATTATATCATGAATAAAATAATAGGTCTAGACGTAAGTAAAAACTGGCTTGATATATGTGTATATAATACAAGAGATAAACCTAAATATCATCGTTTTGCCAATGATGCAGCTGGTCATGAAGAGATGATTAAATTAGCAAAAGAGCAAGAGATTAAGCTAATAATATGTGAACCTACTGGAGGATACGAAGCTGAGATTTGTCAAAAGCTGGATAATAATAACCAACAAATACATAAGGTCAATACATATAGTTTTAATTCTTTTAGTAAATCGGTGAATTTGTGTAAAACTGATAGGAAGGATGCATTTAAATTAGCATATTATGCGGATAAGATGCAGCTTTCAGCGAATTATATATATCAAGTTGAATCACAGAGACTTTGAAGAGATGTCAACAAAGACGAGAAGATTTAGTATTAATGCTTAGCAATGAAAAGAAAAGACTACATCATAGCATTGATGGTATTGATAAAGAGAGTATAGAAAAGCTCATTAAATTTTTACAGAATGAAATAGCTGAGCTTGATAAAAAGTTAAACAAAACAATAGATGAGTCAGAAGAGTTAAAAGAGAAGGTAAAAATATTAGAGACTGTACCTGGTATTGGTAAATGTTTAGCTACAAAACTAATTAGTTTTGTACCTGAATTAGGGGATAAAAATTATAGTAGCAATGAATTGTCATCAATTGTTGGTATAGCTCCATATGCTCGTGATAGTGGTAATAAGCAAGGACGAAGATTTATTCGAGGAGGCAGGAAAATACCTAGAGATGCTTTATACATGGCAGTATTAGCTGGTAAGAATGGTTTCCAATATTTAAAAATTTTATATGATAGGCTTGTTAATAATTTTAAACCTAAGAAAGTTGCGATAGTTGCTTGTATGCGTAAGTTACTTGAAGTGTGCCATAAACTTATTCAACAAAAACGTGTTTTTGTTATTAAATAATATTTATCTATTTTTATAAAATTTAGATAAAAGATAATTGCTCTTGCATAATTTGCTTATCATAATTTCAAAAAATGAGGAATTGACTTTAATTGTTAAAATATATATACTTAAAATATATATACTCAAATAATTTGAAGAATTGGATTTGAAAATGAATGGTGAGCAAGCGGAACGTACATATAGTATAGTTACGCATGCGAATCCATGATATTTTCAAAGCAGAAGAGTATACTTAAATTAACGTCATAATGACGTCAGTATGATATCAAAATTATGAGACATAGAGCGTGACAAAAATTATTAATTCTAAATATAAGGCTAGCAGAAGACTTGGTGTAAGCCTGTGGGGCGATAGTAAAGATGCCTTCAATACAAGAAATTATCGTCCTGGTCAACATGGTCAGAATAGTATGGTTAAAACTTCTGATTATGGTCTACATTTGAAGGCTAAACAAAAACTTAAATGCCATTATGGTAGAATTAACGAGAAGCAATTTAGAAATACTTTTACTCTCGCACAAAAAATGAAAGGCAATACGGGTGAAAATTTTATAGCCCTATTGGAAAGAAGGCTTGACGCTGTTATATACAGAATGAATATTGCACCAACGATTTTTGCTGCAAGACAATTTGTTACCCATGGTCACATTAAAGTGAATGGTAAAAAGGTTAATATCCCAAGTATAAGACTAAAAGAAGGAGATGTCATCGAGCTAAAGGAATCAGCAAAACAAATCCCTGTAATACTCGAGACAGCTAGCAAACAAGGAAACATTGTACCAAGCTATTTAACTTTTGATTCCAATTCATTGTCTGGTCAGTTTGTCAGAATCCCAGTAATTTCTGATGTTCCGTACCCATTTGAACCAGAAGTACATTTAGTAGTTGAACTCTATTCAAGATAATTAAGAGACTAAATATCATCCCTGCTTCGGTGCAGCTTACTCGCCATGTTATCTCACCCCTGTGTAAACAGGGGGCTATGATATTTAACACATTCTTCTAGGCTATTTTTTTAGATATCAGCCTATGTTGTGATGACAATTCATATTAAAATCTGATCTTGCCTATAATAGCTTATTAGATATCTTTCGAAACTCGCTTATGCTGAAGAATTGAAAGAAGCCACGAAACCTCGACCTGCAGCGTACTCAAATGTGTGTGAGGAGCAGAGTACCGGGAGCATGAATAAATTACCAACAGAAGTAGAGTTTGCCAAAGATATCTATTGATCACCACGTTCCAACCAATGTCCTTCAGCTGGTGACAAGTCACTTGCCACAGCTCTTCTGTCATCAAATACAAAACATTCTCCTTGCCATAACCTATTACGATTATGGGTCACTTCTAAATATTGTAAAATACCGCCTTTAAGATGGTACACATCATTAAAACCCAGTTTCTTCAAATAGGCTGTTGATTTCTCGCATCTAATCCCACCAGTACAAAACATTGCTACTTTTTTTCCAGCAAGTAATTCTTTATTCTGCTCTACCCATTTGGGAAATTGCTTAAACGTTTCTGTCTTCGGATCTATAGCCCCTTTAAAAGTACCTACACAAACTTCATAGTCATTTCTAGTGTCTACTAATACCACATTATTTTGGCTAATAAACTTGTCCCAGTCCTTTGGTTCAATATACTCTCCTTTAAGATTTGCAATATCAAGATCCCCAACTGTCATAGCAATAATTTCTTTTTTCAGCTTTACTTTTAATTTTTGAAAGGGATGGATATCACAATAATTTATTTTAATATTTACATCTTCCGCAGATGTAAGTTTTATAATTTCATCTACTAAAAAATTTACATCTTCTTTTGTCCCAGAAATTGAACCATTAAATCCTTCTAGAGCTAAAAGAATAGTACCCCTAATTCTTCTTTTTTTACCAATAAGTAAAATCTTTGGCAGCAAAATCTCAAGGTTTTCTAGGTTAGTAAAACTATAAAAACTTAATACTGCTATTTTATCATTATCCATACTGACTTCATTACTACTAATTTTCAGATTTGGTAACTGGCAAGGCTATAAACATAGAAACACCCCGTCTCTCTGTACCAACAAGATTATATTTTGCTTTTTAATAGATTGGGCATTGTCATACAATATATTTAATTGATCTATAGAAGCTATAGGTTGTTGATTGCTCGCTATTACTAAATCACCAATTTTAAAACCATAATTTTTTCCATCTTTTGCGATATCAGTTACAATAATGCCCTCAACTTTACTTTTAATAGCAAATTTTCGTTTAAGGTTATCTGTTAAATTACTAAAAGTAACATTATTTTTTACAACAGAAAATTTATTATCAGAAGTTTTATCGCTTACCTTGTCGGTTACTTTTTTAGGCTCTATATCCTCTTCACTACTAATCTTGCCACTTAATTCTTGATTTTTGCCATTTCGTACAACGATAATTTTTACCTCTTGATCGACGGTAGTTTCAGCAACCATTATCTGCAGCCTCCTAGAATTTTTTACCGGTTGTCCAGCAAATTCTATTATTACATCCCCAGGTTTTATACCAAATTTATCAGCTGGACCATCTTTTTATACTTCCACTACTAACGCTCCCGAAGCTTCTTTTAACTCAAATCCTTCAGCTATTTCATTAGTTACTTCTTGAATTACTACCCCAAGCCTACCGCGATTAATTTTTCCATTTTGCCTTAGCTGGTCAATAATTGATTTAGCAGTATTAGATGGAATAGCAAATCCAATACCAATACTAGTCCCAGAAGGTAAAAATATTGCTGTATTGACTCCTATAACTTCACCATTAATATTGAACATTGGACCACCGGAATTACCATTATTAATAGCCGCATCAGTCTGTATAAAATCATCTACTATACCGTTAGTGTTATCAATATCACGTCCCTTTGAAGATATAATACCAGCAGTTACTGTTCCTCCAAGTCTACCAAAAGGATTACCAATAGCAATAACCTGATCTCCTACCCTAGCTTTACTGGAATCACCGAATTTTACAAAAGGCAAAGGAGTTTCGATCTCAATTTTTAAAAGAGCAAGATCAGTTTTTTTGTCACTACCTACCAATTTGGCTGATAGCTCCCTATTATCCGTTAATTTTATGTGAATCTCATCTGCATTTGCAACTACATGATGGTTGGTAACAATAAAACCTGTAGGATCTATAATAAAACCAGAGCCAAGGGGAACAGATTTAGGATTTGAATACATCTCATCAAAATCAAAAGGTAGATTAAAACGCTCCAAAAGTTCATTAAAATGATCGAATGGAAAACGCTCAAAAGATTTTTTATGAGAATCCTCTAATTTTTGGTTATATTGTACTGTATACACATTTACCACAGCTGGAATAAGTGACTCAACAATGTCTGCAAAACTATAATTATGGGATTCAGGTATCTTTATTGGCACTGACTGTAAATTATTAGATTCCTCAGGAGTAATTTTGCTTGGCTGGATATTTTCAGCAAAAACAGAAGATGCCAACCACATAGTCATCAGAAAAGTGACAATTAAATACCTTAGTAAATTGTTAAACTTACAAATATTTTGGACCATATCATCTACCCAATTACTAATCATTTTTACTCTCTCAATGTCATTCTATTTACCCAAATTTAGATATTTAAATAGCTCTGCTTCCGGAGACAACACAAAAGAAGTATCATCTTTCTTTAAAGTATTTTTATATACTTCCAAGGATCTATAAAATTTATAGAATTCTGGATCAACAGAATAAGCAAGATTATATATCTTAGCTGCCTCCATATCACCATCACCTTTTATGATTTGAGATTGCATATAAGCTTCAGCAAGTAATATTTTACTTTCTTTGTCAGCTCTTGATCTTATACGAGCCCCTTCTTCTTGTCCTTCAGCTCTTATTTGGGTAGCTTCTTTTTCACGAGCAGTTTGCATGCGGCGATAAATTGCTGCACTATTCTCTTTCGGTAAATCAGCTCTTAAGATTCTAACGTCAATTACATCAAGTCCAAAATTCTTTGCTTCCTCATTAACCTGATTTAAGATATTTGACATTATGTCAGACCTTGCACTTGTAAGAAGACTAGTCAAAGGTAATCTACCTATAACCTTTCTCATTGAAGATTCTAGGTTTTTATTAAGTCTAATTTTAACACCTTGGTAGTTATGTACAGTTTTGTAAAACATCACAGGATCAACAATACGAAATTTGGCAAAAGCATCTACGATTACCCTTTTTCCATCAGAAGCAGTTAGCTCTTTTGCTTCCGCCTCTACATTTAAGATACGTTTATCAAAAAATTCAACATTTTGAATAAATGGAATCTTTATATTTAATCCTGGACTTTCAATGGTTCTCATTGCTTCACCAAATTGAAATACCACAGCGGAATGGCGTTGATCAACAGTAAATAAAGCACTGGTAACTGATAATAATAATCCGAAAACTACGAAACTTATATAATAAATTGTCTTCATCCAGCACTACTCCTTAATTTTATTTTGCTGAATTGCCATATGCGGCAAAACGCCATTAGTACCCATAATAACTTTGCTGGTATCCATTAGAATATTTTCTATAGCTTCTAAGTAAAGGCGATCCTTAGTTATTGACTTATTAGCAACATATTGTGTATATACAGCAGCAAACCTTTTGCTGTCTCCTTCAGCTCTTGAGATAACCTCTTGTCTGTAACCTTCTGCTTCTTGGACAATTTTAGCTGCCTGCCCTCTAGCTTTAGGTAAAATATCATTATTATAGGATTGTGCTTGATTTATCTCACGTTCTTTATCGGCTTTAGAAGTTTGTACATCCCTATAAGCATCAATTACTTCAGCTGGCGGCTCAGCTTTTAGTAACTGCACTTTCTCAATACCAACACCAGCATTATAATGATCAAGGATTTTCTGTGTTAAAGCTTCAATCTTATTAGTGATTTCTTGTTTTTGGTCTGATAATATCGAAGAGATAGGAGTATTGCCTATAACTTCTCTTATAGCACTTTCAGCAGCTGTTTTTACAGAATCTTCTGGATTAACAATATTAAAAATATATTTTTCTAAATCAGTAATATGCCACATTATATCACAATTTAGTGCAACAATATTCTCATCGCCAGTAAGCATAGTACTTTCAGCAGCCACAGATTTGGTGTTGTCCACATTAGACCTAAGGCTACTTGTTGATCTATAGCCGATCTCAATTCTACGAGACTGGTTTACCTTCTCAACTACTACCTGTTCAAACGGTAATGGAAGGTGATAATTCAAACCAGGGAATCCTTTACGAACAAACTTACCAAACCTCATTACTGCAGCTTCTTCTCCTTCCTTAACTTCATAAACTCCGGAGGCAAACCAAACAGCAACTAACGACAACAAAACTAACACCATTATGTTATTGTTGAAGCCAAACTTATTATAGAAATCATTAAGGTTAAACTTATTTTTTTTCCTTGGCCTAGTAAATATATTATATTCACTTTTTTCTTCCTCTTCAGAATCTCCCCAAGGGGATTTTCTTAGAACCTGAGTATATATTCGATTAAACATTTTCTACTATTGCTTTTTGTTAATTTGTATATTATATCACTAAATATAGTTAGCACTAATATCTTATAAAAGAAATTTAGTATATAATTATATCTTGTATATCTAACCGCGTCAAGGCTCGTTACTAAAAAATCAACACCTGTATTATAACATTTCTAGCATCTGAGGCTTATGAAAATATAGAAGTACTAGAACTACATGGACCTACTACTAGATTAATGCTAAAATTACTCCTGAATCTGAATTCGATGTAACTTGTTACATCGAATTCAGGTTAGTATAGGTATAGTCAATTGATGAGAAGTTGGTGACGTCGTCACTCGTCGCTCGCCTATTATACCAATTGCAATAATTAACACGGTGTATTTATCCAGTCTCTATACATAATTGATTTTACTAAATCTACATTATGAGCAAATTGATTCCAAGCGTAACAAGCCATAGTGACGATATCTTCATATACACCATAACATTGGTTAGACAAGAAATGATTTTTGATCCATTCCCAAACTTGTTCCATTGCATTAAGTTCCGGTGCATAGGGCGGAAGCGGTATCAAAGTGATATTGCTTGGCACAGTTAGTTTTTTGGCTGTGTGCCAACCTGCATTATCCGTTAGTAAAGCTATATGTCGGTTGCCTTGAATACTGCGAGAAAGGTCTTCTAAGAATTTATTCATTGCCTGTGTATTTGCATATGGTAAAATTAATGCAAAAGCTTCTCCTGTATCATGGCAAGCAGCTCCATAAATATATGTTGAAATGAATTGCTGTTGCCGAACTTTACGGGGTCTAGTGCCACGCTTAGCCCATATACGAGTTAAGCTACCTTGTTGCCCAACTCGAGTTTCATCCTGAGACCATATATCAACTTTACATCTATCGATATTTTTTGGTAATAATTCTGTTAGCATGTCTGGGAAGTTTTTTTATATGTATTTTGAGTCTCTTGATTTGACTTTGGATGCATTGAACGAGAAGTAATCCAGCTAAAACCAAGGCGGTGCATAGTATTGTAGACTGTTTTTAAAGTACATTTAGCACCATATTCCTCAAGTAACATGATATGTAGCTCCTTTCCAGTTATATACCCACCAGTTTTACTTTCACTGAGCGTATTGATTTTATCAAAAAGAGCAGACTCTTGTATAGTGTTAATCTTCCTAGGGGCACCGCTTCTTTGTGATTCAAATAATCCTTCAAAACCATGATTCCTAAATCTTCTGAGCCATGATTGCACAGTTTTCCAGTGTGACTTCACTATTTCAGATATGGCTTTAAAAGATTTGCCTAATTGAAGGTAATACATCGCCAATAAACGTATACGATTTCGACCATGCGGCTCATGTTTCATCATTTTTATAAAATCATGACCATGAAAACCTTGCGGTAATATTAACCTAGCCATTTGAGTACCTTTATCAGTTAAAAACCCATTTTATACCACTGCGTTAATTATTGCAATTGGTATAACGTGCTATCATATGGATTTTGATACTATAAAGAGATTAATGGAAAAATTGGGCTTCAAGAATGTAAGGAAACATAACTTGTTTTTAAAAGAAAATGCTTTACAGAGCTTTACAGAACAAGAATTTAACCTTATAAAAGAATCTAATATACTCTTATTAATAGAGGCAGAGAAATAAATATAATAGACTCACCAATTTTAATCACTTTAAGTTTATTTAATTATACGAGAATTTGGTATGGAAGAAGATTTGAATTTTAGTATTGAAGAAGTCAAATGGTCTGAAGTTAAGGATGAAGTGTATAAGGTTAATCCTGAATTGACAGAAAAATGTGATAATGTTAATCAATGTGGAGGATATTCTTTATTCAAAATAAAATATCCTTATGGAGCATATATTGTTAATAGGGGGGAGTTTCATCTACCAACTAAA
This sequence comes from Candidatus Tisiphia endosymbiont of Metellina segmentata, assembly GCF_964030715.1. Classification (NCBI taxonomy): domain Bacteria; kingdom Pseudomonadati; phylum Pseudomonadota; class Alphaproteobacteria; order Rickettsiales; family Rickettsiaceae; genus Candidatus Tisiphia; species Candidatus Tisiphia endosymbiont of Metellina segmentata. The sequence continues at coordinate 101,364 of NZ_OZ034919.1, forward strand.
GACGGCAAACTAATTTCTATAAATGACTCAAGAATTCCAGAATTTCTAAAAAAGAAGTTGGGATATGGTCATATTCCCTTATCCTTAATTCTTAATAGTTTGAGCGAAGTATTTGTTCAGATACAAAATAGAATTGTTTCCCTTAATGTTCTTTTGACTGGTGAACTTTTTGGTCTATTTGAATTAATGCATATGTTAAACCAAACATCTTCATTAGATATGCCTATTTGGAATGTGTCAGCTGGAGCTCGCTCTACTGTCATGATTCCAAGTATTTCTGATACAGTGGGTCATAATAGGATTAAAAAGAAATTAGGGGCTGATATCTATGCTCCCTATGGTTTGTCAGATCATTGGCAGACATTTGTAGATATTAATAAGTATTTTCATAATTCAAATTGGAATAATAGCATTTTAGTATTTTCTAATGAGTGGTTTCTTCAACCAAATGATCTGGGATATAGTGGTTTTTATAATTATCTAGTTACTCAATGTTGGAAACAATTTCAATTGTTAGAAGATTTTACAGATTTTAGTTTATTATGGTCATTTTTTACTCATGCAATTAATCTACGTAATTTAAAACCACGATCATATCTAATAGACACTGTTAGACATTTAATTTTGATTTCTAAAGGTTCTGCTGTAGCATTTAAGCCATCTACGGATGATACAGGTTTGCCAATGAGTTTAATACAGCAAATATATGTAAATGATTATAATCTAAAAGATTATATACCAAATATTATGCAACCAGCAAAATTTACTAAAAATAGTAAAGTCTATTATTCTCTTAGCTTTCCTACTCTATTTAATAGCTCTCCTTATTGTCGAAATCCTCCGAGTATAATTGAAGATCAAAGAGAGATTAAAAGATTATTAGATATTTTAATAAATACTATTCACCAAATTGAGAATCATAGTGCCAACTCCCTTAAAAACATAAAATTTGAGTTATTTCATTCTGGAAACGATCCATTTGGTCAGATATTATCTAGTAAAATTATATCTGAAGATGATGCTAGGTTTTTAGAGTATAATAGTAATGGTAAGGAAGCAAGAGTATTTTGCTCCTCATCTAGTTTTTTTAATGGTTGTATTGCTATCTGTAATAATGAGTAATTTAAATACACCCATATTAGAAACTCTACAAAGTATAATAGATAAATTAAAAGGATGTAAGTATCTTAATTTTAAAAATGTTACCTTTGTTTGTGTACAACATTTGTTATTTACAACAATAGATTTAATAAAATCTCTTATCAGATTAGGTGCTAAGCCGAATAATATTCATATAATGGGTAAAATATACTCAAATTGCCCTATAGTAATTGCCCAACTTATAGAAATGGGAGTAAATTACTATCCTAGTTCCCAACCGCAACAATTTGGCTATTTTAACTCAATGATAGGTAAGCCACTAGTTTGACTAGTGAGACCATCAAGGCTTGGCCTTTAGATTTAGTATAAAATAAAAAGTTATCATATATAACTTCTTTGGCTTGACGGTCAAAGGAGAAAATATATGACAACATACGAAAGTTTAAATCATTCTAAATGGGATTGCAAATATCATATTGTGTTTATTTCAAAGTGTCGTAAAAAAGAATTGTACGGGAAGGTTAGAAAATATCTTGGGAACGTATTCCATGAGTTAGCTTTTCAACGTGGGAGAAAGATCATAGAGGGGCATATGGTACAAGATCATGTGCATATGCTCATCAAGATTCCTCCTAAATATTCTGTAGCTGAAGTAATAGGCTATATCAAGGGGAAAAGTGCTATAGCCGTTGCTAGGCAGTTTGGTGGACGAAAACGTAATTTTAATGGAGAAAAGTTGTGGGCTAGAGGTTATGCGGTCTCAACTGTAGGATTTGAAGAGAATCAGATCAAACACTACATTAAGAATCAAGAGCAACTTGATAGTTTAGGCTCTGACGAATCAGGAGAATTTTAATTAACAATGGCAGCCCTTTGGGCTGCTCATAACCGTCAAGCCCCTCGCTTTGCGAGGGCGTTCTGACTATTATTTTAATACAGATATAGCTAATATGTGGACTAATGTTGCTACTACCATAATAAATGTAAAATCTGACACTATTATCATACTAGATGATGGTAGTAAATGTACAACAACTATTCCAAAGTTACTAAGTGATAATTACAAGGTCTTTGCTGTAGAGCAGACATCATCAGGGGTTGTTCATATTATTAAAAACAATTATACCACGTTACCTTTTATTAACGTTGCTTATTCTGCTGCAAAGCAAATATTAGAGTCTCCAATGATTGCTCAGACCGTCATACGAAAACTTGATAAAATTTTGCCTTTACAATCTCGTACCCTTGTATGTGGAGTAGTAGGTTTTGGAGCTATAGGGAGAGCTATTGCACAAAAATTATTATCTTTAAATCATAAAGTAATAATATATGATAGATCTGACAGTAAGTATAATCTTATGAAGCAGATTAAAACTACAAATAATATTCTATCTTTATTTCAAAAATCTGAGTATATTTTTGGTTGTACAGGAGAAGATATTACTTTATCTCTTGACGTCAATAAAATACGAGGAACAAAGAATCTAATTAGTTGCTCATCACAAGATATAGAATTTCAGTCATTACTGCATATTATTCAAGATAATTCTTCTATTAATACCTCTAACGTATTGGATAATATCGAATATTCTACAGATAGTGCAACGTTCAATATTTTTAGAGGAGGATACCCTGTAAATTTGGATAATTCTGGAGAATCTGTGCCAGCCAATGATATACAACTTACTCGAGGATTATTACTTGGTGGAATCGTGCAAGCAGTATTTCATTTAGTTCAAGAGGTTAATCACAAGCCACAACAATATATGTTACATCCTAAAATACAAAAATCAATAGTGAAAGAATTAGTATATAATCAAAAGTACAAATTTTCTAATGATTTAGTAGTTATGAATTTTTTAGATGAAGAATGGATTAAAAATAACTCTAGCGGAGAATATGTAAGTAATGATATTATCTCACGATATTTTCTATAAACCTAAATTTCCGATTAAGAGTAGATAAAAAGTTGATGGAAATGAGGTTTAGTTTTCCCACCCGCCGCATGATAATCCACTTCTATAGCATAATTTTTGCTCATATTTATCTCGAAGATGAGGAGCGAAGCCTATAGATAATAGGCGAGCGACGAGTGACGACGTCACCAAATTCTCCTGAATTGACTATACCAATGTCAATCTTGGCTTTGTGGTTAGTAAAGTTAAGATAAGTACTGTCTTGTATCACTAGCAATAAATTATCATTATTGTTGTTAATTCTATCAGTAGTTTGCCTAAAATGCGACTCTATTAAATGATCATTGTTAACTTTGCTATTAACAAAAAAATCATAAGATTGTCTTTGATCTTGTGGATTATCAAAAAGATTCTTAATACAGATTGTAAATTTTGCCATTAGGGCTGTAAGAATCTTTAAAGCTCTTGATTTAAGACGTTGATCTTTTAAAACTAAACTTTCAAATTCTGATTCAAAAAATAACTTATTACTTCCTTCTCCTAGTCCCAAACTATCCAATTGCTTACCTCAAATCTTAAAAAATAAAATTTAATATTATCTTATTTTTTTTTAATCCTTGCAATTAAAACTTAAGGCTAACTGTTAGATTTGGTTTCGGCTCGGATGTTTCGCTGTCTACGCTTTACTACTGTCGTTACCTTCAGCTGCACAAGACTCGCTATATGGTGGAGCTAGCTACTCCTTCCATAATAGGACTTTCACCCGTAAGATTAATGCACCTTATCTTGACGCACACACAATCAGTTGGACAGAGCCCAGAGCCTTAATAATTCACATTTTTCCAGTCGGAGCGTTTAGTTTCTCCGGTTTTATAAAAAGAAGTTACTTCTTTTATAAAATGTTCAAAATCCGGATTTTCTTTAACGAGCCTATTAGCCCCCAATCAATCTCTAATCTTTCTTTAGCAGGAATTAGTATTCGACCTTTTTCTGATTCGTTTATGTTTAATAAAATAAATCCTATACCGTGCCTAGCAGAAAGAATTTCCAGTTCACGAAAAGTGTTACTATCCTTGCTTTCTACTAGAGAGAAAGCTACTAAATATCCATAGTGAGCCCATGAGGAATTTGATAGTGCTTGAAAAAAAGATTCTCGTACATTGGAGTGATTAATTGTTACTTTCACCTCAAAAGACCAAAGTTTAGCTTTTATATTCGCATATTGTTTGACGCAATCTTTGATCACCTCTGCCCAACCTTCCGTCATAGCCTCCATTCCCACTAGGTCGGGATATAACCATTTATTAGCATTAGTACCACTACGATTTGAAGAACGTTTATCATTAATAGTCATGTTATAAATACTAAGCTCATCCCAAAGAAATTCTGAAAGCTTTAGATACACCTCTTTTTCTTTTATGTTTGACCATTTTTCAGCTTCTTCTATCTCCGCTTGATCAGTTTTTTTAGTAAAATAATATTTGCACGGACACTCTTGTGTTATTTTAATACCAGGCTCTTGTTTTTGTATGGCTTCATTACGTTCTTTAGTCATTTCTCCACTAAAGAGTACTATAATAATTTGAGCTATTTTTGCTGGATCAGTTACATTGAGTATTGATTTGCATTTACTGTTCTCCGCTTTTCTCTTGACTTCCTCAGGATAAGTTTTTACTAGCCATGCAGCTATTTCTCTAGAAGTAAATTTCCGACCTTCATTGGCTTTAAGGAAACCAATAATTGCTCTGTTACGGTTAAATTGCATAGATACTACTATTTTATAAACTACTAATAAATAATAATCAGAATAGTAAAGAATTTAAATATAACTAATATATAATTCCAAGTTATTATCTTTAAATTTAAATGTAGTTGTAATATTACAACTTATTCATTTTTCACAAATACCCAATCTTTATCGGAAGACTCAGTTTCACTATAATAATAGTTTTGTTTAGAGAACTGTTTTAATTTTTCAGGTACGTCTATAAGATTTTCTGCAATAAAGTTAAGCATGCTGCCCCTAGCTTTTTTGGAGTTTATAGCTATTATTTGTAATTTATTATTTCTTTTTTCTTTAAAATATATATTAATTATTGGATATTTAAGATCATTTTGATTTATGGCGGAGGAATATTCATTAGAGGCTAGGTTGATTAGATATTTATTTTGGTGAGTTGCTAATATTTGATTTAGATAATTGGTAATATCAATTTGCCAAAAACTGGATAATTTTTCTAAATTTGGCAATTTTGTTGACATTTCTAGCCTATAGGGTTTTATTTTATCTAAAACTCTTAGTGGTCCATATAAACCTGATATAATTAACGTGTGTCCTTGCAAGAAATCCCATTGCTCTTTAGAGAAACTGCGTCTATCAATATTATCATAAACATCCCCATCATAGGCAAATATCGCTTGCTTTTGAGGATGGTTATCGAAATCTTGAAATCTATGATAATTAAGCTCAGCCAGTTTATCACTAATCCCCATTAATTGCCTGATCTGATTTTGTGATAGGCTTTTACATATCTGTAAGAGATACTGCATTTTAGTAAGGAAATGCGGCTGCGTACATGGTAAATCCGGTATTTCCGAGATAAAATCTTGAGTCTTAGCTGGTGAAATTATACTTAGCATATCTGTAGTCTAGACAAGAAATTTACAATTTAACTGATTCAATTAATTTTCTAACTCCATCTACTGATTTATTAAATAGAGCTTGTTCTTCATCATTTAATTTTATTTCCACTATTTTTTCTACACCATTTTTACCAATAATAACTGGCACTCCGACATACATATCTTTTACTCCATATTCTCCTTGAAGATAAGCAGCACAACTTAATATTTTACGTTTATCTTTTAGATAACTCTCTAACATTTCAATAGCAGAAGTTGCCGGAGCGTAATAGGCAGAACCATTTTTAAGTAGTGAAACAATTTCTCCACCACCATTTTTTGTGCGATCTATTATCGCATTAATACGTTCTTTCGTCGACCACCCCATTTCTACTAAATCTAAAACTGGTATGCCGTTAATTGTCGAATATCTAACCAAAGGAACCATTGAGTCACCATGACCTCCAAGTACAAAACTACTAACATTTTCTACGGAAACATTAAATTCATTGGCTAAGAAAAAATTAAATCTTGATGAGTCAAGTACCCCAGCCATACCAACCACCATATTGCTAGCTAGTCCACTTTCCTTTAACATTACGTAAACCATAGCGTCAAGTGGATTGGTTATAACAATGACAAAAGCGTTCGGTGCATATTGCTTAATGTTGCTAGCCACAGTTTTTATAACAGTAGTATTAACATTAATTAAATCATCACGACTCATTCCAGGTGAACGTGGTACTCCAGCTGTAACAATTATAGCATCTGAACCTTCTATGTCTTTATAATTGTTAGTACCTTTAGCAATTATATCTGATCCAGTAATTGCTCCAGCTTGTGATATATCTAAAGTCTTACCCTGCGAAGGACCTTCAGATAAATCAAACATAACTATATCAGCAAGTTCTCTAAGACTGATCAAATGTGCAAGTGTTCCGCCAATCTTTCCCCCACCAATTAAAGCAATTTTTGTTCTTTTAGCCATACTTCCTCCTGAAAAGCATTTTATGAATTCATTGAATCAAAAAATTCTGTATTAGTTTTAGTGTTTTTAAGTTTATCAATTAAAAATTCTGCTGCATCGATAGTTCCCATTGGGTTAATGATTCTACGAAGAACCCACATTTTGGTTAAAATGGCTTTATCAACCAATAGCTCCTCTTTACGTGTACCAGATTTAGTAATATCAATCGCAGGGTAAACGCGCTTATCAGCTATTTTGCGATCGAGGACTATTTCAGAATTACCAGTACCTTTAAATTCTTCAAAGATTACCTCGTCCATACGAGAACCGGTTTCAATTAAAGCAGTTCCTATTATAGTCAATGAACCACCACTCTCAATATTTCTTGCCGCTCCAAAGAATCTTTTTGGACGTTGCAGAGCATTTGCATCAACTCCCCCAGTAAGAACCTTACCAGACGAGGGTACAACAGTGTTATAAGCTCTTGCAAGTCTTGTTATTGCGTCAACCAATATTACTACATCTCTTTTATGCTCGACCAACCTTTTAGCTTTCTCAATAACCATTTCAGCAAGCTGAACGTGTCTAATAGCGGGTTCATCAAAAGTTGAGCTAACTACTTCACCACGCACTGAACGTTGCATATCAGTAACTTCTTCTGGGCGTTCATCAATTAACAAAACAATTAAAAATACTTCGGGGTTATTGGTGGTAATAGCATGAGCTATATTTTGCAATAGAACAGTTTTTCCCGTTCTTGGTGGAGCAACAATCAACGCACGTTGTCCTTTACCCATAGGAGCAACCAATTCAATTATTCTTGTACTAAAATCCTTACTATTATCTTCTAGCTCTAGGGATAATTTTTCTTCAGGATAAAGTGGCGTTAAATTATCGAAATGTACTCTATGATATGCCTTAGAAGGGTCTTCAAAATTAACTTTGTTTACTTTTAACAAGGCAAAATAACGTTCTCCTGGTTTTGGAGCTCTAATTTGCCCTTCTACCGTGTCCCCTGTACGTAGTCCAAAACGACGAATCTGACTTGGAGAAATATAAATATCATCAGGACCGGCTAAGTAATTTACTTCTAGAGATCTAAGGAAGCCAAACCCATCAGGTAAAATTTCAAGTACGCCTTCTCCTGAAATCAAATCACCCTGCTCAACAGATTTCTTGAGTATAGCAAAGACTAGCTCTTGTTTTAGCAAAGCACTAGAATTTTCAATATTAAGATTTTCTGCTTGTATTTGTAATTCTTCAGGTGACTTACGTTTTAATTGTTTAAGATTGATGATAACAATACCATCTTTATTAGGATTATCATACTTAGTATTATTATTATAATAAATATCAGGTGATTCCTTATTGTTAGTAACTGTATTTTGGGTCATACCTATTTTTTTTAGATTAGTTAAGATCAAACTTTTCTAGAAACTTTATTCTTTCTAAGTCATTTTGTTGTTAGAATTAATCGAAGGAATTCTCATGTACACCAGTACTACTTACGATTTTTTGATTAATTTTTTAGTAAAAATTCCTTTCATAGCTAGTTTTGAAATAGGTCTATTGCTTTAAAAACTGGGAGAATCACGAAACCTACGAAAGTCAAGTTACTTAAAGATTAAGGTTAGACTACTACTCGAATGATTAGACTTCTTGCATAATTCTACTTTTGTTGGTAATTTATTCATCGTGCCTAGGCTCGAATCCGTAACGGAATTTGAGTGTGCTGCAAGTCGAGATTTCGTGGCTTCCTTAAATCCTTGCACATAAGTGAACTCTGCAAGAAATTTATTGAAATTAGCATCACAAAATTTTGACAGCTCAGCTAGACTATGTGGACCTAGAGAGCATTCGTATTTCCGAGTAACTAACTTAATTTGGGAATTGGTATTAATACTAACTTAATTATTTATATTTATCAAATTATTTTGCGGTTGTCAAACAAATTACACATGGTAGGATAATTTAAAAGTATAACCAATAGTTGATGCACATGTGTATATACTCGGTCAACTTCAAGAATTAAGGTCGTCGTGTCTAAAGCACCATAGTACCCTACATTTTTCTATAATCGTCATAGCAAGGCTCTTTAGATGCCGTGGCGATCTAGGTAAACAGCGAAGCTGTTTTTTTAGAGTAACGCTTCGCGTATCTTAGATTGCCGCGTCGCCGCTTTCAGTGACTCCTCGCTAATAGACGATCAACAACTATTTTAATAGTGGTTATATAAAAAATGTAGGGTACTATGAGTGACCCACGCAACAAAGTCAGTCAATTTACCATAACCTTCCTTTATTTACTGCTTTAAGAGCAGGTTTAGTAGGTTTAGTAGGTGTTGCTAGTTCTCTTTTAATTGTTTCGACATGCCTTAACGTTTTTTTTACTTGTTGAATTTCTATTTTAACATTATTATACCAATTGCAATAATTAACACGGTGTATTTATCCAGTCTCTATACATAATTGATTTTACTAAATCTACATTATGAGCAAATTGATTCCAAGCGTAACAAGCCATAGTGACGATATCTTCATATACACCATAACATTGGTTAGACAAGAAATGATTTTTGATCCATGCCCAAACTTGTTCCATTGCATTAAGTTCCGGTGCATAGGGAGGAAGCGGTATCAAAGTGATATTGCTTGGCACAGTTAGTTTTTTGGCTGTGTGCCAACCTGCATTATCCGTTAGTAAAGCTATATGTCGGTTGCCTTGAATACTGCGAGAAAGGTCTTCTAAGAATTTATTCATTGCCTGTGTATTTGCATATGGTAAAATTAATGCAAAAGCTTCTCCTGTATCATGGCAAGCAGCTCCATAAATATATGTTGAAATGAATTGCTGTTGCCGAACTTTACGGGGTCTAGTGCCACGCTTAGCCCATATACGAGTTAAGCTACCTTGTTGCCCAACTCGAGTTTCATCCTGAGACCATATATCAACTTTACATCTATCGATATTTTTTGATAATAATTCTGTTAGCATGTCTGGGAAGTTTTTTTATATGTATTTTGAGTCTCTTGATTTGACTTTGGATGCATTGAACGAGAAGTAATCCAGCTAAAACCAAGGCGGTGCATAGTATTGTAGACTGTTTTTAAAGTACATTTAGCACCATATTCCTCAAGTAACATGATATGTAGCTCCTTTCCAGTTATATACCCACCAGTTTTACTTTCACTGAGCGTATTGATTTTATCAAAAAGAGCAGACTCTTGTATAGTGTTAATCTTCCTAGGGGCACCGCTTCTTTGTGATTCAAATAATCCTTCAAAACCATGATTCCTAAATCTTCTGAGCCATGATTGCACAGTTTTCCAGTGTGACTTCACTATTTCAGATATGGCTTTAAAAGATTTGCCTAATTGAAGGTAATACATCGCCAATAAACGTATACGATTTCGACCATGCGGCTCATGTTTCATCATTTTTATAAAATCATGACCATGAAAACCTTGCGGTAATATTAACCTAGCCATTTGAGTACCTTTATCAGTTAAAAACCCATTTTACACCACTGCGTTAATTATTGCAATTGGTATAAGAGGAGGTGGTGGTGTGGACACTGAAGTTGACATGGTTGGTGCAGTTTGATTGCTATATTTGTCTGTAAGATGTGTAGCAATATCCTGTAAATTATTTGTAGAAATAGGTAATTTTTTAATCACAGAAGAATACCAAGATTTATCTGATGCAATTTTATTTGTTATGTCAGATATTATCTCATCTTTATGATTTATTAATTGCTCAGAACCAAGTTCTATTAAAGTCGGAGATAATTGTTCCGAGATTTTATTATTTTGTTGTTCTGTAATCTTTATATCTGTTTTATTTTGAATTCTGTTAATAGATTCTTTAAGGATTGGTTTTGAGACTAATTCTGCATCTTTATCTTTAATAATTGGATTAATAGAATCGGCAAATCGTTTGATATTTTCTTCTGTAATTTTTGTTGCATCTAAGGTTAGAAACGAAGAATTTTTTGGAGCATTATCTACACTAAAAAATTTCTGAGCTTCCTTGCCAATTAAGCTATGTAGCTCTGTTAGTTTCCACTCTTCAAATAACTCAATGATAGGTAAGCCACTAGTTTGACTAGTGAGACCATCAAGGCTTGGCCTTTAGATTTAGTATAAAATAAAAAGTTATCATATATAACTTCTTTGGCTTGACGGTCAAAGGAGAAAATATATGACAACATACGAAAGTTTAAATCATTCTAAATGGGATTGCAAATATCATATTGTGTTTATTTCAAAGTGTCGTAAAAAAGAATTGTACGGGAAGGTTAGAAAATATCTTGGGAACGTATTCCATGAGTTAGCTTTTCAACGTGGGAGAAAGATCATAGAGGGGCATATGGTACAAGATCATGTGCATATGCTCATCAAGATTCCTCCTAAATATTCTGTAGCTGAAGTAATAGGCTATATCAAGGGGAAAAGTGCTATAGCCGTTGCTAGGCAGTTTGGTGGACGAAAACGTAATTTTAATGGAGAAAAGTTGTGGGCTAGAGGTTATGCGGTCTCAACTGTAGGATTTGAAGAGAATCAGATCAAACACTACATTAAGAATCAAGAGCAACTTGATAGTTTAGGCTCTGACGAATCAGGAGAATTTTAATTAACAATGGCAGCCCTTTGGGCTGCTCATAACCGTCAAGCCCCTCGCTTTGCGAGGGCGTTCTGACTCAGTTGCTAATTCACTGGGTATATGGACATAAGGTAGAAGCTGTTTACAAAAAGCCTCTTGTCTGATCTTTTTTTCTTCTATAGAACCAGTATCTTGTATATTTATACTAAGAGTCAATAAAAGTTTTTTAGTTTCATTTTCTCTATAATTAACAAACTCTGGACTTAACCCATTATTCCTACTATCTATTAATTCTTTTATAAAAGAATTAGCAGATTCATTAACTGCATTAGAAAGAACTGTACGTTCTGTCTTATTAAGTTTTGTGAACTCTTTAGCAAATTTAACAGTTTTATTTCCTTGGCTAATAGTTTTATTAAAAATATTAAGTTGCTCGGTACTAAAATGTCTTGCATCTGCTTGTAAACTTTCCATAGTTTTGTTAATTACTGTACTGGCATAATCTGATTTAGGAATTGCTTGACCTTTTAACTCTAATATTACTTTTTTAACAGCTTCAAGAGCGATCTTATCCTTATCATTGTTACTTTTAATATCATTTAATACAAATCCCTTTAAACTAGCTTCTAAGTTTGCAAATTGCCTATCTGCTTTTGCCTTGTCATTGTCGTTCATAAGGCTTTTAGAACGTTCTATATTTAAACTAAAATTATCAAGAAGTTCTTCTGTCTTTTTATCAGATAAATTACAGTAAAAACTTTCTGTTGCTAATCCAGTCATTACACTCATAAATGATTCGTTAGTACCAATGAGTACTCCATTAGCTATAAATTCTTTTGATAATTGTGGAGTTGGTTGTTTTAGAAATTTAAGTTTATATGTGTATGCCCTTCCTATTAATTTATTTATATTTTCAATCTCGTTTTTAGTGTTAACTCTAATAATATCATCTTTTTTATCTGCTAAATGGCTATCACTTTCGTACCCAGAATCAATAGATCTTACTGATATATTATCATCTTGATTCGTACTATATTCAGAAAGAATAGACTCCTTATCACTCTTAAAATTAGATATATTTAAATTACTGGATTCTATAGTTGCTCTATCGTCTGACATAAAAACCTTTCATTATACGCGAATTTGGGATAAGAATTTGTCAATTCTTATCCCAAATTCGGTGAAGTTATAGAAACAATCAGATTTGAGACGGTTCTGCATCTGATTGTTAAATTAATATTTTGCTAAAAACATGATTTTAAAAGATTAAAATCATGTTTTTAGCTTTAGAAAGGTTTAAAATGCATTCGCAAAACCGCTTTAAGAATGCATTTTTCCTTATATTAAAGCCAATTCAGGATAAGAATTAGTTAATTCTTATCCTGAATGGGGGTATTATATTAATCATAAAATTGGAAGACATATAATCCCTATTACATAAAGAATCTCTATTGAATTGATGATTCTTGCAAGCATTTTAATATAGAACAAATATACTTAACGCATTTCAGAGTTGGTGTTGTTGTATTTTTGTGCAAAACCCTGCTAATATTTATTCTTCACAATTGTTTGCCTTCAGCTATAATATCATATGTAGATATTCTAAGAGTTAATTATGTTACAAATTAGCGATAAAATTTTTTCTAATCTTAGTGGGCAGAAAAAATATGATATAATAAGCAGTAAGCAACGTGGAGATTGGGATAATACAAAGGATTTTATTGTTAAAGGTAGAGAATGGATAATTGATGAAGTAAAAAAATCAGGTCTACGAGGGCGGGGTGGTGCTGGATTTTCGACTGGCACCAAATGGTCGTTCATGCCTAAAGATCACCCGAAACCTAGCTATCTAGTGGTTAATGCTGATGAATCAGAACCTGGTACGTGCAAGGATCGTGATATTTTAAGGTATGAGCCACATAAATTAATTGAAGGTTGTTTGCTCGCCAGTTTTGCTATTAACGCACATACTTGCTATATATATATTCGTGGTGAATTTTATAATGAATCCTCCAATGTACAGCGTGCTATAGATGAGGCCTATGATGCCGGTTTTATAGGCAGTAATGCTTGTGGTACAGGGTATCATCTTGACATTCATTTGCATAGAGGGGCTGGGGCGTATATTTGCGGTGAGGAAACAGCTCTGCTCGAAAGCTTAGAGGGCAACAAGGGCTTCCCTAGATTAAAGCCACCATTCCCGGCTAATTTCGGCTTATATGGTTGTCCAACGACTATTAATAATGTTGAATCAATTGCCGTTGTGCCTACTATACTCCGGCGTGGGGGTGATTGGTTTGCTGCAATCGGTAAACCTAACAGTAGAGGTACGAAGATTTTCTGTATTTCTGGTCACGTAAATAAACCATGTAATGTTGAAGAAGCCATGGGTGTACCTTTAAAGGAGTTGATTGAAAAATATGCTGGAGGTGTACGTGGTGGCTGGGACAATCTGAAAGCTATTATTCCAGGCGGCTCATCAGTACCATTATTACCAAAGTCACTATGTGAAGATTTGGCAATGGATTTTGATAGTTTAAAATCAGTTGGCTCAGCTCTTGGGACTGGTGGAATTATTGTTATGGATAATTCTACGGATATTATTTACGCTATTGCTAGGCTTAGTAAATTCTATATGCATGAATCTTGCGGTCAATGTAGCCCATGTCGAGAAGGTACAGGTTGGATGTGGCGAGTTATGATGCGACTGGTACGCGGTCAGGCAAAAATAGATGAAATAGATCAGTTACTGGACGTTACAAAAATGATCGAAGGTCGTACTATTTGTGCCCTTGGAGATGCTGCTGCTTGGCCTATTCAAGGGTTAATTCGTCATTTCCGTCATGAGATTGAAGAAAGGCTAGCCAAGCAAGGGGTTTAGTTTAGATTGCTCTGTTACTGTTAGCAAATTAGTATCATATAAATGAAGAAAATAATAGCTCTGAACATAAGTAGAAAATCTCAATTTATTATTGCATTTGCTATGATGGGGTTATTATTGCTTATACCATGCTGTAGTTGTTCATCTTGTATTACTTACATGTTACCATCAGAATATTTAAATAATGGAAATTTAGCATATTTCCAATTTAATAATTATAATAAACTACAAGAATTACTTCCTAAAAATATTAGATATATCGAACAATATAATATAATTGCCAGTGGACAATTTAGTGTTAACCAATTTAAAAATGCTATTGGGTGTAAAACAGATATTATTGATGTTGATTTAAGGAATGAGTATCATGGATTCAATGATCTAAACCCAGTGTCCTTTATCAGTTTACCATATAATGACGTTAACGCTAATAAATCTCAAGAGGAAATTATACTACAGGAGCAATATCTTTTTGATTCAATATTACCAACTTACAAGCAACTTAGTATATATGTAAATAATTTGAAGACTACGCCAACAAAGAAGGACCTAGCAATCTGTATACCTATTTCTACTAAGACTGAAGCTGATATAATGGCAGATTTGAATATTGATTATTATAGAATTACCACATTAGATCATCGAGAACCTAATCGTGATAATTTAGATAGAATGGTAGCACTTTTTGATCAAAAATTAAAATTAAATCCAAGTCGATGGGTTTATTTACATTGCTTAGGTGGAGATGGTCGTGCCACGACAGCTACAGCTGAGCTTATGATGTTAAAACAACAAGAAGCTGGCGAGTTACAACCATTCGATGATTTGCTAACATATGTAGAATCTGTGAGTAATGGTTATAAGTTAGTCCCAAGTTGTAAGCCTAGTGATCAAAATTATCGCTGTCAATGGAAGTGGGATCGTTATAATACCTTAAAAATATTCTATAATTTTGTACAAATAAGAACTAAGAATCAAACTTTTAGTGATTGGCATAATGTAATGTTCCAAAAGGAAAAGACATTGTAATTAACTTGATTATATTAATAATTTATGTTCTAATTAATAATATTAATTATAATAATTATTATCATGGAAGAATTAAATGCAACTGAAGTAAAACGTGAGTTTGGTGAATTACTTATCAAAGTGCAAACAGAACCTATCAGCATTAGTAGACATGGCAAGCCTATAGCTGTAATAGTTTCTGATAAAGAGTTTCATGAATTAGAATCTTTTAAAGAACAAGTATTAAAACTTGCAATTTCTGAAGGATTAGATGACTTAGCAAAAAATAAAATACACTCTCATAAGGTTGTTTTTGATAACTTAAAAATAAAGCTTAATGGTTCAGTGTAAATTTACAAATAGTGCGAAACGTGATCTTGAAGATATTACAGATTATATACAAAACATTGGGGAAGGCAGCAAACTATAAAATATTTAGATGAGATACATAACAAAAGAGCTAGGCAGTAGCAAAATCGAGCGGCGTAGCGTACATGAGTAACGGAGCAGCTTCGATCTTTAGACACGACAACGCCAATTCTTGAAGTTCTACCTGAGTATACTATAAGCTTCATAACTTTCCAAACCTCAATAACCTCAAATAAAATCATTCCAAAAAAATATGTCATATTTTTTACAGTATTATATATAATGCAACCTAATTTATTTTTGTTAAGTAAAAAACGTGAAAAAAAAGCTTTTTATTAAAACTTATGGATGTCAAATGAATGTATATGACTCCATCAAGATGCAGGACTTGCTAGACCCATTTGGTTATCAGCCAACTGATTCTATGTACCAAGCTGATATGATTATTTTAAATACTTGTCATATTAGGGAAAAAGCTGCAGAAAAAATGTATTCCGAGCTTGGTCGCATCAAACAAATTAAAGATGATAGAAAATCAAAGGGAGAAGGTAATGTAATCGTTACTGTTGCTGGATGTGTTGCACAAGCTGAAGGTGATGAAATTTTTAGAAGAGCTAGTTATGTAGATATAGTAGTAGGACCACAATCTTACTACGATTTACCAGAGTTGATAGCAAAAATTGCTAGACATGAAAAACATGTAATTAAATTGGATTTTGTTGAAGAAGCTAAATTTGATAAGCTACCTGAACAGTCTAATATACAAGGAGTAAGTAGCCTTATTTCAGTTCAAGAAGGTTGTGACAAATTTTGTACTTTCTGTGTTGTACCTTATACTCGGGGTGCAGAATTCTCAAGGAGTCTAGAACAAATATACAGGGAAATTATAAGCTCCGTTTCAAACGGAGCAAGAGAAGTAATCTTGCTAGGTCAGAATGTTAATGCTTATCATGGAAAAACTATTGAAGGCAAAGAGTATAGTTTAGCAGATCTAATCAGCTACATAGCAGAAATACCAAGTCTTGAGCGTATTAGATACGTTACTTCTCATCCTATTGATATGACAGAAGATTTAATTCTGTTACATGGGTCTGAGCCAAAATTAATGCCGTTTTTACACTTGCCAGTACAGTCAGGTTCTAACAAAATTTTAAAATCAATGAATCGTAGACATAACAGAGATTATTATTTTGATATTATTAATCGTTTAAGAAATGCGAGAAGAGATATAGTCTTTTCATCTGATTTTATTGTAGGATTTCCCGGAGAAACGGATGAAGACTTTGCTGACACTTTAGATCTAGTAAAGAAGGTTGGTTATGGTCAGTGTTATTCTTTTAAATATAGTCCAAGACCTGGTACACCTGCTGCGGTTAAAGAGCAAGTGCCTGAACATATAAAATCTAGGCGTTTAGCAATTTTACAGCAAGAAATATCTCGCCAACAATTATTGTTTAATGAAAGTTGTATTGGCAAAATAATGCCAGTATTATTTGATCGTGACGGTAAATTGGACAATCAACTGATAGGGAAAACATGTTATATGCAGTCGGTGCATGTAATAAACCCTGCAAAAGATTTGTTCGGTCAGATTATCGACGTAAAAATTACCGAGGCTGGGGCAAGTAGTTTGAGCGGAGAAATGGTGCTGTGATCCAATTTACGCGAATTCGGGATAGGAATTAACTATTCTTATCCCAGTCATCACAACGTAAACTGGGAGCTAAAAAATAAACAGGAAGGATGTTTTAGATGATGATATTATATAAAATAAAACTTTTACTTGAATAAATGTAAGAAACACACTATCAAAAATGCTCAAACTTTTTTATATATTTTTTAAATTATTTACAATATTAGGGCTAATAGCACTTAGTGTGTGTATATATTTGTTATATCATTACTCTAAGGATTTACCGGACTATTCTCAATTTGCCGATTATCATCCACCATCGGTAACAAGAGTTTATGCACAAAATGGAAAATTAATGGAGGAGTATGCTTTGGAACGTAGAGTTTTTGTACCTATTAGTAGTGTACCACGCTCTCTCATAGAGGCGTTTATTTCAGCAGAAGATAAGAATTTTTTTGAACATCCAGGAGTTGATGTTATAAGTATAATCAGAGCAGCAATATTAAATATCTCTAATATCGTACACCGTCGTAGAGTGGAAGGAGGGTCAACTATTACCCAGCAAGTAGTTAAGAATTTTTTATTAAGCTCTGAGGTATCGATAGAACGTAAGATTAAAGAGGCGATTTTATCATATATGGTCTCAAAAACTTTTACTAAAGATCAAATTTTGGAGTTATATCTTAATCAAACATTTTTTGGTAGGGGAGCTTATGGAGTTGCCATGGCTGCTCAGAATTATTTTAATAAGTCTATTGAAGATTTAACTGTTGCCGAATCAGCTTTTATCGCTGGTCTACCAAAAGCACCATCAAATTTTAATCCGGAGAGAAATTATGCTAGGGTGAAAGATCGTAGAGATTATGTTATTATGAGAATGTTGGAAGATGGTTATATAACGCAAGAGACAGCAAAAGAAGCAGTAGATAGTCCTATTACTTTGCAAAAGCGGGATCGTAATGAAACCGTTACAGCCGGTTATTATGCTGCGCAAGTACGGGAAGAAGTCATTAGTAAAATTGGCAGTAAAGAATATTTCTATACTGGAGGGTTAACGGTCATTACTTCACTTGATGCTGGTTATCAGCAAGCTGCAGAAAATGCTCTTAGGCAAGGCATAAGAGCATATGATAGGAAGCATGGTTTTAGAGGAGTCATAACTAATATTGATCTAAATAACTGGCAAGATAATTTAAATAAAGTAGCAAAGCCTCCAGCTATTTTAGAATATCAATTAGCTGTTGTGTTAAATGTTTCGGATAATCAAGCAGAAATTGGTCTTTGTGACTCTAGTAAGTCAAAAATAGTTTTATCAGAAATGAAGTGGGCAAAAAATGATCTTAAATCAGTAAAAACTCTTTTAAAGAAAGGTGACGTTGTAGTAGTCGAAAAAGTAAATGCTAATTACTATTTGCAGCAAATTCCTACTGTTAATGGTGCGATTATAGTGATGAATCCTACAACAGGTCAGGTACTTGCCAGCGTTGGTGGATATGATTTCACAGTTAGTAAATTTGATCGTGCTACTCAGGCACTGCGACAACCAGGGTCACTCAGTAAAACTTTTGTTTATCTTGCTGCTTTAGAAAACGCAATCCAGCCAAATAGAATTTTTGAAGATGGTCCAGTAGAGATTCCGCAAGGTCCTGGCATGCCAGTTTGGCGACCAAAAAATTATAAAGGGAATTTTCTAGGTTCAATTACTATGCGTATAGGGCTTGAGAAATCACGAAACCTTGTTACTGTTAGGGTAGCACAAGCTATAGGGCTAAGCAAAGTTGCTGAGATAATCAAGCGATTTGGTATTAATAATGAGCCGAAGAGATTTTACTCTATGGTGCTTGGTTCGCTCGAAACCACACTAGAAAAAATGACCAATGCTTATGCAATAATTGCTAATTCAGGAAAAAAAGTTACGCCGCATTTCGTAGAGCTAATTAAAGATCGTAATGGTAAAATAATTTATCGTAGAGATAATAGGGAATGTAAAAATTGTAATGTATCTGACTCCCAGCTTACTGATAACTTATCACTCCCTATCCTACCTCAACCCGACTATCGGATGATTACCGATGAAGCAAGTGATTATCAGATTATCTCATTTCTCACTGGAGCAGTTGAAAGAGGTACGGCAACCGCTGCAAAAAAACTTGGTAAGGTTATAGCTGGTAAAAGTGGTACTACCAACGATAGTATGGATACTTGGTTTATTGGTTTTACTCCAAAAATAGTTGTCGGAACATATATTGGTTATGATACGCCAAAAACACTAGGAAGAACTGCAACAGGGTCAAGTGTTGCCTTGCCTATATTTATTGATTTTATGGAGAAGGCTTATTCTGATATTCCATCACTGGCATTTAAAGTACCAGAATCAATTAAATTGTTACCAATAGATCCAACAACTGGCAGAATTACTTCTGCTAGTAGTATTATGGAAGCATTCAAAATTCATGATATACCAGTATTAGATTATCAAGAAGAAAACCAAGGTCAAGATAATGATGCTTTCCATAATATCCCTCCCGAAAAAGATCCTTCTCAGGAGATATATTAATCTCAAATATCATGAAAAGGTAATAGTTCAGGTTCATTTTTAAGATTTTTAATCTTTTCCGGTAAGCCTAAATAAGCGGCTATAGCTAAAAATAGCCCTAAATATTGTTTAGGGTTTACTAACATTGCTAGATCTTCATAAATTCTTAAAGGTGGTACAGAAGAAAATTGCTTATATAATTCTACAATCTCAAAAGAAGGGTTATTTGTGAAGGCAGCTTTTAATATTTCAATGTTTTTATTATTCCAGCTAGAAGAGTTCATAGGTAGATAAAGATTTAATGCGGAGATATGTGAAGGTATAAGTTTAATAGCTGATTCTAAATAATGGATAGCATCTTTTGTCTCATTAGCTTCTAGCATATTTTTGGCAGCGTCAACATAATAATCAGCTACTTTGTTCTTTATAGACTCTAGTTTTTGTGTGTCAACTCTGTTAAGTTTGGATACCACAAAGATAAATTTTGTCCACAGAGAAAGTTTAGCATAACAATCAAGTAAAATTTCTAAAGTTTCACTATCAAATTCATTTAGGTTAAATGATCTAACAGCATAATTCTCAGCTGTTTCATACATATTATTTTGATAAAATATTTGTGCAAGTCTTTTGGTAACAAAGGCACTATAATGTTTAGATTGCTCTAATTCCTGAAAATATTGTATTCTTATTGAAGTATCTAATTCTGCTTCTGCTAAAAGTAAAGTATGAAATACCTTGTTTTCTTCGCTTAAACGGTAAGCTATTTTCTGACTAGTTGCTACTGACTTTGATTTTTCACCAGCAATATATTCTGCCATAGCCTTCATCAGTAGGTAATTATCAGTAGTGGCTCTTTTGGAAAAGAAAATATCTTTTAAATTAGCAGGTAGGTCAATAATTAGAAATATTATTTTTAAAAAAATAGCACTAAAAAGTGTAAATAATATATATAAAATAATGAAAGTAAAAAAGGAGGTTTCTATATAATAATCATATAAATTTAAGGTTAATGTTGAGTCAAGCTGATTTAAGACAGAAAAGCCTAAATATAATAACAAAAATGTAATACAAATTATTAATAATCTTATCATTATTTTACTCTACAAATTTTTGCTGTAATTCTTCTGAATAAAAGAAATTAATAAAAAAATCTAGATTGCCTATTATTCTCAACTTTAGTTTTTCTTTATCTTTGGTAAAACTAGATTTCCTTTCAATCTTAATAAATTTCTCGATCCAACAATTTGCTTTTGGAAATATCTTGACTAAACCTAGACTATTATTAAGTAAATAATTTTCATTATAATTGTGTAGGTCTAGCAAAATATTTTTTATTTTTGTAGGTAACTCTACAGTTTCAATTTGACGAATTTGCTGTGTATAATCTTTATCTTGTAAAAAATTTATCACTAAAAGATTAACGCTAAGTAAATAAATGCTATAATTAGGGGGGGGGTTAGATGATTTGGGTTGGTGGTTTAATAATACTTCTTCTTGATTCAAACTACTATCTTTTTGAAGTACAACATTTTCTGATATAGTAGCTGGTTTAGAAGTAGTTGGGTTGTCAGGTAGTTCAGTATCTACTTTTTTATTATTTAAAAAAGTCATGTAACCTATTGATATGGCAAATAACACAATTAGAATAATTGTAAGAATAATAGGATTATTACTACGACCTTTTATTATATTAGTTTCTGATTTTTGCATTATAAATTAATAACTCTAACATTTGTTGCGGCTGTCCATTATCACAATAAACCACATTTTTGGCAAAATATCTAATAATATTTGCTACTTTTTCACTTATAGTAATCACTAAACTATTATCTAGTAGTTTTAGCAAATTATTTTTTATTAATAATTCAATGAAAGTCTTAGTGCTGTTCTGTGAATATAGTAAAATAAAATTGATGCCCTTTTCAATCTCTGCTATTTGGTACAGCTGGGTCGCGTATTTTACCCGATAAATAATGTGTCTTTTTATTTTTTGAGGCAAATCTTGAGTAATTTCATTTGACGATAAATATATGGTTTGCTCATATATTTCTTGAGGGATGTTTTCTAGTAGGTCTTGAATATTTGTAGCAACATATCGTACTACAAAATTTCTTTGTTCTAGAATTAACTTTGATGAATTGCCAACTATCCATACGTTCTTTTGTTCTACCTCTTGATGCCCAGCAAGGATTCTAGCAGCAAATTTACTGGTGACAATTATATTAACATAATTATGCAAAATGGTGCTATTTAATGGCAAAGCTTGATATTCCACTAAAGGAGAACAGATATATTTAAAACTACAATTTTTCTCCAATTCTCTAATGGTTTCATTATTATCCTCTAAACTTCTAGTTAATAGCACCGATTTCATAAAGCTAGCTTATGGCATAATTCTTGATAATCTATGGCAAGTGGTTTAGGACCAATAATAGATAAAGTAGGTTTTGTAACAAATATTTTGTTAGCAATATTTATTATATCTTGTTTTGTTATATTCATAATATGTTCAATAGTTTGTTCAGTAGGTATATATTTGCCAAAAACAGCAAAATTCTTACCAATTTCTTCTGATTTATAAGAAGATTCTTCTTGAGCCATATAGATACTAGTTTTTAGTTGTACTTTAGCCCTATCAATTTCTGAGTCTTTGATGTCTGTAGAAACTTTTTTTATTTCATTAACTAATTGTTCTGTAAGGAATGGTAGTTTATCATGATTAGTGGAGGCATATATGCCAAAAATCCCACTATCATAGTAGGAGCTATTATAGCTACCAATTGAATAAACCAGTCCAAGTTTTTCCCTGATTTGTTGAAATAATCTCGATGACATACCATTGCCAAGTATTAGTGAAAGAACTTGCGTATGATATAATTGTTGTATGTTAAAATACGGCACACTCTCGAAACCTAGAACTAGAGTAGTTTGCTCAAGATCTTTGGTGATAAAGCTATGTCCCCCTGTATATCTAACTTTCTCAAAATGACTGTTTTGTTTATTTTTTAATGAACAAAATAATTTTTTGGCAAATTCTACAACTTGCTCATGGGAAATATTTCCTGCTACTGATAAGTAAATATTTTCGGCATTATAATGTTTGTCAACGTAATTACTAAAATGTTCTCTATCAAATTTAGCCAAACTGTCGTGAGTTCCTAGAATTGACCTGCCAAGTGCTTGATTCTCATAAGCACTACTGTAAAATTTCTCGTGGATAAGTTCATCAGGGTTATCTTGAACATGAGCAATTTCTTGTAGAATCACCTGATATTCTTTGGCTATTTCTTCCTTTGAAAAAACTGAATTTTGGATGATATCTGCCAGTATTTCTAAAGCTTTATAACAGTTTTCATTCAATATTTTTGAATAATAAACAGTTTGTTCATGCGAGGTATATGCATTAAAATGTCCTCCTATAGAGTCAAATTCTTCAGCAATTTGTTTAGCAGACCTAGTTGTTGTGCCTTTAAATGCCATATGTTCAAGAAAATGGGATATGCCTATTTCTGAAGATTGTTCATAGCGGCTACCTACATTAACAATGACATTAATAGCTACAGAATTTACATTAGACATATTATAGGTAAGAATAGTTAGACCATTTTTAAGTTTGCTTGAATTAAAGTCCATTTTATCACTTATTTAGATTCCAATGACCTTAAAATAACTCTTTACAACTAGTTATGCAAGGAGTCATTTCCTATTAAAACAAAAGACTTACTGCATAAGTCAATCTAGTTGGTGATTTTGTCGTCGAAACTCGCCTCCGCTCCTCACGTACGTCTGTGTACACTGCGGTGCTCGGCTTCGTTTCTCCTAAAAATCCCTCAACTATCTTTGATTTATGCAGCAAGTCTAAAGTATACTCGGTGAACTTCAAGAATTAAGGTCGTCGTGTCTAAAGCACAATTGTTGAAATCATAGAAGTATATATGACCTTAATTTAATATTATAACTATTTATTTGAGTTGCTGATAACCATTGATTATACTTAACTTCTTTTTTATGCCAGTATATTCAAGTGCAATATGGTAATTATCAACTTCAGTAATTCTAATGCATTCATCTATATCATAGATATTGTCAGTATGTAACATTTCTGTACCCTTCTTAGACACTTCTCTTCTTGCTTGTTCAATGGCTTGGCTTCTCGATTGTGCAACAACAAAAGTGATAAAATGATTTTCTCCAAAAAAGTTTCTCTTATAAGAACCAAGGTTAACAAAATATAAATGATTGGTACTAGATTGAGGTTTTATTTCCGTAATTTTAACATCAAAACCGTTAAGACTAGCTAGTATGAACCAAGAATCAACATGTAGAGATGTTTTTATACCACACCATTTGCTTTTAATTTTTTGAGAAATTTCAATATCAGATTTCCCGACTGCAAATACAACATCATGCATTTCTATATTGCAACCTTCAACTTTTCCTCCTAAATAGAAAACACATAACATAGGTGAGTCAAATACAAATTTTTGCAAATAAGGCATATAAAGTTCTTTTAATTTTTGGCTAATTCAATGATATATTTTTAATAGTTATTAGTTAGTTGTTAATATCATTATAGGTATGATACTAACAAGGAGTATATTATTTTCTACATAAATTTCATATATTTGGTATAATAGCTAAGTTGCTTTGTAGCAACCTAAACTCCAACAACTAAAGATATTCTCGTGTTAAAAAAAATCAATTTCGCTAAAATGCATGGATTAGGTAACGATTTTGTGATTATCAATCAGCGTGATTTACCTAAAAATTGTGATTTGCAACAATTATCTCTAAAGATTGCCAATCGCCATACTGGTATTGGTTGTGATCAGTTTATTATTTATGATAAAAAACCAAATTACTATGAGATGATTATATATAACCAAGATGGATCAAGTGCCAAATTATGTGGTAATGCTTCAAGGTGTCTTACCAAGCTGATATATCTTGATTTAGGTATAAAGGAAATCACTTTGAGGGTATATGGAAAAGAATTATCTTGCAAGATACTGAATGAGAACGAGATTGAAGTAGATAGTGGGATAGTTAGTTTCGAGGAAGATTGGATGCCTTCATCCGAAAAAATCTGGCCGGTTGTAGAACGTTATATGATCGACATCAAGGAAGTTATCTGTGCCGATATTGGTAATCCACATTTTGTTATTTTTAGTGATCTCGCTATTGAAGATAAAGAAATAATAGAAGAAAAATTACAGGGAAAAGAATTATTTGCTGATGGTGTTAACGTTAATTTTGCTTCAATCAAGAATAATAAAATTTATTTATCGGTTTGGGAAAGAGGTACAGGCTTAACTCTTGCTTGTGGTAGTGGAGCATGTGCTAGTTTTGCTTCTGGGATCAAGCTAGGATTTATTAGCTCTCCTTGTCAAGTAGTATTTCAATTGGGTAGTCTACAAATGTCAAAGCAAGGTGAGAATATAATAATGACTGGTCCTGCTACTTTAGTTTCGCACGGGGAGTTTTTTTATGACTAAATTACAAGAAGTTGTAACCCAAGAAGTTATAGCTTTTGGTTGCAGATTAAATATTTATGAGAGTGAAGTGATCAAAAATAACTTAGCTCTTTCCGGTCTTGAAAATGTTATAGTATTTAATACTTGTGCTGTTACTAAGGAAGCTGAAAAACAATCACGTCAAGCAATTCGTAAGGCTAAAAGAAATAATCCTGATGTAAGAATTATTGTTACTGGTTGTGCTGCTCAGAATAACCCAGCTATTTTTGCTAATATGGTTGAGGTTGATAAAGTACTTGGTAATGAAGAAAAATTGATTGCTAGCAATTATCAATTTACCGAAGAAAAAGTGGTAGTAAATGATATAATGTCGGTTACTGAAACTGCTAATCATATGGTGAGTAGTTTTGATGGTAGATCTCGTGCCTTCATTCAGGTGCAAAATGGTTGTAATCATCGTTGTACGTTCTGTATGATACCTTATGGCAGAGGTAATAGTAGGTCAGTACCGATGGGTGCTATAGTACGACAGTTAAGGGCATTAGTAGAAAATGGTTACAATGAAGTAGTATTTACAGGTGTTGATGTGACTGCTTATGGACCAGATTTGCCAGGAACTCCAACTTTTGCTCAGATGATTAGACGAATTATTGGCTTGGTTCCAGAACTAAAGAGGCTTAGATTATCTTCAATTGATGTAGCTGAGATCGATGATGATTTGTTCGATCTTATGGCCTATATACCAAAGATTATGCCGCATTTTCATATTAGTTTACAAGCTGGTGATGATATGATACTTAAGCGTATGAAACGTCGCCATAATCGTCAAAATATTATTGATTTTTGTCATAAATTGCGTAATTTAAGGTCAAATGTATCATTCGGTGCAGACATTATAGCTGGTTTTCCAACGGAAAATGAGATAATGTTTGAGAATACAAGAAAACTTATCTCTGAGGCGGATTTACAGTATTTACACGTTTTTCCATATTCTGAACGCGATGAAACTCCGGCTGCAAGAATGCCGCAAATAGCAAAATCGATTAGAAAAGCAAGAGCAGAAATTTTAAGAACTGCCGGAGAACAACAATTACAAAAATTTTTCCAAAGGAATATAGGGCAGGAAGTAGAGCTACTTGTAGAACAAAATAACATGGCTCATACAGAAAATTTTATTCCGGTAAAGCTTGAAGGTAATTTTGACGTAGGACAAATTGTTAAGGCTCGGCTAGTTGCTATAGAAGATAATCATATGATTTCAGAAATTTTGGTATGAACAAGTTTAAAAATATTGCTGTTTATGGTGGCGGTAGTTGGGGAACTGCACTAGCCTGTCAAGTGGCAAGATGTTACGATAATGCTCCCATATTTTTACGTGATAATAATATTGTTGAAGAAATAAAAAATAGTAAAACCAATAGCAAATATTTGGGTAGCGATGTTACATTACCAAGTAATATAGTGCCTTATAGTGAGTTGGCAGCTATTTTAGATCAAGAAGTAATAATTATTGCTGTACCATCTTTTGCTTTTCATGATACTCTGAATATATTAAAAGATACTGGGATATCTAAGGATGTGGCGTTATTAGTTGCAACTAAGGGCTTTTCTAGAGATCCTACAGAACTACTATCCGATAAAGTAAAAAAGATATTACCAAATAATCCATTGGCGTTTATCGCTGGACCTAACCTAGCTAAAGAAGTTGCCCAAAATTTATTAAGTTCAGTAACTATTGCTTCTGTAGACATTGACCTTGCAAGAAGATTGGCAATTAGTTTAATATCACAACAATTTAAGGTTACTATAACTGACTATGTGGTAGCAATTCAAGTGGCATCGGCTGTTAAGAATATTATAGCGATAAAGAGTGGTTGGTATGATGCAAAAGGTTATGGACAGAATGCGAAAGCAGGTCTGATAACGGGGGGGCTTCAAGAAATAAAAATTTTATCTGAGGCCATTGACGGAGAATTAGAGGATAGCTCTATTTTATATGCTCCAGGCGTATTAGGGGATTTGGTGCTAACTTGTTACTCTAAAGAATCACGAAATAGTAGATTTGGTTATGAATTAGGGAAGCACTTAGATGTTAATAAATTTTTAAATGAAAATTTATACTTAGTGGAGGGGCGAGAATCTGCTAAACTGGTATTGGATCTCATAAGAAAATATGATCTAACATTACCGATTATTTCATCAGTAATTAAAGAACTGAAATTAGTATGAAGTTTTTTGGCAATTTATCACAAATGTTATCACCAATATTTGGTAAAATAATATTATTAGAATTCTGTTTGTTATTATTAATTTTTCCGTTAGAAAATTTTAGAATTAATGGAGAATCTATTATTTTCCCAGCTTTTGAAGTTAGTTTACTCTACTATTTTTCCACATTTTATCATATTGGTTTTTGGCTAATATTTTTAGCAGGAATAATTTTTGACCAGTTATATTCCATGCCAATTGGTACAAATTCTTTGGTTCTGATAATTGCTCACATAATTTTAGAATTCACAGGAAAATTTTTTGTACTTAGAAGTTATTTAACAAATTTTATCGTCTTTTGTTTCTATTATTTCTTTATATTACATTTTAGATATTTGCTGATTTTAAGCAAAGGCTTATCTTCGGAGGGGTATTTTATGATGTTAATGCAGTATCTAACTACTATATTCTCATATAATTTGCTACGAATTCCACTTGATAAAGCATTAGAATATTTTAGAAAACATGCTAAATAGTAAAATATTATATAGCCAGTTAATATCAAGAAGGGCTTTTCTCATAGGTTCAGGAAAACTGACATTGCTTTCGTTATTGGCTGGAAGAATGTTTTTTATGGAGTTGCTTGAAAATGATAAATATCGTACTTTATCTGATAAAAATCGTATAAGTTTTATTCTAATTCCACCTTTTAGAGGGCAAATTTATGATATCAACGGTAACATTATGGCTACAAACCAAACTTGTTTTAGGTTGTTACTTGACATACATAATGGCAATGATTACAAAAACGAATTAGCTCTAGTTGCCAATATCCTAGAATTATCCGAAGAAGAACAAAATTACATTAAGCAAAAAATAAAAAAAGCCAATAAACATATTCCTTTGGTTATACTAGATAATCTTAGCTGGCAACAAATGTCACTTATTGAAGAACAAAAGTTAAATTTAAGTTCTATTTTTGTAGATGCTAGTTATTCAAGATTTTACCATTTTTCAGAAGCGACTTGTCATGTGATAGGGTACACTGGACAGATTAATGAGCAAGAAAAACAAGATTTACAAATTAACAATTTAGGGGATTTTAATATTGGAAAATTTGGTGTAGAAAAATATTATGAAGACAAGTTACGTGGAAAATTTGGTTATAAGCAGATAGAAGTAAATGCCTTGGGTAAACAAGTAAGAGAAATCACCAATATTCAAAGCCAGCAAGGTGAGGACTTACATCTAAATATTGACGTGGAACTACAACAAAGAGTGCAGCCATACTTAAATAAACAAGGTTGCTCTGCAATAGTTATTGATACCAATAATGGTAATGTGCTAGTGCTGGCTATGTCACCAGTATTTGAGGCTAATAATTTTATAAAATTATCCCAAGATTACTGGCAAAGTTTAGTCAATGATCCCTATAAGCCGTTGATTAATAAGACCATACAAAGTACTTACCCACCTGGATCTATTTTTAAAATTATTACAATTTTAGCTGGATTAGAGAATGGCATTAAACCGACTAAAACTGTTAATTGTACTGGTGCTTCAGTATTAGGTAATAATAGTGCTAGATGTTGGAATCGTCATGGTCATGGCATCGTTGATATGTATAATGCTATCAAATATTCTTGTAATTCTTATATGTATGAAATAGCTCGCTTGATAGGTCATAAAAGAATATTAGATATGGCAAGAAATTTTGGTTTTGGTACAAAAACTGGCATTGATTTAACCGGAGAAGTATCAGGTTTTGTTCCTTCAGAAGAGTGGAAAATGAAAAAATTTAACTCTAAATGGACGATTGGTGATACTCTTAATTTATCGATAGGGCAAGGGTTCTTATCAGCTACTCCAATCCAGCTGGCTAGATTTGTAACAGCAATTGCCAGTAATGGGAAATTGTATAATCCTAAAATTGCTAAAGATATATCAGTAAAAGATGGGTCAGTATTCGATCAGATTAATATAAATCAACAATATCTAGATATTTTAAAAGAAGGCATGTATAGAGCAGTTAATACGCAAGGTGGGACTGCCTATTATAGTAGAATTTTGACAGAAGGGCATCAATTAGCTGGTAAAACAGGTACGGCACAAGTGCAATCAAAGGCTAATATCAATGATGATTTAAATAGAGAGTCAATTGCTTGGGAAAGGCGTAACCACGCTATATTCGCTGGGTTTGCTCCTTACCTACAACCTCGTTACTCTGTTTTAGTGTTTGTAGATCATGGTGGAGGTGGAGGCAGGGCAGCAGCCCCTATAGCTAGTAAGATTATGGCTATGGTACTTGATAAATATAATTGAATATTTTTTACTATTCGTACTTAGTGCTAGCGATTTTATAGTATATATTAGCATTTATATAAAAACTTAGAAACTTGCAATATGACAGACCCAATTTTTAAACAATTTGTAATTATTTTACCTGAGATAATGCTGACCTTACTAGCTTTGTTTACTCAGACATATGCAGTGTTATTTAGTACAAAAACTAAAACCATTAGCAATATACCTGATGAATTTCAAGAGTTGGCTAGGTCTGCGAGTGGTGAGCAGACTAGGCGTAGTCAAACCGTTGTTCCTACGCGAAGTCCCATCGTGCCACAACGCCAACACTTGAAAGGCGAAGGGTATACTCAGATATTACTATCGGCAATATTACTTATTGTCGCTTTTCAACAGTTGCAGTATCTTGCTTTACAAGGTTCAGGTAATGGTATAATAGCTTTTCGTAATTCTTTTGTCGTTAATCATTTTACTGTTGGTTTTAAATTCTTTGTTTTATTATTTTCAATAATGACTATGATGATTTATCAGGCATATTGTAAAATCACTAAGGAGGAGTTTAAAACAGAATTTATAACCTTAGTGCTACTTTCTACTGTTGGTGTTTTTATTACTATATCAGCCCGTAATTTTTTACTTTTATTTGTTGCTATGGAGTTACAGGCACTGGTAGCCTATGTATTAGCTGGCTTTAATCTGAATAATATTAAAGCATCAGAAGGAGCGTTAAAATATTTTATTCTTGGGTCTTTGATTAGCTGCCTAACGTTATTTGGCATTTCCTTTATTTATGGATTTGGCGGTAGTTTAGATTATAGTAATATTTTTCAGAAATTGAATCATTCACCGCAGCCAAATATTGGTTTAATAGTGGGCTTAGTGCTTTTTTTAAGTGGTATCTTATTTAAATTATCAGCTGCTCCTTTGCATAGTTGGACGTTAGATGTATATGAAGGGTCTCCCATTCCTTCAATTACCTATTTCTCTGCTGCCACAAAAATTGGTAATGTGGTGGTATTATTAAATATAATGACTATGGTAATTGGAGATTATAAGCAAATTTCAGTTGATCTAATAAAAATCACTGCGATTTTGTCCATGCTTATTGGGGCAGCTGGTGCTATTAGACAAACCTCCCTCAAAAGGCTAATGGGTTACAGCACTATTCTAAATATAGGCTATGTTTTAATGGCTATTTCTTTTCATACTCCTTACGGTGATAGAGTAGCATTACTATATATGGTTATTTATGCTGCTTCTGTCACTGGCTTTTTTGCCTGCCTAATTACTCTGCTGGGTGCAAAATCAGATTCGGCAACTTTTGATGATATTAAAGGTCTTGCTTCTACCCGTAAGGCGTTAGCTGCTGGGATTGCGATTATCATGTTCTCTATGATAGGCATTCCACCACTGGCAGGATTTCTTGCGAAATACAGCGTTTTCTATCAGGCTATTATAGAGAAACAATTTACTCTAGCATTTATAGCTATTGGCACAAGTGTTGTAGCGGCTTATTATTACCTGAAAATAGTTAAGTTTATGTATTTTTTTGAGGCGGATAAAAGTTTGAAACGAGAAAGTTTGAAACTAGTTTTAGTACCAACACCTAAGAGCTTAAAATTTATATGCTATTTGATTATTGGAGTTTTATTGCTTCTGTGTGTTTTTATCCAACCATTTGCTGATGCTATGGATGGTTTATAGCTATGTCGTGGCAGGAAAAATATAATCTACTAATTTTTGATGAGATAGATAGTACCAGTTCTGAAGCTATTAGGATGGCTAAGGATTGTCCTGATAAAAATTATGTAATATTGGCAAAAAATCAGACAAAATCGCGTGGAAGAAATAGTAGAATTTGGCATTCTAGTCTAGGGAATTTGCATGTTAGTATATTATTAAATCATCAGATTAATCTTGCTTATATTCCGCAATTATCTTTTGTTATGGCTATTGTTGTTTATAAAACTATCAATTCTTTGACTGCTAGCTCAGAAAATTCTATTAAATTAAAATGGCCCAATGATGTTTTGATAAATGACAAGAAAGTATCAGGTATATTGCTTGAGTCTATTAGTATAAATGATAATAATTATCTCATTATAGGTGTTGGCATCAACGTTAAGGGAAGCTCTTTAAATATTGATCAATTGGCAACTAATTTATCTGATGAAAATATAGAAGTAAAAGATACAGAATATTTATTAGATATATTGATGATTAATTTTGAAAAATATTTTAGTAGATGGAAAGAACAAGGATTTAGTAAAATAAGACAATATTGGCTTAAAAGAGCTTATAAGTTAGGTAAGACGGTTACTGTAAATGATGGAAACACAAAAATTTCAGGAATTTTTAAAGACATAGATGAGAACGGGAGCATAAGGATTCAGCTTGCCTCAGGGCAGGTTTGTTGCGTTAATTATGCTACGGAAATAATTTATTAACTGATATTTTTTTGATAAAACTCTATAGCCTTGTTTAAATCCTCTATTGTATCAACAGAGATAGGAATATTGTTAACATAACATACCCCTATGGACATGTTATTTTGTAATGCTCTTAGTTGTTCAAGTTTTTCGCTTAATTCTAAAGTTGAAACAGGTAAGTTTATGAATTTAGTTAATGCTTCTTTGCGAAACCCATACATTCCTACATGATATAGAAATTCTTCTGCACCGTGTGGAATGAGATTACGAGAGAAATACAAAGCCTTATCATTATGGTCAGTAATAACTTTGACATTACTATGACCATTTACGGCATCTATACCAACTTTTACTACTGGGGTCATAATATCATGGCTACTGGACTTTAGGCTTTCAATAACTTTGATAATTGATTCCGGTTCAACAAAAGGCATATCACCCTGTACATTCAGGATATAATTAATATGGTGATTGTTAGGGATTAGCTGAAATGCTTCGTATACACGTTCGGTACCAGTTTGACATTCTTGGTTTGTCATAATAAATTGTCCACCGCAATCAGTAACTTTTTTAGCTATAGTTTCTGAATCAGTTGCCACATAAATATTTTTTAGTTTGGTTAAATATACTTGCCTAAGAACACGCTCAATTATTGAGATTCCCCCTACAAGTTGTAGAGGTTTTTTGGGAAGTCTTACTGAATCAAGTCTTGAAGGAATAATAATTGCAACATCAGAGTGCATAAACTACCATATGACTATATTTACTAAAATTTAAGTGTTGACAACACAAAATAATTGTTGACAACATAACCTTTTTAAACGATAAAGTAAAGCTTATTATATATGGCTTTTAAGTATGGATTCCTGCTTTTAGCTGGAATGACATCGAGAGCGTATTTAGGGCTCGTAGCTCAGCTGGTAGAGCACTTGACTTTTAATCAGGTTGTCCCGGGTTCGAATCCCGGCGAGCCCACCACTTTAGGGTACTTAAAACCATAAACATATCTGCGTATGTTGGGTTTATAATCCTAAGTGAAGCCAGCTAAAAAAGTATATCTGATGCATGACACTGCTAACACTTGAAATGCTAAGGGTATTAATGGGTTTGTAGCTCAGCTGGTTAGAGCACACGCCTGATAAGCGTGAGGTCGGAAGTTCAAGTCTTCTCAAACCCACCATTCGTAAGTATTCTTTATGAATCTTGAGAATATAATTCCACAATTAAGCCGTAATAAGTTAGCTATTTACTGGCTTGGAAATGGTATATTTTCGCTTGCTCTTGCTGGGGTGTATTCAATAATATTGGTAATGCTTCGCACTCCAATGTTAGTTAACCTATTTCCCAATACAGAAATCTTTAAATCAGCTTTGGTTATTCATGTTAATTTATCAATCTTAGTTTGGTTGATGTCAGTTACAGCATGTGTTTGGAGCTATAATCTAGAGGCAACGACTCCCAGCATAACATGTGTAATAATAGCATTTATTTCTACTGCACTAATAGCTTTATCACCATTTTGTGGCCAAAATTTTCCTGTAATGAACAATTACATACCAATGCTGGAGAATATAATATTTATTCTCGGAATTAGTTTGTTTGGTGTATCTGTATTGTTATTTGCCTTATATCCATTATGGAACTGTTGCAAAATATCTTACTTTAACTCCCTCATTAATTTTACTATCCTTTCTACCGTAATAATGTGGCTGTTAGTATGGGTATGTTTTATTTGGTCTTATTGCCAATTACAAGAAATTATTAAACTTGTACCAGTCGATATAGAATTTTACTATGAATTGCTTTTTTGGAGTGGTGGGCATTTATTACAGTTTATTTACACGCAAATTTTGATATTAGTAATGATAGTGTTATTCCATGTTTGGATAGGTAAGGAATTAAGATTAAAAAAGCTGTACCTTGCACTATTATATTTAAATTTTGTTATAAGTGTTGCAGCTATTAGTGGACATTTATTATATGATATTATAGATGCTGAATTCAAAGAATACTACACTAAACAAATGAAATATGGTGGCGGGATAGCAGCAACTTTGTCTTTGATAATAATGTTTTATGAGGTGAAGTGGTATCATTCCCGCATAGGCGGGAATGACATTAACCCTAGTAAGGACATCAGGGAGGTTCAAATGAGTTTGGTGAAGACAACCATAATTTGCTCCAATATATTATTTCTGTTTGGAGGATTTATTGGTATATTAATTACAGGTATGAATGTTACTATTCCTGCACACTATCATGGTTCAATTGTTGGGATTAGTGTAGCTTGTATGGGTTTCTGCTTTCTTCTATGTGACGATAAACAGCAGAAGAACTCATATTTTACAACAGCAATTATAACGATAACTACAGGGCAGATGTTACATATTATAGCTCTGCTCTTTGCTGGTGGGTACGGGGTGATGCGAAAAACACCAGGGGTAGAAATGACTATTGGCAGTAAATTATTAATGGGTATAATGGGTGGTGGTGGGCTGATTGCTATTGTTGGTGGCTTGATGTTTGTTATTATTTGTGGTAGAAGAATCTTGTTTAAGTAATTGGAATAAAAATAATGGACTTGAAAAAACCTACTACAGAAGAAGCCAAAGAGGCAGTTAAAACTTTATTACGATTTATTGGTGAAGATCCAAATAGGGAAGGGCTACTAAAAACTCCTGATAGAGTAATAAAAACTTACCAAGAAGTGTTTTCTGGGTATGATAGAGATGTGGAAGAAATATTAACGACTAAATTTTACGATACTTGTAATTTTCAGGATTTCATAGTGTTAAAAGACATACATTTTAATTCATTTTGTGAACATCATATGTTACCGATAACTGGTACGGTAAATATAGCTTATATACCTGATAATTGTATAATAGGTATCAGCAAGCTCGCTAGGATAGTTGATGTTTTTGCTAGGAGACTACAGATTCAAGAAAAGATGACTGTACAAATTGCTGAAACATTACAGAAATATATTAAGCCCCTAGGTGTTGCGGTTAAGATTTCTGCATTACATAGCTGTATGACTCTTAGAGGAGTTATGCAAAATGATAGTATTATGAATACTATGCATTATACAGGTATATATATAGAGCAGCAGAAATATCGCCACGAATTCCTAAATATTATTTCCAAAAAATAATCCAAGGTAAACTTTATGTTACTATCAAAATATTTTTTACCTGTGCTGAAGGAAGAACCAGTGGAGGCACAAGTGGTTTCTCATCGGTTGATGCTTAGAAGTGGTATGATAAGACAGCAATCTGCTGGGATTTATAGCTGGTTGCCGATAGGCTTAAAAGCCCTTAAAAATGTTGAAAATATCGTTCGACTTAATATGAACAAGGTAGGGGCTATTGAAATATTAATGCCTTGTATTCAACCAGCATCTTTATGGGTGGAATCTGGAAGATTTGAGAATTATGGCAAAGAAATGCTAAAATTCCAAGATCGCCATGATAATACGTTATTGTTTGGGCCTACTAATGAAGACATGGTGACTGATATTTTTAGAAATAATATTCAGTCCTATAAGGATTTGCCAAAAAACTTATATCATATTCAATGGAAATTTAGGGATGAAATTAGACCTCGCTTTGGGGTTATGCGTGGTAGAGAATTCTTAATGAAAGATGCATATACTTTTGATATAGATCAAATAAGTGCTGTAAAAACCTATAATCAGATGTATCTAGCCTATATGCAAACATTTCGTGATATGGGTTTAACTGTAATCCCAGTACTTGCTGATAATGGTCCAATTGGTGGCAATTTAAGCCACGAGTTCCATATTCTTGCTGATAATGGTGAGAGTACAATTTTTTATGATAAAAAATTTCTATCTTTAACAGACCAGGAAAGTTTAGATATTGAAAAATTACAAACCTTATATGCGGCAGCAGAAGAAAAACATGATCCTGATAAATGCCTGTTATCAGAACATGACCTTGCCAGTAGTAAGGGTATTGAAGTTGGGCATATTTTTTATATTGGCACAAAATATGCCAAAGCCATGAATGCTTTAGTAAATAGTAATAATGGTAATCTTGTGCCAGTGGAAATGAGTTCTTACGGTATTGGTATTTCAAGACTTTTAGCTGCCATAATCGAATCAAGTCATGATGATAAAGGGATTATATGGCCTACAAATATTGCTCCTTTTATGGTATCAATATTAAATTTGAACATACTTGATAGCAAATGCAATGAACTATCACAAAATCTATATGATAAACTTGTGGCAAGTAAAATAGAAGTATTATACGATGATACCAATGAAAGAGCCGGTAGCAAATTTGCCACCCATGATCTTATAGGATCACCATACCAAATAATCATTGGTCCTAAAAAAGCTGAAAATAATGTGGTCGAACTAAAAGATCGTAGGACTGGAAAAATGGAAGAATTAGATGTAGGTGCTGTTATTGATAGAATATTTAGGTAAAAAATATCATACATGAGGTTCATAATGAAAAAGAGTATTAGTGGACGATAAAAATTTGTTATATTTTATATTATAGATATTAAAGGTAGCGGGTCTAATGTCACACATATTAGTAAAGCGTTGGTTGGCGGTATGCTGCTGCATGGTAATATTTATGATTTCTTTAGGAGGTCTCACTAGGCTTACTGATGCTGGTTTATCAATTGTTGAATGGAAACCGGTTTCAGGTATTGTTCCCCCGTTGGGTAATGCTGATTGGCAGGATGAGTTTGCTAAATATCAACAATCTGTTGAATATAAGCAAAAAAATACTAATATGGCTCTCTCAGAGTTTAAATTTATTTTTTGGCTTGAGTTTATTCACCGTTTTGCTGGCAGAGTAACAGGTTTGTTGTATCTAGTACCATTACTATATTTTTTTGTACGTGGACGGATTGATACAAGGTTACTGCCTGTATATTTGGCGATATCGTTATTATTTGCAGTCCAAGGATTTATGGGCTGGTATATGGTGAAAAGTGGTCTAATTTCGCAGCCATATGTCAGTCATTTCCGTTTAGCTTGTCATTTGGTTATTGCAGTTATTATCTATAATTTACTGTTCTATCAGCTGATGAAAAATAGTTTTGATATTTTACTAGTTGAACGGACAATAAGTTTAAATTTAGCAAAATTCTTTTGTATATTCACTATTATTATAGTTTATATACAGATTTTTTTAGGTGGTCTAGTTGCAGGTCTTGATGCAGGGCTTGTATATAATAGCTTTCCGTTAATGGGGAATAGTTTTATACCTCAAGAAATAGCTTTTAAACTATTGAGTAGAGATAGTTTAAGTGATACTGTTTTTGTTCAGTTTATCCATAGAATTGGAGCGTATATTGTTTGTACTAGTGTTGGTTTGTTAGTGTTGAGTCTAATAAAAACCAAGCATCCTAAATTAAACAAAGTTGCTTATTATATTGTTGGTGTGCTGATATTACAAATGTTAGCTGGCATAATTACTATTTTATATTCAGTACCTATATTAATGGCCTTAGTGCATCAGATTTTTGCTATTATACTATTATCATGTATATTATGGGGGTATTTTTTGTTAAAGAGTAGCTAGTGGCAATATTAAATGTAGATATAGAACTACCTTGTAGGTTGGATCGTTACTTGAAGAAATTATATCCTAGCCTTACCCAAGGGATGGTTGAGCGTGCCTTAAGGTTTAAACAGATAATGGTTAATTCTTGTAAGGTAGCGGCAAATTTGCGAATAAAGGCTGGGGATCAAATTTTTATAGAGGATAGTTTAAATTTAGAACCTCAAAAAGTGTCTGATAGGGTTTTTTCGAGTTCGACAGTTATACTAGCTGGTAAGTTAATGAAGGATTACCTAGTTTATCAGGATGAGTGGCTTATAGCAATTAATAAGCCAGTAGGTCTTGCAACCCAAGGCGGTAGTAAAATAAGCCTATCTATAGATGATGCACTACAATATTTAAATAGCCAAGGGGCAGATTTAAAACTAGTACATAGGTTAGATAAAGATACTTCAGGTATATTACTAATCGCTAAAAATTATGTGAGTAGTATAAAATTAGTGAAAGCCTTTAAGGAAAAGAATATTCAGAAAACCTATATTGCAGTAGTTTTAGGTAACCTTCCGCAACATGAAGGAGAAATTAGTGGTATGATAGGGAAGAATAGGGGAGGGGCGTATGAGACTGTACAAAATGATGAAGAACATGGCAAATTAGCCATAACTTGCTATAAATTGCTGAAAAACTTAAATAATGGTTTGACTCTAGTTGAGTTCACTCCTCTTACTGGCAGAATGCATCAACTTCGATTTCATGCGAAAATGCTGGGTTGTCCCATAATAGGTGACACAAAATATGGTACTCAAGAAGCCATGGCTTTATCCAAGGAAATGTTATTACATGCCAAAAGAATAATCTTACCGGAGAAAATATTTGGTAAAGAAATAATAATTAATATAGATTTACCGGGATATTTTTACCCACATTTCTTTATTTCCGCTTGAGCTGCGGCAATCCTAGCTATAGGAATGCGGTATGGTGAACAGGATATATAATGCAAACCAATTTTATGAAAAAACTCTATAGAATCAGGATTGCCCGCATGTTCTCCGCATACGCCAAGTTTTAATGTAGGGTTGTTTTTTAGCCCACGTTTTATAGCAATTTCTATTAACTCACCAACCCCTTCCTCATCCAATTTACTAAAAGGATCAAATGCAAAGATTTTTTTTTCCAAATAGTCTGGAAAAAATGACGCTACATCATCTCTAGAAATGCCGTAAGTTGTTTGTGTTAAATCGTTGGTACCAAAGCTAAAGTAATCTACCTGCTTGGCAATTTCTCCAGCTTTTAAAGCAGCTCTTGGTAGCTCGATCATAGTACCAAGAGTAAAATCAAACTTACATTGGTTAGTATTCTCCATGTCAATGATCACATCTTGTATATGTATCTTTAAAGCTTTTAGCTCATTAACGTCACTGATTAAAGGAATCATTAACTCTAGAACAATATTTATATTTTCTTCAATTTGCAATTCTCTGATAGCAGTAAAAATTGCCATTATTTGCATTTGATAAATCTCAGGATAAGAAATACCTAGGCGACATCCTCTATGTCCAAGCATGGGATTCACTTCATATAATGCGTGCAAACGTTGTTCCACAACAGCTAAAGGTAGATTCATAACATCTGCTAAGTTTCTTTTATCAATCTCTGTTGTTGGCAAAAATTCATGTAAAGGAGGGTCAAGCAGTCTTATATTTACGGCTTTACTATGCATAATTCGAAATAATGCCTTAAAATCTCGAATTTGCAAGGGCAATAATTTATTTATCGCATGTTTTCTCCGTTCTATATCAGGAGCAATTATCATTTCTCGTACTAATGGAATTTTATCAGGGTCAAAAAACATATGTTCTGTTCTACATAGTCCAATTCCACACGCCCCAAATTTCATGGAAACACCAGCGTCTAAAATAGTTTCAGCATTGGCTCTAACTTTTAAAGTAGCAAATTCATCTGCCCAATCTAAAATTGTTTGAAATTCCTTAGTAAAACTAGGCTGAATAAGTGTTACTTCCCCTAAAAAAATTTTTCCTGTTCCACCATCTATAGTTATTAAGTCACCATAATTAATGATAGTTTCCCCTATTTTAAAGAGCTGTTTTTTTTCATCTATTACCACATCACTTGCCCCGCAAACACATGGTTTTCCTAATCCTCTAGCGACTACAGCCGCATGTGATGTCATTCCGCCTCTAGCTGTAAGAATACCGGCTGAAACATACATACCATTTATATCTTCAGGACTAGTATCATGGCGTACCAAAATTACTTTATGGTGATGCGACATTTTCTCGGCATCATATGGAGAAAAAACTACTATACCAGTGGCAGCCCCAGGAGATGCTGGCAGTCCTTTAGCAATGGGGCTTAGAGTATTGCTATAATCAATAGCCGTGTGCAAAAGCTGAGTTAGAGATTCCGGATCTACACGCATTATTGCTTGTTGTTTAGTAATCAGTCCTTCTTGTACCATATCCGTGGCAATTTTAATACTGGCTAAAGCTGTTCTTTTAGCAGTACGTGTTTGCAAGACATAGAACTTACCGTTTTCCACGGTGAATTCTATATCTTGTATATCCAAGTAATGTAGTTCTAACTTCTTACAAATTTTCTGTAATTGATCAAATATTTGTGGCATAACTGTTTGCATTGAGCAATCAGGAATATGATCGTTTGACATAATAGGGCTTGGGGTTCTTGTCCCTGACACTACATCTTCACCTTGGGCGTTTACTAGATATTCACCAAAAAGCTTATTTTCACCAGTTGCAGGGCAACGTGAAAATACTACTCCTGTTGCAGAATTATTGTTTTGATTACCAAAAACCATTGACTGTACATTAATCGCTGTACCCCAATCATTGGGTATATTATGTAGCTTTCTATAAGTTATTGCTCTATCACTTGTCCAAGATTTTAATACGGCTTTTATTGATTCTTCTAGTTGTGTATATGGATCAAAAAACGATTCACCACAATGATTAAAGATTATCTTTTTAAACTCTTCAACTATTATTCTTAGGAAATCCCCAGTAATTTCGTTCTCTTGATAAATATTACATTTGCTCTTATGCATTTCAAATGCATTCTTAAATAATCCGTTTGAAACGGATAATACTGTTGATCCGTACATTTCTAAGAATCTTCGGTAGCTGTCAAAAGCAAAAATTTCATTTCCAGTACTGGATAGCACATCGCAAACTTGATCATTATACCCAAGATTAAGTATAGTATCCATCATGCCGGGCATAGAGGCTCTTGAACCTGAACGGACGGATAGTAGTAGTGGATTTTTATGATCCCCAAAAATTTTACCAGTAGTATTTTCTAAATTTTTAACAGCTACCGCTAAATCCTTATTAAAATTTTCAGGCAAATTGTAATTATTTTTGTAAAAATAATTACAAAGCTCTGTAGTAATAGTAAAACCATCGGGAATAGGTAAATTTAAGTTAGACATTTCAGCAAGACCAGCTCCTTTACTACCAAGTACGTCCTTCATTTGAGCATTGCCTTCCCCACCGTTAGTACCAAAATAATAGATCCATTTGTTCATAAATACCGAAACAATTTTTAAGATAATTATTATATAATATGGCTAGATAAGCTGCAATGTTTAAATGCCCTGTACTAGAAGATATCTCATAACTCAAGTCTCCCAAGTTTCTTCCCTCACTCTCTTGATTTCTAGTTGATCAAATTTTGTACCGCTCAATAAGAATTCATTAAAATCAAGTTTCTGTTTTTTAGCTTTTGATAATCCTGCCTACTTATAAATACTGGTATATTCAGGAATTTTTATTAATTTCTTTTTAGCATAATATTTTATTAATCTTCCATTAATTAGTTCAATGGTTATTTCCGCTATAGCTTCTTGATTTTCTTGTGAAATATGAATTTTCTTGAATTTATCATTATTACGTAGCCCAGCTTTATATGCTGTACTATCCTTTTTTAAGTTGCTAACTATCTTCTGAAAATTTGTAATATCAAACCCATAATCATTTATGGCAATTTTTTTATAATGTAATTTTGAGTTATTTAAGAAATTACTTAAATCAAAATTACCATATTTTACAAATTTATTAACTGTACGTTTCAAGTTATTTTTGGTAATATTGTTAATATATTGCATCATAATTGTGGTAGTGAATTTCTCTTTTTTACTATGAGTATGATTTGCCACTATTGTTTTTATAAGATTATCCAAACTAAACTGAGTATTAGTTAGATTTTGTATTTTTAGATCTAGTACAGATGCTATTATATAGCCTCTGTCATATGGTAACTCGCTAGCTAGAGCATTATCCCAATATAATTTTGATATAGTTTCATTATCAAATAATAAGTAAGGAGAGGTATAATATTTTTGTAAAATCTTGTTATAGTTCCCTAAATATTCTTCAAATGTTACAATTCCATTAGTTAAATTAATCTTGTCAGTAAAATACTGTGTAAATCCTTCTGTAAACCACTTATATAGTGTTTCCTCTTTTTCCTTTATCAGAGTATTGCCTATCCACTTATGCAAATTTTCATGTGCCAGTAGGTGCTTAATATTAAAATCATTTACATTAAACTTCTCAGGTAATAGATACAGAACAGTATTACCGCCAATTAAAGTACCATAGAAACTATTATGTTTTCTATGGTTATTTATGAATACAAACAAATTATCATTATTCTTTGTTTCAAAGAATCTCTCTTGAGCATTTATTATTTCATACAAAAGTTTTGTTAAGCTTTCCTGTGATTTGGTATCTATACTAAAAAATATTATGTTGTTACCCTTATAATTTACATTTTGTAAGATACTATGGTTTCCAGATATAGCAAATCCCTTTGAAATTAAGTTATCTGCAGTAAGATTAAGCTTTTGTATTTTATTAGCAGCAATATTACCAAAATTAGTAAATACATCATTATGACTAGCAAATTTAATATCTACATCTATACTTTCGTCGTTTGTATATAATTTGGGGCATATTAAGGCAAACTTATATAAAAAATAAAATCCTTGGTCGATTATGTAAGTATAATAGCTTGATCCAAGTTTTTCTTGAGTATTCAATATATCATACCATACAATAATCTTTTGATTGGGTTTATGTGTTATTTTATTAGCATTTTTTATAAAAACGCCATTTTCTACATGAATATTTTTTATTTGATTAGACAAATCATGTCCCCAAACTTGATGAGGAATATATAATTCTGTTTGATTTGAATTAGGAGAAGTAAATTCCAACTTAATTCTAAGCTTCTTATCCTTAGGAAAATGATAAACCTCATATGATAAGCTACCAAAAGCTTTGCTAATAAAAAAAACAAAGATACATATTGCAAATATCTTTAAGTTTACGTTTAATATATAGTTAGCCTATCATTTCTATTTTATCATAACATTCTATATATACAATATATATTTTGATATACAAAGTGCTTTTTTGTAAGAAAAACAGTGTTTTTTTCATAGGATAGGATTATGCTAAGATTTAAACTACTCTTATGCTAACAATATTCGTAAATAACCGAACAAATGACGTTTTACCTTAATAATTGCTGGCTTAATATTTATAAACCTAAAGGCATAAGCTCAGCAAAGCTTGTTTCTATCATTAAGAAAAACCTTTTAGGGGCTAAAGTTGGTCATTGTGGGACTTTGGATGTTGAAGCTGAAGGTGTATTACCTTTGGCAATTGGTGAAGCAACAAAACTAGTACGAGTTCTAGTAGATGCAAAGAAAACTTACATTTTTACGGTACAGTTTGGTAGGCAAACTGATACAGCAGATGCTTCAGGAAAAATAATAAAGGTTACTGATAATATTCCTACTTCAATTGATTGCCATAATATATGTAAAAAATTCATAGGTACAATAAAACAACGTCCTCCTGCCTTTTCTGCTATAAAAGTTAACGGTATTAGATCTTATAAGTTAGCACGAGAAGATTTGGTAGTAGAATTAACTCCTCGAAATATTGAAATATATAATTTAGAATGTCTTAATTTCAATCACCAAAATAATCAAGCTACCTATAAGGTTGAATGCTCTAAAGGGACTTATGTAAGGACTCTAGCAGAAGATATTACTTTATCCTTGCAAAGTTTAGGATTTGTGGTAGAATTACAGCGTACTAAAGTTGGAATATTTGCAGCATGCAATGCTATTAAATTAACAGAACTTGATATACAAAAGCAAGAAATGAAACAGTTTCTTGCAGAAAAAGCTATAAAGATTGAAGCAGTACTGGACGACATCCTGGTGCTTGATGCTACTACTGACCAAGCTAAGAAAATCATTCATGGTCAGAAATGCTATTTTGATTATCCTGAAAATATTGAATTAATTTGGATTCGGTATCATGACTCTCTCTTAGCAATTGGTAGCTTGAGTGAAAATTGCTTTAATTCTTTCCGAGTATTTAACCTAATAAAAATAAACGTGGAGATTAATGATGTCGATTACAGCACAGCGTAAGCAGCAATTAATTACAGAATATGCTACTAAAGAAAACGATACTGGTTCTAGTGAAGTGCAATGTGCAATTCTAACTGAAAGAATCAATAACTTAACAGGGCATTTTAAAACTAATTACAAAGATTATTCTTCGAGAAGAGGATTATTGATGTTAGTTGGTCGTAGGCGTCGATTGTTGGATTATATCAAGAAGCAAAGTCTAAGCAGATATTTGTCGTTGATTAATAAACTAGGAATAAGAAAGTAAAATAAAGCCCGGTTAAAAAATCAAAATTTTAGCCGGGTTTTTTGTTCATTAAATAAGGAATAAGAATGTTTGAAGAAATAACAAAAACGATAGAATTAGGTGGGAAACGACTAGAATTAACTACTGGTAAAATTGCTCGTCAAGCTGATGGAGCAGTTATGGTAAAAATGGGAGGAAGTGTTTTATTATGTACTGCCGTGAGTAGCAAAGAAGTAAAAGAAGGGATAGGATTCTTTCCTCTTACTGTACACTACAAAGAAATGGCATTTGCTGCTGGTAAAATACCTGGAGGATTTTTTAAAAGAGAAGGTAAAGGGTCAGCAAAAGAAGTATTAGTCTCACGCTTGATCGATAGACCGATTAGACCATTATTCCACCCAGCCTTTCTTAATGAAACACAAGTAATTTGTACTGTTCTTTCATACGATCCTGAATGTAATACGGATATATTAGCAATTATTGGAGCATCGGCTGCATTGGCTTTGTCTAATGCACCCTATCAAGATATAGTAGCAGCTAGCAGAGTTGGTTTGATAAAT
Source organism: Candidatus Tisiphia endosymbiont of Metellina segmentata (assembly GCF_964030715.1). Classification (NCBI taxonomy): domain Bacteria; kingdom Pseudomonadati; phylum Pseudomonadota; class Alphaproteobacteria; order Rickettsiales; family Rickettsiaceae; genus Candidatus Tisiphia; species Candidatus Tisiphia endosymbiont of Metellina segmentata. The sequence goes on from NZ_OZ034919.1 coordinate 146,233, forward strand.
GATCAATTCATATTAAACCCTTCATTTAGCCAATTAAAGGATAGTAAATTAGACTTAGTAGTGGCAGGCACTAAGACGTCAGTTATGATGGTTGAGTCTGAAGCCGATCTATTGTCCGAAGAAAAAATGTTGGAAGCTATTGAGTTTGGTCACAAGGCGTTACAGCCTGTAATTGAATTGATTAATGACTTAGTAAATATTGCTGGGAAACCTAAATTACAGCTTACCGAGTTATTCCCTACTAGCTTAAAGGAACAAATTAGAAGCATCGCATCAGAAGATATTCAGCATGCTTTTTCTATCAAATCAAAACAAGAAAGGGTCTTAGCGGTAAAGCATGTTTCTGATATAATTAAGCGACATTTTGCCGAAGATATTGCTAATAATAATCTTACTAATGCTCAGATTGAGTTCGCTCTTAAAGAAGTAGAATCAGAAATATTACGGCAAAACGTATTAAAGAGTAATATTCGTATCGATGGTAGAAAACCGGAAGATATAAGAAACATAGCTTGTGAAGTGGCTTTGTTGCCAAAAACACATGGTTCAAGCTTGTTTACTAGAGGAGAAACACAAAGTTTAGTAGTTACAACACTAGGTACTGGTCAAGATGAACAAATTGTTGATAGTTTAGACGGGGAATATAAAGAGCGTTTTATGCTTAACTATATTTTCCCTCCTTATTCAGTAGGCGAAGCAACCCCAGTAAGAGCTCCTGGTCGCAGAGAGATAGGTCATGGCAAACTAGCATGGAGAGCCATTAACCGCATGCTGCCAACTAAAGAACAATTCCCTTATTCTATTAGAGTAGTGTCAGAAATTACCTCTTGTAATGGTTCATCATCTATGGCTACTATTTGTGGTAGTTCAATGGCTCTAATGGATGCTGGAGTACCGATCAAAACTCCTATAGCAGGTATTGCTATGGGTTTGATAAAAGAAGGTGATAAGTTTGTAGTATTATCCGATATTATGGGGGATGAAGATCATCTTGGAGATATGGATTTTAAAGTAGCTGGTGGTACACACGGCATAACCGCATTACAAATGGATATAAAAATATCTGGAGTAACGTTTGAAATAATGAAGCATGTTTTAGTTCAAGCAAAGCTTGGTCTTGTTCATATTTTACAAGAAATGGATAAGACTATTAATAAAACCAATAACCATATTAGCCAGTATGCGCCTTGTATTCAAAGTTTTAAAATTGATAAAGATAAAATTAGAGACGTCATAGGACCGGGTGGCAAAGTAATACGCGAAATTTGTGATATGACATCGGCTAAAATTGACATAAGCGACGATGGCAATGTAACTGTTTCGGCTGTAGGCAAAGAGAAGCTAGATATGGCTGTCGAAAAAATTAAGTCAATTGCTTTTGATCCTGAAATAGGCGGCATATTCAATGGAACTGTTGTTAAAATATTAGACTCTGGAGCATTTATCAATTATTTAGGTAATCGTGATGGATTCATCCATATTAGTGAAATCTCAAAGGAACGTATTGAATCTGTATCTAGTGTTTTAAAACATGGGGATATAGTAAAAGTTAAACTTATTGGTTTCGACAATAAAGGCAAAGCTAAATTAACCATAAAAAATATCGATGCTGAAATTACTCGGGACGTTACAACTAATCAAAAATCTGAGTCTTATAAAGATAACAGCGATAATAATGGTAATAAACGCGAATATGCAAAGAAATGGCAAAATAACAAAACAGCCTCCTCTAATGAAGATGAAGTTGTAACTAAGGAGCGTAAGTATTTTAATTAAAACCAAACTAACTCAACTAGCCTCTGTGATATTTATAGAGGCTAGTTAGTTGTTTTGTGTGGTTTATTACAAAAATTTGAAGCGATCAATTTTCCGAGTACTGATTTAACACATCTCCAAGTACCATTGAGTCATTTTCGTCCCATATACCACCAAGAGCCTCTTTATTTTCTTTGGTATTATTATGCCACAAGTTTTCCCACAAAATCTTTTGATTTGGATCATTTACAATATCCTGTCCTCGATAATGCAGTTTCATCGATAACATAGCATTAATAGTTTGATCATCTAGCTTTCCTAGATTCGTACCTTCATTATTTAGTACTTTATATCCTAACTCCTCAAGTTGCTTTTGTATATTTTCAATTGTATCTTTATCTTGCTTACTCTCGTCTTTATAAGAAACTATTACCTCCGGATTTTCTTTCCTTTCCTTAAAGCAATATACACCAAAATTATGAGAAAACCCTTTTTCTTCTGCCTTGGCGAATGTTTGCCATGGAAAATACGGTCCAGGTCCTATTTTCCTTCCAGAAGTCCAATCACTATGAGCCAATAACATTTTTGGATTAGAATGTGTGTTAGTTGTTAACCATTCTTGCAACTCAATTCCAGCCCTTATCTGTGGCTCGGGATAATCTTCTAATCCAGTATTTACATAATTAATTCCTACCGAAAAACTATTCATATCATTCTTTAAAATGTTCTCCGGCAAGTGAGGATTCCACTTACTTAGATAGTGTAACCCACCAACTCCTGCATGGTAAGCCCTACAGGTCACAGGCACCAATTTAAATGTTACCCCCTCTTTATCTATAAGAAAATGAGTAGAGGTGCCATTTGTCTCATAAGCATTAAAAGCTGCCTCAACAGTTGGTGATACTGTGTAATTATGAACAGTATAGGGAACAGACTGATCTTTTTTAAATGTTGCATCTGGTATTTCTGGATTTCTTACATTATTACGTAAATTATAATTATTACATTTCCCTTTTTCAAGAGATTGTTCTGGGTACTGAGTATCCTGATTCTCACGTAGATATCTAAGATTGAATGTTAATTTTTCTTTCATGATATACCTATTTTTAATGGTTTTGATACTATTAAATAGCAGGGTAGTTTAAAAATCGCACCTTGAAGCTGAAGTAAGTAATTATTAAGACATCCAACGTCATGAGCTACGAAGATATGAAGTACCGCCGAAGCAATTTCCTCGCAATGACGTTTGAAGCACATATCCACCTAAAACTACTTCGGTTTTTTCAACTTTAAACTGCCATGATTAAATAGTACTATTTAATTCTATCCAAGGCATTAATATTTGTCTAGATTAAATTTATTGCTTCACAAAGCTTGTTCAAATAATACTTGCTTTTCAGTATTGATTACCTGTTCTATCTTACTTGTCAATTCTCGAACATCAGATTGCTCTATTTCCTCTATCGGGATAACATCAATAATCTTTACTTGGATTACCCCTGGTTTCTTAATCCAAAAACCCTTTGGCCAGTATACCCCTGCATTGTGAGCCATCATCACGATAGGTACTTTTGCTAGTGAGGCTAATTTTGCTGCACTGGGTTTAAATTTAGCATTTTGTTCTGGTTTGAATCTAGTAGATTCAGGGAAAATAACCAACCATAAACCACTTTTTATCTTTTCTTGTCCTTCTCTTAAAATTTGACCAACTGAAATATTGGCATTACGATCTACGGCAATTGGCTTAACCATTTCCAATCCCCAACCGAATAATGGGATATTAAATAACTCTTTTTTTAATACCCAAGAATGTTCAGGTATAATTAATTGTACAAATATTTGTTCCCAGCATGATTGGTGATTAGACAATACTATAGAAGGAAATGAAGGCAATTTATCTAGACCAGAAACTTGGTATTTTAAACCACAAAAGATTCTAGCCAGCCAAATAAATACATAGGAGAAAATAACTCCAATCCTGTAACGTATATAATAGTTGACATTAAAAAATGTTACGGGTATGTAACATATAAGGAAGAATGTAATGGTAAATATAGCAAGTAATGCATAAAATGTTAATACTCTTAAACGCCAAAACATAGTTGGTTAATCTTAGTTGTTAATAATTAATGGGTACAATAGCATAAAATTGCGTCTACATATAGATATAATTAGTAATTATTCGGGAAAATTAAATGAAAAAAACAGCTCTATCCGGATGTCAAGTGACCGGGACTCTGCATTTAGGAAACTATCTCGGGGCAATTGTCAATTGGTCTAAGCTCCAAGATGAGTATAACTGCTTATTCTTTTTAGCCGATTTGCATGCTATTACTATAGATCGTTCACCTATAGAGCTAAATTCTTCCATATTGCAAACTGTTGCTACATATATAGCAACAGGACTTTTGCCGGAAAAAACCACTATATTTGCCCAAAGTATGGTAAAAGAGCATACTGAACTTGCTTGGATATTAAATTGCGTTACTCCGCTTGGTTGGCTTAAACGGATGACTCAGTTTAAAGACAAAGCAGGAAAAGACCAAGAGAGTGCTGGTTTAGGATTATTGTCTTACCCAGTATTGATGGCGGCTGATATATTATTATATAATGCTGATATAGTACCCGTTGGCGATGATCAAAAACAGCATTTAGAGCTTACTAGAGATATTGCGGCTATTATCAACAGAAAATTCAATCAAGACATCCTAAAATTACCAGAACCATTAATTCAAGGCTCATCAAGAATAATGAGCTTAAAAGATGGTCGTAAAAAAATGAGTAAGTCTGATCCATCTGATTTATCTCGTATTAATTTAAATGATAGTCGAGATCAAATTTACCAAAAAATTAAAAAAGCTAAAACCGATCATTTAGCTGAGATTAGTTATGATCCTCAGAATAGACCGGAAATCAGCAATTTAATTAACATTTATTGCAGTTTATCTGGTAGTAATGTTGACACAATAGTTAATCAATACCAAAATACCGGTTTTGCTAAATTTAAGGATGATCTAGCTGATATTATCATCACAACTCTAACTCCCATTAATACTAAATATACAGAGTTAATGAAAAACCAAGATTATCTAGTAAGCACACTACATGAAGGAGCGGATAAAGCTAGAATTACTGCTGCTAAAACTCTTACTGAAATCAAAAAATTATTTGGTTTTGTTGTGTAAAAACCAATTACTATTTAAACAGCTTACTAAAAATTAATAGCCCTCTTATCTACAGCTAGAGCCGCTTCTTTTATAGCTTCACTTAGGGTAGGGTGGGCGTGGCAAGTTCTTGCTATATCTTCTGAAGAAGCCCCAAATTCCATAAATGCTACAAGCTCTGCAATCATAGTTCCAGCTGAACAGCCTATTATATGGGCTCCAAGTACTTTATCCGTTACGCTATCAGCTAATATCTTCACCATCCCATCAGTAGAACCTGTGCTTCTTGCTCGACTATTTGCCAAAAATGGAAATTTACCAACTTTGTAATCAATCTTAGCTTCTTTCAATTGTTCTTCTGTTAAACCAACACTTGCCACTTCTGGATAAGTGTAGATAACACTTGGAATAAGATTATAATTAACATGACCTGCTAAGCCTGCCATAATTTCAGCGGCAGCAACAGCTTCCTCTTCTGCTTTATGAGCAAGCATAGGACCAGCAATTACATCACCGACAGCATAAATATTCGGAATTATTGTTTGGAATTGGCTATTTACCGTAATTCTATTTTGTTTGTCCGTTTCAATAGCTAATTTATCTAAACCTAAATCTGTTGTATGGGCTTTTCTACCAACAGCCAATAACACTATATCAGCAGTTATTTGTTGCACTGAGTTATCGGCTGTTTGTTGTATATTCAAAATAACTTTTCCTGCTTTTTTCTCAGCAGACAGCACCTTAGTATTTAATCGCAATTCAATAGATTGCTTTTGCAGGATTTTGGTAAATTGACCGATAATCTCTTTATCTAAAGCTGGCACAATACTTCCAGCATATTCAATAACCGTTACTTTAGAACCAAGCCTATTCCATACCGAACCAAGCTCTAAACCGATATAACCACCACCAATCACTACCATAGTTTCTGGGACTTTAGCAAGGCTCAAAGCTCCCGTTGATGAAACTATATATTCCTCATCAACAACAATATTGGGCATTTCAATAATATCAGAGCCAGTAGCAATTAAAATATTCTTAGCCGATATCTGTTCAATTGATGTACCGTTAGTAATTCCCACAAGATTGGCTGAAATAAATTTGGCACTTCCTGTAAATTTAGTGATTTTATTTTTTGCAAACAAGCTTTCTATGCCTTTGCATAAGTCTGATACTATCTGACTTTTTTTAGTCATCATTTTTTGTAAATCAAGTTTGGCTGAGGTCATAATGCCAATATCGGCACAATGGTTCAATACTTCATGATATTTCTCAGAGAAATTTAGCAATACCTTGGAAGGAATACAGCCAACATTTAGGCAAGTACCACCAAGCGTCACTCTTTTCTCTATACAGGCAACCTTCATACCCAACTGGGCTGCTCTTATTGCTCCTGTATAACCAGCAGGACCACCACCAATCACTATTAAATCAAATTCTTGCATATATTTTTCCTTACATATAATAATTAATGGCATTATAAACCATAAACATACGAACACTAATAGCTAATTTGAATTTAATTCAATTATTTTTTGATTATTTTATTGTAGTAAATATACTGCTCGTAAATGAAGAGTTGGTAGACGAAGGTCAACTTCAAGAAGAGCTAGGAGTGTCAAAGTCGAGCAGCGGAGCGTACATTAGTACGTGAGCAGCGGAGATCTTTAGACACGACGACGCCAATTCTTGAAGTTCACCGAGTATATTGGCAGAGTTGATGCTTTATGGTCAAAAGTGAAACTAGTACTACAACCATTTAGTTCATTTAGTTTACCTATTAAAATATATCAGCAAAATCTGTATTACAGTTCTCATATTCTCTAACAGTTAGCGATAAAGTTTTGTGATCCTCAAACCGGAATTCTATAGTAGCAAATATTTCTTTTAGTACATTTATTATTTGGTTTTTTGAATATTTATAACCTCGTCCTAAAACCCAAATTATTTCACAAACTACTATGTTATTAATAAATATAGAACCACTAATACCTGAATATTGCTCAATTAATTTTGTAGCTTTGCTACTCTGTACTTCGTCATCTTGAATCAAATAACGAATTAAAACATTAGTATCAATTCCGATCATATCCACTCTTAATGGATTCATTCATATCTTCGATACTTAATGGTGTTTTCGGTTTGGGAAGTATTCCTTTTAAATTTTTAACTGGCTTATTAATTGGCACTACTATAAAAGAGCCATCTTGTATAATGAACTCTAATTTACTGCCAGAAGATAAATGTAGCTTGTTTCTAATATATGATGGGATAGTAACTTGTCCCTTACTTGTAACTGTTGAGCACTGTGCTTTCATAAGATACCATATTATGTATATTAGCTATGATTATTATAATAATGTAAGGAGAAAGTAAGAGCAAGCTATAAATGCTTATTTTTTCCTACTATTTTAAATACTGGTTATTTTTATACTATTCTTACTCGGAGAGGCAATGAAGCTAATTATATTAATTTGTTCGGTAAAAGTGTTAGTATCATTGCTTAGAATAGAAAGCATTTGCTTCGATATTATGTTATGAGAGTTTTTTAATAATGCTCCAGATTCTCCAATATTCTTTAATTCTCTAATGAAATCTAAAGGGCTTTTATAGCTCAGTTGAATATTTTCATAATCAACGATAATTTCTGTGAATCCTGCCTGTCCTAGTAAAGGTGTTACGTGATCAAAATGGATAAAAGGGGAAACATGTTGAAAGTGAGGGCGACTTAATGCTATTTCAGCTTCAATGAATTTCATTCGTAGTTCTTTTAGGCTGTTACCGCCGATAAAATTACCAATAAATAGGCCATTTGGTTTTAAAATACGTTTTATCTGTAACAGAAAATTTTGTACATCATTGATCCAGTGTAGACCCAAGGAAAAAGTTATTAGGTCAAAACTAGCTGCTTTAAATGGTAAGTTTTCTTCATTAACTAGTAATTTGGGAGTATGGTCAAACGATTGTAACATAACATTTGATGCACTAGCCGCTACAATTATAGCATAGTTATAGTTCTGCACTAATAGTTTAGTTAGTATACCAGTACGACATTCTAAATCTAAAATATCAGGAAATTCTTTATCAATAATATTTAGACGTTCAATAATATCGAATGCTGCATATTTAAAGAACGAACACTCAGCGATATTATCCACCACTTTGTCACGATTAGATTTTAACTTCTCACGATCAAATATAATTGTTACCTCTAGCTAGCTCTTGGTAATACTACCATAATATTACTCTTATATTTCCTAATATTACTTTCAAATGAAGCCCTCTGTTTATTCCTCAAAAGCATGTTTGTTGGTAGAGGAGGTGTATTATTATAATAATTGTACCCACTATACATGTTAATAGAGTTTTTATACAAGTCCATATTGTTAGCAATTTTGATAACATCTTGTTTATATTTAGAGCCAAACTCATGGGTGGCTGAATGGTAATGAGCAATTGCTTTGTGCCAACTACCTAACTGATCATATTTAGCTTTTAGGAATTTAGCAGCATAGGCGACGTTTTTCTTAGGATCAAAAGCTTGATTTAAAGAGTTAAATGCATTTAAATGATGTTTTAAGTTGATTTGCATACATCCTACATCAATATTTTCTTTGCCTTGAATAATTTGTTTTTTTACAAATGATATTGCCTCTTTTTTAGTATTAAAATAATAGCCTTTACCTTCAACATTGACAGTCCAAGGCCAAACCACTTTAATTTTATATTCAGTATGTTTTTTGCCCGATTCTTTTAAAGCTATCGAGTGTAACGTATTAGGAGGAATTTTATGTACCTTTTCAAAGTAAGGAAACATCCTTGAGCATTTATGTGATTCAGCAATTTCTACGTCTATATTAGCATATGCTACATTAACATATAAATATAATGGAAAAAGAAACAATAAATATAGGGCTAATATTGACCTAATGGACATAATTATTATCATTTTACTTTATCTTTTGTAGCATATTAAAAATTTTCCTACAAGGCAAGTTATGTCTCGTTGTCCTATAATTTTGTCACATAAATATTTTGTTAATAGAAAAATATGCTTATTTTCATTGACTTTATTAACATAGAGCTTTAAAAGGTTTAGTTCGGCTTCATTACATTATCTATGTTAAATAGTGTTAGTCTTTAGGTAATTTTTTGTATAAAATAATGTTACCATTCAAAAGTATTTTTACTAAAATTCAGGAAATCATTTGGCCTATAGAAAGAGAGGAATTGAAACTTTTTTTGCCTATGGCATTAATGATGCTGTGTATTCTTTTTAATTTTGGAACACTTAGATCCGTTAAAGACGGATTGGTCATACCATCAATAGGAGCAGAAGTCATTAGTTTCCTAAAACTTTGGTTTGTTCTTCCTTCCTCTATATTATTTACTATAATATATGTAAAACTTAGTAATCACGTACGTTTTGAATATATTTTTTATATAGTAATTTCGAGTTTTTTGCTTTTTTTCCTGATATTTGCTTATATCATTTACCCTAATCAGGAGTTTTATCATCCAAATGCTGAGCAGGTAGAACATTTAGTATCATTGTATCCTAATTTTCGATGGTTTATCAAGATAATGGGTAAATGGAGTTATGCTCTCATGTATATCTGTTCAGAATTATGGAGTGCAGTAATTATTAATCTAATGTTTTGGCAATTTGCTAATAATATTTTTGATACCAGTAAAGCGAAACGTTTCTATCCAATTTTAGGAATGGTAGGTAATGTTGGTCTGATTTTAGCTGGCAATGTATTAGTAGCTTTCTCAAATGTACTAGGGGTAGTCGATGCTCAAGTTATAATAAATGAAGATTTGCAATATAAATCAGAACTAATGCTACAACCTGTTATTTCTATAATAGTGTTTGTTGGTATAATTTCCATGCTGTTATTTAGGTTAATTAATTATCTTATTTTGAATGACGAGGTGCTAAAGGCTGATTTCCAAATAGTTCAAATACAGGCAAAAACTTCCTTATCACTTATGGATAGTATAAGGTTGGTTATTAACTCAAAATATATTGGACGCATTGCTTTATTGATAATTTGTTATGCACTACTAATTAATATAGTGGAAGGTCCGTGGAAAGCTAAGGTAAGGGAGCTTAATCCCAATATGTTAGATTATATACATTTTATGGGTAGGTTTAATATTTGGATGGGAATTTCCAGCGTTACTTTTATGATAGTTGGTAGTAATGTGATTAGGAAATTTACTTGGTTAATTTCAGCATTATTAACACCCTTAATGCTTTTGATAACTGGTTTAATGTTTTTTATCTTTGTTATTTTTTCAGAATATATAAGTTTTGGTATAAAAGACTTTAATCCAATTTATGTGGCTGTAATTATCGGAGGAGTACAAAATATTTTAAGTAAATCAACTAAATATTCGTTATTTGATTCAACAAAGGAAATGGCATATATTCCTTTATCATTAGAACTTCGAACAAAAGGTAAAGCTGCTGTTGAGGTTATTGGTATTAAATTTGGTAAGTCCTTAGGAGCTTTTATCCAGTCTTTTATATTTATTATAGTGCCTACTGCCACATGTGATTCAATAGTAGTTTATTTACTAACAATTTTTATTATTATAGTTATTTTGTGGTTTTGGAATATAGTACAACTAAACCGGGAATATGTGAAATTATGTAATTAGCATGCGAAAAAAGTTAATATATATATCAGTTATAATTGCTGTAATCCTATTGATTTATACCATTTCATGGTTGGTAATTGTTACTTCTGTAGCTAGTAAGATTAATGGGCAATATAGTAACCGCTATATCGCTGCTAATTCGATAGATAGTGAACAAAAATATTTCATTAAATTTAATAAAGTTGTTAGCTATGGTTTTCCGTTTAAAATTGCCTTGCAAGTAATTGGTTGGCATGAAGAGGGAGAGAATAGTATAATTGAATTTAATTCCCCGATTTATATAGGTTATGATTTACTGAAACAGGCTTGCTTTGTTAGTTATTTTGGTGACGCAACAGGTCGCTATAAACCTATTGAGTTGGGATTTGGTACAAAATTCGAAAGTGGTAATTATTCTTTTATAGCCAAAATGCCTTTAAGCTTTAAATTATTTAAGATTTTTATACAAAAAAAAGATCCGTTTGAAATTATAAATTTTATAAAAAAGTTGGAATTAACATCTGAGAAAACAAAAATTTTTGATTTAGTTGACGGGCAGAAATTATATGATGAAGATCATACAATTATTTCATTTTCACTAGAAAGGAATAAATATTATACTGATCTAGAAGATTTTAAAAATAATGTGCCACAAAAATTAAATGTTACTTATTCAACAAACATCTTAGAAAGTAATATTATAAACAGAAGAATACCAGCTGGTCTTTTATTATATAGATTTGCTTGGCCGATACCTTTTAGTTTTGAAGGTAAGTTTTATATAAAAACTAATAAATCTTTATATAGTGAATTTGCTAAAGATTTGGAAATAAAAATGATATCCAGCAAGTTTTCAAGTAGTATCCAAGAATCCTTGACTACTTTATTGTATCAAAGTAAAGTAGAAGAAGGTAGCAATGATAGTCATCTTAAGGTTGAATCAAAAATTGATTTGAAGCCAGGATTTTCTGATAATATATTGAATTCTATACAGTATTTATTGTCATATATATCGCTACTCCCTAATAGTTCATCTTTAATAGAAGAATTACAGTATATTAACAGTAATAAAGATAAATTCAACTTGACTGAATTAGAGAACCATCAATATATTTTTGATTTAGATATAAATTTTCTTGCTAGAAAAAAAGATATAATGAGAGTTCAAATAAATAATCTTAGTTTGTTTTCTAATAATACCGGATTTCGATTATCAAGCGAATGCAGGCTAGATGCATTTAAAAAATTTGATATTAAGGGACTTATTGTCTTCAATAATTATTTAAAGGCAACGGATATTATAACCAATTATTTCTTTAACTTGGGTAGGTTTAAAACATTCTCAGAAGATAGTCGTATTGTATACAAAGAAGGTACGAAGTATTTTTTAAGAACCATATCAGATCATCCTGATTCTAACTCAGGTGACATAAGTTTTGAGTATAATTTAGATTCAAGTAATATAGAAAAAGGCAAAATAGGTTCCGTAGACTTTAATAAATTTTTGCCATTATATTATCTAGCATTATACAAAAAAGCCTCGGAAAAAATACATATTGGTGATAATGTAACAAAAAGGATACAAGAACTAGTACCTGATTTTAATGAGCATCATTCATTGTTAAAACAATTAATGATCCAGCCTTTTTTGGAGGTTGATAGTGATGTTTGGCAGGAAGTCATAAAATAACCTGAATTCGATGTAACAAGTTACATCGAATTCAGTATTATATATAGAAACAATCAGGTTTGAAGCGGCTGCCCACCTGATTGTTAAAATATAATACTCCATTCAATATGTGATTTTAATAATTAAAATCACATATTGAATGATGAAAAAAGTTAAAATGCACCCGCGTCAGCCGCTTCAAGAGTGCATTTTTCCTTATAACAAAGCAAGTATCGATATAAGAATTATTAATTCTTATATCGAACTGAGGTTAAAATAGCATTAGAGATGTAAATTGGATACTATAAAAATAATACATAAAGATTTAGCAGTAGAACTGTCTAGCTTAAATAAACTTATTCTGACCCACTTAGCTGCCAAAGAACAACTAGTTGGCGTAATAGGTAAATATTTACTAGAATTTGGTGGAAAAAGAATCCGGCCATTACTAACAATTCTAACTAGTAAAATGTTTGGTTATGTCGGTGAAGATAATATCAAACTTGCTGGAGCTGTAGAATTTATTCATGCAGCAACTTTACTTCATGACGATGTAGTAGATGAAAGTACAATGAGAAGATCCAAACCTACTGCTAATGTTGTTTGGGGGAGTAAGGCTAGTATTCTAGTTGGAGATTTTTTATTTAGTCAATCATTTCAGTTAATGGTAGATACCAAATCTGTTAAAGCTATGAAATCTTTATCAAGAGCTTCAGCAATTATATCAGAAGGTGAAGTTTCTCAGCTTGTGAAATTGAATCAGCGGAGAATTATTGACGAAACAGAATATAATGAAATAATTATGGCTAAAACTGCAGAGTTATTTGGAGTATCTTGTGAAGTAGGAGCAATTATTTCTAGTCAATCTAACGAGATCTGTGAAAGTTTACAAAATTTTGGTAGATATTTAGGAAATATTTTCCAAATTATTGATGATTTATTTGATTATTTAGGAAATAGTCATGATATTGGCAAGAATATAGGTGATGATTTTTTAGAAGGAAAAATAACTCTACCCCTAATCTTTTTATATAAGAAGCTTGATGATACCGGGCAATTAACAGTTCAGAAAATGATTAAGGCGGATAATAGATCTGAGAGTGAATTTGAGATAATACGAAGTTTGATGATACAACATGGTATTAAGCAACAAATTATCGACCATCTAGCAAACATTAAGAATGAGGCTAGTAATTTATTAGAGCAAATCCCTATACAGAATATTTATAAAGATCATTTAGCTTCTTTACTTGAGTTTACGTTAAATAGGTCTTATTAGGTTATGTTGCCAAGGTTTATGCGATAATAATAATTTAACCTGAGTTCAATACAACATTACCGTACCTCATACCTAGTTACAATTAAATCTGATCCTCAAACTTTTACGATTAATATGCAAAATATTCCAACTGATATTGAACAGCTTTCTGAATTAGAGGCAAAAGATTTACTAAAACAATTGGCAAGTGAGATAGAAAAATATAATAAAGCATATCACCAAGAAGATACTCCTCTGATTTCTGATGCTGAATATGATCAATTATTTAATTTAAATCTTGAACTTGAAAAAAAATTTCCTCATCTTGTGCTGGCAAATAGTCCAACTAAACAAATCGGTAGTCTAGCTGCAGAGAAATTTTCTAAAGTAAAACATATAAATCCAATGTTTTCTCTTAGTAATGCATTTGATAATGAGGATGTATCAGAATTTATAAATAGAATAAAGAATTTCTTACGTCTTGATAGTTTTCAACCTATCTTTTGCGAACCTAAAATAGATGGTTTATCTTTTTCTGCTACCTATAAGAATGGCATACTCACCGCTGCTGCGACAAGAGGTGATGGTTTTATTGGAGAAGATATAACTGAAAATATTAAGACTATCAAGCATTTCCCTCATTCAATAGTCTTGGATACAGCAATTTTGGAAGTAAGAGGTGAGGTTTATATCAATAAACAAGATTTTCTATTATTAAATCAAGCACAAGAATTATCAAAAAAAGATAAATTTGTAAACCCGCGTAACGCGGCTGCTGGGTCGTTAAGGCAGTTAGATCCAAACGTTACAGCAAGTAGACCTCTAAGGTATTTTGTTTATGCTGTGGGAAGTAGTAGTAACAAAATAGCTGATTCTCAGGATGCTTTATTAGATAAGTTAAAAGAGCTAGGGTTTATCGTTAATAATATAGGAAAATTAGCATATTCTGAAAATGATATGAAATCTTTCTATGAATATTTGAATTTGTCTAGAGAAGAGCTGCCTTATGAAATTGATGGTATTGTCTATAAGCTAAATGATTTTGCTTTGCAGCAAAGGATGGGTTTTATCGCAAGAAGCCCAAGATTTGCTATTGCTCATAAATTTCCTGCGATAATTGGTCAAACTAAACTAATTAACATTACTCTACAAGTAGGTAGAACTGGCGTATTAACTCCGGTTGCTGAGTTAGAGCCGCTTTCTATTGGTGGAGTTAGGGTATCAAGAGCTACATTACATAATTATCAGGAAATCATAAGAAAAGATATACGGATCAACGATTATGTGTTTTTACAGAGGGCAGGGGACGTTATACCTCAAATTACTGCGGTAGATTTTACTAAACGTTCTAGTGAATTGCCAAAAATCGATATGCCAGTGCTTTGTCCATCTTGTGGGTCTCAGTTACATTATAATCAAGAGACAATAATAATTCGTTGTGATAATGGGTTAAATTGCCCTGCTCAAAATTATGAACGAATTTGTCATTTTACCTCTAAAAATGCTTTAGATATAGATGGTTTGGGGAAAAAACAAATAGAATTTTTGCTGGAAAAATCTTTAATAGAAAATCCAGTGGATATTTTTTATTTACAAAATAATAATGAAAAAAGCTTAGTCAAGCTTGAAAATATGGTAGGATGGGGGCGAATTTCTGTAGAAAACCTATTTGCAAACATTGAAAAATCCAAAATCGTCCCCCTAAATAAATTCATTTATTCCCTAGGAATCAGACATATTGGCGAACAAAATGCCAAATTACTTGCTCGAGAATTTCAGAATTATGGTAATTTTATAGAAGCTATGGAATCTTTATTAAAGGGTGATCAGCCTATGTACCAAAGGTTAAATGATCTAGAAGGAATAGGAGATAAAATTTTGGTGGATATTATCGACTTCTTTGATATTAAAGAAAATCTACAAATTATTCACCAGCTAAGTAAAATTTTAGAAATTCAAGACTATAGTGATCAAACCACCAAAACCGCATTAACTGGTAAGGTTGTAGTATTTACCGGTTCTTTACTTACTCTTTCAAGAGCAGAAGCAAAATCTCAGGCAGAGAAATTAGGAGCTAAAGTAAGTAGTAGTGTTTCGTCTGCTACTGCTTTAGTGGTGGCGGGTAGCGATGCCGGTAGTAAACTCAGAAAAGCTAAGGAGCTTGGAATTGAAATTATTGATGAAGATGAGTGGCTGGAGTTAGTATACTGCTCGTAAATGAAGAATTGGTAGACGAAGGTCAACTTCAAGAAGAGCTAGGAGTGTCAAAGTCGAGCAGCGGAGCGTACATTAGTACGTGAGCAGCGGAGATCTTTAGACACGACAACGCCAATTCTTGAAGTTCACCGAGTATATATACTAATTCTCCCACATCAATTCAATAAAGTACCTAGGGGAATTTGTACCCCACGTATAAATTCTTCAACGTTTAAAGCTTTTCTTCCTTCTTGCTGTAATTTTCTGATGATCAAAGTACCCTTACCACAAGCTATTTCTAAGATATTATTATTAACCACAGTACCAGGCTGTAATTTAACATCCAAATCATTATAATACGCTTCTAGGATCTTTATAACTTTACCTCCATATTCAAAATATATTCCAGGCCATGGATTCATACCTCGAATTCTACAATCTATTTTGTAAGCAGTCTCATACCAATTTATCTTCCCTTCTTCTTTCTTGAGTTTATGAGCATAAATTACTCCATCTTTATCTTGGACAATCCTTGGTAGGTTATCAATATTATCTAAAGTTTTAACCAATAAATCAGCCCCTATTTCTGCACATTGGTCATGCAAAACTGGTAAAGTTATTCTAGGAGAGAGTGAAAACGAATGCTGCAATATAATATCACCAGTATCCCACCCCTCATCCATCTGCATTATGCATACGGAAGTTTCAGAGTCTCCCTCTATAATAGTACGCTGCAATGGAGCAGCTCCCCTATGACGTGGTAAACTTGAGGGATGGATATTAAGACATCCATATTTCTTGGCTTGTAGGATAACTTGTGGTATCAAGAATCCATAAGCAACTACTACTATTATATCCGCATTAATTGAATTAATTAAATTGGTTATTTCTTCGGTTTTCAAGGTTTTAGGGGTATAAGTTGGAATATCATATTTTGATGCCAAACTATGGATAGGTGATGCTACCTCATTTAGCCCCCTTCCTTTAGATTTTGGAGATTGAGTGAATACAGCAATCACTTGGTGATCTTTACTGTTAATTAAACTCTTAAGAGTAGGTACAGCAAATTCAGGCGTACCCATGAAAATTACTTGCACAAAATATTATTTTTCAGTTTTTTTAATTTACGTAATGCTATGTCCTTTTTTATATCACTTAAATAATCAATTAGTAGCCTACCATCTAAATGATCCATTTCATGCTGAATAACCCTAGCAAGCCAACCATCAGCTTTTAATTCTTGCTGGTTATTATGATAATCTAAGAATCTTATAGTTATAGACTCAGACCTTGCTACTTCAACCCGTTGTTCCGGTAGAGATAAACACCCTTCTATTGCCACAACTAATTCTTTAGATTTGTCTATTATCTTCGGGTCAGCGATAAATAATGGATAAAACCCAGCGGGTCTTTCTGTATCATCATTATTCTGCAAATCAACTACCAATATACGCTGAGCTATTCCAATCTGAATGGCAGCTAACCCCACACCATGATCATGATACATAGTTTCAACCATGTCATCCATCAACTTTCTTATATTATCATCAATTATGCTTACTGGCAAAGATTTTTGTTTTAATTTTGAATCTGGAGCAGTCACAATAGGCAACACAGGCATAGTACTTTAAAACCATAAATTATTTATACTTTTCTGCTTTGAAATTCGTAGGATTATTCGAGTATGCAAAAACATTTACATTGTACCACAAAATAACCAATGAGTCTAGTGTGAGCTATTTGCTAGCGAACGAAAAAAAGATGTGGTCAATAGTAAGATACGCAGGGCTGATATCCTCCTAATGGGGATTATTACTTGAGCCTAGTATTAACTTGTTACATCGAATACAGGTTAAATTATTAAGAAAGTTTAAAATATTTACACTTTTTTACCCTGAAACTATTAGTACACACATAAAAATCATTATACTTCTTAGGTTCTGCACGCAGAACTTAATTAAAATCAATATATGGTAATAAATTTATGGTTAACAAAGTAAATATATATAATTTTATTAAATTCCAATCCCCATTTGAACGTCTTAAATCATACACTAATTCACCTGATGTTATCTTACGTAAAGCTATTATACCAATTGCAATAATTAACACGGTGTATTTATCCAGTCTCTATACATAATTGATTTTACTAAATCTACATTATGAGCAAATTGATTCCAAGCGTAACAAGCCATAGTGACGATATCTTCATATACACCATAACATTGGTTAGACAAGAAATGATTTTTGATCCATTCCCAAACTTGTTCCATTGCATTAAGTTCCGGTGCATAGGGCGGAAGCGGTATCAAAGTGATATTGCTTGGCACAGTTAGTTTTTTGGCTGTGTGCCAACCTGCATTATCCGTTAGTAAAGCTATATGTCGGTTGCCTTGAATACTGCGAGAAAGGTCTTCTAAGAATTTATTCATTGCCTGTGTATTTGCATATGGTAAAATTAATGCAAAAGCTTCTCCTGTATCATGGCAAGCAGCTCCATAAATATATGTTGAAATGAATTGCTGTTGCCGAACTTTACGGGGTCTAGTGCCACGCTTAGCCCATATACGAGTTAAGCTACCTTGTTGCCCAACTCGAGTTTCATCCTGAGACCATATATCAACTTTACATCTATCGATATTTTTTGGTAATAATTCTGTTAGCATGTCTGGGAAGTTTTTTTATATGTATTTTGAGTCTCTTGATTTGACTTTGGATGCATTGAACGAGAAGTAATCCAGCTAAAACCAAGGCGGTGCATAGTATTGTAGACTGTTTTTAAAGTACATTTAGCACCATATTCCTCAAGTAACATGATATGTAGCTCCTTTCCAGTTATATACCCACCAGTTTTACTTTCACTGAGCGTATTGATTTTATCAAAAAGAGCAGACTCTTGTATAGTGTTAATCTTCCTAGGGGCACCGCTTCTTTGTGATTCAAATAATCCTTCAAAACCATGATTCCTAAATCTTCTGAGCCATGATTGCACAGTTTTCCAGTGTGACTTCACTATTTCAGATATGGCTTTAAAAGATTTGCCTAATTGAAGGTAATACATCGCCAATAAACGTATACGATTTCGACCATGCGGCTCATGTTTCATCATTTTTATAAAATCATGACCATGAAAACCTTGCGGTAATATTAACCTAGCCATTTGAGTACCTTTATCAGGTAAAAACCCATTTTACACCACTGCGTTAATTATTGCAATTGGTATTATCCGCATAATATGCTAATTTAAATGCATCCTTCCTATCAGTTTTACACAAATTCATCGATTTACTAAAAGAATTAAAACTATATGTATTGACCTTATGTATTTGTTGGTTATTATTATCCAGCTTTTGACAAATCTCAGCTTCGTATCCTCCAGTAGGTTCACATATTATTAGCTTAATCTCTTGCTCTTTTGCTAATTTAATCATCTCTTCATGACCAGCTGCATCATTGGCAAAACGATGATATTTAGGTTTATCTCTTGTATTATATACACATATATCAAGCCAGTTTTTACTTACGTCTAGACCTATTATTTTATTCATGATATAATCTCCTTCTTCTTATTGTGCAAGGCTGCTCTTTTTAAGACCACCTTCTGCAATTTGTTCAAGGTAAACTACCAAAAAGAGGGTACTTATTCTCTTAGCGACTATTTTAGTCAAGGTCTATTCAAGTCACCCTCTTTAATTACTTATAACACATTCTTAAGATATAAGGTCTAATATAATCTCAGGGCTTATTGCTTCAAGCCACGCAAACCAGCAATAAAGCCTAATAAATTAAAAGCACAAAAATTGCTCCTTACGTTAAACTGAGGTTAATATATATGTATCAACGCATAAGAAAGCAAAGCCAAAAACTGGTTTAAATAATATTCAAAAAATTGCTGAAGAATGGCGGATAGATAAATTTATCAACCTAAAATTAGACAGCAACCAAATAGGAAATTGATCAAGATAAGAAAAAAGAGTTATTTGCTCTTGATGGTTGTTATGTGATTGAAACACAGATTGAAATTAAACTGATGAGTAAAGAATTGGTTGATAAAGCTTACCATAATTTACATGAAGTAGAATCGAATTTTAGCAGTATGAAGACGGGATTACTCGAAGTAAGGCCGATTTTTTTAAGATATAAGGTCTAATAGAACAAAGGGACATGTATTTGTCTGTATGTTGGCATTAAAAATATGGCACTACATGAAAAATAAGTTGAAACAGGGTCGTGGAGTAACTAAGGATGGTAAATATAATGTGACCATTGAGGAAGCATTAAGAGAGTTGGGAAAATATGTTTTTTATATTACACTATCAAAGGTTGTAAAGTAGCAAGATTATCAAAATTAACGTCTATTCAGCAACATTTATTCAATTTATTTGATCTAACAATGCCCCAAATGACAAAATCTGCAAAATGATAAAATGTAGTCAGTAAAGAAAATTTAATTTTCTATCCCATACACCGCATACTAACCTCGTTTTATGGCACAATTTTGATCCTATCCATCTCGAAGATAAGTCACGTAGGAATAATGGTTTGACTACGTTTCGTTCGCTCGTCACCCGTACGCCTAACTAACCAACTCTTAAAATTCATCAAGTATATATATTGGGAAATATTTATTTTGCTAGGCTTGGTGAATATAAAAAAATACTTAAAGAAAGAGCTGTTTTTAAAAGCTTCATAAACAATCAGTTAAAGGTAGTGACAGCGAAAGTCGAACTTAGGCAAATATTATAAAAGTAATATTTGCTATGTTAAGTCTTTAAAGGAGGTAATCCAGCCGCAGGTTCCCCTACGGCTACCTTGTTACGACTTCACCCCAGTCGCTAATTTTACCGTGGTTGGCTGCCTCTTACGTTAGCTCACCACCTTCAGGTAAAACCAACTCCCATGGCGTGACGGGCAGTGTGTACAAGGCCCGAGAACGTATTCACCGCGGCATGCTGATCCGCGATTACTAGCGATTCCAACTTCATGCTCTCGAGTTGCAGAGAGCAATCCGAACTGAGATATCTTTTAGGGATTTGCTCCACGTCCACCGTCTTGCTTCCCTCTGTGGATACCATTGTAGCACGCGTGTAGCCCAACCCATAAGGGCCATGATGACTTGACATCGTCCCCACCTTCCTCCGGCTTATCACCGGCAGTTTCCTTATAGTTCCCGGCATTACCCGCTGGCAAATAAGAATGAGGGTTGCGCTCGTTGCGGGACTTAACCCAACATCTCACGACACGAGCTGACGACAGCCATGCAACACCTGTGTGTGGTCCAGCCGAACTGAAGGGATGCATCTCTGCTTCCCGCGACCACCATGTCAAGGGTTGGTAAGGTTTTTCGCGTAACATCGAATTAAACCGCATGCTCCACCGCTTGTGCGAGCCCCCGTCAATTCCTTTGAGTTTTAATCTTGCGACCGTATTCCCCAGGCGGAGTGCTTAATGCGTTAGCTACGAAACCGAAAGAAATTCTCCCGATATCTAGCACTCATCGTTTACGGCGTGGACTACCAGGGTATCTAATCCTGTTTGCTCCCCACGCTTTCGTGCATCAGCGTCAGTTGTAGCCTAGATGACCGCCTTCGCCACCGGTGTTCCTCCTAATATCTAAGAATTTCACCTCTACACTAGGAATTCCATCATCCCCTACTACACTCTAGATTAGTAGTTTTGAAAGCAGTTCCGAGGTTAAGCCTCGGGCTTTCACTTCCAACTTACTAAACCGCCTACGCACTCTTTACGCCCAGTAATTCCGAACAACGCTAGCCCCCTCCGTCTTACCGCGGCTGCTGGCACGGAGTTAGCCGGGGCTTTCTTGGTCAGGTACCGTCATTATCTTCCCTGCTGAAAAGGGCTTTACAACCCTAAGGCCTTCGTCACCCACTCGGTATTGCTGGATCAGGCTTTCGCCCATTGTCCAATATTCCCCACTGCTGCCTCCCGTAGGAGTCTGGGCCGTGTCTCAGTCCCAGTGTGGCTGATCATCCTCTCAGACCAGCTACAGATCGTTGGCTTGGTAGGCCATTACCCTACCAACTACCTAATCTGACGCGGGCTCATCCATCAGCGATAAATCTTTCCTCCGAAGAGAATATACGGTATTAGCATTTATTTCTAAGTGTTATTCCGTACTGATGGGCAGATTCCCACGTGTTACTCACCCGTTTGCTACTAACTAATTCAGAGCAAGCCCTAAATTAATCCGTTCAACTTGCATGTGTTAAGCATACCGAAAGCGTTCGTTCTGAGCCAGGATCAAACTCTCAAGTTTGATTCTGTCTACTTTTTATTCAAAAAATTGACAGGTTTAATTTATCACTTTTAGTGATAAGTACATTTTGCTGTCACTACCTATATCTGATTATTTACTTTTAAAAACAGCTACGAACAATTAATGTTCGTCTTTTCGTAGGAGTAATTATATGCAAAATCTACCATCCTGTCAACTGGTATTTTGAACTTTTTTTATAATTATATTAGAGCCACTTTTAATCCTCAACCTAATTTGCCGCTATCCTGATGGCCGAATTTAGCCTCCAATAATAACAGAACGACCAAACGAGTTCCCATATGACCTCAATTATCATCTCTTTAAAAATAAATACTTCTCTAGGTAATAATAATACCAAGAAGATAATTAATGCAGGTGTTAAATAAACTAACGTTCGTATCATTACTGGAAATCCAATACAAATACATCTTTCTATAAACTCTTTGTCATCACCAGCTTTATTAGTATTATAACATATAATTGTTCCAATAACCGCACAACCCAAAGATAACACTATCTTATATACATCCACTTGTACATTTAATGGTAATTTTAATATTACTATCCCAATTATCAACCTTATCATAAAATACCAAAACCGTTCTTTAGAACTAACAGCATTATTTTTAAATCGCAATGCTAGTTCTCTGTCATCAAAAAAATTCATTTCAATCCCCCTAGAGTATTTATTTGGCAAAATAGTAAGATATTTTTCATTTTATCTACGACCCATGGCATACTCTACTAACAAATTCTTAATAGGCTGTATATTATCAATAGCTTTAAGCCCCAAACGTCTTAGATACCACAAGGGTTTTGAATGGTTTGAGAAAATACTATTTAAGCTTTCAGTAATCATATACATATGAAAATTATCATTTTGTCTTAATTTTTGATATCGTTCTAGCATTCCTGTACTTATACCACTACTAGCCACTAATTGAGTTAAAGTTTCAATATCCTTTATTCCTTGATTCAAAGCCTGACCAGCTAGAGGATGAATTGTATGGGCACTATCTGCCACAACTGCTATTTTATTATAAAAATATTTACTAGCTATACGAGCCTTTAAAGGAAAAGAGCTAATAGTACTATCTAAAGCAATAGACCCTAAAGAATTCCCACAATTTTTACTTACTAAATACTCAAATTCTTCCTTTGGTAAGCTCATCAATAATGCAGCCTGCTCTTGCCCAGTAGTCCATATTATAGATGAGACCTTTTGGTCTCTGAGAGGTAAAATGGCAAAAGGACCAGATGGCATAAAATGTTCAATAGCACAATTTTCGTGATCTTTCTCATGCTTAATATCAAACGTTAAGGCGATTTGGTTATAGGTTTTCTCTATTTTATTAAAAAAATAATATTGACGAACTTTAGAATTACGTCCATCACAAACAATCAATAAGTCACTATTCATAGTCTTATTGTCATCTAGATATATGGTTGAATGATCAGGTTTACTATCAACTTTTTTATAATCACACTGATCAATTACCTTAATCAAAGGGTTTTTTCTAACATTTGCTAGTAATATTTTTTTAAATTCACTATTTTTTACTATATAACCTAATGCATCATTTCCCTTAATATTTGACATACATAGCATTTCTGGTGCTTTATTATCAACAACATAGACGTCCAACATTTTGCTAGCTATCTTCTCAATCTCAAACCATACATTAAGGCCTCTTAGAAACTGCATAGAAGCAGGGGTTAAGGCGGTCGTTCTGATATCAGTACAAAAATTATCAGAATTTATCGATTGATACTCAAGGATGGTAGTCTTAATATCCTCTTTCGCAAACGATAATGCCGTAAGCATACCACTGAAACCACAACCCAATATTATTATTTGTTTTTCCATCACATCACATTATTAGATTGATTGATAAAATACTTTAAATATGCTCCACTTGCTATAAAACTTAAGAGAAAATAAATTATAGCAATGTCTAGATAACAATTATTCATTTTAAATGAACCAAGAAAACAAATGAATAAGGTTATTATACTAGTTAAACTATTTAGCACTAAGAGTTTGACAAAAATATTTACATTTTTAAGTAATAAATAGATCATTAAACCAATAAACAAAATATTGATAACTAAATAAAAATTTATCATGATACAAAATTAATTTAAACTGATTAGTTGATTATTTATCCATTCTAACATAAAATCCCGGTATCGTTAAGAGTTTGACTATTTTTTTATTTATAAAAATTTTATTTTATGCACAACACTGATATTATAATAATTGGTGCAGGTCCAGTTGGTCTATTTGCTATTTTCCAAGCTGGGATGCTTGGTATGCGTTGCCATGTTGTTGACTCGCAGGAGATAATAGGAGGGCAATGTAGCCAACTTTACCCAGAGAAACCTATATATGACATACCAGCATATCCTAAAATTATGGCAGAAGAGTTGATAGCACAATTGGCACTGCAAGCACAACCGTTTAATCCAGTTTATCATCTAAATCAGCAAGTAGTGCAGTTGGAAAAAGAAGAGGGGCAATTCCAAATTACCACTTCTAAAGACACCATAATTACTGCTAAAGTTATTATTATAGCTGCTGGATGCGGTTCTTTTGGACCTAATAGACCTCCATTACCTAATATAGAAGCATTTGAGGGAAAATCAGTATTTTATTTTATCAATAACCGCAATAGTTTTGCCAACAAAGAAATTGTAATAGCTGGTGGAGGCGATTCGGCTGTAGACTGGGCAATATCACTATCTGAAATTGCTAAAAAAATATATTTAGTGCATAGGCGTGAGAGATTTCGGGCAGCGAATGAAAGTATAAGGCAACTCAAAGAACTAGCAAATAGTGGCAAAATTGAGTTGGTAATTAATTATCAACTAGAGCATTTAGTAGGAAAAGATGGTATCCTAGAAGCAATCGGAGTAAAGGATTTTGAAGGGAATATTCGCACCTTACCAGCAAATATATTATTGCCATTTTTTGGACTTAGCCAAGAACTTGGTCCGATAAAAAATTGGGGATTAAATCTCAAAACTAATCATATAATTGTAGAACCTTCATATTTTGAAACAAATATTTCAGGCATTTATGCAATTGGCGATATTGCTAGTTATCCGGCAAAATTAAAATTAATTCTTACTGGTTTTGCCGAAGCAGCTAGCAGCCTACATCACGCCTATGGCAGGGTATTTGAGGGTAAGGCCTTACACTTCGAATATTCAACTACCAAAGGAGTGCATAAATAGTGAATGAACGTAGTAATATAATCAATGGTAAATATGTTGCAGAACAAATATTATCTAAGTTAAGGGCAGAGATTAATTTAATCAAGGAGCAACATAAGTTAGTACCAACTCTTGCTATTATACTAGTGGGTGATAACCCAGCTAGTAGTATATATGTAAGAAATAAGATCAAAGCAGCAGGAGCAATTGGTATGAACGCTTTGCAAATAAATTTGCCCAGTGAAATTGATATTGACCATATGCTGCATGAAATCAGCATGCTCAACAATGATTCAAATATTTCTGGAATTATCGTACAACTTCCTCTACCT
Organism: Candidatus Tisiphia endosymbiont of Metellina segmentata; assembly: GCF_964030715.1. Lineage (NCBI taxonomy): Bacteria > Pseudomonadati > Pseudomonadota > Alphaproteobacteria > Rickettsiales > Rickettsiaceae > Candidatus Tisiphia > Candidatus Tisiphia endosymbiont of Metellina segmentata. The sequence goes on from NZ_OZ034919.1 coordinate 171,746, forward strand.
GAACATATCAATAAAAATTTAATCTTATCTGCCATCGATCCTAGCAAAGATGTCGATGGTTTCCATCCTATAAATGTTGGTTATCTACATAGTAACTCAGGCAATGGCTTTATACCTTGCACGGCTCTTGGTTGCATTGAATTACTTAAACACATTGAGAAAAATTTAGCTGGAAAAAATGCTGTAGTTATAGGGCGTTCTAATATTGTAGGTAAACCATTATCAGCTTTATTACTTAGAGAAGATTGTACTGTGACGATATGCCATTCAAGAACTCAAAATTTAAGTTCTATAACTTCCCGTGCTGACATAGTAATATCAGCTACCGGATCCCCTTTGACATTAACAGAAGAATATTTTAACCCTCAATCTATAGTGATTGACGTTGGTATTAGTAAACTTCCTAATAGCGACAAGATGGTAGGAGACGTTGATTTTACCAATGTTGTTGATAAAGTGAGATATATAACCCCAGTTCCAGGTGGTGTTGGACCAATGACTGTCGCTTATTTGCTAAAGAATACACTTAAAGCAGCAAAACAAAATATAACACATATTAGGTATAAAAGATGAGCTGGCTTTGTAAAGGTATTATTGCCATTTATTGGTTTCTAACCATAGCCTATGCTGAAGTAGAGTTCTTGCATAACTCTACTTCTACTGGTAATTTGGGCGTCGGGACTAGACTCGAATCCTCACGTACACTAGAGTACGCTACGGTTCTGCGTTCCGATCCTCCTACAAATTCCCTAGTAGAAGCGAATTCTGCTAGAGCTCTAATATTAGAGAATAGACCTTTTGATAACAAAGCTATTGATCAACTTAAAATATATTTACGTGAAATAAAATCCATGGCTGTGGACTTTAGCCAAGAGGATTCAGCAGGGAATAAAGCTGAAGGTAAGTTATTAATAAATAAGCCTTCTAAGTTTCGATGTAATTATTACCCACCATTCCCTTTGGTAGTTATTGGTAATACTAATTATGTTTCCGTGTATGATTATGATATGAAACATGTAAGTCGTATTAAGGCAGAGGAGAATGTATTTAATTTTTTATTAGAAGATAGTATAGATTTTGATAAATATTTCAAAATTGAGTCAGTAATAGATCAAGATAATATGTTTAAAATTACTATTTATCATACTTTATCAGAGCGGCGTAGTCAGATTACCTTTGATAAAAAAACTAAACAAATAAAAAAGCTAGAAATACTTGAAGATGAAAATGTTATTACGATGATATTTAATCATATTGCAAAAGTACAAAAATTTGATGATGATTTATTTAAGCTTAAGAATCCAGACATATTCGGAACACCAAGTAGACTGACAAAAAACGATATAGAAAAAAAATACAATTTAGCCACTTAAATAACTTGCCTCTAGATGATAAAAGAACTATTTTATCATGTGCTAGTAGTGGGCATTGGTGCTGTTCAGGTGGTCAGGTTCGAAAGGAAGCAGCCAAAATAGTCTCTAGTGGGTCATTACTAGCATACTCTTCTGTTTTCAAGAATTGGATTTGAAATCATTTGAGTAGATCATATTTTTGTGAATATACCATAGTGACAAAAACAACTGACCAATATATTAATTTTGCTAGAAAATATCGCCCTACTAATTTCTCTGAGCTATACGGACAAGAAGTTTTAACAAAAATTTTAAGCTATACTATTCTAAAAAATCGTATATCTCAAGGTTATCTTCTTACTGGTATTAGGGGTGTTGGCAAAACTACTTCAGCACGTATTATCGCTAAAACTATTAATTGTACCAATCTGATAGTTGAAGGTGATAGTATTAAACCTTGTGAGAGTTGTCAGAATTGTAGCAGTTTTAATAAAAATAACCATCCCGATATAATTGAAATTGATGCTGCTAGCAAGACAAGTGTTGATGATATCCGTAAAATAATAGAAAGTAGTGAATATAAGCCGCTAATCGCTAGGTACAGTATCTTCATAATTGATGAAGTTCATATGCTATCTAAAGGTGCATTCAACGCTCTACTTAAAATCCTTGAAGAACCACCAGCACATGTAATATTTATATTTGCTACTACTGAACCACAAAAAATTCCATTAACCGTAATTTCTAGATGTCAGCGATATGATTTAAGGAGGCTAACATTTGATGAGATTTTTCAATTGCTTCAGTCCATCGCTAAAAAAGAACAGTTAAACGTTGAGATAGAGGCTCTTAGAATAATTGCATCTAGATCTGATGGTTCAGCTAGAGATGCAGTTTCAGTACTAGACCAAGCAACAAGCTTGGCAGCAGGAGACTTGATCACTCCTGAAATCGTTTATCAAATACTTGGTTTGGTGGATACAGCTAGTATAGTTAAGTTTTTTGAATATATTATTCAAAAAGATGCTGCTAAATCTATTGATTTAGTAAACAATCTCTATATGTCTTCAGCAAATTTAGAAACTTTTGTAGCATTAGTTGCTGATTTTACTGCCTATCTTAGTAAAATAAAGATATTACCTAATTATCAAAATCCTATATATGTATCTTTTAATGATAATGTTACAAATATTCTAACAAAAATTACTCTTTCTCAATTATCTATTATTTGGCAAATATATAGTAAAGGAATTATAGAGATGAAAACTTCACATAATCAATTGATAGAAGCTGAAATGCTGGTGATAAAATCTATTTACTCCCAGATGTTACCATCGCTAGAAGAATTAGTGGAATATAATGATGGGGAGCAACTAGAACAACCGGTATTACAACAATCAACTAAGAACTATCAAATTACCGGTTTTCTTGAGTTTTTACATTTGCATAATGAGATGGAAGTTTATTACAGATTACTAAACCAAGTGGAGTTAAAATCTTTTGTTCTTCAAACTATAGAAATTGCTGGAAGCGATCTCAACACAAAAATAAAAGAACAAATTACTAATTTATTATTTGCTTGGTCAGGAAAAACTTGGAATGTTATCATTACAAAACAGTTAAAAATAATCACTCTTAAAGAACAATTGCTAAATAAAGTAAAATCAAGTCAAGATTGGAAAATTTTAACACAACACTTTCCAAATGTTACAATCTCAGATATTTTGTTAGAAAATTAAAAGGTACATAGTATGACAAATTTTAATCAATTTTTAAAACAAGCTCAGTCAATGCAGAAAAAAATGCAAGCAATGCAGGAAAAAATGGCAAATGCTGAATATTTTGGAAAAGCAGGTGGTGGGTTAGTAAATATTACCGTTAGTGGTCGTGGAGAGGTTCGAAAGGTCTCTATTGATTCCTCTTTGCTTAAAGAAACAGAGAAGGAATTATTGGAAGATTTAATTGTTGCTGCTTTCAACGATGCTAAAAGCAAGGTCGATGAAGATTCACAAAACTCTATGTCTGATGCTTTAGGTAATATTGGTTTGCCACCTGGACTAAAGATGCCATTTTAAATCCTCCCAACTTCCGCATAGAGGATTTGTTACATGGAACATGAGTAGGTCATTCCCGCATAGGCGGGAATCTATAATATCTCATAGCCTTTGCAGGCATGTCTATAGCAACTACCGATCGCGGCTTTTAAATTGCCCTGAGACTTACTCTTTAACAGTTTTTTCTTGCTTAGATAAAAGCTGTACTTGCTCAATACTCTTGTCTAATTCTACTTGACTACAAATTCCAAGTAAAACTGGATCACGTGGGCGAATGTTTTTCATGTTCCAGTGACTACGATCACGGATAGCTTCTATGGTTGACTTAGTAGTACCAACGAGTTTTATAATTTGATTATCTAAAATTTCTGGACAATTTTTAAGTAACCAATATATCGCGTCTGGTTTATCCTGACGTCTAGCAATAGGAGTATATCTAGATTGTTGTTTTTTCTTTGTACTTACCAAATCATAGGCACTACTCACAAAAAGTCTTAAACTACTACTTGGATCTTTCGTGCAACGCATTATTTCTTCTTGAGTTAATTGTCCTCCAGCAATAGGATCTAACCCCATAATACCTTGAGACACTTCACCATCAGCAATACCTTTAATTTCAAGCTCATGAACCCCACAAAAATCAGCTATCTGCTTAAACGTTAAAGCAGTATTATCAATCAACCAAATAGCAGTTGCTTTAGGCAGTATAGGTAATTTTTGTTGTGAACTCATAGTAAAAAACTAATAATATAATATTGATATGTCTAGAAAAGATATAGTCTCTTCTAATTAATAAGTCAACAATAGACATCTTAGACTATTTCAATTTCTCGTTTAATTAGGTCAGGCAAGCCTAAAACCAAAAACCAATACCTACTGCAATCATTAACGGATTAAACCTTACTTTAGATGATATAGGTTGTTTTACTAAACTATTTTTATAATCAACTTTGGTCTTAAGAAAATACTGCCTTACATCTAAGTTAATCAATGTATCATCCTTAGCATATAAGTCAACCCCGATCTGTAATACAGCACCGTGACCATTTTTGACGGTACATCCTTTAGATTTACTGAACATATAAGCTCCATGATAACCAACGCCAACATAAGGTCTAATAGCACCAAAGGGAGCTATATGATATTGTCCCGTAACAGTCAGGGGTATCATATAAAGATCTTTTCTCTTACCAACATCTACTGGATTACCACCATAATTATAAGCCACATTCTTTAAACTATTATTTTTAGGACGTAATACATTAAAACCTAAAGATAACTCTGCAGCAACATTACTAGCAAAGAATATTGATGTAGAAGCATCAAAACCGTAACCATTTTCAACAAAATTACCAATCGATACTGGGCTTGCGGCGGTAGCCTTAGGAAAGCCTTTTTGCTTTGCACTAGATTTTATCCCCCCCCCTCTTATTTTAAACACAAGATTACCTTCATTTTCATAATAATCGGCATCATAGTCATTATTAGTTAAATCAGAATTAGCAAAGCTAGAGATACTTACACAACTTACCAATAACAATATTCCAAATTTTTTCGTGACTTTTATCATAACTATAAACCTTTTCTTGCTTTAAATATATTGCTGTATTATATATATATTCTTTCTTATTTGGAAATCAAATTGATAATAAGATTTTTAAACTTGTTTAACATTAGTGACACTATAACACTAAATATAGAAAACACTAATACAAAAAATATAAAAAAATAACGAATTAAGGTCTATACAATGAATAATAAATTAAACACTTATTTTGTTGGTATTGGTTGGTTTATATTAAGCTTGATAAGTAGTGTAACTAATGACATAACAGCAAAATATCTTGGACTTAGGCTACATAGTTTTGAGGTGGCTTGTTTTCGTTTTTTCTTTAGTGCTTTAATTCTTATCCCTTTTATTTTATATTATGGGAAACAGACTCTTACAACTAATCGTCCTTTTATACATATTGCAAGAGGGGTTTTATTGTTTTTTGGTATGACGTCTTGGACTTATGGTCTCAGTATTGCCCCAGTGACTACTGCTACAGTTATTAGTCTTGCTACACCTTTATTTACTCTAGTGCTAGCAGTGTTTTTCTTAAATGAGAATATTATTTGGCAAAGATGGGCAGCAACTTTATTTGGTTTTATTGGTATTGTTATTACCCTAAGACCTCATGCTAGTGACTTTAATCCACAGATATTGATTTTTGTTTTAGCTGCTATAGCTTTTGCCATGTTAGATATTATCAATAAGAAATTTGTAGTAAAAGAATCAATGATTAGTATGCTATTTTATTCTGCTTTAGTAACATCTTTAGTATCAATACCACCATCAATAATGTATTGGCAAACACCTACCAGTTCAGAATTTATTTTGCTATTTACCTTAGGAGCTGGGGGTAGTTTAATCTTATTTTTCTTATTAAAGGCTTTCTCTCTAGTTGATGCCACAGCCACAGCCCCTTATAGATATTTAGAGTTAATAATTTCAGCATCAGCTGGATATCTTGTGTTTAATGAAATCCCTGAAAACAGTACTTTATACGGAGCATTGATAATAATACCTGCAACATTGTTTATAATATATTCTGAGAAAGGAAATATAACACAAAATGATAAAGCTACTGCATGAAGAAGCACTCGCAATACCTCTATTCGATATAAGAATTGTTAATTCTTATATCGAATAGGCTTGTTATAAGGAAAAATGCATTCTTGAAGCGGCTGACACGAATGCATTCTGATCTGTTATTAGCAAATGAAATATTTAACAAGCAGGCGTCAAACCGCTTTAAGCTTGATTGTTTACATTTTCTGTACAAACATATTAGTGGAATAAATTTTTGATATATACTGCAAAAAATTGAAGAATTTAGAAGAGAAAATTCTATAACAGACTTGCTGCATAAATCAAAGATAGTTGAGGGATTTTTAGGAGAAACGAAGCCGAGCACCGCAGCGTACACAGACGTACGTGAGGAGCGGAGGCGAGTTTCGACGACAAAATCACCAACTAGATTGACTTATGCAGTAAGTCTAACGATGTCATCCGAGCTACAGCACATAAGTGTCAACTTAAGCAACCTCGATGTTATCCCAGCGTAAGCTGGTATCTAAAAAAAGTAGTTCGAAGTATTGTTGAGCATTTTTAGACCCCTGCTTTCGCAGGGGTGACATAGTGGCTAGTAGAAATGACATCGTTTGTAGGGAATAACATCTCTCATTCCAATTTCGGATTAATTTCATTAATCCGAAATTGAGGTTAATAAGCATTCTAACCCTTGACACCAATGAAATAATAAAAAATATGAATAAACGTAAGTTGGTTTTTGCAAGCGGTGTAGCAAATGCATTTGAGTGGTATGATTACGCACTATTTGGTTACTTTGCTCCTATAATAGGAGCAAAGTTCTTTCCTGGATCAACTCCTAGCTCGTCTTTATTGCATGCTTTTTTGGTATTTGCTATCGGTTATTTAATGAGACCAATAGGTGGGGTATTTTTTGGGATACTGGGAGATCGTTTTGGTAGAAAAACTGCTTTAAGTACATCTATATTTTGTATGTCTCTGCCAACGGCACTAATTGGCATATTACTAACTTATGACAATATAGGTGTTACCGCAACTATATTAATGATTCTACTTCGGATGCTGCAAGGTTTATCAATGGGCGGAGTACTTACTGGCTCAATTGCATTTGCTATTGAACATACAGGTAAGGTACATCGTGGCTTTACTGGCAGTATACCAATGTCCAGTATTTGTATTGGTCTATTATTTGGATCACTCATTTCACAGCTTATACAAAGCCTTTTATCAGGACAACAATTTAATGATTGGGGGTGGAGAATACCATTTTTATTAGGAATTTTTATTTTATTTGCTGGACTTTATATAAAAAAATATACCAGTGAAACCCCTAGTTTTCAAAGTATAAAAGAAAATGGTGGGATTTTAAAATCTCCTCTGAAAAAAGTTATCTCTGTATATTGGATTGATATGTTAATATCAATCTTCATCAATTCTACAGGTTCAGTAATATTCTATCTACAAGCTACTTATCTAATGTCATTTTTGAGGATAAATCGTGGTTTTACCGATGACCAAGTTAGCAATTTAGCTAATTATTGTTATATAATCATGGCTATTGTTACTTTATGTTCTGGCTATTTATCTGATGTAATTGGTCGAAAGAAAATTTTTGTGATTAATTTACTGGTAATTATTTTAGTTATTCCTTTTTTGATGAATGTAATTGAAACTGGAGAATTTTATTTTATAATTATATCTCAAATCGTATTATCAATTTTAGCTGCTTGTTATATTGGTCCTGAACCTGCACTGCAAGCTGAATTCTATCCAACCAATATCAGAAATACTGCTTTATCATTGTCTTATAATACAGCAACCAGTATTTTTGGTGGTACAACACCTTTAATACTAGAATATCTTGTACAAAAAACTGGTACTATTACTTCATCTATTTATTATGTAATTGCTTGTGCTATTTCAAGCCTAATAGCTCTTTGTTTTTATAAGGATCGTTCAAGAGGGTAACAACTAATCTAAAAATTTTTCTAGTATTTATAGCAAAATTATCTATAAACTACTTAGTGGCTTGATAAAAATAATATATACTAGCCATATTACAATTTTTGATAAAAAATAAACTTTAATTTTATGACAGAAGTGATAGCTAAAGAACAATTAGAACAATATATAAATCAAATAGAAGGGCTTGAACAAGAAAAAGCTGAATTATCTGAAGCAATAAAAGATATATTTGATGCAGCCAGCTCTAGTGGCTTTGATACCAAGGCCATGAAGTCGGTGTTAAAACTAAAAAAACTTGATAGAAATAAGCTAGCTGAACAAGATGCGATCTTAGAATTGTATAGACAAGCTCTCGGTATATAAATTAAAGAATTCAATAATGCAATTATATCCATTAAGGCTTTTACCTGATAAAATCAACTTTGACTTTATCAGATTTAAAAAAGTAAGTTATACGATATCCATTATTTTATCTCTTGTAAGTATTATTTGGATAGGGATTTACAAATTTAATTTTGGTATTGATTTTGCTGGTGGGATTGTTATAGAAGTGCGGCTTGATCAAGACCCTGATTTAACCAAAATGCGTGAAGTGCTTAATAACCTTAAGATTGGTGAAGTAGTATTGCAAAATTTTGGTAATCAGCATGATTTGTCAATACGAGTTGGCAGCAATAGTGAAGATACTTTAATGCAAAATATTGAGCTTATCAAATCAACTTTAAAAAACCAATTTCCTTATAAATTTGAGTATCGTAAAGTAGATTTTGTCGGTCCACAAGTTGGTACTCAATTGATAAAATCAGGAATAACAGCACTAATTCTTTCGTTTCTTGCCATAATGGTTTACACTTGGGTTAGATTTGAGTGGTATTTTGGGCTTGGTATACTTGTAGCTTTGTTACATGACGCCATACTAAGCTTAGGTTTTATGAGTGTAATGAGGCTAGACTTCAATTTAAGCTCCATAGCTGCTATTCTTACCATAATAGGTTATTCTGTGAATGATTCAGTAGTTATCTATGATAGAATCAGAGAAAATTTACGCAAATCACATAAGAAAGTAATGCCACAAATTATTAATCTGAGTATTAATGAAACTCTGTCTAGGACTATTCTAACAGTTGTTACAACCTTACTCGCAAACCTAGCTTTGGTAATATTTGGTGGGGAAGCTATTTATAGTTTTAGTGTATTAGTGTTTTTTGGTATAATAGTTGGTACATATTCATCTATTTTTATATCTGCTCCTATATTGACCTACTTCAAAAACTTGAAGAATTGATAAATCAAGTTTCTAGATAAAATTTTTGGATAAAAGCTGAGTGGCAAAATTGAAGTAGAGGCCTTCAATCCTGCTACAAAATAATAATAAATATTAAAAAAAATTAGTTTAAAAAATGTTTATTAAAAATTTTGATAGTAAAGGTTTTCTATATCAATGTACTGATTTAGAAAAACTAACAGAGCTAATGAAAAACAGTAAAATATCTGCTTATATTGGTTTTGATTGTACAGCACAATCTTTACATGTAGGTAGTCTGATGCAAATTATGATACTGCGTTTATTGCAACAATATGGTCATAAACCAATAGTACTCCTAGGAGGGGCAACTAGTAAAATTGGTGATCCTACTGGTAAAGATGAGGCAAGGAAATCTTTAACAAAAGAAGAAATTGCCCAAAATGCTGAAGGTATAAAAAAATCATTATCAAAATTTATTAAATTTGGTACTGGGGAAAATGATGCAATATTAGTTGATAATTCAAATTGGCTAGAATCGTTAAATTACTTAGATTTTCTTCGCAATTTTGGTAGTTTTTTTTCTGTGAATCGTATGTTATCTATGGACTCTGTAAAATTACGTTTAGAGAGAGAGCAACATATGAGTTTCTTGGAATTTAATTATATGTTACTACAAGCCTACGATTTTTATTATTTAAATAAACTATATGGTTGTTCTTTACAAATAGGTGGTAGCGACCAGTGGGGTAATATAGTAATGGGCGTTGATTTTACAAGGAAACTAACAGGTAATGAAGTCTTTGGTATGACTACGCCCTTATTAACAACTGCCTCTGGCAACAAAATGGGCAAGTCTATTGGTGGAGCTGTGTGGCTAAATGAGGATATGTTAAGCCCGTACGATTATTATCAATATTGGCGGAATTGTGAAGATCAAGATGTGGTCAAGTTCGCAAAATTATATAGTGAGTTAGGAGAAAATGCCATGCAAGAGTTTATCTTGCTTAGTACCTCTGATATTAATAGTGCCAAAAAGCAATTAGCCTTTAATTTAACTAAACTTTGTCATGGTAAAGAGGCGGCTATGACAGCTTTAGAAACAGCTACCAAGCTTTTTGAACAAGGAGAAATTGATTGCAATTTACCAACTATTTATCTAGAACAGGGAAGGTTAGCTCTAGGTATTCCAGCATATGAATTACTTTATGAAGCAGGTCTTGTTAAATCAAAATCCGAAGGGCGTCGGTTGATTAGAGGGGCTGGAGCAAAAATCAATAATCAATTAATCCAAGACGAAAATATGGTTGTTGATTTAACTTTTATGCAGGACAACCAGGTTATTAAGATATCCGCAGGTAAGAAAAAACATGTATTGATCAGGTTGACATAATAGTGAACGAAAAAATATATCTCTTTGGCAAACTCGTTTATGTGCAAGGATTTAAAGAAGCCACGAAACCTTGACCCGCAGCGGACGATGATGTACGTAAGGAGCAGAGTACCAAGAGAGAGATATAAGGTCTATTATTACAAACAAAAAGATTGCCCTAGATATACTTCCTTTACTTGATAGCTTGTGGCTATTTCTTGTGGAGTTCCTTCTAATAGGACTTTTCCTTCGTAAATAACATAGGCTCTGTCAACTATATTAAGAGTATCTCTAACATTGTGATCGGTAATTAGGATGCCGATATTGCGGTTACGTAAGTGAACAATTAAATTTTTAAGATCCTCAATTGCTAACGGATCAATGCCTGCAAGTGGTTCGTCAAGCATAATAAATTTGGGATCTAGTGCTATTGTTCTTGCGATTTCTAGCCTACGTCTTTCTCCGCCGGATAATCCTATTGCTGGCATGTCTTTTAGATGAAGAATAGAAAATTCTTTAAGCAAATCTAATGTTTTTTGTTCGATAATTTCTTGGTCATTTTCTAAAATCTCTAGCATTAATCTAATATTATCTCCTACAGATAGCCCACGAAAAATTGATGGTTCTTGAGGAAGATAGCTAAAGCCAAACCTAGCTCTTAAATAAATTGGTAAATGAGTAATATCATGATCATTATAAAATAATGCTCCACTATCTGGTTTGGTAAGTCCTATAATAATACTAAAACAGGTAGTTTTACCTGCACCGTTTGGACCAAAAAGACCAACTATTTCTCCTGTTTTTAATTGAAGAGATACGTCGTTTAGGATCACTCTCTTATTATAAGATTTTGAAATACTACTTACTTGTAATTTCTCTATTATTAAATGCGGCATACTTTAAAAATTTCTTACATAACTAATTTTTTGATTTGCTATAATCTATATTATTGAGTTCCGTATAATATACTAGTTTGTCAGTTTTTATAATACCATCCTTATTCTGTACTATTACATCACCAAGCAGTACTAGTTCTTTTCTTTCTACAAAATATTTTGCAGAAGTAGCAGTTAGTAACTCTTGACCATTACTCCTCTTAGCAATCAATCTTGACGGTATGGAGATGTAATCAATAGTTTTTTTATTATCAACTGTTTTATAAAAAATTTCTAAATTAGTTGTTTTTACCATCATATCATCAAACCACAAAATCACCTCTCCTGTAAAACAAGCTTGATTCTTAGTTTGATCAATTACTAAATTGTCAGAATGAATATATAATCTATCCATACTCGAATGCTTTGAGTACGGATGTTTCCCATAAGCTACGGATAAACTCATGATTAGAAAGAACAATACACAGCAAATTATGCTAAAAATCCGATACATCAATAACCGTCGATACATTACCTTTGAAATTTATAATATCATTATCATGTGTAGCACTAAAATTATTAGAAGTGATTTTACAATTTTTATAAGATAATACCACCCCTGTGTTACTATATGTTTCTTTATTTAGTAGATTCAGTTGGGCTTCTTGTGCTTTTAATGTGCTTTCTCCTAAAAAAAACTGTACATCATTTTCTAATTTTAATATGTGACTACTCTCATTCAATATACCATTTTTTGCACTGATCACTAAATCTTTGTTGTCATTTATTTTATATGTAGCATTAATTTCTTCTAGTTTATATTGATTACCTAAAGTCCTAACTGCTTGCACAGTCTGAATCTGGTAAGGATTTAAGTTTTTATTGAACCCCTTAAAAATTGAATTTGAAATTTTTATTTCATAATCTTTATCATTTGGATTAAAAGCACTATTGCTACTATTATCCTCCGTTGATTTTGAATTATTACTGATAGGATTTAAATTTATATAAATTAAACATAAGGTTAATATTATTCCTAAACAAGATAAGATCTTTGATAGACTAATTGAACGTCTATAAGATGAAATGATAGCACTACTACCTTTATCTATGAAGGGAATCTTAACCATAATATTGCCAACATTATACGCGAATTTTGGATAAGAATTAATTAATTCTTATCTAGAATTGGGGTAACATTATCATGGACATTCATCAACTAATTCCTGCCCTAAGTAAGTCATGGATATGAACAATACCAATCACCATATTATTTTCAGTTACTGGTATGCTAGTAATCGATTTACTATTCATTATACCTAAAGCCTCTCCCGCTAATTTTAAAGGAGAAATTTGTTTTGGATTAGAAGTCATTACATCGCATGCATACTTCATATCTATTTTATCATTAATATGTCTACGCAAATCTCCATCTGTTATAATACCAACCAAACTCAAATCTTTATCTACCACTATAGCACATCCAAGACTCTTTTGATTCATAACCAATATAGTATCGGTAAATGAGGTATCAGCATATACTAAAGGCAACTGATCCTTCACCCGCATTAAGCTCTCTACTTTTATAAGATTCGCTCCAATCTTCCCCCCAGGATGATACAGCCGAAAATCATCTTCAGAAAAGCCTCGTGCTTCATGTACAGAAGTGGTAAGTGCATCTCCAAGAGATAACATCATTACTGAAGAAGTTGTTGGAGCGGCAATATAAGATGCTTCATTGATTCTTGGTATTAATAATAGGAAATCACTATTGATTGCTATAGTAGAGTTGGCATTCATAGTCATGGCAATTATTTTTATAGAAAATCTCTTACAATATTTCATTATATCAAATAATTCTCTGGTCTCTCCTGAATTAGACAACATAAATACTACATCATTGTCAGTTACCATACCAAGATCACCGTGGCTAGCCTCAGCTGGGTGCAGATAAAAAGCAGCCGTACCAGTAGAAGCAAAACTTGCTGCTATTTTATGAGCTATATAACCACTCTTTCCTATGCCGGTTAAAATAATCCTACCTTTACAGTTAATTATATAATCTACTATATTGTTAAAATCACTAGGAATATTATTAGATAATTCAACTAATGCAGCAGATTCTTTTAATATAACCCTTTTGGCAACATCACAATGGTATGGTATTTTCATATAGTGTCCGAATTGTTCAATGATGTTATTCCACAACTGTTGAAAGTTAAAAAATCGTCTATTAGCGAAGCGCTGTTGTAAGTCTTAAACTGTCTATTAGCGAGGAATCGCGAAAAAGCGGCGACGCGGCAATCCAAGTACGCGAAGCGTTACTCTAAAAAAACAGCCTCGCTGTTTACCTAGATCGCTACGGCATCTAAAGAGCCTTACTATGACGATTATAGAAAAATGTAGGGTACTATGATATTACACATCAAACCTAACGGCAAGTGATACATTATGACCTTTATATGCTAATGACTTAATATGATTTTTTATTTCTTTTGTGCTACCAAAATCTTTCCAACTGTAAGCTGCTTCAACTTTTACTCCTGGAGCTAACTTTGTAGCAACTCCAAGAGTAAGCTGGTAGACTAGGTTATTTTTTTTACCACTAGAAACTGATACACCATTATTCTTAGTAATTTGGTTTTTTAGTTGACCAACTCCAGCACCAGCACCAACAAAAAATTCACAAATACTTATATCAACAATATCCACATAACCATTAAGCATTAAAGTAGCAATTTGAGGCTTAATTTTTGAGTTTGTACCGGCAAAAGAATGCTTAAATTGATGATTAGAAATCCAAGCAAGCATGAGATCAGTTCTAACATTATCTAGAATATAATAACCCAAACCTCCGCCAAGAAACATAGCGGTATTTTGCTTTAGTTTTTTATCATTTAACTTAATATTAGCCATTTTATTCGCCCCAACCTCTGCTTTCAAATAAAATTGATTTTCAATAGCCAAAGAGGAAAAAGAGACTAAAAGTGAAATAGCTATAATCGTTACTAAGAGTAAATTTTTCATAATTCTATTTTTTAATTTACATTTTACTATAAATTAAACTAATCCGCTAGCTTATTTTCAAGATAACCCTACAAATAACAAAAGAAGAGGGTTAGTAAAAGCCCTCTTCTTTTGTAGCACAAAAATAATAAATCTATAAATTATTATTAAATATCAAATCTTAAGCCAGCCATTAAATTATGACCTCTGTAAGCGGTTTTAGATATTTTGTCAGTATCCTTCTTATCTTTATTTTTAGAATTTGTTTCTCCATAATCTCTCCAGCTATAGGCAAGCTCAACATTCACACCATCAGCCACATTAGCAGAAGCACCAACAGTCAACTGATAAGCAAAATTATTAGCGGGTTTCCTAGTGTCAGAATATCTTTCAGTACTTTGAACCTTTCCCTCAAAGGTTGTAGTATCATTCGCAGTTAGTTTTTCTTTTATTTGAGCCATACCAACACCTGCTCCAGCAAAGAATTTAGCAAAACCTGCATCATACAAATCTACATAACCACTGAGCAACAATGACACCACTTGTCCTTTAGCTGTTATTTTGCTAACTTCTTGACGCTTTGAACCCAAATCTTTAGTAGTATTATTAGTAAATTCTGGATTGACTAGGAAATCAAGTGTCAATTCTGCTCTAACATTATCCATGGCATAATAACCAGCACCAAGACCCAAAATCGCGTTAGTTTTAGATTTAAATTTCAGGCTATCTGATTTTGTATCTTCAAATTTCATTTTCGTATTATTCAACTTAGTCGCACCACCTTCGGCTTTAAGATAAAACCCTCCTGTTTCAGCAAAAGATGTAGCAGAAGTTAAAAGAGCCGTACTTGTAGCAGCGATTAAAAACAACTTTTTCATAATATTTCTCCTTAAATTATATAGACAAGAATTCCCTTATTAGATTCTCAAATAATGCCCGTGAAACACAAATCTCTCCAAATTCCACTTAGGCTACCTAGTTCGGTATATATAGCATACTATTTTCTTTAGGACAAACTAAAAAACTATTATGAGCATTAATCAATAGTGTTATAGAGATACTTTGTGGCAATAAAAACACAATAGACTGAATCTGTAGCTAACCCGAAAATGTTTGAGCCATCGTAATGGTGATAGAATTTATGCCATTGCCCTGATATTACGCGAATTCAGGATAAGAATTTGTCAATTCTTATCCCTAATTGGGGTATATTCAGGCATAACTGAAAGCATCTAGCAAATTCTCTACGCTATCTGTGCTTGCAAGCTTGTTGTTTTTATATTCTCCACATTTAAGACATTTATGAGTTAGAATTATGCCCTTTTTACTATCGAGTTTATAGGAAACTGGCTGCATTAGTCCGTTACATCTAGAGGCTCTATCCCCAGGGTTAATATCCACATGTTTGCTGTAGAAACATGCTGAACAATGGTTAGTATAGCCATTTCCTTGTACCGATTCACTACATATATCACAAATAAAATCTTCTTTATTTCTATAAAACTTTTTTGTAACCATTTTTTAACTTTTTTTTGGCAATACATGCTATTTTTTTAGCCCCCTATCTACGCAAGGAACACCCTATGCTATTAAACCGATGTCTTCACACCCCAATTTGGCATAAGAATTGACAAATTCTTATCCCGAATTCGCGTACATCGATATTTGAGGTTAACTCAATGATAGGTAAGCCACTAGTTTGACTAGTGAGACCATCAAGGCTTGGCCTTTAGATTTAGTATAAAATAAAAAGTTATCATATATAACTTCTTTGGCTTGACGGTCAAAGGAGAAAATATATGACAACATACGAAAGTTTAAATCATTCTAAATGGGATTGCAAATATCATATTGTGTTTATTTCAAAGTGTCGTAAAAAAGAATTGTACGGGAAGGTTAGAAAATATCTTGGGAACGTATTCCATGAGTTAGCTTTTCAACGTGGGAGAAAGATCATAGAGGGGCATATGGTACAAGATCATGTGCATATGCTCATCAAGATTCCTCCTAAATATTCTGTAGCTGAAGTAATAGGCTATATCAAGGGGAAAAGTGCTATAGCCGTTGCTAGGCAGTTTGGTGGACGAAAACGTAATTTTAATGGAGAAAAGTTGTGGGCTAGAGGTTATGCGGTCTCAACTGTAGGATTTGAAGAGAATCAGATCAAACACTACATTAAGAATCAAGAGCAACTTGATAGTTTAGGCTCTGACGAATCAGGAGAATTTTAATTAACAATGGCAGCCCTTTGGGCTGCTCATAACCGTCAAGCCCCTCGCTTTGCGAGGGCGTTCTGACTTTAAGTTTAATCAACGAGGGAATGCCATTATGAGACATACAACAACCTTAACTTCAAATGCAGTAATTTTTCTTACCCCACCTTATAACAAAAGTAATGATCTTAAGCTCAGAAACGATGTCATTACTACTAGCCAACAAGAAGGATTAACAGTAGTAGAAATTATCGAATCTAAAGGACCTTATGATTATTGTACTCTTGGCAAATTAATTCGCCGAGTAATGACTTGTAGTGATAAATCTGTCATCATTCTAATTGACGAGGACTTGCTATATACACCAATTAATACGTTATTTTGGTCTGTACTTGGTACTTTGTCATCTGCTAACCTAATCACCGTTACTACTTACACAAGGTTTTATGAAAAAGTACTTTTGCAAAAGATAGATATAAAAGATGATTATTTTTTATATGTGGCTGCTACTTATTGTAAGAGATACCATACATTTGGTAGTAAAAAACCAAATTTAAATATATGATGAATAAACTTATTAGTTAAAATAGGAGAGTGGTGGAGACGAAGGGAATCGAACCCCCGACCCTCTGCGTGCAAAGCAGATGCTCTACCCCTGAGCTACATCCCCAAACCATATTAATGATAGGTAGCTTATATACCTTTTTACATGTAAGGTCAACAAACTTGTTTGAAAACTTAATATTTAGGCTAAATTTTTGTTCTGTCCCAAGGTAATGCCTTGCCATCAGAACCAAGTACCAAATCTCCTGATACATCATATTCTGCTGCCAAAAAAGAAGATTTACCGGATATAAGTTTTACAGGCCTAATTTTTTGTCCATTATGAAAATACTCCTTTGCCTGTTCTCTAGAGGTTGGGTTATTTTTAGATGCTGTTTTAGCTTTTGACATATATGTAATAATCTCAAATATCTTTCTATAATATACAAATCTAAGTACAAAATATCTCACCTTTAATATTTGTCAAGAAAAAGCTGTGAAATGATGTAATAGTGAATTATATTGCATCAATACAATTATATCATATTTTATTAAACCACTAAGATGTTTAAAATACTTCCAAAAACATTTTATGAAAGAAATACGCTTATTGTCTCACAAGAGTTACTTGGAAAGGTTTTGTGCTTTGGTAATATAGAAGCACGAATTATTGAAACAGAAGCTTATGTTGGAGAAGATGATCCTGCTTGTCATGCAGCAAAAGGTATAACGCCCCGTACAAAGATTATGTATGGTTCTGCAGGTCATGCATATGTATATTTGATTTATGGTATGTATTATTGTTTAAATATAGTAACAGAACAACAGGGATTTCCAGCTGCTGTATTAATTAGGGGAGTGTATCAATATAGCCCTTTACAAGTTTTACTTGATGGACCTGGTAAATTATGTCGTACTCTTGGAATTAATAAAACCCAAAATGGTCAAGATGTAACTACTAATAAGTCTTTTTGTATTATTGATGTAGGTAATACCCCTAAATTTATTAATACTCCTAGGATTGGTATTAGCAAAGGTACAGACAGACTTTGGCGTTATTTAGAGGTATAATTTACGCGAATTTGCATAACTCAGGTTAAATTATAATGAATATACAAGACCCAAGTATTTCAAAGAGTCAAGCTACTTTGCCTAAGGTTACCATATACACTGATGGAGCTTGCTCAGGTAATCCTGGACCAGGTGGCTGGGGAGCGTTATTACAGTTTCATGGAGCTAGTGTAGAGCTAGATCCAAATGCTTTGAAAAATTGGTATAACAAAAAAAAGTTAAACATGTTAGATATATGTGAGAACTCTACGAAGTTTCGTGATAGCTTGCCTTTAAAGCAGAAGAGTATATTCGGTCATGAACTATATACCACTAATAATCAAATGGAAATGACAGCAGTAATTGAAGCATTAAAAGTTCTTAAAAAATCATGCTATGTAGAAGTTTACACAGATAGTAAGTATTTACAGCTTGGAATAACACAGTGGATTAACACATGGATAAAAAATAACTGGCATAAAAACAACAATGATCCCGTCAAGAATGTTGATTTATGGAAAAAATTGTACGAAGAGTTAAGTAAACACTATATTATTTGGAATTGGGTTAAAGGTCACAATAATAATGAAGGTAATGAAGTGGCTGATAGACTAGCTGTGCAAGGAAAAGAAACTGCTATAAAAATACTTAAATGTCATTCATAGATAATTTTTTTATACCTATTTTCTCTAAGGAGATTGGAAAAGATCAATTTGGTAACAAATATTATCAAAGTAAAAAGCAGAATTATTTAGGTCAAGCTAGAAGACAGGTGGTTTATAAAGGTAAAGTGGAAGCATCGAAAGTTCCTCCCATGTGGCATGCTTGGTTGCATTATATGACTAATGAAGTACCAACTAACAATAATAAATTTGACTGGCAACAAAATTATCTCCCTAATATTACTGGCACTAGCTTATCTCATAACCTAATAAAAAATAGTACAACTGAAGCTAAATATAGTAGCTGGAAACCTTTAGATAAATCAAAATAATGAAACATAATGTTATAGAAACTTTAGTTGGCTTTATAGTAATACTAGTTGCTTTAGCCTTTTTTGTTTTTGCTTATAAAATTGGTAACTCATCAAAAGTTGCATCTGGGTATATAGTTAAGGCAAATTTTCAGAATGCGGAAGGGATAGTTCAAGGCAGTAGCGTGATGTTAGCGGGTATAAAAATCGGATCAGTAACTAACATAACTCTAGATAAAACTAGCTTTTTTGCCTTATTAACCATTAACATCAATAATGATATAAAGTTACCTAAAGACACTAGTATAGCAATAGTCACAAGTGGAATACTTGGTAGTAGATATATATCCGTAACCCCCGGTTCATCTGAAGAAAATTTGGCTGGAGGTGATCAGATAAAATACACCCAGTCAGCAGTTAATATTGAATCCTTAATAGGTAAATTAATCTATTCCTTTGGTAGTGGTCGTAAGTAACAGAAAGTTCGATGTAACAAGTTACATCGAACTTCCGGGATATATTGATATATATAGAAACAATCAGGTTTGAAGCGGCTGCCCACCTGATTGTTAAATATTAATTTGCTAATAATCTTATTTTTATACTTATAAAAATAAGATTATTAGCGATAATAGATTAAAATGCATTCGTAGGAGCACTCCAAGAATGCATTTTTCCTTATAACACAGCCAATTCGATATAAGAATTACTAATTCTTATATCGAATTAAGGTTAAGTAATATTTTTAAATTATGACAAATAACCTATTAGTGTAGCTCGAAATTAGTGTATACTGCAAAAATATTGAGAATTGATGAATTATATTGTCAATGTTTTTGTTATGAAATAAGTTATGATCATAATTTATGATTATATTGTTTGAATTAATTTATTCACTAACTTGTCTTAGGCTTTACAAGTAGTGGGGATGTACAATGTTTAAGTTAGCTAATATATTAAATATACTAAAATCACCTTCTGATGTGGTAGAGAACCAAAGCGTTCAGTCTAATAACTTTGTTAAAGCTACTAGGAATTGGTACGAGGAAAGATCTGATAGGTTAATTGTACAACGTAATATCTTGTTGGTATTATCTATATTACTAATAATACTTATAATGGCATCCATAGCAGCGGTAACTATAGTGGTAAATTCAAGAGAGTTTAGTCCTTTTGTTATCCAAATTGATGATAGTACGGGAATGGCAACGATTGTAAATCCAATATCTTCGGAGATACTAAACGGTGACGAGGCACTTTCAAGGTATTTTATTAAAAAATACCTCATAGCTAGAGAAACATATAATCCTGTTGATTTTGATACTGAAGCAAGGAAAAGCGTTAGATTATTATCTTCAAGTCCAGTATATTATAACTATCTAGGATATATACAAAATAAAGATGTAAATCCAGTTTTAATATATGGTCAAAACAACACAACTTTTTTAGTAATTAAATCTTGGTCAGGAGTAGAAAAAAATAAATATATGGTTAGGTTCTCTATTAATGAAACAACAGGCAATAAAACGGTTTTCAATAAAATAGCTGTGGTAAGTTACGCATATATTCCAATGGAATTAACAGATGCAGATCGAGATATTAATCCAGTAGGTTTTCAAGTTAATGATTATAGGGTAGATGATGATAATAGCTAGACTTCTTTTCGTAGCGGCAATATTATTACATTCGGTTATTGCCAACGCTTGTGCAGGTAATATGCATATAGATAATGATGTAGATGATCTAGCCATAACTACTGATAACAGAATTAAAACTTATATACATAATCCTAATGAAGTTTATTTATTAGTTCTGCATTTTGGTTTTCAGTCAAGTATAGAATTTGCCAAAAATGAGGAGATCCAAAATATTGTTCTAGGGGAATCCTATGCTTGGAAAATGACTCCGTTGGCAAATAGATTATTCATTAAGCCATTGGAAAAAAACATTAGAACAAATATGACTATCATAACTAATAAAAGGACTTACCAATTCGATGTTGTATCCAAAGAATTGGAAGAAGGTCGTGAAAAAGACTTGGTATATGTAGTTAGGTTTTATTATCCTAAAAAAAGGTTTAGTACTTCACAATAATACCTCAATTCGGGATAAGAATTAATTAATTCTTATCCCAAATTCGCGTAATAATGATATTAATTTACTATGGCAAAGCAAAATAACACCTCTTCTCAAATCAGTACACAGAGTGCAGAGGAACAAGACATACCAGAAGTTCAAAATGAGCTATCAAAAGTTGCCTCTAATCCTAAGCAAAGCATTCTGATTCTACTTGTCATTTCTGCTGTCTTTATATTTATTTTTTTTAAACTTTTTATTGCTGATAATAAACCACCTGAGGTGGTAGCTCCATCAGCACCTACTGATATTACTAAACCGACACAAGATAATTCTAAAAATCTACCAGAGATTCCAAAATTACCAGAAGCACCTAAACTCGAAACACCTGTGGAGCTTCCACCACCTCCTCCCCCTAAAGTTGCTGATGTGCCAAAGCTTCCTTTACCTACTACTTCAGTAGATAATAATAGTGCTGATAACGCTTCTCTTCCTTCCGTTGTATCATCACCCCTTCCTGGAGGAATAGCTGAAAGTGACGAGGAAAAGAAACGCCGTGAAGCAAAGAGAAAATCTTCTATAGTATTAATTGCAGGAGTTCCAGAGAAAAAAACACCAAGTCAAATTGCCGAAGAAGCAAATTTTCAAGATCGTGGAGATATGGCATTTGTTCTTGGTCGTGGTAAGATAATTGAAGCGGTACTAGAGACTGCTATTAATAGTGATTTAGGTGGGGAAGTAAGGGCAATAATTAGCAGAAATGTATTTTCTGAAAGGGAAAATATTATTTTAGTTCCTAAAGGATCAAAGATTTTTGGTGCTTATACAACTGGTATTGATGGAGCGTATGGTCGAATTGCAATAATATGGAATCGTATTGATCTGTCAAACGGTTATACCATTACCTTAGATGCTATAGCTGTTGATAATCTTGGAAGGAAAGGTGAGCAAGGAAGAGTAGATAATAAATATAAAGAACGATTAACCAATGCTGTATTATTATCGGCATTTAATATTGGACTTGCCAATGCCCTTGACAAAGTGGTAGCTCCCCCAGTTAATTCACAAGCTGCTGCTGCTAATGCTGCTGTTGCTGCTAATATACAAAGTTTAGCACAAAGTATTAATAATGGTCCTGGTACTGAGGATGTTAAAATTTCACAGATATGTTCTAGTGTCATGAACGCCATTCCCGATAAGACCTCATCAGCCTATATTTCCATGATGCAGGCTTGTAATACTGCACAAAATCCAACTGGATCACAGCCTGGTCAAAGGCTTGTTGCATTAATGACTGCAGTAACTAATGCAGCAGCTAGTTTGCTAACTAGCACTGCAACTGCTAGCACTCCAACCCAAGCACAAGCAGCTTCAAAAAAAGCTTTTACTGATATCAGTGATACTATGAAAGGTATGATTCAGCAACATGAATTTAAACCAACTATTACTATAGATCAAGGTACGGTAATTAAAATTTATGTCAATAAAGATTATAAATTTCCTCAATCTGTACTAAGAAAATCAAGATTGATAAAATGAGTGATAATTTTGCTGCATTAGAGACTTTTCTATTACCATTTAAAGAACTGTTCGCAGAAGATGGTGTTAATGAGATCATGGTAAATAAACCAGGAGAAGTATGGGTTGAGAAGAAAGGAGATTTGTTTTGTAAATCAGTACCTGAACTTGATTTTGAACATCTTATATCTCTTGGTAGGCTTGTAGCTCAGTCAACTGATCAGACAATTTCTGAGGAAAAACCTTTACTCTCTGCGTCCCTACCAAATGGCTATCGTATCCAAATAGTATTTCCTCCTGCTTGTGAACCAGGCCATGTCGGATATGCTATCAGGAAAGGTAGTACAATGAACCTTACACTAGATCAATATGCCAAGCTGGGAGCTTTTGATTCAACATCTACTGGAGAATTAATTGACGAGAATGCAAAAATCTTAAATAATTATTTAAAAGAAAATAAAATAAAAGAATTTATTCGACATGCTGTAATTTCTAAAAAAAATATTATTATTAGTGGTGGTACATCAACTGGTAAAACAACCTTTACTAACGCTGCTTTAGCAGAAATTCCAAATAGCGAGCGATTAATTACTGTTGAAGATGCTAGGGAGGTAATCTTAGCAAATCACCCTAATAAATTACATCTCCTCGCTTCAAAAGGGGGGCAAGGTCGTGCAAAAGTTACTACTCAGGATTTGATTGAAGCGTGTTTACGTCTAAGACCTGATAGAATTATTGTAGGTGAACTTAGAGGAGCTGAAGCATTTAGTTTCTTACGAGCAATTAATACAGGCCATCCTGGCTCTATATCTACTTTACATGCTGATGCACCAGCAATGGCCATAGAACAACTTAAGCTAATGGTTATGCAAGCTAGTTTAGGCATGCCACCAGAGGAAGTGAAAAAATATATATTAGCGGTCGTCGATATTGTGATACAATTAAAACGTGGTAGTGGTGGGAAGAGATATGTCTCAGAAATATACTATAGTAAGAATAGGCAAGACTAATGATGGGATTGGAGAGAATAGTAAACATTATCCGTAACCTCTTAGGTCATTTTATAATACACCCTTTGGTAGTATTTTGTACGATATGGATTAGTGGAGTGCTAGTTGCATTTACTACTAACGAGATTAGAGCTATAAATGTTGACTTAACAGCCATAGATATAGCTTATAAGTGGACTTATTGGCTAGTTAGTGTATGGTCGCAATTAACTTTTCAAGCATATAACTACTTAAAAGTTAAGTTAATATTATCCCTTACTATGCCGACAATTATAGTTATCATATTTTACTGGAAAAATTTTAAAAGAATAAAGAATTTACAATTTTTTATTCAACCGGAAAAAGTTTATGGAGATGCTAGTTGGGCTACTGAAGCTGATGTAGATAAAGCCGGTCTACGTTCAAAGCATGGTATGTTGCTTGGCACCAATAGCGGAGGATATTTTGTTGCTGATGGATTTCAGCACGCTTTGCTTTTTGCCCCAACCGGTTCAGGTAAGGGGGTAGGATTTGTAATTCCTAATTTATTATTTTGGGAACACTCTATTATAGTACATGACATTAAGCTAGAAAATCATGGTCTTACAAGTGGATGGCGGCAGAAACAAGGACAACGAGTATTTGTTTGGGAACCTTCCAATCCTGATGGGATAACTCATTGTTACAATCCTATAGATTGGGTAAGTACCAAACCAGGTCAAATGGTGGATGACGTACAAAAAATCTCAAATCTGATTATGCCTGAAAAAGATTTTTGGAATAATGAAGCACGAAGTTTATTTCTTGGTGTAGTACTATACTTAATTGCTGACCCGACAAAAACTAAATCCTTTGGCGAAGTGGTCAGGACAATGCGTAGTGATGACGTAGTGTACAACTTGGCAGTAGTTCTAGATACTTTAGGTAAGGTAATACATCCTGTGGCCTATATGAATATTGCTGCATTCCTACAAAAAGCAGATAAAGAGCGTTCAGGTGTTATCTCTACAATGAACTCTTCTTTAGAATTATGGGCAAACCCGCTAATTGACTCAGCTACTGCATCATCTGACTTTAATATACTTGAGTTTAAGAAGATTAAAACAAGCGTTTATGTTGGTTTAACTCCGGATAATATACAGCGTTTACAAAAATTGATGCAGGTTTTTTACCAGCAAGCTACAGAGTTTTTAAGCCGCAAAATGCCTGATTTAAAAGAAGAACCTTATGGGGTTATGTTTCTACTTGATGAATTCCCTACTTTAGGCAAAATGGATACATTTAAGGCTGGTATCGCATTTTTCAGGGGATATAGAGTTCGCCTATTCTTGATTATACAAGATACTCAGCAGCTCAAAGGAACTTATGAGGATGCTGGAATGAACTCATTCTTGTCAAATGCTACATATCGTATTACTTTTGCAGCTAATAACTATGAAACAGCCAACCTGATATCACAGCTAGTGGGTAATAAAACAGTTGAACAACGATCTTATAGTAAACCACTATTTTTTGATCTTAATATTTCAACAAGAACGCAGAATGTATCACAAGTTTCAAGAGCTCTGCTTTTGCCTCAAGAAGTAATTCAATTACCAAAAGATGAGCAAATTGTTTTAATTGAATCTTTCCCACCTATTAAATCTTTAAAAATTAAGTATTATGAGGATAAGTTCTTTACAAATAGGTTATTACTGCCTACATTTGTTCCAACTCAAAAACCTTATGATCCAAATAAAAATAATGTAGATGAGGAACAAGAAAATACAGATTCTACTACTAAAGAAGATTAATTTTTTAAGTAAGCAATAAGATAAACCTCTATGCGTTCAGCCATTATTGATATTGGTTATAATGCCATAAGAGCTGTAGTTTATGAATGTGATAGACTTGGAGCTCCAGAAATTTTCAATGATAAATTTAAAAGTGATATTATCAATTTACTTAATCTAGATGACCTAGAAGTAAAGCATCAAGTATATTTATCACTACAATATTTTGTACATATTTTTGATAGGTTATCAGTAACAGATGTTAAATGCGTTGCTACTGCTGTACTTAGAGGGCATCCAAGAGCTGAAGAATTTAGAGAAATAGTTAAAAGAAAATTTAATATTAATATTGAAATTATTTCTGGTAATCGCGAGGCCTATCTTACAGCTGCCGGATTAATTTCTGGTATCAATGATGCTTGTGGCATAGCAGCAGACCTAGGTGGAGGTAGCCTTGAGCTTGCCCAAATCAAAGACAAAAAAGTGGGAATCTTAAAATCTCTACCTTTAGGCACTAGCTTAATCACTAATAATCATTTTGACGATATTAATATAATTAGCCAAATGATCAACAAAGAGTTTGGAGAGGTATACCCAAATCATTCGGGTATACAACAATGTCAACAAGGGTATCATTGTCCAAACTTATACTTAATAGGAGGAGCTTTAAGGCTAATTGGACGCTCTTACATGGAGTTTGTTCATTATCCTCTTAAGAACTTACATAACCTTGAAATAAATCGTAGAGAATTTGAACTATATCTCGAAAAATTAGCTCATGCTCATAGTATGAGAACACAATATAAATCAAGAATTCATTCTAACGCAATTTTGGTGGCAAAATCTATGCTAAATGTCTTTTTACCTGAAAAGGTAATAATTTCAAATTATGGTTTAAAAGAAGGTGTTAGATTTGTTTGTCTCCCTAAAGAAGAACAGGAGAAAGATATTATTTATGAAAGAATCAAGACATTAGTAAATTTTGATGAAACTACTTGTAATATCAAAAATTATACAGAAGTCATTAAGCCTATCTTAATTCAACCAGATACAACAACAATTAGTATAATTACTTTGGTCATAATGCTTGCACAATATAATAAAAATATCGATAAAACTCTTCGCTCTAATTTTATTGTTGAATTTATTTTAGCTTCAGATATTCCTTTTAGTCATCGTCAGAGGTTGATGCTTAGTATTGCTCTTGCACTTACCTATACAGCAAGAAGTGATACATATATTAATAGATTAGCAAAAAGAATGATTAACTCATATGATTATTGTAACAGTCATATAATAGGTAATTTTATAAAAATTGCTAGGGAAATTGATGGACCAAGATTTCAGTCACCATCTTTTTCTCTTGAGTTAAAAGATAATAGATATATTGAAATTTCTACACTAAATATTTTACCAAAAGCGGTGTTTGAAAAAGTGTGCGAACGTCTGAAAGCTATAGGTTTCGCCCGAAAAATATTTATTGAAATAAAATGATAACAGTCTTATATTGCAAGTGTACAAGCTTTTTTAGAGTACGCGAGTTCCTCATTGTCAAAAAATAATTCTTCAAAGCAGAAGAGTATACAATAAATTAATACAACTACTTTTACATAATACGTCAGGAGATATATATGTTTATAGAAAATGCCTATGCAGATAACAATGATACAATATCAATAACAGAAACTGAAGAAGTAACTCCAGTAGCTGAATCATCATCTACTCAATCAATATTAACAAGCCTTGTACCGATGGTATTAATCTTCGTTGTATTCTATTTTTTTCTAATTAGACCACAAGATAAACGCCGTCGTGAGAAAGAGGCTATAGTTGGTAGCGTTAAGAAAGGAGAAGAGGTGGTAACTAATAGTGGAATTTTCGGAGTAGTAAGCAAGATTAACGATGCTGACAACACGGTAGATCTTGAAGTAGCTGAAAATATACGAATCAAAATTCTGAAATCTTCAATACTTGATATTACAAGTCGTCATAAAACAGAAGTTAGTGCCAAAAGTAAAAAAGATAAAGGGAAATGAGCTGTGTATAATATTCCTAAATGGAAAATATTCCTTTCTATTTTATGTACAATAGCAGCCTTTATTTGTGCTTTACCTAATTTTACAACTATAGATTCTAAAATACTGCCAAACCATAAGGTGAATCTTGGTCTTGATTTAAGAGGTGGTGCTCATCTATTGCTAGATGTAGATTTTGATAGTTACTTAAATGATGTAATGGACAGTCTAGCTGACCATTTACGAAAATATTTACGGGAAGATAAAATAGGTTATAAAAATCTTGTTGTTAAGAACAAGGCGGTGCAGTTTGAATTGAGAAACCTAGAAGATTATAAACAGGTCAAAAAGATCTTAGGTAAAGTCGACCGAGAAATTACTGTAGAAAACGATAATACTAATATTAAGCTTAGCTATAGTGATTCGAAGCTTGCTGAATTAAGGTATCAAGTTATTGCCCAATCAATTGAAATAATCAGAATGAGAGTGGATAGCACCGGCACAACAGAACCTAACATACAAAGGCAAGGTGATAAACATATATTACTGCAAGTACCAGGTGAGGAAAATCCACAACAACTTAAAAATATTCTTGGCAAAACTGCAAAACTAACCTTTCATTTAGTAGATGAAACTGCCAACATACAACAAGCATTAAATGGACATTTACCCTTTGGTTCAATTTTAGTGAAAGGGGAAAATGAAAATAAGCAAGAATATTACGTAGTTGTTAAGAAAAAAGCTATTGTTAGTGGTGACCAGCTAACAACTGCCCAAGCTTCTTTCAATCAAAATTCCCAACCTGCTGTTGCTTTTTCTTTTAATAATCTTGGTAGTAAATTATTTGCAGAAATAACCAAGAATAATTCTGGCAAGAGGCTTGCTATCGTGCTTGATAACAAATTATTAAGTGCACCAGTAATTAATGAACCAATTCTTGGAGGAAGCGGTATAATTTCAGGTAATTTTACTGTTGAATCAGCAAATGAATTAGCGTTATTACTTAGGGCTGGTTCGTTGCCAGCCCCTTTAAAAATAATAGAGGAAAGAACCGTAGGACCAAATCTTGGAGCAGATTCAATAGAGGCAGGCAAGAAAGCAGGTATGATTGGTTTTGTTAGTGTGGTAATATTCATGATTTGGTCTTACGGAATTCTTGGCATTTTTGCCAATATAGCATTAAGCCTAGCTTTACTTTATATTTTAGCGTTATTGTCACTTTTTCAAGCTACATTAACTCTGCCAGGAATTGCTGGTATAATCCTAACGATTGGTATGGCAGTTGATGCCAATGTACTCATTTATGAAAGGATAAGGGAAGAACTTAAAAAAGGTGCATCTAATCTATATGCCATAAGGATGGGATTTGAATCAGCTTTTGCTACAATCCTTGATTCAAATGTTACAACTTTGATTGCAGCATTTTTACTTTTTATATTTGGAGCTGGAGGTATAAAAGGTTTCGCAGTAACACTAACTATTGGTATAATATCATCTATGTTCTCTGCGATTATTATTACTAAGTTGTTGATTGATACTTGGATTAAGTATCAAAAGCCCAAAAATCTAGGGTTATAATTAAACGAAGAAAATTATATTATGCTTCAAGCCTTAAAAAGAATGCTACTATCTGTAACAGTTGCCCTAACTACCAGCATAACATACGGGGATTATAAACATTCATCAGAACTTTCAGGATTCGAATTAGCTGCTAGCAAATTAGGTTTTACCTCACCAACCCAGCAAGAAGCTTTGTTAAAGATTTTTTATCTAGCTGGATATTTTGAACCACAAAAATTATGGCACGATCTAGTATGTTTTGACAAGACTAATGCAGACAAAATATTTCGTTTGATTCAGGGCAGTTTGGCTAAAGCTGGTGCTAATCAAAACGCTCCTAGTAAATTCAATGCTAAATCATTGCGTAAAAATTTATTTAAATCTATTAATGAGATAAATGTACGAAATATTGAAGATTGGTTACTATTTGTTGCTCAGGATGCGTTTGATCTTAATCTTGGTCAGGAACGGAATGAACTGACCACTAAAGATTGGATGACTAAATATAAGTCTCAATATATTGTAGATGCTAGACAATTGGGACTTATTAATGAAATAAAACCTAACTATCAAGAATACGACGAAGCTTGGATTGCCGGGGCAGCTAGAATTAGGTTATTGACACGTATAATCTATTATAATAAATTAACAGAACAAATTAAAGTTAACGGATTAGTACTAGTATTAACAGGAGCAAGACCCTTATGGGCTAATCTCGATGGCATTAACCCCAAAACATACACTGAATTGCTAGAAGCATGGCAAGGAAAGGCAGATATTAATAGATTGGATACTGTACAATTAGTTGGAAATGATTCAGCTTGTATTGAGGAAGGTGAAAGATATATCGAGTCTCTTGCTAAAGATTACGGTATTAAGTTAAATAAAGCTCAGCCATTTATTCAGTATAAAACACAAGAAGAATGTCCATTAGGTCTTTTTCCTAGAAGATTCTATCCTAATTATGCAAGCAGCAATGAGAGAAAACTCACAGAAGACCTGATGAGTAGTGACCTAGTAAACAAGTTCCTTAATAAGGATCAAGTTAAACGTACTGAAATAATCAATACTAAAGTAGGCAAGAATAACGAAAGGCCTGATACAGCCACTACTGCTCATGATGCAGCAGTTAATTTTGCTGAAAGAATTTTAAGTAGAAAATTTGGTAGACAAAAAGACTTTGTTATTTTATTTGTCAGTAATAATCCTCATATTGAACGCCAAACAATTGTTACTCAAAGAGAAGTTGATAAAGTATTACAACAATATGGATTAGATAAACAGGGTTATCATATTAAAATTGCAGGGATAGGTGCTAGTGCCGTACCGGATATTCCAATTATTCATTCTGAACTGGGTAATTTGATAACGGCAAAATGGATAAATAAAAATCTACTAAGCACTGATAAATTGGGGCATTCTATTGATCAATTAATGTTCCAAACTCGTAAATGCCCTGATCCTAAATCAATACCTCCAATACCAAAAATTAAAGAAATATAATATAACCTGAATTCGATGTAACTTGTTACATCGAATTCAGTGTTATATATAGAAACAATCAGGTTTGAAGCGGCTGCCCACCTGATTGTTAAAATATAATACTCCATTCAATATGTGATTTTAATAATTAAAATCACATATTGAATGATGAAAAAAGTTAAAATGTACTTGCAGAATCGCTTCAAGAGTGCATTTTTCCTTATAACAAAGCAAGTATCGATATAAGAATTATTAATTCTTATATCGAACTCATACAATAAAAAAAACATGATAAATATAACATGATCAGTTATATATAGTGGTAGGATGGGTAAACTGTATGTCGAATTGAAGCTTTGAATTTTAAAGACTTCATACCTCAGCAAAGACCCATCCTGTTTTGGATAAAGACTACGAACGGATGTCATAAGGTTTAAACCTTGCATATCCTATTATTAATATAAATCATGAGGCTCTATATGACAACAACTTATATTGGTGTGGACGTTAGTAAAAAAACTTTAAATAGTCAAATTATAATAGCCCTAGCGGATCATTTTCAAATATCACTAGATGAAATGATTGGTAGAATTCCTCCTACTAAAAATATGGATTCCTTACCGAAGAGGGAATGACATC
Organism: Candidatus Tisiphia endosymbiont of Metellina segmentata; assembly: GCF_964030715.1. Taxonomy (NCBI): domain Bacteria; kingdom Pseudomonadati; phylum Pseudomonadota; class Alphaproteobacteria; order Rickettsiales; family Rickettsiaceae; genus Candidatus Tisiphia; species Candidatus Tisiphia endosymbiont of Metellina segmentata. The sequence continues at coordinate 203,039 of NZ_OZ034919.1, forward strand.
AAGAGTCTAATGAAATCAAATAAAACGCTATTGCAGCAGCATTTGAGACATTTAAGCTTTCTACTTTACTTGAAATGGGTATTTTAACTAAGTGATCACATGCTTCTTTAACTAGACGTCTGATTCCTTTATCTTCAGAACCAAGTACTATTGCCATTTTATCTGAAAATATTTTTGTACTTAAAGATTGTTTTGCATTGCCATCAAGACCAATAATCCAAAACCCATGTTTTTTTAGATATTCTATTGACCACCTTAAATTAGTGACTTTAACCATTTGTACTACTTCTAAAGCTCCAGAAGCTGTTTTTGCTATGGTAGCATTTTCATCAGGTGCATTATCTAGAGGTAATATTATGGTCGTGATGTCAAAAGAAGCTGCACTACGAATAATAGCACCAATATTTTGTGGATCGGTTATTTGATCCAAAATAGCAACTTTACAATTAGGAATAGTTATGTCAATATCTTCAATACGATTAGAGAAGATACTTTTAACGTTAGCGGCTATTCCCTGATGATTATGATTTGAACCAAAAAGACGGGTTAAGTAATCTATGTTGGTAATCTCATATGGGTGGTTAGAGATTAAATTTTTGTGCAAATTGAAAATATCTTCTGTACATAAAACATTTTGAATATAACGTTTTGGGTTGCTTAATGCTGCAAATACTGGATGTTTGCCGTATATATAGTGCAAATCTTTAGAAATTTTAGCTTTATTTCTCATCTTATTAGAACCTAGAGTAATTTATTCTTGACACAAACTACTATTTATTATAGAAAGTTACAATTGATAAACGTTCTGAAGTAATGTAAGTTTAATATTAGCTTATTTAGGTTCTGTGAACGTTTCTATGTAATGAGTAGATTTCGTCGTTATTTTCGTTCTCGAATCCTCACGTACATTTAGTACGCTACGGTTCTGCGAGCGAAAATGCCTATAAATCTACTCATTACATAGAAACGTTCACAGAACCTAGGATAGTTCAAGAGAAAAGAGCCGGGGTCATTTGAGTTTCAGCTTTATAACAAAAAATATGTTCTTCCCGTGTAGGCAAGTCCATGATACATAACAGCCATTTAGGTTGTTTTTTGAATTGCTGCCGCGGGAAGGATATCGAGACTTCTTAAGTTGATACCCATGCGATGTGCAGGAATAATACTGATGTATTAAAGGGTTGTATCCTTATTTATAAAGGCTTGTAGCCCGAAGTTCAAATGTCCTTGGAAAAGAGCAAAAAAGATTTGTTGGTACTTATACTAAGTTATATATATGCTTTACGTTTAATTAGACCATTTAATACTTGCGTAAATTCTTTGGAGGAATGGCCGAGTGGTCAATGGCAGCAGACTGTAAATCTGCCCGCGTGAGCGTACGAAGGTTCGAATCCTTCTTCCTCCACCACAAGTTGGTTAGGTAGATACGCGGGTGTAGCTCAATGGTAGAGCTCCAGCCTTCCAAGCTGGTCACGTGGGTTCGATTCCCATCACCCGCTCCAAGAGTATTGGTGATAATTGGAAATTGGATAAATTTGTATTTTTATGTTAAATTGTATTAAATCTTAAATTGTGGAGAATGAATTATGGCAAAGGTAAAATTTGAAAGGGATCTACCCCATTGTAATATAGGTACTATAGGACACGTAGATCATGGTAAGACTTCTTTAACAGCTGCAATAACTTTAGTGTTATCAAAAGAAGGTGGAGCACAGGCTACTAATTATGATGACATTGATAAAGCTCCTGAAGAGAGGGAAAGGGGTATAACTATTGCTACTGCTCACGTTGAATATAGAACTAAAAAAAGGCATTATGCTCACATTGATTGTCCTGGTCACGCAGATTATATAAAGAATATGATAAGTGGTGCAGCTCAAATGGATGCTGCTATATTGGTAGTATCTGCTGCTGATGGTCCAATGCCCCAAACAAGGGAACATATATTGCTTGCTAAGCAAGTTGGCGTACCTGCAATAGTTGTATTTTTGAATAAAGTTGATATGGTTGATGATCCAGAATTGCTTGACTTAGTAGAAATGGAAGTCAGAGAACTTTTATCAATGTATGATTTTCCTGGAGATGATATACCAGTTATCAGAGGTTCAGCTTTACAGGCTCTAGAAGGAAAACCTGAAGGTGAAGCTGCGATTAAAGAGTTGATGAATGCTATTGATGAATATATACCTCAACCTGAGAGAGATACAGATAAACCTTTCTTAATGTCGATAGAAGATGTATTTTCTATTTCTGGAAGAGGTACGGTTGTTACTGGTAGAATCGAAAAAGGTATAGTAAAAGTTGGTGAAGAGGTAGAGATTGTTGGTATAAGAGATACTCAAAAAACTACTTGTACTGGTGTGGAAATGTTTAAGAAGCTATTAGATCAAGGTGAAGCCGGTGATAATGTTGGTATATTACTGCGTGGAACTAAAAGGGAAGATGTATGCAGAGGTCAAGTGTTAGCTAAGCCTGGAAGTATAACTCCGCATACTGAGTTTGAAGCTGAAGTTTATGTACTTACCACGAAAGAAGGTGGTCGTCATACAGCATTTACAGATAAATATCGACCACAGTTTTATTTTAGAACAACTGACGTAACTGGAGAAATCACTTTGAAAGATGGTAAAACAATGGTGATGCCTGGTGATAATGCGAATCTGAAAATTGCATTGATCGCTCCGATAGCTATGGAAGAGGGCGTACGTTTTGCTATACGTGAAGGTGGTAGGACAGTAGGAGCTGGTGTAGTATCAAAGATTATAAAATAATAAGAAATAGTCATCCTGAAAAAGTTCAGGATGACTATTTTTTTAGGGTTAGGCAAAATATGTTTAATTAGAGTAAGTCTATTAAAGAATGTGCTTTGACTGGTCTAGCTGTTTATAAAAAGGTTTAGTTAATGAAAAATAATCAAAAAATCAAAATTCGTTTAAAGTCGTTTGATCACCGCTCGCTTGAGCAAGGTACTAGAGAAATAGTAGGGGCTGTTAAAAGAACCGGTGCTGATATAATTGGTCCAATTCCGTTGCCAAGGACAATTGAGAGATTTACCGTTAATAGGTCTCCGCATGTCAATAAAAAATCAAGGGAGCAATTTGAGATTAGAATTCAGAAAAGACTTTTGATAATAAGTTATCCAACTCCTCAGACTGTTGATGCTTTAAAAAAAGTTGATTTGCCTGCTGGTGTTGATGTTGAGATTAAGTTAGAGAGTGTTGAGTGATGAGAACCGGTTTAATTGCTAAAAAAATTGGTATGAGTTCAATTTTTAATGAAAAAGGTGAGAGATATACCGTTACTTTTCTACAAGTTGAAGATTGCCAAGTAGTAGGACAAAAGACCCTAGAAAGGGATGGCTATAATGCTTTGGTTATTGGGGTAAAAGATAAAAAATTATCTAAAGTAACAAAACCAATGAAGCAGGTATTTGCTAATGCTCAAGTTACGCCAAAGGAAAAATTGAAGGAATTTAGAATTTCTGAAGCTTGTTTCCTTGATGTAGGTTTTGTATTGCATGTGGATCATTTTGTTATTGGTCAGTTTATAGATGTTGTAGGTACTACTATTGGTAAAGGTTTTGCTGGTAGTATGAAAAGGCATAATTTTAGAGGACTTGAAGCTTCACATGGTGTATCTGTGTCTCACCGTTCGCATGGTTCTACTGGTGGTAGACAAGATCCTGGTAAAGTATTTAAGAATAAGAAAATGGCTGGTCACATGGGAAATACAAGAGTTACTATTCAAAATTTGAAAGTAGTCGATACTGATATGGAAAAAAGCATAATCATAGTTAGTGGAAATATTCCCGGTTCAAAAGGATCTTATGTCTACATTAAGGATGCTATTAAGAAAACCATTACAGCTATAGGATAAACTATATGAAAGCCAAATTATTAAATCTTGAAAATGAAGCTGTTGGTGAGATTGATTTAGATAACGAAGTTTTTGCTGTAGATTTTGTTAGGGAAGATATTATCAAGCTTGTTGTTGATTGGCAGAGAGCTAAAGCTATGGCTGGTACACATCAAACAAAGACAGTGTCGCAAGTATCTGGTACTACAAAGAAACCTTTTAAGCAAAAAGGTACGGGTAATGCAAGGCAAGGATCTTTAAGATCTGTCCAAATGAGAGGTGGTGGAGTTTCTCACGGTCCAGTAACAAGGAGTCATGCTACAAAATTACCAAAAAAAGTTAGAAAACTTGGTTTAAAACATGCTTTATCAGAAAAATTGGCTGAGGGAAAGCTGCTAATAGTAGATTCTTTAAAATTACATGAATCCAAAACTTCTAATCTTATAAAATTATTAAATAATTTTCATGGTAAAAGTTATTTTATTGTTAGTGGTGATGAAGTTGATATCAATTTTTCTTTGGCAGTACAAAATATTCCAAATACTATTTCAGTACCGCAAATTGGTGCAAATGTTTATGATATAATACGCCATGATTATGTTTTGTTATCACAAGAAGCTGTAGATGCTTTAGAAAAGAGGTTAAAGTGAAGTCTTATAAACATTATGATATTATTAGGAATCCTGTGATCACTGAGAAGACCAATATTTTATCTGAGCAACAAAATAAGTTTACTTTTCATGTTGCTGGTAGTGCTGAGAAAGCTTCTATCAAGATGGCTGTTGAAAAGATTTTTCAGGTTAAGGTTAAAAAAGTTAACATAATGAATGTAAAAGGTAAGAGAAAAAGATTCAAGGGTGTTAATGGCAGACAATCAGATAAAAAGAAAGCAATTGTGACGTTAGAAAAAGATTATACTATTGATTTTACTGGGGGTATTAAATAAATGGCTTTAAAAAAGTTTAATCCAGTTACTCCATCCCTTAGAGAATTAGTACAGGTTGATAAATCTGATCTTTGGAAGGGTAAGCCTCATAAACCTTTAACTAAAGGTTTATCTAAGACTGGTGGTAGAAATAATTTGGGTAGAACCACTTCTTGGCATAGAGGAGGAGGGCATAAAAGACTTTATCGTATAATCGATTTTAAAAGAAATAAACAGGATATATTTGCCACTGTTGAAAGAATAGAATATGATCCTAACAGAACTTCCTTCATTGCTTTAATTAAATTCGATGATGGTGAGTATTCTTATATTTTAGCACCACAAAAGCTTATTGTAGGAGATAGAATAGTATCAAGTGATAAAGCTGACATAAAAGTAGGAAATTGTTTATCTTTGAAATCTATTCCTGTTGGTACTACTTTACATAATGTAGAAATGAAAGTTGGTAAAGGTGGTCAAATTGCAAGATCTGCTGGTACTTCTGTTAATTTAGTAGGTAAGGATTCGGGTTATGCACAGATCAAGCTTCGATCTGGAGAATTTAGATTGATACCGTTAGATTGTAAGGCTACCATAGGTGTTGTTTCAAACCCTGATCAAAAAAATACCAATTTAGGTAAGGCCGGAAGAAATAGATGGCTAGGTTGGAGACCACATGTTCGTGGTGTTGCAATGAATCCAGTCGATCACCCACATGGGGGAGGAGAAGGAAAAACTTCTGGTGGTCGCCATCCAGTGACTCCATGGGGTTTCCCAACTAAGGGTAAGAAAACACGTAAGAATAAGCTTACATCAAAATTTATTATTAAGAGAAGAAAGTAATTAGGTAGTAATTATGGCTCGTTCAGTTTGGAAAGGACCTTTTGTAGATGGTTATCTGATAAAAAAAGTACAAAAATTGATTGAATCTGGTAAATCAGAAATGATTCAGACTTGGTCTAGAAGGTCAACAATTTTACCATTTTTTGTTGGAATAACATTTGCTGTACATAATGGAAATAAATTTATACCTGTTACTGTAAGTGAAGAAATGGTTGGTAAAAAATTAGGTGAATTTTCTCCAACTAGGACTTTTCATGGTCATGGCACAGATAAAAAAGTTAAGAGAAAATAGATATGGTGAAGGTGAATAAAGGCTCTACTACAGCAATTGCTAAGTCTCTTAGAGTGAGTCCGAGGAAATTGAATTTGGTTGCAACTTCTATTAGGAATATGAAAGTGTCTGAGGCTCTAATTCAGCTTACCTTTTCCCCTAGAAGAATTGCTCAAGATGTAAAAAAATGTTTACAGTCTGCTGTTGCTAATGCTGAAAATAATTTTGGTTTAGATATTGATACTTTGTTTATTACTTCTGCAACTGTAGGTAAGGCGTTGGTGATGAAAAGAATTATGCCAAGAGCTAAAGGAAGAGCAACAAGGATTAATAAATTTTTTAGTAATTTATATATTACAGTTACTGAAGTTGAGGGGAAATAAGATATGGGGCAGAAAGTTAATCCGCATGGCTTTAGAGTTGGTCCGACATTAATTAAAGGTTGGGACTCGGTGTTATATGCTGATAAGAAGCAGTATAAAGTCCTTCTTATCCAAGATTTAGAGGTTAGAAATCTAGTTAATAAGAACTATGTGCAAGCACAAGTTAGTAGAGTATTAATAGAGAGGCCTTCTAATAAGAAGGTTATAATTAATATTTTTGCTAAAAAGCCTGGAGTTATTATAGGTAAAAGTGGTAACGACATTGATAAATTAAAAAAATCTGTCCAAAAAATTACGGGTTTAGAAGAAATATATATTAACATACATGAAGTAAAGAAGCCTAATATAGACTCTAACATTATTGCTCAAACGATTGCTATGCAGCTTGAAAAAAGAGTGTCTTTTAGAAAAGCTATGAAAACCGCTATCCAAGCCTGCTTTAAGCAAGGAGGGTTAGGTATAAAGGTTGCTTGTTCTGGACGTTTAGCTGGAGCTGAAATAGCGAGAACAGAGTGGTATAGAGAAGGTAGAGTACCTTTACATACTTTGAGAGCTGATATTGACTATGCGACTGCTGAAGCTATGACAACTTATGGAGTTATAGGTATAAAGGTTTGGGTCTATAGGGGTGATCATGTGGAAAATAGAAAGAAACATAATTAATTTTGAAGTAAAATAATGTTAGCTCCGAAAAAACAAAAATTTAGAAAAGCACATAAGGGAAGAGTTTCCTCAAAAGCAAAAGCTGGTACTATGCTAGCTTTCGGTTCTTTTGGCTTGAAATCGTTAGATGGTTTAAGGGTTACCGCAAGACAAATAGAGGCAGCAAGAAAGGCTGCAGTTCGTTGTATGAAAAGGCAGGGGAGATTATGGATTAAAATTTTTCCTGATTTGCCTGTGTCAAAGAAGCCTGCGGAAGTTAGAATGGGTAAAGGAAAAGGTTCTACTGAATTTTTTGCAGTGAGAGTATCACCTGGAAGAATTATGTTTGAAGTGGAAGGGGTTACAGATGATATAGCGACGAAAGCACTTGAGCTTGCTAGTGCAAAATTGCCTGTAAGAACAAAGATAGTGAGGCGTTATGAATAATTTAGGGGTATCAGCAAAGGAATTGGTTGGGCAGACTACGGAAGAGCTTCACAAAAAGAGAACTTTGTTTAAAAAAGAGTTTTTTAATCTACGGTTTCAAAGAACATTAGGTGAATTACAAAATACTAGCAGGTTTTCTTTTGTAAAAAAAACAATAGCTCGTATTAATACAGAGTTAACTATAAGATCAAAAACTGGAGAATAGGGAAATGCCGAAAAGAGTGCTACAGGGCGTTGTTGTAAGTTCGAAAACTGATAAGACTATTACAGTTAAAGTAGAGCGTAGGTTTAAGCATCCTATATACAAAAAAATTGTAAAAGTCTCTAAAAAATATGCTGCTCATGATCCAGAAAATACTTATAAGGATGGTGATAAGGTTAGTATAGTTGAAAGTCGTCCTATATCTAAAACTAAGTCTTGGGTGGTGTTAGGGGATGTAAAGGCATCTCTCTAATGATAGGTTTGGTTGTCACAGAATGGTGAGTTTTATCCTTTGACTTTGTTATTTAGATTGTTTATTTTGTTGCGTTATTAAATTCTCAAGTGGAAGTAAGTTATGATTCAGATGCAGAGCATCTTAGATGTTGCGGATAACTCTGGTGCTAAAAAAATTATGTGTATTAAAGTGCTTGGTGGTTCACATCACATGATAGCAAATCTTGGGGATGTCATTGTGGTATCTATAAAAGAAGCTTTACCAAGCGGAAAAGTAAAAAAAGGTGACGTACATAGGGCTCTAATTGTTAGAACAAAAAAGGGTGTTAGAAGGACAGATGGTAGTACAATTAAGTTTGATTCTAATGCAGCAGTACTTTTAAATAAGCAAGGAGAACCAATAGGTACAAGAGTTTTCGGTCCTGTAACTAGAGAATTAAGGGCAAAAAAATTCGTTAAGATTATGTCACTTGCAGAAGAGGTGTTGTAATGATTAAGCTAAAAATTAAGAAAGGTGATGAAGTTATTGTTATCACCGGAAAAAATAAGGGAAAAAAGGGTAAGGTCTTAAAGGTTTTGCCTGAGCAAAATAGAGCTATTGTTTCGGGTATAAATATTGTTCGCAAGCATGTTAAGGCGAGTAAAACAAGTGAAGGTGGCATAGTGTCAAAGGAATTATCCATACATATATCCAATGTTGCTCACATAGATCCTAAAACAGGTAACCATACAAAAGTTGCTTTTAAATTTCTAGAAGATGGCTCTAAAGTAAGAGTAGCTAAGAAGTCTGGTGAAATTATTAGTAATAAGGAAGGTAAGTAATGTTGCTCAGGTTTAAAGATTTATACACTAAAGAGATTGTACCAAACTTACAGAAAGAGTTTGCGTACAAGAATAAACATCAAATGCCTAAGGTTGTAAAAATTGTTGTTAATATGGGTGTTGGTGAGACGGTTGCAGATTCTAAGGTAATTAATAATGCTGTCAATGATCTAACTCTAATTTCAGGACAAAAGCCTTTAGTAACTGAGGCCAAAAAGTCTATTGCTACTTTTAAGCTTCGTGAAGGTATGAAAGTTGGTTGTAAAGTTACTCTGCGCAAAGATAGAATGTATGATTTTTTAGAGAGATTAGTAATCGTTGCTCTACCGCGTATTAAAGAATTTAGAGGTTTCTCAAGCAAAAGCTTTGATGGTAGAGGTAATTTTACTTTTGGTATAAAAGAACAGATTGTTTTTCCAGAGATTAATTACGACAAGATAGATGTAATTCGTGGTATGGATATCACGATTGTTACAAGTGCTATGAATAATGAAGAAGGTAAATTATTACTTTCTGGCTTTAATTTGCCTTTTTATAATTAATTTTTAGAAGAAAAATAGATGGCTAAAGTAAGTTCTATAAAAAAGAATAATAGAAGAAGAAAGATGGCACAAAGTTTATATAACAAGCGTGCTAAATTAAAGGACAAGATTTACGATAAAACTTTATCTTTGGAAGAAAGATTTTCGTTAGTGATGCTTTTAGCTAAGTTACCTAGAAACTCAGCTATGAATAGAGTTCGAAATCGGTGTGAGCTTACTGGACGTCCAAGAGGAGTGTATAGTAAATTTGGTCTATCGCGAAATAAGCTGAGAGATCTTGGTAGTAAGGGATTAGTTCCTGGTTTGATTAAAGCAAGTTGGTAAAATAGCTTGAATTCGATATAACTTATTATATCGAATTCAAGGGTTAAGTAGAAACAATCAGGTTTGAAGCGGTTCAGTACCTGATTGTTAAAATGTAATATTCTATTCAATAGGTGGTTTTAATAATTAAAATCACCCATTGAATGATGAAAAAAGTTGAAATGTACTCGTAAAAGTCGCTTCAAGGGTACACTTTTTCTTATAACAAAGCCAATTCGATATAAAAATTCTTATATCGAATTGAGGTTAAAATAGTAGGTTTATCGTATGTCAATGACAGATAATATAGCGGATATGTTGACTAGAATTAGAAATGGTCAAAAAAGTAAATTGATGAATATATCTCTACCTTGTTCAAAAATAAAATGTACTATTTTGGATGTTTTAAAAAAAGAAGGTTATATAAAAGAGTATGTAGTTGTCAAGGATGGTAATATAAGTCATATTGAAGTGGATCTAAAATATTCTGTTAATGGAAAACCTGCTATATGTGAAATAAGTAGAGTTTCAAAACCAGGTAAGAGGATTTATTCTTCTATTGATAAATTAAAAGGATATTATAACAATATGGGTATTTATATTCTTTCTACTTCTAGAGGAGTTTTATCAGATAGAGAAGCACATAGCCAAAAAATTGGCGGTGAAGTAATTTGTAAAGTGTTTTAAGGTATAAAGATGTCACGTATTGGAAAATTACCAGTCCCTGTGCCTGAAGGGGTGAAAGTTGAACTTGATGGGTTGAAAGTTAATGTTGTTGGTCCCAAGGGAGAATTAACAAAAACTTTCGCAGGAAATATAGCAATTTTATTGCAAGATAATCAGCTTTTTGTAAAACCATTAGCAGAGACTAAAAGTGCTAGATCTATGTGGGGTACGGCACGAAGTATAATAAATAGTATGATAAAAGGTGTTAAAGAAGGTTTTACAGAAGAGCTTGAAGTCAATGGCGTTGGTTATAAGGCTTTGGTGAAGGATAAATATTTAAACTTAATGCTTGCTAAAAGTCATAATACTAAAGTAGAAATACCTCAAAATATTAAAGTTACCGCTCCTAAACAAAATCAGATTATATTGGAAAGTGTTGATAAAGAAAAATTAGGTCAGTTTATATCAATTATTATAAAGCAGAGACCACCTGAACCATATAAAGGTAAAGGTATTAAACGCAAAGGTCAATATGTTCAGAGAAAAGAAGGTAAGAAAAATTAAAATTTAAGAGTTCAATATGCGTAGTTCAAAGTTAAAGTTTGATATAAGAAAGGCTAGAGTAAGGTCTAAGATATCAAAATCAAACAGACTCAGGCTGTCTATTTTTAAGTCTGGAAAGCACATATATGCACAAGTCATAGATGACAAACAATCAATAACTATTGCATCTGCTTCGACTTTAGATAAAGAAATTAGACAGTTAAAAAAATCCAACTGTAATATTGGTACAGCCACGAAAGTAGGTGATTTAATAGGCGAAAGAGCATCGCTTAAAGGGGTGCAAGAAGTTGTATTCGATAAGGGTGGTTATAAATATCATGGTGTTGTTAAGGCTTTAGCTGATGCAGCAAGAAAAAAAATGAAATTTTAATTTTAGGTTTAAGAAATGGCTAAAGCTAAAAAAAATACGGGTGAAGCACTAACAGAAACTTTGGTGGATGTAAACAGAGTTACTAAAGTAGTAAAGGGGGGTAGAAAATTCTCTTTTTCTGCTTGTATTGTTGCTGGTGATAAAGCCGGTAAGGTTGGTTATGGTCATGGCAAAGCGAAAGAGGTAACAGAAGCTAGAGCTAAGGCTACTCAAGAAGCAAGGAAAGATATGATTAAAATTCCTCTTTATCAAAATAGGACTATTCATCATGATGTCATTGGTAAAAGCGGAGCAGCTAAAGTCATTTTAAGGAGAGCCAAAGCCGGTACTGGTGTTATCGCTGGCGGTGCTATGAGGGCAATTTTTGATTCTTTAGGAGTTCATGATATTGTTGCCAAATCTTTGGGTTCTAGTAATGTATATGCGATGATTGCTGCAACTTTTGATGCGTTATCTCAACTCTCTTCTCCAAAGAATATTGCTGAAAGGAGAGGAAAAAGAATAAATGAGATATCAACTAAATCTACAAAAGGGCAACAAATAATATCAGAACCAAGTGTGCAAGTTTAAGTAGTGTAATAGTCCTTCCAGCGTAGGCTCATGAGTGTCAACTTAAGAAGTTTTGATTTGGTAGGTAGCAGAATCTAAAAAATAAAGAAAAATGCATTCTTAAAGTGATTTTGTGAATGCATTTTAAACCTTAAGCTAAAAACATGATTTTAAAAGATTAAAATCATGTTTTTAGCAAAATATTAATTTAACAATCAGATGCAGAGCCGTCTCAAATCTGATTGTTTCGATAATTTCACCGAATTTGGGATAAGAATTGACAAATTTTTATCCCGAATTTGCGTGTGAATGGGGCTTTGAAGCAATGGGCTATAGTGAGTCTTTATATTTAAAGTAAAGTAATAATTGGGTTGTAGGAATTTATGAGTAGTAATCAAGAAAAAGTGAATGAGGTAAAGGTTAAAGTTACCCAAATTGGTAGTAGTATAGGTCGTAAATATGATCAGGAAGAAACCTTGGTAGGTTTAGGTCTAAATAAAATGCATAAATCTGTTATTTTGAAAGATACAAACTCTGTTAGAGGGATGATCAAGAAGGTACAACATTTGTTAAAAGTAGAAAATATAAATTAGAATAAATTAGAGTTTAGAAAATGAAATTAAATGAGTTATCTAACAATTTTGGTGCCAAGAAAGATAAAAAAAGAGTAGGTCGCGGTATTGGCAGTGGTAAAGGTAAAACATGTGGCAGAGGTGTTAAGGGACAGAAATCTAGATCTGGTGTAGCTATCAAAGGTTTTGAAGGGGGGCAGATGCCTATGATTAAAAGATTGCCAAAGAGAGGCTTTAACTGTCCTAGTTCTAAGAAATATAGTGTAGTAAATATTGCTGATATAGAATTTTTAATAGCAGAAAATCGTTTGAACTCAACAGAAGTTGTAACAAAGGATAGATTAGTTGAAGTCGGGTTAATTAAGAATACTAACTTATTGGTTAAGTTATTATCTGTTAGCAGTGGTGATTTTAATAGTCCCTTATCATTTCAATTAGATGCTTATTCTAGCTCTGCTAAGAAGTTAATAGAACAAGTTGGTGGTCAAATATTGTAATTTATGAGTTTAAATTCCACACAAAAATCTAATAAAGACTTAGCTAATAGGATTATTTTTACTATTTTGGCTCTTATAGTATGTAGATTTGGGTCATTTATTCCTATAGCGGGTATTGATTCGGTTGCATTAAGCAGCGTGGCTGAACAAAATCAATCGGGTATACTTGGTATGTTTAATATGCTATCTGGGGGATCCCTAGGTAGAATGTCTATTTTTGCTTTAGCAATTATGCCATATATAACTGCTTCAATTATCATTCAATTAATGTCAATAGCCTACAAGCCTTTAGAGAATTTAAAAAAAGAAGGTGAGGTTGGTAAAAGGAAAATCAATCAATTATCTAGGTATTTAACTGTTTTATTAGCTTCTTTTCAGGCATATGGTGTTGCAGTAAGTTTGGAACATGTTGTGACTAATGTAGGTCCAGTAGTTATTATACCGGGGCTTTTTTTTAAGGTTACTACCGTTATTACTTTAGTTGTAGGTACTATGTTCTTAATGTGGCTTGGTGAACAGATTACTGGTAGAGGTATTGGTAATGGATCGTCCTTAATTATATTTATAGGTATAGTGTCGGGTGTACCAAGTGGTATTATAAGCATGTTTGAGTTGTCAAGAAGTGGTGGTTTGTCTCCGATAGTAGTTATGGCTATTTGTTTAGGAGTTATTGTAATTATAGCTATAATAATTTTCTTTGAGAAGGCACAGAGAAAAGTTTTGGTACAATATCCAAAAAGACAAGTTGGTAATAAAATTTATGGTGGTGATTCGACTCATATGCCTCTTAAACTTAATACTTCTGGGGTAATTCCGCCAATATTTGCTAGTTCGATTTTATTGTTTCCTGTGACAATAGCTAATTTTTCTAGCAATAATTCAGAAATTATGAGTTTATTAACTTTCCATCTAGGGCATGGGAAGCCTTTATATATTTTGTTGTATGTTGCGTTGATAATGTTTTTTAGTTTTTTTTATACAGCAGTAGTTTTTAATTCAGAAGAAACAGCAAATAACTTAAGAAAATATGGGGCATATATTCCTGGCAAAAGACCTGGTAAGAATACTGCGGAATATTTTGATTATTTGTTAACTAGGTTAACTGTAATAGGTGGTATATATCTTAGTTTTATATGTATAGTTCCTGAAATGTTAATGAATAAATATGCCGTATCTTTTGCCTTAGGGGGTACAAGTTTTTTAATTGTTGTTAATGTTGTTCTAGATACATTTGTACAAATTCAAACTCATTTATTTAGCAGTAAGTATGAGGGATTAATTAAAAAAATGAAGTTAAAAAACTAACTTATATTATAAAAAAACAATTCTTTAAAGCAAAAAATTATACATTTTAACTTAGTGGAGGGTATATATTATGTTATGTTTAAAGAAGAGTTTCAAATGATTATAGTGCTTATAGGGTCTCCTGGTTCAGGGAAGGGAACTCAAGGGCAGTTATTGGCAAGAAAGTTAAATTTACCTCATGTGTCTACTGGTGATATATTCAGGCAAATGGTAAAGGTTAATAACAAGGATGGTTTGTTAATTAAAGAGTATATGGCACAAGGAAAACTTGTCCCTCCTAAATTGGTGAATAATGTAGTTAAGGAGTTTTTAACTCAGGATATATATAAAAACGGTTATGTTCTAGATGGTTATCCTCGTAATTTAGAGCAAGCTAATTTTCTAAGAATGTTTGCTAATCAAAAGATTAAAGTTGTGTTTTTCGACATAGACGATCAAGTGATTATCAAGAGGATTCTAGGTAGGTTTAATTGTGAAAATTGTGGACAAATTTATAATAGTTATTTCATTAAACCTAAGGTTGATAATGTCTGTGATGTTTGTGGATCAGATAAATTTATGCACAGACAAGATGATGATGAACAGACTATTAAGCAAAGAATAGAAGAATATAAAATAGAAACTTATCCGTTACTTAACTATTATAGAGATAATAGTGAATTCTATGTTGTTGATGCAAATAAGGATAAAGAAGAAGTAGAGCTTGTTTTATATAAAGTATTAAAAATGATTTGACTTTAAGGGATATTTTTATATTATTCCCTTTTGGTTATTATCGAAATTTTGGAGATTATTTGTGGCAAGAATAGCGAGTGTTAATATTCCAGCAAACAAAAGATTAGTAGTGAGCTTAACATATATTTATGGGCTTGGTTTTTCTGCTGCAGAAGAGATTTGTCGAAAAACTGGAATATCTGAAAGTAAAAGGGTCAAAGACTTAACAGATCAAGAGCTTATTATTTTACGTAATATTATTGAAAAAGAATATAAAGTAGAAGGTGATTTAAGAAGAGAGGTGAATCTTAATATCAAGAAGAAAAAGGATATTAGAAGTTACCAAGGTCTTAGACATATAAGAAAGTTGCCTGTTCGAGGTCAGAATACTCATTCTAATGCTCGAACAAGAAAAGGTAAAGCTGTTGCGATTGCCGGTAAGAAAAAAGTTACAAAGTAATATGGTATAATGATGAGTCAGGCTAATACTAAGGTCAAGAAAAAAAGAAAAAATATCACTCTTGGTGTTGTTCATATAAAGACAACTTTTAATAATACTATTGTTACTTTTACGGACGTGCAAGGTAATGCTATAGCTTTTTCAACAGCAGGTACACATGGTTTTAAGGGGGCTAGAAAAGCTACGCCTTATGCTGCTCAAATAACTGTTGATAAAGCCTCAGAAGTTGCAAAAGAACACGGTCTGAAAACTGTTTCAATTAGAGTTCAAGGTGCAGGGGCTCAAAGGGAATCGGCTATGCGTGCGGTATTTAGTCAAAATTTTATAGTTACGTCAGTTTTAGATATTTCGTCTGTTGCACATAACGGTGTTAGAGCACCAAAAAGAAGAAGAGTATAGGGGCATAGGTAAATAATGTTATCATTAAATAAAAACTGGAGTGCATTAATAAAACCTTCTAAGATAGTTTATGACAGTCCTGATAAGAGTAGTAATATAGTAAAAATTGTGGTTGAACCTTTAGAGAGAGGCTTTGGTTTAACAATAGGTAATGCTATGAGGCGAATTCTACTCTCATCTCTTCAGGGTGCTGCAATAACATCAATAAAGATACTAGGGGTGGTGCATGAATTTTCTGCTATACCTGGGGTTAAGGAAGATTTAGTTGATGTAGTTTTGAATCTTAAGTCTGTGGTCGTTAAGATGCATTCTTCGGAAAGAAAGATTGTCAGATTAAGTGCTACTGGTCCTTGCGTTGTAACTGCTGGGATGATTGGAACAGGGCATGATGTGGAGGTACTAACCCCTAACCATGTGATTTGTACTTTGGCAAAAGGGGCTCAGCTTGAAATGGAATTAGTGTGTGAGACAGGAAAAGGGTATGTTCCCGCTGCAAGCAGCGTTGGTTCGGAATTAGCTATTGGCGTTATCCCAATAGATGCGTTATTCAGTCCTGTAAGAAAGGTTACCTATAAAGTTGATAATACACGTGTTGGTCAAGTTACAGATTATGACAAATTGATTATGACCGTTGAAACTAATGGTAGTATTTCTCCGGAGATGTCTATAGCACTTGCTGCTAGAATTCTGCAAGATCAGTTACAATTATTTATTACATTTGAAGAACAAACAGAAGATAAACAGGATAAGTTAGAAGAATTAGCATTTAATCCAGCGTTGTTGAAGAAAGTTGAGGAATTAGAATTATCTGTTAGATCTCAGAATTGTTTAAAAAATGAAAATATAATTTATATAGGTGATCTTGTTATCAAAACAGAAGCAGAAATGCTTAGAACTCAAAACTTTGGTAGAAAGTCTCTTAATGAGATTAAGGATATATTATCAGGCTTTGGTTTAAAATTTGGTATGGACATACCAGGATGGCCTCCAGAAAATATTCAGGAACTATCTAAGCGTTATGAAGATCCATATTAATAAAACCTGAATTAGATGTAACAGGTTATATCTAATTCAGGGATACATATAGAAACAATCAGGTTTGAAGCAGTTCATCACCTGATTGTTAAATATTAATTTGCTAATAATCTTAATTTTTATATGATATAAAAATAAGATTATTTAGTGGTAATAGATTAAAATGCATTCGTAAAATCCGCTTCAAGAATGCATTTTTCCTTATAACAAGCCAATTCGATATAAGAATTAACAATTCTTATATCGAATTGAGGTTAATAAAAAGGTAATAACATGCGACATAAAATTAAGGGTAGAAAGCTTAATAGAACAAGTAGTCATAGACAGGCGATGTTTGCTAATATGGCTGCTGCACTTGTGATGAATGAGCAAATAAAAACAACTTTACCTAAGGCTAAAGAGCTTAGACCATATATTGAAGTACTAATAACTAAGGCCAAGAAATTTGATTTAGCGACTAGAAGAATGTTGCTTGCTAAAATCAAAGATAAAGTTGCTACTGAAAAACTTATTAGTGTTTTAGGTAAAAGATATAGTGAACGTCCAGGTGGTTATACTAGGATAATAAAGGCTGGTTTTCGTTATGGAGATATGGCATCAGTAGCTTATATTGAGTTCGTTGATAGAGATGTAAATAGTAAAGGCTGTATGACCCCAAAAGTAGAAAGTCATAACCATGAAGAACAAAACTAATAAATCTGTAGGAAAATAATAAATATGGCTAATCATTCATCAGCAAAAAAGGCAATAAGACAAACAATAAAAAAAACTTTAATAAATAAGAATAGGTCAAGTAGAATTAAAACATATATAAAAAAAGTTTTGCAAGAAGTTATTAGTGGCTCAAAAGAATCAGCTAAATTAGCTTTGACTGTTGCACAATCTGAAATAATGAAAGGTGTAACAAAAAACATTATCAAATTAAATACAGCCTCACGTAAAATCAGTAGATTATCTCAAAAAATTAAAAATATGAATTAGCTTCTAGCTTCTTGTGTATGCCTTTTATGTAATACCAATCTCGATGAAAGACAGTTTAATAGCCTAGGGTGTATTATCCCTGCCTTATTACTATTACCCACATTCTAGATTTGTGGGACGTCGTATATGACGTCAGTAGGTTCAAATATACGACTTTTAAAAGATGTAGGTAATAGTAGGTATGCAAGTGAGGATTCGAGAACAAAAAGGAGTGTTCACGAATTGATTCCTTTTGGTAATTTTGTTGTCAAAATTTGCTTTCGTTCCTCATGGACATATTATGTACTGCTTGTGGTTACTTGGCTACTCTTTTACTCAGAAATTCCTCAAAAATTATTCAATTTGTGGGTACTTCCTAAAAATAATGAACATATAGACTATAGAAATGAAACCTTTACAGAAGCTAGATAGAAAATGTATGCAAGGACCTAGTTGAGAGGGATATGCTAAAGATTTCAGCCTTTATTATCACAAAAAATGAAGCTACTAGGATTGCAAGGGCTATCAACAGTGTTAAGGACATTGTCGAGGAGCTTATTGTTGTTGATAGTGGGAGTACTGATGATACAGTACAAATTGCTAGAAATTTAGGAATCAAAGTGATTTTTAACGAATGGAATGGTTATGTTAAACAAAAGACTTTTGGCGAAAATTTATGTCAGAATGATTGGATATTAAATATTGATGCTGATGAAGAACTATCAAAAGAATTACAAGATGAAATAGAGTTTATATTTGCTTCAAATAATCAAGCTAATTATTTAGCTTACCGTACTAAAATTGTTATATTGCACCGTAATGATCAGAAGGTTCGTCGTTTTGCTCCTTATAATAAATGTATCAGATTATATAATCGTAAATATAGTAGTTTTTCTAATAATAACACTACTACTCATGATTCGGTGTTGTTTAATCCAAATATTAATTCACAAAACAAAATCTATGATTTAAATGGTATAATTTATCATAGGTCTGGCACGTCAATTGAGCAACTAGTAGCTAAAGCAAATTTTTATTCCTCTGAGCAAGCAAAAGATTTAGTTAAATTAGGTAGGAATCCATCAAAAACAAGAATTGCTACAGAAAGTATTTTTTATTTTTTAAAATCATTTTTTATAAGACGATATTGGGTATTTGGTTTTGATGGTTTTGTTGATTCTATGATTTTTGCTTTTGCACGGTTTATAAGATTTGCTAAAGCAAGAGAGTTGTTAAATAATAAAAAAGACGATAGCAACATAGAAGCGTAGATTACATCAATAGCCTACAATTTTTGTAAGGAGTTTAGTAGTAAGCTCAGCATATAGACATAAGTACAGGGCAGTTTAAAAGTCGTTACCAGTGGGTGGTATAAATATAGATTTAGCTTCTATCGATGTCATACCAGCCTCGGTGCGGAAAAGCAATGTTCTGAGGGGATATTTATAGATTGTAGACCCTTGTTTTGCAGGGGGTCACATCAATTCTATTACTATGACTCAAACATTTCTATATTGGCTATAATGTATATAAGGCTATACACTAGTTATGGTTAAAACATTTCCATGTTAGCTACACTACTACTTTCTGTAAATAAAATTAAAAAATTTTAAAATAATTACTTGCACAAAATAAAATTTTACTGTATATGTGACTAGAAAACAATAAAACCGTTTGTCACGGTTCTTTTGTTATCAGAAATTATACTCAAATGATTTGAGTATAATCGAAGTTGAAAATGAATAGATTAAAGAGAAGGTTAGCAATCTAATCAGAAATATGGTAAAATTCAAATGACCCTAGGGAAGATATTAATAAGTCGAAGATACTATATATATGGACTATTATTTGTTGCAGTAGCAATTGTTGTAGTGATAGTTTCTATCAAAAAAGTAGTCAGTAGACAAGCCCCAACACAGCAAGTGGACAATCAAGCTGTCGTAATTCCTGTTGAAGTGGTTAAGGCTCAATATTCAGAGGAGACAAATGATATATTGGTTACAACAGGCAAAACCTTAGCCTATGAAACACATGCAGTTAAAGTCAATACAACAGGAAGAATTAAAGAACTTGACTTACCTATAGGTAGCTATGTTAAAAAAGGTGATATTTTAGCGGTATTAGATACCACGCAAATTGACTATCTGATTGAACTAGCAAATGAAGAGTATCGTCTTAAAGAGAAAAAAGCTAATGCGATGAAGCAGTTATTGGATAAGAACCTCATTAGATATACAGAGTATGTGAACCATAACATAGAATACCTTGATGCTAAACAAAAATATTATACATTACTTGATGAAAAAACCAATCATTATGTTGTTGCCCCATTAAGTGGAATTGTTGAACGAAAACTTGTTACTGTTGGAGAGCTTGTTACACAAAAGGATAAAATAGTCGTTCTTTATGATATTCATATTATCAAGGTTGCGTTTGGTCTTGATGAAAGCGACTATCAAAAATTTAAAAGTGCGGGAGGGAGCTATGTCAACATCTATATTCCCGCTTTAAACTTAGCCCTTAAACTAAGTGATTTTAAAACTTCAGAAATTGCCCAAGATAAGAATCACTCAGTCTATATTGAAGCATTGATTCCAAATGATGATAATTCAATCATGCCGGGCTTATTTGTTAACGTAAATGTTATTTTCAATGGCAACAAGCAACGGATAAAATTACCAAACTCAGCTGTTTTCTTTGACTCTTATTACTATGTTTATGTTATTGAGAATAATACAGCTAAAAAAGTAAGGATTGAAATAGGTGATAGTGATAGCCAAAGTGTAGAGGTAGTTACTGGCATCAAACCGAATGACCAAGTGGTTATTTCAGGAAAGAAAGGATTGCATGACGGAGTCAAGGTTTTGATTGAAGATGAGACAACTCACTCAACAATACGAAATAGGTCATAACTTATTGACGCACCGGAATCGAAACTTGACAAATTATAATAATAGTTTGATAAATTAAGGATATTTCAATTTATATTTACAATATATTAATACTTTTTCTGATAGTTGGAGAACTAAATACAAATGAATAAAAAAATCCAAAAACTATACTTTCTTATGATACTGCTATTTTGTAGTTCTGTTAATGCTTTTGAGAATACTGAGGATAATACGGCTGAACTTAAGAAAGTAAACATAATTCAAGCAGGTGCTATACAGGACCTGATGAGGAAGAAATTTGAGCTTCAGGAAGCATTAGAGGAAAAAGCGCGAGAATTGGAGGACTCTCAAAATAATAGTAGTAATACCTCAGATAACTCACATTCTTCATCAAATACTGGACAAAGAACTACAGGAGGCATTAAAAGAGCAGGCTAGGTTAGCTGAAGCGGTTGAAGCTCGTGAAAAACAAATTGCAGATTTGACTGAAGAAAAAGCAAAAAAAGATCAGCAAATAGCAGATTTGAATCAAGCTCAGAAAGATATGACTAAAGCAAAGGATGATGCCGTTAAGCAGCTAGCAGAAAAAGGCAAAGAAATAGAAGCTTTGACGGAAGCTCATAAAGCAAAAGAGCAGGAAGTTGCAGATTTGCTTAAAGAAAAACAGGCGGCATTACAAGAGCAGGCTAAGTTAGCTGAAGCGGTTGACGCTCAGCAAGTAAAAGAGCAAGAGCATGCAGTACAAATGGCAGATTTGCTTAAAGAGAAACAGGCAAAAGATGACGCATTAAAAGTAGCACAGGATAAGTTAGATGAAACAGTCAGAACGCCCTCGCAAAGCGAGGGGCTTGACGGTTATGAGCAGCCCAAAGGGCTGCCATTGTTAATTAAAATTGGGTCTGTCAGATTTTTTGTGTAAGTATGATTTCTCCATTTGCCCAATTTTGTAAATTAGTATCACAAAGGATTGCAAATTGATTTAAAGCCATCGCCCAATTCTTAATAGGCATTGTCCATTTTTTAGAGGCATTTGTCAACGCCAAAAAGATTATTTTCTGAATTGATTTGTCATCTGGAAACACTCCTTTATTTTTAATAATTTTACGAATTTGACGGTTAGTGGATTCAATAGCATTAGTAGTGTAAATCGCTTTTCTAATGTCTTCCGGAAAGCTAAAAAATGGAGCTATGCCAGACCAATTTCGTTGCCATATGTCAAAAATAACTGGATATTTTTCATCCCATTTTTTGGCAAAATTTTGTAATTCTCTTAATCCCTCTGCTTCATTTATTGCAGAATAAACTGCCTTTAAATCAGCTGTTACCGATTTTAAATCTTTATATGATACGTATTTTACAGAGTTTCTTATCATATGAACAATACACAACTGCACTATCGTTTTTGGAAAAATGCTATTTATCGCCTCTGGAAAACCCTTAAGACCATCAACACATGCAACATATATTTGTTCAACTCCTCGATTCTTCAGTTCTGTTACTACCTGCATCCAAAATTTAGCACCTTCATTCTTGCCTATCCAAATTCCTAATAGCAATTATCTTTTATCTAAATTTTATAAAAATAGATAAATATTATTTAATAACAAAAACACGTTTTTGTTGAATAAGTTTATGGCACACTTCAAGTAACTTACGCATACAAGCAACTATCGCAACTTTCTTAGGTTTAAAATTATTAACAAGCCTATCATATAAAATTTTTAAATATTGGAAACCATTCTTACCAGCTAATACTGCCATGTATAAAGCATCTCTAGGTATTTTCCTGCCTCCTCGAATAAATCTTCGTCCTTGCTTATTACCACTATCACGAGCATATGGAGCTATACCAACAATTGATGACAATTCATTGCTACTATAATTTTTATCCCCTAATTCAGGTACAAAACTAATTAGTTTTGTAGCTAAACATTTACCAATACCAGGTACAGTCTCTAATATTTTTACCTTCTCTTTTAACTCTTCTGACTCATCTATTGTTTTGTTTAACTTTTTATCAAGCTCAGCTATTTCATTCTGTAAAAATTTAATGAGCTTTTCTATACTCTCTTTATCAATACCATCAATGCTATGATGTAGTCTTTTCTTTTCATTGCTAAGCATTAATACTAAATCTTCTCGTCTTTGTTGACATCTCTTCAAAGTCTCTGATTCAACTTGATATATATAATTCGCTGAAAGCTGCATCTTATCCGCATAATATGCTAATTTAAATGCATCCTTCCTATCAGTTTTACACAAATTCACCGATTTACTAAAAGAATTAAAACTATATGTATTGACCTTATGTATTTGTTGGTTATTATTATCCAGCTTTTGACAAATCTCAGCTTCGTATCCTCCAGTAGGTTCACATATTATTAGCTTAATCTCTTGCTCTTTTGCTAATTTAATCATCTCTTCATGACCAGCTGCATCATTGGCAAAACGATGATATTTAGGTTTATCTCTTGTATTATATACACATATATCAAGCCAGTTTTTACTTACGTCTAGACCTATTATTTTATTCATGATATAATCTCCTTCTTCTTATTGTGCAAGGCTGCTCTTTTTAAGACCACCTTCTGCAATTTGTTCAAGGTAAACTACCAAAAAGAGGGTACTTATTCTCTTAGCGACTATTTTAGTCAAGGTCTATTCAAGTCACCCTCTTTAATTACTTATAACACATTCTTAAGATATAAGGTCTATTATAAAATACCAGAATTCGCGTAATGCAATAAATTATCCGTTATTTAGATACTAAGGCAGCATATGGCAAGACCTGATTTCACCAATTCAGACAATATCATAAAAGAAATGATTAGAGTAAATCATGCTGGAGAATATGGGGCTAAACGAATTTATCAAGGGCAATTAAATTATTGCAAAAACCACGAAGATTCCTCTACAATAAAACATATGATGCAGCAAGAAGAAGTACATTTGAGCTACTTTACTAACTTGTTATTACAACATAATGTTAGACCAACTATTTTGATACCATTTTGGCATATTATTGGCTATGTACTTGGTAGTGGTTCGATATTGATAGGAACAGAAACTGCCATGCTACTAACACAAAGTGTAGAAGAAGTGATTGAACAACATTATCAGAAACAAATAGATTATCTCGAATTGTATAATTTAGAGAAAGAATTAGTAAATAGCATAAAACAATTTCAGGCTGAGGAAATTGAACATAAAGATATAGCTCTAGTACAAGGTAGTAGTAAGGTAGTATTTGCTTCCTTAATTAATAAAGTTATTAAATTAATGTGTAATATGGCTATTAATGTGAGTAAAAAAGTTTAAGTTACTCAAATAGAAATAAAATGAATGAATTACAACAACAAGCATCTGACCCAGAATATTCTGTTTGGGTTTCTGCCTCAGCTGGTACAGGCAAAACCAAAATTTTAACAGATAGGGTGCTACGGTTACTAATTAAGGAAGTTCCATTTGAAAAGATCCTATGCTTAACTTTTACTAATGCAGCCACCCTTGAAATGCAGAGTAGGATTAAAAATAAGCTTGCTCAATTTGCTGCAAACGAAACCGCTAAATTAACTGAAGAGTTAGGTTTATTACTTACTAGAGAGCCTTTAGAAAGTGAGGTGCAATATACCAAAACTTTATATAACAGACTACTAAACTCTGAAGATGGTATTAATATTTACACTATCCATGCTTTCTGTCAGAAGATGCTTAAATTATTTCCTTTTGAAGTTGGCATTAATCCAGAATTTCAGGTTCTTGACGAGATTACAACACAAGGGGTTCTTAGCAAAATAAGAAACCAAATCTATTTAGATCCGACTTATAATGAGCTGATTAGTTTTTTTCTGACAAATTTCCATGAAACAACTATCAATGATATTTTCTCTGAAATAATCCAGCAAAAAATTAAGTTTAAGAAATTATTTGCCAAACAAATGGATTTTGTAGAGTACGATGCTCAAACTATTTTTGCACAATTATCAAATATTTATGACCAAGCCAAGCAATTATTGGCAAAATACTCAATAGCTATTAACTTAGATCAAGAAATTCAGCAATTTTTTCTTACTAAAGAAAACCTTAAGCGTAAGAATATATTGCCTAAATCTATGGCAATGAAGTACCCAAAGTTATTGAATGAACTTGAATATATTCAAGAGAAAATTTTTCAGCTAGATCAACAAGCTAAAATGCAAGATATGGAGAATTACTCAAATTCATTACGTAACTTGGCAAAGATTTTTCTTGATAAATATGATTCCTACAAAACCCAGCATAGTTTGCTTGATTATGATGATTTAATTTATCTTACGCAGTTATTATTAATGGATAATGCTGCAAAAAATTGGGTAGCTTATAAACTTAATGGCGGGATTGACCACTTGCTTGTTGACGAAGCACAAGATACTAGCCCGGAACAATGGGACATTATCACTGCAATTATAGC
The DNA here is from genome assembly GCF_964030715.1 of Candidatus Tisiphia endosymbiont of Metellina segmentata. Classification (NCBI taxonomy): domain Bacteria; kingdom Pseudomonadati; phylum Pseudomonadota; class Alphaproteobacteria; order Rickettsiales; family Rickettsiaceae; genus Candidatus Tisiphia; species Candidatus Tisiphia endosymbiont of Metellina segmentata. The sequence goes on from NZ_OZ034919.1 coordinate 227,940, forward strand.
AGACTTTACTTCTAGCACTAAGCAAAAAAGTACTATTTTTGTCGTAGGCGATGAGAAACAGTCGATTTTTAGCTTCCAAGGAGCAGATATTAGCTCTTTTAGTTATGTTAATGAAAATTTGTATAAAAACCTATCTGATGCAAATAAGAATTTCAGAAATATTACCCTCCAGTGGTCTTATAGATCTACTAAAGAAATTATTGATATTGTTTATCTAATTTTTCAACAAATTAAACATACTACTCCACAATTATTTACATCTGATAATCCTAAAATTTTGCCATTTCGTCAAACTCATAAAGGTAGAGTTGAACTTTGGTCATTAGTTAAGGGTGAAAAAGAGAGTAAGTTGTTTTGGTCTTTACTGGAAGAGCATAATAAATCCAAATCTGCTCAGCAATTACTTGCACAACAAATTGCTAGTTTTATAAAAAGCCAAATAGCAAGTCGAAGAATCCTGCCTGCTACTAATTCCGAAGTTAAAGAATCAGATTTTATGATTTTGGTACGCAAGAGAGATGAGTTGATTCTTGAAATTATTAACTGTCTTAAGCAACGTAGTTTGCCAGTAGAAGATGTTGATCGGATCACTTTAAATAAAAATTTGTCAGTATTAGACTTAATGAGCATAGCGAAATTTGTACTACTACCTCAAGATGATTTGAATTTGGCTAGTCTGTTAAAATCACCAATAATTGGTATGAGTGAACAGGCACTACAAACTATTGCAATTTCTCGAGGTAAGAATTCTATTTGGGGTTACCTACAAACTGTCTCAAACTATGCAAGTATATATAAGAAACTGTGTCATTTCTTGCAGCTATACAAGGTTACAAATTGTGAGAATTTTTTTTCACTTATTGTCGATTGTTTGGATGTTAGAAAGGTTTTAGTTGAAGCTAATGGATTTGATAGTAATGATGTAATAAATGAATTGATATATTTGAGTAGCAATTATGCTAATAATATAGATAGCTCTTTGCAAAGCTTTGTTTATTGGTTTGAAAATAAAAAAATTGAGATTAAAAGAAACTTAGAATCGTCAAATAAGATAAAAATTATGACCGTGCATGCTTCTAAAGGTCTGCAAGCACCTATTGTTATTCTGTGCGATACTAGTTCAGTACCAACTAATAGTAATAAATTCATTTGGGACGAAAATCAAGTGTTCTCTACCACTCAATCAGCCAATAGCCCAGAATTCTTTAAAGCTCTCAAAGAAAAGGAGCAACAAAAAGACTTACAAGAATATATCAGACTACTTTATGTTGCAATGACTAGAGCCGAAGACCATTTAGTGATATGTGGTTATCAGTCAAGTAGTAAGCTACCACAAAATTGTTGGTATGAGTTGGTTGCTAGAACAATGAATATGCACGGGAAGGTACAGGAAAATGGTATTATAGTTTATGAATCAGTTATTGAAGGAAGTGGAAATGGGCAGGAATCTAAAGAAATAGACCAAAAAGGTGCTTTAGATATTCTAGATCCCGCACCAAAGCAGGATGACATTGAAGGCAGCCGGAATGACATTGAAGATTGGATACCAAACCTTTTTTTAATTAATAAAATCACCAAAAATACAAAGCAAAATTATTCAGTCAATTCTCCTCTTATAGTTAATGATCATTTGGAATATGGTAAGATATTTCATAAAATTCTAGAAGATGCCACAAAGATCAATGATTTTTCTATGATGAATAAACATCCGTTTATTCACAAGTTACCAATAAATCTGCAAGAAAAGATTCATAGCAATATTGATAAATTACTGAATAATATAGAATTTATGGCACTTATTTCCCAAGAGCTAAAAACTGAAATGGCGATAGGGACAACTCTAAATGATGAGGTTAAAATAGGACGAATTGATTTACTTGCTATTGATACGGGAAAAATAACCATTATTGATTATAAATCCGATGCTAGTCCACCTAAAACCTGTCAATTAGTTAAGGAATCTTATATTGACCAGTTGAATTTTTATCGACATATAGTAGCAAAACTATATCCTAACAAGGAAATTATTTGCAGAATTTTATGGCTAGAAAATGCCAATTTTATGACGATTGGTTAACCTTTAACCAATAATACACAGGTAATATGACAAAATTAGTGAGAGATTTAGTTCCGCAAATTATCTTAAAATCTGGTCGAATACCAGTCTTTCGTATTGCAGAATTGGCTGAGTATAAACAATTATTAAGACAGAAACTTTCTGAAGAGGTAGAAGAATTTTTAGAAAGTGAATCTATCGAAGAAATTGCTGATATCATAGAAGTACTTGAGGCAATATGTAATAGCAACTCTTATAAATTAAAGGATATACTAAACATTAAAAAGCACAAAAAAGATACCAATGGTGCTTTTGACAATAAAATAGTTTTAGAAAAAATAACCATAAAAACCTAAGCTACTCAATAACAATCAAGTGAGTCAATTATTAAAGGGCTGGTGACTAATTTCAAAGATTGTAGTGATAAGCTGGAAGACATGGCGGTTTAAAAGTCACAACTAATGATAGAAAAGTTTGTTTTTTTAAATGCATAAATGTCATTGCGAGAAGGCACTGCAAGCGGCAACGTAGCGATCTTGTGAAGTAAGGGTTGCTACTTCAAAAGATTGCCACGTCGGCTATTCCATCGCCTCCTCCTCGCAATGACCTTGGTTATTTTTCTATAACTTTTAAACTGCCATGATGAACTCTAAAACCGCTTCCTCTTCGAACTTTCGATAGCTCTGACCTACGATCCCTGAAGACGATAACGCAATTCTTGATTTTCTATCTGAGTATACCATGCAAGGTCTTTTGTTTATCTTACTTTACCCATTCTAGCTTTTGGTGTAGATTTTACCGTTACAGGTTTTACTTTGGGTTCTAACAATATTTCTTTAATTTTTAGGCTTTCAGCTACAACCTTTTCTGTGTCATCTATCTTAGCCAATTTTTCAGGAGTAATTTTATGCATCAAATGCTTCGATAAACTAGAGAGTCCTATTTTCTCACAAAAATTTGCTACCTTATAACGCATCTTATCTGCAACAGTTAAATTAGGGGTCGTCATTTCCATTAAGTGAGCTGTTGCTACAATATTCTCTTTATAATGCAGATCGTTCTGTATTGCCTTAACATCCTCATCAGTAAGATGTTTTTCTTTGTTTAGATGGGTTAATAATTTGTCGTAAAACCTTTCTAGTTTTTCTATAGTAATCTTTTTACTTGCTGTTACTGTTTCTTTTATGAAATCCTCAACTTTCTTTCCAAAAGATTCAAGACGTTTGTCTATATCTGCAACATATTCTGTTGGATTCAAACTTGTTACACTTTTTTGAACCTTCGGCATTGAGACTTCTACCTCTTGCCATTTACCATCTTGACTCTTTTGCCATTGTTGTTCTTGAACAGTTGTTGTTACAGGTTGAGCAGGTACTTTAATTTGATAATCATGTTCGCTAGCCCACTGTAAAGCACTTTTTCCTTCAATTTTAATATTATGGTGAGCTGCATAGGCTACTGGGTCTTTAATAGGAGATTCAGCAAAAGTTTCTAACCACTGACCGTTTTTAAATTCAGGAGATACATTACTAAATTTAGCCACTATGTCTGCTGCTCTTGCTACCTCTTTCATATTATTGAGGTTTTCCTTGATATGTTCTTTATAAAATGTACTTAATTCATTAAAATCATTAATTTGCTTTAATTCAAATTTATTACCTTCAAATCTAGCTGCTACAATGAGACCTTCTGGAGAGAACCCATGTTTTTTCAATTCATCAACTTTTTGATCAATTATAGCATCTATTTGCTGATCATTTAACTGATTGGTCATTTGTGCTAATGCTTTACTATATTTTTCAATGTTAAACGATAAGTTACCTACCTTAATAGCTTTAGTATAGTTAACTGCATTCTCTGAAAACATTTTATGTGTTGCCTCAATCATAGCAGCAAAATCTTGGTGAAACATTTCAAAAGATCTACCGTGATCTATTTTAGTTACAGTCTTCCCATCCTGCACCATCAAATTACCGGCATGATAATCCAATTCCCCTAACATATGACAAGCAGCAATAACCTTTTCAAATCCTTCTAATTCTTTTAACTTTTGATCATTTGCTCCAATGCTAGTAGTATAAGTACCCTTAGCAAATTCTGCAAGCTGCACCACGTTATTAAAAAATTTAGAACGTATAGCAATTGATGGTGAATTGACCTGATCAGATACTACTAATGCCTCTTTAGGGGTGCGATCATATAATAAAAACTGATACATAGAAGAACCGATTAACTCCCGCACACCATCATCCCGATCTGCTAAAGCTTGCTGTTGCTGTTTTTCTCCCTGTAGAGCTAAACAACTCCTATGCTGTTTATAGAAACGTTTTAACATGAAAGTATTACCAGTTGCGGTTTCCTTAGCAATATATCCAGCAGATACACCAGCTTGCTTATTACCTTTTTTTGTAAATTCTGTATTTTTAACCGTTATTCTATCTCGTAGCATAGTTTCAAGCGGATCTTTTTTGGATTCTTCTAGCTTTTTTGGACGTGCTGGCTTATTTTCTTTAGCTAATGCATCCATAAGCGGAATATCTATTAGCTCTCTTAGTGCTTGATTTTGATCTCCAGGAAACGCTTCTTTTATTACCTTTAATGCTTCACTTACAATGTATTTAGAATGTGTAAGTTTCCGCATTTTCTTTTTATACAAATCAATATTAGAGTCTGATGGCTCTTGAGCAAGTGCTATCACGCTACTAGCAAGTTTTTCACATTTTTTAGAGATTCTATCATTTACAACTTGATCTTTACCATTTGACTTTGTCAGTTTTATTAAAGTTGTAAATAATTGGGTATGTAAAGATTGTTTAATTTCTTCTTGGTTTGTTGCCATAAAAATCTAACTCTTTATAATTAATTGTTAATTGCAGTTAATCTAAAAAAACCTTTTGTAGCGGTTTGTTTGCTAAATTTTCTTCAGTAAAAAAATCCTTCTTTAAATGCGTAACCTGATTATTCAATAACCTTAATTGTAAGTAATCATTAATTGCTTGGGTAAATTCACCAAGCTTGTTTCGAAAAAAATGATCAGCTCCTTGGATAATCTTATAATCGACAGTTATATGTTTTTGCTTAGATAATTTATCTACTAATTCAAGCACTGATTCTTCGGGTACAATACTATCATTGTCACCTTGTATTACAAAGCCAGAAATAGGGCATTGAGACAAGAACGAAAAATCATATTTATTCACTGGCGGAGATATCGCAATAAAATTATTAATCTCTGGTCTTCTCATGATCAGTTGCATGGCTATCCATGCTCCAAAAGAAAACCCCGCTATCAAATTTAGACTGCTAGTAGGATTGTTAAGTTGCAGCCAATCAAGTGCTGTTGCAGCATCAGTCATTTCGCCAATACCGTTATCAAACTCTCCCTGGGAACGTCCAACGCCCCTAAAATTAATTCTGAGTACTGTGAACCCATTAGCTACTAATGATTTATATATATTGTAAATCACTTTGTTATTCATAGTACCACCGTAAAGCGGATGTGGATGTAATAATAAAGCAAGGGGGGCTTTAGGATTACTAGATTTAGTATAAAGCCCTTCGATCCGACCGGCAGGACCATTAAAAAAAACGTTAGCCATAATTATAACATATAATATATCAATTTATATCGATCACTAAGACCAAAAAATAAAATTATAACATGCCATTTTATAGATTTCAAGATAACTATATGTTAGTAATGTTATAAGACTGACTTTTAAACTTCCACTAGATATTAATTAGTGTTTCTGCTAGGATTCTTATTATTCAAATTTGTATGTTTAAATGACTATGAAGAATATATTAATTATTAAACTATTAATTTTATTATTTACGATTAAACCCGCTTTGGCACAGCCATTGTCAATTGATAGCATATATCAACATTTATTGATAACATCTCCAAGTTACAACAATATTACCTATAATAAACCTTCAACCAATTATTTAATACCAAATAATTGGTTACTGCAAACACCAAATATTTGGGGTGCTACTTTAGAAGAATATGGAGAAGGGCTTACTCCAGTTGCAGATAACGTGATAGATGCACAATTTTTTGTCCCAACATGCCGTACTCAATCAGATTGTCGCGGAATCAGTACTTGTAAAACTGCTGATTTTACTTTGGATAATAGAACATTATGTTTAACAAATGCATATAATGTGTTAAACACTATGTATAACACAATTATTAATGCCACTACATCTGTAGATATTACAACTCTCGGTAAATACTACTTTAGTTCAGGAGCATTTACTGCTATGTTGCAAAATGCTGTCATAACACTAGGTAAAAAAAGCATTAATTCTCCTCATTTTATAACTATACGCTTATTATATGGTACGTATAAAGAAGTTCCACCTGAATGGATGAAAAGCTATTTAAATAATATTATTTCTAAATTACCAGCCAATAATAAACTAATTATATCAATTGCTAATATTAGGTCATGTACATTTAAATCCAATTGTGGAAATCAGGAGAAACAACATGATATCTCTCTTGATCTCTCTTGGAATCATGGCAAAATTATTGCAGTGGATGGTAATATATTAATCACTGGTGGAGAAAATTTATTTGGTCAGGATTACACTCAAGCAGAGCCAGTTAATGATGCCAATATTAAAATATTTGGACCTGTTGTAAATGGGGCAACAACTTATGCTAATATATTATGGAAATATGTACAACATCATCGAGCTATAGCAGTAAACCATTATTATACATATAAGAAGGGGTATATTTCAACAAAATGTGCTAAAGCTATTTCCTTAAATAACGAATTTAATGTTAATAGTTCATTACCTGTACAGGCAATGTTTATTAGTAAATTGAACAATGGAGTTGGCATTGGTGATGATGCTGATCAATCAGAAATTGCAAGGGTATTTGCTCTAAAAAATGCTACTCGCTCTATCAAAATTAGCCAACAAGCCCTATTTTTTAAAGAGAGTAATTATCCACTGCTAGATAAAGTACTGCCGCCAATTAGTACTGTTAATGGCAATATTATTCAAGCAATAGCATATGCTATACATAATAATGCAGTAGATACATATATAGTGACCAGCAACTTATTCAGATTTAATTACTCAGATCATGTAGATTTACAATATTTATATGATTATATACTTAATACGATAGTTTCTAATTATCATGTTGAGAGTAAAATAGCCGCACAAGAATTAAAACAGCATCTCCATCTTGCTTATATAAGTTATAATCATATTATCAATACCAATGCAAGAAGCCATAATAAGTTTTGGATAGTAGATGACAAAGTTTTTTATTTTGGTAGTCATAATTTTTACCCAACATCATTACAACAATTTGGCATTATTGTAGATAGTATAGAAGCTAGTAAAATATTATTGGAATCCTATTGGAATCCTATGTGGGAATATTCTGCTAAATATAATCTGAATGAATAACGATTGAACTGTTAGTTCAATTCATTAAACTCTACTCTAGCAAATAATTTTATTTGAAGTAGAGAGAGTTCAGAATGATCTTTTGAACCTTCTTCTGCTAATTTATTTGCTTTAGTTAAAAGGTCTAAATCTCTAGCTAGATCAGCGAAAAAGAATCTTATTTCACCACTTTGCTTTGTTCCTAATATTTCTCCACTACCTCTTAAGAGTAGATCTTGCTCTGCTATATAAAAACCATCATTGCTATTTCTCATCACTTCAAATCTAGATTTTGCAACCATAGTTAATTTTTGAGGATCATATAGAAGAATACAATGAGATTGTAAAGTTCCACGTCCAACTCTACCTCTTATCTGATGTAACTGAGCTAAACCAAACTGTTCAGCATTTTCTATGACTATTAAGGTTGCTTCTGGTACATCGATACCCACTTCAATTACAGTTGTAGCAACCAAGATTTTAATATTACCATTCTTAAATTGGTGCATAATCATATCTTTTTGCTCATTTTTCATTTTGCCATGTATTATACCTGTAATGTTAGGGTAGGCATTCTCAATGGTAATTAGTCTAGTATTGATGTCGATTAATCCTGTATTTTTTGACTGTGTTGTTAACTCTTCATCATTTTGATCGATAAGGGGACATATCCAGTAAATTTTCTCTCCAAATTTTAGCTTTTTATCTAAAACTGAGATTACATCATTTAGCTTGGTCTTTGGCAATATGCTAGTAATAATTGGTAGTCGATTTTTTGGTTTGCTTGTTAATTTAGCAATATCCATATCTCCAAACATGGTCAAAGTAAGACTTCTAGGAATAGGGGTTGCGGTCATCACCAAAACATCGGGATGAGAGGCTTTATTAATTAAATCTAACCGTTGTTGTACACCAAATTTATGCTGTTCATCAATGACGATATAACCTAAATTTTTAAAGTTTACTTTTTCTTGAAATAATGCATGAGTGCCAATTAATATATCAATATCTCCGTTTTCTAGGCTTGATAGAACTTTGTTTCGTTCTTTGGTAGATATTTTTCCAGTAAGTAAACCAAGTCTTATTCCAGTTTCACTTAAGGCTTTAACAAAGAATTGGTAATGCTGGTTTGCTAATAAATCGGTAGGGGCCATTAGTGCAGCTTGAAATTTATGGTATGATACAGTGACCATTGTCAATAAAGCTACTAGGGTTTTACCAGAACCAACATCACCTTGGAGTAAGCACATCATTTCTGTAGGAGATAATTGATGTTTTGCAATTTCCTCAATCACGTTCTTTTGGTCAGGTGTGAGTTCAAAGCCTAATGTCTTAAGTATTGCTTGTTGTAGCTGACTAGACCCTGCAAATGAATTGCCTTGTTTTAATTTTGTTTGTTGGCGGAGATATTGTAATGAAATTTGGTTAGCAAAAAGTTCCTTTTCTGCCAGTCGTCTTAAAGCTTGAGTATGTAATTCTTCTAATTGCTTAGTTTTAACCTGATATAAATGTAAAGTTTTTAAATCTTCTAATAATGATTTAGTATAATCCTTTACTTCTTGAAAACTCTCAGGAATACAGCACCACTCTTTCTCAAACAAATCAAGCCCCTTTATTATATAGGAATAAAGTTGCTTATTAATTATCCCATAGGTCAAAGGATATATTGGTTCTAGGGGGCTGGTAAGTTTTTGATCCAAAATAAATATTGGGTGGACTATTTGAGGTAAGCTAGAAAAAACTTGTACCTTACCATTAATTGTATGTTTACTGCCTATTGTAAGTTTACTTAGAATAAAATAAGAGAGTCTATTAAAAAATATCAGCAGAATTGAGCCAGTTTCATTAGATCCTAAGATTTTCAAAGGCTGTTTTTTGTTCTTAGGCACAAGAACTTCTTCTATTGTTATTTCAGTTTGAATTAACTGACCATTTTTTAGTGAAGATAAATTTGGTGAAATTATTTTAACTTGATAAGAAGTAGGGCGGTAAAATAACAAATCTCTTAAATTGATTATTCCCAATCTTTTAAGTCCAATAATTATATTATCACCAACGTTAATACGTGATTTAATCAGCGAGAAAAAAAACTTGTTAATTGTTAACATATATTTTTTTAATTAACCTAAATTCGATGTAATATACTCAAATGATTTGAAAATGAATGGTGAGCAGGCGTAGCGTACATATAGTATAGTTACGCATGCGAGTCCATGATATTTTCAAAAAACAATTCGTAGGAGCAGAAGAGTATATTAACTTGGTTATATCGAACCTAGGTTAATAATAACTATATTTTATTTACAGCATCTAGAGCTTAGTGCATAAAAATATCAATATCGTTCCATCCTACTAGGTCTAAGTTGGCTCTAATAGGTAAAAACTTAAAAATCTGTTTTGCAATATCTAACCTATTTTCGGCCAGTAACATATCTTGCAAGGTAGCGCGAAGTTGATGTAGGTAAAGGACGTCTTTGGCAGCATATTCTTTTTGTTCAGCTGTAAGATCCAACCTTCCCCAGTAGGAAGATTGTTGTTGTTTAGAAATTTGGACTGAAAGTAATTCACGGCATAAGTCTTTTAAACCATGAGCATCAGTATAGGTTCTAACTAGTTTAGAAGATATCTTTGTACAAAATATGTTCTCCAAATCTATTCCAAGATATTTTCTTATTGCTGCTAAATCAAATCTAGCATAGTGAAATATTTTGCATCGATTCTTATCAAGCAATAGTTTTTTTAAATTAGGTGCTGCGTAATTCTTGTCAATAAAGTTTACTAAGTAAGCCTTACCATCTCCATTACTCAGTTGCAAAAGACATAACCTATCCCTATGTAAGTTTAATCCCATCGTTTCTGTATCGATTGCTAGGTCTCCTGCAATATTAAAATCTTCCGGGAGATCATTCTGAAAAACTATAATACTGATAATAACCTCCTAAGTTATTTTATGGTAAAAACCTGTTCTTTTGGCGACGCTACCCCTAGAACTCTTCTTGCTTCTTGGTCAAGCATATCTCTATCTAGAGATTCTGGTCTAAGTAGTTTTACTTTATGTTCAAGTTCAATGCGTTCTGCCCTTAAATTTTCTAGTTCACTATAGGTTTTTTCGAGTCGTTGATTTAATGTAAAATAAGCAATAATCCCTCTATTACCACAAATAGAATGGAAGATAAAATAAGCTAATAATAAAGATAGCAAAACATTAAATATTATCTTTTTGGAATTTTTAACTGAATCAATAAAATACTGATAATTCATAATATTTTAATAATAAAAATAATATTGGGGCGGTAAGAATTATGCTATCAAATCGGTCTAGAACACCGCCATGACCTGGTATTATAGTACCAGTATCTTTTATAGCAAATTTACGCTTAAAATATGAAATAAATAAATCGCTCATTTGTGCTATTAGTGCTAAACAAATAGCTGCTATAATTAAGTGCCGTTTGTTTAATAAATAGTCAGTTGGTAAGTCAAAGCTAGGTACTAAACTTAATAAAAATGCTGTAAGCCCACTAGCTAATACCCCTATGATTAATCCACTCCAAGTTTTGTTAGGACTAATCTTGGGGGTCAGCTTAGGTCCGCCTATATTCTTCCCACCAATCATAGCAAATATATCAACTGACCATATTATAATGAAATATAGTAATAATAGCCATCGATTTTTATCTTCAGTAGCAATTATTATTAAAGATATAGTGGGAATGGGAATGATAACAAAGCCCAGTAATATATGGGAAAAGGACGATTTTGTCATTTGATACCATTCATATGACATAATTATGGCAATTAATAACATAATTATATAAAATAATGACTTAATGAACATTATCGCTATAATAAATACTGGTCCTATTACTAGGGCTGATAATATTCTTACTACTATATTAGACCTTATATCTTAAGAATGTGTTATAAGTAATTAAAGAGGGTGACTTGAATAGACCTTGACTAAAAAGTCGCTAAGAGAATAAGTACCCTCTTTTTGGTAGTTTACCTTGAACAAATTGCAGAAGGTGGTCTTAAAAAGAGCAGCCTTGCACAATAAGAAGAAGGAGATTATATCATGAATAAAATAATAGGTCTAGACGTAAGTAAAAACTGGCTTGATATATGTGTATATAATACAAGAGATAAACCTAAATATCATCGTTTTGCCAATGATGCAGCTGGTCATGAAGAGATGATTAAATTAGCAAAAGAGCAAGAGATTAAGCTAATAATATGTGAACCTACTGGAGGATACGAAGCTGAGATTTGTCAAAAGCTGGATAATAATAACCAACAAATACATAAGGTCAATACATATAGTTTTAATTCTTTTAGTAAATCGGTGAATTTGTGTAAAACTGATAGGAAGGATGCATTTAAATTAGCATATTATGCGGATAAGATGCAGCTTTCAGCGAATTATATATATCAAGTTGAATCAGAGACTTTGAAGAGATGTCAACAAAGACGAGAAGATTTAGTATTAATGCTTAGCAATGAAAAGAAAAGACTACATCATAGCATTGATGGTATTGATAAAGAGAGTATAGAAAAGCTCATTAAATTTTTACAGAATGAAATAGCTGAGCTTGATAAAAAGTTAAACAAAACAATAGATGAGTCAGAAGAGTTAAAAGAGAAGGTAAAAATATTAGAGACTGTACCTGGTATTGGTAAATGTTTAGCTACAAAACTAATTAGTTTTGTACCTGAATTAGGGGATAAAAATTATAGTAGCAATGAATTGTCATCAATTGTTGGTATAGCTCCATATGCTCGTGATAGTGGTAATAAGCAAGGACGAAGATTTATTCGAGGAGGCAGGAAAATACCTAGAGATGCTTTATACATGGCAGTATTAGCTGGTAAGAATGGTTTCCAATATTTAAAAATTTTATATGATAGGCTTGTTAATAATTTTAAACCTAAGAAAGTTGCGATAGTTGCTTGTATGCGTAAGTTACTTGAAGTGTGCCATAAACTTATTCAACAAAAACGTGTTTTTGTTATTAAATAATATTTATCTATTTTTATAAAATTTAGATAAAAGATAATTGCTATGAGGGAGCGTTATATGAAATCTTATTTAATCTAGGGTTAGCGTGGAAATATCTTGATCCAACAAAGTCTTTAGACTATTTTGCCCAAGCAGAAGAAACAAAGCCAGGTGATCAGGACGCAATAATAGAGCAATTAAAACATTATATTGCTCGTGTTGATATTGACAATGCTTCAAAGCAAATAGCAAAAATTAAAGATAGTGATCTTAGCAATTTATATGCATTAATGCTTAATATTGTTAAATTTACTCCAGATGCTCTTAGTGTAACATCATTAACAAATCATGCACAGAAGGTAACAAATCCAACACTTAAAGATTTATCTAGTATAATGCTTGAATTTGTATCTAAACCAGGTGCTTCTCTTTCGCAATTATTAGGTACGTTCTTCCAGGAGAATACACTTAAAGGTCTTGGATCTTATCTAGAGATTTATAAAGAAATATGGATAGAATTCTTTTTACAAAAGGAGGAATTTGATAAGGCCATTGAGTGTTGCTATGAAATCAATATTTGTATGGCAGGACGTAATGTACCAATTCAGCTGTTTAAAATATTGGAAATTTGTAAAAAAGCTAGATTTTGGGATAAGGGGTTAAAATTTATTGAAGAGAAGTACCAAAAACATAACGAAATTTTACAACATCATGGTTTCCTTCCTCTTAAATATCTAGAATTTGTATTTTATAAGCAAAATAACTTGGAAGAAAAATCTGAAGCCTGCTTAAATTTTTTAAAAACTAATGCTAATTTAGGTGACAAGTCAGCTCTATCACTACTATCTTATGCTAATGAGTTTGCTTTTTACATAAATGTAGAAAAAGGAAATTTTGACAAAGCATTAGAGTATTTATATTTAGTTCCATTAAATAACAAAACAAACAAGTCAATATATTTATTAAACAAACTTAAACAATATCTTGAAAATGATCGTATAAATCTAGCCCTGCTCACTAAACTAGAAGAGGAAAAAGAAAAAAGTAATATTGTTTTAATCGATTTAATAGAAGATCATGCAGAGTTAGATAATTTTGATCCAAGGGCAGTGAATGCCTATTTCAAAAAAAAGAAACAAGATTTACTTGCAGAATCAGTAGACACTACTATTAAAGAACAACCATATATTTGGTGTATTGGTGAATATACTTATGCTTCTAATCACGATGATGTTTGTCCTATAGAAGATAAACCAGATTTTTATGTGACGATCGATCGAAAGCTAGCGGGTAAATTGGATCATCAACTACTCAAGAAATTTAAGGATGCCATATCAAGAGGGTTAATTGATAAAGAGCAGAAGAGTAAAGGGATAAAAATTATACCTAACAAATTGATGGAAGTTAAAATTCCTAGCGAAGATGATCGATTATATACAGGTGAGGTATATACAGTGGAGGCATATACAGAGGGGTCATATAAAAAGCCTAGCAAATACTTAATTGTTTTTAACAATCACGGTAATCATAAGAAGACAAAGGAGGCAGCAATAGCAAGTAAAGGTTTAAAAATTATTGAAACTAAAAAAACATCTTTTGCACTTCCTCCTCCTAAAGAGTCTGAGTGTAGTAGTAGTACACAAGAGTTAGAGTTAAAGTTAGATTTAGACTCGATTTTAGCAATGCACTTACAAAGTAGAGGGGATAGAACCATTAGGCGTTGATAATGATACTAGCATTTAAGTTACGGCAAGATAGATTAGTTCTTTTAAGTTATTCTATAAAAATTTGTTCCTATTTTCTTGGATTTAGGTCATAATCCGTCGTTGTCATTTCCTCAAGAAATCAAGAAGTAAAAATATATAATAAATGAATATTGATAAAAATATACCAAATTATCTGACGATAGCTCGTATTGTGGTTATTCCAATTATTGTAATAACCTTTTATCTAGATAACTCTAAACTCGCTCATAGAATTGCAGCGATATTATTTATTTTGGCTAGTATTACTGATTTTTTTGATGGTTATCTTGCTAGGAAGTTCGATTTAGTATCAGGATTTGGTAAAATGTTCGATCCAATAGCTGATAAATTATTAGTAGGTTGTGTAATTATAATGTTGGTAAAAAAAGGGGTTGCAGGGGAGATACCATGCTTATTAATTTTGGCTCGTGAATTTTTAGTGGCTGGGTTACGTGAATTTTTAGCTTTAATTCAAGTAAGTATCCCTGTATCTAGATTAGCTAAGATTAAAACATTTACCCAAATGTTTGCTTTGTCAGCGTTAATTCTTGGTTCTAAAGGTTCAGGTATAATTTATATGGATTTAATAGGCCAAATAGCTTTATGGATTGCCGCACTTTTAACTGTAGTAACTGGATATTCATATTTGAAGGCTTGTAGTAAATATTTCTGAGCAAATTAGTCCCTAAGCCAAAATATCACTATTGATTTAAATTGTACCATCTAAGAGCAATTATTTATTATAATAGTAACTTAGTGTAGCATAAAAAGTATGATATATAATTAAATAATAGGTATTAATCCTAGATGTTTTAGATATACTCGATGAAAATCAAGAATTGCGTTGTCATTATCCAATATCTGCTGGTGCTCACGTACTATATGTACGCCTAGCACCTCGACTTGGTAATTCCTGCTACTATCATGATTTTGATTCTATCGTCTATCAATTCTTCATTTACGAGCAGTATACATTACGCAACTATTATAAGCAGCCAACTTACGTTTCAAACAAAAGAATAGCTGTGTAATCTCTAACTATTAGTTTATTGGGTTATGAAGGAGCAAAATTCACCATATTTAGATAAATTAAAGCAAAATTTATTCCAGATATTTATCTTAATTTTTATAGTTTATAGTACAATCATAGCTTCATTGTATAAATATTATAATGCTAAAGTTGAAATGGAAAAAACACAAATTCTACAAAACCAGTATAATAAAATACTAGCAGTAAGTATGAATAAAATCTCTTCTCTAGCGTATCATTTATCTAGCAATATTCAGGAAAAAAATGTTACAATCAATAGTAATGGTAGTGAACTTGAGATATGTAATGAGGCAGAAAAATGTATAAACTATAATCTTTTTAATTTTGGAGCATTATTAAATAAGCATGTTCCGGTATTCATTTATTACAAGATAGAACTCAATAAAAAATTTCTTTATTCAAATATCAAAACTCAAAATTATCAAATAGATAAAATATATCCTATCAACGCTTCTAACCAACTTAATATTAGTTTGGCAATTAATAGTACATATTGGCATAAAGTAAAAGCAGATATTAAAAGACCATTTTGGATATTAACAGCATTTATTACTGCTAATCTTCTATTGTTATATTTTCTCTTTAAAAGCTTATTTAAGAGTTTCAATAAATCGTATGCATTACATTATCAAGACAAACATGCTACAGAATTAGAACAGCTTAAGTTTAATTATCAGCAGGAATTAAAAAATTGCGAGACCTCTTTAATGAGAAAAATTTGGAATAATGATTTCAATAAACAAAAAGATTTAGAAATTAATTGTTTATTTGCTCAGGAAGCTAATCAAATATCCTTGCTTGATAAGAGTTCTAACAATCAAGAAGATATGATCAAGGATTATAGGTTAAAAAACTTTGGTGATAAAGTACCTTGCTCTATACTTCTGTATCAAGAAAATAAAATAGAAGAAATTAATGCCAGTAAATTAGTTGACTTATTTACTGATAGATTTAATCAGGAAGACGAAAATATATCGATTGAAATTTTAAGCAAAGCAAAAGTATTATATTTTGCTTCTAATGCAGCGTTGTACCAAATCATTTATAGTATTATTAACTATCTATTTTTTTTGTTAAAAAAACAATCTTCTACTACCAAACACAATATTAGATTAACTATTGATGATATAAAACAAAAAATAGAGCTACGTTTTGAATATGACGGTTATCCTATAATGACAGCAGAAGAGCTGCTCAAAACATCAAATCATTTTTTCAAAACGCATGCTAACCCTTTTTTACTTAATTTAAGTCAAGTATTTAATATATTAAGAGCTGATGGATTCAACTATAAAATAAGTTATAACCAAAGCAATATTATAGAAATCTATCCAAATGATTCAAGCATAAGACAGGAAAATAAAAGTAACCAACAACCAATAAAAACAGAAAATAATGTGATTATACTAGCTTCTTTAACGAGGAAAAAAAATGAATAAATATTTATTACCACTTATGGTGTTATTTATAGTCAATAATTCATTTGCCCATACACAAATATCTAATTTGATCACTCCAGTTAGCTATTTTATTAATCATGAGCAACAAATTAAAATGCTTGATGAATATTTAAGTAAATATAGACAAGCAAGTATAGTTGGTACTAGTGGTATAGGTAAAACTCAGTTAATTAGGATGTATACTTATGAGAATAAAAATAATTATGATCTAATCTGGTTGTTTGATTGTAACCTAGACCTTAATGAACAATTTGTTAAATTAGCCCAACAACTCAATATGGTCAAACAAACTAATATATCTGAGGCAGTAACTCTAGCCAAAAAAGAAGTAATGTCATATTTAACTTCTACTAGTAAATGGTTATTGGTGTTTGATAATTTAAAAGTTAATGAAAATAAAAAAGTGTAAAACTTTATTGATTGGGAACATAATGGTCAGGTCGTGTTTTGTTCTCAAAATAACGAAAGATTACCTAATGTTATATTAATGACCTTATTTGATAAACCTACTATCGTAACTTTGGCTAATACTTTATTGGATAATAAAGATAAAAATAGTATCGAATTTTTAACGCAATCTTTTAGTGGTTATCCAATACTTATAGTTCAAGGAATCCAATTACTAAATAAAATTAAAGGTCTAGATAAAGAAGAATATAAAAAGAAAATTTATCAATCAACTGATAAAATAGCAACAAATATTAGTATGGCTATAAAGGAATTAAAGCCTAGTGCGGTAAAGTTACTTAATAAAATAGCTTTGATAAATAACCAAAGTTTCTCAAAACAATTACTTGCTATAATTACTGATAACAAGAATACTCTCGATGATGATATATACCAATTATCTAAGTTTATGTTGATTAGCAATATTGATTCTAATCAGGATAATCCTATTTATGAAATGAATGATGTAGTTAGCAACAAAATAATGGAGATAAATGGGGATAAAAACAATAAAATATGTTTAGAGGATATTATTCTAAAATTACCTAAACTCAAAGGAGTGCATTCTGCCCATGTATGGAGAGCTACTAAGACTATATCCGAAAATTTAGAGATTATTTTTCAAAATGCTGAAAAATATAATATTAACATATATTTAATGCTTAACTTAAGATTGCAATTATTTGCCTCATATATGAATGCCTGGAATCTATACAAATCAAAGCCAATGGTTAACTGGTTTGAGCAAAAAGAACAAGACGAACAGTTTAAATTTTGGCAAATGTCTACTTATCAAAAATTCTGTTACGCTAGATATTTAGTAGGAGTAGGACTTTACAATAGAATAACATCGATAAATTATCAAAAAACTATTTCTTATTTAACTAAAGCACTTAAAGTTTTAGATACCCTAGGTGATGATTATGATTATATTTATTCTAAATTTAACTGTAGCTTAAACATTGCTCTAACTCATGTATATTTAGGTAATATAAAAACTGCTGAAGAAATTATTAACGAAATGGAGAAGCTATTTAAACATAGGATAGAGGGAGGAGATATATTTATATTATATCATGTGAAAGCTAGAATATTTTTTATTCAAGGTAAATATAATGAAGATTTAGAATACGTCAATAAAGGCATCGAGGTATGGAAGACGTTAGATCCTAATGATCTAGGTTTTACTAGAGATTATTTACTTAGGGCAGCAATATTAAGCTCTATTGGCAAATATCAAGAAGCTTATGTTCAAACTCAACAAGTATATAATATGCATAAATCTGTAAACCAAGAGGCATTAGGTTAATTTATACACAAATGGCAAAAAGTGAATTAGGATTAAATAAAATAGATATTGCTTTAGATCATATTAATAAAGCTATAACAATATTTTTAGCAGATGAACGTAGAAATCCTAAGAATATAGATCATTTGGAAGATCCAGATTTAGCAGCAGGTTATGTAGTACAAGGTGATATTTTACTTGCTCAAGGTAACATTAAAGGAAGTATAGAATCTTATAAAAAAGCTTATGCTATATACCACTATTTCTATGGGGATAAAAGTAAAAATGTTGTTCAAGTAAGTGAGTTATATAACAAAGGAGCAAAAGCAGCTTGTAAAAACAAAGATTTATATAATTATAAATTCTTTGGTAAACCACAAATTAAGGAATTTGGAATAAATCACCCTAATACTATTGCCATGTTTGAATATTGTAAACAATATGACATGGATTTATGGGTAAAGCAAGATTAAGGTTTGTGATATTTATCAATCATCCAATCTATAAATGTATTATCAACAGACTGTTTTTTCAGTGCATATTCATATACTTCTTTTATTAGAACTGTAAGATTTGTAAATGAAAAATTTAAGTTTCTTTCAATTAACATATTAATTGTTGCACTAGTGGCTTTACTAAAAATTTTCATTTGATCAATAGTTAGCACTTCATGGCTTATTTCGTTATCAACAACAAGAGCTTCTAGGCTAATATCTAAGGCTTTTGCAATTAATTGTAAATTATTAGCACTAGGGTTTTTTGAACTACCATACAAAATGCTATAAACAGTATTTCTACTTAATCCAGTTTTTTTCTCTATCTCTACAGCATTTATATTTTTTTGCACCATTAATGAGCTAAGTTTGGTTTGTAAATTTGCCATAGATAAGATTCTATATATAAAATATATATTTCTAGATAATAAGGTATAACCATCAAAAAGTAAATAACTAAAATAATTAATTATAATTAATTATTTTAGATCATGGGAGTTTGTAACACTAATTTTTAATGATCTACTAAAAAATTTAAATTACCCTGACCCCTCTTATAAACATTTATACTTGAATTTTTTTAATCTATCTGATATGTATTACCTTGGATAGGTGTCCGAGTGGTTTAAGGATCTAGTCTTGAAAACTAGCGTGCGGGGCAACCGTACCGTGGGTTCGAATCCCACCCTATCCGCCACTGTGGTACAAGTCATCGTTTTTTTTAAAATATCGAAAGGGAAACGTAGAGAGGTCTCAAGTTTTTTGCTCCTGACGTTTAAGGTTCTGAAATACGAAATTTATCATTTTGCGTTTTTGAGGGCTTTCAGAACCCTTAAAAGTTTCATAGGCTTCAGATGCTAGAGTTATCAGTGTTGTAGCGGTATCAGTAAATTTATCGTCTGCTTCATCATAAGTTTTCACTAAACGATCAATTTCATATTGGCGATCTTTCAATTGTTGTTTTTTTGTTTGAAATTCTTTTTTGCTAAGTTCACCACTAATACCAATTGCAATAATTAACGCAGTGGTGTAAAATGGGTTTTTAACTGATAAAGGTACTCAAATGGCTAGGTTAATATTACCGCAAGGTTTTCATGGTCATGATTTTATAAAAATGATGAAACATGAGCCGCATGGTCGAAATCGTATACGTTTATTGGCGATGTATTACCTTCAATTAGGCAAATCTTTTAAAGCCATATCTGAAATAGTGAAGTCACACTGGAAAACTGTGCAATCATGGCTCAGAAGATTTAGGAATCATGGTTTTGAAGGATTATTTGAATCACAAAGAAGCGGTGCCCCTAGGAAGATTAACACTATACAAGAGTCTACTCTTTTTGATAAAATCAATACGCTCAGTGAAAGTAAAACTGGTGGGTATATAACTGGAAAGGAGCTACATATCATGTTACTTGAGGAATATGGTGCTAAATGTACTTTAAAAACAGTCTACAATACTATGCACCGCCTTGGTTTTAGCTGGATTACTTCTCGTTCAATGCATCCAAAGTCAAATCAAGAGACTCAAAATACATATAAAAAAACTTCCCAGACATGCTAACAGAATTATTACCAAAAAATATCGATAGATGTAAAGTTGATATATGGTCTCAGGATGAAACTCGAGTTGGGCAACAAGGTAGCTTAACTCGTATATGGGCTAAGCGTGGCACTAGACCCCGTAAAGTTCGGCAACAGCAATTCATTTCAACATATATTTATGGAGCTGCTTGCCATGATACAGGAGAAGCTTTTGCATTAATTTTACCATATGCAAATACACAGGCAATGAATAAATTCTTAGAAGACCTTTCTCGCAGTATTCAAGGCAACCGACATATAGCTTTACTAACGGATAATGCAGGTTGGCACACAGCCAAAAAACTAACTGTGCCAAGCAATATCACTTTGATACCGCTTCCGCCCTATGCACCGGAACTTAATGCAATGGAACAAGTTTGGGAATGGATCAAAAATCATTTCTTGTCTAACCAATGTTATGGTGTATATGAAGATATCGTCACTATGGCTTGTTACGCTTGGAATCAATTTGCTCATAATGTAGATTTAGTAAAATCAATTATGTATAGAGACTGGATAAATACACCGTGTTAATTATTACAATTGGTATTAAAAGAGAAGGTAAAAATATTAGAGACTGTACCTGGTATTGGTAAATGTTTAGCTACAAAACTAATTAGTTTTGTACCTGAATTAGGGGATAAAAATTATAGTAGCAATGAATTGTCATCAATTGTTGGTATAGCTCCATATGCTCGTGATAGTGGTAATAAGCAAGGACGAAGATTTATTCGAGGAGGCAGGAAAATACCTAGAGATGCTTTATACATGGCAGTATTAGCTGGTAAGAATGGTTTCCAATATTTAAAAATTTTATATGATAGGCTTGTTAATAATTTTAAACCTAAGAAAGTTGCGATAGTTGCTTGTATGCGTAAGTTACTTGAAGTGTGCCATAAACTTATTCAACAAAAACGTGTTTTTGTTATTAAATAATATTTATCTATTTTTATAAAATTTAGATAAAAGATAATTGCTGTAATAGACTTCTCAACTCTATCTTTTATATTTTTAGCTTCATCTTCTGAGCAACTTGTTTTTTTATCCATAGAGTTACGGAATGTTAATCTATCTGGTAGTTCTATTTTATATTTTTGAGCTATTTTAATAACCTTTAATACGCCTACAGCACCGTAGTAGTTTGAATCATAATTGTTACAGAGTTCTTTCTTCTTCTTTATGTCCAATGAATCTTGTGCTTCTCTTAGTGCTGTTTTAAGATATATCTTATCATGCTGTTCTAGTTCTCTGTAGTGTTGTGAACCTGCATAGGAACAAAGGTCTTGATATTCCTTTACGTTTTCTAATGATTTTTCTACATCAGTATGCTTTCTTTTCATAACTAATTACCTTAATTATTGATTGTATTTTTTCTAAAATTAAGTTTCAAAGCTGACTCTCAGCAAATTGCCAATTAATCATATGTTCTATATAAACTGAGACATAGTCTAGACGCTTATTACGATAATCTATATAGTATGCATGCTCCCAAACATCACAGGTAAGCAGAGGTTTCATAGATTTAGTAATAGGAGTTTCACCATTACTAGTTTTTACTATTTGTAATTTCCCATTATTAGAGACTAACCACGCCCAGCCGCTACCGAATTGACTTACTGCTGCTTGCTTAAATTCAGTAGCAAAATTCTCATAACTGCCAAAATCTTTATTTATCTGTTCCAATATCTTACCAGTAGGCTTTCTTCCACCTGAAGGCTTAATAGAATGCCAAAAGAAAGTATGATTCCATATTTGTGCTGCATTATTAAATATGGCTGCTTCAGTTGGTTTTATGCTTGTAGAAATTATTAATTCTTCCAAACTTTTTTTCTGCAACTCCTGGTTATCTTGCAAAAGATTATTCAGGTTAGTTACATATGTTTGGTGGTGTTTCCCATGGTGGTAGTCAAAAGTTTCAGGGGAAAAATGCGGAACAAAATCACTTTTACCATAAGGTAATTCCGGTAAGACAAAAGGATAAGATGTTTGGTTAGATTGTTTGCAATATATCATAATTTCCTCAATTTTAGTATAAAATATTTACTTTTTTATTAAGCACTCTCGTTGTCATTCCAATTCTAGATTAATAAAATCTATCCGAAATTGAGGTTTAGTATATCATAACTATATAACTTTTGCAGACTATTTTTTGCATTCCTACTTTTAGCTAGGAATGATATCGAAACCTATTAAGGCGAATTCGGGATAAGAATTAACTAATTCTTATCTAGAATTGGGATTATTGAGCTGGATTGAACTGTTTTGTCGGTTACCTAGTATGTGTATCTGTTTTTTTTACCCCCAAATTCGGTGTAGGTGTTTCTGTTTCTTTTTGAGGAGAAGTAACTGCTTTTCTCAACCCTGCTAGTGCATTTGTGATATCTTCTGAGCCAACAACAAACCCCGGTCTCTGCCCAATCTGCGTCTTGGTTGTTGGAGATACTTCTACAGCTGTTTCTAATTTTCTAATATTAGATAGCAAGTTTGTACTAGACGAAGAAAGTGGCGTAGGAGGTGGTGGTGGAATTTCTCCAGGCTTAAGTTGAACCTCAGGAGGAGATAGTATCTTTTCAGCTGCTGCCCTCTTTTTCACCTCTTCCTTTAGTGCTGCTTCTATCCTTGGAGCATCTATCTCCTCTTGTCTTTTTTGGCGCGCTTCTTCTTCTCTTCCCAACCTTTCAAATTCAGCAGCATCTTTAGCATATGTTGGAGATACCTTCTTATTGCCTTGCCCCTCAACAAATCCTCGACGTGCTACCAACTTTTCCTGCAACTCATTCATAAAGGGATCATCTGCTTGGTCTGAAGGTAATTCATTTAATGTTCGGTCTTCTACTTTGTTTAATTTAAAGTTACCTTTTGTTATAGCCGCCAACAAATCAGCTTGAGATATCTGTTACAGCACTACATTAGAATGAAGAGGTGAAGGAGGAGGTGGTGGTGGTGGCGGTGGTGTAACTGGATCGTTAGGAGGAGTAACTGTTGCCTGCACTGAAATAGTAAAGTGTGCAGTTTCATGTACTACTACCGGTGCTGTGGTAGCCGTCGTTACATGAGGTTTCTGCTGAGTTTCTACTAAAGATGGAGGCAAAACCTCAGTTTCTTTTGCTGGAATGCTTGTAGATATTTGTTCCTGCACAGGGGGAATATCCTTATCGTAAATTTTACGTATAACTTCAAGTGCTTTAAGAAAATCTTCTTCTGTTTGTTTTAACTCTTCTTGATGTGGTTTACTAAATGGAAATTTTAAAAACTTA
Source organism: Candidatus Tisiphia endosymbiont of Metellina segmentata (assembly GCF_964030715.1). NCBI lineage: Bacteria > Pseudomonadati > Pseudomonadota > Alphaproteobacteria > Rickettsiales > Rickettsiaceae > Candidatus Tisiphia > Candidatus Tisiphia endosymbiont of Metellina segmentata. Next base: position 251,733 of record NZ_OZ034919.1, read on the forward strand.
ATAAGAGAACGAGCCCATTCCTTTACTTTAATAACAATTGAGGAACGATTTTTACTGTTTTCGACCTTTTTGGTTAATGCTTCTAGATTTTTCTGTGAGTTATTTCCATCCGCAACATTTATCGTACTAGTTATAATCTCAGCAACATCTTCTAAATTTTTCTTATCAGGAGAAGATGGTGGTAAGCTAACATAGGCTGCAATTGCAGCCTCAGCTAGCTTATTCACAGATTCATTGGCAAACCTTAAGTTTTCTTTACCACTTGTCATACAACTACTCCCACTTAATTAATATTTCTTAAGTATACAATATAACGTTATTAATTTAATGAAGTCAAGGACTCTAAGTAAAAAAACACAAATTTCGATGTAATAAATTATCAGTATAATTCCCTTAGGGCTGAAGCATTGATTCCCTTTCGATGTCACCCCCCTGCTAGCCACAACTGTTGAAAGTTAAAAATCGTCTATTAGCGAAGTGCTGTTGTAAGCCTTAAACCGTCATTGCGAGGAGTCGCTGCAAGCGGCGACTTATCTTCGGTGTACCAAGAGTACGAGTCACTGTAGAAGTGAGGAGTGGTGCTGTACTTAACATGGTGGTAGGTCCACCGTAATCGGCTGGTATGAGCAATTATGAACAAAAATACAAGAGCAAATTAGTACAGGCTCTTGAAAAACGTGCAAAAGAATTAGGATTTACTTTAACAGCAGAAAATACTGAAAATCAATATGTTATGTAGAGTTTGTTGGAAGAGTAAGCAAATGAGCAAAGAAGTAACTGCTAATAATTATGAAACTAACCCTACTTCTATATCAAGGCATTTTCTACTTACATCTAGACCTATTATTTTATTCATGATATAATCTCCTTCTTCTTATTGTGCAAGGCTACTGTATTTCAAGCACCTTCTGCAATTTGTTCAAAGCAAACCTTGTAAGAGGGTACTTATTCTGTGAACAACTATTTCTGTCTAGAACCTATCAAGTCACCCTCTTATAACTACTTATAACATGTTTTTAAGATATAAGAGCCTAATTTGAGTAAGTAAAAAGTCAAAAAATATGCCAAATCCAATAACTTACACAATAGAAAACTTAAGCGATGCACGAGAGTTCTTATCCAAATTCCATGAGCCGGTTATTTTAACTAACAAAAGTGGTAGCACGAGATATTACGGTATGCTAGTGTGGGATTATATTTTTAAAAAACTAATTGAAGAATTTCCCCAAATCGTAAAAATTATTGTTAATGTAGGAAACGATCACGCAGCTTTATTTACCGCTATCAAACTTAATTACCAAAATATAGTTTATACTGGTAAATCAGCAGAGGCTAGGAAGTTGGCTTTGGCTAATAGTATAACATGAGAACGCGAATTCGGGATAAGAATTATTCCCTCCCTTTTCCAAAAGCCTAGCGATGTCCACGATAATAGATAGTTTTATATGACCGCTCACTATTGGGAAATTTCCGCTCCCTAATTGAGAAGCTACCGAAGCCTCTAATTTCAATACGATTTTGCTCAGCGAGGCTAAACTGTAAATAATCAAATACCAAATCTATAGAATCTTTTATATCTTCCTTAGAAAGATAATTAAGTTCCTTAGATATTTTATCCACTAAATCAGACTTTCTTGCCATAAATTAAAAAATTGCTTTTATTCCTTGAAATTTATTTTTAAAAAAACTTGGTAAAACACTATCAAAATCCTCCATAATAATTTCAAGAAATTTTGATTTCGGTTTTATTTTAAATTCTTTTACCTTCAAATCTTTATCAATTTTTTTGACTTCCTGTAACCATTTAATAGCATCATCCTCAGAACCCACAGCATCAACAAGTTTTAGTTTCAAAGCTTGGCGACCAGAATATATCCGACCATCAGCTATTTTTTTAACTTCTTCAATTGCTAATCCCCTTCTTAAAGCAACGAGTTCAATAAAATAATCATAAGTATCTTGTACATTAGACATTATAGCTTGACGAACAGCTTCTGTAACTTTCTCAGTAGGATTAGGAGCAGCTTTTAATTCCCCAGATTTAAAATTATTGAAGGTAATACCTAGTGTCTTTGCTAAATCTGTTACTTCTAGAGTTTGGAAAATCACACCAATTGAACCAGTAATCGTTCCATTATGACTAATTATGTAATCCCCTCCTAATGATATCAAATATCCTCCACTCGCTGCCAATGTACCCATAACAATCACTACCGGTTTTTTTGCTGATATTTTTCTGAGTATATTGTAAATTTTCTCTGATCCAACCACAGTTCCACCAGGAGAATTAACATTAACAATTAGAGCATTAATCTTATCATCATCAATGATTTTCTCCAATCTTTTATCACGTTTTGTATCCTCAAAAATTATATCTTCTATTGAAACTGCAGCTATATAGTTACTATTAGTAGTTACATATTCAGAACTTGGCAAATCAAATTTCTTAATCATCACAACAATTAAAACTATAAACATTAAAATTGTTGCTAACTTCCACAGCCTTAATTTTAATTTATTTTGTTTTCTTTCAATTATGTAGTCAGGAGTTATTGTCATTAACTTTACCTATTTGTTTATATGGAAGTATAATGGGTGCTTTAGGCTCTAAGAAGTTAAGGTGCTGTAGAGTGTCGCATAAAAATTATTTTTATCCTACTTCGCACGCATAATCCGTCCCTGATCTCTCTTCCAATCTTGTTCTTTAATAGACTGTCTTTTATCATGTAATTTTTTACCTTTTGCTATGCCTAACTCAACTTTTACTTTATTTTTCTTATTAAAATATAAAGAAAGAGCAACAAGAGTATAACCTTTCAGGCGAATCTTACCAATTATTTTTTTTATCTCACTCGAATTAAGAAGCAACTTACGGGTTCTTCTAGTCGAATGATTAAACCTGTTAGCTTTTTCATATTCCGCAATGTGACAATTATACAAAAACACTTCATTTGCCGAATTTTCGGCATGACTATCTTCTATACTGGCTTTTCCTTGACGCAACGATTTAACTTCACTACCAGTCAATATTATGCCAGCTTCAATTTTTTCTTCAATAAAGTAATTGAAATATGCCTTCTTATTTTGAGCTATTACTTTTTTATATTCCGACATAGTCCATAGCTTTATTTATTTTCTCCTCAGTGACTTTGCCAGCTGAAGTTAAAGGAAGCCGTAACTCATTAGAACATAACCCTAATCTTGCCACAGCATATTTTACCGGTATTGGATTGGATTCTGCAAATAATGCCTTATATATAGGCAATAATTGCTGTTGAATTTGCAGAGCTTCTTGGTAATTACCATCACGACAATTATCCTGTAACTTCTTGCACAAGCTAGGCGTAACATTAGATGCAACAGAAACGCACCCTACTCCCGAATGAACATTATAAGATAACGCTAATTCATCATTACCACACAATAAATTAAAATCTTTAACCATAGCCCTAATTCGTAAAGGACGCTCTAAATCGTTACCAGCATCTTTAAGAGCTATAATACGCGGTAGTTTACTGAGTCTAACTATCGTGTCATCAGAGAAATCTGCCACAGCTCTACTAGGTACTGAATATAGCATTATTGGTAAATTACTTGCATTATGAATAGTTTCAAAATGCAAATAGATTCCCTCTTGAGTTGGCTTTACGTAAGAAGGAATACTACACATAAACCCATCAACTGAAATTTTTGTGCATATTTGTATCATATCTACAGCAGTGCTGGTAGTCATAGCTGAACAACCAGCTATGACTGGCATACGCTTATTAGTAATTTCTATAACCGCTTGCAACAAAGATTGATATTCCTGCAAAGTTAAGCTAGGGCCTTCACCAGTAGAACCAGCAATCACTACTCCATCAACTTTATTATCAATTTGATAGTTAAGTATTTTCTCCAAAGAAACAAAATCTAACTTATTATCCTTAAAAGGAGTGATCATTGCTGTAATAAGCCCTTTAAATATATTATTGTTCATCGCATCAGTTCCATTATATCACTATTTATTTACGCACTAAGCTATTATATTCTTTTTTTAACAAATTAGTAATTTTACTATCTTCAAAGATAATATTTTGATCACCACGGTTAATCGATTTAATCCCCTTAACTTCTGCAGCTGTACCAGTCATAAAACATTCATTAAACTCCCCTAACCTATCTAGAGTTATGTACTCTTCCTTAACCTCAAGATTTAACTCTTTAGCAAGTTTTATAACTGTTTGACGCGTTATGCCATTTAAAAAACTATCAGCTATCGGTGTAAATAACTGCTCTCCTTTTACAAAAAAGATATTTGTAGTAGTACATTCAGCAATAAATCCTCGCCAATCTAATAGAACTGCATCACTATAACCCAAAGACTTAGCTTCTTTTTGGCATACTATCATCATATTGTAATGCCCTGACGATTTACACTGCGGCGGCAACGAGTTTGGATGGCATTTCCGCCAACGTGCAATATGCAAACTTAAATCATCAGAAGGTCTAGGAGTTGATGGAACAGCAGCAATTAATAAATTAACCGATAAATTTACATTAGTTAGATTAAGAGATTCACTACCATACCAAATTAAAGGACGAACATACGCATCTTTAATATTATTCTTTGTTATAAGTAACTGGTGAGCTGTTATAATATCTTCAAAACTATATGGTACCTCTATACTTAAACTTTTTGCCGACTCTATCAAACGTTGGGTATGTTCTTCTAATTTAAAGATTTTGCCATTATAGGCTTTTTCTCCTTCAAAAACTCCACCAGAATAATGTAAACTATGAGTAAGAGCGTGTATCTTAGCCTCCTGCCAATCAATAAATCTACCATTAATCCAAATATAACCTGATAGTTGATTAAGATTTTTAAACGACTTTTCAGTTAATGTATTTTCTTGTATTATTGTCATTGTCAATGTTCCACTATTAAACTATAGTAATTCTTATCACCGAAAATTTATTTATGCAAAGCTCAAAACCCCACATTCTTGTAGTCGATGATGATACTCGAATACAAAAACTTTTAAAACAGTTTTTGTATAAAAACAACTTTTTAGTATCAACAGCAGCTTCTGTCCAAGAAGCTGAGGAACTATTAAAATCCTCTATTTATGACTTAATTATTCTAGACGTTATGTTGCCGAATGTTACAGGGCTTGATTTTGCCCATACTATAAGATCAAGTAAAAACCTTATACCAATTGTTATGCTAACTGCACTATCACAACCAAGTGATCGTATCAAGGGATTAGAATCTGGTGCATCTGATTATCTGACCAAACCTTTCGAACCGAAAGAATTATTACTCAGGATTAATAACCTATTAAATAGCTATAATAATTATAAAAAACAAGATGAAATCAAGCGATTTGGCAATAATTATTATAATTTAGAATCAAAGGAATTTATAAAAAATAATCAACCTGTACAATTGAGTTCTACAGAACAAAAATTGCTAGAAGTATTATTAAAACACAATGGACAAGAAATGAAACGTGATGAGTTGTCAAAAATAATGGGAGGGCTTAGCCCTCGCTCTATCGACGTACAAATTGTCAGAATAAGAAGTAAGATTGAAGATGACCCTAAAGAACCAAAATATCTAAAAACCATACGGAATAGCGGTTATGCTATTTATACATAAACTTATACCACAAACTTTACTGGCTAGATTTGTTCTCATTATTATTGTTCCAACATTAATAGGACAAATTCTAGCAGTGTTTTTGTTCTATGATCGTCACTGGTATAATGTTTCTTATTATACTAGCAATATTATTGCTAATGAAATTATTTCCCTTCTTGAACAAGACGACAATAATCTATTAGAAAAAAACACAACAGAGACAAATTATTTAAATTTGTCGTATCAGTTTCATCAAAAATTAAACTTGCCACGCAAACAACCTAGAATTAGTGAAGAATTAGAGATTTTTAAAAATATTATTAACGTAAAAATTAATAAGAAAAATATAGTACAGATTAATGATGCAGGAAGAATTGAAGTATTATTCCAATTGACTGATGGTTTACTAAAAATCACTTTCCCCGCAAAATTATTGATGAATCCAACTGCCTATATTTTTGTCTTATGGTTAATTTTCTTAACTATTTTATTACTTTCTGTTTCTTTGATCTTCTCTAAAAATCAAATTAAGTCCATTTTAACTCTTGCAGATGCTGCTGATCAATTCGGACAAGGAATTACAAGATTACAAACATTTAAACCTTCTGGTGCAAAAGAAATTAAAAAGGCTGGTATTGCTTTTCTTAAAATGAAAGAACGAATTGAAAAACAAATCACTACAAGAACTAGAATGTTAGCTATGATTTCACATGATTTATGTACTCCTTTAACTAGAATGAAATTACAACTGGAGTTAATGAACAAATCTGAAGAAACAGAAGGTCTTAAGGAAGATATACTGACCATGCAACAAATGATAAAATCATACCTTGACTTTGCTAAGGGTGAAAATGGTGAAGAAGCTCAAATAATTGAGTTATCTTCTTGGATGTCTACTATCATAAATAAATGGCCTGTTGCCAATATTGAGTTGCTTGCAACAGAGCAGATAACAGCACAAATCAAGCCTATCAACTTTGAACGTGCAATATCTAACGTAATAAGTAATGCTATAAAATATTCTACAAAAATAAGAATTACTGTATATTCTAGTTCTACTAATGCCATAATAAAAATTGAAGATAATGGTATTGGCATAAAGGATGCAGAGAAATTATTAGTGTTTAAAGCATTTTATCGTTCAGATAAGTCACGCCCACTTAATAATTCAGGTAATGTTGGACTTGGTCTTGCTATTACTAAAGAAATAATCATTGATCATAATGGAACAATATCCTTGCAGGATAGTAAAATTTTAGGTGGTTTATTGGTTGAAATTTCGCTACCTAACCTCAAGTTTTGATGTAAGGCATCGGTTTAATAGCCTAGGGTGTCAATCCCTACGTAAGCAGCTTACTATTACCCATAAGTTTTTCTTGACATTTATGGTAATAGGAAGACTAATAGCTAGAGAGATAAGTTAAAATCGTCCCTTTAAAGGAAAGAAATAAACCGTCATATATGGACTTCGTCCATATATGACGGTAATTTAGATATATATGATAAAAACACTGTTTCATTTTCCTATTGTTAGAATTTACCTAATATTTCATTTTATTACTCGTATTCTATTAAGCTCATATGCTTTATGGCAACAACAAATAACCATATATGATCTAGTGTCAATTTTTGTTATTGGTACATTTAATGATCTAATATCTCTTTGTTATTTTTTACCAGTAATTTCGCTTGTTATCATTGGCTTCTACAAGTTATTGGCTCGGTATAAATTTTTGTATGTAAGCTGCTCTTTTATCGCTTATTTTTGTACTATTGCTTTACTAATATTTATTGCCATTGCCGAGATTATCTTTTGGGATGAGTTCGGTGTTAGATTTAATTTTATTGCTGTAGATTATCTAATTTATACCCATGAAATCATTGGTACTGTAAAGGAATCTTTGCCCTATATAGAAATATTACTAGGCATTATAATTATTACACTATTAATTGTTTTTTTCTTGAGAAAATACATAATTAATCAAGCAAGTACTCTAAATGGCAAGAAACATATTTTTTGTGTGATAATGCTATTTTTGCTTAGCCTAGTTGCTTTTAATTTCTATAACCCTAATAAAATTGCTTTTAATTCTAATAAATATGCTATCGAACTTGCTAAAAACGGTCCATATGAGTTTTTCTCTGCCTATTTTAATAATAGCTTAGATTATAATAAATTTTATCCAGTAATTGATAAAAACCAGGCTTTAAATATCGTTCGCAGCAATTTATCGAAAGAACAACAAATATACTCAAATGCTACTACTATAGAACGTAATATCAGGGCAAGTTCTTTTAACAGTAATAAATATAATATTATTTTTATTACTGTAGAAAGTCTGAGTGGCGAATTCATGGGAAAATTTGGTAATCAACAAAATATTACGCCAAATTTGGATAAATTAGCTGAGCAAAGCATATTTTTTACCAATCTATATGCAGTAGGAACTAGAACAGTACGAGGTTTAGAAGCTATTACTTTATCAGTACCGCCAACTCCTGGCTCTTCTATTATCCGTCGTCCTGATAATCAGTCATTATTTAATATAGCTACTATTTTTAAGAATCAAGGCTATGCTGTTAACTTCCTATTCGGTGGCTATAGTTACTTTGATAATTTACAAAATTATTTTCATGGTAATGGCTATAATATAGTTGATCAAGGCAATCTAAAATCCAACGAAATAAGTTTTTCTAATATTTGGGGAGTAGCTGATGAGGATATATTAATAAAATCACTAGAGTTAGCTGATCAAAATTATAAGGAAGGCAAAGCCTTTTTCTCATTAATTATGACTACCTCTAACCATCGTCCTTATACTTTCCCCGAAGGTAGGATTGATTTGCCATCTGGTGGTGGACGTCGTGCAGCTGTTAAATACACTGACTATGCTATTGGTAAGTTTCTTGAATTAGCTAAAACTCACCCTTGGTTTGATAATACTATCTTTGTTATTACGGCTGATCATTGTGCATCAAGTGCTGGTAAAACTGATTTACCAGTTAATAAATATCACATACCTCTATTAATATATGCTCCCAATATATTAAAACCACAGATAGTTGATAATTTAGCCAGTCAAATTGATATTGCTCCTACTATTTTGGGATTATTAAATTTTTCGTATAATAGTAAGTTTTTTGGTCAAGATATATTAAACATGCCAGCAAACAGAGCTTTTATCAGCACTTATCAATTGCTTGGCTTCATGAAGGATAATCACTTAGTTATCTTACGACCACAGGAGCAAGCGAAAACTTATAAATTAATTGCTGAAGATAAAATAGAGGTTGAGAATATTCCTAGTTTAGTGGAAGAAGCTAGTAGTTTTTATCAGGTAGCTCATGATTTATATATTCAGGGTGAAATGAGGGAATAGATTTCTTGAATTATATCTAATAGTAGCTTATTTTAAATAAAAATCTACTATTAGATGCAATGACCCTAAGAGATTATAAATTAATTTTTAGACTTGCCAAAAGCATTTTAGAACAAGAATATCACAATCTCAGCCTTTGGTATTTTGTTAGTTTCATTTGCGGTATTGGTACTTATTTTACTTTAAGTAGCGAACCTTCCTTTATATCTATTCTAGGTTCTGTTGACAAAAATTTTAACGTAACCATATTAAAGTTCCAACGAAATTTAGAAAAGCTAAGAAAGTGGCTGGAGCCTTATCAAATCTAGAAAATATACGCCTAAAATGTTTGATTTTACCAAATAAGCACTCAATTAAATATCGTTCCTTATAATTATGTTTATCATATTCACGTTGTACTTTACGGTTAGATTTTGGTGGTATAACAATCTCACACCCCTTATTTTCTAAACTTTCTACAAATGCACTACTATCGTATCCTTTATCGGCTATCACAGTCGTATTCTGAACATCTTGAGTAAGATTTCCCGCTTGAGTTATATCATTTCTTTGCCCAGCAGTTAGTATAAACTTTAATGGATTACCAAGGGCATCAACAAGGGCATGAATTTTAGTACTAAAACCACCTCTACTTCTACCTAAAGCCGCTTCTTCTTGATTACCTTTGATATATCCAGATGAGCAAGCATGTGCCCTCACAATAGTTGCATCAATCATAATTGATTCCATATCTGCATCTACTTTAACATAATCCATTAAATCCTCCCATATACCTTTGTCAACCCATCTCTTAAATCTGCGATAAATACTGTACCAACAACCATAATCATCAGCTATAAGACGCCATTGGCAACCTGTTCTAACAATAAACCATATTGCTTCAATAAAATGTCTCATTTTTTCTTCATTCTTGTTGTGTATACCATTTCTTTCCTTAAAAAATGATAAAATTACTTCCCATGCTTGTTCTTCTATGTAATACTTCATATTGGTAGTTCCTTTTTTTGATAACTAGAAACTACCATTTCTTCTTACTATGGCAACTTTTTATTCCTCTTGCCTAACTATAATTTTTGTCAACAGAACCTAGCTATTTTCACAATTTCTTTGTCACTAATAATCTTAAGAAATAACATATTTGGGCGATTTATTGCGGGGATAATTATCGCTTTTTCCTGTGGTATGCTAGTTGGCAAATATCGTATATCAAATTTACATGTTGTTGGTATTAAAAAGCCAATAATTTCACAAATAGGTGGCACTATAGAATTGATGAAACCGACCACTCATGGTATGCAAATTATCTTACATCAGGTCAAAATTCAAAAACTTAATAGGTCTAATCAGGTTTTAGAGAAAGTTAGGATAAGCATGCCAGCAAAATATGTTCAAGAAATTAATATTAACGATAATATTAGCCTAGTGGCTCAGCTTTATAAGCCTCAAAGTAGTATCCTACCAGGTGGCTATGATTTTGGCTTTTATGCATATTTGGCAGATATCAACGCCACTGGCTATGCACTGTCCCCCCCTCAAATTATAGCACATAGTAATCTTTACACTAATAGTTTTATCTATAAAATTAAAAAAAATATTTACAACCGCCTAATCCAAATACTTGGTCCTATTAAAGGTAATTTCGCCGCAGCAATATTACTAGGAGAAACCAAAGCCATTGATAGAAAATTAATGAAAGAAATGAGACAAAGCAGTATATCTCACATACTTTGCGTATCCGGTTTACATTTGTCATTGGTAGCTATGCTGTTTTTCATATCAGCAAGATTCTTATTAAATCTATCAAATTATATTGCTTACAATTACAACATAAAGTCAATAGCAGCAATTTGTTCTTTAATAGGAAGTTATGGTTATTTACAACTAAGTGGCACACAAATCGCAGCTACCAGAGCCTTCATTATGACGGCAATTTTTATTTATGCAGTTATGATAGGACGGAAGCCATACCCCCTAAGATCGCTCGCGATTGCGGCTTGCATAATATTATCGGTAAATCCCGAATATATATTTCATCCAAGCTTCCAATTATCTTTTGTGGCAGTATTATACCAATTGTAATAATTAACACGGTGTATTTATCCAGTCTCTATACATAATTGATTTTACTAAATCTACATTATGAGCAAATTGATTCCAAGCGTAACAAGCCATAGTGACGATATCTTCATATACACCATAACATTGGTTAGACAAGAAATGATTTTTGATCCATTCCCAAACTTGTTCCATTGCATTAAGTTCCGGTGCATAGGGCGGAAGCGGTATCAAAGTGATATTGCTTGGCACAGTTAGTTTTTTGGCTGTGTGCCAACCTGCATTATCCGTTAGTAAAGCTATATGTCGGTTGCCTTGAATACTGCGAGAAAGGTCTTCTAAGAATTTATTCATTGCCTGTGTATTTGCATATGGTAAAATTAATGCAAAAGCTTCTCCTGTATCATGGCAAGCAGCTCCATAAATATATGTTGAAATGAATTGCTGTTGCCGAACTTTACGGGGTCTAGTGCCACGCTTAGCCCATATACGAGTTAAGCTACCTTGTTGCCCAACTCGAGTTTCATCCTGAGACCATATATCAACTTTACATCTATCGATATTTTTTGGTAATAATTCTGTTAGCATGTCTGGGAAGTTTTTTTATATGTATTTTGAGTCTCTTGATTTGACTTTGGATGCATTGAACGAGAAGTAATCCAGCTAAAACCAAGGCGGTGCATAGTATTGTAGACTGTTTTTAAAGTACATTTAGCACCATATTCCTCAAGTAACATGATATGTAGCTCCTTTCCAGTTATATACCCACCAGTTTTACTTTCACTGAGCGTATTGATTTTATCAAAAAGAGCAGACTCTTGTATAGTGTTAATCTTCCTAGGGGCACCGCTTCTTTGTGATTCAAATAATCCTTCAAAACCATGATTCCTAAATCTTCTGAGCCATGATTGCACAGTTTTCCAGTGTGACTTCACTATTTCAGATATGGCTTTAAAAGATTTGCCTAATTGAAGGTAATACATCGCCAATAAACGTATACGATTTCGACCATGCGGCTCATGTTTCATCATTTTTATAAAATCATGACCATGAAAACCTTGCGGTAATATTAACCTAGCCATTTGAGTACCTTTATCAGGTAAAAACCCATTTTACACCACTGCGTTAATTATTGCAATTGGTATTATCGCTAACTGCTGGTTACGAATTTTATATCAGGAATCAATGGATTTTAGGTAAAAGCAAGGGCATCTTTTCTTCCATAAAATTTTATATTGCTTCTAATATTTATTCAAGCTTCCTTGCAAGTATAGTAACTGCTCCTGTGGTAATAAACCAATTTTATACATTTCCTACTTATTCTATTCCCATGAACCTTATTGCTGTACCGATAATGTCTTTCTTTCTGATGCCGTTATCTATTATCTCATTATTCTTAATGATATTTGGTATAGATCAATATTGTTTAAAATTAATAGGTTTTTTCATTGATATAATTATTGCAGCAGTGAAATTTACTAATACCTTACCATTATCAGTATGGTATTTTGGTTATATAACCAAAATTAGTTTAATTACTTTCTTATTTGGATTTTTTTGGACTTGTTTATGGAGAACAAAGTGGCATTTCTTAGGTCTGATTATAATGATTATATCTGTAATCTTAATGCTAAATTCTCCTAAGCCTAATTTCATATTTGATATGAATTTAAATGCTATTGGTATAAAAAATAACAATGGTGAACTTGACATTTATGTCAATGAGATGCCAGAATTTAAACGTATATATTGGGCTAACTGGTTTGGTCAAAAGGATGCTAAAATATTTCCTATAGAAAAAAATATTTTTACTTCCGATGGATACACAATTTTGGTAAACTATAAACCAATTGCTCCAAATAAAATATGTGAAAATGCCGATATATATATTAACATATCAAGTAGAAACCAATGTAAAGGTAACAAAATTACTATTACTAGAGAACTTCTAAGAGAGTTTGAAGTAATAATGATATTTTGTAATCAGCACGAATGTACAATTAAAACAAATAATAAAAAAAGATGGCAGGGTAACTGCAAGAGTTTTTAGTGATTGCTAACATTAATTAAAGATATTTTTATGCCCAAATTAGAGAAGTTTAAATCAGATATAGCTAATATTGTTGGTGAACCAAAGGAAGGCTTTGTACAGGATATAGATAGGTTCAAAAGTCTACTCAACTTTAGCTTTGATTCGAAATATACTCCTGAACTTGCTGAAGCTATGGAAAGCATGGGAATAGAGAAAGAAGTAAAAATACAGGTGTCGTTGGATGATGACTCAACAAATGTACTTTCACAAGCTGTTGAAACTACTGACCAGAAATTTGGTGAATTTAAAGGCAATATTAGCACCACCCTTGATGCTCATGGTAAACTTGCTAAAGGATATTCTGCCGAATATGTTAAAGGACAACCTAATTTAGATAAATTTGGTCAACAAGCTAAACAAATGGATACATTGATAGAAGAGTTTCCACATAAATCCTTACAGAAAACCGAACAGATTGAGACAATTGCAACTATAGGAGCTGGTACAGAAAAAATGTATTCGGCATTGGAATTTTCACCGGCTGATCCAGTACATGTTAGAACCATTACAGATTTAGGTGCAAAACTAAGGCATTATATTAAATCATTTGTTAAATCACCTGAGGAACAGAAAGAGGCTTTTATTGAAAATGGTGCTGGGACAATTCAAGCTATTGATAAAGCAAATAGAAGCGATGGATTGCAAACTAGTAAGACTGCATTAGAAAATATATTAAGCAAACTTGAGAGTACAGCTGGATCTCAAATATATCACCGTCTGAGAGAAACTTTCAATAAAAACGATATATCTATGGGAAATGGTAGTAGTACTATTAAACCCAATACTACCCCTTCTAACACAAAGCATTCTAATAAAGATAAGGGACGGTAGATCCCCGCCGTAGCCGTAACTCATGGGTGTCAATTTAAGTAGTTTAAGTAGTCTGTTTTATTTTGAGTTCATAATGTCTGTTACTACAGTAACAATAGATGATAGCGGTGATAAGGAACTATATATAAGGTGGAAATACATAGACTGTCATTTTATGGGAGGCATGATGTTTAAATTAGAACAAACATATTCAGGATTAGTCGCTGGAGTAGATGAAGCTGGCAGAGGGTCGCTAGTTGGTCCTGTAGTAGCTGCATCTGTTATCATTGATCAAACAAAAATCATACATGGTATCAAAGATTCTAAAAAACTTACTAAAACAATGAGGGAGTTGTTATATAAACAAATAACCCAAAATTATGTTTGGTCTGTTGGTATAGTGCATCACGATGAGATAGATATAATTAATATCCTTGAAGCAACTAAAAAAGCTTGTACTATATCAGTAGCAAATCTTGCTGTTAAACCGGATACGGTATTAATAGATGGTAACATGAAATTTCACGATCCAAGATTTATTAGTATAATAAATGGCGATAATTTATCAATTTCTATTGGAGCAGCGTCTATTATTGCGAAAGTTACTAGAGATCGCTTAATGCTTGAATATGCCAAAGAATTTCCGGAATATATGTGGCACAAAAACTCCGGTTATGGTACTAAAGAACATTTAAATGCTATAAGCCTTCACGGTCTTTCGCCTTATCATAGAAAAAGTTTTAAGATAAGAAGTTCTACATTATAGGCTATAACAGGGTTATTTAAAAAAACTTGATTATACTCTTCTGCTCCTACGAATTGTTTTTTGAAAATATCATGGAAAAGAAAAATGCATTCTTAAAGCGGTTTTGCGAATGCATTTTAAACCTTTTTAAAGCTAATTATACTTCTCTGATTTGTTTAAATACTAATTTTTTTTTACTAAATATGTTTATTTTACGAAAAAAATTAGTTAGAGATCTTGGCTTTGACATATCACGTTTATAGCTTTGCTTAGTCATTAATACATAGTTAGAAATTAAGGAAGGTATAACTTCGGAATAATATACTTTATATAATCCTTGCATTGTTGCCATAGTCGTTAAATATCCCCATTTCATCACTTGTTGGGGTACTCTTGCTAGAGCTTCTATACAGGCAATTGTCTCTTCGATCTCAGGGTCACTATTTTTATAAACATCTGCGACTGGTGCTAAATTAAACTGCATATCTTCAATCATAGCTCTAATCATCAAACCCATATATTGTTCCCTTGCAAATCTCTTAATAAAGAGCAAGCCCTTCCTATTAACAGAAAATAAAAATTTCTGTTTATGGATTAATCCAAGTAATTTTGCCCAATAAACCCTTATGCCATGTACCTTGTTTTTATTATAAAATTCTACCTTTTCTTCATAAATAATCATTTGCCTCATCCCCATAGAGAGAAGATTAGCTAATAATTTATTGCAATTAATAATATCATCTTTCCTCGCCTGTTTTACATGAGGCGTTGCTTTCGTTCCAGAGAAATTTGCTGAATGACGACTAATTTGACGACCATTTGCATCTCTTTTAATATCAGCAAAATGCCCAAGTTCCTGCCCAGCTATAATTTGCAACCTAGCAACTGCTGCCCATCCATCACCATAAGTTGGGTGATTTTTATCATTTTCAGCAAATGGATTTCCACCACAGGAAACAAAGACTGCTACATTCTTACCGTCAGTACTTTGCATACCGCTATTAGAACCAGAACGTTGCCAATCAACTATATCCATCATATCACCAATATTATGGGAATAAGTAATAAATACTTGGACCTTATCATGTAATAACCACCTAATAACTATAGGATGGGCTGACTGAACAAAAAGCCTTGTTAATTTTTCAGTAATAGATTGGTCAACTGGTTGTAATTTTTGAATTTGTTTTTTCAGATCTGTATAAATCGATGCCAATTTTTTATCTGATATAGAAGATTTGTATAGATATCTTAATAACTGATTAGTTTGTTCAATTAAATTTGGCTCAGTTATTTCTTCTTTACTTACCATCAAACTAATATTGAACTTTGGATCAGAAAATCTTGCAAAATTACAACTATTATCGGTATCTATTCTAAGTTTTCCTGATTTGATTAATTGCTGAGCTAATTGTTCATATTCTATTTGCATGTCCTCAGGATAAATAGCAGGAATCTTATCAAGTATATGATAAATTGAACTCATAGTGGTATACTGCTCGTAAATGAAGAGTTGGTAGACGAAGGTCAACTTCAAGAAGAGCTAGGAGTGTCAAAGTCGAGCAGCGGAGCGTACATTAGTACGTGAGCAGCGGAGATCTTTAGACACGACAACGCCAATTCTTGAAGTTCACCGAGTATATACTGAATATTTTAAAAGACCTCAAAGACTTTATCCTTAATAACTTCATCAAACTGATCTAACGTTATATCAACACCAAGTTTCTTTAACGAGGTTACAGGCATATCTCTCAAACCACAAGCAATAATTCCGGAGAACATATCAAGATTTGTTGAAATATTTACAGCAATACCATGATATGTAACCCATTTTCTAACTCTAATACCTATTGATGCAATCTTTGCGGGTACACCGTTTTCTTTTACCCATATTCCCACTATACCACTTATAGTAAAAGCTTTAATCCCAAAATATAAAAGGCTATTTATAATCCATTCTTCTAATAGTTTAATATATAGTTTTAAATCCTTTTGCCTTCGCTCTGAGGCTAAATCAAGAATGGGGTATATTACTCTTTGTCCGCTACCGTGGTAGGTAAACTTCCCCCCCCTACCAGTATAAATTACCGGTATATCTCTAGGATTTAATAATTCATTTGCCTTAAAACTAGTACCTGCGGTATAAATATCCTTATATTCAACTAAATAAACAATCTCTTGTGAAGATTTATTGATTAAACTTGTAACCTTATCTTCCATCAACTTTACTGTGTCTTCATATTCTGAAAAGCCTGATAAGGTAACAAATTGAACCATAATATTAACCAAGGGTAAGCGAACGCAAGCAGTACATGAAGTACATAAGTACGCGAAATCCCCGCAATTATTTGCAAAAACCAATTCTTCAAAGCAGAAGAGTATATTATAATAACCTAAGTTCGATATAAGCACCAAACAAAATGCTACGCATTATGTAAAAACATAAACAAACTATTAGAACTGGCTTTGTCATAAGGAAAAATGCACTCTTGAAGTAATTCTGCGGGTGCATTTTAACTTTTTTCATTATTCAATATGTGATTTTAATAATTAAAATCACATATTGAATGGAGTATTATATTTTAACAATCAGGTGTAGAACTCGATAATCAAGTTTTTCCTTAACCATCATTGCGAGGAGGCGATGGAATCGCCTCTTCGCAATGACCTTGGTTATTTTTCTGCAACTTTTAAATTGCCATGATGAGCTTTAAAACCGCTCCCTTTTCTAACTTTCAACAGTTGTGGGGGCATCGTTCTGATGATTATTTTATTCTGTTAACCGATGCCGGTGAGAAGAAATCGCCTTGCATATTATCAACTTTTAAGTTGATTAAAAAATTGGCTATCTCCCCATTTTCAACAAATTCTGCTACAGTTTGAACGCCTAAATTCTCAGAAATTTTAATTAATCGTTTAATGAAATCTTGACTTTGTATATCGCTAGTGATGTTACGTACGTAACTACCATCAATTTTAATAATATCTATCGGTAGATTTTGTAATTGTTTAAATGAAGTAAACCCAGCTCCAAAATCATCCAAAGCAAATTTACAACCGTATTTTCTTAGTCTGTGCATAAAGGATTTTATTTGTTGGTAATGCTGATTAAGGGTAGTCTCAGTAATCTCAATAATTAACCTTCCTGAAACATCATATGTTTGTAATAGTTTTTCTGCTATCTCCAGGAGAGAAGCATCTAATATACCAATATTTGAAATGTTAACTGCAAGCACTAAGCTAGGGTTAGCATCTAGTTCTTTGATTGCCATTTCTAGCACTATTTGATCTATTATAAAAATTAAACCTTTCTTTTCAGCTTCTAGAATTATTGCTCCTACAGAAAATAGATTGTTATTTGTGTCAGGAATCCTTAGTAAACATTCATAGTAATGAATTTTCATTGTTTTACGGTCAATAACTGGCTGATAAGCAAAAACCATTGTTTTGTTTAATAAAGCTTTTCTTAAGAGATTCAGCTGCTTATTAGACTCTTTAACACACTCTATATTATAATATTTATCATACTCACGATAATAACTTTGGTCACCTTGATAAGAACCTAGCCAATTTAATAGATTATATACTTCTTCAGCTTTATTGGTAAATTTGGGAAACTCTATGCTAGCACTACTGCAATTCATATAAACTGCAGGTAATAGATCATCGACATAAAGTTGAGATAATAAATATATTTTTAGGACAACTTCCTTAACTAGATTTTGGTCTAGTGTGGGTAAAAGCAACAATATTCTATCATGCTCAATTTGTTTATAAACTGATATAGAAGGAGCAGTAATTAATTTATTACAAACTTCAGAAATAATTTTATTAAATTTGTCAATTATATAAATATCTCCTCCCATCATAGCATTCAATTCGTCGTAATTTAATAACTTAAAAGAGATACAATACCCATGCCCGGCTTTATCAAGCTCAGATTGCAAATTTCTAATTTTTGTATCTAATTTTGCCATAACCAACTAAATAATAATATTTGCTAAATACTAAAATCCCAGTAGACTTGATACAAGTAAAAGTTTTATATATATATAACTATGACCAAAATAAATAGAATAAAAAGAAAACTAGATGTGTTAAAACCACATTATTGCGAAATAGTTGACGAAAGTTACAAACATGCCAGCCATAATGGTGGCATTACTGAAAGTCATCTTAAGATCAAAATTTTTACAGCAGTTTTTATAGGAAAAAGTTTGCTAGAACAGCATAAAATAATTCACAATCTTTTAGCAGATGAACTAGCGAGCGGACTACACGCATTATCAATTGATACGAACCCCCCCACTCACCTTACTCGATCTTGAAATAAATTTATTATGCTTAATATGTGTAATTGGAACAAAAATTTACCTATTCTAATGCTTGTTATTTTAGCTTGTGTAATATGGTATATACCGGTCCCTGAAGGACTTGATGTTAAGGTGTGGCATCTTTCTATTATATTTATTACCACTATTGCAGCTATAATTCTTAATCCTTTACCTATGGGTGCTATAGCCTTATTTAGCATACTCTGTTGTATTCTGACGCAAACCCTTTCCTTAGAACAAAGTCTATCCGGGTTTAGTCATAGCATTATATGGCTGGTGCTGTTTGCTTTTTTTATTGCTCAGGGTTTTATAAAAACAGGCTGTGGGGAACGGATAGCTTATCACATCATTCTACTTGTCGGACAAAGTACCCTTGGTCTTTCATATGCTTTGGTAATTGTTGATTTTATACTTGCACCTTTTATTCCTAGTGTATGTGCTAGGGGAGGAGGGATAATTTTTCCTATCGCTCAGTCACTCTGCACCGCTTACTCTGATAAAACAAATTACAAAGCATCCGTTTCAAACGGTGGGTTTCTCATGAAAGTAGTCTTTCAATCAAATGTGATAACTAGTGCTATGTTTATTACCTCTATGGCCGCTAATCCTTTAGCTGTTAAGTTTGCAGCTGATGCTGGGATTATAATTACATGGAGTGACTGGGCAATAGCAGCTATAGTGCCAGGCGTGGTTTCTCTTGCTGTAATGCCTCTTATTATTTATTATTTACATCCACCCTCAATTAAATACGATCCATCTGCTATACAAATAGCTAGGGCAAAATTGCAAGAAATAGGTGATATATCATTGCAAGAGATTATTATGCTAATGACTTTTGTAATTCTAATTTTTTTATGGATGCTTGGCAGCAAATGGGGATTATCAGCTACTACAGTTGCACTGTTGGGAGTATGTATTTTATTATTATGCAAAGTAATTAAGTTTGAAGATACTCTTGCAGATAAAGGGGCATGGCATACCTTTATTTGGTATGGCACTTTAGTTATGATTTCAAGTTTTTTGTCTGATTTTGGTTTAATATCATGGGTTAGTGATAAACTTAGAGACAATTTATTAAGTTTTTTCTCTCCAATGATTGGTATAATTATACTTTCTATAATATATTTTTATATACATTACTTTTTTGCCAGTACTACAACCCATATTGCTATACTTTTTCCTACTTTTCTAGCGTTATTTATGCATGCTAAAATGCCTAGTTTACTATCTGCATTGCTACTTAGTTTTTTATCAATATTATCTTCGGGTCTTACTCATTATGGACTTAGTAGTGCTCCAATATATTTTGAGACAGGATATATGAAGATCAGAACATGGTGGTATCTTGGTTTAGTTTTGAGTCTAGTATATGGCATTATATGGATTTTTATAGGCGGTATGTGGTGGAAAACACTAGGTTTGTGGTAGAATTGCTACTAGAATATATAGCAATCATTGCTGACTAATTTTATTTATTATAAAATTAGTCTTTAACCTTGTATAATTTGCTGTTAGACTCTCTTTTAAGATTAAATATGATAGGAGTCTATACCAATAGGTTATATATTATGACAGATGACAAAAAAGAATCTACGCCGTTTGAAAACCTTGAAAGTTCTGAGATAGGTAGTACTACAATTGTGCCTAAAGAGATAGAAATAGCTAATACGTTAGACAATCAAACAGTGCAACCCAAGCAAAGAAAAGCAGAGCTTTCCAAAAGCTTTGATGATATGGAGCTTGAACGTGAAAATAAGTTAAAACGTACTCTCTCTCAAAAATCTGTAAAAAGTAAAGATGATTTACATATAATTGAGCAAGAGAAAAGTGAAAGATTAAAATCGGTTAAAACAAATGAAGTTAAAATTTCAGATGAATTTGCAAAATCTTTAGAACAGGAAAATACAGAACCAAAGACAGAATCAAAATTTAAGAGACTTTTAAATAAAATTAAAGCTGCTTGGGATTGGACAAAGAGTACGAGGCTTTTCAAAGGTATAGAGTGGCTGTTAGATACAAAATTGGCGAAGGTGCTATTTGGTAGTGCTATAGGTCGTACTGTTACAATTGCACTTGCAGTAGTAACACTAGCCGGGGTTTCCCCTCCAGTAGCCTTGACCGCGGCTGCAATAGCATTAGCTGGAGTAACTAGCGAAATAGTAGCTGATGTTATCAAAACAAGAAGACTCCGTAAACTTGCACAAGAAAATGACCTATTGATGCAAAATCGAGGGGACATAGACAAGCAACAATACTTACTACTACTCGATCCCAAATTAGCCAAGACATTGGAAAAGAAATTACATGTCCCAAATAACCATGTTCCAAATGGCAAAGATAAACATTACCACTATGTAGATCCCAAAGTAGAAATGGCATTTAGTGCAAGCAAATTCATAGTTGATAATCTTCAAAATTCCGCTAATTTAGCGTCTAACATAACTGCTGCTACTAGTGGGAATCCTGTTAAGATTCTTACAGCACTAAAAAGTGGTACACTTTCAGCTATTTCTATGATTGGCTCAGGTGTAACTGAAAAGGACTCAGCTAACCTTACTACAGCATTTAAAATCAATATTAATGATGAACTCCGTAAGGATGATGTTGCCTATTATAGGAATTTACGAGAACTACGTGAGATCGCCCAAAAACAACATATCCAAACTGCAGCTTTAGCTGAATTAATGCAAGATAAGGATTATTATAAGTTAACCGATGAGCAAAAACAAAATAAATTTGATATATATCAACAAGCTTTAACTGAACTGATGTTTGACAAAAATTATAACAAGTTAACCGATGAGCAAAAACGAGCTACACTTCATACAACAGTCAATAAGTTTGAAGAAAAACCTAATGAAAAAGCAACTGAACCTGAAACTAAAGAAAAGAACAAAAGTAATAATATACTGACAGCAGCTGCAAAAGGTACACTAAGCCTTTTAAAAGATCTAGGTAGGACACATAATCCTTTTTATAAACAACCTAAGGTAATAAGGGATTATAGCCCATTAACAAAAGCTATGGAGGCTGCTAAAAAATCTGCTAAAGAGATCGTAACACCTGAGGTTATAGCACAGTTACGAAAAAGTAAATCTGCACCAAATTTATTACAAGAAGAAGAAAGCTTTCTTCATCGGAAAAAACTGCAGAGAAGTAATTCTATAGATAACCATAATCAACATTCTATGTGACTTACCTATACTCTTCTGATTTGAGTATACCATTACTATTACCCACATCTTTGAACTCATGGGACGTCATCCTGAAATAAATTCAGGATGACGTCAATAGCTTCAAAGTTTATGGCTTTTAAAAAGATGTAAGTTACCTACCACCCCTATCGTTCTTATTTACTGGTGGTTTTACTGGAGGAGTACTAGGAGGTGAAGTAATAGATGAAGTACTAGAACGCAAAGGTTTATGAGTATCATGCCCTGCTAAATTACGCCTTAGTCTTTTTGCCCTAGATACTTCTCTGCTTGTTTTTTGTTCTTCTTTTAATAATTTTGCTTTCTTTTGTGCCTGTATTACTGGTGCTAATATTTCTTGTTTTCTCTGCCTGAACTCCTGTAGTTCTTGTTGTAAATCTTGTTGTTTAGGAGATGGAGTATCTTGATTTTGTGAATTGTTCAAGAGTTCTTTAACAATATCAATAACCTTATCTATAATCTTTGCAAACCAGCTTTTTTCCGGCTTTATATCATCCAAAATAGCGTTTTCCTTTGGAACATCGTATCGTCTATTATTATTGTTAATTTCCGGTGGCTTAGATGGTTTCTGCTCCTGTACCCTACGAGAATTAGCTGCTAAATTATTATTCCTTGGGTTATTATTCCTTGGGCGTGGGGCTACTTTACCTATTGGTTTTGTTGACTGAAGTATTTTTTTCTCATCTTCTTTTAATTTTTTCAGTGTTTCTCGCAAATCGTCTACAGTTGGAATTGGACCTTCCACAGTTGGAGTCGGATCTTTTTTTAATTTATTAAGTCTAGCTTCTATTTCTCGATCTTTTCGTTTACCTAATTCAGCAGATTTATTATCTAAATTAACTTCAGACTGCATTTCTTCCATCAACTTATCTACTTCCGAAGACGAAACAGAACCACCCGTTCTATCTAATGAGTCATTAATCATATCTGTCACCATCTCGGATTCCAACAATTTCTTATCTAACTCGCCAAGTGTTTTCTCAAATTTTTCATTAATATTTTGTATTTTCTTACTCAAATTATTAGATTTTTTCTTGGACATAGTAACTAACCCGCTATTTAAATACATGAATTATTATAGTTTATTCTATTAGATACTACTAAATAATTTTATCAAATGTATATTTTTTAAGATATTTGCTTGTAAGATTGTTACTTTTGTGATATAAGTTATATGCTATAATTATAGCTTATTTTCTATGCAACAAGACCTTGCTCCTCCACTATCAAATAAGCAGTTACTTGCATTCTTTGCAATGATAGTGGGAATGTTTATGGCAGTGTTGGATATTCAAATTGTTGCCAGTTCTTTATCAGTCATTGCAGCCGGTCTTTCTGCTTCTAGTGATGAATTATCTTGGGTTCAAACATCATATCTTATAGCAGAAGTGATTATAATACCAATAACCGGTTTTACAGCCAAGCTTCTCTCCACTAGAATTTCTTATTTTATTGCTGCTCTTGGTTTTACCGTTATGAGTATTCTATGTTCTCTAGCCAGCAATATAGAAACAATGATTATTTTTAGAGCTTTACAAGGATTTTTTGGTGGAGCAATGATACCAACTGTTTTTAGTACAATATTTATAATTTTTCCTGCCTCAAAACGCCCCGTAGTTACTGTGATAGTAGGATTAGTCGTAACAATAGCCCCAACACTTGGACCAACACTTGGTGGTTACATTACTGAAAACTTATCTTGGCATTTTATGTTTTTACTCAATGTAATACCTGGTATTTTTGTTTGTGTGGTCGTATATTTATACGCTGATTTTGATCAACCTAATTACAATTTGCTCAAGAATTTTGATTTTGTTGGCATTATTTTATTGACTGTTACTCTTGCTTCTTTGCAATATGTTTTAGAAGAAGGAAATAAGAAAGGTTGGATAGAAGATAATTTGATATTATTCCTTATCATACTAATTGTTGTTGGATTTATTATGCTAGTTATTAGAGAACTGACATTTATTAATCCAATCTTAGATTTAACAACTTTTGCTAACAAAAATTTTACCTTTGGTTGTATCTACTCTTTTGTCATAGGTATAGGATTGTATGGTGCAGTCTATTTATTACCTTTATTTTTATTTACAATAGCTGGTTTTAATACTGTACAAATTGGTTTCACCATGATGGTTACTGGTATAGCACAATTTCTGTCAGCTCCACTTGCAGGAAAAATGCTTAGTTCTGGATTAGATTTAAGAATTATTTTGGCTATCGGTCTAGCTACGTTTAGTTTAGGTTGCTACCTAAATAGTTTTTTAACAGCAGATGCTAAATTTGCCGAATTTTTTTTACCACAATTTATTAGGGGACTGGCGATGATGTTTTGCTTTTTACCTACTAATAATATTGCTTTAGGCAGTATGAGTAAAGACAAGGTGGGGAATGCTAGTGGGTTGTATAATCTTACTCGTAATCTTGGAGGAGCTGTTGGTCTTGCAGTTATTAGCACCCTTCTTACAGATAAAACTAAGATTTTTAGCCAATATTTAAATGAGAATATTTCTTCCACTTCACCCTCTATTCTAATGAAATTACAATTTCTAGGACAATTATTGGATGGTAAAGTGGTTGATCCAGAAAAGGCTTCGTATTTTTGGTTAGCCAGTAATATAAATAAGGAAGCATTTGTAATTGCGATAAATAGCATTTTTGGTATTATAAGTGCATTATTTTTTGTGGTAATGATCTTTCTACCGTTTACATCAACTGTTAAAGGTGGAGGAAAGTATGATGCACACTAAAATCTTTACTTTAATTACTTTGTTATTGGTGTTGTTTGGTCTAACAGGAGTACCTAATGATATTTTTGCATTGTTGGTTTTCTTGATTATCCCCAGTATATCTTATCTTGTGGCAATAAAACTCAATTTGATCCCTGATAGGATCTATTTAAATTATCGTTCTATATTATATTTTATTTGGTTAATTAAAGAAATAGTTGTATCTAGCTTAGGAGTAATGAAGATCATATGGCGTAGAAATCTTAATCTACAGCCAGTCTTTGAGTGGATTAATTCAGAACAAAAAAACGATACAAGTCTTGTAATATATGGTAATTCTATTACTCTTACACCAGGAACTGTAACACTTAACATATCAAATGGTATGTTATTAGTTCATGCTCTAGAACAATCATCCATCGACAATCTAAAATTTGGTAATTTTACTATGAGTAAAAGAGTTCAGCACATTTCAAAGAACAACTATAGTCAATTCAGGAGAATTGGATAGCAGGAACGATGGAGCGAAGCCTATAGATAATAGGCGAGCGATCGAAGACGACATCACCAAATTCTCATCAATTGACTATATCATGAACGATAGGGGCGAATTCCTTAACTACAGCTTTATAAAGCTTGCGTTTAAAGGGAATTATAATTGATAATAACTCATCAAACTTAGCCCAACGCCATTCCTCAAACTCTGGGTTATGAGTATTAATATTAATATCTTCGTTAGTACCGGTAAACCTAATTAGAAACCATTTTTGTTTTTGACCTCGGAAATTACCACCCCATAATTTAGGTATTAAAATTTTAGGTACATCATAACTATACCAATATTTGCTTTCTGCAATAATATAACCTTTATTACAACCTATCTCTTCGAACATTTCTCTAAGGGCAGCAACACTAGGTGTTTCTCCTAGATCTATACCACCTTGAGGCATTTGCCAAGCTGCTATTTTGGTATCTATTCTTTTACCAACAAATACTCTATTAGCACTATCTATTATCATCATGCCTACACTTGGCCTATATGGCAATTCACGATAACATTTACAAATAGTTTCATTTTTCATGATTTTAGGTTTTTATATGAAAGGTAGACTTCTTTAAGAACTACCATCTCATAAGCTAATTTTACAATAGACCTTTTTCAAAACTCTACTTCTGCTGGTGATTTGCACGTCGATGCGGCACTCGAATCCGTAACGGAATTAGAGTATACTCAAATGATTTGAAGAATTGTTTTTTGAAAATATCATGGATTCGCATGCTCATGTACTATATGTACACTCCGCTTGCTCACCATTCATTTTCAAATCCAATTCTTCAAATCATTTGAGTATACGCTGCGGTTCGAGGTGAAGCGTCTCCTTCACACCCTTGCGCATAAGCGAGTTTCGAAAGAGCAATTATCTTTTATCTAAATTTTATAAAAATAGATAAATATTATTTAATAACAAAAACACGTTTTTGTTGAATAAGTTTATGGCACACTTCAAGTAACTTACGCATACAAGCAACTATCGCAACTTTCTTAGGTTTAAAATTATTAACAAGCCTATCATATAAAATTTTTAAATATTGGAAACCATTCTTACCAGCTAATACTGCCATGTATAAAGCATCTCTAGGTATTTTCCTGCCTCCTCGAATAAATCTTCGTCCTTGCTTATTACCACTATCACGAGCATATGGAGCTATACCAACAATTGATGACAATTCATTGCTACTATAATTTTTATCCCCTAATTCAGGTACAAAACTAATTAGTTTTGTAGCTAAACATTTACCAATACCAGGTACAGTCTCTAATATTTTTACCTTCTCTTTTAACTCTTCTGACTCATCTATTGTTTTGTTTAACTTTTTATCAAGCTCAGCTATTTCATTCTGTAAAAATTTAATGAGCTTTTCTATACTCTCTTTATCAATACCATCAATGCTATGATGTAGTCTTTTCTTTTCATTGCTAAGCATTAATACTAAATCTTCTCGTCTTTGTTGACATCTCTTCAAAGTCTCTGATTCAACTTGATATATATAATTCGCTGAAAGCTGCATCTTATCCGCATAATATGCTAATTTAAATGCATCCTTCCTATCAGTTTTACACAAATTCACCGATTTACTAAAAGAATTAAAACTATATGTATTGACCTTATGTATTTGTTGGTTATTATTATCCAGCTTTTGACAAATCTCAGCTTCGTATCCTCCAGTAGGTTCACATATTATTAGCTTAATCTCTTGCTCTTTTGCTAATTTAATCATCTCTTCATGACCAGCTGCATCATTGGCAAAACGATGATATTTAGGTTTATCTCTTGTATTATATACACATATATCAAGCCAGTTTTTACTTACGTCTAGACCTATTATTTTATTCATGATATAATCTCCTTCTTCTTATTGTGCAAGGCTGCTCTTTTTAAGACCACCTTCTGCAATTTGTTCAAGGTAAACTACCAAAAAGAGGGTACTTATTCTCTTAGCGACTATTTTAGTCAAGGTCTATTCAAGTCACCCTCTTTAATTACTTATAACACATTCTTAAGATATAAGGTCTAATAAGTCTAGTATACCTGATTAGTCTTCATTTGTGTATCTAAATTATTCTTATCACTTTATTTCTTCCGTCCTCCTTTGCTTGATACAGAGCTTTATCGGTACGTTCTATAAAATCACTAATAGATTCCCCAATTTTGTATTCAGTTACTCCTATGGAGATAGTTTTCTTAATAGGGTCTTTTTGCGTTTTAACTTTAAAATCGATAGACTCCACTCTTGTTCTTGCCCGCTGCGCTATATACATAGCTTCGTCAATCGTTATGTCATTTAAAAGGATAGCAAATTCCTCTCCGCCATATCTAGCAACCAAGTCTGTAACCCTAAAAATACTCTTCAGAACATTAGCAATGGTTTTTAGCACTATGTCTCCTGCTTGATGACCATAAGTGTCATTAACTTGCTTAAAATGATCAATATCACACATAAGTAAGCATAAAGGTCTTTTACTATCAGTAGATTTTTTTACCATTTGCTTTATGTGTGTATCAAAATAATGACGATTAAATATGCCTGTCAAACCATCTTTGATCGACAAATTTACGCTTAACTCTAAATCATTGCGTAAAGTATCTTGGTAATGTTTTCTTTTCAATTGAGTTCTGATTCTAGCTAATAGCTCGTTTTTGTCTACTGGGTATGTAAAATAATCATTAATACCCAGCTCTAAACCTTTGATAACTATCGATGTATTTTCTTCTTCAGCTTGTAATATGAGTACCGTATCATGGAATTTAGCATCAGACCGTAGCATCACGCTTATTCTTAAAGGATCTCCTTGCTCTAATTGGCAGCTGATAATTACTAAATCCGGGGTATATTCGCTATCTTTCTCTAATTCATTAATATCAGATATTATTTTGATATTGGGGGTAAGGCTTAGAAGCATTTTATTTATGTTTCTTGCCTGCACTATATCATCGTTAACTAAAAGTATTTTACTATCTGAAAAATTATCTTTTACCTCTATAACGTCACCACCTAATTCAGCATTAGTAGTGTTTCTAAGCTTGAGTTCATCAATAACCGCCTTCATTCTAGCAAGAGATCGTACCCTTGCAAAAAGAGCAGTGTCATCAATAGGTTTTGTTAAGAATTCATCAGCTCCAGCTTCAAGACCTTTTATGCGATCCTCAGTATCAGAAAGAGCCGTAACCATAATCACTGGTATATGAATAGTGTAAGGATTAGACTTAATTCGTTTACAGATTTCAAATCCATCTATATTAGGCATCATGGCGTCAAGTAATACAATATCAATTCTATTAAGGGCAAGAACATCCAATGCATCTTTGCCGTTATTGGCAGTAAAGACTGTGTAATATTCTCCTAAAAGTTTAGCTTCCAGTAATTTAACATTTGATTCTATATCATCAACTACTAGTACATTGGCTGTCATAAAGTAATATATTTTTCTACAGACTCTTCAAATCCTTACACATAAGTGAATTTTGTAATAGGTCTCATGTTTCTTGGAAGAATTTTTTTTTTATTTTAGCATGAATTTCTCATAGCACTAAGTAATATTACTCAAATAATTTGAAGAAGATGTTTCAAAGATCAATAAAATTTGGTATAATAGCCTAGAAATTATCATTTATACGCGAAAGAATTTTATTCTGAATTTTTTGTACTGTTTTGTCAAGAAAATCAGTTACTACAATTTTATAGTAGGGGTTGTAAGATAAAATTTATTACCCTAATTCTTTAGATACACTAAATAAGTTTAATAAAAAGTCCGCATTCATTAGCGAGTTCAATAGTTCTTTCTATCTCTAGAATAATCACTTTATCTTTTTGTATGGCTAACCCTTTATAACCATAATTAGCTAAGTTACTTATTGTCTTTGCTCCTATTGTAGGTATATCAATTCTAGTATCTTGACCTTTCTTCATCATTTTAATAAGTACACCACCTGTAGAATTTTTACGTAAATATGAACATCTTTCTATTAAATTATCTGTACCCTCAGCCGCTTCAATACCTATAATATACCCATTATCAACAATTACTGACTGTCCTACATCAAGATATCCGATACTATCTAATAGCTTTATCCCCAGTTCGATATCTGTATTATCTATTCTAGATGGAACAGCTATGGTCATAACATCATTATTTGTTCTTAATATTTCATAACTAGAAACTACTTTAAACCCTTTTTCTTCTAGGAAATCTGTTACTATACTAAGAAGTTTATCATCTCCTAAAAATTTTTGTTTCAATATGCGTGCAAGTAACCTTGATCCCATTAAATCTACTTTAATTGATCGCAAATTAGGACGATTTACACTACCAGCAAAAATTATATTTTTTACATCATACTTACGAAAATATTCAATTATTGGCTTAACCATACCGATTTTAAAAAATTGGTGGGTAAAATCCTGATACAATACCGGATTTGCTTCTCCCTCCAAAGCTGCGATATAACATTGCCCGCCTTGCTTAAGGAAACTATTGGCGAGTGAAATTGGCAATAAGCCATTTCCTGCTATAATTCCAACTATACTCTTTTGCTTTAAAGGGTATATTTGCAACATTTTACTTACTTACCTTATCATGTTCAACTTGTCTTGGCTGGCAAAATGCTCTACTAATATCCTGTTTTATAAAAGTGATAATTTGTTCTACAATAGGATTACCTTTATATTGCTTTAAAACTATCTCAATTCTATCAGTAAAAATACCTTCGCCAATAAAAATCTCATCTACGGCTTTTATAGTATCAAGCGTTTCCTGATTATCAAAGCCACGTCTTTTCATCCCAACTAAGTTTATTCCTTCAAGAAATGCCCTTTCATTTGTAGCTAGCCCAAATGGAATCACATCTTTGCTCACTGCAGACATACCACCCACCATCGAATGTTGTCCTATACGTACGAATTGCAGAACAGCAGAAAGTCCTCCTATAATGGCATAATCATCAACTTTAACGTGACCAGCTAGGCTAACATAGTTAGCAAGAATTACATTATTACCCACAATACAATCATGTGCTATATGCACTCCAACCATCAATAAACAATTATTACCTACAGAGGTAACCATACCACCACCTTTACTACCGGCTTGAATAGTGACATATTCTCTAATAGTATTATTATTACCTATGATAACCTCTGACTCTTCTCCCTCATACTTAAGTATTTGAGGGGGCTGACCAATAGAAGCAAATGGATATATAACTGTATTAGCACCAATTTTTGTTTTTCCCTCTATAACTACGTGTGATTTTAACTCAATATTATCTGCCAAAACCACATCCGACCCAACAGTACAAAAAGGACCGATTCTGACATTTGCACCAATCGAAGCCTTTGGATCTACTATGGCAGTTACGTGTATAGCTGATAAGGTCATTGTTAATTCCTATTTTTAACCATTGCAGTAAATTTGCTCTCTGCAACTATCTGATCATTAACTTTGCTGTTACTTGAAAATTTCCAAACAGAGCCTCTATTTTGTTCTATTTTAGCATAAATATGTAATGTATCACCTGGCTCAACAACTTTACGAAATTTTGCCTCTTCAATAGTCATAAAGAAAACATCTTTATCTTTGAAATCCATTGATTTGGCTACTAAAATAGCAGATAATTGAGCCATAGCCTCAATAATTAGCACACCAGGCATTACTGGTTTTGTGGGAAAATGACCAGTAAATTGCGGCTCATTAAAAGTGATATTCTTGATACCAACAATAGACTCATGAAGCTTAAATTCTAGTACCTTATCTATTAATAAAAATGGATAACGATGAGGTAGCATTTCCATTATTTCTATAATATTAATTTTCATCTATATCCCGTTTTTTTGTGAGCTGTTTCATAATTACTGATTGTTTATGCCAATCTCTAATAGGTACGGCAGGGAATCCACCAACTGTTACTCCTGATTCAACATCTTTTATAACACCGGCTTTTGCTGCTACTTGCACTTTATCGCCTAGCACTATATGTCCA
Organism: Candidatus Tisiphia endosymbiont of Metellina segmentata; assembly: GCF_964030715.1. NCBI lineage: Bacteria > Pseudomonadati > Pseudomonadota > Alphaproteobacteria > Rickettsiales > Rickettsiaceae > Candidatus Tisiphia > Candidatus Tisiphia endosymbiont of Metellina segmentata. The sequence continues at coordinate 283,255 of NZ_OZ034919.1, forward strand.
GATAATCCCGCCTGTCCTCCAAGAGCACAATATGCTCCTATTGTAGTGCTACCTGATATACCGACTTGGGCGACAATAATCGACCCCCTTCCTATTATAGCATTATGTCCTATCTGCACTAAGTTATCTATTCTACATAAATCTCCTATCACCGTATCATTCATTGATCCTCTATCAATAGTAGTATTACTACCTATTTCAACATTATTACCTATTTTTACCATACCAGTGTGGAAAATCTTTTTATGAATCCCTTTATCTGTTGCAAAACCAAAGCCATCTTGTCCAATCCTTGCTCCCGGTAATATTACCACATCATCACCTATTATACTGTAACTTATTGAAACATTTGAGTATATTAACGCTCTGTTACCTATTACTACTCCATAGTCTATAAAAGTCCCAGATTCTATAACACAATTATCACCTATTACAGCATGAGCTTCAATAACAACATTATGTCCTATATAACAATTACTTCCTATAGTGGCAGAATCCGAAATATAGGCAGATGGCATAATTTTGTTAGGATAAGTTTTTGCTTTACTATAAAATAGATCCACTAATTTTGCATAAAAGAAATATGAATTCTTTACTCTTAATAATATTGTTCCATTATTAGATTCTTGTAAAAAATTCTCTGGAACTATGCAGCATGAAGCTTTAGTGTTTTGGAATTGAGTAATATATTTGATATTACTTAAAAAACTTATATCACCAACATCAGCCTCTTCTAATGACTTAACATTATGGATTAACAAATCATTTGAGTATACTATCTCAGCACCTATTAATTTTACAATTTCTGATAATTTATAAGGAGCAGATTTTTTATAAAAACGTGAGTTTATCATGGTTATTTAATTTTATAAAATAATGGCAACAGTATAAACGCCAGTTAGAAAATACTCAAGTTTTCTTACAATAATTTGTATTTCAGAATATTGTTCATTATTGTATAATAGTTATTATACAATCTAGAAGTATAGTATAAGAGATTTATCATAGAGATGGTGGCTAGAGCCGGGATCGAACCGGCGACACAAGGATTTTCAGTCCTTTGCTCTACCAACTGAGCTATCTAGCCGCATGAACAGACCTATTGTACCCCCATTTGGGATAAGAATTGACAAATTCTTATCCCAAATTCGCGTTGTAGTCCCATAAATCTAATTTCGTTACAACTAACTTTTGGATTTGACATCAGATATCTGAGCTTGATATTCCTTATTAAGTCCTTTAATTGCATATAGCCACAATATTACGATAACAAAAAATATACTAGCAAAATAAGGCGTAGCCTCAACAAAAGTAAAAGTAGGAAGCAAAATAAAGAACGTTGACTGGATGATACCCCCTCCAGATTTACCGAATCTACCACCTATAACTTCTACTGCCGCTTGACCTTTTGTTCTAAGATCCTTATCAAGAGGGATATATGCCATATTCTTGGTAGCATCAAATAGTGAGTATTTTGTTGCCTTACTTAAAATATTTTGAATCATCCCAATCATCACTGCTACTGCCAAAGGTCCAGAAGCGAATAGACCAGTAACATACATCGCAATAGTGCTATCAAAGAAAATAAAAGCAAAAAAAGCAACCCCAGTAATTAACATCATCAAAGGAGTAATCATAGCGGCGATAAACCAAGAAACCCTTCTTAAAATGTTAGAACCAACAATCATAAACAATATAGCTGCCACACCTTGCCAAGCCTGGAACTGCCCCATATACATAGTATATTCTTCTTTAGTTGGATATAGTTGCTGAATTTTTGACTTCCATACACCTTCTACAAGATTTACTGACACCCCATAACATATAATTAGTAAGGCAATAAGCCCTAAATATTTTGAGCTAAAAATCATTTTAAAGCTTTCCATAAGAGATAGCTTAACCTTGCTTTTCTTATTGCTAGCTTTACTTGTTGGATCATATAAAGTAGGATCGGTTAAAACATGCTTATTCATCCATCTATACAATAACATGATAACTACAGCACTACCCATCATAATAAGAAGCAGTGGGGTAAATTTTAAATGTTCTGAAACTATTTGAGTTTCTTTGCTTAAAAAATAACCAAGTATTAATGCAGTAACTGGTAAAGATAAATTTGCTAACATACCAAACATAGAATAAAAGCGTTTCGCCTCTTCAGTTTTAGTAATTTGGTTAGCAAATTGCCAAAATAATAAGCTAAGCATCATACTTCCCCAAAGTTCGGATATAGCATAAAAAATTGCAAAACTCCACTTACCAACTACCCTAATAAACCACTTAAAATTTGGATATGCAATACTTAATGCATCAATTGTTTCAGGATTAGGATGTACCAACTCTGGATATGGATATAATACAAAAGTAAACAGCACAAAATATGCTAGAAAAAAACTGGTCACAGTGTAAAAAACATTTTCTGCTTTTAAAAGATCACAAAGCTTTACATAAGCAACCATAAGCAGTATTGCCATTGGTAAAACTACATAAGTTTTTACAAAACTTATCGATTCAGGACCAATAGCTGTTACTACAAACCCGTCTTTTATTGATCTAAGAGTAGAATAGTTAAGCAAAATGCAAAACATCATAGCCGCCATAGGCAAGAATTTCTTATTTTCATGCCCTTCAATTGGCCAAACTACTCTTCTTATTTCTGAGAAATAACTATTATCTTTCACTTTATCCATACTGTTTTATTATCATTATAAGTCAGTGGACTTATACAGATATATACAAGAAAAGTCAAACGAAATGATTATTTTTTGCTAGATAGATATAATTATAGGTTCTTATATCTTAAAAACATATTATAAGTAGTTATAAGAGGGTGACTTGATAAGAGCTAGACTGAAATAGTCGTGCATAGAATAAGTACCCTCTTATCGTTAAGTTTGCTTTGAACAAATTGTGGAAGATGTTGCAATGCAGTAGTCTTGTACAATAAGATGAAGGAAATTATACTATAGAATAAAATAATAGGTCTAGATGTAATACCAATTCCCAAAATTAATTTATTCTGAGGAATTTGAAGGAGACACGGAACACACAACCGCAGCATACAAAATATACTCTATTAACTCCTTATCATTATTATGTACAACCAAAATAAAGTCGAGTAATCCACTCCAGTTACCTGTAGTTGATACGGAGTAGAGACCATTCAAAAGCATGGGCAAAGCTAAATTTTGCTAAAAAATATGCCTAGCTTTTTATAGTAACTGATAAATTGCTTTTATATGTCTGACAATACTAAGATTTACCAATTTAAAGTACATTTTAAAGATATAAGTCCAATGATTTGGCGTAGATTTCTAATTCAAATTTAGCTTTGTCCATGCTTTTGAATAGTCTCCAATTGCCAATTTGACTGCTGATTCTTTAAATTCGGTCGAATAAACCTTTGGTTTGCTATTAGTCATTTTTGTACTTCCTTTCTGTTAATCTTTCTGTTAATATTGTCTCGTATTAACTGTCCGGAAAACTGTTGACAGAACAATTTTTTCATAATACATTTAATCAGTAAAATGAGGTTATATTCAATAAAAATATTTTTAAGCTTTCTATTATAGATTTTCGTATTTGGGTTCATCTTGGATGTACTGAGGAAGAGAAGGTTCATCCCCAAATGGTTAGTTTCAATATTGACTTGTGTTTTAAGGTGTGTCCTCAAGGTGCTTATACAGATAATCTAAAGGATGTTGTTTGTTATCTTAAGATAGTTGAGTTAATTACCGTTTTTTGTCAAGGAAAGTGCTTTAATGTTGTTGAGCATTTGACAGAATCTATTTATAAGGCAATTTTTGATTACTTAAATTCATTCCAACATCTAATCCAATCAATTAAAATTGAGACTCGTAAAGTTTCTCCTCCTGTACCCAACATTCATGGGGGTATTACTTATAACACATTCTTAAGATATAAGAACCTAGAGGATGCGTGATGATTTATATAAGCTTGGGATCAAATTTAGGTAATCGCCTTGATAATTTATGGGAATCTGTTAACTTAATTAGGAAATATTGTTTATCAAATATTAGATGTTCTATAATCCTTGAAACTAAGGCAATTTTACCATGCAGCGCTTCTGCTGACTGGGATAAGCCATTTTTAAATATGATAGTTGCTGGAGAAACAAACTTATCACCAACAGAATTATTGCAATCATTGCAAAATATAGAAGTAACTATAGGACGTCCTAGAAAGTATGAACTATGGGCTCCACGTATTATTGATTTAGATATTTTGTTTTATAACGATCTAATTATAAATACAGAATATCTTATTATTCCCCATCCTAAACTGGAAAATCGTGATTTCCTCAAACATCTATTAGCATTAATGGGTAAAGAGCCGTGGAAATTCCAACCAAGTATAGAGAACTCTTTTATAAAAAGCTCTGTTTTAAATCCTCGGTTGGTAGGAATCGTTAATATAACTAAGGATTCTTTTTCAGATGGCGGAAATTTTTATGAAACAAATAGAGCTATAGAACAAGTGATAAAGCTTGTAGAAGATGGAGCTAGCGTTATTGAAATTGGTACTCAATCAACAAGGCCTAAGGCAACTATTCAACCTATTGAATCTGAATATGCTAAGTTAGATGAAGTGTTAGGGGAACTTGCACCTATTATTGCTGATAAAAAGATCGATATAAGTGTTGATACACTACATCCTTTTATTGCTGTAAATCTTATAGAAAAATATCATATAAGATGGATTAATGATGTTGGTGGAGGATTTGATGATAACACATTAAGGGCTATAGCAAAAGCTGGTTGCAAATTTTGTCTTATGCACTCTATTACTATTCCACCAAGCAAAAATCAGATTATACCTTTAAACGTCAAGCCAATTGATTATATGATTCAATGGGGCAAGTGTGCTATACAAAGACTTACTAAGCTTGGATTTACTTTAGAGAATATAGTTCTAGATCCTGGTATAGGGTTTGGCAAAACGGCTTATCAAAATATTGAAATATTAAGAAGTATAGATCAGCTTAAAACCTTAGATTCCTTGATAATGATAGGTCATTCTAGAAAGTCATATATTCATGCTTTTTCTGAAGAATCCCATGCTTATGCTAGAGACATAGAAACAATTGGAGTTTCCTTGGCTATTAAAGATAAAGTAGATTTTTTACGAGTACATAATGTGAAAGATCATATGAAGGCTTTGGTTGCCTATCACTCATCTAATAACGAGTAATGGCATGATAAGCAAACAATCTAGATCTATTATAGGAATCATGGCAGCAACAAAAGATGGGGTCATAGGTTGTAATAATGCCTTACCATGGTATTATCCAGGTGAGATCAAGCATTTTAGAGCTACTACCCACAATAGTATAGTTATTATGGGGCGTAATACTTATCAATCTATGCCGAAAACACTATTTATAGACAGGCAGGCCTTTGTTTTATCTAATGATAACAACTTACAATTAAATGATACTAAAGTTTTTACCTCTCTACAAAAATGTTTAGAACATCTTAAAGAATCGAAAACTAACGATAAGATTTTTATGATCGGAGGGAGGCAAATAGCTCATTTATTTCTAGAACATAATTTAATTTCTTCCTTTATTCTTACAGAAATACATAAATTATATTCTGGTGATGTATATTTGGATCTTCGGTATTTTAGCAGGTGGACAAGATATATACTAAAGAAATCAAATGATTATACAATTTATCTATTAAAAAACCCTGAGGAGGTTTCATGGAATTTATAAATAATTTAGATGATGTATTGGAAAAATGGTCTTTACTTAAACATCCATTTTATCAAGCTTGGAATAATGGTATTTTGAATAAGAATACACTGAACGTTTATGCTCAAGAATATTATCATCATGTTGCTGCTTTTCCTAGATATATCAGTCAGATTCACGCTTTATGTGTTGATATCCAGGCAAGACAAGTCTTATTAGAGAATTTGGTTGATGAAGAACAAGGGGACAATAATCATCCGGAGCTATGGTTACGTTTTATTGAAGGATTAGGGGGTTCTCGAGATGATGATAAGAATCCAAAATTTGAGTCAACAAAAAGATTGGTTAATGGTTTTTTTGAGTTAACTCAAACAGATTATCCTACTGGACTTGGAGCCTTATATGCTTATGAAAGACAAACTCCAACAGTATCAAAAGTCAAGATTGATGGTCTGAAAAAACATTATAATATTCACAATCAAAGAACCTTAGAATTTTTCGTTGTCCATGCAAAAACTGATATATGGCATACCAATGAACTTATTAAGCTGATTAACAAACTTAATAGCATAGAACAAAAACAAGTACATTATGGAGCTGTGAAGGGGGCTAAATTACTCTGGCAATTTCTTGATGGGATGGAAGGGTTATATGCAAATTCATGCCATTAAGACTCATAAAATCCAATATGGTGAGTCATTACAAACTATATTGACTCAGTATATTGCAGATTTAAAAGAAGGTGATGTTGTAGCTATAACTTCAAAAGTAATTAGTGTATTAGAGGGAAGGTTTGTTAAAAAAGGTGATATTGATAAATATACATTAATTCTACAAGAGGCAGATCAAATATTAGAGACAGAAGAAAATAGGTATAATATTTACTTAACTATAAAAAATGGCTTACTAATTCCCTCTGCTGGTATTGATGAATCTAATGTCGATGGTGTTTATGTATTATATCCTCAAGATGTTCAGAAAACAGCCTATTGGATTTGGCAATATTTACGCAATAAACATAATATTCGCGATCTGGGAATTGTTATAACCGATAGTCATACAACTATTATGAGACGAGGTGTAACTGGAATTGCTCTTGGTTGGTGTGGTTTTAGCCCCGTATATTCCTATATTGGTAAGCATGATATTTATAATCAATCTTTAAATGTCACACAAATTAATATATTAGATTCATTAGCAGGAGCAGCTGTTTTTGTTATGGGAGAAGGCAATGAGCAAACCCCTATCACTATTATTAAGCATGCTCCCCGTTTGACCTTTCTTGACAGACCTCCATCGGAAGAAGAAAAACTTAGCATTGTCATTAGTATGGAAGAAGATTTATATGGTCCATTATTAAAATCGGCGAAATGGGTGGGTTAAAAAGCGTGCAATAATGATCCGGTAAATGGATTAATGTGCGTTGAAAAATAAGATTATTAACGGTAAGAGCTTCATTTTACTTAAAAACGATGATTGATATAAACCAACAACAAATACTAAATAAAATTTCAGATATCACTTTTAGTGACAATACAAAATTAGTCAGTATTATATCTAATATTATAATTAAGGATAAAAATATTGGGTTTGCCATTGATATTCTTGGTAAAGATTCCAAGGAAATCGATAAAATAAAAATTAAAGCTATTAATAAATTAAATGAAATACCTAATATTGGGAAAATAACTATAGTTTTAACTAGTAGCAAAGGTGTAGCTAAAAAATCAACTAATCCAAAAGTTAAGCATTTCATTGACGGAGTAAAGAAGATAATATTGGTGGCATCCGGTAAAGGGGGAGTTGGTAAATCTACTATAACAGCATTGATAGCGGAGCAATTAAATCTTGAAGGGTATAAGGTGGGAATAGTGGATGCTGATATTTATGGTCCGTCAATTCCGCAAATATTTGGTATTAGTGGTGTACCTGAAATAGTGTATAATAAAGTGACCCCTTTAAAATCGCGGGGTATTGAAATTATTTCTATTGGATTTCTTATTAAGGATAATTCAGCTATTGTTTGGCGTGGTCCAATTGCCAGCAAGACCATTTATCAACTATTATCTCTCACCCATTGGCAGGAGTTAGATTATTTAATTATTGACATGCCTCCTGGTACTGGTGATATTCACTTGAGTATTTTAGAAAATTATCAATTAGATGGAGTAATAATAGTAACTACTCCACAAAAAATGGCTGCAATAGATGTCGTTAGATCGATTGATTTATACAGAAAATTTAACCTACCAATTTTAGGTATTATAGAAAATATGAGCTATTTAGTTGAACCAAGTTCGGGAAAGAAAATTCAGATATTTAACGGTAATAGTGGAGAAAATTTTGCCAAAGAATATAATATACCTTTAATCTGTAAGATTCCTATTGAACCCAAATTATCTTACAACTGTGATAACAGCACTAGCCTTACAGATATAGTTAAACTACCAATAAAACAATTTGTTTAATGATATACTAAAATGATTTGAATATAAAATTCATAAAAAAGCAGACCATAAATAAAGCAGGATTATATGTCAAACATAATCAAGATAGAAGAAGCTCAACCCCTTAAAAGACCTGATTGGATAAAGGTTAAAGCACCAAATTCATATCAATATCATGATACAAGAAAACTAATTGAGAGTTTAAAATTAAATACAGTTTGTCAAGAAGCTGCTTGCCCTAATATAGGGGAATGTTGGGCAAAAAAACATGCTACAGTTATGATTTTGGGATCTGTCTGTACTCGTGCTTGTAGATTTTGTAATGTTAAAACTGGTCGTCCCGATTTACTCGATCCGCATGAGCCACAAAGATTAGCTCAAGCTGTGATGAAATTAGGGCTTGAACATGTAGTAATTACTTCAGTTGATCGAGATGACTTAGATGATGGTGGGGCTGAGCATTTTGCCAATTGTATAAAGGAAATAAGACTAGTTGCTCCTAATACCACAATTGAAGTTCTAACCCCAGATTTTCTTAAGAAAGATGGGGCAGCTGAAATAGTGGTATTAGCAAAACCTGACGTTTATAATCATAATGTAGAGACAGTGCCTTCTCTATACAAAACTATCAGACCAGGAGCGAGATACTATAATTCATTAAGTCTTTTGCATAATGTAAAAAAATTAGACTCTGAGATTTTTACTAAATCAGGTATGATGGTTGGTCTTGGAGAAACAAACGATGAAATTATACAAGTAATGGATGATTTAAGGGAAGCTAAAGTTGATTTTCTAACTATAGGACAATATTTACAGCCAACCAAAAACCATGCAGCAGTTGCTAGATATGTTCCCCTAGAAGAATTTAAATATTTTGAAAGAGTAGCAAGGGTTAAAGGGTTTTTGATGGTTTCCGCCAGTCCATTAACCCGTTCTTCTTATCATGCTGGTGATGATTTCCAAAAATTAAAGGGGGCTAAGACCTTGGTTTCGGCATAGTATAAGAAAATGAAAAAACTACCTAAAAAGCTTAATTTACACATAATAATATCGTTCTTACTCGGCATTACTATAGGGATAGGATATAATGAGGTACGAGAAACAGCTTCTTGGCACAGTTTTCATACCGAAACTGATAATTTAAATGTTTGTTTTACCCCGCCATCCGGCTGCGGATCATTAATAGCAAAAGAAATATCCAAGGCTAAGGATAGTATTTATGTTCAAGCATTTGGTTTAACTTCGCAAAATATAGTGGAACAACTAATTAAAGCTAAGCAAAACGGTGTTCAAATAAGGGTATTATTGGATCGTAGTAACTTACACGATAGATATTCTAAAATACATGAATTAAAACGGGCTGGTATTGATGTTTCAATAGATAAAGTACCAGGTATTGCTCACAACAAAGTTATGATCATTGATAAAAGTAAGGTGATTACCGGTAGCTTTAATTTTACCAATGCAGCTGATAATAGAAATGCCGAAAACGTATTATTAATAGAGAATAGCGATATTGCAGCAACTTATTTGCAAAGCTGGTTTAGTCGTCGAGCAAAAAATTAATTAATTGAGGTATACTCGAATGATTCTGCGAATTTGGGTTAATTAGTTCTGACCGAAACTATAGCAGACATTCCTGGTATCAAATTACTAGTAATATCTTTAGGAGTCTCAAAATCTATTAGCACAGGAATTCGTTGAACAATCTTAGTAAAGTTACCAGTTGCATTATCAGTCGGAATTAGACTAAATTTTGAGCCGGTAGCTGGTGATATATTACGTATTCTGCCGTATATGATCTTTTTTGGTAAAGAATCAAACTGTAATTTAACTTTTTGCTTTGGTTGCAATTTTGCAATTTGCGTCTCTTTAAAATTAGCTTTTACATACATTTGTTCATCCTGCACAACAAAAAATAATACTCTCCCTGGATTAATAAAATTACCTACCTGCAAGCTACTATTTGCTATTATTCCGTTAACTGGGGCTATAATTTGGGTATTTACTAAACTTCTAGCTACTATATTTTTATCTTCCAGTAACCCTTTCATTTTTTCTTCCTCAGCAGTTTTCTGTAAAGCTAAAAGTAGTAAGTTCTGCTGTGCAATTTGCAAGTTTAACTTTGCCTGATTATAATCAGTCTTTGCTTTAGTAAAAGACATTTTAGATTCATCTAATGTCTTTTTACTAGCAAATTTTTCTTTGTTAAGTTCTTGAGTTCTTATATAATCAATTGAGTTAATCTCCAAATTAGTACTAGCAGAATCAACAACCTCTTGACAAAGCTCTAAACTAATTTGAGCTATTAAAGTCTTTTGTTCTATGATTTCTATATTTTTAATAGATGCCTTAATAGAAGCTTCCAGTGAAGCAAGACGCGACTTATAATCCTGATCATCGATCTCAGCAATAAGATCACCTTTTTTTACCCTCATATTATCTGAAATAAATACATTCTTAATCACTCCATTAATCTCAGAGCTAACGTTGGATATGTCAGCCTCAATATACGCGTTATCAGTCGATTCTGTATGACTCCAAATATAAATATGATAAGCTAGGTAGACGACTATTACGCCAAACAAAATCAGAAAATATTTAGCAAATGGATGAGACTTATATTGTTCAAAGATTTTTAACATAAATTAACCTCAGTTTGATATAATAAATTAATAGTAACCTCAAGTAATCATCGCCATTAGGGGTGATGTCCACAACTGTTGAAAGTTAAAAAACCGTCATTACAAGTTACCCACCAAAAATAAATTTTTAGGTACAAAAAAAATGACAAATGGTATAAAAAGTGTTAGCAACCTAGAGACCGTCGAGGCAATAGTGCCGAAAGAGCCTGATTGCGAGTTTAGTACGCAGAAGCTCCATACATGAGTTAATAGTCAACTCTAAGAAAATACAACCCACATGCTGGAGCTTTTATACCTGCTGCCTCTCTTTTTTTAGCATCCAAAGCTTTTTGTATATCACCTTCCTGCCATATATTGCGTCCAACTAATACTAAACTACCAACAATATTTCGAACCATATGATGTAAAAAAGATCGAGCAGAAACATATATTTTTATATCGTTGTTTTCTTGTGTAATAACTAACTTAGATAAGGTTTTTATAGGTGACTTTGCTTGGCAATATTTACCTCTAAATGAGCTAAAATCATGATTTCCTATGAGATAGAAAGCTCCATATTTCATTGCTTCAACATCAAGAGGTTGTTTTATCCACCAAGCACGATTTAAATCTATTATCACTTGACTAGGTCTATTAATAATTCTATATACATAATGACGTTCTACAGCAGAAAATCTTGCATGAAAATCTCCGTCGACTAGAATACAATCAACTACCCCTATATGATAAGATCTTACAAAATAGTTAATAGCCTGTATAACTTTATAGGGCTGCATATATTTCACTAAATCGAAATGTGCTACTTGCCCTAAAGCATGAACCCCTGCATCAGTCCTGCCAGCTCCATGAACCACTACTTTTTCACCAGTAAATTTGTATATACCATCTTCCAGTATTTGTTGAATAGATATAGCATTACACTGCCTTTGCCAACCAACAAAAGCAGTTCCTAAATATTCAATGGTAATTTTATACCTATAAAAATCTACTAGTTGATTCATGAATTTATTTACCGCCTATTTCAGCTCTCCATACTGCAATTCATACACTCTATGCATCTTATGTGCCATTTCATGATTATGAGTTACCACAATAATAGAGGTATGTTGTTGTTTGGCGGTTTTAAGTAATAAGTTAAAAACCTCATTAGCAGTATTAGGATCTAGATTACCAGTAGGTTCATCAGCTAAAATAATTTTAGGATTATTAATTAAGCTACGAGCGATAGCTACTCTTTGTTGCTCTCCACCAGATAGCTCACCCGGCATATTATGTATTTTATTGGCTAGTCCTAACTCTGATAATAGCTCTTCTGCCTTCTTAAGAGTTAATTTATAACTATCGCCAGCAATTAATTTTGGCATTGCTACATTCTCTAAGGCAGTAAAATCTTTGAGTAAATGATGTTGTTGATAGACAAAGCCTATATTACGCAGTCTTATTATATGAGCATGATTTTGGCAATAGTTTGTTGACTCTATCTGCACCTCTCCATTATTTGGGGTATCAAGTAGACCAGCTATATGCAGTAAAGTTGATTTACCGCTACCAGAAGAGCCTATTATGGCAACTAGTTCTCCTTGCATTACAGTTAAGTTAACATTACTTAATACTTCAATAATAGATTTTCCCTGCTTATATTTTTTAGAAATATTTTTTAACATTAATACAGCTTTATTCATAACGCAAGGCATCCACAGGATTTAACTTAGCAGCTTTATATGAAGGATAAATTGTTGCACAAAAACATAAAACTATAGAGATAGTTGATACTAATATAACATCTTCTAATCTTACCTCTGACGGTAGAGTGTATAAAAAATAAATCGCTGCTTCAAAAATTTTAGTACCGGTTACTTTCTCCAAGATATTTCTAATAGACTGGATATTATAAGCAAAGCTTGTACCCAATATGATACCTAAAATCGTACCGAGCAAACCTATAAACATACCATTACAAATAAAAATAAGCATAATCTGCCTAGTACTTGCACCAATAGTACGAAGCACTGCAATATCTGAAGTCTTATCTTTAACTAACATAAACAAGCTAGACACGATGTTAAAGGCTGCTACCATAATAATCAAAGAGAGAATAGTAAACATTGCTATCCTTTCAACAGCTAAAGCATTTAGAAACTGTAAATGTGATTTCTGCCAACTTGTCACTCGTAATTTTGATCCTAAAAGATTTTGTATCTCCCAAGCATAAATTCCCGCGTTACTCGGTTCTATCGTTATTACTTCGATTAGATTAATAACTTCCTTGAAAGACAGAAAATTTTGGGCAGCAATAAGTGGCATTAAAATAGTTGCTGAATCATAATCATACATACCGCTAGTGAAAGTAGCCACAACCCTGAATTCTTTAGATCTAGGCATACTACCAAAAGCAGTAGAAATTGAATTGGGAGAAATTAATTTTATTTTTGTACCCGCTTGAACTCCTAGGTTACTAGCAAGTTCATTACCAACTGCTACCACATCTGTACCAAAAAAATCGGTAAAATCTCCAGTATTAACATTCTGTAAAATTTGATTTTTATATTTGAGTTCAGTTAAATCTATACCTTTAATTATAGCACCACTATTCATTCTTTTACCTAGTGCAAGAGCTTGACCGACAATGCTTGGAGAAATATGTTTTATATAATTCTGACTAATTAATTTTTTGTTAATTTCATCATAATTTGCGATAGAACGTGATACTGGTGTTATGCTAATGTCACCATTAAGACCAATAATGTTTTTAGTCAGTTCATAATGAAAACCGTTCATAACGGACATAACCACTATCAATGCAGCAACACCGATAGTTACACCCATCAAAGAAACACCAGCAATAATAGAAACAAATCGCTCATTCTTCTTAGCTCTAAAATATCGAACTGCTATTTTTAGAATAAAATTATCTTTTATCATTTATTTAGGTTCATCAAATATTCTATCTACTTGCAATAATTTATAACAACTAATCAATGCTATAACTGTAGTGATACACATAACAATTGCTAATGACTTAAAAGTACCATGATAAAAATAACTAACCAACTGCAAACATAATGCGGTAACAATCAATCTTCCTGATACCAATACAGCAGTAATCCTGCCTTTAGCATTTGGTATAATCTCTATCGCCAAAGGCCATAAAATATTACAAGGGAATATCATACCAATAGCCACTAGTTGTGTTACTATGGTTATGGTTAATGGATCATTAGTCTTGCATATCACCAAAACTATAGCGGCAATTATAAAAGCTACAAGTGCTAAAATACTAAAGAAAAAACATTTTTTTTGTCCAAAATTCTTCAATAAATAACCACTGCTAAAGCTTACAGCTGAAAATACTGCAGCCATTGCTCCCTGATAAAAACCAAATTCTTGAATAGACACTCCTATATCTCGCATATACAAGATAGGAGAGATACCAATAAAAATCCAATAACCTTGAAAAAGCATTAATAAGGTTATTATATAATAAATAGCTTTTCTCGATTTAAAGACCAAGCCATACTCTTTTAGAGATATTTCAACATTATAATTTACCTGCCCTTTGGGAATAAATAATAGACCGATTATCAAACAAAATATCCCAAATATTAACAGTATAGCAAAATTACCTCGCCAACTAAGCAAAAAATTTACATAACTTCCTATTACCGGTGCAAAAGCCATGGCTAAACTAACTGCACCATTTAAAGTCCCCATCATTTTTTGTTGTTGCTTAACCGAATATAAATCAGCAAGTACTACATAACCCAACACGGCCACCCCAGATATACCAATTCCTTGCAGAAATCTACCAAATAGTACCATGTAATAATTAGAGCCAAATACACAAAAGATACTACCAACAACAAATATTATAAGACCTATAATAATAATTAACTTCCTGCCAAACCTATCTCCTAAATTTCCTACTATCAAGGAAGTAACACAGTGGGCTATGAGATTTATTCCTAATAGAAATTCTACCTTAAAAGTAGAAAGATTAAAGGTATCTTGTAAGTTTGGAAAACTAGGGACAAATAAATCCACTTCAGCCCCAACTAAAACTTCCATAATTAAAATAGTAATAAACAAATTCATAAAAATATATATACTCCTTGCAAATGAAGAGTTGATAAACAACAAGGCAATCTAAACGTCATAATCAACAGTTAATATAAACATAAGCAAAGCTACCTGCTAACCACCTGCTTTTTTGTCTAAATTTTCTAGTCCATTATATACTTAAACTTCACAATTTGTAATACTTACTCTATAACTCCTTAATATTCAATCTTAATGTTCAATACTAACTTTTAGGAAATAATATTATGACAAATTATCATTTATTTACTTCTGATACCAATTGCAATAATTAACACGGTGTATTTATCCAGTCTCTATACATAATTGATTTTACTAAATCTACATTATGAGCAAATTGATTCCAAGCGTAACAAGCCATAGTGACGATATCTTCATATACACCATAACATTGGTTAGACAAGAAATGATTTTTGATCCATTCCCAAACTTGTTCCATTGCATTAAGTTCCGGTGCATAGGGCGGAAGCGGTATCAAAGTGATATTGCTTGGCACAGTTAGTTTTTTGGCTGTGTACCAACCTGCATTATCCGTTAGTAAAGCTATATGTCGGTTGCCTTGAATACTGCGAGAAAGGTCTTCTAAGAATTTATTCATTGCCTGTGTATTTGCATATGGTAAAATTAATGCAAAAGCTTCTCCTGTATCATGGCAAGCAGCTCCATAAATATATGTTGAAATGAATTGCTGTTGCCGAACTTTACGGGGTCTAGTGCCACGCTTAGCCCATATACGAGTTATACCAATTGCAATAATTAACGCAGTGGTGTAAAATGGGTTTTTAACTGATAAAGGTACTCAAATGGCTAGGTTAATATTACCGCAAGGTTTTCATGGTCATGATTTTATAAAAATGATGAAACATGAGCCGCATGGTCGAAATCGTATACGTTTATTGGCGATGTATTACCTTCAATTAGGCAAATCTTTTAAAGCCATATCTGAAATAGTGAAGTCACACTGGAAAACTGTGCAATCATGGCTCAGAAGATTTAGGAATCATGGTTTTGAAGGATTATTTGAATCACAAAGAAGCGGTGCCCCTAGGAAGATTAACACTATACAAGAGTCTGCTCTTTTTGATAAAATCAATACGCTCAGTGAAAGTAAAACTGGTGGGTATATAACTGGAAAGGAGCTACATATCATGTTACTTGAGGAATATGGTGCTAAATGTACTTTAAAAACAGTCTACAATACTATGCACCGCCTTGGTTTTAGCTGGATTACTTCTCGTTCAATGCATCCAAAGTCAAATCAAGAGACTCAAAATACATATAAAAAAACTTCCCAGACATGCTAACAGAATTATTACCAAAAAATATCGATAGATGTAAAGTTGATATATGGTCTCAGGATGAAACTCGAGTTGGGCAACAAGGTAGCTTAACTCGTATATGGGCTAAGCGTGGCACTAGACCCCGTAAAGTTCGGCAACAGCAATTCATTTCAACATATATTTATGGAGCTGCTTGCCATGATACAGGAGAAGCTTTTGCATTAATTTTACCATATGCAAATACACAGGCAATGAATAAATTCTTAGAAGACCTTTCTCGCAGTATTCAAGGCAACCGACATATAGCTTTACTAACGGATAATGCAGGTTGGCACACAGCCAAAAAACTAACTGTGCCAAGCAATATCACTTTGATACCGCTTCCGCCCTATGCACCGGAACTTAATGCAATGGAACAAGTTTGGGCATGGATCAAAAATCATTTCTTGTCTAACCAATGTTATGGTGTATATGAAGATATCGTCACTATGGCTTGTTACGCTTGGAATCAATTTGCTCATAATGTAGATTTAGTAAAATCAATTATGTATAGAGACTGGATAAATACACCGTGTTAATTATTGCAATTGGTATGAGTCTGTCTCTGAGGGACATCCAGATAAAATGGCTGACCAAATTTCAGATGCTATACTGGATGCAATTCTTAAGGAGTATCCAAAAAAGAGTCGGGTAGCATGCGAAACACTTATAAAGACTGGACTAGTATTTATAGCTGGAGAAATCACAACAGATGCTTGGGTTAACATTGATCAAATAGTACGCAATATTATAAGAGAGATAGGCTATACTAGCTCTGATATAGGTTTTGACGCAGACTCTTGTAGTGTGATTACTTCAATAAGTAATCAATCTCCGGATATTGCATTAGGTGTAGATAATCGTGAAGATCATGAAATAGGTGCTGGTGATCAAGGTTTGGTGTTTGGGTACGCAACGAATGAGACTCCTACATTTATGCCTGCACCAATTATCTATGCTCATAAATTAGTTATGAGACAAGCTGAACTCAGAAAAAAGGGCATCTTGCCTTGGTTAAGACCAGATGCTAAAAGCCAAGTCACTTTTAAATATGTTGAGAATAAACCAGTTGGTATAGACACCGTTGTGCTTTCTACGCAGCATCACCCTAATATCTCTCATGCTGATTTAGTAGAAGCAGTAATTGAAGAAATCATTAAGCCTGTGTTACCAGATGAATGGATTGATAAAAATACTAAATATCTTGTGAACCCAACAGGAAGGTTCGTAATTGGAGGACCTTTGGGAGACTGTGGACTTACAGGAAGAAAAATAATAGTTGACACTTACGGTGGAATAGCACGCCACGGTGGCGGATGTTTTTCTGGTAAGGATCCAACAAAAATCGATAGATCTGCATCTTATGCAGCAAGATATCTAGCAAAAAATATTGTAGCAGCAGGTGTTGCACAGCGTTGTGAGATTCAAATTTCTTATGCTATTGGAGTTGCCCAGCCAGTTTCTATAAGTATTGAAACGTTTGGGACTAGCAAAATGAGTGAATCAGCAATAATTGAATTAATAAAGAATAATTTTGATTTGAGCCCAGGCGGTATTATAAAAAAACTATCTTTATATAATCCAATTTATCTTAAAACAGCATCATATGGGCATTTTGGACGGGAAGATCAAGATTTTCCTTGGGAAAGAATAGATAATATAATGGGACTATAAAATAAGTTGATAATGCAATATATGAGTAAGATTTTTAACTATAACCCCAATAAGAAATTAGCCATTATTGCTCTTAAGGTTAAAGCTAACGCAAAGACAAATAAGATAGGCGAGTTTGTCATAATTAATACTCAATATCATCTAAAATTATCTATAAAAGCAGTTCCAAAGGATGGTAAGGCTAACGATGCTATTGTCAATTTTCTATCCAAAGAATGGAAAATTTGTAAAAATAATTTTGAGATAATATTAGGTCACACTAATATTTTATACCAATTGCAATAATTAACGCAGTGGTGTAAAATGGGTTTTTAACTGATAAAGGTACTCAAATGGCTAGGTTAATATTACCGCAAGGTTTTCATGGTCATGATTTTATAAAAATGATGAAACATGAGCCGCATGGTCGAAATCGTATACGTTTATTGGCGATGTATTACCTTCAATTAGGCAAATCTTTTAAAGCCATATCTGAAATAGTGAAGTCACACTGGAAAACTGTGCAATCATGGCTCAGAAGATTTAGGAATCATGGTTTTGAAGGATTATTTGAATCACAAAGAAGCGGTGCCCCTAGGAAGATTAACACTATACAAGAGTCTGCTCTTTTTGATAAAATCAATACGCTCAGTGAAAGTAAAACTGGTGGGTATATAACTGGAAAGGAGCTACATATCATGTTACTTGAGGAATATGGTGCTAAATGTACTTTAAAAACAGTCTACAATACTATGCACCGCCTTGGTTTTAGCTGGATTACTTCTCGTTCAATGCATCCAAAGTCAAATCAAGAGACTCAAAATACATATAAAAAAACTTCCCAGACATGCTAACAGAATTATTACCAAAAAATATCGATAGATGTAAAGTTGATATATGGTCTCAGGATGAAACTCGAGTTGGGCAACAAGGTAGCTTAACTCGTATATGGGCTAAGCGTGGCACTAGACCCCGTAAAGTTCGGCAACAGCAATTCATTTCAACATATATTTATGGAGCTGCTTGCCATGATACAGGAGAAGCTTTTGCATTAATTTTACCATATGCAAATACACAGGCAATGAATAAATTCTTAGAAGACCTTTCTCGCAGTATTCAAGGCAACCGACATATAGCTTTACTAACGGATAATGCAGGTTGGCACACAGCCAAAAAACTAACTGTGCCAAGCAATATCACTTTGATACCGCTTCCGCCCTATGCACCGGAACTTAATGCAATGGAACAAGTTTGGGAATGGATCAAAAATCATTTCTTGTCTAACCAATGTTATGGTGTATATGAAGATATCGTCACTATGGCTTGTTACGCTTGGAATCAATTTGCTCATAATGTAGATTTAGTAAAATCAATTATGTATAGAGACTGGATAAATACACCGTGTTAATTATTGCAATTGGTATTAAAACTCTTAGCAATAAAAAATATTGAATTAGACTATTTAAATTTACATTTAAAGCATTATATACATAAGATCGAAGTATAGTATTTTATAGGACTTATATGACCCAAGAAAAAAAGAAGTTTGACGCTGAAGTTGGTAAGATTTTAAATTTAATGATCCATTCTCTTTATACTAATAAAGAGATTTTTATGCGTGAGTTAATATCTAACGCTTCGGATGCTTGTGATAAATTAAGATACTTAGCCCAAAGCGATGCAAAACTTATTGCAGATGATCCTCACTTTAAAATTACTGTAAAAATTGATAAAGATAAAAGGCAGATTATTATTAGAGATAATGGTATTGGTATGAATCGAGAAGATTTGATCGATAATCTAGGAACTATTGCAAGGTCTGGTACAGGGAATTTCTTAAACAATCTGTCTGGAGATGCTAAAAAAGACAGTATGTTAATAGGACAGTTCGGGGTTGGGTTTTATTCAGCTTTTATGATTGCTGATAGCATCACCGTTACCTCAAGAAAAGCAGGAGAAACAAAAGCTTATGTTTGGCAGTCAGATGGTCTTGGAGAATATACTGTGGATGATCTAGACCATGATTTTACAAGGGGAACTGAGGTGGTTATTCACGTCAAACAAGATGAAGATAGTTATATTGATCATTTTAGATTGAAGCATATAGTTAAAAGTTATTCTGATCATATAGCCATACCTATATATTTTATTGATGAGTCAACTGCTAATGAAATACAACTTAATTCAGCTTCAGCATTGTGGACAAGACCTAAGTCTGATTTGACTTTTGAGCAATATAAAGAATTTTATAAAGCTTTATCTTATTCGATGGACGATCCTTGGTTAACTATTCATAATAAAAATGAAGGTACTGTTGAATTTACTAATTTGTTATTTATTCCGTCAACTAAGACTTTTGATTTATTCCACCCCGATCGTAAGAGAAGAGTAAAATTATACATCAAGAGAGTTTTCATTTCTGATGAGAATGTAGACTTAATACCTTCTTACCTAAGATTCCTAAGAGGGGTAGTAGACTCAGAAGATTTACCTCTAAATATTAGTCGTGAATCTTTGCAGCATAATAGTACTTTAGAAAAGATTAAAGCAGCTATAACTAAAAGAGTCTTGAGTGAACTTAAAAAGAAAAAAGACGAGTCTATAGAGGAATACAGCAAATTTTGGTCCAATTTTGGAGCTGCTTTAAAAGAAGGGCTGTGTGAAGCAACTAGTGATCATGACAAATTACTTGAAACATGTATATTTAGTAGTAGCCTTTTAAGTAAAATGATTAGCCTTGATGACTATATTAGTAACTTTAAAGAAGGGCAAGACACTATATATTATCTTAGCGGTGATGATCCAGCAAAATTACTCTCTAGCCCCCAAATAGAAGGATTTTTAAGTAAAAATATCGATGTACTGCTGTTTACTGATACAGTTGATGATTTTTGGGTTAATGTTAATAGTAGCTATAAAGGTTATGCAATCAAATCAGTTACTAGAAGTGATATTGATTTAGAGAAATCTGAGCAAAAAACTGAGGATATCAAAGAAGACAATGATGAATATGCCAAATTAACAGAGTATTTTAAAGAAATATTAGGTAATTTAGTAAAAGATGTAAGGATTTCTAAAAAACTTACTTCAAGCCCAGCTTGCCTCGCCGTTGGAGACGGAGCTATGGATATTCGTATGGAAAGATTCTTAATTGAACAAAAACAATTAATGGCAGCATCTGCTAAAATACTTGAACTAAACCCTAAGCATAAAATTATTGAGAAAATTAATGCTGATATAATCTCAAATAATAAAGATTCTGCTAATGAAGAATTGGTTAGATTAATGTATGACCAAGCCTGTATTTTAGAAGGTGAGCCAGTCAATGATACTGGTGGATTTGCAAAAAGACTTAATGATATTATGCAAAAAGCTATCTTATAAACTTAACAATCAGATGCAGAGCCGTCTTAAATCTGATTGTTTCTATAATTTCACCGATTTGGGATAAGAATTGACAAATTCTTATCCCAAATTCGCGTTATACGGGTTTACTGGGTTTCCGAAATTTGTCCAAAACTATTATATTATCTGCTGAATTAGATTTACTTTTAGAATCGCTAGACACCTTAATTGTTTCTCTTTTCTTCTCGTTAGGCAATTCATTAGATTTGATTGTTTCTAGCTTAAACTTTAGGCTGTAACCATTATTAGGATCAACAAAGCTGATAAGCGAATCAAATGGTACATAGATAGTTTCTTTGATACCATCAAAACTAATTGTTACAGAAAAGCCATTGAGTCCTACAGTTAAATCTTCAAATTGATATTGTATTACTATAGTTATTTCTTTGGGATAACGTTCTTTTATCCTAGAAGATAAAACTACGGCAGGATTATCAGTTTTGTAAGAAATATACAAGAGTTGATTCAGCTGCAACTTATCGGTACGAATTTTTGAAAGAATCTTTTTTACAAATTCCAACATACATTCGTTAAGAAATTGTTGATATGGGGTCTTCATAGTTATAAACTAAACAAAGAAAATAACACAAAACTAGATATAGCTAATCCGAAAATGTTTGATCCATAGTAACAACCTTGATGTCATTCCTAGCTAAAAACGGGAATGACATAGCTTATAGCTAGGTCACATTATAACTAAAACCTTTTCAGGTTAGCTATAGGCTGAACAAAATTTAAATAGTCTTATTCAAGCCTTATTCACATGAGGTTTTGTATATCTCTAGTTATGCAAGTAAAATTCTAGCGGGGCTTTTTCTGTTGCCCGGTTAAGCCCCCAACCGCGTAGGACTAGGCAGCTAGTGCTGCAGTTCCTACGAAACGTTCATTATCATTTGCGTTTCTTTTTTTTAACCCAACGACACAAGGTCCGGCGGAATTATACCGAGTAAAGATAATTTTTTTATTAAGCACGTCGATCCTATTTCGCCCCCATGAAAGCTTATGGATAAAACCTGTAGTATCCTTCTATCACAACTTAATTTGGTGGAAGCGTCGGGTACCGCCCCCGAGTCCGCAACCTCTATTCTAAATCACGTTTATTACTATAGCTACAAAAGCAGCAATCTTATACTACAACAATTATAATAGGATGTAAAGGGCAAATTTTAAAAAAGTCTATTGTATATACTTATAAGAAGTGCGATAATCAATTAACATGAGTTCGATTCTAATTCCCTCGATGTCATTCCCGCGTAGGCATTATACCCAGTATAGAAGGATAATTATTACATCGAACTCACGCGAATTTGGGATAAGAATTGACTAATTCTTATCCCAAATTCGGGTAACTCAGATTAATTAAAACAGTTATTTGATTTTTATGAAACTAATAAAGCTATTCTTCCTTGTTATATGTTGTTCCTTTTTAATGATTGGTTGTGATAATCAATCTAAAGAACAAAATTTAATAGTTGCAACTTCTGCAGATAACCCCCCTTATGAATTTATCCAAAATGGTCAAATAGTAGGATTTGATATTGACATTATTAATGCTATAGGAGAACAAATAGGGAAAAAAGTTATAATTAAGAATTTTGATTTTAATGGTCTACTTGCATCTTTGACTACTGAAAATGTTGATATAGTGATAGCTGGGTTATCGGTAACCGAAGAACGTAAAAAACATATTAGCTTTTCAGTTCCTTATATATCAACAAATGTGTCAATATTGTATAGATCAGCAGATAATTTAAAGAATACTGGAGATTTGGATAATAAAGCTGTGGGTGTACAACTTGGTACAACATGGGCGGTAATAGTTCAGGATTTAGCTAAGCAGTTTAATATTAGAATAAATTATTTATCAAATAATTTAATGCTAGTCGAAGAGTTAAAGTCAAAAGTTATAGATGCGGTGGTACTAGAGGCATCCCAATCTAAGAAATTTATTGAGAATAATCCTGATCTTGCTAGCTTCGGTTTAACAGAGTTTTCATCTGAACTAGCTATTGCTATGCCAGAAAATTCTAAACTTATTGATAGTGTTAATAAAGCTATTGCTGAATTGACAGAAGATGGAACAATTAGCCGTATTACTAAAAAATGGCTTCAACAGTGAATTCCGAACGATTTAAACAAGCTCTTAGCACTTTGCCTACAGGTGTTACTATTATCACTACTTTATACAATAATAAGCTATTTGGTTTTACTGCAGATTCCTTTACCTCAGTTTCCTTGTTACCACCTTTGGTATCGTTTTGTCTTGATAAACAGGCTTTTAGTATGAGTGCTTTTACTAGTAGTAAATATTTTGCTGTTAGTATTCTAGCTGAGAATCAAGAAGATATTTCTAGGCATTTTTCTAAGTTTAACACTGATAAATTTGCAGGTATTTCGTATAATTTAGGGTGTACTACTAATTGTCCTTTGATTGAGGGAGCAGTTTGCCATATTGAATGCAACAAATTTAGTCAATATGAAGTAGGAGATCATGTTATATTGGTTGGTGAGGTGATAAATACTATAGTGAACAGTAACTTAAACCCACTAGTACATTGTTTAAGACAATATAGAGGATTAAAATGACTGTTTGTATAGGTGTTTGTGGTGCAACTGGTAAAATGGGGCAGATGATAATTCAAAGAATGAATGGATTTAATGCTTGTACACTTTCTACAACATTTACTAGAAAAAATAGCATAGATGATCTTGCTGAGTTTTGTCAGAATTCTGATGTAATTATCGACTTTTCTAGCAGTGAAATATTAGAAAAATTACTTGATTATGCTATTAGCTACAACAATAAATTAGTGATTGGCACTACTGGTCTAACTCAATATCAGCTTGATCACTTAAACGCAGCTTCCAAAAGCTTGGCTATATTATATTCAGCTAATATGAGTTTAGGTGCGAACTTACTTACAGTACTGGCAGAAAAGGCAGCAAAAATTCTAGATAATACTTACGACATAGAGATTCTAGATTGTCACCATCGTATGAAGAAAGACGCACCTTCTGGTACAGCTATAATGTTGGGTAAGGCTGTAGCTAAGGCTAGAAATTTAGATTTTGATGAATATGCAGTATTTGATCGTAGTCAGAAAGGTCAAAGACAGCCTGATGAAATTGGTATTAGTTCTATTAGGGGAGGGCAGGTACATGGGGAACATGAAGTGTTATTTTTAGGTAATAACCAAGTTCTTAGTATAAAACATCAAGCATTAAGTAAAGAATCCTTTGCTGATGGGGCAATTCAGGCTGCCATTTGGTTATTTGATAAACCAGCCGGTCTTTATTCAATGCGTGATATGTTCTCGCTACTTCAAAGGTGTTGACGATTTTTACATTAAAGTTTATATAATATTAATATACATATTGACATAAGACCTTATTATATAGTATAATCCTGTGTTATAAATTATGGGAAGGGAGATCACGATGTCTCGTAGATGTGAGCTTAGTGGAGTAGGTGTTTTATATGGTAATAAAGTATCACACTCACAAAGAAAAACTAGAAGACGATTTGAACCTAACCTAAGGGTGGTGAGGTTTGCAAGTGATCTGACGAAGCAAGAATATAAGCTTTCGGTAAATGCCAAATGTATGCGTTCTGTTGAGAAAGTAGGTGGTTTTGATGCATATATGCTTAAAATATCATGTGATGTACTCTCAGATAAAGCAAAGGTAATTAAAAGAAAGATAGCTGAGAAAAAAGTTGGTGCTTCATTATGAAAACTGGAATACACCCAAAATATAAAAAATTCAAAATTATTATTAGTAAGGATGTTTTTGAAACAAACTCCGGTGGTCATGCAGAAGAGATTTTGATGGATGTTGATTATAGGAAACATCCAGCATGGACTAAAGAATCTGGAAATGTTGTTAACCAATCTAATAAAAATATCAGTGACTTTAATAAGAAGTTTGCTGGGCTTAGTTTTGGTAAAAAAGTATAGCTAGGCTTTTACTCAAGGTGGATGTCATCCTAAGCGGGGTGGAGGATTTGTTAAAACTAAGTAGTTTAGGTTCTGAAATAAATTTAGGGTGACGTCATGGTAAGTGTGTGCGTGTATTATAGGAGTGTCTACGAATTGAATAATTTTTAGGAAAAATGTAGAAGAGTATACCGCAAGCAGTACGCAAATATACGTAAGGAACGGAAGCAAGTTTTGACAATAAAATTACCAAGAAGAATCAATTCACAGGTACTTCCATTATCGTGGGGTGGAGCAGTTTGGTAGCTCGTCAGGCTCATAACCTGAAGGTCGTTGGTTCAAATCCAACCCCCGCAACCAATTATGGTACGAGTTTTAGTCTATCTGAGTTTGTTCTTGCAGTATCCCATATATACTCGATGAAAATCAAGAATTGCGTTGTCATTATCCAAGATTCTAGCGATACTCACGTACTAATATGTATGCCTAGCACCTCGATTTGGTAATTCCTGCTACTATCAGGATTTTGATTCTATCGTCTATCAACTCTTCATTTACGAACAGTATATGACGTCTATGTATTTTTATTACACTAGGATACACTTAGGTTCTGTGGAGTTTCTTAATAGAATCTAAAGTAGTTTCTAAAATCATACTTGCTGCGATTGAATCATCTTTTTGGTTACGTTCTCGTCTTTTGATTCCTAGCGATTTTAATAAACTATTGGCAGCAAGGGAAGTAAGTCTTTCATCTTGTAGATATATAGGAAGATTTATGGCTAAACTAAGCTTTTTGCTAAATTTTAATACAATCGCAGTTTGATTACTAGCCTGACCATTCATACTAATCGGCAGCCCTACGACAACACCACAGCTAGAATAGGTTGTGATCAAGTCTAATATTGATTTGATCTTATTTTCTTCTGTTATCTCATATATAGTTTTTATAGGCATAGCGATGGTATGTTCTTGATTTGAGACAGCGATGCCTGTTTTTCGTGTCCCATAATCAACAGATATAATTGGTCTATTAACTTGTAAAAGTTGAAAAAACTCTTGCAGTGTTGATGTTATCATGATACCTAAGTTACAATCATACAAAAGTACGTTATTTATATGTTAAAACTAATCCAAAAACATTTAGATAGTAAACTAATCAAACTATCTTTGGTGTTCTCTTTTATTTATTGTCTACTTTTTAATTCAGCAGTTATTGTTTATAAATTCAGCTACTACAAATTCACTTTTTTTAAAGCAATATTGGAGTTGAGTAAGGACTCTATTTATATTTGCTTTACTTGCTTTATCATTTTTTTTGGTTTAACTATCCATCGACTTGTTTTTATAATAGGAGCAATCTTTTTATTTGTAACGGGAGCAATTGCCAGCTATTATCTATATCTTTTCAAAATTTCTCCTACAAAAGAGATGATGGGTAGCTTTTTCTCTACTGACTTCAATGAAGTATATGAGATAGTTAGTATTAGGCTAATTGTTTGGCTAATTTTTAGCATAGCTACTTGTATTTATACGATGAAGCATTTCTCTATTTTAGATAGTAAACTATTTGTTACAAAATTACTAGCGGCAATTTGTCTTTTAATTACCATTAATAATATTATTATGCCGCAGTTTAATTTGCTAAGGGGTTATTTTCCTATCCAATATTTACATAACACATATTTATCTTTAAATAACAAAAGAAGTGCAATGCGTGATGATATAAGTAAGAAGTTTTCTTTCATTGATCAATCGGATCAAAATATTACAGTGGTACTTGTAATAGGAGAATCAGCACGATTTGATCATTTTGGTATTAATGGTTATCACAGGGATACTACGCCATATTTAAGTTCTGTTGAAAATCTTTTTTCATTTAAAGCACAGTCTGCTTCCAATCACACACATCTTTCTGTTCCATCTCTTCTATCTCGCCATCCTGCGAGTAGCTTAGACAAAAGTACAGAAGAAACGAGTTTTTTGTCAATTTTTACCATGCTTGGTTTTAACACTAATTGGATTGGCACTCAGAATATAGTAGGATACTTAAGAAGTAAAAACCCAATTACAATTTATGATGAAGTTAGGTTTACTATGATACCTGGTGGTTCTATTTTATTAAGGAGGCTTGATCACGATGGAAAAATGTTACCTCATATTGAAAATAATATTGTAAATTCTACTACTAAAAATGTTTTAGTTATCCACACAGCTGGTAGTCATTGGAAATATTCTGCTAGATATCCTAAAGAATTTCAAAAATTTACTCCTAAGTGTAATTCCATTACTAAGGTAGATCAGAGCAGTTGTGATATTGAAGAGTTGATTAATGATTACGATAACACCATTTTATATACAGATTTTTTTTTGTATAATGTAATAGATCTATTAAAAAATAGTAACGCTATCCTAATATATGTTTCTGATCATGCAGAATCTTTGGGAGAATATGGTTATTACGGTCACGGTGGACCTATGATCCCAGAACAAACCACAGTGCTTTTTCTAGTTTGGATATCGGATGAATTTAAAAAAAGACATCCTGATTTGGTAAGTTCTATAGCCAATCATTTAGGCACTGAAATTAGTCATGACTATGTATTTCATTCGATCCTTGATTGTGTTGGCATTCATTCTGCTGTGATTGACAAAAATTTAAGCCTATGTAGTAAGCAGAGGTTAAATGGCTAAAATTTATCTAATTGCTGGTGAAATCTCGGGAGATTTTATAGGGAGTCATTTGATACAAAGCCTAAAAGATCTCTATAAGCTGGAGGAGATACAATTAGAGTTCGTTGGTGTAGGGGGAAGCAAGATGGAAGAAGCGGGGTTAGAGCATAGCCTTTTCCCGATTAGTCAAATAAATCTTATGGGTTTCGTCGAAATTATACCACATATTTTTAAGATCACTAAGCTAATCAAGCGTACTATTGCTGATATAATTCAGCATGCCCCAGATTTGTTAATTACCATAGACTCGCCAGGCTTTACTTATAGAGTAGCAAAGAAGATTCGAGCAGTCCGGCCCAATTTAAAGATTATTCACATTGTAGCACCATCCGTTTGGGCATACAAACCTTCTCGGGCTATGAAATACGCTAAAATTTATGATCATTTGTTGGCTTTACTGCCATTCGAGCCACCGTACTTTCAGAAGGTAGGTCTAGATTGTCGGTATATTGGTCATCCAATATTAGAGCAGTATTTTTATGATGATAAAGATAAAGAGCTATTAAAGCGAGAATTACAAATACCTGTTCATTCAGAAGTGTTATGTGTCACTTGTGGTAGCCGCAAAGGTGAAATAACAAGACATGCCCCGGTATTCACGGCGGCGATCAATCTACTAGCAAAAAAATTCCCTAATCTTGAAGTGATATTTGTCACGGCTGAGTCTAGTCATAAATCTTTAATTGAACCATTTTTATCAGATGCAGCATTTAACTACCATTTCTCAAGTGATAGACTTAAGATTTTTGCTGTAGCTACCCTTGCTCTAGCAAAATCTGGCACTAATACCTTAGAAATTGCCGCTTGTAATACTCCAATGATTGTTGCTTATAAATTAAATATCTTAAGCTTTTTATTAATAAAGTTACTAATAAAAATACCTTATATTTCTTTGATTAATATTATTGCTAATAAAGAGATATTACCAGAATTTATCCAGTTTAACTGTACTAAATCAAATATAGCAGATAAGCTTACATCACTATTAGTTGACAGGAAAAAAGCAGCACAGCAAGTGAAAGAAAGCAGGAAGATTTTAATAGAATTAGGTTTTAAAAGTCCTAGCTCTCCTTCAAGCGTAGCAGCGCATATTATAAAGTCAGAATGTTTAAACTGATATATCATAGTACCCTACATTTTTTATATAACCACTATTAAAATGGCTACTGATCGTCTATTAGCGAGGAGTCACGAAAAAGCAGCGACGCGGCAATCCAGGATACGCGAAGCGTTACTCTAAAAAAACAGCCTCGCTGTTTACTTGGATCGCCACGGCATCTAAAGAGCCTTGCTATGACGATTATAGAAAAATGTAGGGTACTATGATAACACCCCTCTTGTAAGAACTCGAGAACAAAAATAACGATGAAGTTGACTATTAGATACAAGAACCAGTTATATTAGAAGAAAAGTTATTATTTTTTGCACTTGAAAAAGATCATCTTAGCTGATATAAAAAAACATCTTTGTATATATACTCTTCTGCTTTGAAGAATTGGCTTTTGCGAATACTTGCAGGAATTTCGCGTACTCACGTACTTTATGTACTGCTTGCGTTCGCTCATCCCTTGTTTATTTATTGTCGTAATTCTCCAAATCATTTGAGTATACGCACCCTTAGCTCAGCTGGATAGAGCAACGGATTTCTAATCCGTAGGTCAGAGGTTCGAATCCTCTAGGGTGTGCCATTCTTCGATTTTAGTGCATTTTACGAATGCATCAAACGGTGGACGTAGCATAAAGTCTAGCTTTCCGTCTTTTAATTCTAGGTTCGCAAATACTAAATTCATCAATTTACGTTTTCCTTCCGTAGTCGAACCTTTAAAGGTTTCTAACGCTCCGGAAGCCAGTTCTACTAGGTTAACCAAGCATTCTGAAAATTTATCATCAGCATTATTATGGCTTTCTATTTCTCTCACGATATCTTCACGTTTTTGTATTAATTGCTGACGTTTTCCTTCATGATCTTCCTTGCTAATATCACCATCTAAAAATAAATCAGTTAACCTATCCATACGCGTTTTGATCTTAGTATGCTCAGCATGTAGCTCTCCTATACGCATTTTATGAAAACCTTGCTCTATTTTTGCCGAGCTTTTAATATAACTAATTACTTCAGAATGCAATTCAGGCTCTAAATGGAGTGTTGCTAATACTTTTTCTACTTCTTGTAGTATTATTTCTTCTTTCACGTATACTGCTCGTAAATGAAGAGTTGAAGGAAGAGAAGAAAGAAGCTAGAATATGATAATGGGAAATATTTTAACATCTGAACAAAGAACGGCACTGAAGTCACGTCATGGTAATGAACGAGATAGGAGAGTATGTGACCGAATTAAGGCAGTTTTGCTGTATGATAAAGGTTGGAGCTATGGAGAAATAGCAGAAGCATTGCTGTTAAGTGAAGAAGCTATATATTTTATGGATAGCGTTCATCCTCAGTATCAAACAAAAGCCCGTTATGGTTGGATCAGAAAGAATCAAAATAAAACTTTACCAACATTTAGTGGCTGGAAAAGGAAGCATTTAATAGGAGCAATTAATTTATCTGATTTGCAATTAGTTAGTACAGATAATCCTAAAGTAAACGGTGATTATATAATCAATTTTTTACAAAAATTAGAAGCAGAAAATCCTAATAAAGAGAAGATATATTTGATTTGTGATAATGCTGGGTATCATAAGTCAAAGGCAGTAAAGGAGTATCTAGTAAATAGCAAAATAGAATTAGTATTTTTACCTCCCTATAGCCCTAATCTTAATCCGATTGAACGATTATGGAAATTTATGCATAGAACTGTAACAAATAATAAATTTTACCATAATTTTGCTCAATTCTCAGAAGCTATAGATAGATTTTTTTCTAATATTGATAAATACAAAGGTAATTTGCTTACTCTTATAACTGACCAATTTCAGACTATAACTTTTAATTATTTTGCCAACTCTTCAGGTTAATTGAGTATACTCTTCAAGATCAGGGGCATAATATTCCATTAGTAATTCCATATTATATTCTATATCCTCGATAATAGTATCAGTGTGATAGTCTATTTCATGTTTGGCATAAAATGTCAGTTCATAAAGCCCACTATTAAAATATTTAGTCATAAATCACCTCAAAAAAATGTTAAATTTAATAAAAAAATAGAAATAATCATATGAATGCCCTTTGGCATTCATCCTTGAGGCGACCTTTTCAGCATAGTATCCATGGAAACTCAATGCATTTATAGCGTAGCGTGCATTGAATTTTCATGGATACTATGCTATTAATTCCTGCATTATATTTTTTACATTATATTATACCAATTGCAATAATTAACGCAGTGGTGTAAAATGGGTTTTTAACTGATAAAGGTACTCAAATGGCTAGGTTAATATTACCGCAAGGTTTTCATGGTCATGATTTTATAAAAATGATGAAACATGAGCCGCATGGTCGAAATCGTATACGTTTATTGGCGATGTATTACCTTCAATTAGGCAAATCTTTTAAAGCCATATCTGAAATAGTGAAGTCACACTGGAAAACTGTGCAATCATGGCTCAGAAGATTTAGGAATCATGGTTTTGAAGGATTATTTGAATCACAAAGAAGCGGTGCCCCTAGGAAGATTAACACTATACAAGAGTCTGCTCTTTTTGATAAAATCAATACGCTCAGTGAAAGTAAAACTGGTGGGTATATAACTGGAAAGGAGCTACATATCATGTTACTTGAGGAATATGGTGCTAAATGTACTTTAAAAACAGTCTACAATACTATGCACCGCCTTGGTTTTAGCTGGATTACTTCTCGTTCAATGCATCCAAAGTCAAATCAAGAGACTCAAAATACATATAAAAAAACTTCCCAGACATGCTAACAGAATTATTACCAAAAAATATCGATAGATGTAAAGTTGATATATGGTCTCAGGATGAAACTCGAGTTGGGCAACAAGGTAGCTTAACTCGTATATGGGCTAAGCGTGGCACTAGACCCCGTAAAGTTCGGCAACAGCAATTCATTTCAACATATATTTATGGAGCTACTTGCCATGATACAGGAGAAGCTTTTGCATTAATTTTACCATATGCAAATACACAGGCAATGAATAAATTCTTAGAAGACCTTTCTCGCAGTATTCAAGGCAACCGACATATAGCTTTACTAACGGATAATGCAGGTTGGCACACAGCCAAAAAACTAACTGTGCCAAGCAATATCACTTTGATACCGCTTCCGCCCTATGCACCGGAACTTAATGCAATGGAACAAGTTTGGGCATGGATCAAAAATCATTTCTTGTCTAACCAATGTTATGGTGTATATGAAGATATCGTCACTATGGCTTGTTACGCTTGGAATCAATTTGCTCATAATGTAGATTTAGTAAAATCAATTATGTATAGAGACTGGATAAATACACCGTGTTAATTATTGCAATTGGTATTACTTAGTGCTTTATAATTTCTGTGCTATACTAGCTTTATAATTGATAACTACCTAATAGCATATATGGATAAAATAACTCCTCGAGTCGATTTGGCATTTAAGAAAATCTTTGGTGTAGAAGAGAATAAGGACTTGCTGATATCCTTGATTAATTCTATCGTTGGACAAGAGGATCAAGTGGCAGAGATAACGCTGCTTAATCCATATAATCCTAAAAACTTTAAGAAGGATAAACTCTCAATATTAGACATTAAAGCCAAATCTGTTGATGGCAAAAGGTTTAATATTGAAATTCAAATTAGCGACGAAGCTGATTATGATAAGCGAGCTTTATATTATTGGGCTAAATTGTATACTGAGCAATTAAAAATCGCTGAGGACTACTCTCTTTTATCTAAAGCTATTGGTATTCATATTCTAAACTTCACTTCTATTCCAAGTGTTGATAAATATCATAATGTTTTTCATATAGTTGAAAAAGATAGTGGATTGGTGTATTTCAAGGATCTCGAATTACACACTATCGAACTCAATAAGTTTACTAAGAATTCTCAAGAAGAATTACCTGACATCGTAGCTAAAGTAAAAAACTCTTTAGATATGTGGACAGCTTTTCTAACAAGACACGATCTACTGAACAAAGATAATTTGCCTAAAGAATTAGACAATGCCAGCTTAAAAAAAGCTCTAACAGTGCTAGGTGTTATGAACTTTACTGACGAAGAAAGGGAGGCTTATGAAGATCATCTTAAATGGCTGCGTATCGAAGCTAATACTCTGAAAAAACAACTAGAAAAAGGTAGAGTGGAAGAAAGAATAGCTATAGCTAGAAAATTACTTAAAGAAAATATGACATCTGAGCATATAGCTAATATTACTAGTTTAAGTATTGAAGAAATCAACAAACTACTAAAATAGTATATTAGCCATATGGTTATTGGAAGTTTTAGGGTTGTGTACTGGTATTATAATATAGATGCTGATTTATAGCAATTCTTACATCGATTTGGGTTCGTAAATCATCCACTAGAGTCCACCAATACTTTTAGCAACATTTCGGTCAGAACGCCCTCGCAAAGCGAGGGGCTTGACGGTTATGAGCAGCCCAAAGGGCTGCCATTGTTAATTAAAATTCTCCTGATTCGTCAGAGCCTAAACTATCAAGTTGCTCTTGATTCTTAATGTAGTGTTTGATCTGATTCTCTTCAAATCCTACAGTTGAGACCGCATAACCTCTAGCCCACAACTTTTCTCCATTAAAATTACGTTTTCGTCCACCAAACTGCCTAGCAACGGCTATAGCACTTTTCCCCTTGATATAGCCTATTACTTCAGCTACAGAATATTTAGGAGGAATCTTGATGAGCATATGCACATGATCTTGTACCATATGCCCCTCTATGATCTTTCTCCCACGTTGAAAAGCTAACTCATGGAATACGTTCCCAAGATATTTTCTAACCTTCCCGTACAATTCTTTTTTACGACACTTTGGAATAAACACAATATGATATTTGCAATCCCATTTAGAATGATTTAAACTTTCGTATGTTGTCATATATTTTCTCCTTTGACCGTCAAGCCAAAGAAGTTATATATGATAACTTTTTATTTTATACTAAATCTAAAGGCCAAGCCTTGATGGTCTCACTAGTCAAACTAGTGGCTTACCTATCATTGAGTTAGAAGCATGATACTCATGGTATTTCCTCCGGTTAATTAGACTAAATATTTAATAGTATAGAAAATTTTATTACTTGTCAATTTACAATTAATTTGTAGGTTTTTTTGGCAGAAGAGTTGATAATAACTATATACTGCTCGTAAATGAAGAGTTGGTAGACGATAGTATAACTTCAAGAAGAGCTAGGCAGTAGCAAAGTCGAGCGGCATAGCGTACATGAGTAACGGAGCAGCTTCGATCTTTGGTCGCGGGAACGCCAATTCTTGAAGTTCTACCTGAGTATATATAAGAACTTAATTTTCTGGCAATAATATTTCTCTCTTACCAGTATGGTTAGGAGGAGATATTACCCCATTTTGTTCCATTTTTTCAACAAGAGTAGCCGCTCTATTATAGCCAATTCGTAAACATCTTTGTATATAGCTAATTGATACTTTTCGTTCTAATTGTACGATTTGTACTGCTCTTTTATATAAAGTTTCATCATTGCTTGAATCATCTCCTAGACTTTCGGCATTTACTTCATCATCATCTAATTGCTGAGTCACTGCTGAAAGATATTCAGGTACTCCTGTTGATCTTAAATATTGGGTTACTTTTTCTACCTCTTTATCATCAACAAATGGACCATGAACCCTGGTAATCTTGGATGAATTACCCATATAAAGCATATCTCCCATACCAAGTAATTGCTCAGAACCTTGTTCACCAAGAATAGTCCTACTATCAATCTTAGAAGTTACTTTAAAACTGATACGGCTCGGGAAATTAGCTTTGATTACCCCAGTAATAACATCAACAGAAGGTCTTTGGGTTGCCATGATAATATGAATACCTGCTGCTCTTGCCATTTGAGCTAGACGCTGTATTGACAATTCAATGTCTTTGCCAGCTACCAACATTAAATCAGCCATTTCATCAACAATTACTACAATGAATGGTAATTTTTCCATATTCATTTCAATTGTCTTATAAATAGGTTTACCAGTTTCCGGATCAAATCCTGTTTGGACAGAGCGTTCTAATATTTTACCGCTTGACGCAGCCTCCAAAATTTTAGCATTATAACCTGCTATATTTCTGACCCCAATATTTGACATTGCTCTATAACGATTTTCCATCTCTTTTACTGCCCATTTCAGGGCTACCACGGCTTTACTTGGTTCGGTAACCACTGGGGTCAGAAGATGTGGTATGCCATCATAGGTTGATAGTTCAAGCATTTTGGGATCGATCATTATTAACCGACATTCTTCTGGAGTATAACGGTAAAGTAGGGAAATTATCATTGCGTTAATTGCTACTGATTTACCGGAACCAGTTGTACCCGCAACTAACAAATGGGGCATTTTTGCTAAATCGGCAACAAAAGGTTTGCCAGCGAGATCCTTTCCTAGAATCAATGGTAGCATAATACTGCTATCTTGATATTCCGGTGTTTCAATTAATTCTCTTAGACAAAAGAAAGCTCGTTGTTTATTGGGTAATTCAATACCTAAAACGTTTCTACCTGGTATTACAGCTATTCTAGTTGATATCGCAGATAAAGACCTAGCAATGTCATCTGATAAACCGATAATCCTAGAAGATTTAGTACCTGCAGCTGGCTCAAATTCATATAACGTTACCACTGGACCTTGGCTAATATTAATGACCTGACCTTTAACACCAAAATCATTCAGAACAGTTAACAGCGTTTGGGCATTATGTTGTAATTCTGATGCAGTTTCTACTTTTATATTTTGACTGTCAGCTTGTTTTAATAATTCGATAGGGGGCAAGTATGGTAATTCGCCATTTTCTTTTTTGAATGGAGATTGTTGTTTTGAACAATGGGAGTGTATGTCATTATTTTTTTCTTGTAATGCATCTATTTTATGAGCATACGTTGCTTCTTCTTGATTAATAAAAGGAGTCTTTTTTGTCAGAACTGGTTTAGTTGAGTTGCTATTTGTTGATATTGTAGGTAAAAGTATAAATTTTTTATAAGGTATTAGTTTGAATAATTTAATTATAGCGATCCCAAAAACTGAAAATTTTATTTCAGTCAATAAAAATAATAAAATAAATGTAGTAATAATTAAAACGTAATCGGCTCTAGCGTCCAATTGCTTGATTATTGGATAAATAATAGTACCTGTTGTCCCACCTGCACCTGCCGGTAAATAATTAATTTTTATATTAGTGCAGACTATCGATAATGATATAATTGACAGCAGCATCACAATTATCCTGACGGTAGCCCATTTCTTCTTTAAATGCCATACACTCAGAGACCAAAAAATACAACAAATTGGTAAAATAAAGGACGCTATACCAAAAAACTGGTAAAAAATATCTGCCAAATAAGCACCGAAATGACCTAATAAATTGCTAGGATATTTGTCTGTGACAGAATTAAAGGAAGGATCATTTGGATTATAAGTCACTAGTAATAGAGCAGTAGAACAGCCCACCAGCATTAATAAAGCAGACTGCACTCTATTATTAGTAAAAATCCTGTTTATGTAATATAGCACAAAAGTTGCCTAAAAAAATGAACCACTTCGGTCGTTGCCTAAGATCCTCAAAGAACCTGTATGTAAGGTGGAATCCATATATCTGTATAATAGATTCAGACAGGGACGGTTTCCTAATAATAAAAATTATAGTCCCGGGGCAATACGTTAAGCTCACGAACCAAGCAGCCCATTACATTTCAAACATTGATGTTTCATACACGGGATTATATAATATCACTTTCCAATCTTTCTCGCAAGGTCTTCTAAATATCCTGCTATAGTACTTAACGTTTCTGCAAATTTTTCTTCTTCGGGAGGTATATTAGCACCATCAATTTTAGCAATTTTGTTAGTCAAGTTTTGTACTTGCTCCTGTAAACTCAATGCAGACATAACTAATAATAGTTCAAATGATGCTGATGGGTTAACTTTTTTTATCTGAGCAATATTTTCATTTAATTTGGCTGCAAGATTGCATAATTCTTCTCTTGATCCTTCACTACATGCGAGTTGGAAAGTTTTGCTACCAAGTGTTATTGTTACTATAGACATCTTTATGTATTTTTATGTTTTATTGCTTCAAGTTCAGCAATATATATGGCTATTTGCTCAAGTATTTTTGCATAATTATCCCTGAGCTGTTTATTTTCATCCTGCAGTTTATTGATTTCTTCATGCTGTCTAGCGATATTTGATAAGAGACCTTCAAGACCTTGATCCACTTCTTGCATTAACTTAAGTAATAAATCATTAGTTATTTTCATTCAGATTATAATATTAAGTGATAAATTATTGGAATTATTATTAATATTAAAACAGAAATAATAATTAGTTGTTTTTTCCATTTATAGTCCAATATCATTGGATCTGACCTATTTCTGAGGTCAATATCTTTTGAAGATTCCTGATTGTCTTTTTCACTGAGATTTACATCTATCCCTAAATAGTTTGAGTATAATTTAAGATAACCTTTTACATAAACTTCCGCTGGCATCGAACTAAAATCCTCCTCTTCAAGAGCTACCAAATATTGCTTCCTAATCTTCAAATAGCTAGATATTTCTTCAAGAGTTTTACCAGATTCTATTCTCGCTTGTTTTAGGGATGACGACATAACGCATTACTCAAGCTTACGCAAAAAAGTTTCAAATTTTTTGTTTGCTAAAATTAAAATATTTAAGTCAATAGTTTCTTGCAATCTAATTCCTTTTACAAAATCTAAAAAAATACATGCGGCATCTATATTATTATCAATCCATAACTCTAAATCAATATTTAATTTAGAGTTGTTAATTATTTTAGCCAATAATTGTCTTTGTTTATCATATAAGTCATCTTTTAATGATTGAATTGATAATCTATTCCAGTAGGAATCATTTAGTTGTTTATCACAAGATTTCCGAAGCCAATCAATACTAAATTTATTACCAGTAGTGAAATATAAATTAGCAACATCATTATTTTTAGCTTTTGTCTTTTTTGCAATATATATTATATCAAAGACAGACACTAGGCTGTCAAGAGTTGCAATCCTGCGAGCTATTTCATCTGTCACTCCTGATAAAGTATATTGCTTAACTTTATTATCGAATTTGTTTTTTGCTTCTCCTAAAAGAAGATTACCAACCACTTTACTAAGCATTCTAGCTGGTTCATAAAATTCATCAATGGTATTGCTAATATTGATAGGATGTTTTATATGCTTTAGAAACCAAGAGATACCTCTACGCATAATTTTAGCAAGCTCAGTGAACATGTCAATTTTAACTTTATGATCTATATTACTTGCTAGAGATTCTACTATAGCCCATAGATTATCTAAATCAAAAATTTCACAGATAATAGTATACGAACGAACTATATCACAAAGAGCAGCCTGAGTTTCACGTTTTATAAGATTAAGTGATGGTCCGCCTAATTGATTAACAATTTTATTTGTTACAACGGTTCGAATAATTTCATGTTTAAGCGGATGAGCTAAAATTTCCTCACGGAATTTTTCTTGCATTAGTTTTGGAAAATAATTAATCAGATAAGATTCAAAATACTTATCTTTTGAAAATGTTGCTGTTATTAAATCATGATAGACTGAGCGTTTACTATAAGAAAGTAATACACAAAGCTCGGGACGGGTCATATTTTCCTTATTAACTGCCCTTTTACTGAGTTCTTCCTGAGTTGGTAAGAACTCAACAGTTCTATTAATTAATTTTTCTTCTTCTAAAGTATCAATAAATTGGCTAAATACTCCGATAGTTGAAGTACTAGATAATTGCATTATATCAAGTGCCTGAGTTTGTTTATAGTTATCAACTAGAACCAGTTCCTCGACGTGTTTTGTCATAGTAAATAAGAACTTATTACGTTCTTCTAAACTAATCTTATTAGAGGACATAGCCTGATTAAGAGCAATTTTGATATTTACCTCATGATCCGAACAGTCAACACCAGCTGAATTATCAATGAAATCAGTATTTATTCTCCCGCCTAGCTTGCTATATTCTATTCTACCTTGTTGTGATACGCCAATATTTCCTCCTTCTCCTATTACTTTAGCTCTGATATCTTTACCATTGACTCTAAGATTATCATTTGCCTTATCGCCTATCTCTAGGTGATTTTCCGTTGAAGCTTTTATATAGGTTCCTATACCGCCATTCCAAAGCAAATCAACTTCTGCTTGTAGGATAGCTCTAATCAGATGTTCAGGAGATGATTCGTTAATGTTTATCTTTAGCAATAACTTGGCTTCTAGGGATAATGATATAGACTTACTGCTTCTCTCAAAAACTCCGCCACCTTTTGAAATTAATTGTTGATTATAGTCAGACCAATTTGATGTAGGTAACTTGAATAGTCGCATACGTTCATTGAAACTAATAATTGGATCAGGTTGTGGGTCAATAAATATATGTTTATGATTAAATGCCGCAACAAGTTTTATGGTATTAGACCTAAGCATGCCATTACCAAAAACATCCCCAGACATATCGCCAATACCAACAACAGTAATAGGGTCTTTTTGTACATCAATACCCATAGCATGGAAATGGCTTGCTACAGAAATCCAAGCTCCTTTTGAGGTAATAGCCATTTTCTTATGATCATAACCTACTGATCCACCGGAAGCAAAAGCGTCGCCTAACCAAAAATTATATTCAGCCGACACACTATTTGCATAATCCGAGAACGTTGCCGTACCTTTATCGGCTGCAACCACGAGATATGGATCTTCTTGGTCGTAGATAATAGTATTTTTTGGCTGAATAACTTTACCATCAATTATATTGTCAGTAATATCAAGTAATCCACGGAGAAAATTTTTATAACACTGCACCACTCTTGCCATATATTCTTGGCGAGTCATATTATCATCAGTGAAATTAACGAAAAATCCACCTTTTGAGCCAACAGGTACAATAACTGAATTTTTGGTCATTTGGGCTTTCATTAGTCCTAATACTTCTACTCTATAATCCTCACCTCTGTCAGACCATCTAATACCTCCGCGAGCGACGACGCCCCCTCGTAAATGGATAGCTTCAAAATCATTATCGTAAACAAATATTTCGGCAAATGGTACTGGCAAAGGCAAGTGAGGAACTTTTTGCGAGTCAAATTTAAAAGAAAAATAATTTTTACTGACTGTACTATGCTTGTTAGCTGAACTTTTTAAGTCATTAGAGCTAGGCTGATAACAGTTAGTTCTTACAATAGCTTCAATAATATCAAACATCTGTCTTAAAACCTTGTCCTCACTACTGCTAGTAATTGTATTAAGATAGTTAAAGATACTATCTTTTATAGTTTTTAAACGTTCATCTGAGAAATTTGCGGGATTAAATTTAGTATCAAACAAATCAACCAACATTTTAGTATATAAAAAATGCTTTATTAAGGTCAACTGAACGTAGCCCTTGCCATAGACAAAGCCGGTTTGATGTAAATATCTAGTTAATGCTTTAACCAACTTAACTTGCCACCAATTAAAGCCCGATAACACTATTAATTTGCTTAAAGAATCATTAGCCAAAAGTCCAAGATATATCTTATCTAGAGCCTCTTCTACGTTTGCTTTAAGTAAATCAATATTGCTTTCAATAGTTATCAATGTTTCGAGAGTGAACTCATATATCCAACTTTCTTCAATATCTCCTGCTCCTTTTATGGTAAAGCTTTGTTCATCTATAGCTTTGAATCCCAAATTTTCTATAGATGGTAATAAGTCTGAAAGAGCTAATTTAGGTGTTGGGCTGTAAATTTTTAGCTGGAACTCTTTATTATTTATAGCAATTAAATTAAATATCGGTTTGCGATAAATACTAGCTTCCTTTAAATAGTCAATATCTATTAAAGCTGTTTGTCCATTAAATTTTTCTCTATAGTCGATAGGAAAAATTGGGTCAAAAAGCTTAAAATTTACTCCCCCTTGGTATTCACCAAATTCTTTACATAACTTTTGGTAAAAATCTTCACTCCAACGAGTGGAGAGCTTATCTAATTCTTGCTCTATTAGTTCAACATCAAAATCAATATTCTTTTTACCCTGTAGCTCCAACGTAATAAATAAATATGAAAAATTTTCTACCACTTCTGCAGTATAATCTAAAAGTATTAGACCACTAAGTATATTTGATAAATAATAATTTATGCTACTATGTACTTCTAGTGTCAAACGATCTCTTGGTAAAAATATTATGACATTAATAAACGAACCAGACCAATCTTGCTGAATAAATAATTTGAGTTTTTTACTCGTTATCCCTGAGAATACATGTAAGCACATACAGTATAGATCACCTTCATCAATTTGTATCAAAGCTTCTTTAGGCAGAGATTGAATTATATTTTTAAGTTTCTTGGTATTATATCCACCAACCGGGAAAGCGGCTTTATCTACAACAAATTTTAGTTTTTGTCTCAGTATGGGAATATCAGTAACTAATTGATAATACATTGCAGAGCTATATAAGCCAAAAATTATACTACCTGAATGATATTTTTTTTCCTGATCAATTTTCTTAATTAAAATATAATCTACTAAGTTACTTCTATGTACTTTTGATAAGATATTAATTTTACCTAAAATAATTAGTTTATTTTCATGTAATGAATTTGCTGAACGTTCTATAATATCAAGCACTTCACCACTATTTTGCCATATCTTTTTAATACCATCTTCCAATGAAAAATTTTTAGAAGTTAGATCAAAGTTAATCATACCTAGAAAAGTAAAATTATCATCTTTTAACCAATCTAAGAAATTTATAGATTCATGATAATCTAAATGATTCTCATTATATAATTGCTGATTATTTTGGATATCGTTTGAAATTAACGTCACTCTGTTTAAGATTTTAGACCATACATTATAAGTAGTATCTACCTGATCTAGAACTTCATTTAAAGTCATTTCCAAAGAGCTAATATCTTTTTGATCAAAACTTCCTAGAATAGTGATATGGACTAAAGATTCCTCTCTATCTTTCTTTATATCCAATATTTCTTGTAAGTTACCATCATTGTTCCTTACACAAGCTATAATAGGATGAAGTAAAAATTTAGCTTTTAAATTTAGACTTGTTAATAAACAAATGATCGAATCAACTATAAATGATTTGTTATCATTCAGTAGCAAAATATTAATTGCAGGATCATTTTCAATTACTGTACTGACAATCTGCAACTTTCTTTTATCAGGCTGTTTTTCTTGAAAGAACTGAAAGGCCTTATTTGTAAACTCATCAAATAATTCTAGTCTATCTCTAAATCTATAGTCTACAGGGATATAAGCTAGAAATTTCTGTACAAACTTACTATAAAGAGGGGTGCTATAAAATGGATTCCCATTTTTTACTGTACTCAGTGATAAAATTTCTGATTTATAATTAGGAACTTGACAGGTAAGCTTACTCAAAGCTAAAGATGTCTTTTCTGTTGTCATAGCTGTTACCAAACTTTATAATTGTTTCAATAGATTACCAAGTAGGCAACAAGTGTTTAAATAGCTTAAATTAGGAATAATATCACAGTATACTCGATGTCATATATGGACAAAGTTCATGCAATCATTCCTACTTCCCTTAATGTCATTCCTAAGCAGGCAGGCATATAGATTTCCGCTGCAGCTCGAATGACATTAAGTAATATAGTCCCCTGTCAAAGCGGAAATGACATCTTTGTGTAGAATTTAAGTTGTTTAATTCTTGTCTACTTGCTATTGATTATAATTAAATAAATTACTTAAGCAAGAGGATCACTACTATTGTGGAAACTATTTTCGCTCAAAGCTCTAAACTAGGAAAAGCTGGTGTTGCAGTCTTTCGTATCTCTGGACATAAAAGCCTATTTGCCTTAAAACATTTGCTTAATAATAATATAGAGTTTGTTCCAAGAATTATGTACTGTAAAAAACTCATAAATCCTAAGAATCAAGAATTAATTGATGATGCGGTGGTAGTATACTTCCAAGCTCCAGCTAGCTTTACTGGAGAAGATGTAGTAGAAATATATACACATGGCAGTATAGCAATTGCTGCCATGCTAACTGAAACATTGTTAACCATCGATGGTTTAAGAATGGCAGAGCCTGGAGAGTTTACCCGTAGGGCGTTTTTAAATGGCAAATTTGATTTAACTGCAGCAGAAGGTATTGCTGATTTAATTGAAGCAGAAACTGTTTGGCAACATAGGCAGGCGGTTAAACAAGTTGGCGGAGGACTTGAAGAACTTTACAATGGGTGGAGACAAACTTTACTGACCATCATCGGTTTCCTAGAAGCTTATATTGATTTCCCCGATGAAGATATTCCACAAGAAATATTAAATAGAGTTATGACTCTTAGTGGTGAACTTAAATATGCTATAATAAAACACCTTAACGATAATAGACGGGGGGAGCTGCTTCGAACCGGTATTAAATTGACTATTTTAGGAACTCCTAATGTTGGTAAATCTAGCTTACTTAATTTTTTGATGCAAAGAGACGTTGCTATTGTATCAAACATTGAAGGTACAACTCGTGATATAATTGAGGGGCATCTAGATATAGGAGGATACCCAATTATATTACAAGACACGGCTGGTATAAGGTCTAGTAATGATCTAATAGAGCTAGAAGGTATCAAACGTGCAATTGAGTCAGCAAAAATGGCTGATATCAAAATAATTATGCTTGATGCTATAAAGTTAAGCAACTCACCCTCATATTTTGAGGAGATGGCTGATATTATAGATTTAATAGATGATAATAGCATAATGCTGGTCAATAAAATTGATCTTTTGGATAAAAGTTTGGGGCATTGTCATCCTGCTTCAGTGCGGGATATAGATCCTCGCCTACGCGGGAATGACATCATGGAAGATAGGTTGCTGCCATTAAACAAAAATTATTTAAAAATCTCTATAAAAGAAAAAATAGGACTGGATATT
The DNA here is from genome assembly GCF_964030715.1 of Candidatus Tisiphia endosymbiont of Metellina segmentata. Classification (NCBI taxonomy): domain Bacteria; kingdom Pseudomonadati; phylum Pseudomonadota; class Alphaproteobacteria; order Rickettsiales; family Rickettsiaceae; genus Candidatus Tisiphia; species Candidatus Tisiphia endosymbiont of Metellina segmentata. The sequence goes on from NZ_OZ034919.1 coordinate 327,257, forward strand.
TTATTAAAGGAAATCGAAAATATTGCTCATAATATAGCAGGTTTAACCGAATCGCCGCATATTACTAGACAACGTCAACGAACCTGTATAGAAAAAGCGTTGGAATATTTAGAAAATTTTAATATTGAAAATGACTTAGTGCTAGCCACAGAAGATGTTAGAATGGCTATCAGAAGTTTAAGTAATGTTACTGGTAAGATTAGTGTTGAAGAAGTTTTAGGAGAGATATTTAGTAATTTTTGTATAGGTAAATGATCCATGATTCAGAAAAAAACACAAGAAGTATTAGAGCTAATAGATAAATGGCAAAAATATCTGAAATTACAAAAAAATTGTTCAGAACATACCATAATTTCTTATAAGAATGATTTAGAACATTTTCTGAATTTTATGACTCACTATAATTCTGAAATCATAACCATTAGTTCTATAAGGCAAGTTGACATAAGATTAGTACGGAGCTGGCTTTCTAAAAGGCAACAAGATAATTACCTAACAGCTTCTAACTCTAGAAGTTTGTCTGCTATAAAGAATTTTTATAAATATCTAGAGAAGACTGCTAATATCACTTGCCATGCAATTTTCTCCGTCAAAAATCCTAGGAAAGCTAAAATATTACCGAAATCTTTATCGCAGTCAGATGCTCAATTATCCATTGAACATATTGATGATTTCGCTGATTTAGAATGGGTGGAGTTAAGAAATAAAGCCCTTTTAGTGCTTATTTATGCTGCTGGGCTTAGAATATCCGAAGCATTATCTATGACTACATCTCATTTACAAAACTTAGATTTTATAAAAATAACAGGGAAGGGTAAAAAAGAACGGATAATACCATGGACACCAGTTGCTAGAAATTTAATAGAACAATATTTAAGTAAATTACCTTATAGTATAGATGAAAAAGATCCGATATTTCGAGGTAAAATGGGTAAAAAATTACAAGCTCCAGTATTTAATCGTGAACTGATAAAATTACGTCGCTTCTATGGATTATCAGAACATTTATCAGCTCATTCCTTTAGACATAGTTTTGCCACGCACTTGCTTGAGAATGGAGCAGAGTTAAGGTCTATTCAGGAATTACTTGGGCATAAAAGTTTGTCAACTACCCAGCGTTATACTAAAATTAGTCTAAAACATTTGGAAAATATTTATAATAATGCTCACCCAATATCAAAATCTAAAGGGGAAGTATTATAATCTTCTTGCCATGCTTTTTAATTATAGGTTATATTATCCCATGTTTGAATATGAGAAGCCTGTATGTCTAAAATTATTTTACTAAAAGGGTATAAACCTTCCAATGATGAAGAATATATGAATCCTCAACAGTTAGAATATTTTAGACAAAAACTCCTTGAGTGGAAAAGTTCTTTACTAGAGGAATCACGAGAAACCTTAACCCATCTCAAGGAAGAAAATTGGAATGAGCCGGATTTAAATGATCGTGCGTCAATTGAAACGGATACAGCAATTGAACTTAGGACAAGAGATAGGTATCGTAAGCTTCTTGATAAAATCGAAGAAGCTTTGGTAAGGATAGAAAAAAATGAATATGGTTATTGTGAAGAAACTGGAGAGCCAATTGGCTTAAAACGTCTAGAGGCAAGACCAGTTGCAACTTTGTGTATTGAAGCACAAGAGCGACATGAGAGTTATGAGAAACAGCATATAGATATTTAACCTCAATTTCGGATTAATTTCATTAATCCGAAATTGGAATGAGAATGTAAACAATCAGGTTTAAAGCGGTTTGACGCCTGATTGTTAAATATTTCATTTGCTAATAATCTTATTTTTATACCAATAAAAATAAGATTATTAGCGATAATAGATTAAAATGCATTCGTAGAAGCGTTTCAAGAATGCATTTTTCTGATATTTTAGCTAGTTTTGGATTAAAATTTTTAATTTTAATCCAAAACTGAGGTTATTTAGGTTCTAATAGTTAAATAGGTGCATATATGGCATATACAGAGAAAACAAAAAATAAACTAATTATTTTTTTTGATAGGTATATGATACTTGCTGGTACAATGGGACAACATTTGTTTTATACTCAGGCCTATAAAATTTTTACTACTAAGAGTGCAGATGATTTATCTCTTGATGGTTTTCTTGTGATAATTATTGTTACTTTGAGTTGGTTAATTTATGGTATAATCCACCATAACATTACAATCATTGTTGCTCAAATAGTTGGATTAGTAGGAATGATAATGGTGGTGATTGGTATATTGCTTTATGCTTCTTGAACTCGGTCTTGGGATAAATTAAGGACGATAAACAGTTGAACAACCGTTATTTTACTCTTGACTATTTTCCAGCTTACTTTATTATGACCAACAGTTTATTTTATAAATAATACAAAAAGGTCTGATAGTTGTGGCTAAAAAAAATAAGAATGTTTTGGTAAGACTTGTTAGTACAGCTGGTACAGGGTATTTTTTGGTAAAGAAACGCAACCCTAAAACTCAAACTGAGAAGTTATCATTTAAGAAGTATGATCCTGTAGTCAGGAAGCATGTTCCTTTTAAAGAAGAAAAGATTAAATAGTGAAATAGAGGTATATGGCAACAAAAATTCGTTTGGCAAGAGGTGGGGCAAAGAAGCGTCCTCATTATAGAGTAGTTGTAGCTAATGCAACAGCTCCTAGGGATGGTGATTTTCTGGAGAAAGTAGGTACTTATGACCCAATGCTTGTCAGAGGTGATGCAAATCGTGTGGTTCTAAAATCTGATCGTATAGAATATTGGTTAAGTACGGGGGCTCAGCCTACAGATCGTGTTGCTAGGTTTATTGAGGAAGCCGGTATATTACTTCCGGCATCAATCAAAAAGAAAATGGAAGTTAAAATTAAGAATCGTAAAATAAAACCTTCTAAGAAAGAGTCAAAAAAAGCTTAAGGTGGATTTCCCCTCTGAGGGGGAGGTCATTCGAGCTGCGGCAGGAATATAAAACACCCAAATCGATGTCATTTTCGTGTAGGCGGGAATCCATAATATCTAATAACCTTTGTAGGCTATTTTTTGGATTTCAGCTTTCGCGAAGATGACAACAACCTTAATAGGTGCTTGACTTTAGAGCTTTTTCTTATTTGCCGGATTAGCTCAGTGGTAGAGCAACCGCCTTGTAAGCGGTAGGTCGTCAGTTCAAATCCGACATCCGGCACCAGCTATTTAATAATTATGTTTACAATACATAAGACAATTCCTTATAGATTTATTAGTTACTTAAAGCTCTATAAATTAGATCTAGCAATTGTTATGTTGGCCTTATTATGTGTGTCAATTTCGTTGCTAGCAATAGGTAGTAGTTTTAGACAGTTAATTGATAATGGTCTAAAAACACATTATCTGCAATCAATTGATCAATCGATATTATATATTACTATTTTAATAGTAATTTTTAGTATAGGTAGTTTTTTCCGTTCTTATTTCATTAATAATATTGCTGAAAAAATTGTGAGTACAATTAGGCAAGAAGCTTACAGTAATATAATTAATTTTGATATTGCTTGTTTTGAAGAGCTAAAAATTGGTGATATCATCTCCCGCCTGACTATAGATATAGAACTTATCTCCAAGTTGATTATCAATTTTCTCTCTTTCTTTGTTCGTAACTCAATAATGCTAATTGGTGGAATTATATTGATGTTCTTTCAGAGCCCTAAACTCGCTGTGATTGTCATTACCATTATACCATTATTATTGTTACCACTAATGAAATTTGGCAAATATGTAAGAAATTTATCAAAAAATGCTCTCAAGTCGCAAGCCAATATTGCAGCTAATTTAGAAGAAACTGTATCAAATATTTGCACGATACAAGCTTTTAATCAGCAGGCAAATAAAATAGCTGATTTCAATAGGAAAATTTCTGATTATTTAAAGTATACGGCAGATCGCTTAAAAATCCGTTCTATATTTTTCGCGATAGCTATTTCAGTTATACTATTCTCTATCACTATAGTTATATGGGTAGGTAGCAGAGATATAGTACATGGCGATTTATCATCAGGTCAGATGATATCATTTATTTATTACGCTATAATCGCCGGTATGAGCAGCGGGGGTATTTTTGAGCTTCTAAGTGAGGTACATTCATCTCTTATAGCTTCAGAAAGGGTTTTTGCTCTTATAGATTATTCTTCCAAAAATAATCAACACACCAATATCCAAATATGTGATTATCAAGATAATAAGACTTCTAGGATTATAGAGTTTGAAAATGTAAGCTTTATATATCCATCAAGATTAGATAGTTTAGTTATAGATGATCTGTCATTTAAAATAGATAGAGGTAAATTTATTGGTATAGTTGGCAGATCAGGTGCTGGTAAAAGTACCATGATGCAGTTAATGTTAAAATTTTATTTTCCTAAAAAAGGAATTATTAGAATTGCCAAGCAAGATATATCAGAGACTAATGACCAGCAGATAAGGCGTATGATTGCCTATGTCCCACAGGATTCAAGTATTTTCTCTGGTACGATTAGGTCAAATATTGTTTTTGCTAAACCAGATGCTAGTGAAGAAGAAATAATAAAAGTAGCTAATTATACCGGAATAATGGATTTTGTTCAAAATCTTCAAGAAGGACTAGATACCGAAATTGGTGAGAAGGGCATTAAATTATCTGGAGGACAGAAACAACGAATAGCTATTAGTAGGGCAATTCTATATAACCCAGAAATTTTACTTCTAGATGAAGCAATGAGTGCTTTAGATAGCGAGAGTGAACAAAAATTACTAGATAGATTACAAAAAATAATGAAAGACAAAACTATATTATCTATCGCTCATCGTATTTCAAGTATAGAGCAGGCTGACGAAATTTTGGTAATTGATCATGGACGGTTAATTGCAAGGGATACTCACGCTAAACTGCTTGAGAAATGTGAAATTTATAAAATAATTTGCACAGAACAGTCAATAAACTTGTAAAAATATGAATAGAGAGTTCGTTAAAACTGGCTAGAATAATTTAAGTTCTTCAGAAAAATGCATTCTTGAAGCGGCTGGCACGAATGCATTTTAATCTATTATCGCTAGGCGTCAACCCGATTTAAGCCTGATTGTTTACATTCTTATTCCAATTTTGGATTAATTTCATTAATCAGAAATTGAGGTTTAGAATAAATATGTTAACCAAAATGACACAGAGTTATTACATTAATAATATATTTTTATAATAAAGGGTAATTCTACCTATTTTGACTTGAATATTATACAGTTTAAGCTAGAATCACCAATACAAAAAAATGAGGTTTATTATGAAAAATTTATTAACTATTCTTCTAACTTTAGCTTTCTCTATTTCTGCTTTTGCTGCAGCGACTCCTGAGAAAAATCCGCAGCAAGACGAAGTGAACGTGGATGAAAACAACATGAACAAGAAAGACCCGAAGAAAGAAGAAGTGAAAAAATAAATCCCTGTTTTCTAAAGCTGGTGTGGAGTTTTTCTATGCCAGCTTTTTTGTAATATGATTATTAATCGTATTCAGTCTTTTCAAGGCTTTTCTTTGGCAATTCATACAGAGTATTCCTATTTAAGTGCAATTCTATGTAAGAATTATTAATTTTTATCTAGAAATAATTCGCTGGATAGTCAACGATAAGTCATAAAAATTTTTGATCAGGCAATCAATTTTATTTATTTGATTATGGGATAGCTTTGAGATAATAGGCTGCGATTCTATTGGTATATTCTTGGTTGTCATATAGGTTTTCAAATATTCAATATCTTGTCTTGTATAATATCGTCTGTTACGTATCTTATGTATAGTTAGATTTGGTAGTAGCCGCTCTAGATATCTTAGCTGGTGAGAGTGAATATTTAGAAGTTTTGTTACTTCACTAATGGAGTAATATTTCTTATTCTGCATTTTTAATAGACCTCTTGCATAATTCTACTGTTGCTGGCAATTTAAAAGTCATAGGAAAAATAGCTTGGCATCATTGCGAGAAGGCACTTTGTGGCGACGAAGCAATCTAATAGACCTCTTTCGAAACTCGCTTGTGCTGAGGGATTTGAAGGAGACGCGGAACGCAGAACCGCAGCGTACTCTAATGTACGTGAGGATTCGAGTACCGCATCGACGTACAAATCACCAGCAGAAGTAGAGTTTCGAAAGAAGTCTAATGAATGTGGATTGCCACTACACTCACATGGTCTTCTAATAACGTCTTGTACTTTTATGCAATTTTTAAATGCTATACGTAAGGTGAATTAATTAATAATTTTAACTTTTTAGCTGGTATAAAACGCATTACCTCTTTTTTTGGAATTATCACTATCTCTTTTGTATGAAAATTTATGCCAGGCCTAGGTTTTTTTGTGCTAGTACAAAAGCTTCCAAAACCTGCTAACGTCAATCTTTGATTGCTTGCCATTTGCTAAATATTCTTAAATATTTGATCGACTATTTCCTCGCATATAATACTTGATAGCCCTAGCTTAGATTTTAATATGTGAGCAATTTTCTCTCTAGTAATAGTCTTAGTTGTTACCATCTGATTAAAACCGATCCCCAAGTTATTCCAGCACCGATAGCTGTAAAAAGGAGTATATCACCTTTTTTGATATTAGCATAAGATTTAAGAGAAGCAAGAGCCAAAGGGATTGAAGCAGCAGAACAATTGGCATGCTGCACAACCGTTTTTACTACTTTACTTGGATTAATTTTTAGTCGCTCTATAACTGCATCTATAATCCTTATATTTGCCTGATGTGGAATAAAATAATTAACATCATCTATGGTAAAATTATTATTATGTAATATGTCTTCAGCTGATTTGCTCATTTTTTCTACTGCATGCCTAAAAACTTCCCGTCCTTTCATTTTTATTTTACCGCTTTTGCCATCTGTACTTACACCACCATCAGTGTAAAGAATATCAAAATAACGACCATCCGAGTAAATATTACTATCTATTATACCAGAACTATCCTCACTATATTGCAGAATTACAGTACCAGCACCATCACCGAATAAGACGCAAGTAGTTCTATCGCTCCAATCTAGTAGAGACGACATTTTTTCAGCACCAACCAGTAATATTGTTCTATATTTTCTAGATTCAATCAAAGAGTCAGCAACATGTAAACCATATACAAAACCCGAACATACCGCTTGGAGATCAAATGAAGGTACATTATTAAGCCCAAGATAACCTTGTAACTTAGAAGCTATAGAAGGAAAACTATTATCTGGAGTGGTGCTGCAGGTAATTATTAAATCTATAGATGATGCCTTTAATCCAGCATCATCTAGAGCATTCTGACTGGCTTTAAGAGCTAAATGTGAAGTGTATTCATCATTCCCGGCAATGTGCCTTTGTAATATACCTGTCCTTGAGCGAATCCATTCATCGTTGGTATCAACCGATAATGATAATTCTGCATTGCTAACAATACGTTCCGGCAAATATGCACCACACCCAAGAATTTTACAAGCCATACTGGTTTATGCTACTTCTTCATCTTTTGCTTCTTTCTTCACAATAACTTGACGACCATTATATGTGCCATCAGCTAAAGATATATGATGAGGAAGTTTATATTCTCCTGTTTGAGAATCTACTACTACATTAATCTTACCAAGTGCAAGATGAGAGCGTCTCATATTACGTCTTGATTTTGATGTTTTCTTCTTTGGAACTGCCATATAGCCTCTTAAAAATTATACTTAATTTGTGAAAAAGTGTTTGTCAAATCGATGAAGCAGTATATTATACTTCCATTGCAAAATCTAGGTATTTCAAACATAAATTTTATGAAATTTTTTATAATTCGGACTTTTCTTGTTTCATCAATATTCTTTACATTATGTAGTTGTCAAACTATAGAATCAAGAGGGCAGTATGTGGATGATAATTTATTACCTACGCTTGAGGAGAGGAGGCTTAGTAAGTCCGAGGTAAAAGATTTAATTGGCACACCAACAATTATACCTGACTATACACCGAATACTTGGTATTATATTCAACGTTCTTTAGCTAGGAGAGCATGGTTTAAACCAAAAGTGATTGAACAAAGAATAGTAAGAATTACTTTTAATAAAAATGATATAATTGAAGAAGTTTTAGTACTTAATGACTCACATAAAGAAGATATAATGTTAATTAAAGAATATACTAAAACTTATGGTACAGAATTAAATGGACTACAAAAGTTTGTAAAAAATATTGGTAGGTTTAATAAAACTACCGACGGAAAAAATAAGAAGAAACGATAAAATCATACTTGCAATATTTCATAGATACTGTATAAACTAGAACGCTCTGATTCTGAGAATATTAGATAATCTGAGAATGTTTTAGTTGCATGTTGATATCTTAGTTAAAAATATGTTATCCCTGCGAAGGTAGCGGGATCTATAATATCTAATAGTCTTTTAGGCTATTTTTTTAGATTCCGCTACCTACGTGGGAATGAACATTAAGGCTATCACCATTGCTATGGCTAAAACCTTCTCTGTTTAGCTATACCAAAGAGTTTATGGCCCCTTCGTCTAGTGGTTAGGACGTTACCCTTTCACGGTGAAAACACGGGTTCGAGTCCCGTAGGGGTCACCAGTATCTTTATGTGGTAAAAATGATGTCATCCTTGCGTAGACTTTGTCAACGTGGATCACTAGTATGTCATTCTTAGCAATGATGGAAATCTATAATATCTAATAGCCTTTGCAGGCTATTTTTTGGATTCCCGCTTTTAGCTAGGAATGACCTACTCATGATCTACGCCGGCAAAGCTATATGCGGTCGTAAGAAACAACAATATAATTGTCGAATGTAATATATTGCTTGCAAAAACTTGAAAATTGATAGATCAGTTTTCAAGTTTTTATTTTTTTATGTAAAGTTTATGATTACTACATCTTAAGGATTATATGTCACAAGATTACATGTCACAAAAGCTTGGTTTTTGGTCAGTTTTGGGTTTAGTTATTGGTAGCCAACTTGGCACTGCTATTTTGATATTACCAGCAGGTTTAGCCCCATTTGGTATTTTTAGTTTAGTTGGATGGATAGTATCTTCCTGTGGTGCCATAATAATAGCACTTTTATTTGGTATACTTTGTGCACGATTTCCACAAACAGGTGGACCTCATGTTTATTTAAAGCAGGCATTTGGCAATGATGTAGCATTCTTCACTGGCTGGACTTATTGGATTATTTCATGGGTTAGTACAGCTGTAGTAGTTATTTCAGCTGTTACATATTTAACACCTTTAATTGGTGTGCATAATAGTTTTATATGCTTAATTCTGCAAATATTATTGTTATTTGCTGTTATGTTACTAAATTTTAAAGGTATAGGAGTAGCGGGGCGTGCTGAATTTATACTAGCAATGTTAAAATTTATTCCATTAATAATAATACCAGTTGTAGCATTATATCAGTTTGATAGTAATAATTTTGTTATGGATAAGAGAATAACTAATTTAACTTTTTCTCAAATTCTTGGTGAAGTAACGTTACTGACATTTTGGGGATTTATTGGTGTAGAGTCAGCAACTGCTCAAGCTGGTTCAGTAATTAACCCATCAAAAACAATACCAAGAGCAATAGTAATGGGTACACTCTGTGTGGCTATTTTATACCTTATTAATAGTATTGGAATAATTGGTTTAATTCCACGAGAAGATTTGATACATTCTAACGCCCCTTATGTAGATGCTACTCAAATAATTTTTAGCGGTCAGTGGCATCTACTTATTTCTTTGCTTGCTTCAATTATTTGCATTGGAACGTTAAATGCTTGGGTATTAATCAGCGGACAAATTGCTTTAGGATTAGCACAAGACGGTTTAATGCCATCTTTTTTTGCTAAGAAAAATAAAAATGGAGCTCCAATTTGGAGTTTGTTTGTAAGTTGCATTGGAATATTATTATTATTGATTAGTACAACAAATGAAGATTTGTCAGAACAAGTTACCGCAATAATTAGTTTTTCAGTTATCTCTTTTTTATTTGTATATCTAGCCTGTAGTGTAGCTTTTTTAAAATTACTGCTAGCAAAGTTAGAAGAATCTTCACTATATAAATGGTTAATTGCTTTCGGATCAATTGCTTTTTGCCTATGGATTATTTGTGAGACACCATTAAAGGTCATAATACCAGCTATCTCATTTATATTAAGCGGAGTACCGGTTTATTTTCTTTGGTATAAAAGGCAATAAATGCTTAAATTTTGTATATTGTTGTTAACTACACTATTATTACAAGGATGTAGCTCCTCATCTACCAACAAGACGCTTTTGACTATTACTACTCAGCAATTACAAAAAGATCATAAACTAAATCACGGCACTTTAATTATACAATATAATTTAGCAGCACTAAGTAAAAATAACTGCATCTATGCAAAAGATTTTGGTCTTATTATTAATAATAGCCAATATAATAAGGTTTTTTTACAAAAATTTAAAGCCAGCTGTGCTGAGAATATTAATAACCAAGCAATGATCCGGTCAACCAAAATTAAGGACTTGCTACTAAAATTAAATTGTAAGTATAAGTTCTTATCCCAAGAAGAATTACGGCTTGTTCAAAAAGCTAGTAATAAAAATAGTTCCCATAATATTAATGAACTAGCACAATTAGACAAGCTAACTGCTACTATTCCTATAATGTTACCACAATATAAAGTGAAGGTTACCAGTCATTATGGCATACGCAAACACCCTAGGAAAAAACAAAAGAAATTCCACTGTGGGACAGACTTAAAAGGCTATAGTAAATCTCCTATTTATGCCTCTGCTGATGGAATAATTACTACCATAAGGCGAGAACGTGCTTATGGAAATTTGATAGAAATAAAATATTCAAATAAATTTATCACCAAATATGCTCACTTGAGAAAAATACATGTAAAAGAAGGAGATATGGTTATAAAAGGTCAAATGATTGGGCTTCAAGGGAATAGTGGCAATAGTACTGGAGAACATTTACATTTTGAGGTTTGGCTTAATAATAAACATGTCAATCCTTTTGATTTTGTGTCACACGCTTGTAACTGTTGAAAATTTTGCTATAATAGACCTCTTGTCTAATGATTAATCTTCAAAAACAGTAAAAAAGAAGCCGTAGCTCAGCAGGATAGAGCGAGCGATTCCTAATCGCTAGGTCGGAGGTTCGAATCCCCCCGGCTTCGCCAAATAAATGTAGTAAATTCCCTACATTTCCATATTTTTTTCTAATATTTTAGAACAATTAGATTTAGTTTAACAATTTAATTTAATAACTGTAATTTATTTAGGTAGTATATATGCAAAACAATTCATTTACTTTTACTAAAGAGGCTATAGACAAAATTACTCCTCCTGCATTTACAAGAGATAATAAAGGCAAAGTTATTCGTCCTGAAATTGTACAACATGTTTACATATTTAAAATTATCAAATATTTTCTGCAATACCCTAACTACAGCCTCCTGTTTCCACGCTTCAATTTCTTCATTAGACCTTATATCTTAAGAATGTGTTATAAGTAATTAAAGAGGGTGACTTGAATAGACCTTGACTAAAATAGTCGCTAAGAGAATAAGTACCCTCTTTAATTACTTATAACACATTCTTAAGATATAAGGTCTATTAAACAAAGGTCTATCTAATAAAGCAAGGCTTACCCCTTGTGCAAAATAAATTAATTTCTGCAATTTTAGTTGAGTTATAGTATCTCCAGCTTCTCTATCTACTAAAACCAAGAAGTAATTAGCTTTATCAAAGCAGCTTAATATTCTTTTCTATTACGTGCATAGTTCTATTTTTTTATCTAATTACTTTTATAACACACATTTGTTATTATTAACATACTATTAGTAAGAAATTCATTTTAACTTAAATATTAATAATGTTAAGATATACTAAAAATTAGTATGCAAAGGGTATAACTATGGATGAAATTATTCAATCAAAGGTAATACTTACTCAGACTCATCTAACAACAGAGCAAAAATATACTACAGGTTTACTTTTAATAGGTACATTTTTAGAGTATTTTGATCTGATGCTGTATATTCATTTAGCAATTCTGTTAAATGATCTATTTTTTCCTAAGACTGATCCACACGCTGCTTCACTCCTAGCTGCTTTAACTTTTTGTTTGACCTATATATTTAGACCTGTTGGTGCTTTGATTTTTGGTTATATAGGAGATAATGTTGGTTATAAAGCAACAATCATTATAACAACGTTTATAATGGCTATTTCATGTATTACTATAGCTAATTTACCTGTTTATGATCAAATAGGTATTGTCTCTACTTGGATAATTATAATATGTCGGATTCTTCAAGGTATATCTTCCGTAGGAGAGATAATAGGTGTTGAACTATATCTGACTGAAATGACCAAACCACCTATCCAATATCCAATTGTAGCGTTAGTTTCAGTTTGTACTATCATAGGAGGAATATTTGCACTTGGTTTAGCATCTTTTAGTACGTCATTTGGAATTAGTTGGCGTCTAGCTTTTTGGGCAGGTGCAACAATAGCCATTGTTGGGACAATGGCTAGGACGATGCTGAAAGAAACACCAAAATTTCTAAGACAAAAATCAGTAGTGGATAATTCTATTGGGCCGACAAAATTTAACATGACAACAATGTTAGCTTACTTCGTGATACAGTGTGGATGGCCTATATGCTTCTATTTTGCTTATATCCATTGTAGTAGCATTTTAAAAAACTCTTGTGGTTATTCGCCGGAGGCAGTAATTCATCATAATTTTCTTCTTGTAATGCTATCTTTAGTCAGAACGCCCTCGCAAAGCGAGGGGCTTGACGGTTATGAGCAGCCCAAAGGGCTGCCATTGTTAATTAAAATTCTCCTGATTCGTCAGAGCCTAAACTATCAAGTTGCTCTTGATTCTTAATGTAGTGTTTGATCTGATTCTCTTCAAATCCTACAGTTGAGACCGCATAACCTCTAGCCCACAACTTTTCTCCATTAAAATTACGTTTTCGTCCACCAAACTGCCTAGCAACGGCTATAGCACTTTTCCCCTTGATATAGCCTATTACTTCAGCTACAGAATATTTAGAAGGAATCTTGATGAGCATATGCACATGATCTTGTACCATATGCCCCTCTATGATCTTTCTCCCACGTTGAAAAGCTAACTCATGGAATACGTTCCCAAGATATTTTCTAACCTTCCCGTACAATTCTTTTTTACGACACTTTGGAATAAACACAATATGATATTTGCAATCCCATTTAGAATGATTTAAACTTTCGTATGTTGTCATATATTTTCTCCTTTGACCGTCAAGCCAAAGAAGTTATATATGATAACTTTTTATTTTATACTAAATCTAAAGGCCAAGCCTTGATGGTCTCACTAGTCAAACTAGTGGCTTACCTATCATTGAGTTATAAAATATACCCATTAATAATTCTTAAGGTAAGACTAGCGATATTCTGTATTTTTATTGTTAGTTGTCCTTATTTACTAGACCATTATAAAACCCCAATTGTCATATTTCTAATCCAATTAATGACGGGGCTATTTGGTATCTGTACCATGCCAGCGGATACAATTTTTTTCCGGCATATTCCTATTTTTAGACGATGTACTTACGTTAGTTTGTCTTTCGCTTTATCGCGTACTTTAATCTATATTATTGCTTCTTTTGGTCTTGTATATCTAATAGAATATTTTGGTAATTATGGGTTATTATTTCTCATGATCCCAATAACCCTAGGGTTTGCTTTTGGCATCTATCACTTTGAAAAGTTAGAGAAGCAAGCTGGTTTTATTAATCCATAGACCTTACGCATAATTTTTCTAAGATATCGGGTATCTTGTAACGTGTTAAGCGTTTCTACTATTTTTCTCATATAAACCTCTTATTATCTGAATACTAGTTTCGAGAGGTAATTTTGTGGTCACAATCCCTCTACCATAGCTAGTTAAAAAAAAGAGACCTATTATAGCACTAAATTATGACCTTATCCCGAATTGACATAATACCGATACTAGAGTTAACGATAGCTGCACATAAGGCGTATAAATATCCCCTCTTTAAATTATTCGAGTATACTGCAAAAACTTGAAGAGTTGGTAAACCAATTTTCAAGTTTTTGGGTAAAAAATAACCTAAATTTCTCTAGCACTAACCCATTGATAGGAGCTGCGATCACTAAACACTTGTCGTAAGAATTGGTTATTCAGAGCATGACTAGTTTTATAACCCGTGATGTCAGCTATTAGATGACCTCCTGTAGTATATAAATCTCCGAACAGATCGAGAAGTTTATGCCGTACAAATTCATCTTTATATCTAAGTCCATCGTGGTTTATTATAATATCTTGATCTATACCTATAGCGTTATCGAGAGATGCACCACGTGCTAAGCCCTTGCTTTTTAAATATTCAAGTTCATGGATAAATCCAAAAGTTCTAGCATCAGCAATGTTATTCTTGAAAGACTCATTCTCTGAGAAGACTAAATTTTGCTTGCCAATAGCTTTGCTAGCAAAATCTATTGTCATATCAACTGTCATGCTATGAGCAGGGTTAGCTAATAACTCGCAATCTCTGTGAATTGCCCTAATTTCTTTTAAGATTTTTAGGTATTTCTTTGGAGCATTTTGTAATTGTCTACCAGCACATTCTATCATAAAGACGAATGGTTTACTGCTACCATCCATTATCGGGATTTCAGGACCATCGATTTCAATTATTAAATTATCGATTCCACATCCCCAAAGAGCTGCCATTAAATGTTCTATAGTTGAAACATAAATATTATGTTCATTTTTTATGGTAGTAGATAAAGAAGTTTCTGAAACATTTAAACAACTAGCTTGAATAAAATTTATCTCTTGCCTTACATCAGTTCTGACAAAAACAATACCGGTATTTTCTACAGCTGGTCTTAAAGTCATCTGAGTAATGTTACCGGAATGAACGCCTACACCATAACAACTTACTGGGTTTAGTATTGATACTTGCATTGGTTAATTTTGCTAACATTTTAGAAATTCAACTTATTTTAATGCCTTAAACAATTACATGCAAGTTACATTATGTTACAAAATATTTCATCAATCTATATACTGCTCGTAAATGAAGAGTTGATAGACGATAGAATTAAAATCATGGTAGTAGTGTGACTAGTTGTACGTGAGCATGCGAATCCATGATATTTTCAAAAAACAATTCGTAGGAACAGAAGAGTATACCTTACTCTGTTGAATCTGGAAGTCTGTTCTTCAGTATAAAAGGTAGTTGTAGTAAAAAGAAAATGATCGTTATAGGTATTGCTCCAAATATTTTAAATATAACCCATGTAGATTCTGCAAAATTACGCCATATTATTTCATTTAACACTGCCATAAACAGTAAAAAACCAGCAGATCTATAGCTTAAAATATTCCAGTTCTTATCTTCAAGTTGGACAAAATGATTAAACATATATTTCAAAAAGGCCTTATTTCTTATGGCACTGATAAAAAATGTACTACTAAAAATTACATATAGAATAGTTGGTTTGATTTTGATATACATAGAGTTACCACTAATCAAAACTATACTAGCTGAGACTAACAACACTCCAGAAGATACTAAGGAGGATTTGGAAACTTTGCCTTCTATAAGATAACACAGACTAATACAAATAATTGAAGTAATAAGTATATATAACGTCGCACTTTGTATACTACCGCCATAAAAATAGCCAATAAAAAAAGCTATAAGCGGAGCAACTTCTGATAAAAAATTAATCATAAATAGTTTTATTTCTCTGTTACTACTTTTGTGTGTCTGATTTTTATTTGTATTAAGATATTAATTAAACCTAGAGTACAAACATAAAAAACAACTTGTAATCCGTTAGGTCTAGCAATATATCCAGTAATCATTTTTAGGAATTTACCATAGATACTTCTGTCAGAAATGAGCCAAGAGCTATCCCAAAGCTGGTCGGATAAAATAGTAATAATCCCTGAAGAACTCAATATACCAGCAGCTTCTGCTGCAAAACCACTAGCAACAAGCATTAATAAAATGGAAGATATACGAAATATATATTGTTGATTTACTATTTTTATTAAACCTAAATAGATAATGATACCCAAAGTTAGGCCACTGACTATACCAATAATTAATCCTAATAGATAGCTATTACTGTCAATAATTTCGACTGAAGAAATACTATAAACTAATATAATAATTTCCATTCCTTCTCGAAGAATAGTTGCCGCAACAATCAGTACTAGCATTATATAACTACTATCACCGCTACTAATTTTTACAGACAAATCATTAAGATTTTGTTTTATCTTAATACCATAACCTTGCATCCATACTATAGTCCAACCAATTAATGCAACTGTTAACAAAATAACTCCAGAGTTAAATATCTCATCACCTAGACCACTAAATGCTACGGTTATACTACGAGTAAAGAAAGCAAATAACGCAGCAGAAACTGTACCAAGCATGACTCCAGCAATTATATAAATTCTAGATTTTTCTAATTGTTTTGTCACAGCAAGTATTACACCAAGCAACAAAGCTATTTCTAGGCATTCCCTGAATACCACTAATGCTATTTTAAACATCTAAACCTAAATAAATTTAATTAATAATGAGAGACCCTTGTGCTGTCTCTTGATGAAAGTCTCCAAAAAAATCATATTTACCCGGGGCTAAAGGGGCAAGGATGATATTTATAGAGTCATTTGGCATAATAATCTTTTCACGGTGCAGATCATGACTCTCAAACTCTTCTACTGTACTATCTTGGTTGTGGATAGTAAAACGAATCTTCTTACCACTTTCTACTCTAATAATATTTGGCTCAAATCTATGATTCTTTATAACCGTTACAATTTCTACTATATTAGTATCTACATCATTCTTAGATGTGCTTTTATGATTAATTGCAAAAATTATTACACCTACCACTAGAATAATACCTCCAAAAAATTGAAGGATAGTTTTTTTTTCCATAGTTTTAACTTGAAAGCTTTATTAAAGTTACAAAATACACCAATACAATCATAGCTACAAGCATATATAATAGAGTGTAGTTTTTTTGTTTTTTATGATCCTTCATTTTTTTGGGTAAATTCATAAGCACCCTCCCTATATTATACAATATATTAGATTTCCACTAAGTCATCAAGAATCAAATATTTTTTATAACAATACTTTGTTTCTCCTCTAACCAATTAATGATTAAACTGAACAAGATTCTAGAATTAGCTAGCTAACTCTGATAGTTTGTACAATAAGTAATTATACCAATTGCAATAATTAACGCAGTGGTGTAAAATGGGTTTTTAACTGATAAAGGTACTCAAATGGCTAGGTTAATATTACCGCAAGGTTTTCATGGTCATGATTTTATAAAAATGATGAAACATGAGCCGCATGGTCGAAATCGTATACGTTTATTGGCGATGTATTACCTTCAATTAGGCAAATCTTTTAAAGCCATATCTGAAATAGTGAAGTCACACTGGAAAACTGTGCAATCATGGCTCAGAAGATTTAGGAATCATGGTTTTGAAGGATTATTTGAATCACAAAGAAGCGGTGCCCCTAGGAAGATTAACACTATACAAGAGTCTGCTCTTTTTGATAAAATCAATACGCTCAGTGAAAGTAAAACTGGTGGGTATATAACTGGAAAGGAGCTACATATCATGTTATACCAATTGCAATAATTAACACGGTGTATTTATCCAGTCTCTATACATAATTGATTTTACTAAATCTACATTATGAGCAAATTGATTCCAAGCGTAACAAGCCATAGTGACGATATCTTCATATACACCATAACATTGGTTAGACAAGAAATGATTTTTGATCCATTCCCAAACTTGTTCCATTGCATTAAGTTCCGGTGCATAGGGCGGAAGCGGTATCAAAGTGATATTGCTTGGCACAGTTAGTTTTTTGGCTGTGTGCCAACCTGCATTATCCGTTAGTAAAGCTATATGTCGGTTGCCTTGAATACTGCGAGAAAGGTCTTCTAAGAATTTATTCATTGCCTGTGTATTTGCATATGGTAAAATTAATGCAAAAGCTTCTCCTGTATCATGGCAAGCAGCTCCATAAATATATGTTGAAATGAATTGCTGTTGCCGAACTTTACGGGGTCTAGTGCCACGCTTAGCCCATATACGAGTTAAGCTACCTTGTTGCCCAACTCGAGTTTCATCCTGAGACCATATATCAACTTTACATCTATCGATATTTTTTGGTAATAATTCTGTTAGCATGTCTGGGAAGTTTTTTTATATGTATTTTGAGTCTCTTGATTTGACTTTGGATGCATTGAACGAGAAGTAATCCAGCTAAAACCAAGGCGGTGCATAGTATTGTAGACTGTTTTTAAAGTACATTTAGCACCATATTCCTCAAGTAACATGATATGTAGCTCCTTTCCAGTTATATACCCACCAGTTTTACTTTCACTGAGCGTATTGATTTTATCAAAAAGAGTAGACTCTTGTATAGTGTTAATCTTCCTAGGGGCACCGCTTCTTTGTGATTCAAATAATCCTTCAAAACCATGATTCCTAAATCTTCTGAGCCATGATTGCACAGTTTTCCAGTGTGACTTCACTATTTCAGATATGGCTTTAAAAGATTTGCCTAATTGAAGGTAATACATCGCCAATAAACGTATACGATTTCGACCATGCGGCTCATGTTTCATCATTTTTATAAAATCATGACCATGAAAACCTTGCGGTAATATTAACCTAGCCATTTGAGTACCTTTATCAGGTAAAAACCCATTTTACACCACTGCGTTAATTATTGCAATTGGTATAAGATAGTTGCACCAGATATTCCTATTGTCTTAAGTTTACCGGTAGAAAGCCCGCCAATTCTATCTAGTTCACCTTCTAAAGTATTAGCAAATGATATTTCAGCTAATAAAATATTTACACAAAAGATAATTGATAATGCTATAAACATTGAGCTAATTAAACCAATATGCTGCTTATTAACAGATTGCTTATTATTTGTTACTTTTATATTTTCCTTTATAATCATTGTTATTCTCTTGTTTTTCATTAATTGACATTGTTTTAACTATATCTTGCTCTAAATTAAATTTAATCAATCTTATAGGAGATGGATTTTTATTAGTAAAACGTAATAATAAATCCTGTATTGTACCATTTTCCCCTATTAGAGTTAAATAAACCTTATCCTTACCTTGTTGAGGTAAAATAAACAGACACCCACAATCATCAACTACTATTTCCGCTGCTTCTTGAGGATGAATGAAAATATTATTGATTTTCTCTCCTTCAATATTAATTCTAGTTGGAGCGTCTTTAGCTATCTGTAACTCTAACAAAGAATCATTATGTAACATGTAACCTACAGCATAAGCATTATTAAACCAAAAATTTGACAATAATAGCATTACAGAAAATACCAGATATTGCTTAATCCTTGACTTGACTACTATAGTATTTTGCTTGTTGACAGTCATATTTCTCTTTGATTAGTTTCTTCCTTAATACCAGTAAGCAATAACAAGTAATTAGTACCTCGCTTGTAAGTTAAAAGATAACTCTTATCAGCTGCAATATGCTTGTTATCACCAAACCAATAACGAAATGTCCCTTGAATTAATACTCCATCATCAGTTATTTTCACTTTTTTTGGAAAAAAAACAGAAGATACATTAGAGCCTTTAACAAATTGTAAATGTTCTTGAAAAAATTTTTCTAACTGCTCTGTACTACTAGAGACTACCTTCATATCAGCTATCTGTCTTTCTACCTCTTCTGGTGAAGTGGTAAATAAGCCTTTCATCACAAATATTGCCCATTCCTGCAAGTAAGTTTCATGATAATTTTTTGATGATACTATCATTCGACGATCTGGCTCTATTGCCGGAATTAACACCCACTTCTCTTCTTTGCTTATTAGCTTAATTGTTGCAAGTAAACTAGTAATTGCCAATAACACAGTTACTAATAATAAATGTTTGTTATATTTAACTAGTTGCTGAATTGATGATTGTTTGAATAACTGCTCCATTATTTCCCTACTATTTTACCAAGTAATAGAGGGTAACAGGCAGGAGCAGGTAACCACTTCTTGGCTACTAGAAAGCTTTTTAGCAAAAAATATTCTGAAACTTTTTTAAATTTCTTAAATGCATAACATAAAGCAATACCAACTATCATACCTACTAATCCTAGTTTAGCATTACCACTATTAAGTAATACTATACCAGGCACTACACCTAATAACATTACTGCCCACTCATCTAAACTTAAGCCCATGTATTTTAATGGCTTTGATAATGACCAATATAATCTTTGATTTTGATTCAAATTTTGCATAAGATTATTTACAATACTAACAAGCTTTATATTTTGGTAATTCTCTTTGTAGTTGTAACTAACCTAATGAATTAGGCTACAAGATAAAGAGCAAACTATTTTACTAAAGTTCTCTAACAACTGAGACATTAATAGTTTTATTGTCATTTTGCCAATGAATCATTTAGACTAATATAAGAAATTCTGCAGCTAATATAAAACTGCGATAATCGGTAGACATACTCTGTTTATTGAGCTATTAATTATTGATTAATCTAGTTAGATTTGTTAATGTATAATAATATCTAATAATGATTAGTAATATTATGTTTACAAGTGATATAGAATTAAAAATGGAGTGTTTGAAACTGGCAATTCAATCCAATTGCAGTTGTGATGCAGTAGATGTGGCAACACACTATTATAATTTCCTCATAGGGCAAAATGGTAATATAACATTTACACTACCTTTCACTAATAAAATTAATTTTAATTAAGATTATATTATTATTGATTAGTAATCTTTTTTGTTAATATTTTATCCTTTTTGTAATATAGGTTGCTTTAAAAATTTAAATAGTACATTTACTATATCTAGTTTATTAATTCTTTTTTTCAGTGATAGTTATAATTTCATTAATGGCTTTTCCTATCCTAGTAGCATACGCTTCTCATTCTGTAATAGGGTAAGTTCACAGCATTATGTTAATTTCTTTGTCATGTACTGTTTTTAGCTCATATTTTGATCTTAAATCTTAGTGTTGAAAGAAGCTTAATATACTATTAAACTTTTATTGCTTTGAATACTTCAATAGCTTTTGCTCTTGATAACCCATAATCAACTATTGGTTTTGGGTAGTTATCATACATTGTATGGAAATTTATATTGTGGATGGTGTGCGGTGGGGCATTCTTTAAGGTAGGTAGATATTTCTTGATATATTCAGCGTCCGGGTCAAAACTTTTTCCTTGAGTATAAGGGTTAAATATACGGAAATAAGGCTGTGCATCAGTACCGCATGAGCTTACCCACTGCCATCCACCGACATTTGAAGATAATTCGTAATCCATCAGATATTGAGCAAAAAACTCTTCACCTTTTCGCCAATCTAAAAGCAAATTCTTGCTAAAGAAACTAGCAACAATCATTCTTGCCCTATTATGCATCCAGCCGTCGCAAAGCAATTGCTTAACTGCAGCATCTATTATAGGGTAACCGGTTTCGGCATTAATAAATTTATCCAAATATTCTTTGTTATTATTCCAAGCTATTTTATTCCTATATTTTTCAAGGAACTCTTCATTAACTGTACCTGGAAAATAATATAAAATAGTTGCATAAAACTCTCGCCAAATTAATTCATTAATCCATGTTATACTGCCAGGATTTGAAATAGCATTAAAGGCTTGACGGTAACATTCTCTTATAGATATAAGCCCAAATCTCAGATA
Source organism: Candidatus Tisiphia endosymbiont of Metellina segmentata (assembly GCF_964030715.1). Classification (NCBI taxonomy): domain Bacteria; kingdom Pseudomonadati; phylum Pseudomonadota; class Alphaproteobacteria; order Rickettsiales; family Rickettsiaceae; genus Candidatus Tisiphia; species Candidatus Tisiphia endosymbiont of Metellina segmentata. The sequence goes on from NZ_OZ034919.1 coordinate 349,033, forward strand.
AGGCGAGATAGTACTTGTGCCGTTAAGATATAAAAAATCTCGATTAGTTTTATAATTATTTATTCTATTTGTAATAAATTTATTTAATATATTTTGAGCATTGTTAGGCTGCCAAAGCTCATCTTCTTTATAAACATAACCGATCTGTTTTAAAACTTCGCTTTCACCTTTATTTAGATCGATAATTGTTAGTTCTATATCTTGCAGCGTATATAATTTATCCCCTAAGTTATAACTATACTGCGTTAATAATTTATTATGTGCTAAGCTTCCATTATCTGCTATAAACTTGCGAAAAACATGCATATAAGGAGTATATACTTTATAAGGCTTACTTTCTTTAGTTAAAACTTTATCAGGTCTTATTAATAAGTGATCACAATATAAATGGAGCGTGCAGTTATCACTTAATAACTTCTCTATTTTCTTATCACGTTTTATATTGCTTGGTTCATAATCTTCGTCAGCGTAGATATCTTCAATTTTTAAACTACTTGCGATTTTTGGTATAATTTCTACAGGATCACCGTAAAATACTAAAAGCTTTCCTTTTAGCTTTTTTAATTCATCATTAATTAGACAAAGAGCATTTACTAAAAAGGAAAGCCTTCTATCATGAGGATTTTTAAACCTTTCTAAGATTGTAGTATCAAAAATAAAAATGGGTAGGATTTTTCCGGAATTACGAATTGCGGCTGCGAATGATTTATTATCATGCAGCCGTAAATTACGCCGCAACCAAACTATCGAAACTTTATCCATAAATGCAAGTTAATTTAATTCTTGTTTAATTAATTCTTTTAGCTTTTCTTTAGCAGCATTTTTAGCACGAATACTTTAACACCTATAATTAGTGAAATAACTATATTACGGATATTTCAAGATTTTTTAGCTAATTTTACTTTATTCTCAAACATAAAATCCGAAACTCCCATCATTGTTGTACTTTCGGGATCATCGCATCAATCGCCCTTTGCATGTATTTGCGAGCAGTATCATTGGCAAGTCTAGCATAAACTGCAGTTGATCTTGGATCCATATGATTAAGTAGTTGCCCAATTACATACTGATTTGCTCCGGTCATTGCCATCCAACTTGGAACTGTTCTTCTTAAATCATGAATCCTTAAATTTTCTATACCAGCTTTTTGACAAATCCTACTCCACGCTTTCTTTGGTTCTTGTAAATGACCACTACTGCTGGTCTCACTTGGAAATACCCAACTGCTAGTAGATTGCTCTTTTCGTGCTTTTAATATTTCTAATGCTTGATCTAATAAAGGTAAAGAATGAGGCTTGCCATTTTTAGTTTCTGGAAGATATAATTGTTTGTCAGTAAAACTTACTTGTTCCCATTTCATAGTAAGCAAATTATCTTTACGAACTGATGTATATAAAGCTATTAAGAAAAAATCTTTCATTACTTCATTTTTCTCTTTTGCTATTGCTGCAAAAAACTGTGGTATTTCTTCTCTAGTTAAATAACGGTCTCTAGATTGTTCCTGATGCTTTGTTATCCCAATAGCTGGATTTACCTTAATCAATTCCCATTCTATTGCTTTATTAAATACAGGTTTTAATATTTCAAGAAACCTGTTAGCTCCATATTTACCAGTTTTCGTCAATTTATTAAATAATTCTTGAATATCTGCTTTTTGAATGGTTGATATTTTTCTATTATATAAATGTTTTGCATATCTATCTACAGAAGCAGCATAATCTTTCCATCTTTTATTATTAATTTTACTGTATTCATCAAGGTATCTAGCATAAAACTCTTTAAAGTTAGGCTCTTTAGATAATCTAGCTTTTTCTTCTATAGGATTATATCCTTGGGCAATTTTCCCTTTTAACTCAGATGCTTTGAGTCTTGCATCAATAATAGATAGATAAGGAAATACTCCTATTTTGATTCTATGATACTTTTTACTAAGTACCACTCCTAAATAAAATATTTTACTACCACCGTATGAGATGATTAGCAATAATCCTTTTTCTTTGGTATCTTTATATATATCTCGCTTTGCTTCTGGAGCTTTTATTGCTTGAAGTATCTCTTTAGTAAACAGTAATGATCTAACTGGCATAATATTACCTATTATAGCTTAACTGAAATATATATTTAAAACTGTAGTATGTTTTAATTGTAATAGCAAATTCTATATCAAATATAATTACAATGAACTTATTATTACTTTTACAATACAAACAACTAATAATTGTAATTATTGATTCATAAATTCAAATGGTCTAAGTAAATGGCAAGGTAAAAATTGATCATAAAATTTGACTCACTATATGCTCATTATATCCATATCCTATTTTAAAATTTCTAATATTTTTTTAAGATTGACAAATTATTATAACTCTACTACAGTTAAGCTATAATTTTTGGCACCCAAGAAAAGTACTATGAACATTAGGGTTATGGGCTATAAATTAGTGTATAAGAAAAAAGCAAAAAAGCAGGGTGAAATCGACTTTTACATTGACATCGTAAAGGTCAGAGGTTCGAATCCTCTATCGCCCACCACCATATCTCCAAGCTTTTCATAATATACCAATTTTACCTACATACTCCGTATGCTCACTATATGCTCATCGCGTTTTTAAAAATAGTACTATAATTGTCTTCAATACCTCTTCTAAACTGATGTTTAAGTTGAGGTCTTATGCTCACTATATGCTCATCGCATTTTACTAATGATTGTGCAACGCATAATTTTGATGATCAAAATTCAATCATTTTCTATAATTTTGTTGGTAATTTTATCCCACCTGAATGGAATAATCTCTCATCTCATAACGGAAAAATATTAAGTAAAACTGCAAGGCAGCTTCTATCTCTAATAGTTTTTCGCTTACAAATCTATCATAATAATAGCATTGATGAACTTAAGGAAACCTATCATTTCTTTCAAGAAAACTTAAGTGTTTGTCAAGAACGTGTAAGACAATGCCTACTTGAGTTGCAAAAAAGTGGCTTTATTAAAGTTTATAACGCAACAGTAATCAAATATGGCATTAAGTGTCGTAATACTCCTTGTATTAAACTTGCTAAAAATTTCCAGCCTGCTTCTAATAAAATACCATCTAAAAATGAAAAAATTTTTGCTTCAACTCCAAAAAACTTTGGGGTCAACCCCAAAGAATTTTTGCCTCAACCCCAAAAAAGTTTGGACCACTCTATATATATAGATAATAATAAAGATATATCTAATAAATCTAGATATAACAAATCTGAAATTTTAAAAAATGAAATAAATCAAATTGATAATAACCAACAATTACCACAACAAAATCTTGAACAAAAATTATCAGATGAACTACAAGTAGTTGATAATACTAAAGCATCTACTGAAAATCCTATTACAACTGCTTTGCCACTCAGTACAACACTACAAAAAGTTGTTCAAAAAGTTTCACACAAACATCAGGCACCAGTAGCATCAAATTGCTCTAATAATTCAGTTATGCCAGTTATAAAACATAAAAATAGCTGGTTCAGAAGAAAAGGATTAGCTGATTTCTATCCTCTAACTCAAGAAGATGCTGATTTATTGCAGCTTAAATCAAATCGAGAATTTAACTTAGACTTTATCAACAAGTTGCTATTAAAGCTAGCTGAGGAATATTCAAATCATCATTTTGGTCATAAGAAAGTGCTTTTGAACTATATGGCTAAAGCCTTAAGCCATGAACTACGAGAAACTACTAAAGTTAATTCTAGCAATTTCCAATTTAAATCTAGTGATGAGAATAAAGCTAAAGAGCAGTACTTACAGAAGATAGAATATAGTACTAATAATAGCCAGCAAGCCCAATTAAAACGTAAAATTTCTGGTGCTTTTGATACTGATACAGCTTATCAGTTGTTAACTTCTTGTACATTTGGTAAAGTTTTAGGGGATCAATTTCAGTTCAAATTGTTAAAAGATATTGCCTTATCAGAACATATTAAAACTAAAATATTACAGCAAGTACAAATGGTGTATGGTAATAAAATAACAACGTTACAAATTATACCATACAAGCAATCTATATCAGCAACACAAGAAAATAATATTAAAGATGAAAATAATGCTTATTTGCTTGAACTAGCTAAGCAATTAAATCCTGATTCATTATGGTATAAAGCTAGAAAATTTTTAATTGAACGATACAATAAATATATTGATATCGCTACCTTTAGTACATTAATAGTGGTACAAGAAGATAACATCAATAAAAAAGTAATTCTCAAGTCTACTTCAGCTTTTTATGATTATTACATTAGAAATCGTCACATGCAAGACCTAAAAACTGCTTTTCAAGCTCAAAACTGTAGTTTTGAATTAATTGGCTGGAATGATAATTACAAGATTACTACTTAAAAATTAGTAATTTGTAACAATTACTTCATCAGAAGTTTTTCTTGTTTGGGGCATAGAATAGGTAACCTTGATAATATTAATATTAAAATCTTTGTACAAGCTTCTAATAAAAGGAGTATCACTATTAGAAATTATAAACTTAACATCTTTATTATCTAGTTCCTTAGCAAAATCTCTTAGTCTCATTTGTTCTTGTTCATCAAATGGCAATCTAGTATAAAATTTCTCACCAGATTTGTGATAAGGTGGATCGAAATAGACAAAGTCATTTTTCTGAGGCTCAATAAAAGAAAAATCTATAGCACAAATAGATGTACTAGATAATAAACTACTACATTGTTGCAATCTACTAGTAATATCAGATTTATGGTAGTTTCTACCAGAGAAGCTTTGAACTGGATCACCATTGATATTGATACGATATATTCCTTTAAAGGAATATCTATTAAGATAGATAAATCTTGCAGTAATTTCATTAGGATTGTTACTATTATTATCACTTCTGACTTGATAATAATATTCTTTGCAATGGTTTGCTTGATGTAAATCAAGTAACTTACTTATTTCTTTTGGATTCTTTTTAACCGCATTATAAGACGTTACTAAGTCAAGATTAATATCAGATAGATAGCATTTATTAAACATATATTTTACTTGAAAGAACAAAGCCCCACCTCCAAGGAAGGGCTCATAATAATTATTTACTCCTGAAGGAATATAGTTAATTAATTTATCAACAATTTTTCTTTTACCACCCACCCATTGTAAGAATGGTTGGGGTTTACTTAAGTTTTGTACTGACATGATTTATTATTTATCTTTAATTTTTCTACTAAAGATTATATCAGAAAATAGGCTTAAATGCCAGCAAAACAGCATAGTCAAAGGGATTTTAGTGTTTATTATAGCATCATTTAGTGTTATTTTTATCTATGTATAATTGATAAAAAATAGGGCTAACAAATATTATATTTTAAGTCTGTCTCATTTATGCAGCTTTTTGTCATATTATAAAAAAATCTGGCAAAAAGGCTCTTAAATCCTCTGTACTTCCAAGAATTGTGGTGATATCTCTCTTGGTTAAGAGCTGTATGGTGCAACTCTAGTTCAGAGGTTAAGTTAAAAACTACAACATCTTATCACCTTAACCTCTGAGCTGTCTTTTTTTTAACTTCAACAGCAAGGAAATGTTATGATAAGTAATCACACAAATCAACAAAAAGATAACAATAAAGTTAAAAATATGGTGCAGCAAGCTTGGACATTGCAATTATCTCCCATATCTGTCACATTAATGCCATCTGACCAAGAATACAGTTTTATAGATAAGGATCAAGAATTAGCACTAGAATTACAAAAAGCAAAGCATTCACTAAAAGAATCTAATCTATTTAAGATAGATTTAATTAAAAATATTAGTAATAAATTAGATATATCATGTAATGCAATGCTCTCTGAGCTACTGACACTTTATGGAGTAGAAACAGATAGTAACAAGAAAGATACCTTATCTAATATTGTTATCGATTATGCTAAAGGACTACTTGATTATTCTCATAATCTAGTAAATTTTTTACAACAAGATACTAAATTAGTTCCCATAGATTTACAAGCTTTTGATCTAGAGCAATTAGTCAATGACACTATTAATAAAATTATAACAGAAGCTAAGGCTAAAGGTTTAGATCTTTTTTATAATTTGCAGTACAATATAGCAAAGATTATTATTGGTGATAGTTACTGGATATCGGTAATATTAGAACAATTAGTAGCTAATTCAGTTAAATTTACTGAAAAAGGCAAAGTTATTGTGACAGTAAATCTATTTCCTACTACTATAGCTGAAGATAATAAAGAGATGATGCTACAACTTATTATTCATGATACAGGTATTGGCATATCTGAAGAAATACAGCAATATATTAGAAGTAAGGATACTGAATTTAATTTTGCAACTGGATATAAACGATTAAATTTAGGACTGACCTTTGTTAAAAGGTTGATCGATGAAATGCATGGAGATATTCACGTTGAAAGTGAAGAGGGTAAGAGTACGACTGTTACATGTGATATACCAGTAACATTGCCTATATATCATCAATAATCACTAAGCAATTTAAGGTTTTGTAAATCAAATTACAAGACCTTAAATACTTCTTGTGAAAGAAGTTTAACATGAGGGAAATATTTTGACCTACTGATAAAATTTCTTGATTATTACCGTTAGTTAACTAAACTTGAATTATTAATTTACCACATGGCACAATATGTTTGAAAATCACTTTACTTGTAAGTATAAGGAGTCTTATAATTGTTATTATAGTAAAAGATTATTACAAAAACTTTTGCTATTAAATAAATGTGCAATAAATAAGATAGATTTGAACCAAGTTACTAAGGCTATTTACTATGCCAAAAAATATCACAGTGGACAAAAGCGTAAAACTGGAGAATTATTTTACACTCATACTTTAGAAGTTGCCTATATGGTTGCTGACTATTCATTTAAAACTGATGTTATTGTTACTGCCATATTCCATGATGTTATTGAGGACACAGAATGTACTCAAGAAATAATAGCAAAAGCATTTAATGATAAGATAGCATATTATGTTCAAGATTTAACCAGAATTAAGAAAGATTATAAGATTAGTGCCGTAGAAATGGTTAAGATATTATATATGCAAAAAAAAGAGGATTTATTATTAATTAAGCTATGTGATAGATTGCATAATATGCAGACAGTAAGGGCTAAGCCTCTTGACAAAATTTGGCAAACAACTTCAGAAACTTTACAGATATTTTTATCATTAGCTGCTTACTTAAAAATACCTAAGCTTGCTAGGGAATTAGAACAACACTGTCTCAATGTAATCTTCAATTACGAAATCCTGCAGAATATATCTGATAATAATCGATTAGTTGATACAAACTGTTGAACAAATTATAATGGAAAATATACACTTTTTTTGAAACTAGCTATTTGATACTGAAATCATATCTAAAAACTATTAGATTGAGCCTCAAAACAAATCTTTTCTAGACAAATGGGATCACTATAGACAATATTAACAGAAAGGAAGTATAAAAATATATTTTAGAAACCTATGGAGATATTACATGCATAAGATAATTCTAGTGTTAATAACATTATGTATTATTTTTCTTGAATTGACTTCATTTTTTAGATAACCTTTTAACTTGGACTTTGGACAAAATCATCAAAAATATTCACTAATATCCTACTCAACAGTAAGATTAAAAGTGATTATTTATCGACTAATAAATACCTAAATATCTAGTAACAACACTCAATAAACTGTATCAATCCCTTGTAATCAAAGCTTTTATAATAAATCTTATTGACATAAGTGACTATTACAATAACATTGAACACACAATTAATATACAAATTGCATTCTTTGAGGGTTTGAAAAAACATACTAAAATCTCACACCCCCAAAGAATACAATTTGAACAAACTCAAGGTTACAGCAAAGTAAATTATTAAAACTAAATTTCCTATTTTTGTAGATAATATTTTGTCCAAAGTCCAGATCAATAGCTTTAGCTAGGAAATGGTGTTTACGTGGTAGGAAATGTTTATATCTTACTGCCGCTAGTCTATTGGACTTTGAACAAAATAATTTAGCCTATATTTAGCAACTTATAATTTATCTTTTATGTAAAATAATTTACCTAAAATTGTAAAAATATTAACTATAGATTAATAATAATCTTAGAAATTTAATTTAAAATACTAGTTTTTTATAAAATTTTCTATTTGTGAAAAAACAGGGGTTTTTGTCCAAAGTCCAATTTCTAAGTCCATATACAATTTACTGATGGCAGTAATCTAAGATAGAGTCAAATAAATATTTAGGGATACCAAAAACATTACTTATTTCCATGCTACCTATAATTGACAAAAGAATTTTATTAGATATAATTTTTTGAATTTTCTAAATAAATGCAGGATACACATGACTTCACCTAATCCTAAGCCAAATGAGCATATAGAAACATGCTTAAATGAATATTGTAATAATAACCGGAGTGCAGGTAATAATTATGCTCTTCTCATCAATGGAAAGTGGGGAATAGGTAAAACGTATTTGATCCAAGAATACAGAAGAAAGAACAGAAAAAATACTGAAGAGAACAAAGGCAAGTCATACATAGCTTATACAAGTGTAAATGGCATATCAAAAACATCTGATCTCAGTAGGGCAATGTTAAACGATCTATTAGATTCAGATGTCAAGTCTAGCTTATGCATAATCCGAAAGGTCAAATTTTTGTTCTCATTAGTAATAGCAGCGTTATTGCTATCACCACTACAATGGTATATAGAAAAACCCCTGAATTATGATTTTGTATTTGTATTAATATTAGCATTCGGATTCGGATTCAGATTAGTATTGCTATGTTGGGATACTATATTTGCATTTTTGGCAGAACATGTAGCTACAAACGTAGTGGTATATAAAGTATACTCTCTATTATTCCCAAAGACCTCATTTGTTTTAGTTTTTGATGATTTAGAGAGATCTTTAATTCCAATAGAAGAATTATGGGGGTACATTAATTACTTTGTTGAGCAAAAAAATATTAAAACTATCATTATTGCTAATACAGAGGAAATTAGTAACAAACATCAGGGAAATGAGAAGCAAAATACACAGTCAACTCAGTGGAGCAAAATAAAAGAAAAAGTAATAGATATTACTTTGGAAGTAGAAGCAGATGTGAATAGTGCAATAGACACAATATTGAAGCAAGTGGAAAACAACACACTAAAGAACAAATTACTATATAGCAAAAATGAAATTAGCGAGATTTTTAAAGGATTTGGTGATAAAAATTTGAGATGTTTAGAGCAAATCATTCAGTATTTTGAAAGATTTTATACGGACAAGTTGTTTGAAAAAGATACAGAGGATACTCTTTTTAAACAGATCGTAAAAATATTCTTAACCTTATCATTTGAAGCTAAAATAGGTGCTTTGTCTCATAGGAAGAGTATGACATTTGATAATAATACAGACTACAAGGTAAAAGAAGCATTTGAAGCTAAAATAAGACAATATGGAATTGAACACTACATATTAGACAGCACAATATGGGATGATATTATTTTTAAGTATAAAATTAAGCAGGATGATATTCTAAAATCATTAGAAAAAAATTATTTTCGATATCAAAAGGAGGAGCCTGCTTGGTATCAGCTGCTACATTTTAAATTTGAAGAGAAAGAAGAGTTTTGCAATCTAGTTAATGAGGTACAAAATGATCTTAAAGAGATATCTGTTGGTGAGGAAGGTGAAGTTAAACATATAATTAGCTTACTTATGTATTTTCAGGAAGAAAAGGTGATCAATATTAATATCGACGAATATATTGGTTATGCAAAGAAAAATCTTAAAAAGATTTATGAAAACCTAAGTTCTGATAGATTACAGGAGATAGACAATAATATATACTACAACTATACTGAACATGAGCATACGCTTGGATTAGGTTTTTATAGTAAAGATAATAAGAAGTTTAAAGAGTTCATTAAGGAATGCAAAGAAATTAGAAAGAATGTTCTGCAATCCAAACATCAAGAGCAAGCTAAAGAGTTATTAGAGCTACTACAAAATAATCTAGACGCATTTTGCGTAAAAATTAAAAGAGATGGTATATATTATAATAGCCCTATATTAAAATATATAGAGGCAAAAGAGTTTGTGGAAAAATTTTTCCAGTGTAAAAATGCTGACCAAAAGAAGATAGTGGAGGCATTAATAAACAGATATCAGTGGCACAATAATCAAATTAATACCTTTATTTTAAACGAAGGAAAGTCTTGGTTGCCAAAGATTATTCAGCAATTAAAAGAAATAGAAAAACAAGAAGATATATCCTTCACAAAACTTCGTATAGAGAATTATATAAGATGGCTAGAGAGATGCCTTACAAACTTAAAATAGTTAACCACTCTGCACTGTAAGTGCAGAGCTTAATATTATACCAATTCCCAAATTTATTGGACTTTGGACAAAATAATTTAGCCTATATTTAGCAACTTATAATCTATATGAGATATAAAGTAATTTACTTGAGATTGCAAAAATATTAACTATAGATTGATAAACTTTTTAAAAAGTTAGCTAAAAATACTAGTTTTTTATAAAACTTACTATTTTGTAAAAAAATAGGGTATTTTGTCCAAAATCCAATTATGGATTTGATTGGATAAAAGATTATTTTTATAACTCGTTAAGTGATACCCCTGCTATGTTGTTTTCATTACTACGAAAACACATTATGCATGCTTTCCAACTTCAACAATAAGTGTGGGATACCTATGACATTAGGCATTCATGCCGTAATATTAAGCTCTGCACTTGCAGAATGGTTAACTTTTAAGATAAGAGAGGCTTATCTTTTAATTCTTGATCAAAAATATTTCGGCCAATTTTAGTCCATTGGTCTTTGATATGTGGGAACTCTGTTAATTCATTTTTCAAAGAGACTAATGCTCCAAATAAACTATTGGTAGGTAAGTCATCAAGCTTTGCTTTAGCAATCAATCCGCCCAGTTCAATTAAGCGACGAGTACGCATTTTTCTTTCTATAATTTTAATTTTAGCTTCTTCAGTAATAATTTTAGCTTTCTTTTGTTGTAATTTTAATCTTTGTTTTATGACATTTTCCATATAAGTATAATATTCTAAAAATTATTGCTTACATGTCATGAATGCACAATAAATTTAAGAAGTCCAATGAATTATAGAGTTTCAATAAAAATTATTCATATTTTTTTCTGAACCAGATAATTGATACAACAGAAGACTACAAGCAATAATAAATGGATAGGACAATTCAAGAATCCCCACTCCTACCGAACCAGCAAATTAATATAAACGAAGATATTGCTATTATTTTAAGTAGCAGCTGGAAAGCTACAGAGAAGAGGTTATTAACCTAACTTTATATTAGGTTAATACGCAATATACAAACCTAAAGGTTTATTGTTTTTTTTGCTGGTTCATTTGATCTAGATTCTACTCGATGATTTAAAATTAGCATGGTAATGTAATGCAAGATTGAGATAATGAACAGTAAAGAATTATGGCGATACAATTTGCAAGGATCGAGATAGTAAGTAGAAGCTTAGGAGGAAATAGCTGTTGTAAAGCTGCTTATAATGCGAGGGCGATTGTTAAAGATCAACAGACTAATGTTACTTATAATTTTGCCAGAAAAGGAGATAACGTCTATCATACAGTTTTACTACCTAGCTATGTAGATGGAAGATTTAAAGACCCTGAAATATTGATGAATGCGGTAGAGCAGGCAGAGAAAAGAAAAAATAGCCAGTTATTAAAAGATGTTGTTATAGCCTTGCCTGACGATAAGGAGCTAGATTTACAAGATAAAATAGCCATTACCCATGAAATAATAGAAGAGATGGCATGGGTAAAAAATGGTTTAGGAGTGCAAGTAGATATACATAAGCCCCATAATGGAGAACGAAATTGGCATGCTCATCTGCTTGTTACTACTAGGAGATTTACAGAAGACGGCAAGAGTTTAGGAGCTAAGGCAGTAGATTTAAATCCTGAATTTAAAAAAGTTAAAGGGAAAGCATTTATTATTCCAGAATCACAGATGATTCATCAAAGAGCCAAAGAAGTAATGAACAGATATTTTGCTAAATTAGGTTTGGAAAATAGAGTGGATTCAATAAGCATGATGCCACAACAACATCTTGGTCCTGTAAGAATGAGAAACATCATTAATGAAATAGCAGAGCAAAATGAGCTAAGCAAGCTAGCTCATCTAAAAATTATTAAAGATAGTGATGGGGTATTAAATCGTATTATAAGCCATCAAGCTATTTTTAGTAAACAAGATGTAGTAAGAGCGGTTAAAGAAATTCAAGGACAAGAGGAAAAGCAAAAATTAATTCAAGACGTATTAAATTCAGAAAGGTTAGTAAAACTATATAATGAAGATGGCAAAGATACTAAATATTACACTACTTATGATGTTCGAGAAGAAGAACTACGATTACTAAGAATAGCTAATAAAATTCATGATAATATCAATTATAACATAGTCGGTAATATAACAAGTTTAAAAGAAGACATAGCAAAACTTTCTAACATTAGCGAGTCTCAGAGAGAAGCGTTACAACACATTTTACTGCAATATAATGGGATAAGAATGCTGCGTGGTAGAGCTGGTACTGGTAAATCACAAATACTCGCTACTGCCTATAAACTTATTACTCACCATGGACAAAATATTATAGGTCTTAGCCCTACTCATAAAGCTGTATCAGAGCTAAAAAGTAAGGGATATCAAGAATGTTACACGGTAAAGGGATTTTTATTTAAATTGTATAATGGTAAAATTACTCTACCAAATAATAGCTTGTTAGTAGTAGATGAAGCAGGAATGGTAAGTAATAGTGATTATTTAGAATTATTTAAGATAGCAAGAAGCTCTAATTGTAATTTAATATTAGCAGGAGATGAGAAGCAACTAACCTCAATCGAGCGAGGTGGCATGTTTGAAATATTTGCCAGTACATTTGGTTCATATGTACTAAGTGATATTAGAAGACAAAGTCAGAAGTGGGCAAGAGAAATGGCTTTATGCTTTGCTAGATCAGATATTGCAGCTGGGATAGTGTTGTTAGAGAGGCATAATGGGTTAAAGATTGATCATACTTTGGAAGAATCAATGGCAAGATTAATTGATGATTGGAATAGTAGCAGATTTACTCTACAAGAACGTTTAATAATTACTGTAGGCAACCAAGAAGTAGATAGTATTAATCAAGGAATAAGAGAATTATTAAAAGCAAGTGGATTACTAACGGGTAAAGAATATCGTCGTTCTATTCTAGGCTCAAAATCAGATAAGCAATATGAAGATTATATGGTAGGAGATCGTATTTTATTTAAGGCTACTGACAAAGAGTTACAAATAGAAAATGGTGAATTTGCTACTTTAGTTTCAGTAAGTAACAATAAGTTTGTCGCTAAAACAGATCAAGGTAGAGAAATAGTATTTAATCCAGAGCAGATAAGTTTTAAACATGGCTATGCTTCTACAGTCTTTAAAGCTCAAGGAGCATCAATTAAAGATGTATATGTTTTACATAATCTAGCTGGTAATGTTCGGAACTCTTATGTTGAAATGACCAGGCATATAGAACAAGTAAAGCTGTACTGTAATAGGCAAGCTACAAGAAATACGGCAAGTTTAATATCACAACTTGCTAGAATAGATAATAGACTAGCAAGTATGCATTTTAAAACTTTAGAAGATTTAAACAAAATGCATGAAGATAAGAATCCTACTATCATCAATAAACTAGGTAATTGGTTTAAATATGTAGCCAATGACATAGAGGATAGATTGTATAATAAGCAATATTATCAACAAACAGTAACAGCAGAGTCACTTGTTAAAGTAGTAGAAGTGTTGCAGCAGACTAGCACGAATCTTGCTCAAAATAATCAACTACAAGAAGGGTTAAACAACTCTGGTAAAATGTTAACTAATAGCAATAAACAAGAACCAAAAATAAACACTAAGTTACAAGAAGATAGTATAATAAATTATGCTTCTACTCAGGATAATATAAAAAATAAAAATATGACACATAACATTAATTATGATTTTATCAACAAGCAAGAGAGTCTAAAGTTAAAGCAATTACTATCTTTCAAAGCTGAAGACATAGCACATAGTCTTCTTGGCAGACCAAATGAGCTTTTATCCAATAATTATATATTACGCTGGGAAAAAGATGGTAAAATAGCAATGAAGATTAAAGGAGGTAAGGCTGGAATATGGTACGATTTTAGTAAAGGTGAAGGTGGAGACTTATTTACCTTAGTACAGAGAGAAAGAAAATGTAACTTTATTCAAGCTCAGAAATATTTACAAGAAATGGTTGGTATGCCAACTGTCTATAAACAAGACCTATTAGTAGATTTGGTAGTAGATAAGTCTTACAGGCAAGCTAAAATCCAGAATCAACAAGAACAAAACAGAGAGATAGCTAAGATAAAACAAGCGGAAGGATTATATGAAAAATCAAGTTCTGTACTATATTCTACCAATAATAATGTAGCTAGACAATATTTAGGTAAGCACCGTGGAATTGAAACAGTATTAGAAAAATTCCAATTAAGCCAAGACCTTAAAACTAACATGATGTGGGATAATGGCAGCAAACAATATTATCCAGCCTTAATTGCCTTCGCACGAGATCAAGAAGGTAGAATCACTGGTGGACAATCGATCTATTTAAACCAAGAAACAGGTGCTAAAGCTGATATTGCCGTTAATAAACGTTCATTTGGTAAAATTAGTGGTTGTTTTGTAGAAATTCAACAAGATAATCAACAAGGGAATAAGTCAAGGAGTAACATAACAATTATAGCAGAAGGAGTAGAAACAGCTTTAAGTTTGCAGGAAGCAGGTATTAAAGGTAAAATCATCTGTAGTTTAGGTATAAGTAATATTAAGAATTATCAACCTACAAAAGGAGAGAAGATAATCATTGCGGCAGATAATGATGGACAAAGTGCCGTATCAGTTAGTAGTGTCATTAAAGCTAAAGAACAATTAACAGCTAAGGGTGCAGTAGTATCAGTAATAATGCCGCAAGATATGGGGGATTTTAATGATATGCTCAAAGCTCAAGGAGCAGAATCTATTAAAAAGTTTATAGAACCTGAAATAGCAAAATTAATATCAAATGAAACACTAAACGAAAAAACAACTAAATTTACTGAGTCATTAAAACCAGTTAATAATGCTGACAATAATAAATCACAAATCAAATCTATAGAACTAGAACTTGGAAAATCAGCAAATCGCGATATATTACAGAAGTTTCAATGGCAAATAAAATCATTGGAAAGATTTACTACTAAGGAGAACATAAATACAGCCTTGCAAATATATAAGGAAAAAGGCATAGAGTCTTTTATTCTCTATAGCAAGAATAGTTGTTCTAAAGCTATTGAGCAGAAAATAACAAAAGATTTGCAAATAATGAAAAATAAGTTTGCTCCTAATTATAATTTAGGTAATGTTAGATTCTGCGATATAGTAATAAATGATTTTAGAGGTAAAAGCTACGCCGTACCAGAAGATTACTTAGTTGCCATAGGCAAAGATAAACAAGTGATGCAATATATTAATCCACAATCAGTAATAGGTAAGGAAATAAAAAATGAATTACAAAATGCAGCAGAGACTCAGAAAAACCAGGGAATAATAGTTAAAGCTACTATATAGGTTATATTAAAAATAATAATAATTAACTAATCAAGAATATGTCAACTCAACTAAAACATGATGCATTATTTAAAAAGATAATGGTCAATCAAATAGCAGCTCAAGAATTTTTGGAGCATTATTTACCAGAAGAGGTTAAGGAAATAGTTGATTTAACCAAAATAACAATAGAGAAAGAATCATTTGTTGAGGATGACCTAAAAAGAGCTCTTAGTGATTTAGTCTATTCTGTTAAGACTAAAGATAATGAGCAAGCCTTTGTGTATGTGTTGATTGAGGCGGAGATAAGACCAAAATATTGGATGGCACTCAAATTATGGAAATATATGTTGCTATTAGCTGAAAGACATAAAAAAGGTAGGAATAAAATACCGTTGATAGTACCAATGGTGTTTTATCATGGTACTAGAAGATTTAATGTGCCAAAGAACTTGTTTGAGTTGTTTAGTGATCCCAAACTTGCAAAGCAATTGATGTGTGAGGATTATAAGCTAATAGATTTACAATCAATGTCTGATGATGAGATAAAGCAGAAGCAACATTTCGGTATGTTACAATTTATGATGAAAAATATACAGAAGCGAGATATATTGAAGGTGTGGGATGAACTTTTAACAAATTTTAAATCCTATATTAGTATAGATAAGTCAACAGGCTATATTTACATAAGATCGTTTTTATGGTATAGTGAGGCTAAGATAGAAGAAGGTAAGCAACAAGAGCTAGAGAGGCTAATAGCGAGTCATTTAACTGCAACAGAAGAGGGGAATATTATGAGAACTATTGCTGAGAAATATATTGATGAGGGTATAGAAAAAGGTATAGTCCAAGGCATCCAGGTTGGTAAAGCTGAAGGTAAAGCTGAAGGTAAAGCTGAAGGTAAAGCTGAAGAGAGAGTTGAAATAGCAAAGAAAATGTTAGCTCAAGGCTCTGATGTTGCTTTTATTTCTGCTGTAACTGGTCTTAGCAAATCTTTTATTCATTCTCTTACTCAGAAAAAATAAACCCGAGTCAATCATTTAATTTGTGTAAGTTCATTTTTTATTTTCCAATAAATCATATTTAAAATCTCCACAAAGTATTTCAAATTGATTTAAAGCTAGTCTGTCCGGCAAAACTCTATAAGTCTTATAGATAATAGGTTTTAATGGCAGAAAATAATAACACTACCAATGAAGACACAACTAAAACTAGCAATGAAACAAATAATATCGATAATGATATTTCTCTTGAGCTAGAACAAGTTAAGAAAAAACTCAAATTAGCTAATTTAATCACCAAGACTTTATAAAAAATGTATCACTTAGTATAAAAACTCCCTGTATCAGCATTTGGTCAGGTGCTTTGGTACTATATGAAGTAGAGAATGATCCTAGCAAGAAGCAATCTATAGCCAACATTACCAATTGTGCCAAGGAGCTTATCAATTACTCCGGTGATATATTAGACTTTGCTAAGTCACATTCAAGCTTGACAGCTACCACAGCATTAGCACCTCACATCTTACAAAAAATTGATCCTAAGAAGTTAGTAAATAGAGTTATTACTAAACTAATACCAGCTGCTAATTATAAAGGCATAAAGCTCGTTGCTAATTTTCAGCATGATCTTGCGGATGTGGTCATTGCCGATAGTTACCGACTTGAGGCAATATTAGATCAATTAGTTAGTAACGCCATTAATTTTACCGAGAAAGGTAGTATTATTATTACCACCAATTTTTTTGCTGCTCCAACCTTCGAATTAGGAAAATATCTATAATGAAAATAATATTAAAAATACCCGTGCTAAGGAAGATATTTTGCAATTCATCGTTCATGATACCGGTATAGGTATGTCCAAAGACCAACAACAATATCTTTATAAGCAATTAAACAGTCTTGACTCTTCTACTAGTAAAGATAGTGCTGAGGAAGTGGATTTAAGCTTAGGTTTAGGCTTAAATTTAGTCAAACAGTTTATCTTTGAACTAAATAGTAAAATTAATGTTAACAGCTATCAAGGTAAGAGTACAACTTTTACTGTACAAGTACCAGTTAAATTACCACTAGTTGAAGATATTATTGAAGACATGATTAACGATATAGCTAATAAGAGGTTATAAATCAATAATTGACTATCAACCACCGTTGCAATAAATAATTATTAAAAATATCTATATCTACAAAACTTACGCTATGGAAGGTTCTAAATAGTGTAAAGATGGAGAACGGAGCTGTCGTTGCATATAATCATCTAAAAGTCTTAACTTTATTTGTAAACCGTTTTACATATCAAAACTTACGCTGTGTTATCTCAAATATGACTAAAAACCTTGGTCAAAAGCCATCTTTTCATAATGGGAAATTTTTATAATATCCTAACGGATATACAATAGAGAATTTCGAAAGAGCAATTATCTTTTATCTAAATTTTATAAAAATAGATAAATATTATTTAATAACAAAAACACGTTTTTGTTGAATAAGTTTATGGCACACTTCAAGTAACTTACGCATACAAGCAACTATCGCAACTTTCTTAGGTTTAAAATTATTAACAAGCCTATCATATAAAATTTTTAAATATTGGAAACCATTCTTACCAGCTAATACTGCCATGTATAAAGCATCTCTAGGTATTTTCCTGCCTCCTCGAATAAATCTTCGTCCTTGCTTATTACCACTATCACGAGCATATGGAGCTATACCAACAATTGATGACAATTCATTGCTACTATAATTTTTATCCCCTAATTCAGGTACAAAACTAATTAGTTTTGTAGCTAAACATTTACCAATACCAGGTACAGTCTCTAATATTTTTACCTTCTCTTTTAACTCTTCTGACTCATCTATTGTTTTGTTTAACTTTTTATCAAGCTCAGCTATTTCATTCTGTAAAAATTTAATGAGCTTTTCTATACTCTCTTTATCAATACCATCAATGCTATGATGTAGTCTTTTCTTTTCATTGCTAAGCATTAATACTAAATCTTCTCGTCTTTGTTGACATCTCTTCAAAGTCTCTGATTCAACTTGATATATATAATTCGCTGAAAGCTGCATCTTATCCGCATAATATGCTAATTTAAATGCATCCTTCCTATCAGTTTTACACAAATTCACCGATTTACTAAAAGAATTAAAACTATATGTATTGACCTTATGTATTTGTTGGTTATTATTATCCAGCTTTTGACAAATCTCAGCTTCGTATCCTCCAGTAGGTTCACATATTATTAGCTTAATCTCTTGCTCTTTTGCTAATTTAATCATCTCTTCATGACCAGCTGCATCATTGGCAAAACGATGATATTTAGGTTTATCTCTTGTATTATATACACATATATCAAGCCAGTTTTTACTTACGTCTAGACCTATTATTTTATTCATGATATAATCTCCTTCTTCTTATTGTGCAAGGCTGCTCTTTTTAAGACCACCTTCTGCAATTTGTTCAAGGTAAACTACCAAAAAGAGGGTACTTATTCTCTTAGCGACTATTTTAGTCAAGGTCTATTCAAGTCACCCTCTTTAATTACTTATAACACATTCTTAAGATATAAGATCTATTCTTTCAACCAATGTACCATTTCTTTTAAATCAATAGTAAAAGCAGCAAATTTTTTAACAACTTACTTTATCTCTTCCAACTGGTAAACAAACATAATGTTCTCTAGAGCTGATATCAATGACTGCTGCATCAGGATTCATTATTTCCAATTTCTGTTTATCATTATTTTCCTTTACCATTATAACCTCCTTCTTGTTAAATGCTGTTAAGCCAAGCTAATTTTAAGTTGGAGGGGTAATAGAATTACTCTCCTAAACGAGGTCTCTCATACACTTAAGTTATGTATGATGCCATCAATGATATTACCAAAACTCCAAAACCATGCTACCAAACGGCTGTGATCAATGCACCAGTGAAATTGACGATTATAGCTTAATATTAGCTTGGTTATTTCATTTTATAGAAGTATCGCAAATAATACAGATGCTGCTTAATGGTTACTGTTAAAAATGATACTACGTTGAAGTGTGGTACAGAGCCAGTTTCTTATATTTTGTTGCGTGGTGCTTAGCACCAATGTTTAGGCTACCAACAGAGTTGATTATGTTGTTAGCAATAACAAAACTCAAAAATCTTCTAAAGCTGTACAAGATGAGTTTGGTTTTCGGTAGGTAATTGAGAGCATGCATAGAGAAATTAAGCAATTACTGTATAGAACGTTGCCAATGCAGAAAACAGCGTATCCAATGTAATCACATTAGTTGTACATTTCTAGTTTGGGCTTTTAGATGATTATATGCAACAACAGTTCCGTTCTCCATCTTTACCCTATTTAGAACCTTCTATAGCATATAGTTTTGTAAGTTTATTATGTGACATGTTCTAAACAAAATTGTTGACTTGTCCATTTTATAGACATAATCTTAACCAAGAGGGTAATTGATAATAAGAGGAGGAGGGTATTTTAATGGAAGAGTCAAATGATCTTGGATTTTTTCAAGTAAAAAAATCAAGAATTCATGGTTTTTTAAACGCCGTAACGGGAGTAAACATGAGTGATAAAGTGCTGATAGATGTGGTTATTGATGAAGATGAAGGTAATAAAATCGTCATATTAGGTCGTCCTCCGGTCTCAGGCAGCTCTAAAAAACAGATGCGTCATGTTACTCCGTACTCTCTTGTAGAACTTTTCATAAAGTCAAAGGTGCAAGATGAAGATGTTTTAACAGGAAGAGTATTAACTCGTTTAGTAAATCCTATGAAGATATTTGTATCTGATCAACTTGGACTATGTCTTAATCGTCAAGAGTATGATGACCTTAAAGCAGCATTGCAACTTGCTGAAGATGAAGATTTCTATCATGTTAGGATAAAGAATGTAAGAGGAGGAGCATATAAATATTTAATAAATGACAAAAAAATCATTGAAAAAATAAAAGAAGATAATCTTTTTGATGAGGAACAGGTAGAACAATTTAAGGCAAATTATACAAGAAGTATGGGTAAGTTTATTGATTACTCTATAGATTCACTGCAGCAAGCAATCCAAGATCAAAACACAATAGGTATTGCCTATGAAGCTATTGGAAGATTAATGTTGACTCTGTTTAGTCAAATGCTTTACACTGCGTTTCCTGAAGAAGGAAATACTTTGATCAATGAAATTCGTTATTATTCTTCAGCGGCGAAAGCTAAAGAACCTAGAGGGCATGAATTTGAGATATTAACTCATGATGAGGCAGCAGAATTAGCAAAAGGAGGTAAATTACAGACTGAGAAAAAACAAGATCCAAAGGTAAGAATTGTACAAAATGAAGGAAATAGAATTAAAAAAGTGATAGATGCGTTGAAGGCAATAAATAAGATTATATCTTTAGTCAATGATAGAGATGATGATGTGGAGATACAACCAAAAATTATGGAATATAATGAAAAGTATAACACTAAAATAAAAATCAGAGAATTAGAAAAGGAATTAGAGGATCGTTATAATGGAAACGTTTCCCTTCAAGTTATGATGCAATATGTAGAACAACAGTCAGGGGATTTAGATTATGTAAGGTATCATATAGCAAAACACTTATACGATGCATTCGATTTTAAGCCTTTAGAAGAAAAGGTGTTAGTTCCAGCAAATGAGTCGGATAAAAAAGTTCAATCTATAAGACTAATTAATGTGCTTCCTTCTGCAGAAGGAAGTAGAAAAGCAGCTTATCATGTTAAAGATGGAGCAGAGTATAGAAAGGATCAGATAAATAGTGCTATAGGTTATAATGATAAGGTAGTGTTCAGGGAAGAAGATTTAAATCCCTCTTTATTAGCTAAGAAAATTATAGATCATGCTTATCTATCGATATTGCCTTTTAAGTCATTTCAAGAAGGTTTTAAAAATGCTGGTGATGAAAATTATGTAAGTGATAACTATCCTTTGGAGATATTAAAAGCTTTTTCTGGATTAGCCATCAAGGATTATGGTATAGAAAATGATGAACAACAAGATTTTATGAATACTCTTAATCAAGAAACCGATAAAATAGGAATGTTTTATAGTGGTGATGAAGCTCATCATTCGTTTCTTACTAGCGGAGAAGTTGAAGCGGCTGAGTTATATGGCGTAAATGTTGATTTTAGTTAAAAAAATACATAGAGGAGTTGAATTATGCATAGAAAAAAAATGTTAGAATATGAATCAGCAAGAGAGCACCTTACAGAATTTTTAGCTGAGTCAGTTAGGAATAATAGGTTAGATAGGATTGCCAATTGGGTTCAAACGCGATTCTATGATAAAAAGCCTGTAATTACTCAAGAAAGAAAAGAAGCTTTTTTTGTAGCTGAAAGAGATGTCTTAGGTGGATTTCTCGGAAGAGGTAAAATAGAAGAATTTAAGAAATTACTTGGAGTGTTCGATGAGTTTAATCAACGTACTCCTCAGTTGAAGGAATTAGAATTTAAGGTATTGACTGATGCCATAAAAGATGCTCAGAAGTTTGTTGTAGGTAATAAAGAATGCCAGGAAGTTATTAGTAATATTATACTTACTTCATTCAATGATTTACGTGAGAACCAGGAATTTAAAGATAGATTTGAAGAAATAGATAACTTGTTGCATATAAATTCGCTAGGAGAGACTACCTTAGTAGATGTGGCAGGTTCTAGTTCTGCATTTGTAGAATAGCTATAGAGCCATCAATCAAGCAAAATGCTGCAAAGTTGTATACAAAGAAGGTTATATCTCAATCAAATCATATATTTGTTTCAATCATTGCGTTTTGCAAGGTTTAGATGTTTCAATTAAAAATTTGTATAAACCACTTTGCATTAAAATATAAATTGATTCTTAGAACAAGTTAGGCAGCAATGAGAGGATATTGGCAAAGTAGTAATAAAGTAAAATTTTTGTCATATTTTGAGGATATATAGTCTGTCCGGCAAAACTCTATAAGTCTTATAGATAATAGGTTTTAATGGCAGAAAATAATAAAGAAATCCATAAGAAAATGTTAAAATATGCTAATAAACCTTATGGATTTCAGTCAATATGCCAATAGAAAATATTATCAAATCACAAAAACAAGGAAAACTTTTTGGTTATAAATTAAAAGAAGAATTAAACTCAAATAATAAGCTATATAAATTAAGAGAATTAATAAATTGGTCTGGTCTAGAAGAATGGTTATCAAAAAATGTTTCTATTAAGAGATTTGGTAGAAATAGAAAATGTCATAGAGTGATGCTTGGTGTAACGATGCTACAAGCAATGTATAATTTTTCAGATTCATTAGCAGAGGAAGAACTAAAAGAAAACATATATTAGCAATATTTCTGTGGGTGGGAATATATAGAAACAGATATAGCGATGTCTGAAACTAGCATAAGAAGATTTCGTAATTTATTAGGTGAATCTGGATATAACGAGATATTAGCAGAGTTGATAAGAGTTGGAATAAGAACTAACACAATTAAAAAAAAAGATTTGGAATTGATAATTGCTGATACAACGGTACAAATTAAGAATATCAAGCACCCACATGATGTTTATTTAATGGATAAAGCTAGGCTTAGTATTGTGAAGCTTTGCCAAAGTTTGGGTATAAGTTTAAACGAAACCTACGCTAGAACCTATAAGCGAGATATAATAAAGCTCTGGAAGTATAAAGAGCATAGCAAAGCCAAGAAGCGTTGGAAAATAATGAAGCATTTAAAAACGTTACTTGGTCGTTTGGTTAGAATATGTGAGCGTGAGATAAAAAATCAGAAATTAAACTTATCTATCAGAGATCAAGAAGTATTGAAAAAAGTAAAACAAATACATAGCCAATCTGTTTTAAAAAGAGAAGAGAAAAAGCAATACAAAGAACAGAATAAAATATTGTATAGTTTTCATGCCCCTGAGGTAGAGTGTATAGTGAAGGGAAAACGAAACAAGCCATATGAGTTTGGCAATAAAGTTGCGGTAGTAGTCAGTGGTCTTAGAAATTTTGTACTGTCAGCAAAATCGTTTCATAATAATCCTTATGATGGTCATACATTGCAGCAGAGTTTTGAAGCGGTAGAAAATGTAACTGGAATAAAGATAAAAAAATCGTTTGTTGATCTTGGTTATACTGGCAGCAATGTTAAAGAGAAGAGTAAGGTATATACCCCAAAAACTCGGAAAAAGTTATTGAAAGAAGACAAGTGTATGATCAGGAGACGCAGTGCTATAGAACCAATAATAGGGCATTTGAAACAATATGGCAGGATGGGCAGAAACTTCTTGAAGGGTGTGATAGGAGATGTGATCAATCCAATAATCTCTGCTATAGGTTTGAATTTACGATGTATTGCCAATCATTTACAAATCATGCCTAACTCTACATAAAAAAATTATCATTAAAAAACTTGCTAAACGATTAAAAAAAAATCGTTAACAATAAGCTCATGTAAAAATTTTACTAAAACAGAAATTTTTCAATAAAATTGAAAACAATTTTTAATTTTAGTGCAAATATTAGAATTTTTTTTGTAAAAATTTTATTCAATCATAGATTATGGGGGCTTTAAATATTTTTGGCGGACCGACTTTCTAATTTGACGATTTACAGATTCTATAGTGTTAGTAGTATAAATTACCTTTCTGATCTCTTCAGGAAAGGCAAAAAACGGTATTATCCCAGACCAATTACGTTGCCAAATATCAGAAATTACCGGATATTTTTTATCCCATTTTACACCAAATTGCTGAAGTTTTAAACGTGCCATTTCGTCATTATTAGCTGTATAAATTTGTTTTAGATCTGATGTGACCTCTTTTAAATCTTTATATGACACATACTTTACTGAATTGCGAACCATATGTACAATACATAATTGTACTATAGTACTCGGGAATACGCTGCTTATAGCTTCTGGAAAGCCCTTTAAACCATCCACACAAGCAACATAAATTTGTTCAATTCCTCGATTCTTTAACTCAGTAACTACTTGCATCCAAAATTTAGCACCTTCATTTTTGCCTATCCAAATGCCAAGTAACTCCTTTTTCCCTTCTATATTTACAGCAAGTGCTAAATATACTGCTTTATTTATTACTATGTGATTGTCTCTAGATTTTACATAGATACAGTCCAAGTATAATATTGAATACACCCTATCTAAACAACGATTTTGCCACCTAGTTACTTCTTCTATCACCCCATCTGTTATGGTGGATATCAAGTCACCAGATACATCAGTTTGATATATTTCTTCTAAATGCCCTCGGATCTCGCTGACTGTCATACCGCGACCATAAAGGGATATCACTTTCTCATCAAATCCATTAAATCTCCTCAGCCCTTTTGGTATTAATTGAGGATTATACTCTCCTTCCCGATCTCTTGGTACTTCTAATGTCAGCTTACGACCATCCCCATCAATTACTGTCTTCTCATAGCTACCATTACGACGATTATTATCTACTTTTAGCATCTTGCTATGTTTTGAATATCCTAATTCATGATCCAACTCACTTGCTAATATTTTCTCAACTATTTGCTTCTTTAGCTGTTGAAATAAACCATCTCGACCAAATAACTCCGATGGATCTGCTTTTGATAATAATTCTTCTACTAGCTGATTACTGATGTTTAATGTATCTTTATCTGTATCTAATTTTTTAGCCATAATTCCTCCTTGCTTGCTTAAGTTACTTTTTTTACAGTAATCTCTTACTGCTTTCTTTGCAACTTACACAAACTATAGGACAGACTCATAAACCCAAATTAGCTGTTTAGAGAGGGGTTATAGTGTAATTTCCCTTTTTTATATACTTTTCTACATAAAGCTATTTATCCCCTCTAAAAACGCTTTAAAATGACTTTTGACATTTTAGTGAGTTTGCAAATTCATTGTTAGTTTAGTAATAGGAATATTACCAGCAAGCCTAACATAACAAGTAAGGTCTGGTAGATTCATAATTTCAGATGGCATTACTAATAACTTTCTTTTCTCTATATTATTCATATTTACTCCATCACGCATAGTGTTATACCAATTGCAATAATTAACACGGTGTATTTATCCAGTCTCTATACATAATTGATTTTACTAAATCTACATTATGAGCAAATTGATTCCAAGCGTAACAAGCCATAGTGACGATATCTTCATATACACCATAACATTGGTTAGACAAGAAATGATTTTTGATCCATGCCCAAACTTGTTCCATTGCATTAAGTTCCGGTGCATAGGGCGGAAGCGGTATCAAAGTGATATTGCTTGGCACAGTTAGTTTTTTGGCTGTGTGCCAACCTGCATTATCCGTTAGTAAAGCTATATGTCGGTTGCCTTGAATACTGCGAGAAAGGTCTTCTAAGAATTTATTCATTGCCTGTGTATTTGCATATGGTAAAATTAATGCAAAAGCTTCTCCTGTATCATGGCAAGCAGCTCCATAAATATATGTTGAAATGAATTGCTGTTGCCGAACTTTACGGGGTCTAGTGCCACGCTTAGCCCATATACGAGTTAAGCTACCTTGTTGCCCAACTCGAGTTTCATCCTGAGACCATATATCAACTTTACATCTATCGATATTTTTTGGTAATAATTCTGTTAGCATGTCTGGGAAGTTTTTTTATATGTATTTTGAGTCTCTTGATTTGACTTTGGATGCATTGAACGAGAAGTAATCCAGCTAAAACCAAGGCGGTGCATAGTATTGTAGACTGTTTTTAAAGTACATTTAGCACCATATTCCTCAAGTAACATGATATGTAGCTCCTTTCCAGTTATATACCCACCAGTTTTACTTTCACTGAGCGTATTGATTTTATCAAAAAGAGCAGACTCTTGTATAGTGTTAATCTTCCTAGGGGCACCGCTTCTTTGTGATTCAAATAATCCTTCAAAACCATGATTCCTAAATCTTCTGAGCCATGATTGCACAGTTTTCCAGTGTGACTTCACTATTTCAGATATGGCTTTAAAAGATTTGCCTAATTGAAGGTAATACATCGCCAATAAACGTATACGATTTCGACCATGCGGCTCATGTTTCATCATTTTTATAAAATCATGACCATGAAAACCTTGCGGTAATATTAACCTAGCCATTTGAGTACCTTTATCAGTTAAAAACCCATTTTACACCACTGCGTTAATTATTGCAATTGGTATAATCCAGCTAAAACCAAGGCGGTGCATAGTATTGTAGACTGTTTTTAAAGTACATTTAGCACCATATTCCTCAAGTAACATGATATGTAGCTCCTTTCCAGTTATATACCCACCAGTTTTACTTTCACTGAGCGTATTGATTTTATCAAAAAGAGCAGACTCTTGTATAGTGTTAATCTTCCTAGGGGCACCGCTTCTTTGTGATTCAAATAATCCTTCAAAACCATGATTCCTAAATCTTCTGAGCCATGATTGTACAGTTTTCCAGTGTGACTTCACTATTTCAGATATGGCTTTAAAAGATTTGCCTAATTGAAGGTAATACATCGCCAATAAACGTATACGATTTCGACCATGCGGCTCATGTTTCATCATTTTTATAAAATCATGACCATGAAAACCTTGCGGTAATATTAACCTAGCCATTTGAGTACCTTTATCAGTTAAAAACCCATTTTACACCACTGCGTTAATTATTGCAATTGGTATGATTGTGATTTTGATAGCTCATTAAGTTTGTTATCAGTTTATAAATTATCTTTTAATATTTTTAATTTCTGTTCAAATTCATCAGTCATACGATTGTTACCTAATTGCCTTAAACCTGTAATTATTTTTTCATATTCTTCTATAAGATTAGGTTTATATTTAAGAGCTAAAGTAAAGTTTTCTTTAGCTTGTTGATGTTTTCTTAAACTTATTAAGGCAATACCTTTTTCTAAATAGCTTTCAGCAAAATCAGCTTTATAGTTAATAGCTAAATCATAATTTTTAATGGCTTCTTGATGTTTACCTAACTTTTCAAGGGCTATGCCTTTTTCTAAATAAGCTGCTACATAATTAGAATCATATTTGATTGCCAAATCACAATTTTCTATGGCTTCCTGATATTTCCATAATATATTCAATGCATATGCTTTATTATAATATGCTTTTACATAATTAGGTTTATATTTAATCGCTAAATTACAAGCTCTTATACATTCTTGAAACTGTCCTAAATGTATTAAAGATAGACCTTTATTATTATAGGCTTCCACGTAATCAGGCTTATATTTAATGGCAAGATCAATATTTTTTATTGCCTCTTGGTATAATCCTAAATTCATTAAAGATATCCCTTTGTTATAATATGCTTCTGGATAATTGGGATTGTATTGAAGAGCAATATCAAAATATTCTATAGATTCGTGATATTTTCCTAATATATTTAAAACATTACCCTTATTATTATATGCTACTGCAAAATTTGGTTTATATTTGATAGCCATATCATATAATATTATAGCTTCCTGATATTTTTCTAGTTTTTTATAAGATACTCCCTTATTATTATAGACTTCTGCAAAGTTAGAATCATATTTAAGAGCAATATCAAAATTTTTAATGGCTTCTTGATAGTTGCCTAAATCATTGAAAGCCATTCCTTTACTGTTATAGCTTTCAGCGTAATCTGGTTTATACTTAATAGCTAAATCATAATTTTTGATAGCTTCTTGATATTGACCTAATTTAAAAAAAGACCTGCCTATCTTAAAATATTCTTCTGCTAAAATATTTGGCTCTTTAATTTTACTTTGCTGATCCATCTCATTTTGTTGTTTTGTGTTAGTATTTTGATCTAACAACTTATTTGTTTCTGCAATAGCAGTACTAGAAAATAGTAATGATAAAACAATTTTGAATAGTAATTTTTTTATATTTGGCATAAATTTACTTTTAATTATTTTCGTGTTCCTTTTTATATCCTGGTAACTTTATATTTCTTTTCTTAATCGCTTCTTGACTTATTCCAAGATTATCTGCTACTTGCTGAGTAGTTCTGATAATTGTGGAGTCTGGAACCTTATTAAATTCATCCTGAACCTGCTGAGTTCTATCTTTTATTTTATCTGGTAACTGATTAAGGTTTTGTATTTTTTCTCCTTCATATTCAGTTGCATTATTTATCAGCACTTGTTCTACACTCTGATCATACATATCATTTTTTCTATTATTAATATTACCAATAGTAGCTTGATCATTTAATTTCTTTACATTTTCATCAAAAGTTGATCGTAGTTCCTGTTTAGATGGAATATTGCCACTACCAGCAGAGCTCAAACTTTGAGGAATAACATTGTTAATTTTAGCTGTATCTAAAGCTATTTGCTCTGCCTCATGTTGATGAGTATTTGCCCATTTTGCTGCTTGCTCTTTGCTGGTAACCCCAGGAATATTCTTGCTCATTATACTATCTAGTACTGGTTCATTTAAATTACGGTCAATTGAAGCAGAGTTTTGTGATACATAATTCATATTATAGATAAGCTGTTCCATGGTTTGTTTGGTTCTGGCTATTTCTTGTCCAACAGATTGTTGCTCAGAGAAGTTACTATTAAGATTATTACTTAGTGATTGTACATCACTATTAGATTGATTAAGCCTGCCTTCTTTAGTAGCACTTCTGATCTTTGAAAGTGCCTCATTATATGATTGTTGCTGATTTACGGATTTTCCTTGCTCTTTTACTTCTTGATTATCTGATGCAATTCCAAATCCCAATTCTGCTACAGGTGTCTTAAACCCTATATTTACATGAGTTCCATCTAATTTTCTATAACTACTCGCAGTATGCTCTGTAGCAGATTCACTATCTGAATTCGTTTGCTGCAAGGCTAAATACTGACTATCAGTAATTCCTATAGATTTAGCTTCCTCATAACTTAATCTCTTACCTATCTCAGTTGCTAAAGATGTCCCTGTTGTAGTCAAATCACTGTACCTATCAGTTAATCCATCAAGATAGCTTTGTGAGTTGGTAAACTGACTTTGATAGCTATCTTGTAATAATTTAGAGGAGCGATAATTATTTACCAAAGAGTCTACTGCCTCAGTAAGTATCTGTCTGCCACTATCAGTACTAGTTACTCTCATACCTCCATCATCAATAATACCTCCTGCCATTTGTAGAGTTGGGGCTAAACTCTGCTGGGCGATGGTGCGGTTGCCAATATTATAGTTATCCATGGAAATATTATTATCAGCAATGTTTGCTCCTATACCACTTGCCACTGATATTGGAGAAAATTGGTTAGCAAGCGTGGTGGTAGCGTGGACACAGCCCTTTAATACTGCCCAAGATAACATTGGTACTGATGCAGCTAACATTTGAAAGGTAGCGTAACTATGCAGAATCATTTCAGAAAAACTTCCTTGGGATAAGATATTTAAACCGGTTAATCCACTAGAACCAGATTTACCAGCTAAACTAATCATTCCCAAACAATGAATGATAGTAAAAAATACTGACCAGCTTGTTACCCATATTATTAAAATTATCCAAGTTTTTAATATGCTATAACCACCAGGTAGCATACTCATTGGAAATACTATAAAGATCATGCAGGTAACAAGTGCAAAAAATACAGACTGCAATATTGGCATAATACTTGCTGCCATTTCTCCTGCTACTAAATAGCTAAATGATTGTTGAAACAATCCACGAGTAGCATTCATACTAACTAGTTGCGGATATATTCTAGCTAATGAGAACTTTTCTCGCCAATCATCATAGGCTTCACGGTTAGCATTTAACAGCATTGCTTGTTTCATCCACTGATGAATATCTGTTTGTTCCTTCTTGAGATATTTCAGCGTATCGCCAGTCATAGCTTTTAATCTCTGGTTTAATTGTTCTGGTCTGTCAGATTGCACCCCTATGCTAGAGGCAAATTTAGTTAGTAACCCCTCATGTAACTCTTTGTTAATAGCTGCCTTGATTAATGGAGTTACTTGCCTACAAGTTTTAAAACTAATAGCAGAATTACTTGGATCTTTATAATAAATACCAAAATTATTAGGCATATTTTGTTCTATAAAACCAATTATATCATTTGTTTTTTGTGCTGCTCCTTTTTTACCTAAAATATTGCCGATAACATAAGGTTTCATAAAACATTGTCTTAAAAATTCTTTACTATTAGTCAAAGTTATTGGATCCTCTATTTGGATGTCTTTGATTTTACCTACAGCTTTAGCACCAAACATAATGCCATTTTTTCTACTAGATAATCCATCATCGGCAGGCAAAAGGTGTTTTTCTAGCATCTCTGACAAAGTATAACTGATTTTCGATGCACTAGAGGCAAAAAAAGCAATACCAATTGGAATATTATCAATTTTAACAGGAGCACTCATCGATATTTCATCTTTAAGCCAAACAGTAGCTTTTGGTGTAAATAGTAACACAAAAATAAAAAACGATGGGAAAAACCACTCCATGGCAAAAATACCAATATTCCCTTTAAAAATAGCTCTAGTTGCTGCCCAAATACCACCCAGGCTTAAAGCAAACTTACCTACTGGGGTAAAATATTCGCTATTTGAGGCAAATACTCTACCTATGCCATTAAATATATGCCATAATATATCTCCTCCACCAAATGTATGTATTACGTAATCTACCATTTTCTCTACTGTATAATAATTTCAGTAAAATTTAATTTTAAAATTCTAGCTTCTTTCCTTAACCATTAGATGTTGTTCTATTAACCTGGCTCTTTTATCTATCTGATTGCTACTTGTCAGCATGTTACTCCATTTCTCTTGAGCAAAAATTTGTACTCTGTCTAATGATTTTAAATATTCTACTAAATGTTGATCTGTAACTTGCTTAGTTTTCAGCAAAGTTACTGCTTTACGTACTTCAGATATTATTTCTTTCAAATGCTGCAATAAACTATAACTAGCAATTAATTCTGATGAACTATCTAAAATAGTTACTCCTGAAATTGATTCTAAAGTAATATAATCATAAATTGGAAATGCTTCACCGATCGATGACAGGAACATGATATCTATATTATTAAACTCATTATTACTAGCAAGCTTACTTTTTAAATCATCTAATTTTGTTTTAGCTTTGCCTTGATATGATTGCTCTGGTAGAATACTAATATTCCGCTGTAATGTTGGATTCAAACAACTACTATTATCACAAGCATAAATTGAGGCAGATTCTCCACCTTTTAAGTGAGTTATCCAGCTTTTTTCATCTTTAGCCAGGGAGTCAAAGAAATAAACATTATTATCCTTGATGATAATAGTACCAGTCATTGACATTATGGCATTTCTCATATCTGGTGGAATACCTACTTTTTCTGCTGCTTTAATAAAGATGTTATAATTGTTTAACATTAATTCTGGATCTTTATTTTGTGCTTGTTGCAATGCTTGCTTTTGCTCTAAGTCATTACGGCATCTCTTACCAGCAGCAAAATAATCCATACCAGATTGTGCTTGCATATCCTTACAAACTGATTCTCGCATAGCTGAGTCTTTTGGTAAGCTTGAGGCAAATATAGCTTTAGTTAGCTCACAATCACCCTTAGCAAATTGATTCATCTCCATAGCAAGGTTACGTAAATCCTTAAGACCATTCTCTATTTGTGGAGCAAAAGTCTTTAATCCCAAAGAAAAAACATATGCTTTAGATTGAGAGCCAATATTTTTCATCAACTGTACTAATTCTTCACCGGAAATAATTGAAAAACTACCAAGATAGGCATCTATACCACTACAGCTCATGGTTAAAGATGGTGGAGTCATGCTAATTGGGTTAAACGATGTTTTACTGGTACGCATTGATAATCCTCCTGCCGCATAATAACCAGCTGCTTGGTCTTGGTAAGAACCAGGCTTAGTAACGTTCACGCTCATCCCTTGAAACACATCTCCAATATTCCACGCCAAAGCAGTTGGTACATGAATCAACAATATTGTGACTATTATACTAAAATATAAACTGCTACTTATACTTAAAGTGATATTTTTTATCATTATTTTCACTTTTTGCTAAATTTTGATAATGTAGATCAATAGTCACGATATTCTCAATAATCTTATCTTCCGAAATTATTTCTCTAGCTACCGGATATATTCTTTTACCGCTACTATCAACCAAATATAATATTGGCACAATATTCTCAGGATTTAAAGCTCGTAATAATCCAGTATCTTTGCTAGTTTTAATATTCTGAAAATCCGTACCATTGTTAGAAACCAACAATAGCTGAAAACCATATTTGCTAGCAAATCTCTGGACAATAGGAGCAAAAGCCTGACAATAAGGACAATTGTTACTCACCTGTAAAATCAAACCCCAATCTTTGGCTAAATTGATTAGTTTGTTATTATTTATCTGTTCAGTTGCCTCCTGATATAATTTCTTATGTAAACTATTACTTGGTTCGTTGTTATTGAGTAAACTAGGCTCAATTAAAGTTGCTAATTGCCACATAGCAGCAAATTTTTGTGACTTCTCCATTATTATTTTTTGCAATTTTTGAGCCTTGATGACATTCTCTAAAGTTGGATTATCAAGTGCCTTGCGTTGAGCATTGTTAAACTTTTGCTTTAAGCTCTCTATTCTTTGGTTATAAGGTTGTTGTTTTTCTCTTATTTCCGATGATAATTTTGACCTACAATATGCTGGTGATTTGCTTATTGGCTGTTCATTATACCACAAAAACCCATGCGGTTCTTGCCATGGATTATTAGTAAAATTTTCTGTCTCTATTCTGCTCATATCGGTAGCTATTTCCTTGGTAGTAACAGCAAATGATTCTGTTTGCCAATGATTAATTAAAATTAAAGCTGTTACTATGGTTATTACTCGACTTATTGTTACACACATTATTACTCATGACTTTAGTCCCTCAATATGATAAATTATGGTTATTATTCCTACCATTAAGCGGTGTTTGCTTTTGGATTACTGGCATTTGATTATTTATTTGTTTTGGAAAACTCTTGCCCATCTTATTTTTAGCATCAAACAATAAATCAGCAAATAATTCTTCTAAATCAAACTTTGAAAAATCTATTCTTTGTAGTTCATCTACAGTAAATCCGCGACAATTTGGATATTCGCTTGAGCCAAAACTAATTCCTAATTGATTTCTCCCTTGCTCTTGAAAAACCCTTGCCAGCTTGGAATTAAAACAACAATAGGTGGATTTTTTAGTTAAACATTTCTTAAATATTGGATCTCGCTGACTACAATAAGTGCCAACAAAATGGCATTGTCCTTTCCCTCTCTTTAAGGCAAGAGCTTTCTCTCCTGCTTTGCATCTAGCTAGTCCCAAATCCTTTCCCCAACCTTTCATTGAAGAACAACAATTAAGGAAATTAACAATATTCTTCCTACAACTATTTGATTCTCCCTTAAAGACATAAATTGGGGTACCTTGCATATCTTTTTTCATCTCATTCAACATGGCTAAATAACCAACATTTGATATATCACTATTTTGCTCAATTGTCGGTGTATGACAATCTCCACCTAAACAAAAAATAGTTGCACCTGCCAAGGAAGAGCTTAAGCTCTTCTTCTCACCAAAACATCTATAATTCCTTTGCCATAATAAGCAGATATTACCATTTCTGTTTAAACAATTACTATTTTCCAACTGGCATCCTTGGGATTTCAAATGTTTACAACCATCTTGTGGTTCAGAGTAACATTGATAGCTGATTTTCTCCTTCCAACATGGACGGCTTATAATATATTTATCAAAAAATGTCTTATTACCACTTTCCAGACAGACTCGATTTATTTCATGACATTCATTCGCTTCTGCTAATTTTTCTGCTTCTTCAGTGATAACTTGCCAATATTCGCCTTTTTCTTTAAATTCTTTTATTTTTTCTCGATACTTATAATTAACTGTCGTAGCAGTAGGTATGGTTATACGATAAAACAACAGATTTCTCTCCTTTTCACTATAGCCAACTTTTATCTCACCAATATTTTCGAGTAAAGTATGTTGCCGAGTTGCAATCATCGCTCTTAATTGTTGTTGTACATTACCATCTTCTTCCCTTATTCTCTGATATTGTGCTCTCCACCAATTATTTTTATCGTAGTAATATTCCTTGGTTTTTAGTTCAGTCCAAGTATCATCAATATCATCCTCACTTATCGGCATACTTCGATCTTGCCAATCTCCCCATCCTTCAAATAATCCACATTCTACGACTAATTGTTTGATGATATCTATCTCAAACTCAACACCTTCCCTGCAACTCTTATTGATTTTAGTCTTAGTCACAGATTCACTAGAACTAAAATGGCTTCCCTCAGTATGTCTTAATGGATTTTCTTCAATCCTCTTGGCATTAACTAGCAAAGGATTTTGGTTATTTAAATCATATTCCTTTAAGGCATTTATTTTCTTGAGTTCATTTTGTTGGATAAATTTACCCTCTTCACTATTATTTAAAATATTTCCCCCTTTATTAGTTAAATCATTATCTCCCATATTAGTTAAGTGTGATACATTAGCATCTTTATCAAATATTACTTTATTACCAGCTTGATCAGGATTACCAAGCCTTAGACTGTTTCTATATTGCTCTGCCTGATTGTAACTATTTTGCATGCCATATGCTAAAGTAGAGGCTGGTTCATAAGTTAGTAATAACCAAGCAATCATAATAAAAACCACATAATTACAGCAATGTTGTATCAATTTTCTTGCTCCATCAGTTCTATAGCTTTCATTAAAGCT
This sequence comes from Candidatus Tisiphia endosymbiont of Metellina segmentata, assembly GCF_964030715.1. NCBI lineage: Bacteria > Pseudomonadati > Pseudomonadota > Alphaproteobacteria > Rickettsiales > Rickettsiaceae > Candidatus Tisiphia > Candidatus Tisiphia endosymbiont of Metellina segmentata. The sequence goes on from NZ_OZ034919.1 coordinate 384,409, forward strand.
ATATGACCAGTTAGTTTCTTAACTCGTCCTTGACCATTATCTACTATTATTACTGGTACAGAAGTAATTTGATATTGCTCAAACAAATTCGGATCAATATTAAAACTAATAGCTAATTCATCAGCTTTTGTCTTAGTTTGCAAAAATGAATTATTTTTAAGTCCACGCATTACTAATATTGCTGAGGCTTGCTTTGCTTCAATAAAATAGCTTTTTAATGCTGTATCTGGCATCGAAAATGAGAGAAAAATATAGGTTTGTGCTTTCGCTAAAGCATTAGTGCTACTTAAAATTAGTAATATTAATAATAATTGTTTTTTTATTGTAAACATATTAATTCAATTAATAATTAAAAAAGGCAGCAATTTCTTTTTCTCCAAATTAAATAACCAAAATCTTCTCCTTTAATTGGAAATTCTCTGCCTGCTTGCCACATTACTTCAGTTTCACCAATCTTTTTACAATCATTAATTTCTGGAATCGGATAAGTCATTTGCAACCTATATTGGCTCTTTTTAATTATTGGCATTGGATATTTACCACATAATCCTTCATTGCCTACATAACCCCATAATAATAATTCTCTATGTAGCTTAGCTATAAATTTTGCTACTATTAATACTGAAGTGCCTACCCCGCCGTTATGATGCCCTGTAGTACCAGTAAACGGATAAATAGACCCTTGACAGCCAGCACACCAAAATAATGCATCACTTGCAAGATTACCGCTACTACAACTTATACAATCAGCAATACAAGCTGATTGAGCTATAATATTACCAAATAATAAACTTTCAGGATTTAATATGGCAGATTTAGCATCATCTCCCCATAATGGATCAAACTCAGTTAAATATGCTACATCAACTGAACTCATCTCTAAACAAGCAAAATCCAGTAATATCTCAAGCCAATAAATAACTGGATACATGTACCAATGAACATGATAGAATGCTGCACCTTCTTTATCATCTTTTATCCCTCTTTGACTACTTGTTCCTAGTTGCATGCCACCAAGGCTCACCATACACATTGGTGATTTAGTCACATCTACTAATCTTACTGGCTCCCAAAAACCAATCGGAATACCAGGAACAGGTACTGAAATCCCTGGTCTTGGACAAAAACACAATATATTCCTTGGTGAGTTTGTATCAGCCATAGGACTACCAACTATTTTTACTCCTCCTATAGTAATTGGAAATAAACATTTCCAACATATATCAGTGATTGGATTAACAAACCTTCCTACACAACCAATTGATGCATATGTAAAATTAGATGCTATAATGATTATTATACACATAGTTATCCACAATGTTTCTTTTCTTAGCACCATTAGCTTGTACTTTACTTAAATTTGCTACATTCATCATTTTTATTATATTTTTGCCCCGGTACTAAATATTTGAACTTTGGACAAAATAATTTAGCCTATATTTAGCAACTTATAATTTATCTATTATATAAAATAATTTACCTAAAATTGTAAAAATATTAACTATAGATTAATAATAATCTTAGAAAATTAATTCAAAATACTAGTTTTTTATAAAACTTTCTATTTTGTGAAAAAGCAGGGGTTTTTGTCCAAAGTCCAATAAATATATTACCTCACCATTATCTTTTACTATTGCTTGCACTTTACCTTGCAGCACATCATCGACTATTTTTGCTAAATGTTTTCTTGCTTCTTGTAATTGCCACTTTTTCATATAATTACCTTTAATTCTCTCTATAGCTTAACATTTATCCACATATACAATTATAAATATTTAATTCATCTTTATCTCACTAATTTTAAGTAAACTACCTTCTTGCTCCACTATAGCTGGCATAGTTTTTATTTTAAAACGTGTGGTTAAAGTCCCACCTTGATCAAAGAATACATGCTGATCTAACTGTTGTGCTAACTGGCTAGGGCTTCCTTTAGTCAGTACCACCTTGCCTCTCTTGGATTTAGCCCAAGCAACTTGCTCCTTATCATCTCCATCAATTAATATTAATGGTTCTCCCCAACTTATTATTTCTAAAGGATTAACTTTTGTTCCTGCTTTTATTATTATTTTACCAGCTTGATCTTTTATATCAGTACTTTGTGTAAAGCTTGGATCATATAGCCTACTTGTATTTTTGCTAGCTTTGCTTAAATTCTTAACTGGTACCGGTCTTATTATTTTCTGCTTTACTCTTTCTTGAAATTCTTCTTGCATTTTTTCTAATAAACCACTTTGCTCGGCAATTTTAAGTTTTGTAATAATTGTTTCTAGTAATGATTGTTCAATGATTGGAAATATATGCCCCCTAACTCCATAGTCTTTAATTTTTACTTCTTGCTTAAGCTCTCCATAACTTGTACTTGTAAAACATATAATAAAAATTATTAAACAACGTCTACAAATAATTCCAGTACTAATAGTTATCATAATTATAAAATATCTATTTCATTCTACTGTACAATTTTTACTGTATACTCACTTAAACTACTCTTCTTTCATTAAGTATGTTATTAATTGCCTCACTTACACTCATTCCTTTACTCATTCTGTCTTCTATTGCTTGATAATCTCTAGCATTAGTTGAAGTTAGCAGCAGGGTAAATGGATCTATCATTAATCTACCAATCACTCCTGTAACATTAGGGCTATAAATGGCTGCTTCACTATAATAGGGGGGATTTGAATGAATAGATTGCAGTAAATTTATTTTCCAATCCTCATCAACAAAACCTGCAAGCTTAGGATTAGCACGCATTGCTTTAAAAGATTCAGGATTTTGTTTTAAAATAACTTTATGTGATGAATTCTCAAATGCTTTTTCAGCAGCAGAGCCTTCTCCTCGAAAATAATCGGTTAGTTGTTGGGTAGCTAAGGTAATTGAACCATTATATTTCCTAGCTATTCTGCCTACTTCTTCAATAAATTCTCCTGAACGTTTGCCAGCTAGTAATTTCCATGCTTCATCAATCATAATCAAAAATGGGCGTTCTCTACCTCCTTTCACCATTGTTTGGTTAATATGAACAATCATTATCTGAACTATTACTACCAGTAATTCTGGACTACTACGTAAATGATCAGTTTCAATTACTACTATGTCGGAATTCAGTGACAGTTTAGCCTTACCACTGAAAAACTTACCATATTGACCATCTTTAGTGAATGGAAACAACATATTACCTAGTTCATGAGCATATGATTCTTCTCGTAGCAACAGCCAGTCAGCAATATCACTGATTTCTGAGCTACTACCCTTTGCTTGCCAAACCGCAATTAAAGCTTTTTGTAACATTGGTTGTTGCAAATCATTAGTTCCATATTGAGGTGCTGCCATGGTTGCTAAAACTGATGGAAAACTTGCTAGAAAATCTGCCCGTGCTTCAATGGATTTTTCACTTTCATCTTCTGGCACTTGTGAAAATGGATTGATAGAAATAGGGGTTTTTGTATCAAATTCTATGTAATTACCTGCTAGAATTAAGCATGTTCTTTTAAATGATCTACCATAATCAAGGACAAATACTTTACCCCCAACTCCTAAAATTGATAACATTAACTCTTGCATAAATACTGATTTACCTGAACCTGGCACTCCTGCTATACATAGGTTAAAATTTTCATTTGGTGCACTGTTATTTAATCCTGTTGATGACACTAGAGCTGAGCCAAAAGGCGACCAATACATAATCTGACCTCGTCTGCCAGTCAGTAACATACCAGGAGAGGTTAAATCACCTTTCCATTCACCAACTATCGGTAATAACACTTTACTCTCTGATGAAATAGTTTTTTTACCTCGACCAAGAGAGCTTAAGGCTACCCCCAATCCTCCTATTCTTGAACCAAATATCTTGTTAAACCTATTAGATACAGAGTATGGTATTTCCTCCACTAATTGCATCGGCATTGATGCTAGCACTACTGCTAAATGATCATATTTACAAGGAACAAAATACCAACCACTACGTCGAAGCTGAGAGCAAAACTGAGATGCCGATTGTTTAGCTTTTTCCTTTTTATCCCACATAATGACATTTAAATGAATATTTACTACTCGATCACCACTTTGTAAGTACGATACTGCACTGCCTAAATCTTCAGCTTCATATTGAATATCAGGAAAAAACTTATGCATACCAGCTGCAATATTTCTTTCTAATGCTTCTCTTTTAGTAATCGCAGCTGTTCTAGCTATCGTTTGCTTAGGTAAGATTTGTAAACCAAAATGAATTAAAAAATTTGATTTTATATATTCACCCCGTCTCATTTCATTACCTAAAAATAAGTCCATAGATGATAATCTCCACTCTCTTGGTCTTTTACTGGCTTCTAAGCTAATGAATATTTGATTATCATTGAGGCTTATATAATCTTGCTCTTCAAATAAAGAAAAATTGCTTGGTAAAATTTGCTCAGCTAATATCTCATAAGGATTTAATGCTGCTTGCTCTTCTGCAGATACACCAAATATTATCCGAATAGACTCTAGTAACATTTTTGCATCAACATTTTCAGTTATTAAACCAATTGACTTAAAAGTATCTTGTAAACATTCTTTTCTTTTTACCATTTCATTAATATCAATATTTAGACTTAGGGTAGGGATAGTAACTGAGATTAATAACACTATGTCTTTTACAGTTCCTTCCTCTTTGGCTTTTTTCTGTAAAAACCCTGTTCTCTTTTTAGCTAGCTCAATAAAAATTTCCCCTTTTCTATGTAATTGCCAATTAGTTAAAAAATGCTCAATATGATCAGAACCTATCATTAATACTTGTAAACTACTACCTACTGGAAGATTTTCATCATTCTTCAAAAACTCAGCAATTTCTCCTTGGGCTTGTACACTCGTACCAACGAGTGGCCAGCCCATTAATACAAACCCTACTGAACCACGATTGAAAAATAATTGACTATCCTCATCATACGATTCATAGACAAAATGTTTTGCTAATCTTTCCCTATCAAAATCCTTATGGATATTTGCTTGCATTATTATTCTCTATCGCCTTAATTATGGTTTTTTGTTACATCTAATCTGATCATTATTATTTGGTTCAAACATCCCTTGATCCCGCATCATATTGATTTCATAGAGAGATTTACACTTTAACCCTTCAGGCACAGGACAGTCAAAATCATTTCTATAGGGCATTAATTTACAACCACAAAAACCAATAGTGACTATTACTAATAGTATAATTCTAATTAACTGGTTAGTAATATTACCCATTAGAAACCATCTTGTTGCTGTGATGGTTGTTCTAACTGCTCTTGCCAGTTATCTGCATCATCATCTTCATTGTTAATAAAATGTTCTGTTAATTTAGCATTTGCTTTAGAAAAAGTTGTAATTTTATTAGAACTATTATTAGTATGATAATTTGTACTATTTTGAGAATAATCATTAGTAGTTGGTGGTAGTAATCTATTGACATTTTGACTTGAATCATTTTCTTGCAAGTCAAAGCCTTTTCTAAACACAACATCAACTACTCTACCAGATGCTACCACAATTACTGGACTCATTGATTCAGCACGTTTAATAGCAAAATCAGCTAACTTCTCTAAAGCATTACCAGTTCCTGCATAGATACCGCCTTTTAGTACATCTTTGGCTTTTAAAGCATTCTGCTGACCGGTAATTGGTGATATTGGAAAAACTCCATTTGTTGCCTGGTTCTGGAAAAATTGAGCTATACCACCAAGTACACCATTTAGTATTGCCATTCTTGCTACGTCAGATGATCTATCTACTACTACACCTTTAATGCCAGGTCTACCATCTTCTCCTATTATCCAGCCTTCCACTTTTTTCTCAATTATATCTCCTTTATTATTTAGTAAAGATACTGTCTCTAAACGACATTTAGCTCGTTCCGATGAAATATCTCCACTGCAAGAACCAATTAAAATTGCTTCTTTGATTTGCTTAGTTCTATATCCCTTAGAAAAAATAGCTGTATCGACTAACCTTAACATTATTGGTTCAGGTGCTGCAGCATTATTAGTACCAGTACCTACTACTACACCAGTTAGTAGCAAACTCCTAGCAAAACTGCCAGTGGTGATATAATCCTTAACATCTTTTTTTACTTGACATCCAGCTCTTTTAACATATCCAAACTGCCTTTTTACTGGTAAATCTGATATTATTTGTTCATGTTGCTCTTTTGTTAAATCTTGTATTTGCTGATGATTATTAATACTATTACCATCATACAATATACCCTCCTCATTAGGCTTACTTTCTAGTAATTCCAATTTTTGCTGAACATTATCAATTTTACTTGTAGTTTCCAAATATTTATTTTCTATTAAACTTTCTAAACGATTCTTCATATCTTTTACTTCAGTTAATACTTCTTCCGTCCATCTAGCTCTTGGATCTATTGCCTTCTCTATTCCAGATATCTCACTCCGTGATTTACGCTCTTCTTCAAGGCTTGCTAGATTCTCTACTTTACTTTCAGAAAAACAATAAAATATTAAGATGATTATTATTCCTATACAAGACAAGGAAATTACAGGTTTTTTCCTTATGATATCTATAAATTCTGATAATCTTTTATTAAACTCAGATGGTAACTTACTATCAGCTATTGTATCTTCTGACTTTCCTGGCTTATCATTTAACTGTTCATTCTCTTTACTCATAGCTAATTCTATTTCAAGATTTTACTAACTTGCTTCATACCAACTTATTTTACTTAAATATTATAGTTAATTAATCTTCATACCACTAGAGACCCAGTCTAAGTAAAAACCAAGAATAATACCAATAGCGACAATAGCTCCAGCAAGTCTAAGATTCCCTCTTACTACTGCCCAAATAGATGATAAGATAGTTGCACCAGATATTCCTATTGTCTTAAGTTTACCGGTAGAAAGCCCGCCAATTCTATCTAGTTCACCTTCTAAAGTATTAGCAAATGATATTTCAGCTAATAAAATATTTACACAAAAGATAATTGATAATGCTATAAACATTGAGCTAATTAAACCAATATGCTGCTTATTAACAGATTGCTTATTATTTGTTACTTTTATATTTTCCTTTATAATCATTGTTATTCTCTTGTTTTTCATTAATTGACATTGTTTTAACTATATCTTGCTCTAAATTAAATTTAATCAATCTTATAGGAGCTGGATTTTTATTAGTAAAACGTAATAATAAATCCTGTATTGTACCATTTTCCCCTATTAGAGTTAAATAAACCTTATCCTTACCTTGTTGAGGTAAAATAAACAGACACCCACAATCATCAACTACTATTTCCGCTGCTTCTTGAGGATGAATGAAAATATTATTGATTTTCTCTCCTTCAATATTAATTCTAGTTGGAGCGTCTTTAGCTATCTGTAACTCTAACAAAGAATCATTATGTAACATGTAACCTACAGCATAAGCATTATTAAAACAAAAATTTGACAATAATAGCATTACAGAAAATACCAGATATTGCTTAATCCTTGACTTAACTACTATAGTATTTTGCTTGTTGACAGTCATATTTCTCTTTGATTAGTTTCTTCCTTAATACCAGTAAGCAATAACAAGTAATTAGTACCTCGCTTGTAAGTTAAAAGATAACTCTTATCAGCTGCAATATGCTTGTTATCACCAAACCAATAACGAAATGTCCCTTGAATTAATACTCCATCATCAGTTATTTTCACTTTTTTTGGAAAAAAAACAGAAGACACATTAGAGCCTTTAACAAATTGTAAATGTTCTTGAAAAAATTTATCTAACTGCTCTGTACTACTAGAGACTACCTTCATATCAGCTATCTGTCTTTCTACCTCTTCTGGTGAAGTGGTAAATAAGCCTTTCATCACAAATATTGCCCATTCCTGCAAGTAAGTTTCATGATAATTTTTTGATGATACTATCATTCGACGATCTGGCTCTATTGCCGGAATTAATACCCACTTCTCTTCTTTGCTTATTAGCTTAATTGTTGCCAGTAAACTAGTAATTGCCAATAACACAGTTACTAATAATAAATGTTTGTTATATTTAACTAGTTGCTGAATTGATGATTGTTTGAATAACTGCTCCATTATTTCCCTACTATTTTACCAAGTAATAGAGGGTAACAGGCAGGAGCAGGCAACCACTTCTTGGCTACTAGAAAGCTTTTTAGCAAAAAATATTCTGAAACTTTTTTAAATTTCTTAAATGCATAACATAAAGCAATACCAACTATCATACCTACTAATCCTAGTTTAGCATTACCACTATTAAGTAATACTATACCAGGTACTACACCTAATAACATTACTGCCCACTCATCTAAACTTAAGCCCATGTATTTTAATGGCTTTGATAATGACCAATATAATCTTTGATTTTGATTCAAATTTTGCATAAGATTATTTACAATACTAACAAGCTTTATATTTTGGTAATTCTCTTTGTAGTTGTAACTAACCTAATGAATTAGGCTACAAGATAAAGAGCAAACTATTTTACTAAAGTTCTCTAACAACTGAGACATTAATAGTTTTATTGTCATTTTGCCAATGAATCATTTATACTAATGGAAGAAATTCTGCAGCTAATATAAAACTGCGATAATCAGGAGACATGCTCTGTTTATTGAGCTATTAATTATTGATTAATCTAGTTAGATTTGTTAATATTAATAATATCTAATGATGATTAGTAATATTATGTTGAGAAGTGATATAGAATTAAAAATGGAGTGCTTGAAACTGGCAATTCAATCGAATTGTAGTTGTGATGCAGTAGATGTGGCAACACACTATTATAATTTCCTCATAGGGCAAAATGGTAATATAACATTTACACTACCTTTCACTAATAAAATAAATTTTAATTAAGATTATATTATTATTGATTAGTAATCTTTGTTGTGAATATTTTATCCTTTTTGTAATATAGGTTGCTTTAAAAATTTAAATAGTGCATTTACTATATTTAGTTTATAGTCACCTTTTTGGTTAAAACTCCCCAGCTTTAGCTGGGAAAGACTTCAGTCCTTGTTCTAATATTTCAATTCACTATAACTTGAATATCATATATGACAGATTATAACAAGACTAGCCACACTGTATTTTAGCATCGCTTTCATATTGTTTGGCTCACTAAATATCGCTACAAAGTACTGCAGGGTAACTTAAGAGTTAAATGGCTTTCCTATCGTAGAAGATTAGCATACGCTTCTCATTCTGTATATAGGGTAGGTTCATACCATTATTTTATTCTCAAACATAAAATCTGAAACTCCCATCATTGTTGTACTTTCGGAATCATTGCATCAATTGCCCTTTGCATATATTCTCGAGCAGTGTCATGAGCAAGTCTAGTATAAACTGCAGTTGACCTTGGATCCATATGATTAAGTAGTTGCCCAATTACATACTGATTTGCTCCGGTCATTGCCATCCAACTTGGAACTGTTCTTCTTAAATCATGAATCCTTAAATTTTCTATACCAGCTTTTTGACAAATCCTACTCCACGCTTTCTTTGGCTCTTGTAAGTGACCACTACTGCTAGTCTCACTTGGAAATACCCAACTGCTAGTAGAGTTCTCTTTTCGTACTTTTAATATTTCTAATGCTTGATCTAATAAAGGTAAGGAATGAGGTTTGCCATTTTTAGTTTCTGGTAGATATAATTGTTTGTCAGTAAAACTTACTTGTTCCCATTTCATAGTAAGCAAATTATCTTTACGAACTGATGTATATAAAGCTATTAAGAAAAAATCCTTCATTACTTCATTTTTCTCTTTTGCTATTGCCGCAAAAAACTGTGGTATTTCTTCTCTAGTTAAATAACGGTCTCTAGATTGTTCCTGATGCTTTGTTATCCCAATAGCTGGATTTACCTTAATCAATTCCCATTCTATTGCTTTATTAAATACAGGTCTTAATATTTCAAGAAACCTGTTAGCTCCATATTTACCAGTTTTCGTCAATTTATTAAATAATTCTTGAATATCTGCTTTTTGAATGGTTGATATTTTTCTATTATATAAATGTTTTGCATATCTATCTACAGAAGCAGCATAATCTTTCCATCTTTTATTATTAATTTTACTGTATTCATCAAGGTATCTATCATAAAACTCTTTAAAGGTAGGCTCCTTAGATAATCTAGCTTTTTCTTCTATAGGATTATATCCTTGGGCAATCTTCCCTTTTAATTCAGATGCTTTGAGTCTTGCATCAATAATAGATAGATAAGGAAATACTCCTATTTTGATTCTATGATATTTTTTGCTAAGTACCACTCCTAAATAAAATATTTTACTACCACCGTATGAGACGATTAGCAATAATCCTTTTTCTTTGGTATCTTTATATATGTCTCGCTTTACTTCTGGAGCTTTTATTTCTTGAAGCATCTCTTTAGTAAAAAGTAATGATTTAACTGGCATAATATTACCTACCATAGCTTAACTAAAATATATATTTAAAACTGTAGTATGTTTTAATTGTAATAGCAAATTCTATATCAAATATAATTACAATGAACTTATTATTACTTTTACAATACAAACAACTAATAATTGTAATTATTGATTCATAAATTCAAATGGTCCAAGTAAATTGCAAGGTAAAAATTGATCATAAAATTTGACTCGCTATATGCTCATTATATCCATATCCTATTTTAAAATTTCTAATATTTTTTAAAGATTGACAAATTATTGCAACTCTACTAAAGTTAGTATAGAATTTAATTGGTATTGAAAAAGTACTATGAACATTAGGGTTGTAAGCTATAAATTAGTGTATAAGAAAAAAGCAAAAAAGCAGGGTGAAATCGACTTTTACATTGACATCGTAAAGGTCGGGAGTTCAAATCTCTCATCGCCCACCAAACTTTTATTATATATTAATATCAATTTGTATTTAGGTTGTTTTTGGCGACAGGACCTAAATACAAATTGATGTTAAATATTGTTAAAAAAAGATCTAGGTGGTATTAGTGGTCAGGTATTTTTGTGTTATACTGTTGTTAGTTGCTAACTTCAATAGTTATGCCATAGAAACTATAGTTATAGAGCGAGGACATGTTGATCCAATACCGATAGCCATTAATAAATTTGATGCAGATGATAGTGCGAATAGTGTAATTGGTGCTGATATAATTAGTGTAATATCTAATGATCTAAAGATTTCCGGCATGTTCCACCCAATTTCTACTGCTTCTTTTATAGAACAAATTGTGGGGATAAAACATAAGCCTCTTTTTGCTGCTTGGCGACATATTAATGCTAATCTTCTGATTAATGGTGAAGTTGTAAAGCTCTCTTCTGGTAAGCTAAAGGTTAGTTTTATATTATGGGATGCAAGCTTAGAAAAAGATCTTATAGGTGAGGTTTTTGAAATACCAACACATTTATGGCGTAGAGTAGCACATAAAATAGCTGATAAAATTTATGAGAAAATTACTGGAGATTTAGGTTATTTTGATACAAAAATAGTATATGTGTCAGAGAGTGGACCTTATCTAAAACGAGTAAAGAAAATAGCTATGATGGATCATGATGGTGCTAATCATAAATATCTGTCAGATGGTAAAAATTTGGTTCTTACTCCAAGATTTTCACCACAAGCAGATAAAATCATGTATTTATCCTATGTTCACAAGCAGAAACCACATGTTTATGTTCGTGATCTTAAAACAGGTAAGGAAAGATTGGTTGGTAATTTTCCTGGTATGTCCTTTGCTCCAAGATTCTCACCCCAAGGAAACAAAGCTATAATGTCGATAGCAAGAAAGGGAGCTACGCATATTTTTGAAATTGATCTGAATAATATGGCGACTAAGCAGTTGACCCATGGTATTGGTATTAATACCTCTCCTAGCTATTCACCTGATGGCAGTAAAATAGTTTTTAATTCTGATCGAAGTGGAACAAGACAATTATATATTATGAATTCTGATGGTTCAAATATTGAACGTATAAGTTTTGGTGGAGGAGTTTATGCTGCACCAAGTTGGTCGCCTAGAGGAGATTACATAGCGTTTACAAAAATATCTCAAGGTGAAGGTTTTACAATTGGGGTCATGAAAGCCTTTGCCTATGGTGAGAATACTGAAAGAATTATAACTAGTGGATATCTAGTTGAAAGTCCATGCTGGTCACCCAATGGTAGGATAATTATGTTTGCTAAAGGCTGGCCTCCTAGAAACAAAACAGCAGGTAAAAATCGTATATATTCCATTGATTTGACTGGTTATAATGAAAGAGAGATTCTCACACCTCAAGATGCTTCTGATCCTGAGTGGTCAAGAATGTTAAATTGACTAGGTTCTTATATCTTAAAAACATATTATAACCTCGATATAAGAATTAATAATTCTTATATCGAACTGGCTTTATTATAAGGAAAAATGCACTCTTGAAGCGGCTGACGCGAGTACATTTTAACTTTTTTCATCATTCAATATGTGATTTTAATAATTAAAATCACATATTGAATGGAGTATTATATTTTAACAATCAGGTGGGCAGCCGCTTCAAACCTGATTGTTTCTATATATAATACTGAATTCGATGTAACTTGTTACATCGAATTCAGGTTATAATACCATTTCCCAAAACTAAATTGCTACTCGGAGTACGAGTGTCGGCTACCTTCGCGTACAACTAGTATGTGAGGAGCGGAGATCATGAAGTACGACGATATGATGATTAGTTTTCGGAAATGGTATTATAAGAACCTAGGGCTAACCTATTGCCGGTATAGCTCAGCTGGCAGAGCGACGCATTCGTAACGCGTAGGTCGGGGGTTCAATTCCCTCTATCGGCACCATAAATATTATATCTTTTTGGCAAACTCGCTTATGCTGAGGAATTTAAAGAAGCCACGGAATCTCGACCCGCAGTGAACGATGATGTACGTGAGGAACAACAGTAGCTGGTATCACGTACAAATTACCGCATAGTACCTTACATTTTTCTATAATCGTCATCGCGAGGCATCTTTAGATGCCGGGGCGATCTAGGTAAACAGCGAAGCTGTTTTTTTAGAGTAACGCTTCGCGTATCCTAGATTGCCACGTCGGCGATTTCATCGCCTCCTCGCAATGACGGTCAGAGCCCTTCTTAATAGTGGTTACATAAAAAATGTAGGGTACTATGAAATTACCGACAGAAGTAGAGTTTGCCGAAGATATCTATTGTAATACAATAACATCACCTTATACGATATATAAAATTCGACTTTCAAGCTGTTGGATTATCTAAGCTAAAAACCTTTTTATTATCATCATAGGAGAAGATTTCTGCATATCTTCCTAAACCTATTATAGACTTTAAAGTTATAGTGGCATCTTCACTAGATAATGTATCCTCAAGCTGTGTCTTAAAACGCGAAAGAGGTGCTTTATGATCTAAACGTTGATGTAAAATTTCACAGATGTAGGATGCAAGAGGAATATTGTCAAGTAAATGCTGAGCAAGCATTTTTTTTCTATCTTCTAAACTACTTGTGAAAAAAAGCTTGCCATGTTTATTTAATTTTATACTCTCAGAAGTAACATTAGCAAAATTTAATATTTGCAAAGCTCCAACAATATGTAAAATTTCCCCCATATTGTTAATATGAAAAATCTTAGATAATTCTGATAAATTTGCAGAACCTTTGTATGGCGATGCAGAAAGTGCCTCAATGCTACCGATCAGTTCATTTACCGACAAATGAATTTTTTGATTGATGTTGCCAACAATAGCTTTCTGTTTATTACTAACAGGCAAAGGTGGTTTTTCATAGGCTGATACCATGAGAGCATAAATTTTATCTACCATAGTACGAAATTCCATACTTTGAACATCACGTAAACGAGGGAGGGTAATTGCTAATTCTGATACAATACGCCCAGGATTAGATGAAAGTATTAACACTTTGTCAGCCATAGTTACTGCTTCTTCAATCGAATGAGTTACCAATACCACCGACTGCATTTGAGTTTTTCCACTACTCCACAGATCAAGAAAATCATTCTTTAAGGTATTAGCAGTTAGAACATCAAGAGCGGAAAAAGCTTCATCCATAAGTAAAATTTCTGGTCTGAGAACTAATGCTCTAGCAAAACCTACTCGTTGCTTCATGCCACCTGATAATTCTTTTGGATATGCTGACTCAAAACCATCAAGTCCTATCATATCTATGGCCTCTAATGCACGTTTGCGACGTTCATACTCAGAAATATTGAAACTTTTTAAACCTAGCTCAACATTCTCAAAAACAGTCAACCATGGAAAAAGTGCAAATGTTTGGAAAATCATACTAATATCACAACGATCACGAAAAGCAGGTTTTTTATTTAGTATTACTTTACCTTTAACTGGTTTTGTAAAACCTGCGATAATTCTTAGTAATGTTGATTTCCCAGATCCAGATTTTCCCAGTATCGCAACTATCTCATTAGGTTTTAGTTTTAGAGTAACATTATCTAGTATCTTTTGCGTACTATGATCATCTTTTGTAAAACTTTGTGTAATTGATATTAATTCAAGTAAATTATTATTCATAGGTCTTACTCTTTTTGTAAAATGGTCAACTTGAATGATAAAAAAAGTTAAAATGCACTCTCGTCAGCCGCTTCAAGAATGCATTTTTCTGAATATTTTAGCCAGTTTTGGATTAAAATTTTTAATTTTAATCCAAAACTGAAGTTAACTAATGATAATAAAGTAAATATTCTTTGCTAAATCCATTACAATTGTGCTACATTCCGTAGTGCATTTCTCAATTACTATAAAATCATAGTTTTGAGATAACCTAACGTAAGAAAATTATTGATGGAATTAATTTCTTTGATTATTAATTATTTTCTAATAATCTAAAATATAGTATAATTTACAAGAAAATTAAGTAAAAATGTTTAACATTGCATCAAAAGATAAACAACTAGATAGAACTACAGTATCTAGTGTTTTTTATAAATTAGGACAAAAAGAAAAAAAAGAAAAGACTAGAATTAGTGAGTTATTAGTTGATTTTCATGAAAACGGTCTTCTATTAACGATACTTTTTTTTGCAATACCAGTTGCAATTCCGCTGCCGTATCCTCCAGGTTTTACTACTATAGTAGGTATTCCTTTGATGATTCTATCTATGCAGATGTTGCTTGGCTTTAGACAAGTTTCTTTACCATCCAAAATTAATAACTATCAAATTAGCAATTATATACTTATTAATATAAGTGACAAGATTGTACCAAAGATTAAATTTGTAGAAAAATATATACGACCAAGATTTAGTTTCGCAGCCTCTATATATTGTGAACAATTTATTGGTTTAATATCGCTGATTTGCTCTATTGCTATATCAATACCTTTACCTCTAACTAACGCTGTACCTGCACTGGGCATTACAATAATGGCATTAGGTCTTTTAAACCGAGATGGATTAACTATAGTTCTTGGATTTATTACCTCTATAGTTGGACTTATTATAGCTTTTATAGCAATCTCTGCTAGCTGGATTAGTATTAAATATTTATTTAATCTATTCTTCTGATATAATAAATATTAAATTTGTACAAAAGGTGAAAGCCGCTACTATAGAATCTTTTTCAAATGAAACAAAAATTATATCAAGGCTCAAGTAAAGCTCTTTATCAGTCACAAGAAGATTTTGCTTTTATTATGGCGTTTACTGACAAAATTACTTTAGAAAACGGAGAGATTTTTGATATTTCGGGTAAAGGGGTGCTGAATAATAATATTTCGTCCTTCATAATGAGCAGACTTGATATGGTAGGAATAGATAACCACCTAATTGAAAAAATTAACATGCGTGAGCAATTAATACAATCTGTAGATATTTTCCCCGTTCAAATATTAGTTTCTACAGTAGCTTGCGGTAGGTTTGTAAAAGAATTCTCTATGGAAGAAGGATACGTATTTGATCATCCAATTATCGATTTTAGAGTTAGAAGTAGTGAGTTAAAGCATCCTATAATTAATGAACACCAAATACTAAATTTTGGTTGGTTAAGTAAACAAGAAATTGATGAAGTAAAACATAAAGCCATAAGAACATACGATTTTTTAAGTGGATTATTTACAGGTATTGGTATAAGGCTTGTTGAATGCAAACTAGAATTTGGCAGAGTGTTTAATGGTGAGGAATTTATGGTAATGTTGGCTGATGAAATTAGCCCGGATAATTGTCGTTTATGGAATATGAATAATAATGAGAAACTTGGAGCAGAAATGATTGCCAGTGATCCAGAAAAAGCTCTGAAATCTTATCAGGCAATAGCTGATTTATTAAAAGATAGAACTTTTTAAGTACACTCAAATGCTTTGAAGAATTGGATTTGAAAATGAATGGTGAGCATGCAAATCCATGATATTTTCAAAAAACAATTCGTAGGAGCAGAAGAGTGTATATAGTATACCTAAAACCTTCTCTAGGAAGAAAAAATAAATTGTAAACATGCTTAGTGCTACAAATTTTTGGTGTATAATAAAATGAAAATAATTAGTTACCTGAAGTCTTTTTTTTTATTTGAAATAATCTCAGGGCTTAGTCTAACTTTGAAGTATTTCTTCAAACCTAAAGTAACTATAAATTATCCCTATGAGAAGGGAAGGATAAGCCCAAGATTTAAAGGTGAGCATGCATTAAGGCGTTACGCCAATGGTGAGGAGCGTTGTATTGCTTGTAAGCTTTGTGAAGCAATTTGTCCGGCTCAAGCTATTATTATTGAAGCAGAAGAAAGAGAAGATGGTAGTAGGCGTACCACTAGATATGATATTGATATGACTAAATGCATTTATTGTGGTCTATGCCAAGAAGCATGTCCAGTTGATGCGATAGTGGAAGGTCCTAATTTTGAATTTGCTACTATTACCCATGAAGAATTGCTTTATGACAAAGAAAAATTGCTGAAAAATGGTGATATGTGGGAACAAGAACTAGCAATTAAGCTACATGATGATTATAAATATAGATAATTATGGAGATATTTTTTTATTTATTTGCGGGGTTAATGGTTATAAGTAGTTGTTTGGTAGTCATCAGTAAAAACCCTGTTTATTCTGTCTTATGGTTGATCTTTACTTTCTGTAACGGTTCGGGGCTAATGGTTTTGCTAGGGGCAGAATTTTTAGCAATGATATTGATTGTTATATATGTTGGGGCAGTAGCAGTATTATTTTTGTTTGTTATCATGATGCTGAATATTCGTTTTACCGATGTTATTGTGCAATTTAAAAGAAACTTATTTATAAGTATTTCTGTTGCACTTATTATGTTTGCTGATCTTGTCCTGATAATTTGGTTAGGTACTAAAAATATAATTTTAGATAATAACCAATTTGAGATAACATCAGGTGTAACTAATACTCATGCTATTGGGGAAATACTATATACCGATTATATCTTACCTTTTCAAGTTTCGGGTATTATTCTATTTGTGGCAATGATATCTTGTATTACCTTAACTATTCGACATCGCAGCGAAGTTAAAAGACAGGATATTGCTAAGCAGTATGCTAAAAATAAAGATAACTCCATATTAATGGTCAAACCACATTTAAATAAGGGAATAGAAGGACTCAAATATGATTAGTACTATTACTTTGGAACATTATTTAACTTTATCGGCCCTCATTTTTAGTATAGGGATGGTTGGTTTGTTTATGCATCGTAAGAATGTCATAACAATTCTTATGTCAATTGAATTGATGCTGCTGGCTGTAAACATCAATTTTGTGGCATTCTCTACTTATACACATGAGATGTCTGGGCAAATTTTTAGTATAATAATTTTAACAATAGCAGCTGCTGAAACCACAATAGGACTTGCAATATTACTAGTTTATTTTAGAAATAAAGGCTCAATAGAAGTGGGTGATATAAATCAGATGAAGGGCTAATTGATATGATAGCTTCGGCAGCAACACTTACAGTAATGTTACCTTTAATCTCTGGTATTATCAATGGTTTGTTTTGTCAGTGTTTTAGCAAGAAGCAAGCAGCTTTTATTGCCACTATTGCAATAAGTTTATCGGCATTATTATCTATGTTTATATTTTACAATGTGGGTATAAACAAAGCCATTATTCATATAATTTTAGCAAAATGGCTAGAAATTGGTAACATGAAAGTAAGTTGGGCGATTTATGTCGATCAGCTAACCGCTATTATGTTTATAGTGGTTACTTGGATTTCAGCTGTAGTACATATTTATTCTCTTGGCTATATGGCGGATGATGATGGATTACCTAAATTTCTAGCATTTCTATCATTATTCACTTTCTTTATGCTAGCTTTGGTATCAGCAGATAATTTTGTCCAATTATTTTTTGGTTGGGAAGGTGTTGGCCTATGTTCGTATTTGTTAATTGGTTTTTGGTATCAGAAAGAATCAGCGAATAAAGCAGCAATTAAAGCCTTTATAGTAAATAGGGTAGGAGATTTTGCTTTTATACTTGGGATTATTACCATTATTGTTTATTTTGGTGTAGTTGATTTTGCTAGTGTATTTGATAAAGCAGAGTCATTATCTAAGATGCAATTGAGTATATTGGGTTTTAAAGCAACAGTAATTGACGTGGTATGTTTACTATTATTCTTGGGATGCATGGGCAAGTCGGCTCAAATTGGCTTGCATATATGGCTACCAGATGCTATGGAAGGACCAACTCCTGTCTCGGCACTTATTCATGCTGCAACCATGGTAACAGCTGGGGTCTTTTTAGTAGCTAGATGTTCTTATTTATTTGAATATAGTATAGGGGTATTGCACTTTATTGCCATTATTGGTGGTATTACATGTATATTTGCCGCAACTATTGCCATAGTTCAAGATGATATAAAAAAAATTATTGCCTATTCTACTTGTAGCCAACTTGGTTATATGTTTCTTGCTTGTGGTGTGTCAGCTTATAATGCTGGTATTTTTCATTTAGTCACCCATGCATTTTTTAAAGCTTTATTATTTTTATCAGCTGGTAGTGTAATTCACGCTTGTCATGAGCAAAATATTTTTAAGATTGGTGGTTTGAAAGATAAGATGCCAATTACTTATTGTAATTTTTTAATTGGATCACTGGCACTCATAGGTATTTATCCTTTAGCAGGATTTTATTCAAAAGATGCTATTTTAGAGCTAGCATATAGTAGCGGTGGTATCGGTACTATCGTGTTTATTCTTGGAATTCTTGCTGCAGTCCTGACTGCCATTTATTCTATGAAAATTATCTTATTAGTATTTCATGGAAAAACTAGACTAACTATTGACATCAATCATGTCCATGAATCACCCCATATCATGAATGGACCACTTAGTCTTTTAGTGGCAGGTAGTTTTCTTGCAGGAATGATAGGTTATTATATATTGTTTTTTGACAAACCAAATGGTTATTTCCTTGATAGTATATTTAACATTCATATTTACCAAATACTAGCAATTCATCCTCCTCTTTATATAAAATTATTACCAATGGTTTCGGGACTAATAGGTATTGTTTTGGGGCTTTATTTTTATAGAAGAATCAAAGAAAAAATAAAAATAGGATTTATAGAAAAGCTGTTGGTACATAAATATTATTTTGATGAGGTTTATGACTTTGTGATAGTAAGATTAGTAACTAACTTAAGTAAGTTATGCAATTTGATGGATCAAAGAGTGATAGATAGATTTGGTCCAAATAGCTTTGCTAAAACGGTAAATTACTTTGGTTTTTTGGTGAGTAGATCGCAGACAGGTTACGTATTTAATTACACTTTATATATAGTTTTATGTATAGTTGTTTATATTACTTTCTTTATAATAGGAATATTGCGAACTGATTCTTTTTGGTAAGTTTGAAGGAGGGATAGCCATGATTTTTCCATACAAAATTATTGATCTCACACACACTCTTGATGAGCAGACTCCTTCGTGGAGTGGAGGTTGTGGGTTTAATATTGATGTTAAATTGGATTATTCTGACTGCCGACAGAATGAAGAATTTCGTGTGCAGGGATTGGTACACATATGGATGCACCAGCACACTGTATTCCAGGAGTACTACCATTGATCAAATACCATTATCGCAGCTGGTTGCTCCTTGTGTTGTTATTGATGTATCAAGCTCTTGTCATGAGCGTTATAGTCTAAGACTAACGGACATTGAACATTTTGAAGAACAATACGGAATGATCAATGAGGGAAGTTTTGTGATGATCAAAACAGGATGGGAAAAGTTTTGGGGTGATCCGGGAAAGTATAGCAATAATCACATTTTTCCTTCTATATCAATTGAAGCAGCGGAGATACTGACAAAACGAGGTGTGTGCGGACTTGGTATTGACTGTCACTAGACGCCAGCAGATGGATTTCCCGTCCATAAATTGTTTTTGAGCAATGGCCGCAAATATATTGTTGAAAATGTTGCTAATTTGGCAAATCTACCTATAACAGGAAGCTGTATCTTAGCTCTGCCAATTAAGGTAAGAGGGGCAACAGAAGCTCCGATAAGGCTTATTGGTTTAATAAAAGAAGAAACAAACTTAAATTTTTAGAAGGTATAATGAAAAAACTTATTTTATATTTAAGCATTGGGTTATTGTTTAACACATCCTCACTGGCAGATACCAAATGCTTTTTGGCTAAAGAAAATGATAAAATTATCAAACAAGAAGGTGATTGTGCATCACGCTATGCACCTTGCTCAACGTTCAAAATTGCCATTAGTTTGATGGGATATGAAGAAGGATTGTTAGTTGATGAAACTCATCCTGAGTTACCATTTAAAGAAGGTTATGTAGATTGGCTTGACAGGTGGAAACAGCCCCACAATCCAACAACATGGATGCAAAATAGTTGTGTTTGGTATTCTCAAGTTTTGACGCAAAAGCTTGGGATGAGTAAATTCAAAGACTATGTTATAAAATTTAACTATGGGAATCAAAATGTTTCAGGCGATAAAGGTAAAAACAATGGATTAACGAATTCATGGCTATCCAGTTCGTTGGAAATTTCACCTGAAGAGCAAGTCGTGTTCTTACAGAATCTTATTGATAACAAATTACCAATAAGTCTTAAATCTCATGAAATGACAAAAAATATACTCTTTGTGGAGGAACTACCAAGCGGTTGGAAACTTTATGGGAAAACAGGCAACGGTTCTCAACTTAATAAAAATAGAACTAAGAAGTTAGACCTCCAGCAAGGATGGTTTGTTGGTTGGATTCAAAGAGATAATAGGACTATTGTATTTGTGAACCATATTACAGATGACAGTAAGCAAGACACTTATGCAAGCCTACGTGCTAAAGCAGAAGCAAAAGAAAAATTACTACATTTGATTAAAGACTGAGCAAAAATGATTTGAAAAATTAGGCTTCGTGAAGATTTTGTTTTTATGAGTAGCTCTATATACTCGAATGATCCTACAAATTGGAGTTGAAAATGAGGGGCAAGCGAACTAGGTGTACATTTAGTATATGAGTACGCGAGTTCCTGATATTTTCACAAAACAATTCTTCAAAGCATTCGAGTATACTCTTCCAATTAATTTTCAGGTTGGGTAGTATTAGGCACAGGATCATATCCACCTTGACAGAAAGGATTACACCTAATTATTCTCTTAATAAATAACCATAATCCTTTAATATTACCATGCATTATTATTGCTGATCTAGCATATTCTGAACATGATGGATTAAAACGACAATTATCACCAAGTAGGGGGGAAATAAAGAATTGATAAAATCTAATAAGTGTGAGTAACAAATTAAAGCGATGTTTCATTTTGATCATGGTTAGCTCAAAATAGAGTATAATCAAATAATTTAAAGAATTGTTTTTTAAAAATATCATGGGTTTGCATGCTCACCATTCATTTTCAAATCCAATTCTTCAAATCATTTGAGTATATTACTTACTTTGCAGTTTTTGGTTTTGAGTCTTTACGTCCATTGCAGGCAGATTTTAGTTTTTCACCAGCAGAGAACTTAGGTTGAACGTAAGCTTCAATTTTAAGAGGCTGACCAGTTCTAGGATTTTTGCCAGCTCTAGCTGCTACTTTACTAGAGTAAAACTTACCAAAGCCAATCAGTATTACGTCTTTACCTTCAGCAAGAATAGAAGTAACTGCATTGGTAAATGTATTTATAATTTTTTCAGCTTCAACTTTAGTACAATTTTGTTGGTTTGCTATATAATCAATGAATTCACCTTTGTGCATAAATTTTTCCTTTAAGTGAGTTAATTTAATTCAGCTAATGATAGCTTGTCTATCAGGTAAAGATATAGATATAGATGTTGTAAATCAATAATTATTAGCTATTAAAGTTATCTATATTATAAAATATTTTCACTTTACGTTTCTTTTTGATATTATTAACACATATCTCTATTTGTTGTTACTGGCTGTCAAGCATCATCATATAAGCATTCAAGCAGGGCAGTTTAAAAGTCACAGCTAATGATAGAAAAGTTTGTTTTTTAAAATGCATAAATGTCATTGCGAAGAGCCGCAAAGCGGCGACGCGGCAATCCAATAAATGTGGATTGCCACGACCACTACGTGGTCTCGTAATGATGTCTTGTACTTTTCTGCAATTTTTAAATTGCCATAGGGGTTATGCGTAAGGTGTGAGTAACTAATACTTCAATACTTCTTGTAGCACTTTAAACTCGATAATCTCAAGGCAAGTTTACACCAAAAAGGTATAAGCTAAAGTAAGAAAGGTAAAAAATGCAAATGAATCAGTTATGGTGGTTAAGAATACACCTGAGCCAGTGGCGGGATCAATATTTAAATAATGTAGAGTAATTGGTATTACTGAGCCAAAAAGACCAGCTATGAGAAACGTTAGGATAACGGCTATGGAGAAAATCAAGCTAAGATTTGGATCAGAAAGCATTGCTAAGCTTAATAGTGCCCCAACTAAGGCCAATATAGAGCCGTTAAATCCGCATACAGCTATTTCTTTAAGAATCACTCTCAGCACATTATTATGGTGAATATCTTTGTTGGCAAGTGCTCTAACTGTCACTGTCATGGCTTGTGTGCCGGCATTCCCTCCCATAGAAGCAACAATAGGCATAATAGCTGCTAGTGTTATAAGTTTTGAGATTGTAATACTAAACTGGTTAATAATTATCGATGTCATACAAGCAGTAATTAAATTGACAAATAACCAAGGGAATCTGTGTCTCACAGTATAAAATAGATTGTAAAATGTATCTTGAGTATGAACGCCACCGAGTGACATTATATCTTTTTCGGTTTGTTGTTCAATGATGTAAAGCATACTATCTATTGAAACGGTACCTATTAACTTGCCGCTTTTATTCACCACTGGTACAATTGTTAGAGCATATTGTTTAAAAATAAAACTTAACTCACTTAAATTAGTGAATACATCGGTAATTTTAAATTCAGGATTCATAAGATCTTTTACTAACTTATCCCCTTTATGCTTCAGTAAAGTGCTTAGAAGTATACTACCTATAGGTCGGTATTTACTGTCGAGTACAATAGCAGCATGAAAATCTTGTGTTATATGTTTGTGTCTAATAAAATCTATAGCCGTGGCTACTGTCCAATCTTCTTGAAATGACACAAAGTTTCTTTCGATTACCCTACCAACAGTATCTTCTGGGTAAGTACAGCCTTCTATAATTTGCTGTCTTTTTTCTGCTTTGAGATTATTTAAGATCATTTCTTTTGTTAGATCATCAAGATCCTCGATAACTTCAACAGCATCTTCTATAGCAAGTTGATTAATTAGCTGTACACTTTTCTGTACACCTAAAATTTGCATTATAAGTGGTTTACTGTTCACGCTAAGCTGTACTAAAGTTTCAGGCTTTAGTGTATCCTGTAACAAAGGAAGAATTGTTTTATAAGTTTTCTGATTTATATTATCTAAAACATCTGCAAGATCTGCATAGTGAAGATTACTCATAATCTCTATTGCTTTGCCAAATTCATCATTATTCAGAAGATTATTAATGTGCTCAAATGTTTCGTCAAATTGGTTTTGATGAACCGACAACATATTTTTTGATTGATTTTGCATAACTCCTCGTTTGAGTATACTGCTATGATTTCAAGAGTTAGTACGAAGGTCAACTTCAAGAAGAGCTAGGCAGTAGCAAAGTCGAGCAGCAGAGCATACATGAGTAACGGAGCAGCTTCGATTTTTAGATACGACGACCTTAATTCTTGAAGTTCACCGAGTATACTCAAATGATTTGAGTATATATACTGAATTTTCTAAAAGTACCCTCAATAGCCAAGAAGGATGAGTCACTTGTATTCTAACATGTTAGGTTTTATAAGACAACTAAGTTGAAACATATGGAATTGGTGCGGTCGAGAAGACTTGAACTTCCACTCTGTTAAGAACAACCCCCTCAAGGCTGTGCGTCTACCAATTTCGCCACGACCGCAATTAATAATAAGTTTTTAATAAAATTATTCCTGTAGCCTAAATAATTTTGGTTAATCCAAATAGTGTATATAACAAATTATTCTACTAATATCAATATATATACTCGAATGATCCTACGAATTGGATTTGAAAATACACGAGCATCCGTAATGGAAGTCAATAAGAAAATAATAACTCAATGATAGGTAAGCCACTAGTTTGACTAGTGAGACCATCAAGGCTTGGCCTTTAGATTTAGTATAAAATAAAAAGTTATCATATATAACTTCTTTGGCTTGACGGTCAAAGGAGAAAATATATGACAACATACGAAAGTTTAAATCATTCTAAATGGGATTGCAAATATCATATTGTGTTTATTCCAAAGTGTCGTAAAAAAGAATTGTACGGGAAGGTTAGAAAATATCTTGGGAACGTATTCCATGAGTTAGCTTTTCAACGTGGGAGAAAGATCATAGAGGGGCATATGGTACAAGATCATGTGCATATGCTCATCAAGATTCCTCCTAAATACACCGTGTTAATTATTGCAATTGGTATAATACATCGCCAATAAACGTATACGATTTCGACCATGCGGCTCATGTTTCATCATTTTTATAAAATCATGACCATGAAAACCTTGCGGTAATATTAACCTAGCCATTTGAGTACCTTTATCAGTTAAAAACCCATTTTACACCACTGCGTTAATTATTGCAATTGGTATAATAGGCTATATCAAGGGGAAAAGTGCTATAGCCGTTGCTAGGCAGTTTGGTGGACGAAAACGTAATTTTAATGGAGAAAAGTTGTGGGCTAGAGGTTATGCGGTCTCAACTGTAGGATTTGAAGAGAATCAGATCAAACACTACATTAAGAATCAAGAGCAACTTGATAGTTTAGGCTCTGACGAATCAGGAGAATTTTAATTAACAATGGCAGCCCTTTGGGCTGCTCATAACCGTCAAGCCCCTCGCTTTGCGAGGGCGTTCTGACTTATTTTTTTGTTCATTTAACTGTTGTAAAAATATATTAGGTATTTTTGTTTCATCACCACCAGTGGCAAATAGTTGGTGTAGCATTTCCTCAAACTTTGCTATATGCTGTTCTTGCTCAAAAAATTCTGGAAATTTAGCGATACCTTCTTGCCAAATACTATCTTTAATGGCTTGAGCTTCCTTGATATCGAATGATAATGAACTATGGTGGTTATTAGTTGTTGGATGAGTTTTATCCTGTAATTTATTTACAAGATTTTTAAATTGTTGATTAATTGCTGGATTATTAGTGGCAACATCTTGAGACAATAGCCCTGATGGTGAATAATAATGCTCTTTTAGTTTTTTAAAACCATAACCAAGGCTATACGAGACTGCATGCAGTCCAGCTCCAAATGCCCCACTAGCTAGAATATTATGAACACTATCACTTAAACCATAATCAACTTGCTCTAAGCTACGCTCACGGTGCATAAAAGGCTCTATTGCTGTTTGCCCAGCTACTCCACCAACAAAACCTTTAAACAAACCGGTTTTTAACGCTCCATATTTTAAGCTAGCTGCTGCCCACTTGGCTTGACCGCCAATAGGCACAAAGCTGGCTGCAATATTAACTGGGTTAAGATTACTACCTAACAACTCAGCAGCAAATTTTCCTACTTCTTCTTGGAAGCCGCCTTTACCTCTAGCCATTATATATTGGTCAATCTCTCTTTGTTGCTTTTTGCTAACCAAATACTCCACCATATCAGTTGTCATATATGGTTCATATTGCAAGCC
Source organism: Candidatus Tisiphia endosymbiont of Metellina segmentata (assembly GCF_964030715.1). Lineage (NCBI taxonomy): Bacteria > Pseudomonadati > Pseudomonadota > Alphaproteobacteria > Rickettsiales > Rickettsiaceae > Candidatus Tisiphia > Candidatus Tisiphia endosymbiont of Metellina segmentata. The sequence continues at coordinate 410,569 of NZ_OZ034919.1, forward strand.
GGTATCTGCATATTTTTGCTTAAATTCTTCTTCAGAGATAGTAGGCGTATCAACATATTCGGCTATATCCTGCATCTCAGGTGATAGCATATATTTTAGCTTGTCCCTTAAATATATGCTAGAATCAGTAAAACCAAGGTTTAATGCAGCATTCCATACATCCAAGCTTGCTGCACCAAGATTATCAAGACCAAAACTATCTCCCCTCGATTTAATAAATAGTGCCTTACTGCCCATCTAACCCCCTTCTAGGAAACAAGAGTAAATTTGCTTGTTTCTTCCATTATGAACTTGATCGTTTGGTATCAAGTGTCACTACTTCTAATCCTTTTATTCTATTAAAATCTCGTCCATTCAAAGTTAATATTGGATATCCATGAACTATAGCTGATGCAGCAATTAACATATCATGAATACCTATTGTAATATTTTCTATAAATAAATTATATAGGATATGATTATATATCCTTGCTTCTTCAACTCCAAAAGGCAACACGCTAATTGAGTTTATTATATGCTCGACAAATACTGATCTTTTCATTCGACGTTCCTCAGTATTTGATCTACTAACTCCTGTTAACAATTCTGTAACAGTAATAGGACTAATATAAGATTGCTCATATTGAACCAATTTAGCAAAATCTATTTTTCCTTTTTCTACTGCTATAATTACCGAACTATCAATTATTAATCCCATTTATTTCCCCAATCCTGTAACTTCAATGATTTAACTGCATTAATATCCTTCTCAAATTCATCTATATCATCTTTATCAAGATGAGGACCATTACGAAAAAATTCATTTAAGTCTTTTATCGCTATTGTATTACTTGCTTTAACTGGCATAATTCTTGCTACTATATTCCTCCCTTTCTTAATATTAAAAGTTTCTCCTCTATATTGTACTTGACCAACAATATCTGAAAATGAACGTACCATCTCTGTCACCGTAATTACTTTTGGCATTTTTACCCTCATTTAATGATTATACAATACATAATATCATATATTATGATTCTATACAAAAGTATATCTATGCCATTTTTACATAATGCATAGCATTTTATTTGGTGCTTGTTTCAAACCATGGGTTAAACAATCTATCCATCGTAGAAATAGGATCGTTTAATTGTATTAAAGGCACGGTAAATATAGTGCTAGGCGAAGAAAACAAAGGATGAGTGCCTTGTTCGTCAAAATAGACAAAATATACTGCCTTCTTATCTTCTGTTATCCTAAATTGCCCATCACTTAATACTTCCTTGATTCTTCTAACAAAAGCTTGTTGTATTTGTGGGTCGCTGTAACCTTGACCAAATGAGCTAGTGATATCATAAGCAATATCACCCTTAATTATATCACGCCGTAATTTATTGAGATGATAATTTACGTAAGTCTCATCTAGCTTAACTACTTCCCCTTGATCTACTAAGCTAGCTGGTAGGTGCAAATTAACTAGGTTCTGTTGACAAAAATTATAGTTAGGCAAGAGGAATAAAAAGTTGCCATAGTAAGAAGAAATGGTAGTTTCTAGTTATCAAAAAAAGGAACTACCAATATGAAGTATTACATAGAAGAACAAGCATGGGAAGTAATTTTATCATTTTTTAAGGAAAGAAATGGTATACACAACAAGAATGAAGAAAAAATGAGACATTTTATTGAAGCAATATGGTTTATTGTTAGAACAGGTTGCCAATGGCGTCTTCTACCTGATGATTATGGTTGTTGGTACAGTATTTATCGCAGATTTAATACCAATTGCAATAATTAACGCAGTGGTGTAAAATGGGTTTTTAACTGATAAAGGTACTCAAATGGCTAGGTTAATATTACCGCAAGGTTTTCATGGTCATGATTTTATAAAAATGATGAAACATGAGCCGCATGGTCGAAATCGTATACGTTTATTGGCGATGTATTACCTTCAATTAGGCAAATCTTTTAAAGCCATATCTGAAATAGTGAAGTCACACTGGAAAACTGTGCAATCATGGCTCAGAAGATTTAGGAATCATGGTTTTGAAGGATTATTTGAATCACAAAGAAGCGGTGCCCCTAGGAAGATTAACACTATACAAGAGTCTGCTCTTTTTGATAAAATCAATACGCTCAGTGAAAGTAAAACTGGTGGGTATATAACTGGAAAGGAGCTACATATCATGTTACTTGAGGAATATGGTGCTAAATGTACTTTAAAAACAGTCTACAATACTATGCACCGCCTTGGTTTTAGCTGGATTACTTCTCGTTCAATGCATCCAAAGTCAAATCAAGAGACTCAAAATACATATAAAAAAACTTCCCAGACATGCTAACAGAATTATTACCAAAAAATATCGATAGATGTAAAGTTGATATATGGTCTCAGGATGAAACTCGAGTTGGGCAACAAGGTAGCTTAACTCGTATATGGGCTAAGCGTGGCACTAGACCCCGTAAAGTTCGGCAACAGCAATTCATTTCAACATATATTTATGGAGCTGCTTGCCATGATACAGGAGAAGCTTTTGCATTAATTTTACCATATGCAAATACACAGGCAATGAATAAATTCTTAGAAGACCTTTCTCGCAGTATTCAAGGCAACCGACATATAGCTTTACTAACGGATAATGCAGGTTGGCACACAGCCAAAAAACTAACTGTGCCAAGCAATATCACTTTGATACCGCTTCCGCCCTATGCACCGGAACTTAATGCAATGGAACAAGTTTGGGAATGGATCAAAAATCATTTCTTGTCTAACCAATGTTATGGTGTATATGAAGATATCGTCACTATGGCTTGTTACGCTTGGAATCAATTTGCTCATAATGTAGATTTAGTAAAATCAATTATGTATAGAGACTGGATAAATACACCGTGTTAATTATTGCAATTGGTATAAATCAGAGTGCTATTAAATTGGCGATATTTAGTTAACCTAATCTCAATTTCGGATTAATTTCATTAATCCGAAATTAGAATGAGAATGTATATGCATAAAGAAAATATATTTAAAGTTATTGAATTAATTCCTCAGACTATTTGGACTTTAGTAGAAGTTAAAAACTATATGAGGATAGAAGGAAATTATGATGATGAGTTAATTAGTGGCTTAATAGGTGCGGCAATTATGGCTGCTGAGAATTTTACTAAACTTACGATAATAACAAGGCGGGTAGAGTTTATTTGTAACATTAAAAATCAACAAAATTTTCAGCTAAAATATCAACCGATAAAAGAGATAGTGAAGATTGCTCTAACAAATAGTAGTGAATCGATTGAACTGCGATCTGATCAATATTATCTAGATCATGATCGATCGTTATTATGTTTGAATAAAAAGTTAGAAAACTATCAATTAATAGTTGAATATATTATTGGATATGATAAAATTAATATTCCAGCTTCAATAAGGCATGGCATATTAATGCATATAGCAGAAATGTATGATAGGGAAAGGCAAAATGCTACTTCTTTGTCAACGGAAGTTAAAAATTTATATTTAGCATATAGACAATTAAAAATATAGTTAAAAATGAAAAAATCAGTAGCACGTAGTTTGCAGCATCAGGTAAAAATTTTAGAAAACTTTTCTACAAGTGAAATAGAGCAAGAAAAATGGCAAGAGAAATTATCTGTTTATGCTGAAATAAAACCTATTTGTGATAATCGATTTACATCGATAGAACATGTGAATTTTGGTCATATTATGACGGAAGGGTTTTATCTGTTTAAAATAAGATTTATCAAAGAAATTACCACCAAGATGCGTATATCATTTAGAGATAGGCAATTTGAGATTAAACGGATTATTAACGTGGCAGAACAAAGTAAATTCTTGAATATCGTAGGGCTAGAGATATATGTCTGTTAATTTTATTCATGATTTTCACATGACAATATATAAATTATTATCTAATGACCAAGATATTAGACTTAGCGTTGATCGAATTTACATATCGGTAGTCCAAGATGCAAAATATCCGTGCTTACTAATAAATATTTTGAAAGTTGAAAATATATCAAGATTAGATCAAAATATTTACGAGGTGGAATTTGAGATAAGTGCTTTTGCTAGGGATAAAAACCAAGGCCTATTGACTTTACTTGCTGAAAAAATTACTAATAAATTAACAGCTAATGCATGTATTCTTCAAGATTATATTGTTGCTAGTATGAAAGCATGTAATATAAATTTTCAGCGTAGTTCTGACCTTATAACTACTAAGCTTACGATAGATTATAAAGCTTTATTAAAGGGAAGCAAAATTGGCAAGAAGTCTGTAGTAAAAGGGATGAAAGATATTGATTAACAGTACCATATATAGTACTATTAGACTTGCTGCATAAATCAAAGATAGTTGAGGGATTTTTAGGAGAAACGAAGCCGAGTACCGCAGCGTACACAGACGTACGTGAGGAGCGGAGGCGAGTTTCGACGACAAAATCACCAACTAGATTGACTTATGCAGTAAGTCTATTAATTAACATTTTAAAAGGAGTAATTATGACATATTTAATAGCTAGTGAAGCTAGAAAGAACTTATATAAATTGATAGATTTGGTAGCAGAGAATCATGAGCCAACAATAATAAAAGGTAAAAGAAATGCAGCAGTTTTAATTTCAGAGCAGGACTGGGAAGATATTCAAGAGACATTATTTGTAGCAACAAATAAAGAATTAAGCCAATCCATAATTAAAGGTCTTGCTACTGATTTTAAAGATTGTAAGACAAAACTGGTGGATTAGCTAGATGTATAGTTTGTATTTTACTAGCGATGCTTGTAAAGATTTTAAAAAGATTAAAAAATCACCTTTGCAGAAGCAAATATACAAGTTATTAGAAATTGTAGGTAATGATCCATTTCAAAATCCGCCGCCCTTTAAAAAGTTAAGAGGTATGTATTTGGGGGCTTATTCAAGAAGGATTAATTTGCAACATAGATTATTTTATGAAGTAGATATGGTAGATAAGAGGATAAAGATACTACGTATGTGGAGTCATTATGGAGATAATTAAGAACTATAGCTAACCCGTTAAGGTTTTAGATAGCCTCTACGTCATTGCGAGGAGTCACTTCAGTGGTGACGAAGCAATCTAGGAAAGGGTGGATTAGCAATGGATTACCACTACACTCACGTGGTCTTGCAATGATGCCTAAGATATCAATAACTTATTACGTGGGTGTGGGCAGTAAATTTCTCAGTACTATTCTTGTATTCAAAATTAGAGAGAACATAATTATAAGCTCCTCCAATAATGCTGCCATTAGGTAACTCTAAATCGCCTCCAATAGTTGCAGCACTAGTTCTGCCAGTATAGCTACTTAACAAGCATTTCCCATTATATTTGGTTATACCTATCGTACCACTAACCCACACATTTTTAGGAACAATATCATCTTCATCATCAGCAGCGGGAGGAGGAAGATTGTTTAGATGCCTTAAATCTCTTAATCTTAAATCAATAGATGAGTTTGCGAATTCATGAGACAAGATAATTATTTCATTCAGTGCTAAGGCAATCGCAAATGCCACTGTTTCCCTTGCTATCTGTTCAACTTTTTCTTGTGGCACTATAGCTTCTGCTGCCGGTGCTGCTCTTTCTCCTACTGGTGGTGCTGCTTCTCCTCCTACTGGCGGTGCTGCGGCTCCTCCCCCTGCTGGTGCTACTCCAGCAGCTCCATCTCCCCTTGCTAGCGGCACTCCAACAGCTGCATCTCCCCTTGCTGGCGGTACTCCAGCAGCTGCATCTCCCCTTGCTGGTGCTACTCCAGCAGCTGCATCTCCCCTTGCTAGCAGTACTCCAACAGCTGCATCTTCCCTTGCTGGCGGTACTCCAGCAGCTGCATCTCCCCTTGCTGGCGATAGTCCATTATTAGGAAATAAAAGTGGGGCAGGATTATATCCTGATCCAACTCCTTCTAATCCTGCTTGTTGTGGTACATTAGTTACTGGCACTATTGGTTGTTGTCCATCGGTTGTATTCTTTTGATTTTTTTTTTATTTTTTCTATATCCACATAAGGTTCATCAGGGGCTATATCATCATAAAATTCAGAGGGAATAAATTCAACATTCAGCTCTTCTAGTTCGAATTCATTTTGCCCTTGTGTTTTTTTACGAAAAAATTTAGCCGCATTAGTTAGGTAAGAATTGGGTTGGTTAACACCCAAATGTTTTTTAAACTGTTCCAATGCTCGTTTTTCATTAATAACCAATGGAGTATTAAAAAGTTCTACAGCCTTATGCCTAGAGGAATCACCAGTTCCATATACCGTAATTGGTATAATAATTACAGTCCCTAATGCAGATATTACAAATAGCACCTTTGCTATAAGTATTTTAACCTTAGATAAGCACATATACTGCTCGTAAATGAAGAGTTGGTAGACGATAGTATAACTTCAAGAAGAGCTAGGAGTGTCAAAGTCGAGCAGCGGAGCGTACATTAGTACGTGAGCAGCGGAGATCTTTAGACACGACAACGCCAATTCTTGAAGTTCACCGAGTATAGAACCTATTTTAATAGGTTAAAATATAATAATATGGTGTAGATAGTAGAAAAGAAACCTATAATTGTATAGCTAATATTACAGTAACACAAGGGATTTGTGAAATAATCATTGACGAGCAGATTATATTAAAACATAATCGCCCCCAAATTTATATGAGAGGTACAATGAAATTATCTGATTTTGATTTTACCTTACCGACTGAGTTAATCGCTCAGAAACCAGAAAAAAAACGAGAGGACTCTAATTTGTTGGCAGTAGCACCAAACAAAGACTTAGTGCAGACCAAGTTTTATGATATAATTGACTATCTATGCCCTGGTGATTTAATGGTATTTAATGATACTAAAGTTATTAAAGCCAAATTGCTACTAAATAAAGCTGGCAAAAAAATCGAATTATACCTAAACAAGACAATAAGTGATAATTATTGGCATGGTTTTGCCAAGCCGTCCAAAAGACTTGATATTGAAGATCAGTTTGATTTTGCTGGTAATAAGATTATTATAAGTAGAAAACTTGGGATGGGACAGGTTGAAGTCACGTTTGTTCTAGATAATATTTCAGTTTTTGAATTTTTAGAAAAATACGGTGAAATCCCTCTACCTCCTTATATAAAGAGGCACGAAAATTTACTAGAGGATAATAATAGATATCAAACAGTCTATAGTAAAAAACCTGGGGCAGTAGCAGCTCCAACTGCAGGGCTACATTTTTCTGATGAATTATTGGCATTAATTAAAGCAAGAAATATTGAAACTGCTTTTATTACTTTGCATGTTGGAGCAGGGACGTTCCTACCAGTTAAAACTGAAGATATTGATCAACATCAAATGCATTCAGAATATTATCATATAGATAAAAAAACCGCAAATATGATTAATAAGGCGAAAAAAGAAAATAGACGAATAATAGCCGTCGGAACTACCAGCTTACGAGCATTAGAAGGTAACGCCATTGCCAATTCTCTTAATGGGCAAATAACAAGTGGTGAATTTGAAACAGACATTTTTATCAGACCAGGATTTAAATTTCAAATTGTTGATATGCTAATTACCAATTTCCATTTGCCAAAGTCTACATTATTCATGTTAGTTTGTGCTTTTGCTGGTTATAAGGAAATAACTGATATCTACAAATATGCTATAGATACGAGAATGCGGTTTTTTAGTTATGGTGATGCGATGCTTCTTTATAAAAAGCTAGAAGAAAGATAAGAATTATCAATTCTTATCTTTCTTACAAAGAATTCTTAAGGCTTTAAAAGCATTAAGAACTATCCATGGTAAAAATACAAAATATGCCGCTTTTCTATTCATATAGCAATATTCAGACCAACTGCTTAAAGGTTTGTTATCGTAAATATCTACGATAATAAATATAATTGTTATTCCTAACCAGCTACATAATGCAAAAGTGCTTATAATCAGGAAATCTAAAATAATATAGATTTTGCCACTCTTATTTTTAAGATAATATTCATTAGCCAAAATCAATAATATAAACGAACAAATAGTTAGTAATATACAGAGAGTAAGCTTTAGCACCATAGTGAAGCAAAATAAGCTCACTTATACAAACCATAAATATTATTGCTATATTTTAAACCTTTGAATAATATGCTAATCAATTCAATAGCCACTATAGTTCTTCTGCATATCATCATGCCAATCATAGTAATGTAATTCACCACCCGTTGTCTCTACAGTAGAAGAATTCGTACAAGTAGCTTGATAATTGTCTACAGCTGTATTAACTGCTCCTGTTAAACTCTTTAGGCATAAAATAAAATTTACAAAAGGTTTATTTTCCATAATCTATATTATAGAACATTTATGTATTTTAAGATAAGCAATTTACTATCACCGTATATTTTTTCTTTAATTAGCTGTAAAGAATCATCGCTAAAATCTTCATTTTTAGCAAGTTCGACTACAATAATGCTACCATCTTTTAACCATTGACCTTTTTTTAAAGCATTAACTGCCTTCGATACAAGATTATGACCGTATGGTGGATCAATAAAAATTAGATCAAAGCTGTTTTTACATTTTGGCAAAGCTATAGCATTGATATTTAAGAAAGTCATTTTATCCAGCTTACCTATTTTACTAGCAAACTCTTTTGCTGCCTGTAAATAATTAGCATTTATATCAACTAATGTAACTGCTCCAGCACCTCTAGAACAGCTCTCAAAAGCTAGACTACCAGTGCCGGCAAATAAATCGAGAACTTTAGATTCATTGTTAAATAACCTACAATCAATGAATTCTCCTGAAGTTAGTATACTAAAAATCGCCTCTCGGATTTTCCCTGTGGAAGGACGATAGTTAGAGTTTTTTAAGGTAGGTATGATCCGATTTTTATGTTTGCCTGCTATAATTCTAATCATAAAAATTTCTTAAATTTTTCGAATGGCTGTTCTTTATACTGATTTGGTTGCAAATTACCTAATAAAAAATCTCCATAGCTAATTCTAATTAACCGGTTAACAGTCAAGCCAAAATGTTCAAATATCTTTCTAATTTCACGATTTTTACCTTCAGTCAAAACTACTTCAAACCAACAATTTGTCCTGCCTGATTTTATTAATTTAATTGATTTAGGATCATAACGTATTTGATCAATTTCTATATTTTTATAATTTTTTAGCAAAAGATTTGGGTTACCATATGCTCTGACTTTATATACACGTTCTATTTTACTTGATGGTAGCTCAAACTTTCTTGCTAAATCACCATTATTGGTTAGTAATAATAGCCCTTCACTATTGATATCCAGTCGCCCTATTGAGATTACTCTAGGCAGATTCAGCTTTGCAAGACTAGCAAATACCGTTTCTCTACCACTTGTATCTTTATGCGAAGTAATGAGTCCAACAGGTTTGTAATATACCCATAAACGCGGGATCTGTTGTTGATTTATTAGTTTTCCCGACACCTCAATAACACTAGTTTCATCAACATTGGTTGCTGGTGAATCAATAATAACGCCATTTACTTTTACTTGCTTATTTTTAATAAGCAGTTCTGCATCACGCCTTGAACATATTCCTGCCGTACTAATCGCTTTTTCTAACCGTGTAAATTCATGGATAAATATTAAGGCTTACATAATTCCGACAACTATACAAGAAATTATAAATATTATGGTAGCTATAATAAAATTTAAATATGAGTGACATCTACTAGCATTATTACTAAATCTAACAAATTTAATACCATAAAAAAATACACATCCCGAAAAAACAACAAAATGCTTTAAATTATCTTTTAAATATTCCTGCCAATTTTTTAAAGGGTTTTGATGATAAACATCTTGAGTTGCTGATATCAATGGTAGAGCTAACACAAAAGTTAGAAATAGTATAATATACGTAAGAAAATCTAAACCACTAGAGAATTTATCCTCCTTAGAATTATTATAATGATTACAAAAATAAAAACTAACCAAACAACTTATAAATAATATATTAAACAATATTATAAAGCTACTCTCCTGCCAAGAAAGTTTGACTCCACTATATTGATAAACAACAACGTTTATTAGGCAAAAAATGAAGATTTGGTAAATCCCAAATAAACAGAGTCTAAATAACAATTTTTTCATGATTTTAATGATGTCCATAGTCAAGAATACTTTGATTCATACTGTGTCCCATTAAATCTGTAGGAACAGAAGAATGGTCATCGCGGTTACCTATAAAAGAGTAGATTTAATATAGTAGAAGGATTGAATGCAGGGGTTTTGGGAACTCCTTGTACATTAAAACTATATTGAGTATGGGAAGTATCTTTAAAATCAGCTTTAATAGTATGTTGAGGTGGATTAAATATAGAAGAATTAAATTCAGGGATTTTGGTAATGTGCTGAGTAGGGAAAACACCCTTAACATCATATCTTAAAGATTGAGATGGATTAAATGTAAAGCTTGGTGAATTAAAATTATATTGGGTATTTTTCATAAATCAATTCCATAAATAAAAGACTTATCTTAAAAATGTTCGTCGTTAAAAATACTATGTCCCAAAGCCTAGGGAATAGATATGCCTGTAGGCAGATTAATTATCTATATATAGAATAAATTATTTTAATTTTTAAGTCAAATTATTTTAAAAATTAAAATAATGGAACAAACTTGAATAATGCCGGAAACTGATCCTAAGAGAAGTTTATAAATTAGCCTAATGGCTATAATCCCATATAGGATAGTTTTAAGCAATATTCTCAAAGCAACTTTTACTTTTTGAGAGTAAAATTTATATATTTGTTTCATAGCAATGTATAACTACAATAATAGTTTTAATTTTGATAATATAACATTTATGAGTATTTTGTCTAATGTAAGAATTTTAGTTGCTGTGCAGGTTTTCCAATCCATAGAACGTACTTGATCGCATAATACTGCTCCCTTTATTTGTTCAAAGTTTATTATCACTTCAAAAGGATAGCCCTTAACTTGACTAGTGATAGGTACAAATAGAGCAAGACCACTCTTAAGGTTATATTTATAAGGAGTAAGAACTACCGCTGGTAGTGTTTTTTGAATCTCTTTGCCTTTTTGAGGTTCAAAATTAAGCCAAACTACATCACCTCTTTCAGGTATGAATGTTACCACGATTCATTACCTACAGCAATGTCATCATTTAATATTTCATGATGACAGTTAGAATCTGTAATATTATCCAATAATATATCTAATTCTGATGTTTCTGTACTGATAATCAAATAGTTATCAGCTGTTTCTAAATTAACAAATGTACCTTGTTGAAAATGTAACTTATCAGCTAGATGTTTAGGAATTCTAATTCCCAAGCTATTTCCCCATTTTTGGATTTGAGTTTGCATAATATCATTAATATTGTTACTGTATAAACAAGTATATACAATAAACCTACATTATGCAAGTTAAAAATTCTTTTTAGTCATTAGACTTGCTGCATAAATCAAAGATAGTTGAGGGATTTTTAGGAGAAACGAAGCCGAGCACCGCAGCGTACACAGACGTACGTGAGGAGCGGAGGCGAGTTTCGACGACAAAATCACCAACTAGATTGACTTATGCAGTAAGTCTATTGCAAGGAGCTATATATCACCCCCCTTCCCTATTTACTTCGTATTTGTAACATCCCCAAAAAGAGTAAAAAATAGGCAAACATCTGTATAAAAAATACCATGCCACTCAATGCTGGTAAAAATATAACGATAATAGGTTGTAATAAAATGGGCACTCCACTTGAAAATAATACTATCCTAGTGCATGTTTGCCAAGAGGATTTAGGACCAAAATAATTAGTTAACAGATATACTAATATAATAATAAAGCTTTTTTCGAATAAAATTGTTACAAAACGAAAGACTATCATTATCGGCATTAAAATGTAAATAAATACCTTCGGTGCTTGTGTAAGAATCCTAGAAAAATGCTTTTTAATGACTTCTTCAGTTAGAATTTTTTGATCAGAAGTAAATAATTTAGAATATCCAATACTAAATGCACTCTTTTTTTTATCAGTTATTTCAATCGTAGTAAGGGTTATATTATTGCTACTAAAGAGGATAGGAACTTTAATTTTCTCGCTATAAGGTAGTTGATTCTTTGAGTCTATAACAGCAATTTTATTACCATTTTCATCGAGTAAATATATAGCTTCATCTTGATCAACTAAAATTTTACTACCATCATAATAGATTTCCGGTAACTGTTTTAATATATATTCAATAGTTGTGGTGCTTTTTGTAGAGCGGTTTTCAGTAAAATAATCCGTCAAAGCCAACAAATAATTAAATATAAAAAGACAGAAAATCAATGATGATATAAAAGATACAGTAAATATGTATTTAATTCCATACCCTGTATATGATCTATAAACATCTTGGTAAAAATTTATTGAACTGATTGATAACCGTAATTGATGAAATAAAGTAGTAAACCACGAGAAAACGGATAATAGTTTTGTTGTCATAATATCTATTTTGATGTAGATTCATAAAAAATTTTTATCAATATATTCCAATTCTTAAAACTAGAAAAGTATATATCTTTTAACATAAAAGCGATATTTATCATAATGAAGTTTAATAAAATACCAAAATATTCAGAAGAATATTGTAAACTAAGTAACTGTATTAGAGTTTTAGCAAGTGATAGCATAGAGCATGCCAAGTCAGGCCATCCAGGTATGGTACTTGGCATGGCAGATGTGATGACAGTTTTAGTGTTTGATTTTCTTAAATTCAATCCTAATGATCCAACTTGGTTTGACCGTGATCGCCTAGTTCTATCAGCTGGGCATGGATCTATGTTACTTTATAGTTTTTATTATTTAACAAATTATAAAAATTTTCACTTAGAAGATTTAAAACAATTTCGCAAATTACATTCAAAAACTCCTGGACATCCAGAATATGGAGCATATGAAGCTATTGAGGCTACTACAGGTCCTTTAGGTCAGGGATTTGCCACTTCAGTGGGTATGGCTATTGGTCAAAAAAAATATCAACAAAAATTGGGCAAAAATCTTAGTGATCATAAAATTTACTGTATAATTGGAGATGGATGCCTAATGGAAGGTATAAGCTACGAGGCTGCTTCTTTAGCTGGACATTTATGCCTTAATAACCTAATAGTTTTATTTGATGATAATAAAATTTCCATCGATGGCTCTACCAACCTTACCGTATCTGAAGACCATTTGCTTAAATTTACTGCCATGGGTTGGATTACCGAATCTATAGATGGGCATGATTTTGAGCAAATTAATGCCAGCTTAACTAGGGCAAAAAATTCTGATAAACCCTACTTCATTGCCTGTCGTACTTTAATTGCCAAAGGTTCTATTAACAAGGTAAATTCAAATGCAGCCCATGGTTCGCCCCTTGGCAAAGATGAAGTTAAATTGCTAAAAGAAAATTTAGGTTTTAAGGATGAAGAATTTGACCTACCAAAAGAATTAAAAGATATATGGGGCATCGCTTGGCTAAGAAATCAAGTGAGTTATAATAATTGGCAGGAAAACTTTGTTGATATAAGTCAAGAACAAAAAGTGTATTTTGCTAGACCTAATATCGATTGTTCTTTTCTTGACAATATCCCTATCCCGGTAAAAGATGAAGCAACCCGTAGTTCATCCGGTAGAATTGTAGAAGAATTAAGCAAACTATCTGATAAAATTATTTTTGGGTCAGCTGATTTATCATTATCCAATAATATCAAAAATAATCATAGTAAAGTAATCAGTAAAGATGATTTTAGCGGCAACTACATCCATTATGGTGTTCGTGAGAATGCTATGGGTTCTATCATGAACGGACTGTCATTATCAGGATTTTTGCCTGTAGGTGCTACTTTTCTAGCCTTTTCTGATTATATGAAGCCAAGTATGCGACTTTCTGCTATTATGCAGCAACAAGTAATCTATATAATGACTCATGATTCAATCGGTGTAGGAGAAGACGGCCCTACTCACCAACCAGTTGAGCATCTAGCGTCCTTTCGAAGCTTACCAAATATGATGGTATTACGCCCTGCAGACTATATAGAAACAGCCGAGTCTTGGCGAATTGCACTATCTAATAAACAAGGTCCTTCTATTCTTGCTTTAACAAGACAAGCTGTTCCTCAAATTACTAAGATTCAAAATGAGGAAAATCAAATAGTTAGCCACATTAGTTCACAAAATTTATACTCTAAAGGTGGTTATATATTGTCAGGAAATAGTCAAGAAAAAGTAGATGTTGCTATCTTTGCTACAGGTTCTGAATTATCAATTGCCTTAGAGGTAAAAGATATACTAAGCAAAAATGGATTTAGTGTAAATGTTATTTCAATATTATGTTTTGAGTTATTTTTTAAACAGCCTCGTAGCTATACCCAAAATATCCTATCCAATGCCAAATTGAAAGTGGCTATAGAAGCTGCAAGTAGCTTTGGCTGGCATCGAATCATTGGAGAAAACGGACTGTTTTTTGGAGTCGACCAATTTGGTCTATCTAGTTGTTCTGAAGATGTATACTCATATTTTGGTCTTACTCCTTCAAATATCCTAGAAAAGATTATGGCAAAAATTAAGGAGATGTAAAAAAGGTATCATTGCAAGTAGGCGAAAGCAACTAAGCAATCCTTAAAAGTGATTAGAAATGGATTGCTTAGTCACTACTATAAACCTCAGTTTTGGATTAATTTCATTAATCCGAAATTGAGGTTATAAAGTAGTTCCTCGCAATGATTTTGAGATCGATTATTAAGAATTACATGCCTATTCAAAGTCAAAACCTTCTATACTACTAGACTCTCCGAGTAAGCTTTGGTATGCTGCAATGGGATCATCAAAATATTTAGAGCATGTCTCTGACAGTTCCAAAGCATCTAACATATCCTCAACTACTGCCTTAACTTGCTGTTTTTGCAATTTTGTTGCTTGTTCTTCTTGTTGATGTTTCATATCCACAATAAATTGTTTGTCTTGTTCAGTTAATTGCTCGGTACTATGCTGACTAGCAAAATCTTGCATATTTTTGGTTTGTCGTAGTGCATTAATCATAATTTGGTATTCTGTCGCTAAAGGGCTACGGTCAGGATATTCAGGTAAATAGCCCCTAATATTCTCCAAAAATAACTTATTAATTTCAGCAAATACTTTTTGTTGTGCATGTGTGGTTTTGCTAAAATCCACATCCATCTCACACGCTATAAATTCTAAAAGTTCCTTGGATAGACCTTTTTTTTCACATTTTACTATTAACTTATCAACAATGTGTTGAATAAAGTCTTCAATATTATTGTCAGTAATCTCCTCTTTTGTCTTAGATTCCCGTGATGTAAAGTTATTTATAAATAGAGAGCTAACCTTTGGTAAAGTATGGATTACTTGAGTGAAGGTTCCTTGATTACAAGCAGACTTATTAGGACCATACGTTGTCGCAGCTATATATAATTGCATAGCCAACTCCGACATTTTATTTACCTTCCATACCTCTTCTACAGAACAGTGGTTTAAATCTTGAAACAAGTCTTTTATTTGCTGCTGAGTAGCATTACAGTTAGTAAGTAAATTATGGCATGCCTCTTGACTTTTAAGCTCTTCTATTGTTAGTTCATCTTTATTAAGTATTTGTTTAATTTTAGTTAGAATACTTAAAACTTTTGACTTATCTGTCTCTATAGTGAAATATGTAGATAGAAAGCTAACACATAATTCTTGTATTTCTTGCTCATTAGGATAATTACTATCAATTAATAGCTTAACAGCTCCTATCACTCTAGGTAACTGTAGATTATTCCCATGGTAATCATAACAATAATTAGCATAAGTTCCGTCATATTTACCATCAACATCAGTTTTTACATAAAGATTCTTTAAGACATCGACCGCTTTTGCTATTATTGCTTGCATAGCTTTCTTGTTATCTTGTAGATAATTTAGTTTATCTTCTTCTGGTATTTTATCAAAAATATCCTTTTTCCTATCTTCAGGTAAATTGGGCAATAGAAAGGGGGTATATTCTGGTTTGCTTGTAATATTTGACAAGTCTGCTATTCTTGTTATAGTTTGCTTTGCAGCTTGATCTAATTGTTCATCAGAAGCTTTCAATTGTTCTAACAAATCCTTGATGTAGGAGTTTGTTGCTCTTACTAATGTACTGTTATGTACAGATTGAGTATCATTAACAATAGCTTGTAGATCATTACGTAATTTGCGTGGAATGTATCCATGTTCGAATAACAATTTTTGAATATTCGGTTTATCCACATAATAGTCAGAACGCCCTCGCAAAGCGAGGGGCTTGACGGTTATGAGCAGCCCAAAGGGCTGCCATTGTTAATTAAAATTCTCCTGATTCGTCAGAGCCTAAACTATCAAGTTGCTCTTGATTCTTAATGTAGTGTTTGATCTGATTCTCTTCAAATCCTACAGTTGAGACCGCATAACCTCTAGCCCACAACTTTTCTCCATTAAAATTACGTTTTCGTCCACCAAACTGCCTAGCAACGGCTATAGCACTTTTCCCCTTGATATAGCCTATTACTTCAGCTACAGAATATTTAGGAGGAATCTTGATGAGCATATGCACATGATCTTGTACCATATGCCCCTCTATGATCTTTCTCCCACGTTGAAAAGCTAACTCATGGAATACGTTCCCAAGATATTTTCTAACCTTCCCGTACAATTCTTTTTTACGACACTTTGGAATAAACACAATATGATATTTGCAATCCCATTTAGAATGATTTAAACTTTCGTATGTTGTCATATATTTTCTCCTTTGACCGTCAAGCCAAAGAAGTTATATATGATAACTTTTTATTTTATACTAAATCTAAAGGCCAAGCCTTGATGGTCTCACTAGTCAAACTAGTGGCTTACCTATCATTGAGTTAAGAGATTCCATCTGATTGTAGTAGATGAATTAGGTTATGTACCACAATACTACGACACAGACCCAAGGAGCAAAAATAATCGATATTACTAGGTAACAAGCGAAAGGAATCATCGTTAATTTGAAAAAAAGTATAAATATATATATTGACAAGCCTAAAATTTGGAGGAATTATGACAAACAACAAATTAGTTATATATCAAAGAAAAAAATAAGGTTACTTTTTATAATAATAAATTAAATTATTGACACGCTAAGTAACTTATCGTAGCATAATCTTAGAAAACTTGAAGAGTATAATGAAGGCTTTTAAGATATGATGCCATCAATGTTAACAAAATGATAGCAAGAAGAAATGACTATTTACATAAGATCGATCAACTTATTGGAGAAAAAATTTATTCTCTAAGACTTGCTAAAAGGGTGTCACGACAACAACTAGCGGATATACTAGAAGTAACGGGGCAGCAGTTATAAAAATACGAAAGAGGCATTAATAGAATATCAATAGGTAGACTAGTTCTTATTGCTAAAGCACTAGATAAAAATATAGAGTATTTTTATAAAGATTTAGAAGATGCTGATACTGTACAGCCAGTATTTTTTGAAAATCAGCATATGTACATAGAGGTTTCAAGGAATTTTATGAAAATTCGCAGTTCAGAGCAACAGCAAGCTGTTAATGCATTGATACGATCTTTGATTACTAAAGAAGTTGAAACATCATAAAGTTATAATTAGTAATAGTGCTTGAAAAACAAGACATGGAATAAGAGAAAGCAATAAACAGACACAAGATTTACAACAACTAAGTATTTTTATAAAATTAGGCAGTGTAAAGGCATGGTTAGCTGCGTAACATCAGTTAATAATTTATTTCTGAGTATACCACTTTGGAATAGAACGATTTGTCCATTTTGGTTTTATTATATCGTTATTCCATTTTACAGTTAAGTATTGCTGATATGCTTTAAAAATATTAGAGTGATTAGAAAAATCAATTTGTAAATAGTCTGATTTAGTGCAATTGACGAATGGTGTCATATTATTATCGTCGATTAAATGCGAAGAATATTTAAGTAAGTTGCTGATTAATTGTTGAGTTTTATGTTTCTTATGATAACGATGTGTATATTCATGACAAAGAGCTATAAGATGTTCAGAAAGCCAAAACCAGTTATTTCTATTTGAAGATGCCCAAATAGTACAAGGGTGTTTCAAATGGGTAGGTTTATAAATATCAGGATATACAATTTGACTATTGCAGAAAATAGCAGTACTAAGTAATTGAGCAGACTCAACTATCATTTTTAGGACTCGTTTATTATCAAGTGCCTGTGCTGATAATATTGGACAAATATTAGTAATAAAAATGTTCATATATGTGTGATTTATAGACCTTGTTACAAGCTAATTGTCAGATAAAATTACGACTTATCTTTTAGTACTTAATATATTTTTTTGTTTAATAGCAGATTTAAATTCTTGGTCATACTTGTAATTCTGTATAGCAAAAGTTTCTTTTGAAGAATCATAACTTTTATGTACTTCTTCTATAGAAGGAATAGTATGTCCGAGTTCTTTATATTTCTCCCATGGAGTTCTACCATGCAGAGAACTATGCGAGCGATGCTTATTATAATACTCTTCCCAAATCATAAGCTTACTCTGAAGCTCTTGATCCTTAGGATCAGTGCTACTATAAAATTCGTCTAAATCTGTTCTTTGTGATCTTTATATTGGTATAAATTATTAGCGATTTTACAAACGTCCATTTGCAGCACCCTTTCTCCTGGAATCTTAGAACTATAACGTTTAATTTGTTTACGATAATGACGTTTTAAATTCAACGGAGCTACATTATGTTTTTTAAGCACTTTATGTATAGTAGCTGTAGAAAATGAGATACCATATAAACGCTTTAATTCACTATGAATGCGTCGTGATCCTAGATTCCTTTCTTTCCTTAACTTAAGTAGACCTCTTTCGAAACTCTACTTCTGCTGGTGATTTGGACAATGATGCGGTACTCGAATCCGTAACGGAATCAGAGTACGCTGCGGTTCGAGGTGAAGCGTCTCCTTCAAATCCCTCAGCACAAGCGAGTTTCGAAAGAGCAATTATCTTTTATCTAAATTTTATAAAAATAGATAAATATTATTTAATAACAAAAACACGTTTTTGTTGAATAAGTTTATGGCACACTTCAAGTAACTTACGCATACAAGCAACTATCGCAACTTTCTTAGGTTTAAAATTATTAACAAGCCTATCATATAAAATTTTTAAATATTGGAAACCATTCTTACCAGCTAATACTGCCATGTATAAAGCATCTCTAGGTATTTTCCTGCCTCCTCGAATAAATCTTCGTCCTTGCTTATTACCACTATCACAAGCATATGGAGCTATACCAACAATTGATGACAATTCATTGCTACTATAATTTTTATCCCCTAATTCAGGTACAAAACTAATTAGTTTTGTAGCTAAACATTTACCAATACCAGGTACAGTCTCTAATATTTTTACCTTCTCTTTTAACTCTTCTGACTCATCTATTGTTTTGTTTAACTTTTTATCAAGCTCAGCTATTTCATTCTGTAAAAATTTAATGAGCTTTTCTATACTCTCTTTATCAATACCATCAATGCTATGATGTAGTCTTTTCTTTTCATTGCTAAGCATTAATACTAAATCTTCTCGTCTTTGTTGACATCTCTTCAAAGTCTCTGATTCAACTTGATATATATAATTCGCTGAAAGCTGCATCTTATCCGCATAATATGCTAATTTAAATGCATCCTTCCTATCAGTTTTACACAAATTCACCGATTTACTAAAAGAATTAAAACTATATGTATTGACCTTATGTATTTGTTGGTTATTATTATCCAGCTTTTGACAAATCTCAGCTTCGTATCCTCCAGTAGGTTCACATATTATTAGCTTAATTTCTTGCTCTTTTGCTAATTTAATCATCTCTTCATGACCAGCTGCATCATTGGCAAAACGATGATATTTAGGTTTATCTCTTGTATTATATACACATATATCAAGCCAGTTTTTACTTACGTCTAGACCTATTATTTTATTCATGATATAATCTCCTTCTTCTTATTGTGCAAGGCTGCTCTTTTTAAGACCACCTTCTGCAATTTGTTCAAGGTAAACTACCAAAAAGAGGGTACTTATTCTCTTAGCGACTATTTTAGTCAAGGTCTATTCAAGTCACCCTCTTTAATTACTTATAACACATTCTTAAGATATAAGGTCTAGTATAAGATTTTCATCAACTTCACTTCTTTTTTGAAAAGGAAAGTTTTTGGGCCTACTACTAATATCACACAAACCATTTAGAGAATAAATCTTTTCTCCAATAAGTTGATCGATCTTATGTAAATAGTCATTTCTTCTTGCTATCATTTTGTTAACATTGATGGCATCATATCTTAAAAGCCTTCATTATACTCTTCAAGTTTTCTAAGATTATGCTAGAATAAGTTACTTAGCGTGTCAATAATTTAATTTATTATTATAAAAGTAACCTTATTTTTACCTTTGATATATAACTAATTTGTGGTTTGTCACAATTCTTCCAAATTTATAATCGTAATTGTGGTAAGGCTAAAAATAGCAACCCATCTTTAGTAAGTTATTTAAAATCTAATCCTTAGTCCTATATAAATCACACAGCTTAGATATCCTTAATGATTTTTGCTCCACAAATCCATGTCATATTGTTTGCAATATTCAAACATATCAACTGTATTAGGGTGGTGTATGCCAAACTCATTAATTTGTGGCTTGCCAAAAAATTTATAATTATATAAATCTTTGCTTTTACAAGCTGCTTTTGCTGCATGATTATACAAATCACTTACTTGAACAATATTTTTACTGTTATCTTTATATAAACAATGATATATGGCATAAGATCTTTTATAAGATTCTATTGCTTCTTTAATATTATCTTGAGCAAACAAAATATCTCCTTGTAGTGCATAGCCTCCCGCTAAATTTAGATCTTGAGAATATTCTGTATTCTTAGGATTTCCATGTTCATCTGTTAAAAATATTGCAATAGCTTTGTTAATATGATCCAAGGCTTCATCTATCTTACCTAACCCTAATTCACTTCTTGCCATTGTCCTGTAGATATAACCAAATGTCCTATGATCTTCACTTTTTATAGGTTTATGCATGTCATATAATTGCTTAGCTTGAGCATAAGCTTCTTGATATCTGCCAAGATAGCTTAGTATCTCTGCCCTAGATACATAAGGTGCAGCAAGGTGTAGATGATTAATATTTAATCCACTTTTTATAAATACCTTAACATATTTATCTATGTAACCTAAAGCATCATTATATTTGCCTTGGATAAAAAAATAAACGTGCCTTTAAATAATAGATTCTAAATATATCAGTTTCTTGTAGCCCTTGTTTAAATAATTCTTCCATTTTCTTAAGGATTTCTTTGGCAGTTTGTACATTGCCCAAAGATATTTGAGATACAGCGATGTGTGAGTTAAGATTAAATTTTAAAAAAGCATAATCACCATTAAGACTATCTAAAATCTTTAATGCTTTAGTAGGATAAGAAATGGCTATTTCAAAATTTGCTAATGACAACATACTATGCTCTCCTATTAACCCCAAATATCTAGCATAACAATATTTTTGATATTCAGACATCTTCCACAGTTTGAATGCTCCGTCCTTATCTTTGTGTTCAAACCAATCCATCATTTGTTTTGCTTTATATAGATTATGATCCCTTACATATATAGCAAACAACTCGGCTCTTAAATCAAGCATTACATATATGTCAATATTATATTCTTCAGAATTCCGTAGAATAACCTCTAGGTTGTCAGGTATAGTCTTTGACGTCCTCCACAATTGTCCCGACTGTATGCCTTTGGGTTTAGGGAGTTTAGAAATAATATTTTCTAATATTTTATTGTTTTTATTGCCATTGTTCTCCATTATTTTATTACTAACAACATCATGCATTTCAAAAATAGGGTTATCCTCGTTAGGATTAATATTACTAATTAACATAAATTTAGATAATTGATATATATCATCATCTAAAGTATCTTTATGATCAGTAATGGTGCTAAGAAGCTGTTTTGAGAAAGCTTGGTTATTTAGTAAAGCTACTTTAAGCAACTGCACCGCACTAGGTTTTAACTCTTGAATAACCATATTAATATTTGTTGCTATTTTATCAGTCGATTGATAAATTTTCTTTTTATATTCCTCTTTATCTAAACCTTTAATTTTATTAAGCAATTGAGTTCCTTGCACTATCAATATTGGGTAACCACTAAAAGATTGCGTTAAAAATTCGATATTATTAGTATCCTTGTTGTCTAATAAGTTATTAGCTAAAGCTACAATAGTAGACCTATCAAGTAGGGTCATTGCTATAATATTAGGTAACTTTTCATTATCTTGCGAACAAAACGCAACATGACCATTATGTTCCCAATCAATTAAATCCTGTACTTTTTTATTTTCATTAACTTTTAAATTATCAAACACCAATAACCACTTATTAGTAGAAGTTAAATATGATATTACTTCTTTTTTTGCTAAAGCAACTTCTTCAGATATATTAGTTTGTTTGATAGTATTGAGTTGTTTGGCTAACTTAACAAATTGTTCGTTCAAATCAAGGTTACAATCAAAAAACCAAATAAGATCATAATTATTTTTATTTTCATAAGCATACATCCTGGATAGCTGAGTCTTGCCTATTCCGCTAGTACCTACTAAACTTGTTTGTTTATATTTACTTAAATTGTCCTTAATAATCTTAAGTTGTTGTTCATGATTGACAAAATAACTAACTGGGGTGATTAAATTAGATACTTGTTCTTGAGCAAAAGTATTACTATAAATAATTAGTAATATGAATAATGTTAAAAATTTTTTCATACACTGAGCTTCTGCATAATTATTCCGTAATTATTCTTTAATAATTGTAAATGCTAGATATAACCTGGGTGTTAGTGACGGCATATCGTTCAAAATCTCATTTGTCTTAACCTTATGCTACTCGTTCCAACAGATGTGGTAACACCATATTATAAACCTTTTTCCTCATTCTTAGTAGTTGTCAGAGTTACGAAGCGTTGACCTGAAGTATCTAAAGCACGGTAGGCTATAGACTGTACTTGCTGCGTTGCATTATCTGCTTTGGCAGTTAGCTCCTGGATAGTAATTTCCTGCTTTTTTATTTTGTCTTCAAGATAGAGAATACTTTGATCTTTTAATTTTAATACTCCTTCATATTCTTGCTGCTTTAATTGCTTTTCAAAATCATATTGTTGCAATAATTGGTTACGTAACAATTCTTCAGCAGCATAGACCGCTTCTTTTATTTTGTCTGCCATTTCATCTACTTGCATTTTTAATGACGCATATTCCTGCTCTTTAGCGGTTAAGTCAGTTTCTCGTTTCAGCAGATTATCTTGTGCTTCTAACAATTCCTTTTCCATGAGGGTACGTTTATTATTATATTCGTCTGAATCCTTACGACGTTTTAACTCCAAAGCATAATTATATTCTTCCTCCTCACGTTTTCTAGTTTTACTTAGCAATTCCTTTTGTTCCTTATAATCTTGCTCAAGTAGAGTACGTTGCTGCTGCCAATGCGATTTCTGACTATTCATCTCCTGTTCAAAATCTTGTTTCTTTTGTTTCATCTCCTGTTCAAAATATTCCTTTTGCTCTACTTGTGCTTGCAATAAAGCTGACAAACTATTGGCATTTTCATTAATTTGGTATAATTCTTGCAAGTGTTTTTGTTCTAAAATAATTGCCTCTCTCAAATTAGCCAATTTTTCAAATTCACTCAACAATTGTTCTGATAAATGATCAATTTGTTTAATAGTCTTAGATTTTAAGCTACTTAATTCACTTAATATATTATCAGATGAATTATCACTAGCTTTGCTTACTAACTCTTGCTTTTCTTGTTGTTTCTTTTGGTCCTGAGGTGAGTTTAGCTGTTTTTCGTTCAACTTAGCAAGTGCATCATTATAAGCAGCTAAAATTTGTTCTTTAGTGCTTTTAACAGAAACTTCCGGAATAATTGCTTTTTTGTTCATAATTTAAGCTATTTTATTAATTTCCTTATAGTATACTATATTTTAATAGAACCACTAATAGATATACTATAATTTTATAGCAAAAATTCTACTATATCTCCGCATAAATTAAGATATTTTTTATTCACATGGTTAAAACAACAGGAAATAGAGGGCTCTTTAATACATCCATATTCAGGAAATGAAAGTAGGTGATTTTTAGAAATATATCTAATTTAATACGAGTTGCCAATTAATTATACAGGTAAGCCCTTATTTAAAGCGGTTTACAAGTAGGAGTCGTAGTTAAAATGTTTATTATAATTAGCTATATTTCAAAATATAGCTAATTTTGAACATTTTAATGCTATAAGTTAGCTTCAAAGGTTTGATGAAATTCAGCTTTGTGCTAGCAATTAATTGGCAACTTGCGTTAATTTAAGAATTTTGTCAGTTATAATATGAATTGAATACAGATATATTTATATTGCATTTTAATAGCAGCAATTTTGTTTATAATTTTTAATGGATAGACTTAACTAAGTGTTTAGTTTTAGGATATGAGGGTTAGGTGGATGATTCATTAGACTTCTTTCGAAACTAGACAATGATGTAGAATGCTGTTATAAATATCTGATTTGGAGTAGTAATGAAATTCGATCAGATTAAAGAGTTAGAAGATGATGGTGCTAGGCAAAGCGGGTAAATTACAGTTGGTGGGAATCCAATCTACGCAAAGTTTAGCCAACAGTGTAGAACCAAATTTCACACATAGGGAGGTAACGAATTATGTGAAGCTGAGAGGAGGGATGTAGTGGGTTGTAACGCAAGTGAAGGATATAAGCTCTTTAACTCGGCTAACTGCAACTTTAACACAGAATAATCGCAAATGCTATACCCTAAGGTTGAAGCTTACCACCAAAGTGTGTTTATGTTATTACATAATGCGTAGCATTTTGTTTGGTGCTAATTTCCTCAATTTGATTATCCAATTTTTTATTACTTCTGTTGTTCTACTAATAATTTAAGACATTTTTGTATATACTCCTTATAGGCCCACCGTAACAGAACGTGCGAAAAGCGAAATCCAACACCTGTATCTCTAATCGTAATGCACTATTGACGGTAGCTACTTTTTACACATTTTGTATCTTAATTAAAATTGTCAATTACCTACAACCCCTTATATCCATTGGTTTTACAACTAATATTTAAACTTAGTCACCTTTTAAAAATTCCCCTCTCTTTTTATAGCTAAAAGTATCCTTTTTTATTTTATGTTTTCTACTATCATATTGGAAAGTCATTTATAACCTTATTGTACGTCTTTTGAGCATCAGTTATCGATAGCTTAGAATATATCTCTAAAGATTGCCTAGATTCATGACCAGAATAAGGTTGTATCAAAGCATCATCAATACCTTGCTTTTTCATCCAGGTAAATAGAAAATGTCTTAATTTATGAGGAGTTATAGTATGATTCATATTGGCTTGTTGAGTATAAGTCATTAGAATCTTCCGAATACCACGCTCAGAATAAGGTTTATTCCAATTTGACTCAAATAAGTATTCTACTTTCTTCTTGTTCTTTATACTTTTAATATAAAGAGCTAACACTTCTCTAAAACCTGTTGGAAAAGGTACTATCCTGTCTTTTTTACCTTTGCCATCATTAATGCGTATCTGACACTTATTAAGCTCGACATCATCTGCTTTAATTTTTACCAACTCACCTACTCTAACTCCAGTATATAGCATTGTTTTTATTATTATCATGTGCTTTATATTTTGGGTATCCCACACTACATCGTAATATTTTTTTATCTCTTCATCTGAAGGTACATATGGCAATTTCTTAGATTTATTTTGTACTTTAACATTCAATATTTTCCTAAGCTGTCTAAACAATTCCTTCAAGTAAAAATAATCAGGTCTTTCACTTCTAAGCAATTTAGCAACTTGTTTTGCCTTTTGCGGTACAGTGGTTGTACTCTCAAGCATACAGCCCCTCTATCTTAATGCGTTCGTTCATATCGAGCTTATAAAGACCGTATTGATTGATATGCTTATAAAATAATGGGGTTAAAGCCCTCTTATCTTCCAGTATTAAGCGATATTGCCATTCATCAGTTTTTAAAACTTGTTGCTGCATTAATGTATTGATATATACCAACGATGATTGGAGTAAATGTAAACATAAGACTGAAAGTTCTTGATCTATTTCATCGTTTGATGAGATAATACCAATTGCAATAATTAACACGGTGTATTTATCCAGTCTCTATACATAATTGATTTTACTAAATCTACATTATGAGCAAATTGATTCCAAGCGTAACAAGCCATAGTGACGATATCTTCATATACACCATAACATTGGTTAGACAAGAAATGATTTTTGATCCATTCCCAAACTTGTTCCATTGCATTAAGTTCCGGTGCATAGGGCGGAAGCGGTATCAAAGTGATATTGCTTGGCACAGTTAGTTTTTTGGCTGTGTGCCAACCTGCATTATCCGTTAGTAAAGCTATATGTCGGTTGCCTTGAATACTGCGAGAAAGGTCTTCTAAGAATTTATTCATTGCCTGTGTATTTGCATATGGTAAAATTAATGCAAAAGCTTCTCCTGTATCATGGCAAGCAGCTCCATAAATATATGTTGAAATGAATTGCTGTTGCCGAACTTTACGGGGTCTAGTGCCACGCTTAGCCCATATACGAGTTAAGCTACCTTGTTGCCCAACTCGAGTTTCATCCTGAGACCATATATCAACTTTACATCTATCGATATTTTTTGATAATAATTCTGTTAGCATGTCTGGGAAGTTTTTTTATATGTATTTTGAGTCTCTTGATTTGACTTTGGATGCATTGAACGAGAAGTAATCCAGCTAAAACCAAGGCGGTGCATAGTATTGTAGACTGTTTTTAAAGTACATTTAGCACCATATTCCTCAAGTAACATGATATGTAGCTCCTTTCCAGTTATATACCCACCAGTTTTACTTTCACTGAGCGTATTGATTTTATCAAAAAGAGCAGACTCTTGTATAGTGTTAATCTTCCTAGGGGCACCGCTTCTTTGTGATTCAAATAATCCTTCAAAACCATGATTCCTAAATCTTCTGAGCCATGATTGCACAGTTTTCCAGTGTGACTTCACTATTTCAGATATGGCTTTAAAAGATTTGCCTAATTGAAGGTAATACATCGCCAATAAACGTATACGATTTCGACCATGCGGCTCATGTTTCATCATTTTTATAAAATCATGACCATGAAAACCTTGCGGTAATATTAACCTAGCCATTTGAGTACCTTTATCAGTTAAAAACCCATTTTACACCACTGCGTTAATTATTGCAATTGGTATTATCTTCCAGTATTAAGCGATGTTGCCATTCATCAGTTTTTAAAACTTGTTGCTGCATTAATGTATTGATATATACCAACGATGATTGGAGTAAATGTAAACATAAGACTGAAAGTTCTTGATCTATTTCATCGTTTGATGAGATAACCCCTCTTTTACCAAAAAAGACAAAGTTATTACCAGAGTTCCAGTTTTCTATTACATTTAAAGCTTCTTCGACTTCAATACGTAATTCTTTTGATGATAAGTACCTGCATACATAAATAGTCCTTACTGCTCTTCCTAACTCCAGAATGGCTTTATATACTGGGCTTTGGATGTTGTCGCTAATGAATCTTTTGAGTAATACTTCTGGTTCAGCAGTGCCAAGCTTTAGGCCCGGTGTTACGCAACGTGTAACGAGGGGCCACTTTGGGAGTGCTTGAAGAAAAAACAGCGTTTTGCGAAGTGCCGAATAGAATAATATGATAGAATAGTATCCAAGAATCTATTAAATAATATTTCAGAAGTAACGTATCTATAGGGTTGTAAAATTATTGAGATAAGATATAGTGGAATTAAATGCCGACATCTGTACTTATAGGAAGTTAGATATCTCAGCAAAACCAAGTAGGTAAAGATGAATTTTACTTTAGATACTGAAGAATTTAATAAAGCTCAAAGTAAGAATAATGTAATCAATAAATTAGCTTTTGCAGTAATGTTAAAGTTTTTCCAAATTGAAAATCGTTACCCCACTAATGCAGATTTAATTGATCAAGCTTTAATTGATAGTTTGACCATGCAATTAAATTGTCATGATAGTAACTTAAGCAATTATGATTGGAGTAGTAATAATAGGACTGTCAAAAGATTTCACCATGAAATCCGCACTTTACTAGGATACAGACAAATGACATTATCGGATAGTCAAATATTAATCGCTTGGTTAATAGATAATGTATTACCTGAAGCACCGACATTGATACAAAGCCAGGTACATGCCTATGAATTTTTAGCTAGAAATAAGATAGAACCATGTACAGCAGATCAATTAGAGCGTTATATCAATAAGGCTTATTATAATTTTGAAAAACAATTTTTTACTGGTATTTCTAGGAAGTTATCTATTAAAACAACTGAATCGATTGATAGTTTATTAGAAGATACCAAGGAACTGGATATTACAGAAACAGTGGATCAATCGACTAAAGATAGCAATCTTGATGAAAAAGAGGAGATAATAGAGGATTTTGCCAAAGTTAAATTGGTACATTTAAAAAAGGGTTCAGCTGGGGTTAGGCTTAAAAACGTTAAGGGCGAAATTGCTAAATTAAAGCGACTAAGATTAGTGAATTTACCAACCAATCTACTAGTTAATGTTTCGAGGAAATTAACGATAAAATATTATAACCGAATTCTAGCTGAGTTGCCCAGCGGCATCAAGAAACATAAAGCAGATATTCTATATCCTACTATGGCAATATTTTGTCATCATAGATTGTAAATATTAACTGACAATACAGCCGATTTGTTAATGCGTCTAGTTCACAAGATGAGAAACTCAGCAGAAAATTTTATTAATAAAAATATTGTTGCGGAAGTTAAATGTGTTAATGGCAAGTTTGATATTTTATACCTATTAGCTGATACGGCTGTTAAAAATCCTACTAAGGTTATTGCAGATGCTATTTACCCTAAGGTTAGTAAGGAAACTTTAGAAAATTTGGCTGAGGAGTTACAGAATAGGGGCAATAAATGGTATGAGAACAAAGTGCAGAGTAAAATTAAGTCGTTATATGCTTATGCGAACCGACCTATGCTATTGGATTTATTAGAAGTATTTACTTTTCAAACTAATAAGCCGAGTAGTAAATTATTGCTTGATGCTATCAGCTTTATTAAACAAAATCGCTATATTACTGGCAAATATTATTTGGATTCTAAAATTGTCCCTATTAAAGATGTAATAACAGATGCTTGGCGTGTAATAGTAGTAGAACAACTGCTAGAGTCTCAAGTTGTGGGAACTGAACAAAAGCCAACTTTAGAAGGAAACAAGGAAAATCCTAAAAATCAAGAACAAGATAAATTAGCCAATAGTAAGATTAATCGCATGGCTTATGAAGTTGCTGTTTTAGAGGAGTTAAGAAGGCAACTCAGCTGTAAATTGATTTGGATTGAAGGAGCTTATCGTTACCGTGATCCTTGTGAGGATTTACCACAAGATTTTGATGAACGGAAGGAATATTACTATAAGGCATTAGGTGTGCCATTAGATGGTAAAGAATTTACTAGCAAATTACGAGATAGTTTAGACAAACATCTACAAGAACTAAATGCCAATATTAGTGCAAATCCCAAAGTCAAAATAATAAGTAATAAAGATAAGAAAAGTGGTCGCATAAAAATTACGCCCTATAGTCAAAAAGAACTTAGCAATCTTAAAGCTCTACAGCGTTTTATAAACCGACAATGGTCAACGATAAGTTTAATAGATATATTAAAAGAAGTAGATTTACGGATTGGCTTTACTAAACAGTTTGGGAGCGTTGCAAGCAGAGAAGTAATAGGACAGGAACAATTACTTAAGAGGCTATTATTGTGTTTATATGCTATTGGCAGTAATACTGGATTTAAAGCGAATAAGTGCAGCAAATGATGATAGTAATTATTCAGATTTACGATACATTAAGCGGCGGTTTATTAATGAGGCTAATGTTAGAAGCAGTATTACCTGTGTAGTTAATGCAATTTTTGCCATTAAAGATCCTAAGATTTGGGGTCGGGCTACTACTGGTTGTGCTTCTGATTCAACTCAACTAAGTTGTTGGGATCAAAATTTAATGACAGAATGGCATGTACGGTATCATGAACGTGGAGTAATGGTTTACTGGCATGTTGATAAAGATGCTACTTGCGTTTATTCACAGTTAAAAACTTGTCTTTCTTCAGAAGTAGGTAGCATGCTCAAAGGAGTGCTTAAACATTCAACAACTATGGATATGCAGCAAAGTTATGTGGATACTCATGGACAAAGTACTATAGGATTTGGTTTTAGTTATCTGCTAAATTTTGATTTACTACCAAGGCTTAAAAATATTAATAGACAAAAATTATATTATTCAAGAGCCAATGATAAAAACAACTATGGTAACTTAACATCAATCTTACAATCTTCAATTAATTGGCAAGTTATAGAAGATGGTTACAATGAAGCGGTAAAACACACCGTTGCATTAAAGATTGGAACAGTAGATCCGGATGTAATTATTAAACATTTTAGTAAGGATAATTATGAACACCCTGTATATAAAGCCCTTACAGAAATAGGTAAAGCAGTAAAAACGATCTTTTTGTGTCGCTATATATCATCTGAAGAGCTACGTATAGAGATTCATCATGCTCTAAATGTTGTGGAAAGATTAAATGGCATAATGGGTTTTATTTTTTATGGTAAGTTGGGAGAAATTTCGACTAATAATCGTGAAGATCAAGAACTAGCAGTGGTTTGTCTACACTTATTGCAAGTATGTATGGTATATATTAATACTTTAATTATCCAAGAAGCTCTAGCTTCACCTATTTGGAAAAGCAGGTTGACACTAGAAGATATGAGGGCTTTGACACCATTGATCCATAGTCATATTAACCCTTATGGCTTATTTCCATTAAATTTAAATACACGGTTAAAAATTGAGAATACGATAACAGGTTTAGCCGCATGACACATTTAGTCCGCACACCGGTTCGGCAGAAAGCTAAGGAATTCGCTAAATCTCTAAAAAAAGAGAGACCAGATTATGATTATATGCGAGAGTTATTTCGCCATTTAAGAAAAGAATTAAGTATTGAAGTAACTAAGAAAGATAAAAAATTACCATACGTTCCTACCGAAGAAGAGATAAGAAAATATTATGAGGTAGTCTTACAATTACGAAATATGGTACATGTTATTATTATCAAAACTTTATTATATACTGGCGTGAGAGTAAGTGAGTTAGTAAAAATCAAACTTAGTGAAGTTGATTCTGATCGTTGTCAGATAAAAATTACTCAAGGTAAAGGTAAAAAAGATAGGATAGTTCCGTTTCCCAATAGTTTTAAGGAAACATTAATGCTACATGTAGAAAATACCAAGAAAAAAAGTGGTGAATATTTGTTTGAGTCATCATGGAAAAAAAGTTATACGGATCGTGGCATTAGAAGAATCTTGGCACAATATACTAAAGAGGCTGGAATTGAGCAATCTATTTCGCCCCATACGCTGAGACATTTTCTATTTACTTGGCTTAAGAAGCAAGGTATTGAAGATGCTTTAATTCAGCCATATTCAGGACATGAGAGTCGTCAATCTTTAGAGATATATTCGAAATTATCTATTGGAGATGCACAAAAAGAATATGAACATATAATTGGAAAATTTCCTATTTGACCAAAGTGGCCCCTGGTTACACGTTCCGTAACACCGGGCCTATATCAAGGGGAAAAGTGCTATAGCCGTTGCTAGGCAGTTTGGTGGACGAAAACGTAATTTTAATGGAGAAAAGTTGTGGGCTAGAGGTTATGCGGTCTCAACTGTAGGATTTGAAGAGAATCAGATCAAACACTACATTAAGAATCAAGAGCAACTTGATAGTTTAGGCTCTGACGAATCAGGAGAATTTTAATTAACAATGGCAGCCCTTTGGGCTGCTCATAACCGTCAAGCCCCTCGCTTTGCGAGGGCGTTCTGACTACTTTGTAACACAAGTAGTGATTTAAGACAAATGTTTGAGGGAAGCAGATAAAATTTAAGCACAAACACCCTTAATTTTACCATACGCACCATAGTAAAAGATTTCTGAAAATAACTCAAGGTCAAAGGGCTTACCCCTTTGACTACAGAACTAGGATTTAAGCAGATTGTTGATCTCCTGAATAGATAAACCGGTAATACGAGAAATTTCAGGGATAGAGTAATTATTTGAGAACATATTTTTTGCTACTTCAATATTTTGTTCAGCTTTACCTTCAGCTTTACCTATTTGGATGCCCCTAGTTTCACCTTCTTCAATATATTTCTGTGCGATAGTTCTCATAATATTACCTGTCTCTTCTTCTGATAAATATTTGGCTAGTACTCGCTCTAATTCTACTTGCCTCTCCTCTGAAAGCTTTGCATCAGTGTACCATAAAAACGATTTTATGTAAATATACCCTTGTTTCTTATCTACTAAAATCTCTAACTTAAATGTTTCTAAAAACTTCTCCCATAATGCAACCATGTCACCCTGATGAATGTGCTTCATCACATATTCCATCATCCCTAAATGTTTCTTCTGTACTATCTCATCATCCGACATGCTCTGTAAATCTACTAACTGATAATCTGACACCATTAATTCTTTAGCTTGTACGGGATCAACAAACAAATCCCATAAATTCATTGGAGCATTATACACTTCCCTGCCATTATACATTATCATGCTGTAGATTAATGGTAGCTTATCTTTATTCTTCTTATGCCTCTCACATAGTAGTAGGGCATATCTCCATAAACGCAGTGCCATCCAATAATCCACTGTTGATTGATGGTCTAACAAAATGTAAATGAACGCACTATCGTCACTTTTAGTTTTGACAGAGTACACTATATCACTAAATTTCTCTTGCAACGTTTCTTCAATATAACTTTCCTTTTCTATAGTTATCTTTGATAAATCTATCTTCTCCTTAAAAGCACTTGGTAAATAATACTCTAAAAATTCTTTGCAGCTATTTCATTGCTCATGATTCGCTTAAACAGCTTGTCATGCTTAAGTTTTTTTGTCATTTTACTACTTATTTGTTAATCTATCATTTAGCCAACATTTATTCGCTCTTCTTTCAGTATCTTATACCAATTGCAATAATTAACGCAGTGGTGTAAAATGGGTTTTTAACTGATAAAGGTACTCAAATGGCTAGGTTAATATTACCGCAAGGTTTTCATGGTCATGATTTTATAAATTTTGAGGTGACCAGAATAGAGCCTTTACCACAAGTTTGTTAAGAGAAATAAGGACTATGATCCATAGATTTTATTTTTCATCAATGGAAACTTTATGGGAATTGTTAGCCAAAGATCTTGATTATGAACCTCCTCCTCGTTAGGATGTCAAAGACAATTTATTATTTTGCAACAATAAATTTTTTTGTTAACCATCGTGTTATATAAAATTGGTTAAAAAACTAATTCTAAAACAAATTTTATAAAATATTTTTTGCTAGGATAGCGAAAAAATATAAAGATGCTGAGTATTAAGATGAGTTATTTAATCTAGAGTTGTGTGACTCTCATACGAAAATCTTTTGTTACAGCACTATAGCTCATATTTGGAATTGCTGGAGAGAACAAATGTTGGCTAAATGATAGATTAACAAGTAAAAGTAGCAAAATGACAAAAAAACTTAAGCATGACAAGCTGTTTAAGCGGATCATGAGCAATGAAATAGCTGCCAAAGAATTCTTAGAGTATTATTTACCAAGTAATTTTAAAGAAAAAGTAGATTTATCAAAGATAACTATAGAAAAGGAAAGCTATATCGAGGAAACTCTACAAGAGAAATTTAGTGATATAGTGTATTCTATCAAAACTAACAATGATGACACTGCTTTCGTCTACATCCTATTGGATCATCAATCAACAGTTGATTATTGGATGGCACTGCGTTTATGGAGATATGCCCTACTACTGTGTGAACGACATAAGAAGAATAAAGATAAGCTACCATTAATCTACAGCATGATAATGTATAATGGCAGAGAAGTGTATAATGCTCCGATGAATTTATGGGATTTGTTTGTTGATCCCGTACAAGCTAAAGAATTAATGACCTCAGATTATCAGTTAGTAGATTTACAGAGCATGTCGGATGATGAGATAGTACAGAAGAAACATTTAGGGATGATGGAATATGTGATGAAGCACATTCATCAGCGTGATATGGTTGCATTATGGAAGAAGTTTTTAGAAACATTTAAGTTAGAGATTGTAGTAGATAAGGACAAAGGGTATATTTACATAAAATCGTTTTTATGGTACACTGATGCAAAGCTTCCTGAGGAAAGGCAGGTAGAACTAGAACAAGTACTAGCCAAATATTTATCAGAAGAAGAGACAGGTAATATCATGAGAACTATCGCACAGAAATATATAGAAGAAGGTGAGTTTAGAGGTATCCAAATAGGTGAAACTAAAGGTATCCAAATAGGTAAGGCTGAAGAAAAAATATCAGTAGCAAAAAACCTTAAGAAAGCCGGAATATCTACTGATATAATCTCTCAGTCTACTGGACTCTCCAGTGAGCAAATTGAATCTTTAAATCCGTAGAAGTCAAGATTTGATCTTACAAACACTATAAATTTTGCACCTGATTGTCAGTTAAGTTTTGACTGTTAGAGTAATATTCAAGAT
Organism: Candidatus Tisiphia endosymbiont of Metellina segmentata; assembly: GCF_964030715.1. Lineage (NCBI taxonomy): Bacteria > Pseudomonadati > Pseudomonadota > Alphaproteobacteria > Rickettsiales > Rickettsiaceae > Candidatus Tisiphia > Candidatus Tisiphia endosymbiont of Metellina segmentata. The sequence continues at coordinate 445,350 of NZ_OZ034919.1, forward strand.
ACCAGATACTTCAAGGCTTCCAGCTCATATTTGGAATTGCTGCTTAATTGATTATAAATTATTATGGTTTATAATATTATACAGCTTAGTAAAAGTCAAGCTTTAGTGGCGTTTTCCTTCAACAATAAGTGTGGGGTACTATGGGACTGAAGTCTTTCTTAGCTAAAGCTGGGGTTTTAACCAAAAGGGTGAATATAAAATGACCAAAAGAAAATTTGATGTTGCAAATATAGCTAATACCTCAAAAAAACAAAAAAATAATACAGACATTAACTTAGAAGAAGATGTTATTAAGTATTACTTAATGCCGTCATTACAACATATATCAATAAGCAATATAATAATTACATTATGGAATCAAGCAGATATTAAATATCAAATAGTAAAATTATTCAACGAATATGAAGATAATTTTTATACAGATATGTATGAATTATTTCTGAAGATTGAAGATAAAGTATTAGGTAAGTTATCACCATTAGCTGTACCTAGTGGTATAAGAAAAATTTTATCAAATATTATACACCCTATAGGGCATGAAATATTTGGTTGGATTATGTATCAAGATAAATATATTTTTAATAATGGCTATTATGGGTATCAAAATCTAAAACCCATAGCAATAAATTATATAGATGATTTAGTTTGGACACCAAGAGGGGTAATAGATTATAAAGAAACAGCAAAAACTTTATTAGCTAAAGAGGAGAAATTATCTGATGGTTACAAATATAATATGGCTTGTGCATATTGTTTTGAAGATAATATAGCAATTATTGCATCGAAAGTTATCGGTACTACATTAGTGCTCAATTCTATTGAGAGACAAGCAATGGTATATTTTTGGACCGCCCATATAACAGGAGATTTTACTGAATTAGATAAGGCAGTTTATTCTTACAATAGAAAATATAGTACTAATTACAGTACAAATGAATGTCTATTTACGGTGTTAATAGATAATCGTACAAATCAAATAGCAATAAAATATATCTGGGATAAACTGAGTAATGAAGAAAAATCAAGACAAATAGTTCCAGCAATAAAAAAAACTTCTAATACTGATATTAAATGTTTTTTGCTATCACAAATGAGTAAAGAGCAAGAAAAAGAAGTATTTAAAACTTATGATGCTAGTAAAATCTTATTATGCTTTTTAGATGATTGGTTATGGGGACAGTATTTTTTACCTACGATACATCATATATGGGATATAATGTCTGGATGTGATTATCTTCGTGTATTACAAAATATTGTGAATAAAATGGAAAAAAATCATGAGGATATTGAAAAATATAATCAATATAAAGCTACATTTAAGGAGTTATGGCAATGTGCTCCTAAACATTTAAAGGAATATGTTTTTGAACATGAGAATGGCTACAGTTGTAGTAGTATATTCTTCAGTTTATTTTGCAAGGAAAACATAGATATAATTCAGTCAATATTATTTGACTCTAATGATATACAAAAGAAAAAAATAATATTTTCAAATTATGGGATTGGTATATGTCATTTCTTCATAACAAGTAATCAATGGGATTTATTAGAGATGTTTATTGGAAGTACTCTTTTTTCTAGAGAAGATGTAGAGTGCTTTAAACAGATAGTTATAAAAGAAAAAGGACAAGATATAGCTGTACGTTTTATACAAAATAAAGAATGGAATAAAGTAGAGCAATTCCTGCAATGGGCTTTGAAATCAGATGATGATATAAGGGAGTTTAAGTTAAAATTAGCTTATAGTAAGATTTGTGATGATATCTTAGAATCTATTGTAACAAATAATAAAGCAGATTTTACGGAACTAGAATATTTTTTTAAATGGTGTGCTTCAGGTAATGTAGAAGGAGTTATTGAGTTAAAAATAGAAATACCTCAACTATATTTTGACGAAATAATTTCCAAATTAATAGAAGAAGATAAATATGAATTGTTAGAACAAATTTTAAATTGGTGTTTTATAAATGATCTAAAACAAATTGTTCAGTTGAAACAATCTTGTTATCAAGATGATCAAATATATAAGATAGTAGAGTTAATAGTTAATCTAATAAAACAAGATGATCAATTACAATCATTAAAAAAGTTTGTTTATTATTGGTGTTCTACTGATGAAGAAATAAATAAGTTTAAGACATGTATATTACATCCTACGGAAGATACAGTAGGTGTATGTATGGAATTATTATGTGAAAATATGTTTAAATTGGCTGACGAGTTTGTTAGTTGGTGCTGCAATTCATCACAGATACAAATAGATAACTTTAAAAACCAGTTAATGACTGACGATGGTATGGTGTATTTGTCTGAAGGAGATGATCCACGAACATTCTATGAAACAGAAGTTATTAGATGGTTTAATCCATCTATAGAGACCATTATAAGATTTAAAGAAAAATTTATAAATTCTTGGTGGCTTAAAGACATTTTACCTGTATTAGATAATTATGTCCAAGAACAGAAAGATAATCAAGGTAAAGCTATAAACAAGGATATAAATACTATTTTATATCCTTTACTATCAGCTGTGGAAAACCAAGACAATAATATTATTAATGGCAATGATCATTTAACAGTAAGTCCTACAGGGATTATTACTGAAGATACAAGTGTAATATTATAAATAATTAACGAGAATGAGTAAGAAATGAATCACGAATTATTATATAATTTTTTATATAATACTAAAAAGTTTAAAGAACAATTTCAAAGAGTATTAGATAGGACTCCTCGTGAGAGAAATGCTGGTAAAGTAAACTTTTGGATTCATTTTTTCTCTAGTGTCATAGCTATTCAAAATACTCAATTAAACGCAGATAGTACTCATGTTACAGTTGAAGATATTGCCTTTAGCATTGGTGATGCTTTTAAATCTAAATCTAAACCTAAAACTAAAACTAAAATTTTAAAATTAGCGTTTAAAGTTCAAGATAATGAACAAGATAAAGTAATACTACGATCTATATCTATAGGAGAAGATGATAACACTTATGAAAATATAAAATATTCAAAGGGTGATATCCAAAAAATAACAACACTATTTTGGTCAAGGGAGACAAAGACTAGCATAAATTTAAACACACAATCGCAAGCACTGCTTTTAAATATTAAAACTAGTCATATTCATCTAGAAACTCATAATATTAAAAGGGGTAAAAAAGCAAGTTCTAACTTTGTTAAAGCTAAACCATTACCACAAGGTACAAAATTAGATAACACATTAGATTTAATTGCTGTTCCAGCACCTATTAATGATCATGATAAAATAATGTTTAAACAAAATGTAGAAAAATTTTTTAATCAGTTAATAGAATTATACAATACTAATGCACAGGGAGTACTTCTAAATTCGGAATTAGCTTATCATGGTTTTATATATGGAGTGCTAGCATTAAACTATAAAAATAAATATGCAATAGATACTTATGTTGAACAGAGTGCCGGCAGGGGGTTTCTAGATTTATATTTTTTATTACGTAAAGATGCACATGGTAATAATATCTCAAATGCTGTTAAAATAATTACTGAGGTTAAAGGAGACGCGAGTAATATTATGTCTGTTACATATGGAATGGATCAAGCAACATTGAAGAGTTATGCAGCTGTACTAGGAAGAAATGATGGATCTTATATAATAGTAAGTACTGATTTTGGTAATATAGCAACAAAATTACAAGTAACGAAACAAATGGATATAAAGAATGTCCCGAAGCAAGATTTTATATCAATGCTAATCAATGCAAGACAAGTAACATTAACGAAAGATAATATCAAGCAAGCACTAAAATACATATATGATTCAACACGTAGCGATGAATCATTAGATAGAGTAATATTAGGAGAGTTATTATCAAGTAATGTAGAGAAAAATATATTTGTTATTAATATTTCTGACAACCAGCATATTAGTATATTTGTATTCAAGAATGAAAATCAGAATGCAGTAATATTAACTATTATTGAACGAGAAAATTTAAATCCACTTACATATGATAGGGCCTTTCTCAAGGATCCATCTAAGCGAGTAATAAAAGAGAATACAGTAAATAAAAAGGTTACCATAGAAGAGGAAACAAGAGATGCAATTCTACACATTCAAGGAGAGTTAAATATCATTGCTGGTAAAAGGATTGATATAACAATTAACCCTAAGGGAAAGGTATTTGAAAGTGTAAAAAGTACGGATTTTTACTGTTTAGATATTACAGTAAATGATTTATCACCAAATGCTCTACAAAGACAAAAATCATATATATCACAATTTATCACAAGATATAATATTAACTCAAATATTGATATAGATCATCTAATACCATCATTACAACATTTAGATTTAGATAATATATCAAGCCCGCCACATGATGATGATAGAGATATAGCAAAAGAGCAGGAAGCATTAAACGGACTTAGGGAGGAATTGTTTAAGTTAAAAGATTTTATTACTCTAAAAAGAGATGAGTCAGCATACAAAACTACTGAAGCAAATTTTAAATCTGTATTACATGGTATATTTTTGCATAAAAAATATCATGAAGAAAGTATACTAGTGGTTCCAGAATTAAGTGTAGGTCATGGCAGAGCAGATTTAGTATTAGTATTAGCAAGTGAGTCAGAACTTGCCTTAGAATTAGGACTTGGTGATGAGAGAAATGTTCCAGCTAAACAGCAACAATTAGAAAAATATATAGCATATCTTAAAACTATTACTGATGCAAAGGAAGCTAAGGGGGTTTCATTAATTTTTAATCAAAAGGCAACTGCAGCAAAAGATATATTAGTAGGAAAAGGTTTTGTAGGTAAAGTGGATCATAGTACAGAAGAAGATAGTCCTGTTAAGCAAGCTTTAGATAATCCACAGCCAGGTCTATCAGGAGTACAATCAGAACAAAAGAGACTTAACCCAGATGATATTCATTCGGATGTTAGCCATCACAGGAAGAAATTAAAATTTACAGCTTGTTTCTCTGATAGCGATAGGAAGAAAAGAGAAGCTAGTTTTTTATGTAAGTTTAGTGGAGAGGATATAGATAAATTTAGTGTGAAGAGAACTAGAGATATAGATGAACTACAAATCGATAGTAAAAAGTTCTTAGAATATTTAAAAGATAGTAATGATCAAGTAAAAAACAGTCAATTGTTAGAATTAGTAAAAATCAGACAAATTGAAAATAGTGATAATATCATAGGTAATTATAATCATCTATTAGATCAGATTATACAAGATGGTAACTATAATAGTTATGACCAAAATGAACGTATTCAAGATATTACTCACGATTTGCTAAAAAATGGATTTCCGGGAAGAGGTGCAAATTTAAAAAGTACAATAATAAATGCCGCAAGCAAGATTCAGTTAATTAGAGGAATACATGGGAATATTGCGTCATGTCAAACAGAAGGTGCTGAGAGAGATTGTATACTTAGTACTTTGGACTTAAGTTATTCTTTTTTATCACAACCAATTGAATCTACTATAGTAAAGCAAGGATCTAAATTTGGCATAAAAGTATCAAAAAGTTTTAGTCAAACAGTACCAAGAATCTTAGGTTATAATACAAAATTTGCTCTAAAGATATTAGGAGCAAAATATGGAGTAAAATTTCTAAAAGGTATAGCAGGAGGGGTAACTGGTATATTTGATATTGTTGATATAGGTTTGTCAGCACAGGCACTTAAGGAATGTACTGATAGAGCTGGTACTGATAATAAATGTAGTGATAGAGAAATAAGAGATAATATAGCGTCCATAACTTTTTCTGGAGTGTCATTTATCACTGGTATTGTTCTTACAGCCGCTAGTGCTGGTGGACCTGTAACCATAGGAGTAGCTTTAGCATTTATGATATCTTATGGGATTTATAGCGGTGCTAGTGCTATTGTGGAATATGAGGAAAAATATGATACAACAGATGATGAAAATTTTCGGATATTCTGGCATCAGTTTGCCTTACAATCTCCCCCAGAGGACGTACAACATTTAGCAGCAAGAACAGAAGCTGTAAATAATATAGTTAAAACAGCATGGCAAGATTTAACTTCTATGCCTGATAATGTAGTAGCTTATGCTGGTGGATTAGGCAAGATAAGACTGCAACATTTCCCTAAACAATGTAGAACAGTACTAAAATATATAGAAGCAGCACAAGGTGGAGGAGGACAGGTTTATGTAGATGAGTGTAGTCCTGCATATACTAAACCTTATTTGGAATCAAGTAGTGCTAAAATTGATATGAGGTGGAGCAGTAATGATAATAATTATGGATTATCACGTGTTTTACCTGATCATATTAATGGTGCTACAATGACTTGCTTACCAAAGGCGACTAATGCAGTGTATGAAAAAGGTGGTACTATAAGGTCAGATTCGAATGCGATATATAAATGTGATAATAGTTTTGTTATTGAACGTGATTTAAGGCAAAATCAAGGTACTAAATCTATAGTTTTTAATAGTCAATTAATAAACTCGGGAAGAATAATAATAGGTGCTGATGGTCTATCAGGTATTTTTTTACTCAATTCCCATAATATTGAGATAAATACTTTTAGTCATAGGAATGAGTTTATTTTTCTTCATAATAAATTTCTTGGTACTATTGGCATACTTAGACATGGTTCTATTAATATATTTAATACAGGGCAATTATCAGACAGAATTGTTACATTTAATATTGAAGAAAATTGGAGCAACATTTATACCCTCAAGATTAATATCTTTATTAATGGTGAACAGATAAAACTTCTGCATGACATTGATGATTCGATACAAATTCAATATCATGCTAGAAAGCATAAACAAGATGTTATTAAGTGTGAATCACGAGGTACTGAATCTAATTCTACTAATATTTTTGTAGATAGTGGTGGGGGGTTTAACAATCAGAGACAAGATATTATTAAGAATTGTAAGAAGGCAATAATTTGGCCATATACAAAAGTAGAGGGTAATAATAGTACTTATATTTTTTATATAAAAACAGCAGGATATGAGAAACAAAATTCAAGCTCAGAAATTAATATAATTGGCAAAGGAACTATTACCTTTCTAGACACTGCGTTGTTAAAGGATTGTGAAGATATAACTTATTCTGAAGCAAGTAATACTATATCTTTACGCATTAAGCTAGGAGAAAATATTTTTTATAGATTGGACATAAAAAACTATTTAGATAAGGGTAGTAAAATTCCTAATTTTAGTTTAATAGATAAGTATAGTAGTAATATTCTACTTGAGATAGAACAAGATACAACTATTGTTAGCAAATTTGAGTTATATATAGAAAAAGACGTACATGCTAGTGATACTAATGATATTAGCGTAGTTAAAAGGTATTATAGAAAGATTTCAGATAAAAAAATAAACTATGAACTATTTGGTAGTGTAAAATATAAGGAGAAGTATTACCATTTTGGTTCTGATGGTAAAGACGTTATTACGCTTGATAAGCACACTCAATTTGCTCTAGGTGGAGAAGGAAGCGATATATATATTGTTTCCAATGATATGGACATGGGTACAGTAATCATTGATAATGGCTCACGACATAAAGAACTTGATGTTTTGATGGTGCAATCAATAGATAATGTTTCATTAGTATCCCAAGGTAATAATTTAAATATATTAATTAAAAAAACAAATGGCCATCTAGTTAAAATAGATAATATAATTATAAGAAACTATTTTGCAGCACATTGGTATAAACATTTATTATTAGTTGATCAAGAGGGGAAAGTATTTATACCATTCTTCACTACTAATAAGGATTTAACATTAGTACCTTTTTATAGTTGTGATATCAGCAATATGTTTGAAATATCAATAGGTAGTAAAGTTGTCCTTGATTGTGATTTAAATAATATAGAGTATTATAGAGATAATGATAATCTTATGTTGTTTAATAAAAATACAGATAATCCAATAATTACTATAGAGCAATTTTTTAATGATCCAGTTAGGTTGCAAATATACCAGTATACAAGTAAAGGAAAAATAAAATTATTAAAAAATAACGCACTAAATTATTATATTTTTGAATATTTTTCCTCTGATATCTATATAGAAGATTTGAAAATAGAATTTAAGGATGCTGGTTATGACCTCTTATTTAGATCGTTTCTTTCCTCGATTAGAGATAATGATGATCAACCTGCTATTAATTTGATACAAAAGGCTAATAACCCTAAGGATTATAAAGAAAAAATAAAAGAATTATATAATAAGATTTTTAAAGAATATAAACTAGATTTTAGTAAGTCCTTTAAGATAACACATAATCATCAGGAATTAGAAAATGGAATGTTAATTCCTGTATCATCAGATCAAGAAAGGTTAGGAGTTCTTATATTTAAAGATATTGTTCCACACAAAATAACAGTTAGTAGGTATGGTAATGATTTAATAATTAGTGGCAGGGAAGAGCATCATTTCAGTGGTAACAATGTTGTTATAAAGAATTGGTTTATTGATCAGAATTATACAATTTCTACGGTGGAGTTTGATTTGGGATTAGAACCAATAAAAATTCACAAATGGAATGAAGATACAAATATGATCAAAGGTAATGATCCATTAGAGCTATTGCTAAATAAGATAAGATTATCTGAAGAGATAAATACTGCTCGAAGTATTTATCTAAGAGATGCATTGAGTGGTGATGAATTATATACTCTAAAATGTGTAACAATAGTGAATAACCTAAATAGTATAGTAAAGTCTTATGCAGCCTTAGGTTTTTCCTCACCAGAAGAACAAATAAATTTTGTGAAGAATTGTAAGTTTACAGAAAGCTCTTTGGTACAATTAAAAACATTTATAGGTAAAATTGCGATTTATTTATATCATTTTGAGTTGAGTAACTTAGTATTACCACCACCAAATATGGTTCATAATCAGCTTGCATTAGATGCTTGGTATAAGTTAGCATTAAGGGGATATAATTATGAAGAAGCATTTGAAATATATAACAATATAAGTAGAGAGTTTGATTCTAATAAAATTATAGAAAATATTAACAAAGTTCAAAATGCTTTAAGAAATACACCAAATGAAGAGGTATTTCAACGTAATCGTCGTGATGTTGATGTAGATGATGAGTTTATAACAAGTGGAGCAAATAGTATATCATCACCAGTAAATGAGTTGCTTAACTGGTTTAAAAATAAATACTATTTTATATTCGATCAAGTAAAAGAACCTTATATTAATAGTAGTGAATCAACAGAAGGTTTTTTAGGTGGAGAACAAGGTTCTATATTTAATAATGGATTGTGGAATTGGGGTTGGAATAAATTATCTAATTTAAGTTTTAAATTATTACCGGAAATAGATTCTGCTACTCTTGACAAGAGTAAATCCTTTAATGATTTTAATAAACTAATAAAACAATCTAATAATCATCCATCTGATACTCAAATAAAGAAATCTAATGATATAACGTCACAATATGATTATGATATTCCTAGTGGCAAGTATAAAAATTCTATACCACCTAGTGCTAAGGATCAGAAACTAGATTGCGTACCTTATAGTTGGGATAGTAACAATCAAGCATATGTTACAGATGCTATAACTTGTATATCACCTAGTGGTCAAGCTAAGGTCTTTAGTAATGTTAATCAAGAAACTAATTTGATACAGGCTAAAGATTATTCTATACAGGAAGATATCTATAAAAATTGTCGTCCTGTTGAGTTTTTTGGACGTGATTCTGTACATTGTGAAGGTAAACATACTAATATGATTTATACTCCTGTATTTCACTCTAAGCTCTTTGATAATTTGGATGTACAAATAATGCTATTTAGAGTTGGCGTCCATTTAGTTAAAAAGGCATTGGATTATCTAAAGCCTAAGCAAGAATATATAGAAAGACATATAGAAACTGATAAAGAGACTATTGACTTATGGACTAAATCTATAAAAAAAGTTAAAATCTTATTAAATGATTTACAGAATTTAGAAAACTTAAACCAAGAAGACTTAAAATTTATAAACGACACCAATTATGACTTATGTGAAATAAGAGAAAATATTAAGAATTATATAGAGAAAAAAATTATCACAAATAAAGAATATGAAATTATTAATGAGAAATTAGAAGCATTGATTGAAGAGTTAGATGAAACAAAAAATAGATATTTTATTGATGTTGAAGAGGATTGTAACCAAGAGATAAGTATAGAACAATTACCACATAATAGTAATGGTGTACTACAACACAATACCGTATATAATGGATATTATATTGATCACAATAATAGTCAAGAGTACTATAATAATAGTTATTTATTAGGTCTTCAGTTAAGGAACGAGGAAAGCACCTCCCTATTTTGATTTAAGCGAGTCTATAATATACTTTGTGTGTGCGTCAAGATAAGGTGCATTAATCTTACGGGTGAAAGTCCTGTTATGGAAGGAGTAGCTAGCTCCACCATATAGCGAGTCTTGTGCTGCTGAAGGTAACGACAGTAGTAAAGCGTAGACAGCGAAACATCAGCCGAAACCAAATGGTGAACGTGATACGGGTCTAGTGGAAGAACACCCATTTTTACGGTTTTATTTTTAAGATATCCTTACTATATGCATCTTTGAACGATATTTTAATTTTGATGGTTCTAAAAAATAAAATGAACCTTGAACATACTAGACATAGAACACCAATAAATGCCTTTGTCCATATATTAGTACCACCAAGTGAATCTAAGGGCTTGAATAAAGAGCAGTCCTGACAATGTAGCAAAGCATCAATGGTGCTAAATACAAATCGTGAGAGATGTATTTTCCTGATAGCCAAAATCGGGATAGCACTAGATAGCTGGTATGATGAACAGATGTAAACCCGTGTTAAAGTTCGTGACGCCTAACAGGTGTAATGGCTGAAACACCTGAGCCAAAATGGCAATGAAAGTAGGAATGATGACTCCAGTATTCTCATTCGTGGTCAATATTAAAGCTTTCCGGACGATAACGGGCATCTAACCCAGCATTGCTCTCATGGGGAAACGTGGAAACCTCATATCTCTCCTAGAAATTAGGACAGTCAATTGTAAAATTGACCTAAGGAGGTGTGAGTTTGGGAAGTTAGAAGAAGCGAAGGCTATTCTGTAATGGGGTGGATATTGGTTTAAACGTTACCAAGCACGAAAGTGAGCAAACGTCTAACTGGTTGTTAATTGTGAAGAATATTGTAGAACCAACAGTATGAGGAAAAGCAAATGACGGCGATGGCAACCCCATCAGCTGGTGCTACCTTAGCTTCGATGCCAAATTGGGAGATTATTAATTGGTCAACCATTAAGGTACAGGTACGTAGGCTGCAATTTAGAATCGCAAAGGCATTTCGGGAAGGGAAACATAACAAAGTTAAAGCTTTGCAATGGATTCTAACTCACTCATTTTCTGCAAAATTACTTGCAGTTAAAAGAGTTATTCAAAATCAAGGTGGTAAGACACCTGGAGTGGATGGTGTTGTTTGGAATACACCAAGAAAGAAAATGCAAGCGGCATTATCGCTTAAACGGCGAGGCTATAAGGCCAAACCATTAAAGCGAGTTTATATTCCTAAGAAGCAAATAGGTAAATTTCGCTCACTCTCTATTCCTGTTATGAGGTGCAGAGGTCAGCAAGCATTACACTTACTGGCACTTGAACCTGTAGCAGAAATGTTAGTGGATAAATACACCGTGTTAATTATTGCAATTGGTATAATATCAAGAATTATCATGCAGTATCAGGTGAGAAAATAATTATAGCAGCTGATAATGATGGTATAGATGCAGTAACGAATAAGACAATCGAAGTAGCCAAGAACGAATTACTAAGTAAAGGAGCATTTGTTGAAATAGTGAGACCAAGTAAAGTAGGGGACTTTAACGATATATTAAAGGACAAAGGGTTAGGAGAGCAAGAAATTCAAAAAGCGTTTAGTAGAGCATTAAGCAAGCATGAAGCTGTTACGTTGGAGCAATATTTTGGTAGTAGCAATGAAGGAGAGAAATTAAGTAAGCAAGAGCAGTCTAATATTAGGTACATTCAGCAATTTAAGATTAATGAAGAGAAAATAATAGATGCTTATAGGAGTAGTAATGTAAAGGGTAGTAGCGAGCTTGATAGTACACGCAAATCAATAGAATTTGCAGATAATTTTGTTGATGAACATCAGGATTTGGTGAGTGAAGCTAATAGGTATGGAGCAAAGCTTGAAAGACAAGAGCTAGCAGTATCGTTAGTAGGAAAAAGTTATGAGGAGATGGAGCAAATCCTGACAAGTGTGAGAGATAAATATTATACTTTTGCTCAGCTTGGAGAATTAGTAAAAGCTAAGCAAAGAGCCAACACACCGGAGCAAGCGTTCAAAGCCTTAGAAAATGAGCAGAAATATCTAGCTAGTTTACACGTTAATTGTAAGGAGTATGAGCATGATTATAAGGAGTATGATTATAATGGTAGTAGTCTGTTAAAGACTATAAAGCATGCTTATCGTAATGAAAAAAACAATGTATTTGAACAGTTGCATAAATTAGGATCGTATATTGATAGAACTGCAATGCAGCCTAGACAGATAACTAATACAATTAAGCATTCTACACATAGTGCTAGTGCGTTACAAAGTTTAACGCATCAATATCATAATCATGTAATTGATAGGCTAAAGCAACATTTAAATGATATTCACTCAGGCAAAGAGATGATAATAGACGGGAGATCATTTACATGTCAGTTAAAGTTACTAGATTATGCATTAAAGGTGCATGAGAATAATGAGTTTTTTCCTCGAGAACATATACAGCAAGGTCGAGATAAATTTGCTGCCCAGCAAAGAGTAATATCAAAGGAGTTCGAAGGTCCTTCTTTGTAGTATAGAGTTGTTTACTAGAAGTAGTGTATTTACAGGATTTAGGTCTAGTGATGCAAGTTACTTTTTGATATCTATTTGATGTGTACTAACTTCTAAGTTAGAAGACAGTAATAAATAGGTTTAATTTATCATCTATTTAATCGATAATTGACATATAGTAGACAAGGTAGTAAACAAATTGATTTAATGGACGTATTTGAACAGATAAAATGAGATTACTCAATGAGATTATTTGGTTATGCTAGAGTATCAACTTCCGAGCAATCATTAGAAATACAAAAACAAGCTCTTAAAAAAGCCGGGGTTATCGAGTCAAGAATATTTTCTGATAAAACAACAGGTAGTAATCTTGATAGAGAAGGACTAAAATCATTAATGGTTAAAGTTGAGGAAGGTGATTCAGTGTTAATTACTAAACTGGATAGATTAGGTAGGGATACTGCAGATATGATCAGCCTGATTAATTACTTTGATAAAATCAAAGTAGGAGTACGTTTCTTAGATGATGGTATTAGCACCGAAGGAGCTACTGGAAAAATGGTAGTAACCATTTTATCAGCAGTAGCACAAGCAGAACGTCTGAGGATTTTAGAGCGTACCAACGAAGGAAGGATTGAAGCAAAAATTAAGGGCGTAAAATTTGGAGCTAAACGCAGGGTTGATAGAAAGCAATTATTACAATATCATGATCAAGGTATTTGCGGCACGGCTTTAGCTAAAAAAATGAGTATCAGTCGTGCTGCTGTGTACAAAATATTGAAGGAAGAACAGCCAAAGGTTGACTAAACTATAGCTTAATAAGTAAGTATAAACAATATGACAAAAATGTTAAAAAGATACGTCTTAAAATTAGGTAAGGAAAGTGGCTAATCGCTTAAAACATGATCAAATCTTTCGTAAAGCTATGGAAAATCCACTAGTATCACATGAATTTTTTGATACCCATTTACCTAAACATATTAAGGATTTAGTAGATTTTCCTAGCCTAAAAATGGACAATACAACTTTTGTTGAACCAAATTTGAGAAATACTATCTCAGATGTGTTGTTTTATACTAAATTTGGTAAGCAAGATGGTTATCTGTACCTCTTAGTTGAGCACCAAAGCAGTCCGGATCATTTCATGGCTTTTCGTCTCTTCAAATATATGCTGAATATTTGTGACAGATATTTGACTGAGCATCCTAAAACCAAAACTTTACCGTTAGTTTATCCGTTAATATTTTTTAACGGTACAGGAAAATATAAAGTATCTCGTAATTTGTGGGGGTTATTTGATGACAGCAAATTCGTTAGGGATATATGGGCAAATGATTATCAATTAGTAAATGTGCATGATATTGCCGATGAGGAACTGAAAAAAAGAGCGTGGTCAGGTATTCTCGAATTTTTTATGAAACATATAAAAAAACGTAATCTATTAAAGAAATGGCAGGAAATAGCCGATATGTTACCTGAATTGACCAAAGTGACTATCGGCTATAACTATATTGAAATGATTCTCTGTTACACTTTGACAAAAATAGAGCAATCGGATAAAATTAAGCTAGAACAATTATTAACAAGTAAGTTAAATCAAGAAACAGGGAAGCAACTTATGGGAAGTTTAGCACAACATTGGGAACAAGTAGGTGAAACTAGAGGCATCCAAATAGGTGAAACTAGAGGCATCCAAATAGGTGAAACTAGAGGTATCCAAATAGGTAAAGTAGAAACAGTACAAGAAATGCTGAAAGAAGACTATCCTATAGAAACTATAACTAAATTAACAAAACTATCTCTTAAAGCAATAGAAGAGATACGTAAAGATTTGGCTAAAGGCAAATAGAGTCCAGCGATTCCAAATATGGCATAGAAGGATGGTAAGTACTAGGATATAGAATAGGCGTTCTGACGTAGACAATGGCATTCGGTTAAGCTGTTATCCCTCTTAAATTAAGAACTAACCTTATTAATTTTTAGGTTATAGAGAAGCGAGTTCCTACATGTTTTATCATATTTTTTAATAAGGCAGAGGGTGTCAGAAAGTTTGTGTAAGTTATAAAAATAGTTAAGAATAAAATTAATTAAAACAACTTACATGAGGCTAATATGAAGAATAAGAGTAAAGTATCAAATCCGACTATAGAAAAAGTAGTATCAGAAATACTATCACAAAGTGATCCATCTGAGATATTTGGCAAAGAAGGAATATTTCAGGAAATTAAAAAGCAGATAGTAAATAAGATTTTAGAAAAAGAAATGGAATCTCATATAGGTTATGAGAAGCATTCTAAGAATACCAAGGAGTCAGATAATAGACGTAATGGCAATTATGAAAAGACTCTAATAGATCCTGAGGGTCGTAAATTGGTAGTAGAAGTACCAAGGGATCGGGAAGGAGAATTTGAACCTCAACTAATTCCAAAAGGAGTACGGAGATTTGAAGGATTTGATGATAAAGTAATATCTTTATATGCTAGGGGAATGACTATTCGAGAAATACAAGGGCACTTAGAAGAACTATATGCCACCAAAGTATCATCTGAGTTAATATCAAAGGTAACTGATGGCATTTTAGAGGAAGTTACTGCATGGCAGAATAGAGCACTTGATAGTGTATATCCTATAATGTACTTAGATTGTATTCATGTTAAGGCAAGAGATAATCATGTAATAATAAATAAAGCAGTTTATCTAGCTATTGGAGTGAATATGGAGGGCAAGAAAGAGCTATTAGGAATTTGGATAGGCAAGAATGAAGGTGCTAAATTTTGGATGCAGGTAGTAACAGAACTGAAGAATCGAGGAGTTGAACAAATATATGTTGCATGTGTTGATGGTCTTAAGGGTTTTCCAGAGGCGATAAATAGCATTTTTCCAAAAACGATAGTGCAGTTGTGTATTGTTCATATGATAAGAAACTCTGTAAAATACGTATCATATAAAGATTTAAAATCGGTAACAGCTGATTTAAAGGCAGTTTATTCTGCAATAAATGAAGCAGAGGGATTAAGAGAATTACAAAATTTTGCCAAAAAATGGGATGAAAAATATCCAGTTATTTTTGACATATGGCAACGAAATTGGTCTGGCATAGCTCCATTTTTTAGCTTTCCGGAAGACATTAGAAAAGCGATTTACACTACTAATGCTATTGAATCCACTAACCGTCAAATTCGTAAAATTATTAAAAATAAAGGAGTGTTTCCAGATGACAAATCAATTCAGAAAATAATCTTTTTGGCGTTGACAAATGCCTCTAAAAAATGGACAATGCCTATTAAGAATTGGGCGATGGCTTTAAATCAATTTGCAATCCTTTGTGATACTAATTTACAAAATTGGGCAAATGGAGAAATCATACTTACACAAAAAATCTGACAGACCCTCGTCAATCTTTAGAGATATATTCTAAATTATCTATAGGGCCCAGAAAGAATATGACAATGTTATCAAGAGATTTCCTGTCTAAAATGAAAGTGGCACTTCATCGCACGTTCCCTAACACTCCGCCTATTTGGAATTGCTGGCTCTTTCTTATTGTATCTGTATATTCAATAATTCCTTGATTTCCTTAATAGACATACCTGTCATCTTAGCAATTGACTCCACAGAATTGCCATTCTGTAACAGTATCTTTACCAATTCAGCTTTACCTTCAGCTTTAGCAGTTTTTATCAGGTAATCCTCGGATACCTTATTATCCATAATACGTTTAGTCTCTTGCTCATAAGTCAGCAATTCTTCTTCCGTCCAATTAAATTGATTTAATTCTTCATAAGCCCTTTCTATCACTTGATCAGAACCTATGATCTTACGTAGGTCGGCTTCACTAGTTTTATCCGCATGCTTAAAGAAGAAACACCATTTCTCAATTATGTTGGTCAATAAATTTATATCTGTGATTTTAAACTTTGGTAGCTCTATAAAAGTAAAGGAAAAATCCTTTAAATCATGGGCATAGCTATCTTTATCCAAAATAATATGATCAGACTTATAGAACACTTTATCTTTAAAAATAATATTATCACTGATAGCAATAAATATTACCGATTTTAAATCTATATATCTAGCTCCTTCTTCCTTACCTTTATTTAACTGCCGTGAATAGGCTTTAGCCGCATAATACTGAGCTCTTTTTTCAAAGCCTTCTTGTGGAGATACCTGCATCTCAATAATTAGCTGCACTCCATTTTCATCTTTACATAAAACATCAACTACGCTCTGCTTTCTAGCAGCTATCTCCGGTATTTGGATAGTAGGCAAAAATGTTACTTCTTTAATTCTATCACTGCCTTTAAGCTCTAGTACATCATTAATAAAATGAATTAGAATGTCTTTATTCTTCTCCGAACCAAATATACGGCGAAAGGCAATATCATTTTTAGGATCTAGAAATTTAGTAATAGCCATAAATAGTAATTATTAAGAGTTGTTACAGTTCCTTTAGTTATTATAACATAAAGCTAGCCAAACTACTAGAATATTAAACTTAACACAAGTATATCCAATCTTCATAGTGCTGCTAGTACAATTTTATCTAAAAAATCTAATTTTACAATATTCGTACAATAAAGCCTAATATTTTTATTTATTGTACTATTTGTTAGTAGGTTGAGTATAGTACAACAATACTCTAATTTGATTATTATTCCTAATTTATCATGATCCTTTAGTACTTACCTTCCTTC
This sequence comes from Candidatus Tisiphia endosymbiont of Metellina segmentata, assembly GCF_964030715.1. Lineage (NCBI taxonomy): Bacteria > Pseudomonadati > Pseudomonadota > Alphaproteobacteria > Rickettsiales > Rickettsiaceae > Candidatus Tisiphia > Candidatus Tisiphia endosymbiont of Metellina segmentata. The sequence continues at coordinate 462,883 of NZ_OZ034919.1, forward strand.
TATGCCATATTTGGAATTGCTGACTATGATCCATAGATTTTATTTTTCATCAATGGAAACTTTATGGGAATTGTTAGCCAAAGATCTTGATTATGAACCTCCTACTCGTTAGGATGTCAAAGACAATTTATTATTTTGCAACAATAAATTGTCTTTGTTAACCATCGTGTTATATAAAATTGGTTAAAAAACCAATTCTAAAACAAATTTTACAAAATATTTTTTGCTAGGATAGCGAAAAAATATAAAGATGCTTAGTATCAAGATGAGTTATTTAATCTAGAGTTGCGTGGCTCTCATACAAAAATCTTTTGTCAGAACGCCCTCGCAAAGCGAGGGGCTTGACGGTTATGAGCAGCCCAAAGGGCTGCCATTGTTAATTAAAATTCTCCTGATTCGTCAGAGCCTAAACTATCAAGTTGCTCTTGATTCTTAATGTAGTGTTTGATCTGATTCTCTTCAAATCCTACAGTTGAGACCGCATAACCTCTAGCCCACAACTTTTCTCCATTAAAATTACGTTTTCGTCCACCAAACTGCCTAGCAACGGCTATAGCACTTTTCCCCTTGATATAGCCTATTACTTCAGCTACAGAATATTTAGGAGGAATCTTGATGAGCATATGCACATGATCTTGTACCATATGCCCCTCTATGATCTTTCTCCCACGTTGAAAAGCTAACTCATGGAATACGTTCCCAAGATATTTTCTAACCTTCCCGTACAATTCTTTTTTACGACACTTTGGAATAAACACAATATGATATTTGCAATCCCATTTAGAATGATTTAAACTTTCGTATGTTGTCATATATTTTCTCCTTTGACCGTCAAGCCAAAGAAGTTATATATGATAACTTTTTATTTTATACTAAATCTAAAGGTCAAGCCTTGATGGTCTCACTAGTCAAACTAGTGGCTTACCTATCATTGAGTTATAAGAATAGACTTCTTTCGAAACTCTACTTCTGCTGGTGATTTGGACAATGATGCGGTACTCGAATCCGTAACGGAATTAGAGTACGCTGCGGTTCGAGGTGAAGCGTCTCCTTCAAATCCCTCAGCACAAGCGAGTTTCGAAAGAGGCCTATTTTAATAATACCAAAGGATCAGAAGCAGGCAGGGCTTTAGAACATTACGTATTTACTGAGTTACAAGCATATATAAACCTGAATGATTTAGATCATCGTATAAATTATTGGCGTACTAAAACAGGTGTAGAAGTGGATTTTATAATTAGCACTATTACTGGTAAGTCATTACCAATTGAAGTAAAAATATCTTCGAATGTCCATAAGACTGAACTAAAAAGTATAAAATCTTTTATGGAAGAGCATCAAGTGGATCAAGGATATGTAGTTTGTTTAGAAGATAATTTAAGGAAAATATTCCTAGATAATCGAGAAATAAATATATTACCAATAGAAGAATTTTTTAAAAAATTATGGAATCATGAGATTTTTAAGTGAATATTTAAAATAATAACACTATTATTCATTAGAGTTATATAATTTCATTCCTTCATGTGTTGCTTCAAAACCAAGTCTTTCATAGAACTGTTTGGCTCTTGGACGTTTTTTATTAGTTGTGAGCTGAACAATGGAGACACCTTTTGATTTGCCATATTTCATTGCAATACTCATCATCCATTCACCGAAATGTTTTCCTCTATACTTTTCTGAGATACGAACAGCTTCAATTTGCATCCTAGTTGAACCTATGAAAGTTAGCGATGGCATGATAGTCAGGTGGCAAGTGCCAACTATTTCTTTATTCATTTCAACTATCATCAAATATTGATGTGGATCACTATCTATCTTGTAGAACGCATCAATATAAGCTTGATCCAATTCTGCTGAAAACTGTTCTCTTGTTTGTCCAAGTTCATCCTCTAAAAGAAGGTTAACAATTGTTCTTAAGTCAGCAATTGTGGCTTTGCGATGGGTAAGGTTTTGATTCATTATAATCCTAGTTCACTCGATTAGTTTCAACTTGCTTCAATAATTCCTCAACTTTGTAAGCATTATCAAATCCGTGATCATAATGAAAACGAATTTCCGGTGAGTATTTTAAATTAATTTTAGCAGTTATAAAGTTTCTTATAGCATATTTTGAATTATTTAAAGACTCAGTAAGTTGTATCTCATTAAAAGTAGTATTAAATGGTAAAAAGTAACAATCTGCTATTTTTAAATCAGAGGTAACTAAGACTTTAGTAATAGTTACTGGACAATTAATCAGACGTTCATCTAACATCTTACCACGCCTTAGTACTTCCACTAATGCTTCATTTATTAATATTGCCACTTTTTTTTGCCTTTGTGACCTATTTTGTGACTTGTCTTTATCAGAAAGTTTTTGCATTTACAATAACTGTTTTTTTTCTTCAATAATTTCAAAGACTTCTACTATATCACCTTCTTTTATATCATCATAATTTTCAAAAGCGATACCACATTCAAAATTCTCGTGAACTTCTTTGACATCATCTTTAAAACGTTTTAGAGTCTTAAGTTTTCCTTCGTGAATAACAATATTATCTCGTAACAAGCGAACTCCAGCACCTCTTTTAATAGTACCCTTGGTAACATGACTACCTGCAACTTTACCAACTTTTGAGACAATGAATACCTGTCTAATCTCTACTGTACCGATATATTGCTCACGAATAATTGGTGAAAGCATACCACTCATTATTGATTTAATATCATCTAACAAATTATAGATAATGGAATAATATCTAATATCCACTTTCTCTCTTTCTGCCATAGCCAAAGCATTATTATTAGTTCTAACGTTAAAACCAACAATAATAGCGTTGGATGCTTTAGCTAAAGTAACATCTGACTCCAATATTCCACCTACTGCGTGATGTAAAATTCTTAAACGAACTTCATCATTTGGCAACTTTAATAGACTAGTGATAATTGCTTCAACTGAACCTTGTACATCGCCTTTAACAATTATCGGTAATTCTTTTACCATACCACTATTACCGGAGGCTTTTAGGAATAATTCTTCTAGAGTTGATCTTTGGGTAACAGAAATTTTCTTTTCTTTTGCAAGGCGTTCACGATACTCTACAATATCTCTAGCCTGCTTTTCATTCTGCACTACATTAAACTGATCTCCTGCTCGCGGAACTTCATTTAAACCATAAATCTCTACTGGTAAAGTTGGTTCTGCCTCGGTAATATCTAATCCTTTATCATTATTCATCCTCTTAATTCTACCATATTTCGTTCCAGCAACTACTATATCTCCATTTCTTAGAATACCGCGTTGTACCAATATAGTAGCAACCGCTCCTTTACCTTTATCAACTCTTGCCTCTATAACTACCCCAGCAGTGAGTCCGCTAAAGTTAGCCTTAAGATCCTGCATTTCTGCAACCAATAATATAGCCTCTTCTAACTTATCTAAATTAGTTTTCTTTAAAGCTGAAATTGGTACAACTATAGTATCACCTCCCAACTCTTCACTAACTAAATCATAAATTAATAGGTCATTTTTAATTCGGTCAAGATTAATATCCGGTTTATCTATCTTATTTATTGCAACGATTATAGGAACATTTGCTGCTTTAGCGTGATTAATTGCTTCAATCGTTTGCGGCTTTATTCCATCATCTGCAGCAACTATTATAACCACTATATCTGTTACCTTTGCCCCTCTAGTTCTCATATCTGAAAACGCTTCATGTCCTGGAGTATCAATGAAAGTAATAGCCCTACCATCAGCCAAGGTTACTCGATAAGCACCAATATGCTGGGTGATCCCACCTGTTTCCTGACTTGCCAAATCAGTTGACTTTAAAGCATCAAGTAACGAAGTTTTACCGTGGTCGACATGTCCCATAATCGTTACAATAGGAGCCCTATGCTTTAAATCTTCTTCTTTATCAGCTTCACTAATCAATATATTTTCAACATCGGACTCTTGAACCCTTTTTACTGTATGCCCTAAGGTCGTAGCAACAAGCTCTGCTGTATCTGCATCAATTGTTTGGACGGTCGTAGCCATGATACCGAGCTTCATCAATTCTTTTATAACATCTGTGGCTCGCTCAGACATTTTATTGGCTAGATCTCCTACAGAAATAGCTTCCGGAATAATAACTTCCCTATATACTTTATCTGGTGTTTGTTGCTCGGCTTTACGTTTTTCTTTTTCTCTAGCTCTTTTTATTGATGCAAGGCTTCTAGTTCTACCAGTATTATCGCTTCCATCTGCATCAAGCATATTGAAGATATCTACCTTTTTTAATTTTTTAGGTTCTTCAATTTTAACCTTTGGCACTACTGCTTTATTATCACCAGCCTTGTCTATTGAAGAAATATCTTCAAGTGCAACACCAAAATGGCTCTGAGAACCAATCAGTGTTGATCTAACAAAAGACTTGGATGGGTTGTTATCCTGTGAAGATGTAGGTGCTAATGTAGTAGGTGGTATTTCAGAATCATTTTCGATATCTTGTAACTCATCCTGAACATTTTCTTCAATATCGTCTTTTTTCACAGGTTGATTGATAGTTGCAAGTTTACTCAGAGTGCTAATCTTACTATCAGTACTCTGAGATTTTGCATCTTCTGCTGCTTTTTTTAAAATAGTTAAGCGTCTGTTAAATTCTTCTCCAGCAGTAGATTCGCCGCCTTGAGAAGTAGAACCACTAGACCAAAGTTTGTTAAAAGACAAAGTATTAGCTGGAGTGCTACTCTTCCTAACTTCTACAATTGTTTTTGCAGAACTAACAAAACCTCTAGTAACATTGGTGGGTTGGGCTGGCTTACTAAGCGATAGTTTAGGACCACCAAGTGTTAGTTTTTTTGGTTTAGGTTCTTGGTTATTCGTCATAAATATTAAACCTTTAAATAGCAATTATATTTGTGATAAAGTTTTTTAAATAATTTTGCTATGTGATTAATGATTAACAGATATACTCTTCTGCTTTAAAGAATTGGCTTCTGCAAATATTTGTGGGGAATAGTAAGGTACACTCACCCCTTGTTTATTGTCTCCATTCTTCAAATCATTTGAGTATATCGAATAATTTACAAATTTCTAATTTACCGTTAGACCTTTTGTAGAATTCACCCCTGCTAGGGAATTTGTAGGAGACACGAAACCTCGACCCGCAACGTACTCTAAAGTACGTGAGGAGCAGAGTACCGGTATCACACACAAATTACCAGTAGAAGTAGAATTATGCAAGAGGTCTATTAGATTTTCTCTTGCACTTGACTTGCATCTCATGCTTACACTATAATACCATTTTTTTTAAGGGAATTGTTAATTTTTTCTTTACCCAAAATTAAATTACCAAGTTTCTGTTATTAGAAATGGCTAATTTTGCTAGTAGTTCTTCAGTATATCAATAAAATTCTTAGCACTAATACTTAATGCTAAATTTTTTAAAATTTTCTTGCTTTGACTGACAACTAATTAAACATTTTAGAACTCCGTCTACGCACATGGGTGTCAACTTAAGTAGTTTAGGTAGCATTCCCTGTCAGGATTGATACTGAGGTTGCTTAAATTTATTCATCTTCACGAGTACGAGCTGTACGAATCAGTAATTCTATATCATCATCTACCATGTTAGAATTAGGAGCTAATGATTTAAATTCATTAACTGTCAACTCTCCCAAATCTTCTATAGTCTTTACACCATACTCAGCTAATTTTAATATGAATTCTGGTTGTAAATCCAATACATCAATTAATTCTTGTTCAACACCTAAAGCTTCGAGTTTAATAATAATTTTTTCATTTTTAGCATTTACATAATTTATTGCTCGTTCTCTTATCTCAATTGCTAATTCTTCTTCAAAGCCTTCAATATTCATTAAAGTTTCAATTTTACTGGAAGCTAACTGTTCTAGAGAGGTAAAACTTTGTGCAGATAACAGTTGTGCTATCACTTCTTCAACATCTAAGGTCTCCATAAATAACTCAGTAGCAGAGCAAAACTCATCATTTCTCCGTTTGGATTCTTGATCTTCCGTCATTACATTAATATTCCAGCCAGTAAGTTTAGAGGCTAAACGAACATTTTGACCTCTTCTACCAATTGCAAGACTCAAATTATCTTGAGACACAACTACATCAACTATATTCTTATCTTCATCAATAACAATTTTTGCAATTTCTGCAGGAGCAAGTGCATTCATAATAAATTGAGCAATATTCTTGCTCCATAATATTACATCTATTTTTTCGCCATTAAGCTCATTAGTAATAGCCTTAATCCTATTACCTCTAATTCCTACACATGAACCTATAGGATCAACACTAGAGTCAGAAGCAAAGACTGCAACTTTTGCCTTTGATCCAGGATCACGAGCTATAGCTCGCAATTCAATTATATTATCATAAATCTCTGGAATCTCTAATTCAAATAATTTTATTAGCATTTGGTCATCAGTTCTAGATAGAAAAATTTGTGGTCCTTTAGACGATAATCTTACGTCTTGGACATAAGCTTTAATACGATCATTAACCTTAAAGCTTTCTCCTCTAATGAGCTGCTCCTTTTTAATCATTGCTTCAGCACGACCACCAAGGTCAACTATGATATTATTAAACTCTACTCTCTTAACAGTGCCGTTTAAAATCTCACCTTTCTTATCTTTAAAATCTTCATATTGTTTTTCTCTTTCCACTTCACCAACGCGTTGTATTATTATTTGCTTAGCTGCCTGAGCTGCAACACGTCCAAGATCAATAGGCGGTAAGAATTCATAAATCTCATCACCAATTTTAGCATCGACTTTCTTTTCAACAGCATCCTTTAAAGAAATTTGAGTAAAATAATTCTCCACATCATCCACTACATCAAGGATTCTAAAAAGATTAATATTACCATTTTTCCTATCAATCTCAGCTTTTATATTATGTTCATTTCCATATTTTCTGCGTCCTGCAATCTGTACAGCCTGTTCCATTGCCGAAAGTAGTGCTTCCTTAGGAAGATTCTTTTCTCTAGCTACAGAATCTATGATCTGCAGAATTTCTATGTTACCAATATTAATCATAAATTCACTGCCTTTTAATATTAAACTTCTTGCATCTACTTGCTACTGATAATTTGTGCGTCGGTATACTCCTTCTGCTCCTACGAATTATTTTCTAAAAATATCATGGATTCGCATGCTCATGTACTATATGTACACCTAGCATCATAGTACCCTACATTTTCTATATAACCACTATTAAAATGGCTGCTGATCGTCTATTAGCGAGGAGTCGCGAAAAAGCAGCGACGCGGCAATCTAGGATACACGAAGCGTTACTCTAAAAAAACAGCTTCGCTGTTTACCTGGATCGCCACAACATCTAAAGATGCCTTGCTATGACGATTATAGAAAAATGTATGGTACTATGACCTAGCATGCTCACCATTCATTTTCAAATCTAATTCGTAGGATCATTTGAGTATACTAGACTTGAATCTGTAACGGAATTTGAGTACGCTGTGGGTCGAGGTTTTGATCCTCCTACAAATTCCCTAGCAGAAGCAAATTATCCAAGAAGTCTATTTTTTATTCATTAAATTCCTAAACATTTCATCTGTTAATACCAAAGAGGCTTTTTTTATCATATCAAATGAAAACACTATGTCTTCACCATGGTTATTCAGATGAATTTTATTATCTTCAGCTTTAACTATCTTTCCCTGATATCGAGTTTGACCATTTAATAATTCTTTTAATTTTATGGTAGCCTCTCTACCAAGGAATCTAGTATAATCTTCAAATTTTATTAATGGGCGTTCAATACCTGCTGAAGAAACTTCTAAAAAATATTTATCACTAATTATATCTTCAACATCTAAAAGGGCTGAGATAATTCTACTGCTATTCCGACAATCTATTATAGTAACCTTTTTACCATCCAACCTATCTATTAGTATTTCAAGTACTTTATGGGTTGAACCCTTTAAAGTTACTTTTACTAAGTCGAAACCAATATCTTTCAGGTTATCTTGCACCGTATCAATAATTTGTTGCTCTATAGTTTGCATTACAACATAAATATTTAAAGATTTTAATAAAAAAGGTGGGGTTAACCCCACCTTTGTTTTTTCAACTTTATTTACAAAAATTTCAACCCGCAAAGCTAGAATACAATATTTTTATGATATTAGCAACAATTAAAAAAATGTTATATTTAGTTGTAATTTTACCATTAAAATAATAAAACTTGTCTGACTAATCATAGTTATTTACGAAAATTTGTTACATTATGGTTTATCTTCTGCTATAAATACTTAAATAGAAATGTATTATGTTTAATGAACTCGACTACATAATAATGAATAAAGAGTTTTGGTATTACTATGAAAAAATTAATAATGTTGCTTTGTGTCTCTTGTTTGTCTAGCACAGCCTTTAGCAGTTCTACTCCTTCAGCTGAAGCTGTTTCAGATACTGAAATAAAATTAGAAGTATTTTTTGGTTTCCAAGCTGGTTATAGTACTCAAGGCAAATTGTTGTCAGAACAAAGTAAATATATTACTGATAATAAGAAAAAGCTTGGATTTTATAGTGAAGCAGCTTTCTCTGCCACTGCTAAGCAAGAATTTAATGATGTAATAGCTGGAGTTAAAATGGTTTTACTACCAACAACTAAACCAAAGGGTTCTGCAAGTGTCAATGGCTCTTTCATATTCTTAGAGACAGATTATGGTAAAGTAGAGCTAGGCTCTCCTTATGATGCTGCAAATAAGATGGGTGTTAGTGGTGCTAAAGTTGCAGCAGCTAGTTGTGGTTTTGGTTGGAGTAAGTATGTCTCACTAGACGATAGCGGTATGCAATATAAAGGTATGAAGCCACAATTTGAGGTAGTCCCACCCTCTGTCATAGACTCATTTACCAATGGCTTCGATGACATAAATAAAGGAACAGAGCCAGCTAGAAAAGTATCTTATTATACACCAGAGATGCAAGGTTTTCAGTTTGGTATTTCTTATATTCCTGATTCAGCAAATACTGGTGGTCATCGTAATATAAAAAATTTAGATAGTAAAACAGGTCGCAGTACATTAAAGACTGGTATAACTGAAGTAGAACTACCAGGTATAGATGGTGGTAAAGGTGATACAGTAATTTATAATTACAATGTCAAAGATGCGATTTCTGCAGGGATATCCTATAAGTATGAGATTTTAGATGATATGGCAGTAGAAGTTGGTGTTACAGGAGAACATGCTAAGCCAGCTCGCAAACTTATAGTATTAGATCCTGATGGAAAGATGCTATCTAGCAACAAGCTATCAGATCTAAATGCTTACAATTTAGGTGCAGTCTTAACTTATGGTAATATTTCTTGTGCTGGTTCTTATGGTAGTTTAGGTAAAAGTTTGACTTCAAAAACTTACCATAAAGTTGGTCGTGATACGAAATATTATAATGGCACAATTGCTTATGGGCAAGGTCCTATAAAAACAAGTCTTTCTTATTTTAAATCACTAAAGTATAAAAATACGGTGGATACAGTAAGCTTAGGTACTGAATATAAGATAACACCAGGCTTGTTGCCTTATGCTGAAATCTCTTATTTCCAAGCTAAGGGTAAGCCAGTTTACCTTATTGAAGCACCTAAGAAAAAAACCAAAGGTACAGTTGCTCTTATTGGTGCAAAGCTTAAATTTTAACCTTTAATAAGCCCTCGTTGTCATTCCAGCTTTTAGCTGAATGACAACGTTTTTGGTTATGTAAGTACCATTACTTACGTTGGTTTTTTGCTCCACACGGGCAAAGGTTTCGCAGGAACAGCTTTTTTACATAAGATATTTTTGTAATAATGCTTCTAAAATTGCCACGGTCTCGACATCTAATTTTCCAGAAAAATTCTTTGGGCGGAAATGCATTTGGAACGATACTATAACATCTGTTGTCTGTTGATCAATTATTCCTGTTGGCTGCAACACATAACCATATCTGCTAAATTGTTCTTGGATTAACTTTATATTAGACAGGTCTACCTTGGGTATTAGAGCATTAACAGTATCTTGATCATACCAAGCTCCGATATTATTATCATATAATTGTTTCCATGGAAATAGAGGACCTGGGTCTTGTTTCCTTCCCGGAGCAGCATCAGAATGACCGATCACACAAGTGGGGTCAATATCATAGCGAGCTATAATATTCTGACAAAGTTCCATTACCGCTGTAATTTGGTCTTCGGGATAAGGATACCAATGAATCTTTCCTTGAGAATCTTTAGTATCGCCAAGATTTACTATTTCAATACCTATAGAAGTATCATTGAGATTCTGACTCCCCTGCCAACCACTAACACCAACATCCCAAGCTCGTCTAGACTCTTCCACTAATTGGAATATATGATTCGGATTAGAGTCAGAAACTAGATAGTGTACACTAACTTTTGGACCTAGTAGGTCTCTTAGGGATCCTTCTAAGTTTTCGTTAGTGTAATGCAGCACCAAAAATCTAACTCTCTCATTAAAAGATGGGGCTCGGTAGGTTGTTCTATCAATTGTAATCATTTTATAATACCTATTTTATAAGTTGCATTAATTCATCCCATTCTCTTTTATTTATGCCACTAGATTCTTGAGTAATTTCTTCATTATTGAGTAGTTTTTTTATAACAGCCAGTCCTTTTTTAGAAATATTACTACCTTCTATCCTATATTCCTTAAAAGCATCATAAGTAAAAGGTACCCAAGCTTTTACTATTTCTAGCATCTTCTCTGCATATACTCTGATTTCATACTGGGCATGAGAATCCCCACGTAACAGTAGAAAATGTAATAGATTATGCAAATTAATCTTCCAATACCATTCTGTATAATAGTTTAAGGTTAAATTCATTCTCGCAAGTTCCCTAGTAATACCTATGGTATTTTCATCGATAATATTGCCATGTTCATCCTGGTTCATCATTTCAGTATAATGCTGATAACATAGTTTAGCATCTTTTTCTAGTAGCACTAAGACTTTATCTGCAATTTCTTTTGGAATTTCTTCATCACTTCTTCCTTGTTTATTTATTGTGGATTGAGCAGCAAGATTCTGTTTTTCTGGTAAATAAAATTCATTTCCTAATATAGAATATCTAGCTGAATATTCATTAACACTAGCAGTTCTGTGACGTATCCATTGTCTTGCAACGAAAATAGGCAGTTTAATATGAAATTTGATATCACACATTTCAAATGGTGTTGTATGGTGGTGACGCATTAGGTAATTGATTAAACCTTTATCTTGGCTTAGTTGTTTTGTACCTTTACCATATGATACTCGTGCTGCTTGGACGATGCTACTATCATCACCCATATAATCAATAATTCTGATAAAACCATGATCTAGTATTTTTATAGGTTCAAATAATAATTCTTCTAGAGCTGGTACTGTAGCTCTTTTTGTCTTGTAATTATTGTCGTGCATTCTTTTCTCTATTATTCTGTTTGAAAATTTGTTAATTCCAGCATCAAATATTCATCCATAGGAATCTTATCTTGATTAAGCATTTTGTTGATATTAGAACCAAGTGCCTTAAATGACTTACCTTTGGCAATTACTGTTCTAGTGCCAACTGGCACTTTACCATGTAGAGCATATGAAACGATTAATGGATAATTAATATCACCAATTTTTATATCTAATTTCTTACCTTTCTGTACTGAATCATAAATTACCTGACCATTCGATAATTTAGTAATCTTTACGTCAACCCCTACTTTATCTCCGCATAATAATGGTATTCTATAAGCTATTTCATCATCAAATATCTTTACTTCATTACTATCAACAAAATTATTAGGTAATATTGAATTTAAGACAATATTAACTCTATAAGGTGCATCATGCTCTCTATCTTCTTCTTTATATTGCTGGTTATAATATGCATATTTTGCAGGAAGCACCGCTTGTCTTGTTTGTCCAACCATCATACCTACTACTACAGCATCAAGACCTAGCATGATCGCTCTAGAACCAAGTGTAAAGGTTTTGGTATTTTCGCTAAGTAAATTATTGTTAATATCCAATAATTGATAACGTAATGTGACTACGTGACCACAAGTAGCTGGTCCAACAGTCCCGTTACCAAAGCTATTAATCTTAAACATTGGTTGTATTAAGTCTCTATTAACCTCTATAGTATATTTACCATCAGTAATAGGTTTGTTTGTTGGTTGTAGTAAATGCTCAAAAAATAGTCGACCTTCTTCTGTCTTAAGAGCATTTATCAAAACCTTTGAAACAGTTTTTTCAAGAAAATTACCAGTTAATGGTATATTTGCTTGTTCAGGAGCAGCGGTAGTATTTTTATTATTTTCAGCATCATTAGTTGTCTGAACTTTAGGGTCTTTGTCCTCGGGAGGAGAGAGCATCTTCATTTGGACAATAGAGTAAATAATTGCTGCAGCAATTATAAGACTTAAAGCTTTTTGCATATAATATTTCTTTCTTAAGTATTTCTTAGTTTGTTTTTAAAATATATAGCTAACTCCGATTAGCATTACTCCGGCTATTAGCGAGGAGTACATAAATCCTAGTGTCATTGCGAGGAGGCGTGAGCCGACGAAGCAATCCATTTCTAATCACTTTTTTGGATTGCTTCGTCACCACTAAAGTAGCTCCTCGCAATGACGGAGTAATGTTACTCGGGTTAGCTATACATTCTATAATTTTTAATGTTTTGTTCTAAGTCGCTCTGCCTTGCTAAATGCTTCTTCTGATTGCGAGTATTTACCTAAACTCTTTCAAAACAATACCTTTGTTATAGTAAGCTTTAACATAATCAGGCTTATGTTTGATTGCTAAGTCAAAGGAGTCAATTGCTTCCTGCCATTTACTTAATCTGGCTAAAACTATACCTTTATTGTTGTAAGTATCAGCAAAATTAGGTTTATATTTGATTGCCAAATCATAGGAGTTAATTGCCTCTTGCAATTTCCCCAATTCATTCAAAGCAACACCTTTGTTGTTGTAAGCAGCAGAAAAATCAGGCTTATATTTGATTGCCAAATCAAAAACTATAATTGCTTCCTCTGATTTGCCTAAATTATACAAAGTTATACCTTTGTTATAGTAAGCTTCAGCAAACTCAGGTTTATATTTGATTGCTAAATCAGAAGCTATAATTGCCTCCTGGTATTTACCTAACTCATTCAAAGCAAAATTTTTATTGTTGTAAGCAGCAGAAAAATCAGGCTTATATTTGATTGCTAAATCATAGGAGTCAATTGCCTCTTGATGTTTGCCTAACCCATTCAAAGCAACACCTTTATTATAGTAAGCATTAGCATAAACAGTTTATATTTGATTGCTAAATTATAGGAGTCAATCTGGTATTTGCCTAACCCATTCAAAGCAACACCTTTATTATAGTAAGCATTAGCATAAACAGGTTTATATTTGATTGCTAAATCATAGGAGTTAATTGCCTCTTGGTATTTACCTAACTCCTCTAAAGCCCACCCTTTGTTATAGTAAGCCTCAGCAAAATTAGGCTTATACTTAATTGCTAAATCAAGGGAGTCAATTGATTCCTGCAATTTGTCTAACTTATTTAAAGCAACACCTTTATTATAGTAAGCCTCAGCATAATCAGGTTTATGTTTGATTGCTAAATCATAGTAGTCAATTGCTTCCTGCAATTTACCATCCATTGCTAAAGTATTCGCTTTTTCAAAATATTCTTGACCATTAGCAACCACCTTGCTGAATGGGAGTAACATTAAAGCAAGCAAGATTGCTAGTTGTTTTATGTTGATTATTTTCATAAACTACCTCTTTGTAACTGTAAATTACGATATTCCAAGATGATCAAAAGCATTTTTAGTAATAACCCTGCCTCTTGGGGTACGTTGTAATAACCCTATTTGTATTAAATATGGTTCTATAGTCTCTTCAACAGCATCACGTTGTTCTGATAGAGCTGCTGCAATTGTCTCTATACCAACCGGACCACCAGCATAATTATCAGCTATAAATTTTAAGTATCTATAATCATTACTATCTAAACCTATTTTGTCAACTTCTAATCGATTTAGGGAGATATTGGCAATATTTTTATCAATTTCTAGCTTATCATCGACAGAAGCAAAATCTCTCACTCGTCTAACTAGCCTAAGGGCAATTCTTGGAGTTCCTCTACTACGCCCCGCTATCTCTTCTAATGCCTCATCGGTTAAATTAATTGCTAACAATTTACTAGCTCTACTCAAAACAAGTTTTAATTCAGCCACGTTATAAAAATGCAAACGCAATGGTATACCAAATCTATCTCTCAAAGGGTTGCTGAGTAAACCGAGCCTAGTAGTTGCTCCAACTAAAGTGAAATTGGGTAGATTGATTTTTACTGACCTTGCTGAAGGCCCTTCACCAATAACTATGTCTAAAGCAAAATCTTCCATTGCTTGGTACAATACTTCTTCAATATTTGTACTAAGACGGTGAATTTCATCAATAAATAACACATCATTATCTTGCAAATTAGTAAGTATAGCAGCTAGGTCAGCTGCTTTTGATATAGCAGGTCCTGAGGTAGATTTAAAATTTACTCCCATTTCCTTAGAAATAATTTGTGCAAGAGTGGTTTTACCAAGTCCAGGAGGACCGTAAAATAATGTATGATCTAAATGTTCAGACCTATTTTTAGCTGCTTGGATAAAAATGGATAGATTCTCCTTAATTTGTTGTTGTCCGACAAATTCTCTTAAATAGCTAGGTCGTAGAGAAAATTCTTGATCGCTCGGAAGTATATCAGCTGACAAAATATTTTTAGACATTGGATCCACGTGCTTTTAATGCAAGTTTAATTAGTTCATTAATAGAGAGATTAGAATTTTCTGCAATAATTCCCTGTACTAAATTTTGTGCTTCAGTTTTACCAATACCAAGCGAGGTTAACACTAATGTGGCATCAGATGATATCTTAGCTAAGTCAGTATCATTGTTATCCATGGTAAGGTTGTTAGTAAAATTAGTTAAGGCTTTATCCTTTAACTCTATGATAATTCGTTCAGCTAGTTTTAGCCCAACACCAGAAATGGCTTTAAAAGCTTCTTTATCCCTTCTTGCTATCGCTGATTGGATTTGCTCGGGTGATAAATTTGATAAAATAGCTAAAGCCATTCTTGTACCAATACCGTTTACCGATTGTAATAAATTAAAAAAAGCCTTCTCTTCGAGAGATAAAAATCCGTAAAGATTAATATGATCTTCTCTTACATGTGTTTCAATAAATAATTGACAAAACTCATTAACCACTAACTTATTTAAAGTTTTACTAGAACAATACACTAAATATCCAACACCACTAACATCAATAATGACATAATCATTAAAACATGCATCTATTTTACCTTTTAATTTACCAATCATAATTTATTTAGTATCAGATTTTACTTTTGGTTTACGATTTTTTGTACATATATGTGCTATTACTGGTAATATAGTTACTATCGAAGCTAAAATATAATGCAGTAACGTTGGAGTTTCAGTGCAATGGCATTGACCATCATCAGGAAATGTTGATATAAGTATAATTTTCGCAGTAATCCAAGTAATCACTATATATATAAGCAAATATACTACATATTTAACCTTTGCCCAAATACTCTTAATCATAATTTCCTCTTCTGCTATAGCTAACCATTATATAACAATAATGGAATATGTTAGTAAATCATAAATTTGAGGATCGTAAGTCATTATTTTAGATTCTCTATTTGAGATTTACTTAACTTAGTGTATTTAATAATTTTTTGCATCGGCTCATTGTTTAATAGCATTTCTTTTGCCATAGATATTCTTTCTTCATATCTACCTTTCGCTATACCTTCCTCTCTACCTTTTGCTATACCTTTTTCCAGTTGTTTCTTTAGAGTATTAGCTTCGATACGCAACCATTTAAGATGGTCTTCATAGGCTTCTCTTTCTTCGTCAGTAAAGTTCATAACATCTAACACTGTTAGAGCTTTTTTTAAGGCAACATTGTCTAATTCTTTAGGTAAATTATCTTTGTTAAGTAGGTCATGTCTTGTTAGAAAAGCTGTCCACATATCTAGAGAGTTTTTTACTTTTTTCAGTATATCAGGTAATTCCTCATAAGAATTATCAGTAAACTTATTAAGCTCAATAGTATGTAATTCGAGGTCCTTGAAATATAACAAGCCACTATCTTTTTCGACTATATGGAAAACATTGTGATATTTAGTTACATTCGGAATAGAAGTAAAGTTTAGAATATGAATACCAATGGCTTTGCTTAGGGTAGAATAGTCCTGAGCTACCTTTAATTGCTCGGTATATAATTTAGCCCAATAATATAAAGCTCGCTTATCATAATCAGCTTCGTCGCTAATTTGAATTTCAATATTGAACCTTTTGCCATCAACAGATTTGGCTTTAACGTCTAATATTGAGAGTTTATCATTCTTAAAGTTTTTAGGATTATATGGATTAAGCAGCGTTACCTCTGCCACCTGATCTTCCTTAGATACAATTGAATTAATCAAGGATATCAGCAAGTCCTTATTCTCTTCAACACCAAATATCTTTTTGAAAGCTAAATCCACGCGAGGAGTTATTTTTTCCATATATATGCTGCTATTAGTAGTTATCAATTATAAAGTTAGTATAGCACAGAAATTATAAAGCACTAAGTAATATAATGTGGAAAATATAATAGATATCTTTAGCAAACTCTCCTTCTGCTGGTAATTTATTCGTGCTACCGGTACTCTGCTCCTCACGTACATCATCGTCCACTGTGGGTCGAGGTTTCGTGGCTTCTTTAAATCCTTGCACATAAGCGAATTTCGAAAGATATCTAATGCAGAAATTGTGCTAGTATTAAGAAGGAGTTGTTTTGCCGCCACTTGAAGTACTGAAAAGCAATGTATACATATTATACGCGAATTCGGGATAAGAATTTGTCAATTATTATGTATTTAAAATAAAAGAAAATGTTGCAATAATTAGTTATCTAGGATAAATTGGTGTTAAAAGATACTGACACCGTGATGCCGAACTGTGAATTCTAGGAACAGATAAAAATGCAATTATAGTTAAATACATTGAATTAGGTGGAAAGATAATTGATAAAATCAGTTGATTGTAACAGTTGATGGTAAAAACTACTGCTATGTTTTTACCACCTAATTCAGTGTATTTGACTATATAATTTATCATTAGAGGTTCTAATTTTATGTAAGAAAAAGAAAGGTCAATCAAATCAGTTAACTTTTGGGATAATGTTAGTGTATTTCAAAAATACATATACTCTTCTGCTCCTACGAATTGTTTTTTGAAAATATCATGGATTCGCATGCGTAACTATACTATATGTACGCTACGCCTTCTCACCATTCATTTTCAAAATCAAAAGATTTAGTAATAATAAATATAAGAAATTAAAATTAATAAAAAATAAGATTATGACAAGGGTAAAACCCCATCAAAAAATTATATCTTTCGCTGAAAACAAATCTGATTTAGATAAAATTACTCAATTTATTATGGACGGTTGGGCAATAGTAAAACTAATGCCACATGGTAATTATTTTATTGGTGTCATGGAAAAAATGAATTATGACAATAATATAAATGACCAAGAAAAAATTGTTTATATTCCTCCAAGAAAAAAGATCATTTTTACTTAGTGGTCTCTATTTTTTAGTGTATAAAATCTTATAATGTTGGTATATTCTTCTGCTTTAAAGAATTGTTTTTTGAAAATATCATGGATTCGCATGCGTAATTATACTATATGTACACCTAGCATGCTCACCATTCATTTTCAAATGCAATTCTTCAAATCATTTGAGTATAACTAAGTGGTTTTTATTTTTAGGATTATTTATAATGACTTATTTAAAATTTTGTATTCGTTTAATATTATTGGTATTTTTAATAAACCATTCCGCTCAAGCTAGATGGAGTAAGTACGAAGATGCTCCTGTTGAAATTAAATTCAATAACAACGATATTAGTATTAATCAAGATGGCACTTCTGAAGAAATAACGGAAATGCACGCAAAAATACTAAAAGAATCAGGACGTAGTGATTTCTCTCAATATAGATTAACTTATAATAACTATAGTTCCCAAATCTCTATATTAGAAGCCAAGACTATTTATAATGGGCAAGAATATGTAGTTTCTAAAGATATGATTGAGGATAAACCGCTAGCTAGTTTTGGACAAGGTTTTGATCAACTAAATCAGATAATTATCTCATTTCCTAAAGTGGAACTTGGTGCAGAAATATACTTAAAATATAAGTATGTTGAAACAAAAGTTGCTATAGATAATTTTTATGGTGCTACCATATTCTATGGTAAGGAAGGTTACTTGCAAGCAAGTAGTACTAAGATCAATTCTAAATTGCCCCTAAATATCAAAGTAAACGACCCAAAAGGTGTATTAAAAGTTATTACTGATGCTGAAAGTGACTTTCATTCGGCAGAGATTATCCTAGAGAAACCTGTTTATAATCAATTGACTAATGAATCAAGTGAGGGGATATTAAATGTTAAGCAAAAAACTTGGGTATCTTTATCAAGCTTAACTAAATGGCAAGATTTTGCCAAGCAACTAGCTCCTGACTATTCTAAGGTAATCAATCAACCACTTCCTACAACTCTCATGAGTATAGCAGAATCTGCTCTAAATAAAAATACTGATGAAGAAAAAATTAATTTTGTTACTTCTTCATTAGCTGAAAAAATCCAATATATGGGTGATTGGCGAACAGTATCAGGTCGGTATTTTCCTAGAGATTTAGAAAAGATTGCTACTTCTCAAATTGGTGATTGCAAAGATTTTTCTGCAAGTACTGCTGCTATCTTGCAAAAGCTTGGGTTTAAGGTTCAACCCATTTTAGTAATGCGAGGTATTACTAATTTTTTTAATCCAAAAGCACTACCTACTATAGGAAATTTTAATCATGTGATGCTTAAAGTAGCTAATAAAAATGGAAAAATATATTGGATTGACCCAACAAACTTTGTCAGTATGGCACAAGGAATTTTTTCGGATGTTGCGGGTAAGTTAGCCTTGGTATTAGATCTTCAACAAGCAGGTTATACCAAAATTCCTGAAATAGATCATCAAAATTCACAAGCTATAATACACAATGAGTTGGTAATAAGAGATAATATTGTAGATGTGCATGGTCAGCTTGATTTGAAAGGAGAAGTAGCAGTAAATATAACAGGTGCTGGGTTATATCAATCAAATGAACAGCTAAGGGATTTTACTTTCCACATGTTAACAGGAGTATATCTTGATAAAGAAGACAAGAAATTGTTAGAATTACCTGATCTTACTTCTCGTATTGTTAAGGATCTTACAATTAAGTACGCATATCAGCAAAAAAACCGAATTTTTAAAACCAATAAGGGGTTTGGTTTAAGGTTAAGATTATATGGAATGGAGGATATTACAAATACAGCTTTTGACCAAGTATCAGACCTTTTTATAGGTATACCTAACACTAACACAAGACATGTAATTATAAAAAATATTACAATTAAAGATTGTAAAAAATTAAACTTTGAAGTTGATACTCCGTGGATATATGTCAATAGATCATGTAAATATCAAAATAAAGATACTGAATTTACAGATATAATCTCCATAAGAAAAAGTTTGATTACCAATAAAGAGTTAAAAACTCCTCAATATAAAAACCTTAAAAGCAACTTAGAAAATAAATTTGAGCGAGCAGCGATAATTATTGAATGAATATCATTATCCCTTGCTTTCAAGGTAATGTCATTCCCGCTTCGGTACACTAGTGCTTGGTTTAAGTCAGCGGCGTCATCTTAGGCAAGTGAGATCCTTCGGTGCGAATGCTCGAACTGGGATTCTCTAGATTTCAAATTGTCGTATTAAAGCCAATACGGGATAAGAATTAACTAATTCTTATCCCGTATTGGGGTGTTACGGATTCGAGAACAAAAATAACGTTCGATAAGACCATTAGATAGAAATCTTCACATCACCTAGCAAAACAGGTTATTCATCTTTTTTCTTATCAATGTCTTTCATTCCTTCCTTGAAAGCTTTAAGACCTTTTGCAAGATCTGACATCACTTGAGGCAACTTACCAGCTCCAAACAACACTAAGATGATTAATAAGATCACTAATAAGTGGCTGAAGCTCATTCCCATAATATCAATTTTATAAGTTTTAAGTTAGAATTACCTATAATATTATAGCAAATAGTTAATTTGATCTAGCATAAAAAAATACAAATTTATCATCAACATCAATTTCGGATTAATTTGATTAATCCGAAATTGGAATGAGAATGTAAACAATCAGGCTTAAAGCGGTTTGACGCATAATTGTTAAATATTTCATTTGCTAATAATCTTATTTTTATACCAATAAAAATAAGATTATTAGCGATAATAGATTAAAATGCATTTGTGCCAGCCGCTTCAAGAATGCATCTTTCTGAGGTCATCATGAAAACATTTGAAACTAACATTACTAATATCTATGGTGTTCAAGGTAAGGTTTGGTTAGATGATTTGCCAAAAATTGTCCATAAATTGGCTAAGGAGTACGGTTTATCTAGCTTAAATCCAGTTAAGAACTTGAGTTACCATTATGTCCTAGCAGGCTTCCAAGGTTATCAGCCAATTATCTTAAAGTTAGGGCTAGACATTGATGATCTTAAGAGAGAATCAACAGCTTTAAAAGTTTTTTCTAAATTTGGAGGTGTGAAGGTTTTAGCTGAAAGCACCGGCTTACTGCTAGTTGAACAGGCTATTTCTAATATATCATTAAAATCCTATTTTCCTGTAAAAGATTACGAGGCTATTAAAATAGCATGTAATGTAATGAAAAGATTACACTATGCACCTTTGCCATCAGAAGGTTTTCCTTATGTCACAGATTGGTTGGCAGTATTAGATAAAGAATGGGATGTGCCAAATTACTACTTAGAAAAAGCTAGACAATTGCGAGATAAATTACTAGGCACATCGTCAATGTTAGTTTTACTTCATGGTGATTTACATCATGATAATATTCTGCAAAGTGGTGATAATTGGGTGGTTATTGATCCCAAAGGAGTTATCGGTGAAAAAGCATATGAGGTAGCAGCATTTATTCGTAATCCTCTCCCTGAACTCCTTGCTTTAGAAGATGTTGAAAGTATTATTGCAAATCGCATCATTAAGTTTGCAACTCTTTTGGATTTAGATACGGAGCGAATTAGCGATTGGTGTTTTGTCCAATCTGTACTTTCTTGGGTTTGGGCTTTAGAAGATGGTTCTGACGTACGTATGTTAGCAAAGCTTACAAAAATTTTTGATATAATCAATTGATGAGAATTTGGTAACGTCGTCACTCGTCGCTTGCCTATTATCTATAGGCTTCGCTCCATCCTAGCATCAAATTCTTCTGAATTGGCTTTAATATAAGGAGAAATGCCCCCCTAAAAAAGGGTTCTTATATCTAATTGAGGTTAGTATATTCATTTAGAATTCTCTTTATATTATTGAGCATGGTAAGTTCATTTTTCTTTCTAGTAAATACATAATATATTACTTTACTTATAGTGGTGCGTTTTTTAACTTGCACAACCAACTCTTGTTGAACGATTGTTCGAATTGTAGTTAGATTACCATTCATTAAAAATTGTGATAAAAGTTGAAGCTGTTCAACACTAAAATTTGTTAGTAATATTCTAATAATTACCATAACATAACCTGCAGGAGTTGTTATATTAGTTTTCCTGACATGTTTTTTAAAACTTAAACTAGATGTTTTATTTAAATATTTGTCACTAAAAATTTCTACAAAATTTATTTCACATAATTGTTTTTTTACTTCTAACCTTTCTTGTTCAATTAGTCTTAACGTTTTAACTGAAGTAACATTGCTATTTATCTTATAATCAGCTGCGATTTTACATGTTATTACCTGTTGTACAAACTCTGCATAATTTAGCTCTTTTTTTAATAATGAAGTAATATTTTTAAATAACAACTGATACCTAGTTTTTAAAGCATTTTTAGTAAAACTATCTAAAGAAGCATATCGTTTAATAATTTTAACTTCAAGTTTTGCAGAAAATTTAGATTCAATAGAAGAAATCATTAAAGAAATAGTATGACCACTTTGGATATTTTGAGTTAACCTTTTTCTAATCTGAGCTAGTATATAATTCAGATCAGAATCTTCTGTTATATTGAGCATCCTGATAGCATCTATATGCTTTGTAATATTAATTAAAATTTCATGCATAAAGACATTTTGCCGGAGTAAAAACCTTTCTATTATAGCGAACTCTGCATTTTCTATCTGATGTATTATTGCATTATAATTTTCAAATAATACTGAAAGCTCATATCCTGAATTATTAAGTTTACTGAAACTCTTCCTAAATTTTGATTCATCATGTATTCTTAGCAAAATATGGTTTATGGTCTGAGATTTAATAGATAAATCTTTTAGCCTATTATATAAGCAAATTAACTTAGCATTGGTTAACTCCATCAATACATTGTGATCATCTATTAAAAAATTAGTAATTTTTTTTAAAATGTATGTGTAATCTACAGTGTTTTCTTCTTTCAGTGTTAATAATATATTGGCATGAAATAACAATGGAACAGATTCTTTCTTTATGTCAATAGTAGAATCAATCTGCCATAATTCTTTAATGAGCAACAATTGATCTAAAAGTAGATTTTGTTGCTCAAGCGATAAATTATCTAAATTCAAAACAATTGCAGTTGCCTGTAGATTATTTATAACATCTTGATTTATAACATCTTCAGTTATTAATATACAACAATGTTGTACAAAGTTTCTAGCTAAATCCATTACAGGTTTTAGTGCCTTATTATTTTCTTCATGATGTAAAGTGGAAGAACTTTTTAAGCAATCAACCAATTGATTAAGAGAGGTAACAAAATTTGTTACCTCTTCCATTTGATATTTTTGTTGCTTTAACGTTTCAATAGAGAGAGGTCCGTAATGCTCAAGAACAGAGAGCAAGTTCTTTTGACTATCTAGACTAAGATAATCAAGCAAGTCACTATTCTGTTGTAGAATCTTTATAATATTAAAAGTACGTAAAGACCTTTTTAAAGTACTAGGATATTTACAAGACACGATGCATTCAGAGCTTAAAGAGACAAAACAGCTTTTTAATCTTTCTTCATACTTACTAATAACCTTAGTATTAAAATCTTTCATAATTAATTTTCTTATCGTGTTATTCAGTATCTAGGGAGGAGAATCAATTAACTAATCAGAACATAAATTATACGGATGTATACCCATTTCATGCTTCCATCAAGCATTATATCAGTATCATCATGGTATCCCAATATATTTTTCACTTCTTCTTGGGTTGTGTTACCTTATTTGCAAATAAGACTTAATTATCACGAAAGTTACGAAGGGATTCAAATCATTATAACAGTATTTTTATTTTAACTAATAGTATTTTTGTATTTATTAGAAAAAATATTTATAGTATATAAATTAATTATTTTGTTACGAATAAGTAAAAATTTTTATTGCTTAAATATCAGTAAAACCTTATTTTTATAAGGAGTTCTCATAAGGAATATAAAATCCTGAAGAGTAAAGTATTTAATTTAACTTAAAACTATATCAAAACTTATGCATAATATCCTTATCATTATAATTTCATTATTGTTAATATCATGTTCGGAAGAAAGTGATAAATCTAATAATAAAAACGAACAACCTGATAATAAGGTTGAAGTGACGCAGGAAAAAGCTCCACAAGAAGAAAATAATGACAACCTTGCCAATGATAAATGGAATACAATAGTAAATCCTCAAGACAGTACGGCTTCAACTAATACGGAAGAACCTCTAGATACGGTAGAGGATTCTGCTACTAACTCTACTGATATAAATGATGTTAGCTTGAAACAGATGCCTTATAAACCAACTTTCAATGTTAGCCAAAATGATATAGTTCTTGGTAATGTTAAGGCAACTGTAGTGGTAGTTGAGTATTTTTCTCCAACTTGCCCACATTGTGCTTATTATCATGAAAAAATTCTACCTGAGCTTAAAAAGAAATATATTGATACCAATAAAATTGCTTATATAATTCGTGAATTTATCGGTAATAAGCAAGATTTAGATGCAGCAATTTTGGCACGTTGTCCAAATGATCTAGATAGTTTTCTTAAATTCCAAAGTGTAATACTAGCACAACAAGATAAATGGGGTAGTAGCAATAGATATCGTGAATTACTAACAAATATAGCTCAAATTGGTGGAGTATCCGCAGAAACTTATGCTAAATGTCTTAATGATAATAAAATTGTCGAAACATTACTTGCTAATACTAACCTTGCTGCTAGTTCACAAGGTTTTGTTGGTACACCCGCATTTTTTGTTAATGGCATACTAACAAATGGATATAGTTTAGAAATCCTTTCTAGGGTAATTGATAAAACGTTAGAAAACTCTACTATCAAATCCGAAAATTAATACACTTACTTAATCTCAACTATCGATGTAACAAGTTAACCATAAGTACCCTACATTTTTCTATAATCGTCATAGCAAGGCTCTTTAGATGCCGTGGCGATCTAGGTAAACAGCGAAGCTGTTTTTTTAGAGTAACGCTTCGCGTATCCTGATCTTGGATTGTTGCGTCGCCGCTTTTTCGCGACTCCTGGCTAATAGACGATCAGCAGCCATTTTAATGGTGGTTATATAAAAAAAGTAGGGTATTATGATAACATACCTTCTATGTTATTTTTTTAGATTCCCGCAATTGCTTAGAATGACAGCGTTTTGACGTTAGTACTATAGTTATAGTACTAGGATGACATCGTTTTTGGCTAAAACCTTTTCGGGGTAACTGTATTATTTCTCTTTAAATGCTCTAAACATCGTATCAGTAATAGGATCAAGTAAATATTTCAGGAGAGTCCTTGTGCCAGTAACAATTTGAACTTCCGCTTGCATACCAGGATGTAACTCTAACTTTTTAGCTTTTGCAATCTTATTAAACTCATCCATATCAATCTCAATTCTAGCGATATAATAAGTGGTAGGATCTTGGCTTGGAGTATTTCTGTCTTGTACAATATCAGGAGATATTTTAACAACTTTGCCAGTAAATAACGGCGTTGTTCTAGATTTAAAAGCACTGAAGCGAATTTTTGCTACCAAGCCTTCATGCACTGAATCTATATTCTTGCTTGGAACTTTTGCTTCTATTATCAAATTATCATCAGTTGGAGAAATCTCTAGAATTGGATAACTTGGTGAAATCACCTGTCCTATTGTATGATAGTTCAATACATTTATAATACCATCAACTGGTGATTTAATAACCACTCGATTTAAAGAGTCCTGATGTGCATTAAATGCTTCTTTAAAACGAGCTACTAGCTCTTGTGCCTCTTTTAGTTCAGTCAGAGTTTTCTCTGTATATTTATTCTGTAAGTTAATAATGCTAATCTCACACTCTGTAATCGAATGCTTAATAGATGCAATCTCAGCTTCTGCCATAGCTATCTCACTTTTGTACAGTGCTTCCTTAGCTTCTAAGTCTAATAAAGCGGCTTTATTGGCAAAACCTTTTCCATGCAATGTACCCATTGCCTTTAAACGATCCTTAACAACCTCTAGAGTTTTTACATTTGCAACTTTTTTAGCCTGCGTACCTTCAATTTTTTTATTTAATTGCTCGATCCTTTGATGTAAGGCATTTTTTTCACTTTTATATACTTCTTTTTTAGACTGAAATAAATTTTCTTGGGTATGTATAATCCTTGCTACTTCAGGTAAATTGATATCTTTGGTTAATAATTCTGGAAATTCAATCTGAGCTTGATTATCTCTCTCGGCAATTAAACGACTTTCCGTTGCTAAAGCATGTCTATATTGGCTTAAATTACTTTCATATGCTGACTTAATTCTTGTATCTTCTAGCTCTATTAATTTATCATCTTTTTTAACCTGATCACCTTGTTTAACAAAAATATTAGCTATAATTCCACCTTCTTGGTGATTAATTGTCTTCTTATTACCACTCGTTATAACAACACCCAATGCTGTAGCAGCACTATCAAGAGGAGCAAAACTGCCCCATACCCCTCCAACTAATACAAAAAAGATTATTACATATACCCCAAAAAGAATTGGGGATCTAGCAATTTGCACTACATCATTGCGATCAACATCATTATTTTTAGTAACAAAATTGACGAAACGATCAAGATAATATAATGTATTTTTAATGGCATTAGAAATCTTTACTATTACCTTTTGTGATACAATAGCTACCTTTGTTTTTTTTGTGTGTGTTAAATCATTTTGTAGCGACAAAAGTTGTTTAAGTTGCTCCGCTGTAAATGCCGGCTTATTGTTATTTGACTTTTCTTCCATATTTAAAACTTATTCATTAATGTGGATTACACCATTTTGCAACAGTTTAACTCGATTTTGCATTTCTTCTTGAGTGCCATAAAGAGCTACCGCCCCCTCTTGTAATACCAAAATCTTATCTACCACCGATAATACAGAAGGTCTATGAGAGATAACAACTACAGCAATACCCTTAGATTTTACTTGCTTTAAGCAATGTGATAGGGCTATTTCACCTGCTTCGTCAAGATTTGCATTAGGTTCATCTAAAATAAGTAATTTAGGATTACCATAAAATGCTCTAGCAAGACCAACTCGTTGCTTTTGTCCGCCAGAAAGATTAGAGCCTGCTATTCCAATATCTGAATCATAGCCATCTGGTAATCTTAAGATCATTTCATGAGCCCCAGCAATTTTAGCTGCCTCAATTACTTTTTCTGGCTCAGCATTTTCAGCCATCCTAGCTATATTTTGCTTTATACTACCACTAAATAACTCTATTCCTTGCGGCAAATATCCTACATGTTTACCAAAGTCTTCCCTGTTCCAACGATAAATTTCTCCACTATCAAGCCTAACAGTCCCTGACGATGCTTTCCATACCCCAACTAAAACTTTTGCTAAAGTTGACTTACCTGCTGCAGAAGGTCCTATAATTGCTAATATCTCACCAGGCTGCACCGCAAAGGACACTCCTTTTAAAATATATCTTGGTACTGGCGGTTGTGGTATATGTGGAGGAATTGGTATCGAATAATAAATATTCTCCACAGTTAAATGTCCTTCAACATTTGGAATTGGCATTGCTTCTTCTCTTGATTTATACGAAGCAAATAGTTGATTGATATTTTTATAAGATTTTATAGCTCCGCTCATACTTTTCCATAACTCAATAGCGTTATCAAAAGGGGCTAAAGCTCTACCAACTATAATGGAACTCATAATCATACCACCAGTAGTCATCTCTCTTCCTGAAGTACTAACAACAACATAAGCCCCAATACCAGTTACCAGCATCTGCATAACATTACGGATAAATCTTGAAAAATTAGAAATAGCACCATTACGGTAGCTAGCAATTGATTGCTTCTCCAAAGAAGCAATATTAAACTGATGCCAATTTGTCGTAACATTTTTCATCATGCCCATAGCTTCTACAACTTCTGAATTTCTATTGGCGATGTCAGCTTGCGTCATACCCTTTATAGAAAATTCAGTAGCTTCACCGAGAGTTTTATTAGTTGCAGCTGCATTAAAGAAAGCCGTAGATACAATAATAATAGCCCCAGCTAATGTAAGGATTCCAATATATGGATGAATTAAGAAAATTACTATTATATAGACAACACTCCAAGGAGCATCAAATAAAGTATTAATACCAGTGCTAGTTAGAAAGGTTTTTACTGTTTGGAAATCACGAAGTAACTGACTAGCACCCATATTAGTACGAGTTGCAGAGGCTGAAATAGAGTGACCAAAAATTACAGGAGCAATTGTTTTATCCAACCATTCACCAACTTTAATTAGGGTGAATGATCTAGCAATTTGCAATAACCCATAAATAAAATAGATCGTACCAATAATAATAGACAACCACATTAATGTAAATAAGTTACCACTTCCTATAACCCGATCAAGAACTTGCAAGGAATAAAGAGGTGTTATCAACATTAACAAGTTAATAACAAACGCAAAACTAAAAACTATCCCAAACGCAATTTTGCATTTCTCAAGAGCAGTAGTTAGGGGATTTATTACTTGAGATACTAATGCACTATTATTTCTCATATTACCATTGTTATATTATATTTTTCTGAATTAATAATCTATATCATCTAACACAAATTAAATTAGCCTGTCCTGATAATAGTAGTTATCCGAACCTGATGGCTTCCTGGCTCTATTATATTTTTTACTGCTAATTGGTAAAAATTATACTATTTGTAATATTTTTTATTTGACTCTACACTATACGCAAAATAAATAATATGGCAACCTCTTTATTATACTTAGAGCTTAGAAGTATAACAGGGTAATTTAAAAATCACAACTAATGATAAAAAATACTAAATTATAGAAACGAATAGTTGTCATCGCGAGCCACAAAGTGGCGTGGCGATCCAAATAAACAGCTTGCTGTTTTATTTTTTGCCATTGCAACTTTTGGATTGCCATGTCGCCGCTTTGCGGCTCATTGCAATGACATTTATGCATTTAAAAAACAAACTTTTCTATCATTAGTTGTGACTTTTAAATTACCCTGAAATATAACCTAATTACTTTTTCGACAAATATCCTTTTATCAACTCCTCAGCAATTTGTACAGCGTTTAAAGCTGCTCCTTTACGTAAATTATCTACTGTAATCCATAAATTAATGGTATTTTTTTGACTATGATCATTTCTAATTCGCGAAACATAAACAAGATCTTTACCAACAACATCTATGGGAGAAACATATTGTGTTTTATCCAAATGAGAATTAACTACAATAGAGTCTGATTCTTTTAGTATTTCTTCTATTTCTTTAGTATCTATCTCTCCACTAAACTCAACATTCACTGAAATAGAATGACCAACAAACACTGGCACTCTTACGCAAGTTACACTAAATTTAGCATGTGATCCTATAATTTTTTCTAATTCCAAGGAAATCTTCGATTCTTCACTAGTAGAACCGTCTTTATTAAAATCACCTATATGTGGGAATAAATTAAAAGCTATTTGTTGCGGGAAAACTTTAGGCTCGATGTCCTTAAAGACATATTTTGCCTTGGTTTGCTCATAAAGCTCATCCATTCCTCTCTTTCCTGCTCCTGAAGTCGATTGATAAGTCGATATCACCATTCTCTTAATCTTTACTGCATTATCCAAAGGCTTTAATACAGTAGCTATAGGAGCAGTACAACAATTCGGATTAGCTATAATATTTTTAATAGTATAATCTTTAAGGCTCGCTAGATTGGCTTCTGGAACTATCAAAGGAACATCAGAATTAAGTCTGAAAAATGACGATTTATCGATAACTATGCAACCTTGTTCTGCAACCTTGGGTACATATTTCTTTGATATTTCTGAACCAGCTGAGAAAAAAGCAATATCGATTTTACTAAAATCTACACTGTCTATGTCAGATATTTTTATAGTGCCATCTCCAAAGCTAACCTCTTTACCATTAGACTCACTCGAAGCTATAGCGTGGATATTATTAATTGGAAAATTTCTCTCAAACAAAATTTCTAAAGTTTCTCGCCCAACATTACCCGACGCACCAATTACCGCAATATTATATTGTTTTGTCATCTACATTTATCTTTTTATCAATTGACTATATCAGCTTAGAAATAGTTTTTCCCCCTATAATATGGAAATGAAAATGGAACACACTCTGTCCAGACTTTACCCCTTTATTAGTAATCAAACGATAGCCATCTTGATCTAAACCAACTAGCGATGTAATATAGGCTAGTTTGGTGAAATAATCTTTAATTTCATCGCTAGAAGCTTTAAGGATAAAATCACTATAGTCAATATACTCTTTTTTTGGTATAATTATTATATGTACTGGAGCTACAGGATTTATATCATTAAATGCTATTAGATTATCATCTTCATATATTATCTCTGCTGGAATATCTTTACCAATAATTTTTACAAAAACATTATTCTTGTCATACATATTATACTCTCATTTTTATTATCTACTCCCAAATGTCAATATTTGAGATTACTATAACACATTTTTTTCATCCACTAAGCGTTCTAAAAATTTTAATTCAGCTTCTATCTCAGATTTTGCTAATATTATGTCTGTAAGTTGGTATTTCTTTTTTTGCAAATCATATTCTCTCATATCATCGCTGAAAAAACCAAATATCAACATAATGGCGAGTTGACTTACAGAAATAAAATTAGTACAACCTAAACTTGATATAAAAATACTTAATATCAAAGTAGTTATTAGTGGTAACCACATTCTATGATAGAATGCCCAAAACACGCTTAAAAACGCAGCAAATAATGAAAAACCTTGCTTGATAAGAATAAAATCATTATCTTTTTTTTGAGGATTAACATATATTGAATAAATATTCATAGGAAAGTCTTGTAATTACGATATTAAATGATTACTTAAATAGCATAATAATAAACAAATAGCCAAACATCAATATTTAAAAGATTCTTTATGTCAGATAACTCGCCCGGTCCTGTCACATTACACGGAACTACTATACTGTGCTTAAGAAAAGGCGGAGAGGTTGTAATTGCCGCTGATGGTCAGGTTTCCCTTGGTAATACAATTTTAAAATCCACAGCAAAAAAACTAAGAACCATGTACAATAATAGTATTGTTGCTGGCTTTGCTGGATCTACGGCAGATGCTCTAACTTTATTCGAAAAACTAGAATTAAAGTTAGAAAAATATTCATACCAATTACTGAGAAGTGCAGTAGAACTGGCAAAAGAATGGCGTAGTGATAAATATTTGCGTAAGCTTGAAGCAATGATGATTGTTGCAGATCAAAAAAATATATTAATTTTAACTGGTAATGGTGATGTAGTTGAACCTGATGGTGATGCTGCTGCCATTGGTTCTGGTGGAGTATATGCACTGGCAAGTGCCAAAGGTTTAATGTCTTTTGATAATAACTTAACTGCCGAAGAGATTGCTTTAAAATCAATGCATATTGCAGCCGACATCTGTGTTTTCTCCAATCATAATATTATTTTAGAAAAAGTTATATGAGTACTAATATTAAGAAAAAATCAGTGGGATTAACTCCCGCTAAATCTATGGGATTAACTCCCGCTAAAATCGTAGCTGAACTTGATAGATTCATTGTTGGGCAATATAAAGCTAAAAAAGCTGTTGCGATAGCGTTGCGGAATCGCTGTAGACGTAGAAATGTAGACGAACCACTTCGTCAAGAAATAGTGCCAAAAAATATTTTAATGATAGGACCAACTGGCGTAGGTAAGACTGAAATCGCTAGGCGACTTGCTAAGCTTAGCGGCTCACCATTTCTTAAAGTAGAAGCAACAAAATTCACTGAAGTAGGATATGTTGGACGAGATGTTGAGTCAATAATACGAGACTTAGTGGAAATAGCTGTTAACACACAAAAAGCTAATGCTAAAAAAGCAGTGATTGCTAATGCACATTTAAAAACTGTAGAGAGGATTTTGGATGCTTTAGTTGGCAAATCAGCATCAACTGAAACTAGAGAAAAATTTTGTCGCAAGCTTGAAAAAGGTGAACTTGACAATACTGAAATTGAAATAAGTATAACAGATTCAGGTGGCTTATTTGGTAGTAGTAATTTTGAGATTCCTGGTATGCCAGGAGCTGCCATGGGCGTATTAAATATTTCTGATATGATCGGCAAAGCTATTGGTACTAACAAAACAAAAACTAAGAAAATGCTGGTTAAAGATGCTCGTTTAATTATTTCTGCCGAAGAGTCAGAAAAATTGATCGATCAAGAAAAAATTATTCAAGATGCCTTAGCGCTAGTACAAAATGATGGTATAGTATTTTTGGATGAAATAGATAAAATCACCTCAAGAGCTGAGGGGAAAAGTTCAGAAATTAGTAGAGAAGGAGTGCAAAGAGATTTATTACCTATTATTGAGGGTACAACTGTTAATACAAAACATGGACCTATAGAAACTGCACATATATTATTTATAGCATCAGGTGCTTTTCATTTATCAAAACCATCTGATTTGTTACCTGAATTGCAAGGAAGGCTACCTATTAGAGTAGAGTTAAGCTCACTTACTAAGGACGATATGATAAAAATTTTAATTGAACCAGAATCAAGTTTAATAAAACAATATTCAGCCTTAATTGCAACCGAAGGGGTAAAATTAAAATTTACTGATAATGCAATAGATAAAATTGCTACTTATGCAGCAAATGTTAACTTAGAAGTTGAAGATATTGGAGCAAGAAGATTACATACTATTCTAGAAAATTTATTGGAGGAGATAAGCTTCAATGCAAGTGATACGAAAGAAAAAGAGATAGTTATTGACGAACATTTTGTCGACCAGCAATTATCAAAAATTATCAAGAATCTTGATCTAGTAAAATTTATTTTATAAAAATGATAGTTCACCTTGGTAGTTTAACTTTTAGCGGTATAGATATTATCGATGTTGATGTGCAAGTACAGATATCACCAGGGATACCTAATTTTACTATAGTAGGACTTGCTGATAAAACTATTGGCGAGTCTAAAGAACGAGTTAGAGCAGCACTTTCTTCAATAGGTCTTGCCTTGCCTGCTCAAAAAATATTGATAAATTTAGCTCCAGCTGATTTGGTTAAAGAAGGTAGTCATTTTGACCTTGCTATTGCTTGTGCTATACTTAGCAGCATGAAAATTTTACCAGCTGAGGAAATACAAGAATATCTAGTAATAGGCGAATTATCTCTAGATGGTTCTATTCTACCTGTCAGCGGGGCTTTGCCTGCTGCTATTGGTGCTTTGGCTAGAAATAAAGGGCTAATTTGTTCAAAATCTAATGGTCAGGAAGCTGCATGGTCTGGCAATAATAATATTTTGGTAGCAGGAAATTTAATAGAGTTAGTTAACCATTTTAAATGGCTCACAAATATTATCATCACCTGAATTAGAAATTGACACTACTATAATAAATTACCCTAATTTTAAAGATATCAAAGGACAAAAAGCCGCTAAGCGAGCTTTAGAAATAGCAGCCTCTGGTGGTCACAATCTATTAATGCTTGGTCCACCTGGTACTGGCAAATCTATGTTGGCACAATGTATACCTGGTATATTACCCAAAATGCGACCCGAAGAAATATTGGAGTGCAGTACTATAGCAAGCGTTGCAGGCAAGCTAGCAAACGGGAAACTATCAAGAGCTAGACCTTTTCGTACCCCCCACCACTCATGCTCGATAGCAGCGATGGTCGGCGGTGGGGTTGGTAAAAGAGTAAAACCTGGAGAGATCTCGTTAGCACATAACGGAGTGTTGTTTTTAGATGAATTACCAGAATTTCCACCTAACGTTATCGAATCTTTAAGGCAGCCAATTGAAACCGGAGAAATACTAATTGCTAGAGCAAATTCGCATATAAAATATCCTGCTAACTCAATGATAGGTAAGCCACTAGTTTGACTAGTGAGACCATCAAGGCTTGGCCTTTAGATTTAGTATAAAATAAAAAGTTATCATATATAACTTCTTTGGCTTGACGGTCAAAGGAGAAAATATATGACAACATACGAAAGTTTAAATCATTCTAAATGGGATTGCAAATATCATATTGTGTTTATTCCAAAGTGTCGTAAAAAAGAATTGTACGGGAAGGTTAGAAAATATCTTGGGAACGTATTCCATGAGTTAGCTTTTCAACGTGGGAGAAAGATCATAGAGGGGCATATGGTACAAGATCATGTGCATATGCTCATCAAGATTCCTCCTAAATATTCTGTAGCTGAAGTAATAGGCTATATCAAGGGGAAAAGTGCTATAGCCGTTGCTAGGCAGTTTGGTGGACGAAAACGTAATTTTAATGGAGAAAAGTTGTGGGCTAGAGGTTATGCGGTCTCAACTGTAGGATTTGAAGAGAATCAGATCAAACACTACATTAAGAATCAAGAGCAACTTGATAGTTTAGGCTCTGACGAATCAGGAGAATTTTAATTAACAATGGCAGCCCTTTGGGCTGCTCATAACCGTCAAGCCCCTCGCTTTGCGAGGGCGTTCTGACTTTCAGTTAATAGCAGCAATGAATCCTTGTAAATGTGGTTATTTAAGTGATCCTCACAAAGCATGTTCTAAAGCCCCAAAATGTGGGAGCGATTATCAGATGCGAATTTCTGGTCCTATCATGGATCGATTTGATCTACATATAGAGGTAGGATCTATCGACTCATATAACTATGATTTAATAGAAGATGATACAGAAGAAGAGTCGGGGCAGATAGCATATAGGGTCGAAATGGCTCGTAATATTCAACAAACTAGATATGAAGGATATAATATCAAAACAAATAACCGTTTGGACGGACAGTTGCTTATCGAACATGCATTGCCAGTAGATGA
The DNA here is from genome assembly GCF_964030715.1 of Candidatus Tisiphia endosymbiont of Metellina segmentata. NCBI lineage: Bacteria > Pseudomonadati > Pseudomonadota > Alphaproteobacteria > Rickettsiales > Rickettsiaceae > Candidatus Tisiphia > Candidatus Tisiphia endosymbiont of Metellina segmentata. The sequence continues at coordinate 497,341 of NZ_OZ034919.1, forward strand.
CGGTAAGGATTTACTTAATGAAGCCGCGACAAAATTTCGTATATCCATGCGTGCTTATAACCGTATCTTACGGGTTGCAAGAACTATAGCGGATCTAGACGCTTCTTCCAACGTCTACAGGATACACATTGCTGAAGCACTAAACTATAGAAGAATAGGGGGTAGCTTTTGAATTAACCATTAGTCGTACTTCTGTATCATAGTACCCTACATTTTTCTATAATCGTCATAGCAAGGCTCTTTAGATGCCGTGGTGATCCAAGTAAACAGCGAAGCTGTTTTTTTAGAGTAACGCTTCGCGTATCCTAGATTGCCGCGTCGCCGCTTTTTCGCGACTCCTCGCTAATAGACGATCAGCAGCCATTTTAATAGTGGTTATATAAATGTAGGGTACTATGCTTCTATATACTACTATGATTTCAAGAGTTGATAGACGATAGTATAACTTCAAAAAGAGGTAGCATTAGCAAAGTCGAGTGGCGTGGCGTACATGAGTAACGGAGCAGCTGAAATATTTAGGTCGCGAGACCTTAATTCTTGCAGTTCTAGCTGAGTATAAGATGATAAGTGCAACCTGTATCACTTCTTAAAACAGCCTTATGTTGTCCTTTCAACCAATAAACTAATTTCTTTAGCCAAATCTACCTATTTTGCTGAGCTATTTGGTGTTGATATATTTTGACTTGTTTGTTCTTTTAGTAGTTTACTTTTTTCTTCTATTGAATTAAGAAAGAAATAAGTGAAGGTTAGGAAATCAACTAAAAGCGGTATAAATACAAAGAGAATTGCCTTTAGTTTCCTAGCTGATTCTTCACGATCCAGTCGTTTTTCTCTTTCTTCTTCTGTTTCAACAAATTTATTATCGGTATTTCTGTCAGTATCTAAATTATTTTTTAACATTTCTATAATCTAAGGTTCTCGTTAGTTGTATTGTAATGCTATCTTTAGTTAGCTCTTTAATTTATGCGTATTTAAGTTATAAAATATACCCATTAATAATTCTTAAGCTTTGTTTTTTATGTTATCACAAGTCTTAGTCATCTCTCCTGTCATACTATTTATGGCATCAAACATTTTCATTGAAGTATCAGATGCCATACTGACAAACTCTTTAATGTTATTGATTGAAGTTTCGCAAGTCGACTTAAGGTATTTTTGCTGACATTCGGCTATTTGGTTTAAATCTCCAGAAGTTATTGCATCTTTTGTAGAATTCATCATATTTATAGCATTGTTTTGAAAATCCTCTGAATTTTTTTGGATCATAGACTGCAGTGATTCAGTAACAATCTGATTTGTTGTAGTAAGTATTTTAGTACTTTTCTTGATAGTATCTGACATAGCAGAAAAATCCATAACAGGTAAGTTTTTTACGGAATTTATGTAAACTTCTGGATTCATAAAAGATTTCATAAAATCTACAAATTGGGCAGTACTATTAGTCATTGTAAATCCTCTAAATTAAGTGATCTATTTATTATGTAAATCATAAATCTCATGTTACCATTTATAAAAATACGAGTCAATAGCTGGTTAATAATAATCTTAATATAGTCAATTGATTATACCAAAAACCCTAAATATAAATATTATATCATCAGCTGCTTCTTTTAGATAATCGAAACGACCAGAAGAACCTTTATGCCCTGAATCCATATTAGTTTTTAGCAATAATATATTATCGTCGAGTTTTGTTGCTCGAATCTTTGCTACCCATTTAGCCGCTTCCCAATAGCCAACTCTAGGGTCAGAGATTCCAGCAGTGATAAATAGACTTGGGTAATTTTGGGATTTTATATTATCATACGGAGAATAAGACTTGATATAGTTAAAATATTCTAATTCTTTAGGATTCCCCCACTCTTTAAACTCACCGGGGGTTAACGGCAATTGTTCATCGAGCATAGTATTTAATACATCAACAAAAGGTACATGGGCAAGTGCTGCTTTAAATAATTCTGGCTGTTTATTAATGACCGCACCAATTAACATCCCCCCTGCACTTCCGCCACAGATTACTATATTACCTTGGCTAGTATATTTTTCTTTAATTAGCTCTTTACTAACCGCAATAAAGTCATCGAAAGTTCTTTTTTTATTGAGGAACTTGGCAGCCTCATACCAATCATGCCCGAGATCATCTCCCCCTCTAATATGGGCAAGAGCGTAGACAAATCCACGATCTACAAGAGAAATAGCTGTATTCCGAAAAGATACTGGTATGCTAACACCATATGAACCATAACCATATAAATATAAAGGATTCTTTCCATCCTTGTTAAATAACGATTTTTTATATAATAAGGTAACTGGTACTTTAACCCCATCATTATCAGCAAATATCCTTTCTACCCTATATTCTTCAGGGTTGAAACCACTTGGTATTTCTTGCACTTTCAATATTGACAATTGGTCACTATCAAAATCATAACTATAAGTGGTGTTTGGTCTAGCAAGTGAAGAATAATTTACTCGGATATCATCTTCATCAAAATTAGTAGACATGGCTGAGGCAGTAAAAGCAGCATCCGGGAAGTGGATAATTTTCTCATCCTGTTCTTTAAGATGTTTTATTTTAATAACTGGTAATCCTTGATCACGATAATTAACTATCAAATAATTTCTAGTGATGGCAAAGCTTGACAAATATTTACCCGAGTCTTCCGGTATATAATCATTTTTCCATAAATCATTTTGAAAATTATGTACATTTACTAATACTATACGAAAGTTCTTTGCCCCCTCGTTGGTATTAATATAAAAATTATCACCATTATGCTTAACATTATAAAAAATCCCATCCTTTGCAGCTCTAATAAGTTTAGGCTGGAAGCTATGATCACGCATTTCTATAGCATATATTTCATTTTCATTATGACCAGAGCTATTAACAAAAATATATTGTCGACTAGATGATTTGCCTGCATTCAACTGATATAATGGATTTGTTATATGATGTACTAACTTATCATTGGAAATTACATCACCTAAAGAGTGGAACATTAATTTATCACAACGAGAATTCTCATTAATCGGCATATAAAAGAATCCTTTCAAACCTTCATGCCAAATTATATTGCGACTAACGTTATGTATTTCATCTGGTAGATATTGTTTGGTCTTTAAATTATAGACTTTAATTGTATATTTCTCATCACCGGTAAAATCAACACTATAAGCTAGTAACGTATGATCAGGAGAAACGGCTACTTGCCCTACATCAGTAAATTTATTATCTTTGGCAAGAACATTGATATTTAATATAATTTCTTCCAAAGCATCTACTGACCCTATCTTTCGGCAATATATCGGATATTCGGTATTTTCTTCAGTTCTAGTATAATAATAATTATTATCTTTTTTTACATAAGTTGACTGATCAGCAAGCTTAATCCTGCCTTTTAATTCTTCAAAGATTTTATCTTTTTCTTCTTGTAACGGCTGAAAAAATTGCTCGGAATATTTATTTTCTGTCTGTAAATATTCTATGATTTCTTTATCGTCAACATTAGGCCATTTGATATCTCTAAGCCAGTGATATTCATCTGTAATTTTCTGACCGTGCAATGTAAAGCTATAATCGATCTTATTAGCTATGGGTGGCTGCATTTTTCCTCATCTAGTGCTGATTATTATAAAAGTAATTAATGATATCATTACTACTAATAGAGCTGTTGACTGATTATGCCAAGATTTCATCTTACGTAAAGTATTTTTTTCTATTCTGTTAAAAACAGGGTACTCCGCCCCTAGTCTATCATGAAACCCCTGCCCCACTAAGTGATATTTAGAATAAATACGATGAATATTATTTTCAATAAACTGAAATAAGTCTAAATTTATGTTGGCAGTTGAACGCCTAGAAATCGTTTTACTAAGAACTAAGGCGAATATTATACCTATTACTATTATTACCATTTGTTTTACTAAATCCAACCAATTTGTATCAATTATTTCAATAGGATAAGATGACCATACTAGTTTCAAACCTTCTTCTAAACAAAAGCTAGTTGCTAATAAAAACGACAGCATGACAAATAAACTAACTTTAGTTAGAATATTTAACTTAAGGTAAAAACCACTAATCAAAGATTTGTATTTAACCGCAGAAAATAAAGCAATGCATGTGACAATCTTGAGTAGGGAAATAGCATAATAATTAATATCTTGCTCCAAAGCATTGGTTACAACAATTTTGGTAACAAAACTAGCAAAAGGAGGCAAGGCTATAATGAACAATACACTAACTATTAAACTAACAAACAACAAATGACTTTTGGGCGAGTAAATTCCTTTTATTTCAGAACAATTTTCTATATTTTCTTTGTCTATTAATATAGCAACGTATAAACAAAATAAAGCTTTATACAGTATATGGACAAAAAGAAAAACTATGATTCCTAAATTTGCTTGTTGAGATTTTGTGCCAATAGCAATTAGCATGAATCCAAGCTGAGAAACAGTAAGATAACCTACTAATCTTTTGATGTTATCTTCTAGGCAAGCATAAACCCCGCCATATATAATCATTAATAATCCAAAGAATTTAAGTATTTCTAAGCCACTAAATAGTTTAAGGAGTATAATTATCGATATTTTACTAGTAAAGCTAGTTAAATATATCATCCCTGAGCTTGAAGCAAATGGATAGCAATTAACAATCCATCCAGAAAAAGGTATGCTAGCTACATTAATCAAACAACCACAAAGTATTAGAGCATAAAATATAAAACCAGCCTCTTGATTTTCTGTCAATGAGGTAAGAGAAATAATTTGTGAACTAGAGGTGTGAGTAATTATATAACTAATCCCTATTAAAATAAGACTCCCACTTATAAGATGGGTAAGCAAATATTGTCTTGCTGCTCTAACACTATTTTTGTAATTGCCATAAAAAATCAACAAAGCAGCAAATATCATCATCATTTCTAGAGAAGCAAACATCGAAACAAAATCCCCAGCAAATAAACAGACCAAAGAACTAGCTGAATATAGGCTACCTATAAGTACCTCAAATTTTCTGTTTTTACTTATGGCATATAAGTTAGTAGCCAGCGTTACAACAATAAAAGCAAGTGCTATTAACTTATTTTCACTACTAAAATTAATAACAAAACTATTATTGTATAGATTAACTACCATCTCATCTTTGTTGTTAATTAATAATATGCCAGCAACTATAGGATAGATTATTGCAATAATATAAAATATTTTATAAAATGCATTTCTCATTATTTAGCCTCAATTTGATGAAGAGATAGGTTAACCTGACTTATATATTTGCAGCAGGATAGCTAAATAACATTAAGTGGAATAAATTTAATCCAAAATGCACCATCATTGCACATATGATCCTATTTGTTTTATCGTAAGTATATCCGTAACATAAAGCACAAATCGTGGCTAATATTATATAAATGCTACCCCCTTGAAAATGAGCTAAACCAAATATAAAAGATGCAATAATAATATGAGCATTTTTACCTCCTATCCCTAAAATATTAAATCCTGCAAGTGGTTCTAATAAAGTTTTTAAGGTATTCTGTAAGAATCCACGAAAAATTACTTCCTCTGCCATACATACAAAGAATAAGTTATTAATTGCCCAAATCAATAACACATTTGGTATCTTCGGATCGAATTTTACATATCCACTAATAAAAGCAGGGATTAAAACTCCTGCAATACAAAGTAAAAGAAAACAAGCTGTTTGTTTTAAAGATTTTACATCTATAGTTTTCTCTAAAATATAAAAATTACTTATAGAATAGAGTATTAGTGCAGACATAGTCTTGTCAAAATTTAAAAACATAGAAAATGGACGTGACAACTCAGAAAGCTGGACTTTATTTAAAACTAATATATTAAAGAAGCCTGGTATTAAATGAAAAGCAAATCCAGCTATGAAAGAGAATACTCCTATAAAGAATAGAATTTTTAAAACTTTATTGACATTATTAAGGTGGAAATATAAGTATGTCATTATACTAAAGCAACACAACAAAGTTAGTCCAACGATATTTATTACGCCCTGAGATAATCCTACAATATTTGTTATAATGATGCTTATGTATAAAAACTTTTTATCTCTATGAAACAATGCAATAATTACTGTAATAATTAATAAAATATAAGTTATGTTCATCTGATTCCTTTATATTTGTGTTAAGTTATTTTAGCACCCCTGTTTTGGTGCTAGATATAGAATGTCTAAAACACCCTTCCTGTCTATTTCTTTAGATTCTCGCATGCGGGAATGACATCAATTCTATCACCACGAATTCAAGTTATAAATACAAAAAATTTCTTAATAAAAATCTGTATAAAATAAAATAATACCACCATGCACGAGCATATAACTAAACTCAATAGCATAGAATTAGGTAATTTATTTTCTATAGAAAATATTTTTGAATTATTATCAATAGGCTTATAAATAAATATTATCAGCTTTGCTAAATACAGTGCAGAGAACAGCGTACTTAAAGCTAGTACCCCCATAACTAATATTTGATTTTGTTCGGCAGCAGCTAACATAATATAAAATTTACTAATAAAACCACCAAAAGGAGGAATGCCTATTAAGGATAAACTGGCAATAAGTACCATAAGGCTAGTTTTTGGCATTTCTCTACCAGCATTGATCAGGTCAGAGACTTGGTTAGTTTTCTTTAAGCTATAAATACTTCCCATCCCATAAAACAAACAGATTTTAGTGAATGAATGTGAGGATAAATGTAGGATAGCTGCTCCTATAGATTTTGAAGTAAACATGAAGCTACTCAATAAAGCTATCCCTAACTGGTTAATCGTAGAATAGGCTAGAATCTTCTTAATATTATCACTAGTTAAGGCTTTAAAGGAACTATAAAATATGGTGATAATAGGAAAGAAAAGAATCCAATTAAATTCAGTAAAAATAGATTGTAAATATTTAAGACCAAAAATATATATCAGAATCTTATAGATACAAAAAAGCCCAGTTTTAACCACTACCACCGCATGTAGTAAGGCACTTACTGGGTAATGTGCTACCATTGCTGCTGGTAACCATTGATGCAAAGGGTATAAGGCTGCCTTCGATATGCCAAAAATAAACATTAATAATAAAATTATTATTTGACTCCTGGAAAAATAATGTTCGATAAAACCTTGTGATGTAAAATCACCATGCCCTGCTTTAGCATAAATAATTATTAGGGCTGGCAAGAATAGTAATATCCCCGAGATCATCAATATTTTTAAATATTTATAGACCCCGGCCATAACTTTATCTCCACCACTATGACCAATTAATGGAGCAGTTGATAATGTTAATATTTCATAAAAAATAAACATAGTAAAAAGATTTGAAGATAATGCTACCATCCCACCAGATAACACACTTAGATTAATGAAAAATAGAAAACGACTGGAATTATCAATATTATTGATTGCCAAATATTTGGTGGTGTAAATTAACGCACAAATCCATAAAAAGCTTAGCAAAGTTAAAAAAATGAGGCTGAGGGCTTCTAAATGCAGCCCTATAGAAAAATTACCATATATGTTTATTGACAGATTTACTTTTACACCTTTCAGAAATAACCAATCAATAATTAAAATATTGACAAAAAAGAAGCTACTAATGGTAATTAATAAGGAGTTACGCGTATTATTATCACTATTACTAATAAAGGGAGTAACTAAATTTAGCATAGCTAGCAGTAAAGTTGATAAAATCAAAAAACTAGGGGTAATAGAAGGGTACATTACTGTCCCCCTAATATTTGTAATTGGTTTAAGAATATTGGTAGAAAAAATTGCATTATACTAATAAAAATTAGTCCACAATACTTAGTGTTCGATTTTAATTGTGTATAATCATAGTGATCCCAACATAGTTTTTTGGCAATTTTATAATGATAAAGTAATGACATAGCAGAACTTATGACAATAATAACAAACTCTAGCCACATATCTTCCACAACCAACAACTCAAAAATACTAAGCTTAATGAAAAACATACTACTTATTGGCAAACCACAACTGCAAATTAGGCTAAAAACTACCAAGACCCGCCATAACATATTAAACGGTTTCGAAATATCAGAATAAGCAATGATCAGAAATAAAGCAATCTTGTTAATGCTATCAGCAAACAAAAAGGGAAATAACAGTGATTCACCTCTAGGAATAACTAAAAGCAAAAACATATAACCAATTTGCACCGCCGAAGAATATATAACAATATTTCTAACTTTTTGACTTCTGTAAGCAAAATATGTACATAAAGTAATAGTTATCAAAGCGATTAAGCTGATAAAATTTGATAGATACTTAATGATCACATTGTAATCAATAGTAAAATGAATGAACCTCAAGATTATATAAATACCAATTATACTGGATATACTAGCAAGATATGTCAGAATAACCGGAGCAGCTGAACTATAGGCTCTGATCATCCAAAAATGCATAGGAAAAAAAGCTGTTTTTAGTATAGAGCCAATCAGAAAAAAACTAATGCCTAACATCACTATTTTGGAGTCATAATGCGTCTTAAGAAGCATTGAAACGTCTAACATATTAAGGCTGCCTGTGCTGCTTAATAAAAATCCAATGCCTATTAATATCAAAGTTGCCCCAACCGTACCGAGCATCAGATAATCAAAAGCACCGATGACGGCCTTGGGGTTATTACCCTGTGCCATTAGTGCATAGGTACTTAATGAAGATATTTCAATGAATACATAAAGATTAAAGAGGTCATTAGTACTTAATATACCAAGATAGCCGCTATGGGCAAATAATAGAACTGCGTAAAATAACGATTGCCTTTTGTTATCAATAAATTTAAGTACGGTAGTTGTAAGCAATTTGTTACAAAAAATTAGAAAAAATAATAATACGCAATTAACATAGATGATTATAGGTTGGTTCAGATAATCTAGTTTATATTCAATACCTATAGGGGCATGCCAATCACCAAAATCATATGACACAGCACCTTTATTAATTGCTGATAAACCACAAATACTTAAAAATAAACTTAGTGCAATCGAAATAACTGCTATAATTCGAGTGGCAAGCCTATAGCGAAAAGTGAGTATTGAGAATAACGCTCCAAAAAATGGCAGCAATACTTGCAAAGCAGGAAAATGTTTAATTAATGTCATTCACTTCGATCATTAGTCGTTTCACTAAAATTAATCTCACTTTCTGATATAGTATTAAATTGCTTAGAAATACGGTAAATCAAGCTAAGACCCAATGATAAAGTAGCAAATCCAACAACAATAGCCGTGAGCATTAACACCTGAGGGAGTGGACTTGAATAGCTATGTAGTGTTGTACGTTCAATTGGTACAATACCTCCACTTACCTTACCAAGCATAAGGTAAAAAATTAGCACCGAACTTTGCATTACACTAAGCCCAATAATTTTACGAACATAATTATCACTGGTTAGCATTATAAACAAACCACTAACTAACACTAGTAGTGTAAAAAAATATAAAATTTTTGAGATATATATAGTTTCTAAAAACATTGCTACTTAACTTAATTAATACGGCTTAAATGCTTCATTAAACACACATACTATTTTTTTACCATGACGTATTGACAGCTTGTGAAATACTTGTTCAATAATCACCATATTAGCGTTATCTTGTGAGAGTCTATAATTTACCATCGACTCTCTAAGAGCTTCATCAACTGCAAAAATAGCTGGTAACTCAGCATTTTTATCTCTGAATTGTAGGTAAGTATACACTCCATCATCAAAAATTTTAATTGGTGCAATCGATTCATTACCACTTATGGAATAATTAAAATTATATTTTTCAGGATGCGATAAATCAAGGTTAGCTGAAGATGTAACGTAATTTTGTAAGTGATCTCCAGAATTTTCATCATCAGGATAAATAAACCTTAAATTAAAAACCATATCTGGATCTCTCATATCTAAGGCTTCTGTAGCATATAGTTCAAAAAAGTAAGTTCGCTTATTAGTAATAAGCGTCATATTAGTTGTAGCATCTTGTTCCATCGGTTTAATGAATATCCTATGGCCCGCTGGTACTATTTGCCAAGAAGTGGTATCTCCCATGGAAATACTAACTATTTCTTCATCTTTTGCTAGCTCTATACTAGCCTGATAACCATAATATCCAGTAAACTTAAATACATCATCAGGACTATAAACCATTACCCTGATTCTACTATCAATCGGCATTGGTCTAGATTCCCTAACGGCTAACGCAGTATTTACAAAAAATACTGCTACAAAAAATATTATTAGTTGCTTCATCTTATTTTTTTACTTTTATCTTCTATTAACTTAAGTTTGTAACCAGTGACAGCAAAATTAAATCTTGAGTTAGGCGGTAGATGTATATTAATTGCATCTATTTCAAAATTTATTGTAGCTTGCCACACCATATTTTCTAAAATATCATTAGAAGCGTTTTTTGCCAAAGATGTAAATGTAACTTCAGCCTTATTATTTTTATGATAAACCACTGATGATATATTAACAGAACGCTTTAAGGACTTTTGGTAACGCATAACTGGAGACAATGGATTGTCAATATTCATAAAATTGGCAAATTGTCTAAATATTATACGCGTAGAATTATTTTGCATAAATATATACTGAGGACGAAGTAAGTCATAGTCATATGATTCTCTATGTATAACGTAATTTCTAATCATAATATCTGCAATAGAATTAATTGCATTATGCTTAATATGATTAGCGTTAGTTATTGTTGCACTTTTAAGGGATTTAGCACTAATTGCGTATCTCACCTGACGCTTTACTGGTAATAAAGTCTCAAAATTAATCACCACACTTAGAAATAATACAAAAAGAACTACACTAAATATCAACAAAAATGTTCTGTGTACAAGTGGATATATATATTCAAAATTATACCATCTTTTCGCATCAACAAAATATTCACCAGACTTAATATATTCTTGAACAGAATTTAACAGCTTATCCATTAGTTTTAAATAATTGCTTACCTATATCGGATTCTAACACATATTAGAAAAGATGTTATAATTTTTTATAAAAATTATTCTTTTAGCCTGTTCAAAAAGCTAATTTTGTGTCTACAATACCAATAAAAATCGTATTAAGAATAGTCAAATTAAAAAGAATATTTGACTCAAGAAATGTTTGTTGTTATAAGCTCTGTATATATTAAGTGTACACTTATACACTAGTATTTAATGATGGGGCGTAGCCAAGTGGTAAGGCAACGGTTTTTGGTATCGTCATTCGGTGGTTCGAATCCATCCGCCCCAGCCATTCTCCGATTTTAGTGCATTTTACGAATGCATCAAACGGTGGACGTAGCATAAAGTCTAGCTTTCCGTCTTGTAATTTTAGGTTCGAAAATACTAAATTCATCAATTTATGTTTTCCTTCCGTAGTCGAACCTTTAAAGGTTTCTAACGCTCTGGAAGCCAGTTCTACTAGGTTAATCAAGAGTTCTGAAAATTTATCAACAGCATAATTATGGTTTTCTATTTCTCTCACGATATCTTCACGTTTTTGTATTAATTGCTGACGTTTTTCTTCATGATCTTCCTTGCTAATATCACCGTCTAAAAATAAATCAGTTAACCTATCCATACGAGTTTTAATCTTAGTATGCTCAGTATGTAGCTCTCCTATACGCATTTTATAAAAACCTTGCTCTATTTTTGCTGAAGCTTTAATATAACCAATTACTTCAGCTAACAATTCAGGCTCTAAATAGAGTGTTGCTAGTACTTTCTCAACTTCTTGTAGTATTATTTCTTCTTTCACGTATATCCTTTTATTAGGGTTATCAGGATGCCATCCTAATAATTCAAGAACCAGGTAGATCCCCCCCCTACCATAATGATACTAAAAAGCCGTGTAATACCAATTGTAATAATTAACACGGTGTATTTATCCAGTCTCTATACATAATTGATTTTACTAAATCTACATTATGAGCAAATTGATTCCAAGCGTAACAAGCCATAGTGACGATATCTTCATATACACCATAACATTGGTTAGACAAGAAATGATTTTTGATCCATGCCCAAACTTGTTCCATTGCATTAAGTTCCGGTGCATAGGGCGGAAGCGGTATCAAAGTGATATTGCTTGGCACAGTTAGTTTTTTGGCTGTGTGCCAACCTGCATTATCCGTTAGTAAAGCTATATGTCGGTTGCCTTGAATACTGCGAGAAAGGTCTTCTAAGAATTTATTCATTGCCTGTGTATTTGCATATGGTAAAATTAATGCAAAAGCTTCTCCTGTATCATGGCAAGCAGCTCCATAAATATATGTTGAAATGAATTGCTGTTGCCGAACTTTACGGGGTCTAGTGCCACGCTTAGCCCATATACGAGTTAAGCTACCTTGTTGCCCAACTCGAGTTTCATCCTGAGACCATATATCAACTTTACATCTATCGATATTTTTTGATAATAATTCTGTTAGCATGTCTGGGAAGTTTTTTTATATGTATTTTGAGTCTCTTGATTTGACTTTGGATGCATTGAACGAGAAGTAATCCAGCTAAAACCAAGGCGGTGCATAGTATTGTAGACTGTTTTTAAAGTACATTTAGCACCATATTCCTCAAGTAACATGATATGTAGCTCCTTTCCAGTTATATACCCACCAGTTTTACTTTCACTGAGCGTATTGATTTTATCAAAAAGAGCAGACTCTTGTATAGTGTTAATCTTCCTAGGGGCACCGCTTCTTTGTGATTCAAATAATCCTTCAAAACCATGATTCCTAAATCTTCTGAGCCATGATTGCACAGTTTTCCAGTGTGACTTCACTATTTCAGATATGGCTTTAAAAGATTTGCCTAATTGAAGGTAATACATCGCCAATAAACGTATACGATTTCGACCATGCGGCTCATGTTTCATCATTTTTATAAAATCATGACCATGAAAACCTTGCGGTAATATTAACCTAGCCATTTGAGTACCTTTATCAGGTAAAAACCCATTTTACACCACTGCGTTAATTATTGCAATTGGTATAATAGCCTTAAAATAGATAAATAGGGGTATCTATGATAAACCACTTGATAAAGTTACTCCTGCTACGAGTTAAAACAATTATTTTTACAATAACTAAAAATTATTAATGCTAAAAAAATGTGACACTTGGCTCTAATACCAATTGCAATAATTAACGCAGTGGTGTAAAATGGGTTTTTAACTGATAAAGGTACTCAAATGGCTAGGTTAATATTACCGCAAGGTTTTCATGGTCATGATTTTATAAAAATGATGAAACATGAGCCGCATGGTCGAAATCGTATACGTTTATTGGCGATGTATTACCTTCAATTAGGCAAATCTTTTAAAGCCATATCTGAAATAGTGAAGTCACACTGGAAAACTGTGCAATCATGGCTCAGAAGATTTAGGAATCATGGTTTTGAAGGATTATTTGAATCACAAAGAAGCGGTGCCCCTAGGAAGATTAACACTATACAAGAGTCTGCTCTTTTTGATAAAATCAATACGCTCAGTGAAAGTAAAACTGGTGGGTATATAACTGGAAAGGAGCTACATATCATGTTACTTGAGGAATATGGTGCTAAATGTACTTTAAAAACAGTCTACAATACTATGCACCGCCTTGGTTTTAGCTGGATTACTTCTCGTTCAATGCATCCAAAGTCAAATCAAGAGACTCAAAATACATATAAAAAAACTTCCCAGACATGCTAACAGAATTATTATCAAAAAATATCGATAGATGTAAAGTTGATATATGGTCTCAGGATGAAACTCGAGTTGGGCAACAAGGTAGCTTAACTCGTATATGGGCTAAGCGTGGCACTAGACCCCGTAAAGTTCGGCAACAGCAATTCATTTCAACATATATTTATGGAGCTGCTTGCCATAATACAGGAGAAGCTTTTGCATTAATTTTACCATATGCAAATACACAGGCAATGAATAAATTCTTAGAAGACCTTTCTCGCAGTATTCAAGGCAACCGACATATAGCTTTACTAACGGATAATGCAGGTTGGCACACAGCCAAAAAACTAACTGTGCCAAGCAATATCACTTTGATACCGCTTCCGCCCTATGCACCGGAACTTAATGCAATGGAACAAGTTTGGGCATGGATCAAAAATCATTTCTTGTCTAACCAATGTTATGGTGTATATGAAGATATCGTCACTATGGCTTGTTACGCTTGGAATCAATTTGCTCATAATGTAGATTTAGTAAAATCAATTATGTATAGAGACTGGATAAATACACCGTGTTAATTATTGCAATTGGTATTAGGGTTTGGTTAACTATTTTATTATTAAAACTAATACTAAATTATTAGTCAAGCATTCTTAAATTGTAATTATTATTAATTTCTAATATTTTTTTATCTATAAAAACAATATCCAATAATTCACTAGCATGGGATATACTGCTCGTAAATGAAGAGTTGGTAGACGAAGGTCAACTTCAAGAAGAGCTAGGAGTGTCAAAGTCGAGCAGCGGAGCGTACATTAGTACGTGAGCAGCGGAGATCTTTAGACACGACAACGCCAATTCTTGAAGTTCACCGAGTATATATGGATGATGGTCAATAACTCTCTGATCTCCGTTGATATTTTAGCAACATCTCCATTATTTATAAGCACTATGAATAGCAGCAACACCTAAAGTAAGATTCTTATAACTAACATCAGTAAAGCCGACATCTTTTAGCATAATTGCAAAACTCTCCTGCTCTGGGAATACATTAATACTTTCCACCAAATATTGATAAGCTGATTCGTTGTTTGCTATAATTTTACCAATCTTAGGAATAATATTAAACGAATAAAACTGGTATAATTGCTTCAGACAATCGTATTCCATTTTGGAAAATTCTAAACATAAAAATTTACCCCCAGGTTTTAGTACTCGATATGCTTCTTTTAGGGCATTGTCAATTTTTGCCACATTCCTAATACCAAATGCTATAGTATAATAATCGAAACTATTATCAGCAAAAGGTAAGCTTTCTGCATCAGCGACGACATACTCTAATCCCTGTAATATATTACTATCAATAGCTTTGTGACGTGCTACCTCCAGCATATCATGATTTATATCACACATTGTCAACTGCACTAATATATTTTTTCCCGATGCTCGCTTTATTATTCTAAAAGCTATGTCACCTGTGCCACTTGCCACATCCAATATATTTGATTTTAAATTGGGAATTTGCCTAACAAATTCATCTTTCCACAAACGATGTACTCCCAAACTCATTAAGTCATTCATTACATCATATTTATTAGCAACACTAGAAAAGATATCTTTAACTAAATCTCTTTTCTGATCAAAGCTCACTTTTGAGAAGCCAAAATTT
Organism: Candidatus Tisiphia endosymbiont of Metellina segmentata; assembly: GCF_964030715.1. NCBI lineage: Bacteria > Pseudomonadati > Pseudomonadota > Alphaproteobacteria > Rickettsiales > Rickettsiaceae > Candidatus Tisiphia > Candidatus Tisiphia endosymbiont of Metellina segmentata. Next base: position 512,721 of record NZ_OZ034919.1, read on the forward strand.
ACTTGCTCAGATTGGTTATCATTATTTTTCATATTACTACTTAGTGCTAAGTTGTTTATATGTTATATTATGATATATAATGAATTATTAATAGTGTTAAAATGTAAAAATGCCAGAACTTCCTGAGGTTGAAACATTAAAACGTTGTCTAGAACAGCGAATAGTAGGGGCTAGCATCAATAAACTCGATAAGAGACGAGATGATATACGCTATAAACTAAGCGATCAGTTAGAGTCAAATGTAGAGTCAGCAAGAATTGTAGCTTTAAGACGTAGAGCAAAATATTTGCTAATAGATTTGGATAATTATTATTCCATTATTGTACATCTTGGCATGACTGGTAGGCTGACCCTACAACCTAGTGATTATAGGCTACAAAGGCATGATCACGTAGTTATATCTTTGACAACTTGCGAGAAATTAGTTTTTAATGATCCACGACGTTTCGGGATGATTTATAGTATGCCAACAAACTTCGCCCAAGAAAAATTTTTACTAAATTTAGGTGTAGAACCTTTGTCAAATGATATGTCTGATGAGTATCTAAAAACAAAATTATTGAATCGCTCTGTTCCGATAAAAAATTTATTAATGGATAATCGGATTATTGTCGGTGTTGGTAATATATATGCTTCTGAAAGCCTTTTTATTGCTAAAATACACCCAAGCAGACTGGGTAGTAGTTTGTCAAACAAGGAAGTAAGTAATTTGGTATTAGCCATTAAAAATGTTTTAACAAAGGCAATATCAGCAGGAGGTACTACTCTCAAAGATTTTGTTAGCGGTGATAGTAAACCTGGTTACTTCCAACAAGAATTACAGGTCTATGCACGAGAAAATCAAAAATGTCTAAACTGCGAGGGAATAATAAGGAAAATAAAACAATCCGGCAGAACTAGTTTCTATTGTTCTATTTGCCAAAAATGAGAGATATAATCAATTCAGGAGAATTGGATAGCAGGAACGATGGAACGAAGCCTCTAGATAATAGGCAAGCGATCGAAGACGACGTCACCAAACTCTTATCAATTGACTATAATCTAAAAAATCCTGTTTTATTTGCCCGTGAAATTATATAGAATAAACAATAAACTATGGTGTTTATTACCGTAATTATTGGGGTAATTGGTATGTCAAGATATAATGACACTACTAAGCCAAGGAAGTCTACAATTAAAGCTACGATAACTGAATTGATAATCATTTGTACTGGATTACTAGAAATCATCCTAGCAGTCATGGCTGGAATCAGCAAAATACTAGTAACGAGTAATGCCCCAACAATCTTAATAGTCAAGAATACTGATAAAGATAACAGTAACAAAAATGCCAATTCAATCGTTCTTACTTTTACCCCCTTAATTTGTGCAATATCTCTATTAATGACAATTAGAATAATCTGGCTATAGAAATACCAAACGAAAGAAATAACGAATATAAGTATAATTGATAAGGTTAATATATCATTTAAAGAGGCAGATAAAATATCGCCAAATAATAGGTTAGTGATCTTAATCTGTAGTGGGTACATATAACCTACTACTAAGGCTAAAGATAACATAAAACTTGATATTAACATTACCACGCTACTACCACCTGACCTATGTTTTAATGTAAACACCAAGATAGCAAATATAACGGCAACAACTAGTCCTGAATAAACAACAGGCAAATGGACAAGGATACTAATACTTCCAGCAAGTAAACTTGCGTGCGAAAGACCATCACCAAAATAAATATATTTTTTCCATAAGCTTATACAACCAAGAGGAGCAAAAATTAGACTGATTAGAATTATAGTCAATATTATTATAGTCATTTTATACGATTTTTGCTAGATAATTTGAGAATAGCACTTAGTGCTTCATGATTTCTGTGATATATTATAAGTAGATTTAAATAATTTTATAACCAAGTAAAAGGAATATGTCTACAAAATCTTCTATTAATCAAATAGAACTAGAAAAGTTTAGTAAAATTTCTAGCGGATGGTGGCAGGAAGATGGAGAGTTTAAAATTCTTCATCAAATAAATCCTATTCGTCTTGGTTACATAATAGATAAGATAAAAGATCATTTTAATATAGATGATGATGTAGTACTACCTTCAAAATTAGATATTTTAGACGTAGGATGTGGCGGGGGATTAATTACCTCTGCTCTCTGTAAACTAAATGGCACAATTACTGGCATAGATGCACTACAAAGTAATATAGATATTGCGATGAAGCATGCTGAAGAAGAAAATTTGAATATACAATATCTTAAATCGACTGCTGAGGAATTAGTATACTCAAATAGCAAACAGTATGATGTGGTACTATGTTTAGAAGTTATGGAACATATAGACAATCCTAGTGATTTTGTAAAAAACCTTGCCAATCTAGTAAAACCAAATGGCATGATTATAATTTCAACAATTAACCGTACTGTAAAAGCTTATATGTTAGCTATTTTGATGGCAGAATACCTGCTTAATTGGATACCAAAAAAAACCCATGACCATAGTAAATTTCTTAAACCATCTGAAATTTATTCTATGTTTAGTAAAAATAACATAGAGCTTAAAGAGCTTAAGGGCTTAACTTATAATATTGTCAATAGAAGTTGGCAGTTGAGTGATGATATAGAGGTAAATTATTTTGCTTATTTAACTAGACCTCTTGCAGAACTCCCTCTAGATTAACTTTAAAGAAAATACTATGACTATAATTACTAGATTCGCCCCCTCCCCTACTGGCTTCTTGCATATTGGCGGGGCAAGGACAGCATTGTTTAATTATTTATTTGCCAAACACCATAATGGTAAATTTCTACTGCGAATTGAGGATACTGATAAAACAAGATCAACCGAAGATGCAGTAAATGCTATATTTTCTGGTTTGAAATGGCTTGGTTTAGACTGGGACGGTGAAGTGATTTTTCAGTCAAAAAGAAATGATTTATACAAAAAAGCAGCTCTGAAATTACTAGATGAAGGAAAAGCTTATTATTGTTTTACACCTCAAGAAGAAATAGATCGGCAGCGAGATAATGCTATAGCTAATAAACAACATTTTTTATTTCAAAGTCCTTGGCGAGATGCTGACCCTTCTAACTTTCCGAAAGGTTACCAATCCACAAAAGCAGTGATTAGACTGAAAGCTCCAAGAACTGGCTATACAACTATCCATGATGCTTTACAAGGGGATGTTACCATTGAAAACTCCCACCTAGATGATATGGTGCTGTTACGTAGCGATGGAAGTAGCACCTATATGTTGGCAGTAGTAGTGGACGACCACGATATGCAGATTACCCATATTATCAGGGGGGATGACCATTTAACTAACGCTGCTCGTCAAATCCTACTTTATCAAGCCTTTGGTTGGGATGTGCCACATATGATACATATACCATTAATACATGGTGATGACGGGGCAAAATTATCTAAAAGACATGGAGCTCTTGGAATAAAAGCATACCAAGATATGGGATATTTACCCGAAAGCTTGTGTAATTATTTACTAAGGTTAGGATGGAGTCACAAAGATAATGAGATTATTTCAAGACAACAAGCTATAGAATGGTTTAACATTGAAGGTCTTGGCAAATCACCTTCCCGTCTTGATTTTGCCAAAATGGATAATTTAAATGCTCATTATCTACGTCAGCTTGATGCTAAGCTATTAACAAAAATGATTTGTGAGAATTTGCAAAAAACTTATAAAATTACCACGGAAGAAACGGAATATATTAAGCAAGCAATGCCAAACTTGAAGATAAGAAGTACAAATTTAGTCGAATTAGCTAAACTAGCCAAGATTTACTTGATTAACGTTCCTATTATCTACTCTGAGGAAGCCAAAGAGATAATCAAGAATTGTAATAAAAATTTGCTAGAGCAAGTTATTGAGGAATTAAAGAATTTACAAAATTTTGATAAAGACTCAATTCAAATAAAATTTAAAGAAATAGCCAAGAATAATAATATTAAACTTGCAGATCTCATGCAATCCATTAGATCTCTAATAACAGGCATGACTGCTTCCCCAAGTATTTTTGAAATTATCGCCATAATTGGTAAAGAAAATGCTATTGCTAGGTTGAAATGTACTCAAATGATTTAATAAATTTAAATGATCCTATGAATGGGGACAATAAACAAGGGGTGAGCAGACTAGCTATACATGAAGTAGTGAGTACGCGAAATCTCCGCAAGTATTTACAAAGAAACAATTCTTCAAAGTAGAAGAGTATATATTTCATAACCTGGTTGGAACATATGCTATTACGAGAATTTTAGGCAATTATGGTACAGCTAAAGGAATCGCTTACTTTATAGAAGATAAAGGACATAGCTCACCTCATTCACGTATATTATACAGAGAGGAGCTTGATGTTGAATATTATGGTAATACCAATAGGGTAAAAGCTTTTAAGGAGTATCTATACTCTCTAGAGCAAAACAAAATTGTTAAATATTTTGTTAATGAAAATAACAATGGTTTATTTTACCAATTACATTTTATCTCTAATATTCCTTTTCAGGATAAAGTTCAGGCTAAAGGTACACATCAATGCAACTTGGATATTTATCAAGCTAATTACACATTTTTAAATAAGAATTCTTTTGAACTGAGTTATAAAGTTTTAGGTCCTAACAAAAATTATACGATAAAAACTAGTTTTACTAGAATAGCCTGAACTCAATATAATGTAACATTACCGTACCTTCAATGTCACCCTAGGGCAGTTTAAAGGTCTCAACTAATGACAGAAAATACTAAATTAGACCTTATATCTTAAGAATGTGTTATAAGTAATTAAAGAGGGTGACTTGAATAGACCTTGACTAAAATAGTCGCTAAGAGAATAAGTACCCTCTTTTTGGTAGTTTACCTTGAACAAATTGCAGAAGGTGGTCTTAAAAAGAGCAGCCTTGCACAATAAGAAGAAGGAGATTATATCATGAATAAAATAATAGGTCTAGACGTAAGTAAAAACTGGCTTGATATATGTGTATATAATACAAGAGATAAACCTAAATATCATCGTTTTGCCAATGATGCAGCTGGTCATGAAGAGATGATTAAATTAGCAAAAGAGCAAGAGATTAAGCTAATAATATGTGAACCTACTGGAGGATACGAAGCTGAGATTTGTCAAAAGCTGGATAATAATAACCAACAAATACATAAGGTCAATACATATAGTTTTAATTCTTTTAGTAAATCGGTGAATTTGTGTAAAACTGATAGGAAGGATGCATTTAAATTAGCATATTATGCGGATAAGATGCAGCTTTCAGCGAATTATATATATCAAGTTGAATCAGAGACTTTGAAGAGATGTCAACAAAGACGAGAAGATTTAGTATTAATGCTTAGCAATGAAAAGAAAAGACTACATCATAGCATTGATGGTATTGATAAAGAGAGTATAGAAAAGCTCATTAAATTTTTACAGAATGAAATAGCTGAGCTTGATAAAAAGTTAAACAAAACAATAGATGAGTCAGAAGAGTTAAAAGAGAAGGTAAAAATATTAGAGACTGTACCTGGTATTGGTAAATGTTTAGCTACAAAACTAATTAGTTTTGTACCTGAATTAGGGGATAAAAATTATAGTAGCAATGAATTGTCATCAATTGTTGGTATAGCTCCATATGCTCGTGATAGTGGTAATAAGCAAGGATGAAGATTTATTCGAGGAGGCAGGAAAATACCTAGAGATGCTTTATACATGGCAGTATTAGCTGGTAAGAATGGTTTCCAATATTTAAAAATTTTATATGATAGGCTTGTTAATAATTTTAAACCTAAGAAAGTTGCGATAGTTGCTTGTATGCGTAAGTTACTTGAAGTGTGCCATAAACTTATTCAACAAAAACGTGTTTTTGTTATTAAATAATATTTATCTATTTTTATAAAATTTAGATAAAAGATAATTGCTCTTTCGAAACTCTACTTCTAGTTGGTGATTTGCACGTCGATGCGGTACTCGAATCCGTAACGGAATTAGAGTACGCTGTGGTTCGAGGTAAAGCGTCTCCTTCAAATCCCTTCAGCATAAGCGAGTTTCGAAAGAGGTCTATTATAGAAACAAATAATTGTCATCGCGAGCCACAAAGTGGTGTGGCGATCCAAATAAACAGCTTGCTGTTTTATTTTTTGCCACTGCAACTTTTGGATTGCCACGTCGCCGCTTGCAGCGACTCCTCGCAATGACGATTTAACAACAGCACTTCGCTAATAGACAATTTTTTAACTCACAACTGTTGTGCTTTCACGGAGATAACAGCTCTGTATAACTACAACTGTAATACTAGTTTCTTCTATTACCAAAGAATCTTAGAAGATGTAAGAACAAATTAATAAAGTCTAAATACAAATTAAAAGCGGCCATTATGGACATTTTTTGTCCTAACTCTCCACCTCCAGACATAAAATACATAGACTTAATTTTTTGAGTATCCCATGCAATAATACCCATAAATATACCAACCCCAATGAGAGACGTTGCAAAATATATAGCTGAGCTTTGTAAAAATATGTTGACTAGTGACACAATGATAAGACCAAATAACCCCATGATAAGAAATGACCCCATTGATGTCAAATCCCTATTGGTACTATACCCATAAAGGCTCATTGCACCAAAAACAGATGCACAAATAAAGAAAGTTCGAGCAATTGACTCTCCTGTATAGATAAGCCCGAGGGATGCTAAAGACATACCAGTTAAAGCAGCATAAACCCAAAACAATACTTTAGTAGTATCTAGACTCATCCTGCCAAATCCCATAAAAAAGTACAAAGCAATTCCCACAGGAGAAATCATTACCAATGTTCCCAAACCGGTATAGCCCATGAACTGTCCATTTGCTTCAACTTGAAATAAAAGCCTAGTTAATGGCTCAAATGATATAGTAGCAAAAGCCATTACTCCAGTTAGCACAAGAGCTAAAGCCATATAATTATAGACCTTAAGCATATATTCTCTCAGTCCGACATCATATGTTTTCTGAGTAGCAGTAAAAGTCTTTGTGTAATCAATCATAAGAAACCCCATGAATCATGTTATTATTTATACTATAATAGTATAAGCTTCATACCTTTTCTTTTCAAGAAGAAAATCGTGAAATATTTATTTAAATTATCATGAAACGTTTATAAAAGCAAAGAAAAGATTAGAGAGGAAATTTTATAATTTAGTTTCCTAGATTAATATTTATTATTCACTAACACTATCAGAATTATCATCATTACCAGCAAGTTTCAACTCATGTATCTTGCCATCCGCCGCATTCATTTCGTCCCAAATAGAAATATTATAAATTTTAGTACTTTCAGCATTATTATTAGTACTTCTATTTTTAGGTAATTTATCTTCATTATCTTCTAAGTCAGCTAGATAACCCTTGTCTATATCATCTTTTATGTTTTTAGTTTTTTTGGGCATACAATATTTATGTCAAATGTAAGATTTATAAAATTAAAAATGTAGATATCGATCCTGAGTTTTTATTAAGTTATCTTGTAAAACCACTAGATTGCCCATGTTTTTTGCCTGTATTGGGTGCATTGGGTGTAGCATTACTTTGAGATGTGGAAGCCATATATGGAGACATAGTTTCTCCCAGCTTTTTTGCCTCTGTTTGCATTTTTGGGTTATCTTTATGTTCTAGTATAGCTTTTTTAGGAGCAACGGACGATAATCTATCTGTTGTTGATACATCTTGACCATGAAGAATTGTCATCGTTAGTGGGTCAGGATGATCTCCAATTATTGTACGCATTTCTGCCTCTTCTTTTAAACTAGGAGTAAGTGTGTCTGCGAGATAATCTCGTAGATTTCTTGCCTGCATTCTCTGCTCTAGACTAGGCGAATCTGGAATATCATTAAGCTGTGCATACGCTCCTTTCAGGTCTTCATTACCTGCTACTGATGTCAAAAGTGATTCTGTTACATTCTGAGCAGCAGCATTCTCTAATGGCAGAGCGTCGTCTACTCTTACTGTTCTGTCGAACCATTTCTCATCTGGTGGAGGTAGCTCGCCTTGTTGCACTACTTTTGATTTATTTGCTGATTCATGCTTGGCAACAAGGCTGAATATATCAGCATTAATAACTCAATGATAGGTAAGCCACTAGTTTGACTAGTGAGACCATCAAGGCTTGGCCTTTAGATTTAGTATAAAATAAAAAGTTATCATATATAACTTCTTTGGCTTGACGGTCAAAGGAGAAAATATATGACAACATACGAAAGTTTAAATCATTCTAAATGGGATTGCAAATATCATATTGTGTTTATTTCAAAGTGTCGTAAAAAAGAATTGTACGGGAAGGTTAGAAAATATCTTGGGAACGTATTCCATGAGTTAGCTTTTCAACGTGGGAGAAAGATCATAGAGGGGCATATGGTACAAGATCATGTGCATATGCTCATCAAGATTCCTCCTAAATATTCTGTAGCTGAAGTAATAGGCTATATCAAGGGGAAAAGTGCTATAGCCGTTGCTAGGCAGTTTGGTGGACGAAAACGTAATTTTAATGGAGAAAAGTTGTGGGCTAGAGGTTATGCGGTCTCAACTGTAGGATTTGAAGAGAATCAGATCAAACACTACATTAAGAATCAAGAGCAACTTGATAGTTTAGGCTCTGACGAATCAGGAGAATTTTAATTAACAATGGCAGCCCTTTGGGCTGCTCATAACCGTCAAGCCCCTCGCTTTGCGAGGGCGTTCTGACTTTGGATAGCATTGGCTTTCCGTCTGTATCAAGAGTACTCGGGTCAAATAAGTAAGGTTTCTTAGAGTCTGTCACTAAGTTCTTAAAAAGATCTTTCCACTTGGGATGTGGGACAATACATTCCCAAACTAGTTTATTAAATTCTTTCTGACTTTCTTTATCAAGACCATTGGAATCTCTAATTTTAATTATAGTATCAAATAATTTTTGAGCATGCACTGCTTTCTCATTATTTTGCTCTTTATCCACGAAGTTAATTGAGTGTACGTTGTTACTATGTTGCAACATTTTTGCAAAATCTGCAATAACTTTTTCTGGAATATCAGCAGAAGCTAAAGAAATTTTAGTAGAGTTTCGATTCAAAAGAGATTGTGGTAAATATACCATGTCATCTGTTCTAATTTCGTTATTATCTAAATTTATATCAGTAATAGTAGAATTATTAGCAAGAAGTGTTGCAACTTTTTCAGCTCCTTTATCTCCTAGATTATTATTCGATAGATCAAGATCAGTAACAGTTTCATTATGATCAAAAGCGGATGACAAAGCTCCCATGCCCTCACTTCCAATTTGGTTATTACTTAACTTTAGAATCTTAAGCTTACTATTCTGAATAATGCCTGCAACTAGCTCAGCTCCGCCATCTCCCAAATTGTTACTAGATAAATTAAGCTCGGAAATTGGATTTTCTATAATAGCCTCTAATATCTCTTTGTCCAATTGAACCTTACTATTAGATAAATCAAGAGCCTCGACATTCTTTTTTCTTAGCTGTGTTATTAATTTTGCTTTTTCTTTAGGATTTGTAAGGTCTATGTTCTTGTAATTAACAGAAACTGATTTTGGTTTGAATATATTTTTCATAAGAAACCTTAATTAATTAAAACTAACTATAATTAACTATGCTTCTTATCACTTTGTCAAGATAAGATAACAAATACGACAAGGATAATTTAGGTTGTGTGAACATTTCTATCTAATGGTCTTATAGATCGTTATTTCCGTTCTCGAATTCGTAACGGAATTTAGTCCAAGGCAATTTAGTTATTTACATGATACAAAGATATTGCTATTTTGTCTACAAAAGTTAAAAAAATATGAACTAATTTTTAGGGATTTAATGCCTCTGTGGTGGAATGGTAGACACGGTAGACTCAAAATCTACAGCTCAAAAGGCGTGCTGGTTCAAGTCCGGCCAGAGGTACCATCTATAATACCATTTCCCAAAACTAAATTGCTACTCGGAGTACGAGTGTCGAGCACCGGAGCGTACATACTAGTACGTGAGGAGCGGAGATCATGAAGTACGACGACGTGATGATTAGTTTTCGGAAATGGTATAACTTCAAGAAGAGCTAGCTGTGTGTACATGAGTAACGGAGCAACTTCGATCTTTAGGTCGCGGAAACCTTAATTCTTGAAGGTCTAGCTGAGTATATATACAGAAACAATATTTAGGCAATGAAGGTTAGTTACATCAAATGAGTACACATAACAATATTAATGACGTTGTAGAAATTACAGCACAAAGTGGTTCATCAATTTTCTCTATGATATCATCCACTGATATTATAGGAAAATCTGTTATGATAATTTTGGTAATCGCTTCAATTTGGGCATGGACAATAATTATAGATAAGATAGTTCATTTAGTTCAAATAAGAAAAAAAATTGCAACTTTCGAAGCTACTTTTTGGTCTGGAGCAGTTTTAGATCAGTTACATGAAACTATTAAAAGAACAATGAATAATCCTCTTGCTGCAGTTTTTGTAGCAGCTATGAACGAATGTAAACGCCAAAATCCTAACAACCTCACTGATGCACTTAAAATTAGCCATAAAGAGCGAATAATACAATCTATGTACTTGATAAGGAATCGTGAACTTGAAAGATTAGAGCAAAATTTAGGTTTTTTGGCAACTGTTGCTTCTAGTACACCATTTATAGGGTTATTTGGTACTGTTTGGGGGATTATGCATAGTTTTCAATCTATTGCAGCATCAAAAAATACCTCACTTGCTATCGTAGCTCCTGGCATTGCAGAAGCTCTACTTGCAACAGCAATAGGTCTATTTGCAGCAATTCCAGCAGTGATTTTTTATAACTACCTTTCTTCACAAATAATTAAGATTAATAATAAAATTGATGATTTCATTAATGAGCTTAGTTCTATACTATCAAGAGCCATAGATGAAGGGAAAATGTAATGGCTATACAATTACCAAATTCAAATAACCAAAGATATAGACGTAATTTAGTCAGCGAGATCAACGTTACACCACTAGTTGATGTTATGTTAGTGCTATTGATCATCTTTATGATAACCTCTCCAATGCTAGTGTCCGGTATTAATGTTGATTTACCAGAAACAACTTCTAGCCCACTGTCAGGACAAGATGAACCGTTAGTGATTAGTATTAACAACAAAGGAGAATTATATTTATTGGAATCTAAAATAGAGAGACAAAATTTAGCTACTAAGCTAACTAATATTACAAAAGAAAAGAAAGATATTAGAATTTTTGTAAGAGGCGACAAAAATGTGCCATATGGCGAGGTAGTTAGCGTTGTATCTGAAATCCATGCAGCAGGCTTTTCTAAGGTAGCACTAGTTTCAAATATTAAATATAATGAAAAATAATAATATTTTTTCTATTTCTTTTATTTGCTCCGTAGTACTTCATTTACTAATAATATATTTCTTCTTATTTGGTCTTCCATCATTGTTTAAAAAATCTCCTGAAGAACAAGTAATAGTTTTTGAAATGTTACCAATTAGTAATCAATCTAATGTACCCAATAAAACCAAACAACCTGAAAAAGCTATAGAAAATCAAGATACAAAAAAAGTAGAACAAAGCAAACCTGATGATACAGAAGAGAAGAGACCCTTAGAGAAGCCTCTAGAGAAACTTCTAGAAGAAAAGAAACCTGTAGATACAAAGCCTATAGAAGAAAAGAAACCTATTGAAGACAAGCTTCCTATCGAGGAAAAGAAGGTTATAGATAAAAAACCTATAGAAGAGAAGAAGCCTATAGAAGAAAAAAAGCCTATAGAAAAGAAGAAGCCTGCAGAAGAAAAAAAACCTGTAGAAACAAAGAAGCCACTCGAGAAAAAAAAGAAAATTCCTAATAAAAGTGACTTAGATTCTTTGCTTAAAAATTTAGAACAATCATCTGAAGGGTCGAGTGCAAAATCAAATAAACAAGCTAGGTCCAAAGAAAATAAAGAAACCCAAGAATCAAAAGGTCCTTACGATGACACATTGCCTCTTTCCATCAGTGAAATATCTCTAATTAAACAACAAATAGAGAGAGTATGGAGCAAACCTATTGGGATACAAAACCTTGAGCAGCTACGGGTAACTTTGTATATAGCTTTAAATCAAGATGGCAGTGTCAAAGAAGTAAAAGTCAAAGAAACAATATGCCCAAATATAACAAAAATAGCTTGTGACGCTCTATCTGACAGTGCAATGAGAGCAGTATGGCAAGCAAGTCCTATTAATAATCTAGACCCTCAGCGTTACAATAGCTGGAAAGAATTTAATTTTCTTTTTGATCCAAGTATGTAAAATATTTGCATAATTATTATATTTTTCAAGATTTATACTTAGTGCTAGTCAAATTTCCTTTATATTAGTATTAATTTTCGGATTTGGGATTAGGATAAAACCAAATAAAGAGTACGGCAAATAATAAAGATAGGTTTAGTAGTAAATTCCATTCTGTCATAGATATATCAAATAATTTAACTGCCGGTTTTGTGCAAGTCGCAATAGGTTGGCTATAAAATATTTCTTTAATATCTTGAATGGATAAGTGCTTTGGAATATGGATTAAAGTTGAACAAAGACTACTTGGTTCAAATATCCCTCTTTCCACTCCACTATGATAGCCTGCTAATATACAAGCACCTAATAAATTTAGAACGATAAAAAATAAAGTATATTTGCTGATTTTCTTAATAAGAATCGCTACAACTGAAATCTTGATTATAAATAAATATGGGAATCTTTGATAAATACACAAAGGGCAAGGTGAAAAATGTAATATATATTCTACAAAATAAGCCAAAGATAAGGCAAAGATGCATGTACAAATTAGGGCTATATGTAAAACTCTAAAGCTATCTTTGCGAATAAAATGGACAATAGAAAGAATAGTCATAAGTAAATACTAATTTTTAAGCGCTATTGTCTAAGAATATTAGAAAAAACTCAAGAGATAAATTTATAAATTTACAGAAACCACGTATATAATACCAATTGCAATAATTAACGCAGTGGTGTAAAATGGGTTTTTAACTGATAAAGGTACTCAAATGGCTAGGTTAATATTACCGCAAGGTTTTCATGGTCATGATTTTATAAAAATGATGAAACATGAGCCGCATGGTCGAAATCGTATACGTTTATTGGCGATGTATTACCTTCAATTAGGCAAATCTTTTAAAGCCATATCTGAAATAGTGAAGTCACACTGGAAAACTGTGCAATCATGGCTCAGAAGATTTAGGAATCATGGTTTTGAAGGATTATTTGAATCACAAAGAAGCGGTGCCCCTAGGAAGATTAACACTATACAAGAGTCTGCTCTTTTTGATAAAATCAATACGCTCAGTGAAAGTAAAACTGGTGGGTATATAACTGGAAAGGAGCTACATATCATGTTACTTGAGGAATATGGTGCTAAATGTACTTTAAAAACAGTCTACAATACTATGCACCGCCTTGGTTTTAGCTGGATTACTTCTCGTTCAATGCATCCAAAGTCAAATCAAGAGACTCAAAATACATATAAAAAAACTTCCCAGACATGCTAACAGAATTATTACCAAAAAATATCGATAGATGTAAAGTTGATATATGGTCTCAGGATGAAACTCGAGTTGGGCAACAAGGTAGCTTAACTCGTATATGGGCTAAGCGTGGCACTAGACCCCGTAAAGTTCGGCAACAGCAATTCATTTCAACATATATTTATGGAGCTGCTTGCCATGATACAGGAGAAGCTTTTGCATTAATTTTACCATATGCAAATACACAGGCAATGAATAAATTCTTAGAAGACCTTTCTCGCAGTATTCAAGGCAACCGACATATAGCTTTACTAACGGATAATGCAGGTTGGCACACAGCCAAAAAACTAACTGTGCCAAGCAATATCACTTTGATACCGCTTCCGCCCTATGCACCGGAACTTAATGCAATGGAACAAGTTTGGGAATGGATCAAAAATCATTTCTTGTCTAACCAATGTTATGGTGTATATGAAGATATCGTCACTATGGCTTGTTACGCTTGGAATCAATTTGCTCATAATGTAGATTTAGTAAAATCAATTATGTATAGAGACTGGATAAATACACCGTGTTAATTATTGCAATTGGTATTATATACTGCTCGTAAATGAAGAGTTGGTAGACGAAGGTCAACTTCAAGAAGAGCTAGGAGTGTCAAAGTCGAGCAGCGGAGCGTACATTAGTACGTGAGCAGCGGAGATCTTTAGACACGACGACGCCAATTCTTGAAGTTCACCGAGTATATTCAATATGCGAAATCAAACTATATGGAAATGGATATTATAGATGTCAGAATTAGAAATTTTAGAAGATGCTGTTAAATCAAATGCTTGGCCTTTTTTAGAAGCAAAAAAAATATTAGATCAACTGGGTAGCAAAATTCCAGCTAAAGGTTATGTATTATTTGAAACTGGTTATGGACCGTCAGGGATACCACATATAGGTACATTTGCAGAAGTTGCTAGATCTATAATGGTGCAAGAAGCATTTAAACAACTATCCAATATCCCAACTAAGATTATCTGTTTTTCTGATGATATGGATGGTTTGCGTAAAGTCCCAAATAATATCCCAAACCTTGATATGGTGGCATCACATATTGGCAAGCCTTTAACATCTATTCCCGATCCTTTTGGCGAATGTGAAAGTTATGGACATTATATGAACGCTAAGCTTCGCTCATTTTTAGATAGATTTGGCTTCAAATATGAATTTTTTAGTAGTACAGAATGTTATAAATCCGGTTTATTTGATCAGATGATGCTTAAAGTCATAGACAAATATGATGAAATAATGGCTCTAATGTTACCAACTTTTCGAGAAGAACGACAGGCAACTTATTCACCTTTTATGCCAATTTGTCCAAAAACCGGTATGGTACTACAAGTACCTATTGCAAAGATCGATCGCTTAGCCGCTACTATTACCTATAAAGACAATGAAGGGAAGTTTGTGGAAGTTCCTGTGACAAAGGGACATTGTAAGCTGCAATGGAAACCTGATTTGGGTATGCGGTGGGCTGCCCTGCAAGTGGATTATGAAATGTATGGTAAGGAGCATATGCCTAATGCTAGGTTATATTCTGAGATTTGTCGAATTTTAGAGGGGATTCCACCAGTACAATTTTTTTATGAATTATTTCTTAATGAAAGCGGAGAGAAAATCTCTAAATCTACAGGAAATGGCATTACTGTTGATCAATGGCTGCAATATGCACCGATGGAAAGTATGTCGTTATTTATGTACCAAAATCCAACAAGAGCCAAACGTTTACATTTTGATGTGATACCTAAAAATGTTGATGAATATATTACCTTCAATAAAAAATATCATTTAGAACTAGATCAAGTAAAGCGTTTTGCCAATCCAGTACATCATATTCATCACGGGAATGTGCCTAATATCGAAACTTTTGGCATTAGTTTTAGCTTATTGCTAAACCTTGCATCGGTTTGCAATCCTGAAGATAAATCGGTACTTTGGGGATTTATCAGTAAATATGCTCCAGAGGCGACGAAGCAAAATGCTCCGTATCTTGATCATTTAACAAATTTTGCCATTGATTATTATAATGACTTTATTAAAGCGAATAAGCGTTATTTAACCCCTGATGCTCAGCAGAGAATTATCTTACAAGAAATCAGCACTATGTTATCTGCTTTACCAGTAGATATTACTTCCGAACAAATTCAAGAGAGGATTTATGATATAGGTAATAATCATGGCTATAGTAATTTACGGGATTATTTTAAAGAATTATATCAAATATTACTTGGGCAAACTGAAGGACCAAGGCTTGGGTCTTTTATTAAGCTTTTTGGTATTAAGGACTCTATAAATTTGATTCAACAGAAACTAGTTTAATCTTAAGTGTCGATGTAAGACTCGATAATCAAGTTTTTTAGAATTATTAAAAGATACGTCTATTAGCGAGGAGTCGCGAAAAGCGGTGTCGTAGCAATCTTTTGAAGTAATACTTGTCCCTACTTCACAACAAAATTGCCGCGTTGGCGATTCCATCGCCTTTCCTCGCTAATAGACGTATAAAGAAGCTGTATTTACTAACTTTCAACAGTTGTGGGATGATATTGTTTTGACGCTAGTACTACAACTATAGTAGTATAATTTTATAAATTGATATCAATTTGCAACTTAATTTTGTTTTTATAATCTTTCTCAAAACATTTTGCCATAAAATATGCTAATATTGCAAAGAACATAAGATATATGATTGGCAATAATTGAAAATTTAGGTATCTCATTAATATTAAACAAACAGAATTAGCGCTGCCAGACATCAACATTGACCCAATATTATGACCAAGACTTACTGCACGATAACGATCATTGACAGCAAAAGCTTTTGTCATTATACCATGCGAAAGAGCATTGAAAGGAGCAACAAAACATGCTAGCATTAAACAAGAACCCAAAGCTAAATTAACCATCTGATAGTTAACGGATATAATAAATAATAGACTAGATACAATAGTACCAAATAAGCTAAACTTAAATACTAACATTTGACTAAGCCGATCTGCTAACAAGCCAGCAATAGGCATAGGAATGGCAAAACATATGGTTATTAAAACTGAAAATGTACTAATAATGAAACTAGTTTGCGGTAGGATCATAGGCAAATATTGTTTCATAAACATAACGGATATTTGATAAGTCGCACCAAATCCACCAGCAAGAAACACTGCCATCAAAATAACTCGCCACTGCTTATTAATTAAAATAGCTAAGCTTTGCGTCTTCGTTTTACTGTCTTGATTCTTTTTAAATTCCGGTGTTTCATCAAATGTTCGGCGAAAATATAAAACGATTAAAGCTAAAGGTAAACTAAAGAAAAAAGGAATACGCCAACTCCAATCTGGAAAAATATGGGCATTAAAAAAATTGGTTGCCCCATTCCCTAGTAATAAACCTACAACCCCAGTACAACGAGTTATTGCTGAAGCTGTATATCGGTATTTCTCCCCTAAATGTTCGATAACATAAATAGCCGCTCCATCATATTCTCCACCTATAAAAAAACCTTGCATAAAGCGACACAAAGCCAAAATTATTGCACCCCACACACCAATAGATGAGTATTCTGGCAGGAAGCCTATAACCATCGTAGGTATTCCAATACCTATGATGGTTATACTTAATGCAGTTTTACGCCCATACAAGTCTCCGATACGGCCAAAAATCAGTGATCCCATAGGTTTTGATAAATATGCTATCGCATAAATAGCAAAAACATTTATTAGATTAGTTAGATAATCAGTATTTGGAAATAATTTTACTGCCATAATACCAGCAGAGAAACCATACAAACCATAATCATAATATTCAACTATTGTACCTAGAAATGCTCCGATAATTTTATTTCTTGTTTTTTTTTTCACTATATACTGCTCTTTAGTACTCTGTTTAAGAGCCTTCAGTTAACAATTTATTTCTAACTGAAGGTGCTAAGTTAATATTAAGCTCTTTTAAAGCTTTTTCATCAATATAATCAGGAGCATTCATCAATAAATCTTCCGCTTGCTGATTTAGTGGGAAAGCTATTACCTCTCTAACATTAGTTGAATCAGTTAATAACATAACCATCCTATCTATTCCAGGGGCTATCCCGCCATGTGGAGGGGCTCCAAATTTAAAAGCCCTGATCATACCACCAAACTTTTTATCAACAACTTCCGGGGAGTATCCGGCAATCTCAAAAGCTTTATACATTATTTCCGGTTTATGATTTCTAATTGCTCCACTAGATAACTCAATACCATTACAAACAATATCATATTGATATGCTTTGATGGCTAGTAAATCATCTACTGTTTTGGCTGATTCTAGCACTCCCATGCCACCTTGTGGCATAGAAAACGGATTATGGCTAAAATCTATTTTCTTGGTTTGCTCATTTAATTCATAAAATGGGAAATCTGTTATCCAACAAAACTCAAAACAATCTTTTTTAAGTAGGTCTAATTCTTCCCCTAATTTAGTTCGTAGCTTGCCAGCAAGTTTAGATGCTTTATCAGCTTTATCACTAGAGAAGAAGACAGCATCACCATTTTGTAGATTCGCTAAAGACTTTAAATTCAATAATTGCTCATCTGTTAGAAATTTAACAATAGGTCCTTTAGCTTGTCCATTTTCTAGAAACTGGATATAACCAAGCCCGCTTGCTCCCTCGGAAGTTGCAAATTCTGCCATTTTGTCAAAGAAGCTTCTAGGTAAAGCAGAAGCTTTAGGAGCTGGCACAGCTCTAACAACAGAGCCATTTTTTATATTTTCTTTAAAAATAGCAAAGTTAGAATTTCTAAATAATTCTGTAACATCTGCAATGATCAGTGGGTTTCTAAGATCTGGCTTATCAGAACCATATTTTAACATTGCTTGTTCATATGGAATTTGTACAAAAGGTGTATTTGATACTTCTTTATCAGAAAATTTGCTGAATATCTCATACATTACCGGCTCAATGGTATTAAATACCTCTTCCTGCGTAACAAAAGACATCTCTACATCCAACTGATAAAACTCACCTGGTGACCTATCAGCCCTAGCATCTTCATCTCTAAAACAAGGGGCTATCTGAAAATAGCGATCAAATCCTGATACCATCAGTAATTGTTTAAATTGCTGAGGAGCTTGCGGTAATGCATAAAATTTACCAGGATGCAATCTGCTTGGAACTAAGAAGTCCCTAGCTCCTTCTGGTGAACTAGCTGTTAGAATCGGTGTTTGAAACTCCGTAAACCCTTTTTGTGTCATCAGATGCCGCACGTGAGCAATAACTTGCGATCTTAATATAATGTTATTATGTAATTTTTCACGCCTAAGATCTAAGAAGCGATATTTTAGTCTAGTGTCTTCAGGGGCAGGTTGATCAGAATTGACTAACAATGGTAAATTTTCAGCACTAGACTCAACTATAAACTCACTTGCCAATATTTCAATTTTACCAGTCATTAACGAGTCGTTTATTGTTTCATCACTCCTTGCTATCACTTTACCTACAACAGTTATAACTGATTCATACCTTAACCGACTAGCATCATCCATTAAACTTGGATTTTGATCAGTAAATACCAACTGGCTTATACCAAAATGATCCCTAAGATCAATAAAGACTAAATTACCGTGATCCCTTCTTCTATGTACCCAGCCGGATAATTTTACCCTTTGCCCAGCATCCTTTAATCGCAATTCATTACAATTATGCGTCCTATATTTATGCATTCTATATCTCTTAAAATGAAAGAATTATATAAAAATATCTCCATTAAGCAATAGTAATTATCTTTTACCTAAAGGACAGCATATCATAAAAATTAACTCAATGATAGGTAAGCCACTAGTTTGACTAGTGAGACCATCAAGGCTTGGCCTTTAGATTTAGTATAAAATAAAAAGTTATCATATATAACTTCTTTGGCTTGACGATCAAAGGAGAAAATATATGACAACATACGAAAGTTTAAATCATTCTAAATGGGATTGCAAATATCATATTGTGTTTATTTCAAAGTGTCGTAAAAAAGAATTGTACGGGAAGGTTAGAAAATATCTTGGGAACGTATTCCATGAGTTAGCTTTTCAACGTGGGAGCAAGATCATAGAGGGGTATATGGTACAAGATCATGTGCATATGCTCATCAAGATTCCTCCTAAATATTCTGTAGCTGAAGTAATAGGCTATATCAAGGGGAAAAGTGCTATAGCCGTTGCTAGGCAGTTTGGTGGACGAAAACGTAATTTTAATGGAGAAAAGTTGTGGGCTAGAGGTTATGCGGTCTCAACTGTAGGATTTGAAGAGAATCAGATCAAACACTACATTAAGAATCAAGAGCAACTTGATAGTTTAGGCTCTGACGAATCAGGAGAATTTTAATTAACAATGGCAGCCCTTTGGGCTGCTCATAACCGTCAAGCCCCTCGCTTTGCGAGGGCGTTCTGACTACACTAATACCATTTATGAAATAATTTTATAAAGATTAAAAAGAAACTTTGTGTTTTGTACCTAAATAATTAAGTTGTTTGGTTGAAGAAGTTCTAATACAAACATTACCTGGTATTTCTCCAAGAAACCTAGAAGGAGAGGATCTTATTATTTCATAAAACATAAAACGACTTTCTGCATAAGTAATATACAGGTCTTTCTTAGCTCTAGTAATACCAACATAGGCGATTCTCCTCTCTTCTTCTAAACCTTTCTCCCCCTCTTTTAGTGATCGCTGATGTGGAAACACCCCCTCTTCCCAACCTGGTAGAAAAACTAGATCAAATTCAAGACCTTTAGCAGCATGGAGTGTCATAATGCTAACAGAACCACCAAAATTTGATTCTAATTCCTCATTTTCCATTACCAAACTAGAATGTTCTATAAAATCTTGAATATTATCGAATTCCGCGATTGCTCTAAGCATTTCGTTAATATTTTCAATTCTGCCAGTTGCTTCATCTGTTTTTTCTTCTTGTAGCATCTCAAGATAACCTGATTCTTCTAGTAAAGACTTAGTGACATTAATAGCTGGGTCATTTCTATATCGTAAACTCCAATTATCGATATTACTAATAAATTTGTTTAGACTATCTTTGACTTTATTTTTAAAAATTTCTGCTTGTAACATCTGACGAATGGCAGCAATAATAGGTATATTATGTTCAACCGCATAATCTTTTATTTGTTTTAATGTGGTATTACCAATTGCTCTCCTTGGAACATTTATTATGCGTTCAAGAGCAAGATTGTCACTATGATTTAAAGTGATACGTATATAGGCAAGTAAGTCACGTATCTCCATTCGTTCATAAAACTTAAGACCACCTATAATTTTGTATGGTAATGCATTACTAATAAACACTTCTTCAAATGCTCTAGTTTGGAAACCTGCTCTAACTAATATCGCAACTAATCCTGCATTATACTTTCCCTCTGTAACTAACTTGCTAATTTCAGATACAACGAATCTTGCTTCTTCTTTATCATTCCAACAAGATATAATTTTAATTTTGTCTCCATCATTTTTATCAGTCCATAATGTTTTACCGTGACGATTCTTATTATTGTTAATTACACTTGATGCAGCTAATAAAATTTTTGAACTAGATCTATAATTTTGTTCTAATTTTATTATTGTAGCATTTGGAAAATCCTTTTCAAAACGTAATATATTACCGACTTCTGCACCCCGCCAACTATATATAGATTGATCATCATCACCAACACAGCAGATATTTTTTGAGCTACTTGCCAGCATCCTCGCCCAAAGATACTGAACAGCGTTAGTGTCTTGATACTCATCAATCAGAATATATTTATATTGTTCCTGATAATACTTTAATATTATAGGGTTTTTTATAAACAATTCATTATTGTAAAGTAGTAAATCCCCGAAATCTACTACATTAGATGCTAGTAAATTTTGCTGATATTCGTCATAGACAAATTGAGCCACTTTATGAATTGGTAGCTTAATATCAGATTCAGAAAGTTTATACGGCAATAATCCCTGATCTTTCCAACACGAAATAATAATATGTAAAAGTTTGGGAACATATTTTTTGGTATCTATATTTTTCTGCTTAACTATATCTTTAACCAATTTAAGTTGATCATCAGGGCTAATAATAGTAAACCTACTATTCAAGCTAAAATTCAAATGTTCTGCTTGCTGACGCAAAATTCTTGCTGCTATAGAATGAAATGTACCTATATTTAGCCCATAACAATCAATCATTTTGTTGATTCGATCTTGCATTTCTCTAGCAGCTTTATTAGTAAAAGTAACTGCTAGAATATTTTGAGGTAGAGTTAACCCTTGCTGGATTATGTTGGCTATTCTAGTCGTTAACACTTTAGTTTTACCAGTCCCTGCTCCAGCAAGCACAAGAATAGGACCATGTACATGGGACACTGCTAGCAGTTGTTGAGGATTTAATGAGTTTAGGAAACTTTGTTGTGTCATGATCTAGTACTACAATTGTAGATTAGTGGAGTTATAGTCAGATAGTTTACCAAGTGTGCGTTTTGTTAACTTAAGCAGCTTCGGTGTTATCCATACAACTGCTAATAGACGTTTAAACCTTACAATAGCACTTCGCTAATAGACGGTTTTTTAACTTTCAACAGTTGTGGGTTCATTAGCTACAATAGTCAGAACGCCCTCGCAAAGCGAGGGGCTTGACGGTTATGAGCAGCCCAAAGGGCTGCCATTGTTAATTAAAATTCTCCTGATTCGTCAGAGCCTAAACTATCAAGTTGCTCTTGATTCTTAATGTAGTGTTTGATCTGATTCTCTTCAAATCCTACAGTTGAGACCGCATAACCTCTAGCCCACAACTTTTCTCCATTAAAATTACGTTTTCGTCCACCAAACTGCCTAGCAACGGCTATAGCACTTTTCCCCTTGATATAGCCTATTACTTCAGCTACAGAATATTTAGGAGGAATCTTGATGAGCATATGCACATGATCTTGTACCATATGCCCCTCTATGATCTTTCTCCCACGTTGAAAAGCTAACTCATGGAATACGTTCCCAAGATATTTTCTAACCTTCCCGTACAATTCTTTTTTACGACACTTTGGAATAAACACAATATGATATTTGCAATCCCATTTAGAATGATTTAAACTTTCGTATGTTGTCATATATTTTCTCCTTTGACCGTCAAGCCAAAGAAGTTATATATGATAACTTTTTATTTTATACTAAATCTAAAGGCCAAGCCTTGATGGTCTCACTAGTCAAACTAGTGGCTTACCTATCATTGAGTTAATTTTTGGATTTCCTCTCTACTCAAACCAGTAGACTCAGCAATGATATCAATTGATAATCCAGCTTTAAGTAAATTTTTAGCTATAACAATTTTTTCTCTAGCTTCTCCTCTAGCTTCAGCAGCTTGCAATTCATCTCTATCGTTATAAAGCTTTTTTTGGTAATAGGAGTAGTTTGCCCTCTCTTCTTTGGTCATTTTGAGAATGCTCAGCTTGTCTGCTATTTGCCTCATATAAGGCGAATGATAGTTTGGTGGGACTTCATCATATTTCATGACATGTAGCCAGTCATCAATCTCTTTCTCTAAACGATCATTAAATAAAGGTACTGATATATAAAAATATTCTGGTAGGATGTTAGTAGCATCAAAAACCTCAGAAGTCTCCATGTTCTTAATATGCACATTTAATCTTTCATTAGTTTCTATCTCATGAATAATAGTTTTACCATGGTAAATAGCTCCATTACCATTTCCTATAGGAAAATAGAGTAGGGATATATGAAATATCTTTATTATTTGGGTATAATCTTCTCTTTGAGCAAGGTTATCAACGATGAGTCTTGAGGTGTTAAAGCAGGCCTTATGAATAAAAGAATCCTTAACATTACGCTCGATTTCAATAATGTATTTATGGTGATCTTCGTCTTCTACAATTACATCAGCTAGACTTCTTTTGCTTTTACTATCTTCTTTGTTACTCTCGGTCTCAAGTAAGGCTACTATTTTAACGTCCTTATAACCCTTGGTCTTAAGAAGAGCTGAGATAAAACCTTCTACTATAGCATAATCGCCTTTATCTTTCAGAAGGTACTTAATAGCATAGTCAAAGGAAATTAACGGTTTATCGTTACTCATAATAATTATTTATGTTATTAGTAGTACTCAGTTATACTCAAATGATCCTACGAATTGGATTTGAAAATGAATGGTGAGCATGCTAGGCTATGATATTTTCAAAAAACAATTCGTAGGAGCAGAAGAGTTATTAATATTAAAGCTAATATAGCATAAAATCAATAGTACTACTAGCTTCATTATTAAATTACCCTGATAAATCTACACTGTAGTATTATGATTATCTTTTATAACTGTCAGCAAAGAGTTTTTTAAAACAAGAGCTTTTTCATTATATTTTTTAATGAAGTCAGGTAGCTTAGAACAGATTATATCAATATTTTGTTGAACCTTTTCTATGGCATTAAATATAGTTAACGGACAGTCAACACGGTTAACCGTTAACATATCACGTAAAAATTCATCATCATAAACATCCGCTGTAGGACCGACTAAACAAGGTACTCCTAAACCTAGGCTTTCTAAAACTATCATAGGGGAACATTCCGAATTAGTAATGTATAAAGTTAAATTAGTATTTGCCATCAATTTTATTAATTCTTTATGTGGTAAATTCTCAGGAAAGACTTTAAGTTCTACATCTTCCATCATCCAAGAAGCATATTTATTGTTATCAAAAGAGAAATTAGTATAACAACAAACTCGATCTTTGAACATACTTATCGCCGCAAATTGAGGGTAGAGATTTTTGATCCATATGTTTGATGTACTCCATATACCAATTGTAAATTTACCAGTTTCTCGGGAAATTATCTTTTTTTCTAGTAGCAATGGTATGAAGTTTTGTAATAGATAAGATTGTACACCATTGGCTATAAGAAATTGTTCTAGACCATTTTTCAGAGTGATAATGGATTTAATTTTATGCTGCTTATATAAATTCAACCATCTATAAAAAGTTTGGCAATGACCAATACCTACCCATTGGGCAGGAGAACCATGCCATAAATAGTAGATATTTAAACAATTATCCCCTTTCACTTCATGTAGCTTCTCTACTAATTGAATATGAACATCAAGCCCTCCAGATATAATTAAGTTTTTAATACCTGTTTTTATAAGTAATTTTGCTATTTGAGTAATAATTTTGTCAGGTAAATACGAGTTAATATAACTTATCAAAACGTTGAGTTTTCCCATAGGAAAAGGAATGGTTTTATTAAATAATCCTTTAGTAGAATTAGCAACTCCAGGAAAAATGCTAGGATAAATTACATAAATATCATCCATATCTTTTTGCCCTAGAGGCAGCGGGTCTAGATTTCCGCCGTTGCTGGAATGACATCGATCTTGTTTTTGTCCTTGATATTTGATTATAAAATTTTTAAAATTATCATAGTCATTTTTTGAAAAAAAAGAATAGAACATAGTAATTATTCGTCTAACAGGCAACTTAACCCAAGAATATTTTAGAAGAAATCGTGCTATTTTCTTAAGAAAAGGTAAGGAAAGGAGTCTTGAGAGTAGTCTATACGTTACAGAGGAAGAATCTTTATTATTAACAAGCTCTATATTTCTTAAAATTTGTTGTTTTGTTTGTAATATCTGTTTTTTAGTATGATTATTTACTGAATCTTCTATAAATGAATACCATAAGTTTTGCATTTGAGTTTTATTTGCAAAGATTTCTTGATAAGAAAGACAGTTTTGTTGTTTAATCTTTGCTAATAGTTCCCTTTCAACATTTAATTTTTTTATTGCATTTATAAATCCTGTATGATTCCGGTTAATTATAAATTCATGTTGCACCTCAGGTAACACCTCCCTAGCAATACCTACATCCGTAGTAATAATTGCACAACCAAATGCCATAGCTTCAATAATGGTTAGCGGCGTTCCTTCTTGCACAGATGCTATTAGCAAAATGTCTGTTTTTTTTAAAATCTCCCAAATTTCTTGTTTAGAACGTATTCGCTCATTTTTATCCACTATACATCTTTTGATATGAATTCCATCTTTATCAATCTGTTCTAGTGCCGGTATAATTACTGTTTTTAGACCTTTATAATCAGGAGTACTACTATACCAACTTCCCCAAGAACTATTACCAATCCATGTTACAACTAAACTTGCATGATCTTCATCATGACTTGATTCCGCATCATGAATTAGTACATTATCATAAATTACTTGCCAAGGCTTTGGATAATCTATGATATTTGCATAAATATCATATAATCTTTTAGAAGTAGTGTAGTAGTTATCAATAAATTGGAAAGTTGGTAAATTTTTTAATATTTCACTTTCACTTTCAATAAATAGATGATCAGGTATGCTAGTGGTAATGGTAGTATTTACTAATATTTCTCCTGTAGCCTTACTATTACTAGAATTATCTGCTATGCTTCTTAGTAATTCTGTCAGATAGCCACGATAGAAAAAATGTATTAATTTAATAGAAGTATATTGGTTTAATTTGATTAAAAAATCCTTATATGTTTTGTAATCACAGCTGTAAATAATATGACAATCATATTGGTTGCTTAGCAAAGATTGAACATATTGAGCGACGTTATCAAAAGCCCATCCCCTAATATCAGATACTAAAATCAGGGTTTCTTTTGAATTCATAAATTTACACTAAATAGCTCTAATAATCCAGCTTCTAACTCATATACTGGCATATAATTTAAAAGTTGCTGAGCCAATTCTGTGCTGCCAACAGAAATATTTATACTCCCGGTCTGAGTTGGTAGATATTTTATTCCTTTGACAATAGCAATCTTATTAATTAGTTGAATAAGTTCATTTATAGAGTAGGTACGTCCCGTACAAACATTTAGTATAGGGGCTGAGGTACTCGCAATAGACAAGGCTCTAACACACATATTGGTAACATCTGAAACATGTATAAAATCACGACTTTGATTACCATCACCAAAAACAACCAGCTCCTTACCCTCTTCTACTTTCTGTTTAAATATTGATATTACCCCAGAGTAATCAGAACCTCTAAGTTGCCCTTTACCATAAACATTAAAAAGGCGTAAACCACAGGTTTTAAGAGATTTAATCTCACCAAAAACCTTAGCTTGCAGCTCACAGGCTAATTTATCCACTGCATAAGGAGAAAACGGGTTTACCTTACCATTCTCTTGTAAAGGAAAGTCACTTACTGTGCCATAAACGGCAGCAGATGATGCATATACAACGGGTATATTCTGTTTACTTGCCTGAAGAAATATATTAATAGTTCCTGTTAAATTCACTTGATGATTGTGATACCAATTATCAATTGATTCCTGTACATTTGCTATCGCTGCAAGATGGAAGCAACCATCAATATTTCTAAATAGTTTTTCTAAAATATTTTGATCTAAGATATTCCCTTGAACAAATTTAACATTTTTTTTTAACGAATTCTTGAGATCGCCTGTTGAAAGATCATCTAATATTACAACCTGATTGCCTTCTTTTACTAGTAAGTCAACAAGATGTGAGCCGATGAAACCAGCCCCTCCAGTAACTAAATAATTTGACATATGCTATTAGTGCAATTAATTTTTATGATATAATTAAGTGGGTATTTGCTCTATAGGTATATTTATAGAATTATTATTAAGAAAAGCAAATGAAAAAAATTATCATTTTTACAAACACAGATTGGCACTTTTATGCCCATCTTCTACCAATTGCTTTAACTGCCAAAATGCAAGGCTATGAAGTTAAAGTGTTAACAAATATTAGTGAGTTCAAAGATAAGATAGAACAGCATGGTTTACAAGTAATCCCAATTTCAATAAAGCGTGGAAGTATCAACCCTTTTACTGATTTACTATTATTAATCAAGTTAATTAGCATATTAAATAAAGAGAAACCAAATATATTGCATAATTTTACTATAAAACCAATTTTTTATGGAAGCATAAGTGCTTTCTTGTGCAATATATGCTCAAAAAAGAAGAGCTTACCACGAGTTATTAACACTTTTGTTGGTATGGGTTTAATTTTTATAAGTAGTAATCTTTTGCTAATATTAGTTAGAAGCATTATCGTTAGAATAATATCCATAATAGGATATTATAAAAGTATGTTATTTGTTGTACAAAACGATGATGATTTAGCTTTACTGGTAAAATTAGCTATAGCACCCAAAAATTTAATTGTTAAACAATGCAGCGTTGGTATAGAAACTGAAAAGTTTCCTTTTCTTCTAGAACCACTAGGTAGTAAAATAGTGGTGGCATTGGTAGCTAGAATGATTATTGATAAAGGTATATATGAATTTATATATGCTGCAAAAATATTAAAACAAAAAGGTATAAATGCTGAGTTTTGGTTAGTTGGTGAACCTGATAAAGATAATAAGCAATCAATAGCACAATCAATATTAGAAGACTATCAAAATCTAGGATATATCAAATATCTTGGTTATCAGAAAAATATAGAAGAAATATGGAAAAAAGCACATATTGCAGTATTACCTTCCTACCGTGAAGGGCTAAGTCGTAGTCTTTTAGAGGCTGGAGCATATGGTAGAGCCATTATTACTACTGATGCCCCAGGTGGTAGAGAATTAATACAAGACCAAATAAACGGATTATTAGTTAAACCGCAAAATACAGAAGATTTAGCAAGAGCTATGGAGCTATTAATCACTATGCCTATACTTAGAAAACACTTAGGTAAAAAAATTCGACAAGATATTTTAGAAAAATATGATTGCCAATTAATATCCGAGAAGATGGTTAATTTTTATATAAACTAATTTTTGGATTTGGTATCATCTCACTCTAACCTGCTGCCCTACTCCCTTTCCTCCACTACTAATTTGAAATGCCTTTCTTTTATTTTTACCTAGAAAATTATCAAAATCTCCTTTTGTAAACTTAAATTCAGTAATATTCTTTGCTGGACTTTTACTTGTATCAAATCTCTGATCTTGTTTTTTATCAATAGCTAATAATTCTACAAAATCATTTTTAATTTTATTCGGTGTTGTTGGATTATTTAAGGTCTTAATCAGTGATTCTATAGACTTGGTATCATTTCTAAGTTCATTATTGCGTGCAGTTGCTGCAACTAGTACATACTCTCCTAATACATCCTTGTTATCTTTCCCCTCCCAGCGTTCTTTCGTACAAAAAGATAACAACTTGTCAGCTTTTTCTTGATGATTTCGCATAACATCACGATCTTGCCAAGAGTTCTCTTTCTTAATTTCCTCTGAGGGAACTATATAACCTAATAGCTTATTAAAAAAAGTTTTATTCAAATTTTCATTATCATAAACTTCATAAACACTTAGGAGAAATTCTTGTTGTTCAAACGCTTTATCTACCTTTTTACCAAGTTCAAAATTATTTAAATACCTCAAAGTCTGAAAAAGAGCTTTAAGATGTAAGTAAGGTGCATATTTTTCAGCATCATCAAAGCTGAGAGTAGATATATCTTGAGTATTTAATGCAACCGCATTTAATGCATTCTCACGTAAATTATCAAAAGTCTTTTCATTAGTTTTTGTGTATATAAGATTTCCACCAACTTTAGCTAGCATTTTATATACTACATCAATTAAAAATTTCACTAGGGCATTTGGACCTTCAAAATTCTTAGCACTATATATAGCAATATTTGCTGAATCATCCATACCACTACCGAAGGCAAGAGCTAAAACCCTACCTCGCTTTTTTGCTAGGGTAACATTCTCAAAACCATCCAACTCTTCCGTAACATCGACTTTACTGTTATTTTCAGGGAAATAGTCCATAGGAGTATTGTCTCTATACCCCCCATCGACATACTCGACACCATCAATTTTTACAGGTTGAAAAACTAAAGGAAGAGAAGCGGAAGCATGGCAAGCTCTAGCAATTGGAACATCAGGAGTATTTTCAGCACTAAAAATTTGCAAAGTACTATCATCTCGCCTTACTGCAGTAATTAATAAGTCTTTAAATTGCACTGGATCAAGAAGTCTTAAAAGAGCTAAATCCTTAAAAAGGAGTTCACCACCCTTTTGACATTTGTCTGTTAATTCAATGAATTCTTTGCCGTTAGATTCTATTATAGCTTGAATTTTCTTGGATTGTTTTTTAAAATTTTGTTCCTGAAAATCTAAACCTTGAATATTTTCATTTATATCAGCAATCTGCTGACTATTATTGTCATCTTGTTGTTTTAATGTTTCAATCGTATTTAAAAGATCTTGCCTTTTTTTGTCTAACTCTCTCAGTTCTTCTGAAATCCTTTCATGTCTCGCTGTAGCAAGTTCCACAAAATTTTTGCCCTTTAAAAAATTATAAGCAACTTTTCTTATAGTCTTATCTACAAGCTCGTATAATGGAGTGCCATCTTTGCTAAGCGGCACCGGACCAATTGAAAATCCTTGAGTCCCAAGTAAATCTTTGAAGTTTGTATTTTTTGAAATAGCTTCATATTCTTTAGGTGGTATACCAAATGCTGTCACTGCAGCAGCTATTGCCCCTGCCGATGATCCTGCAACTCCTTCTACCTCATCAATTACTTCAGATTCATTCAAACCCTCTAAAACACCAGAATATCCACCCCCCTTAGCTCCACCACCACTATAAACCACATATTTTAAAGGACTTTGCTGCCTTTCTTGCATTTCTTTTTGTAATTTACTCATAATCTTTACTCAATTATTATAAGATTCTTATATAATTTCATCTTCTAGTATAGTCTTTCCGCTTAGTAAATTTAGCAGAAGACAAGAATACTCCAGTTCCTATGCCTAACAATACTGAAACCGTGAAAATACTGGCAATTATAAAATGTCCCAATACAGCCAAAACTACAGTAGTAATACAGACCATTATCATGAATATAATGCTACTTATTCTACCTTTTTTTGTTACGCTTTCATAAACCTCAATACTTTTAATATCCATCTGATGTCTATGTACTTGCTCTTTTTCTGCCATGGCAATTAGCTTTGTCAATGTTCCTGGATAAATATTTTCATATTCTGCGATTAAATCTACAGGTGGCAAAATATGTGCAAACTTCTTACTATAGAAGCTATTATCCGACTCCTTAGGATTACTAACTTTTAAATATCCTTTATTCAACCTATTGTTATTAGCAAAAAAACTTTTACTATCTTTCATATTCTTTTCTTATTTCTTGAAATGTTGAATTAATATCTTTTTCTACTCTAATAAAGTATTCAAGTAAATCTGTCTCTGGCTTTTTTCTTACTGTCGTTTGAGATATTTTAAATACACTAAAAAAGCCTATTAGGAAATGTCTTACAAATTCTTTATTCATTTATTCTCATATTAAATTATAAGATTAGCAAGTATGCAAGTTTAAGTATACTAGGTCATAGCAATCCTACATTTTTTATGTCACTACTGTTAAGAGTCCTTCCGAGCGTCTATTAGCGAGGAGTCACGAAAAAGCAGCAACGCGGCAATCTAGGATACGCGAAGCGTTACTCTAAAAAACAGCTTCGCTGTTTACCTAGATCGCCACGGCATCTAAAGAGCCTTGCTATGACGATTATAGAAAAATGTAAGATACTATGATACTAGGTTCACAGCACCTAGAGTGATTATAACAAAGCTTTAAGAAAAATGGGAGAAATAATCTTTAGTTTTGATAAAAATTATTTTTTTAACCTCAGTTCAATGTAATAAATTATATAGTAGGCTCAAGTAATCATCGCCATTAGGGGGGGATGTCACCAAAGTAACTCCTCGCTAATAGCTCTAGGCTATTCTTCCTATAACTTTTATGTTATATGTAAGGTGAATTATTCATTAAATTGCTCTTTAATAATTCGATTTTCAAGGCTATTTTTTTTATCAAATAGTAACTTTATCTTCTTGTTTTTTACAGATTTAATTAATACTGACTTAATATTATCAAATTCTTGAAAATCTGCAGCTGCATTTACTGGTCTTTTATTACTTTCTAAGATTTCAAACTTTATAGTAGTAGAAAATGGTAGTAACGCACCATGCCAGCGTCTTGGACGGAAAGGACAAATTGGTGTGAGGCATAATACGTTTGACTCAAGTGGCAAAATAGGACCTCCAGCAGATAAGTTGTATGCACTACTGCCAGCTGGGGTTGCAACCATTGCCCCATCGGCTACTAATTCACTCATACGCTCAACTTGATCAATTTCGATCTTGAATTTAGCAGCTTGGTTGGTTTTACGAAATATTGATACTTCATTAATAGCTAGGGCAGTATAGGTTTTATTGTCTATGCTTTCGGCTTGCATTTTTAAAGGGTATAAATGAGAAATTATAGATTCTTGTAAATTATCCATTAACTTTTCAACAATAACTGGATTCATTAAAAACCCAATGTTACCAGAATTAATTCCATAAAAAGAAACATCAAGATGCATATAACGGTGTATCGCATGTAGTAATTCTCCGTCCCCTCCAACTACAACAATTATTTCTGCTTCTTCTACCTTACAAAACTTATAAACTAGTTCAAGCTGTCTAACTAGTCCTAATGATTTTGTCGAACTATTATAAACAATCGCAATTTTATTTAAATTAATTTTAGTTTTTGCCAACATAAATATAATAGATGATTAATTATTAGTGTAACAACACATGAAGCCAGTACATCACTTAAAAAATGTCCTCCCATTAATATACGACTTAGTCCAACTAATGTACCAAAAATCAATGTGATACTATAAATTCTTGAGAAAAATATCAAAGGAGCAACATAAGCAAAACTAGTTAAGCTATACGCCATAGCTGCATGACCTGATGAAAATGAGCAATTATGTAAACATTCATTAGAGATTGAGAAGGCTCTAGTAAAATTTTTTGTACCATTAAACTCTTTAATCTGCAGCGGACGAGCCCTACCAAAATTTTCTTTAAATATATAATTTACTAGTAGTCCAGGACCTATTGCTGTAGATAAAATTATATAAAAACCCCCTGAAATAATAAGCCTATTAAAAGTTTTGTACTTAACAATTAAGTAAAGTAGGTATAATAATATTACTATAGTCAGTATAGTAGTTAATATTGGAATAACTTCAAATAATAATTGTACAATATTATTGTTACGATAGATAAATCCATTATTGCTGTCGTAGAATAATTTTGAGAAATCTATATCCAAATTAGGAAGTAGTATAGTTAATAATAAAACTATACCAAAGGTGAATATACTAGTATAAACTAAATTAGTATTAATCATAGACTAAAAGCCAAAAATAAGTTATAAAAGTATACTTAAATCCTACATCATATAGAAGTTAATATGTCATTCAACATTAAAAACCATAAAAATGATTTACTATTTTTACCACTTGGTGGTGCAAATGAGATAGGCATAAATGTCAATCTATATCATTATCAAGGAAAATGGTTGATGGTTGACTGCGGTAGCGGTTTTGCCGATGATTATTTACCAGGTGTTGACATGATAATTGCTGATATTAGCTTTATTGAACGCTATAAAAAAGATATAGTAGCTTTAGTTCTAACTCACGCACATGAAGACCATTTGGGAGCAATCCAATATTTGTGGAGTAGCCTAGAATGTCCAATATATGCCACTACCTTTACAGCAAATTTTCTAAAACTTAGATTAGCAGAATATGATTTTGCTAAAACTATAAAAATTCATGAAGTAAAGCCTTCGGCAAAAATAAATCTTGATCCATTCCAACTAGAGATGATACCGCTAACCCACTCAGCTCCAGAAATGCAGGCAATTATGATACGTACAGAAGCTGGCAATATTCTCCATACAGGAGACTGGAAATTTGATAATGATCCGGTACTTGGTAAGAAAGCTGATGAAGCTCTACTAAAATCTTATGGTGATGAAGGGGTTCTAGCTTTAGTCTGTGACTCAACTAATGTATTTAATGAAGGAACTTCTGGTTCAGAAGGAGAAGTGCGTAAAAGTTTAGTAGATATTATAGCAGGTTGCTCTCAGATGGTTGTGGTAACAACTTTTGCCTCAAATTTGGCTCGTCTTGAGACTCTAATTCACGCAGGTCAGATGGCAAAAAGAAAAGTTGTCCTATCGGGAAGAAGTTTGCATAGAATTTTGCTTGCAGCACAGGAAAGTGGTTATATGAAAGATATTGCCCCTTTGATCGATGAACGAGATATAGCAAGATTTAAAAGGCAAGAACTTTTAGTTATTGCTACTGGTTGCCAAGGTGAGCCTCTAGCAGCTACTGCAAAAATGGCAAATAATAGTCACCATAGTATAAAGTTAGCTCCTAAAGATACAATTATATTTTCTTCAAAAATTATTCCTGGCAATGAAAAGAAAATTTTCCGTATGTTTAATATTTTTGTGAGGTCAGGAATTGAAGTGGTAACTGAACGAGATCACTTTGTACATGTTTCTGGGCATCCATCAATTGACGAACTCAAACACATGTACTCTCTAATTAGACCTCAGATTTGTGTACCAGTGCATGGTGAGCCGGTACATATACATGAACACGCGAAATTAGCTCGTAAAAATGGTATAAAACATGCTGTTGAAGTCGAAAATGGTAGCTTAGTATTACTTGATCCTCATAATCCTCGTATTTTATCCAAGGTAACAACGGGTTATTTGGCTGTTGACGGCAATTATCTTTTACCAGCAGACTCATCGATTTTTAGAACTCGTAGACGTATGCGTGATTCTGGTATAGTAGTGGCAAGTTTGGTAATAAATAAAAATGGTAGCCTTAGTTGCAGACCTATTTTATCTATGCCGGGTCTTCTTGACTCTGACGATGATGCACAGCTAATTAATATGATTAAAGATGATATTACTGAAACGATAGAAATTCAGAGAAAATCAAAAGGTAGCATTCTCAATGAACAGATTGAGAATGCTGTAAGGTCAGCTATTCGTAAAACATTGAAACATGAGATAAATAAATCACCCATTATCATAGTCAATGTGGAAAAAGCTCATTGAAAACTAGTTTATTAATCTAGTTTATTGAATGCAAGTTAACTAAGGAGATATTATATTATGGAATCATATAGTTTTACATCTGATGATGCTGCACAAAATATAGATAAAGACTTACAATATGTAGCAGAGTCCTTTGATCCTAAATATGATAAAGCTTGTCAAAAAAATCCTCAATCTCGTGAAAAGCAGGTTAGCAAGGATATAGAGCGTGGTGTCTTTTATCTTGAAACCCAAGATGGTAAACTAGTAAACTTAATAAATCAGTGTAAGTTAGGTAAAGATCAGGGCTATGAGGTAACTTATCAAGATATGCATGATATATTAACAAAAGATTATCATTTATCACAAGAACAAACAAAATATATTTTATATGCAAATCACCAAGGGGGTATAGCTGGCGGTATAGGTGGATTGACTCCACTAAGATTTAAAGCATTTAATAACTATGGATGCGATCCTATGAATGAATGGCTAAGAGATGGTAGTATGTCCAAGATCACTATAGATAAAGATCGTAACGTATCATATATTGGCGGACAGAATTTCATGTTTGATTGTAGTATGGGTGCTTTCTTGCCAAATAGTGACCTTAGGAAGATGATGGGTACGGAATTTAATAGCCAAGATTATATGGCTGTAAATATTACCGCTTCGTTGGGAGCAGTAGGAGATCTTGAACCAAAAACGCAGGTAGTAATTGATGTGGCTGGTACTGGTAAGATTGCTGATCGATTTATTAGCGATATACAAACAATCAAAACAAATTGTGAGCAAAAATCCCCTCAAGCAATTATTGATAGTAATAAGGCTTTATCGAAAGAATTATTAACTGCTCCTCTTAATGAAGAGCAATATAAAACAGATATGAAAAAAAGAGTTTCGGAAATCATATCAGATGAAAGAGTGAAGCCGGAAACAATAAGCACATTTAAAAAAGCAAATGGTGCTACAGAGGCTTTAGCTGAGGTATTGATAGAGCAAATTGATCAAGCAATCGCAACTCAAAAAGATAAAAAAACAGGAAAATTAAGCTCACAATCTATTAATGACATTGCTAAAGAAGTTGCGGAACAGTTAAATAAGTTTATCGATAATTCAAATAAATATACAGTAAAGAAATTTACTAAGCAATTAGTAAATGATCAAGCTGCATCATCGAATACGACAATGCCAAGGAAGAATTTTATTAAAAGAATTTGTGAATATTTAAAAGACAAATGGCATGGATATTCTGATGACAAGAGCAAACTACCATTGGTTGAACAATTGAAGAATGAAGCAAAATTTGTCGGGCAAAAAGCAAAATCACATATGTCATCTAAAGCACCAACGTCACCACCTCCACATAATGAAAAAACAGAAGGTAAAGGAAGAGGTTAGGAAAATTTTTAATAGACTTCTTGCAGCAGTAAAATTATGTAAGAAGTCTAATCTTCGCATCAGCTGGTCTAATATATAACGGCTCTATGGAGTTAGAGAAATTGTGCTTCCTTATTTTATCGGTCATATATTTACATATATGCACTGCCTTAACTCTAGTAAAACGAGGTAAGATTGTTAAATTTTTTATATCCCTAATCTTGTCGTATATCATCTCTACCCCACTACCTGCACAGACATTAATAGCAGCATTTTCTGTATTTAATAATTCCACAGCTTGGTCATAATTTATCAGTGACGGAATAGAAGCTTGTTCATCTTGATCAAAAACTTGGCTATATAATTGCCCTCTATATGCATTAAGAAAAATAAAAATTTTATCATAATTTTTTACTTGCCTGCTGGCTCTCCACCAGGAAAACTCAAAATTAGATATAGTAGTGCCTATTATATCTGTACTTAGCAAAATGCCTTTTGCCACTGATAAGCCTATTCTAATGCCTGTAAAACTACCCGGACCGTTTGTAACGGCTAAATAATCTAGGTCATGATAAGAAAGCTTTGCTATTTTCAGTGCTTCTTCAATCATTGGCACGATAGTTTCAGCTTGCATAGAAGAGCTTAATTCCTCAATATAGGCTAGAATAACCTGATCTTCAGAGATTGCAACAGATGCACTATTATTTGCCGTATCAAATGCTAAAATTTTCATTTATAATATATACTGCTATGATTTCAAGTTTTGTAAGTATACTCAATTATAAGTATACTCAATTATAATGACAATGGAAATAAATAGAACAATTTTCAGACTGTACGACATTCGTGGCAGCAGTCTAATAGATATTAATCCAACTATTGCTTATAAAATTGGCTTTTGTTTTACCAAAATGCATATATCAAAGCAAGGAAATGAAATATTTATAGGACGTGATGGTAGGTTAAGCTCCCCTGCCCTTTACCATGCGTTGGTTAATGGCATTATCTCAGCTGGTGGAAAGGTTATTTCCATAGGAGTCACCCCCTCCCCTATGTTATATTTTGCTGATAAAATATTTAAGCCACAAGCTAGCATAATGATAACAGGATCCCATAACCACAAAGATGATAATGGCTTTAAGTTGTTATCACAAGGAAAGTCTTTTTTCGACCAACAAATACAAGATTTACTGAATAATATTCTAAGTCAAGATTGGTCCACCAATCTTATTATACCAAAAAAATTTCTAGCACTAAGTAATATACGCAATTTAAATGTTACCGATAAATATCTAGATAGGATTTTGCAAGGAATAACTATATATCCTCAAATAAAAGTCGCATGGGATCCTGCCAATGGTGCGGCTGGAAATATTATTGACTTATTAGCATTAAGATTACCTAACAAAAATGTCGTTATAAATTCGCAAATTGATGGCAATTTTCCTAATCACCACCCAGATCCAACTATTCCCAAGAATCTAGAACAACTAATAGAGATAGTTAAGACTCAGGATTGCGATATTGGTATTGCATTCGATGGGGATGGAGATCGTATAGGCATTGTAAGTAAGAAAGGACGAATAATTTTAGGTGACCAAATTCTTGCTATATTGGCAAAAGATGTAATTGAGCAAAATCCAAATGCAACTATTATAATGGATATCAAATCAAGTAGCAGCATATTTAATCAAATTAAGTCCTATGGTGGAAATGTGATAATGTGGAAAACAGGTCATTCCTTTATCAAAGATAAGATGCAAAAAACTAAGGCGTTACTTGGCGGTGAAACTAGTGGTCATATATTTTTTGCTGATAAATATTATGGATATGATGATGCAATTTATGCTGCCCTACGGTTTGTTGATTTACTATCAAGGTCAAAAAAAACTTTGGACGATATGATAGATGAGTTACCTAAATGTTATAGTACCCCTGAAATTAAGATTTCTGTACCAGATAACCTTAAATTTGATATTATTCAGCAAATAAAAGAGGATTTAAACAGCAGAAATATCACTTTCAACGATATTGATGGTATAAGGGTTGACTCACATAATATGCCCAATGAATCTCAATGGTATGCATGGTGGTTACTAAGAGCTTCAAATACTGAAGCTAAAATTATTGCTAAATATGAATCAGATAGTTTGGAAAAACTAAATAGTCTAAAACTAGAGCTTTCATCTTTACTAGCCAAACATGGTTTGAAACTATAGCTAACCCGAAAATATTTTAGCTATATACCCCAATTTGGGATAAGAATTGACAAACTCTTATCCCAAATTCGCGTTAACCACATATTTTAGCTACTCAATAACACTATGCACTTCATACTTTACGCAAGTTGTCTTGATAAATACGATAAAGGTTTATAATTGTTTGCTCATAATCAATAAGTTCTTGTATAGTCCAATTAAAATTGGTAAAGATGTCGTACGCTTTATTTAGCCCAGTATTAATAGCAGCCACATTCAACATGCCACTAGGCAGTAACTCTCTTATCTTTGCTGCCTGTATCTTTTTATATTCATTGTGATTTGCTGTACC
This sequence comes from Candidatus Tisiphia endosymbiont of Metellina segmentata, assembly GCF_964030715.1. Lineage (NCBI taxonomy): Bacteria > Pseudomonadati > Pseudomonadota > Alphaproteobacteria > Rickettsiales > Rickettsiaceae > Candidatus Tisiphia > Candidatus Tisiphia endosymbiont of Metellina segmentata. Next base: position 551,190 of record NZ_OZ034919.1, read on the forward strand.
AAATTCTGCTATATCATGCATCTCATTGGTTCGTACCTGCATTTCCACATCACGTCTAGGGTTGCCGACACTCGTAACAATATGCAAGGAACGATAACCATTATCTTTAGGATAATCAATATAATTCTTTTTCTCTGTTGTTTTAACAGAATAGATGCCACAGATAATATCTAACACTTTATAACAATATTCTAGCTTATCAACTATAAATCTAAAAGCAACTAGATCCGTTAATTCGTTAGTCTTTAGTATTATCTTATTTAAGGCAGAACAAGGGTCTTTTAATCTATAATATGTTGTTGCTGCTATATCATGTTCACTTAGCTTAGTACTAATAATATCGGCTATTTTATGTAAATCGTTAGTATCTTGAAATTGCATATTTGATATTCTAGTTAAGTTGTCGTGAATTTGTTTTTAAAATAATGTTATGGAGTCTTTGATGCTAACAAATAAAAATAAGCTTGTCAATTGATAGAAAGTCAGAACGCCCTCGCAAAGCGAGGGGCTTGACGGTTATGAGCAGCCCAAAGGGCTGCCATTGTTAATTAAAATTCTCCTGATTCGTCAGAGCCTAAACTATCAAGTTGCTCTTGATTCTTAATGTAGTGTTTGATCTGATTCTCTTCAAATCCTACAGTTGAGACCGCATAACCTCTAGCCCACAACTTTTCTCCATTAAAATTACGTTTTCGTCCACCAAACTGCCTAGCAACGGCTATAGCACTTTTCCCCTTGATATAGCCTATTACTTCAGCTACAGAATATTTAGGAGGAATCTTGATGAGCATATGCACATGATCTTGTACCATATGCCCCTCTATGATCTTTCTCCCACGTTGAAAAGCTAACTCATGGAATACGTTCCCAAGATATTTTCTAACCTTCCCGTACAATTCTTTTTTACGACACTTTGGAATAAACACAATATGATATTTGCAATCCCATTTAGAATGATTTAAACTTTCGTATGTTGTCATATATTTTCTCCTTTGACCGTCAAGCCAAAGAAGTTATATATGATAACTTTTTATTTTATACTAAATCTAAAGGCCAAGCCTTGATGGTCTCACTAGTCAAACTAGTGGCTTACCTATCATTGAGTTATTTATTGAATAAGTATATAGGCAATTATACCTACTAAGAATAGACTTCTTTCGAAACTCTACTTCTGCTGGTGATTTGGACAATGATGCGGTACTCGAATCCGTAACGGAATTAGAGTACGCTGCGGTTCGAGGTGAAGCGTCTCCTTCAAATCCCTCAGCATAAGCGAGTTTCGAAAGAGCAATTATCTTTTATCTAAATTTTATAAAAATAGATAAATATTATTTAATAACAAAAACACGTTTTTGTTGAATAAGTTTATGGCACACTTCAAGTAACTTACGCATACAAGCAACTATCGCAACTTTCTTAGGTTTAAAATTATTAACAAGCCTATCATATAAAATTTTTAAATATTGGAAACCATTCTTACCAGCTAATACTGCCATGTATAAAGCATCTCTAGGTATTTTCCTGCCTCCTCGAATAAATCTTCGTCCTTGCTTATTACCACTATCACGAGCATATGGAGCTATACCAACAATTGATGACAATTCATTGCTACTATAATTTTTATCCCCTAATTCAGGTACAAAACTAATTAGTTTTGTAGCTAAACATTTACCAATACCAGGTACAGTCTCTAATATTTTTACCTTCTCTTTTAACTCTTCTGACTCATCTATTGTTTTGTTTAACTTTTTATCAAGCTCAGCTATTTCATTCTGTAAAAATTTAATGAGCTTTTCTATACTCTCTTTATCAATACCATCAATGCTATGATGTAGTCTTTTCTTTTCATTGCTAAGCATTAATACTAAATCTTCTCGTCTTTGTTGACATCTCTTCAAAGTCTCTGATTCAACTTGATATATATAATTCGCTGAAAGCTGCATCTTATCCGCATAATATGCTAATTTAAATGCATCCTTCCTATCAGTTTTACACAAATTCACCGATTTACTAAAAGAATTAAAACTATATGTATTGACCTTATGTATTTGTTGGTTATTATTATCCAGCTTTTGACAAATCTCAGCTTCGTATCCTCCAGTAGGTTCACATATTATTAGCTTAATCTCTTGCTCTTTTGCTAATTTAATCATCTCTTCATGACCAGCTGCATCATTGGCAAAACGATGATATTTAGGTTTATCTCTTGTATTATATACACATATATCAAGCCAGTTTTTACTTACGTCTAGACCTATTATTTTATTCATGATATAATCTCCTTCTTCTTATTGTGCAAGGCTGCTCTTTTTAAGACCACCTTCTGCAATTTGTTCAAGGTAAACTACCAAAAAGAGGGTACTTATTCTCTTAGCGACTATTTTAGTCAAGGTCTATTCAAGTCACCCTCTTTAATTACTTATAACACATTCTTAAGATATAAGAACCTAGGCAGACTCATATATCCGAGAATGCTGATTCAGCTAAGAAGGAGGTATTATCATATTTAACTTCTATTAATAATTGGTTGTTAATATTTGATAATCTAAAAGTGAATGAAAATGCAAAAGTGCAAGATTTTGTTGATTGGGAACATAATGGAAATGTGATATTCTGCTCTCAAGATATAGAACTTTTACCTTATGCGATAGAGATGACTTTATTTGATAAGAGGACTATTATAGCTTTAGCTAGTAATTTATTGGATAATAAAGATGACTATACCATGGAATTTTTAATCAAATCTTTTGAAGGGTATCCAATACTTATTGTGCAAGGAGTCCAATTACTTAATAAAATCAAAGGATTAGATAAAGAGGAGTATAAAAAGAAAATTTACCAATCAACTGACAAAATAACAACCAATATTAACATGGTCATTAAGGAACTAAAACCTAGTACAGTCCAGTTACTTAACAAAATAGCCTTACTGAACAATCAAAGTTTCTCAAAACAATTACTTACTGCTATCACTGATAATCCTGATACTCTCAATGATGATATATATCAATTATCCAAATTCATGTTAATTAGCAATATTGACTCTAACGAAGATAACCCTGTTTTTGAGATGCATGATATAATTAGTAATAAAATAATGGAGTTAAATGGTGATAAACGTAATAAAATATATTTAGAAAATATTATTATTAAACTTCCCAAATCAAACAATATACATTTCCAATATTCTTGGATGACGGCAAATACTATAGTCGAGAATTTAACTATTCTTTTAAATAATTCTAGAAAATACCATATAGATTTATATTCAATGCTTGATTTGAGAACTAAATTATCTTCTATATATGTAAATTCTCATAATTTCTATAAAGCAAAACAAATGGTCGATTGGTTTGAGCATAAAGATCAAAAGAAAGAATTTAAGCTACATAAAATGTCTGAATACCAAAAAGAGCGTTATGCTAGGTACTTGCATATCATATCAGTATATAATGCTTTACTGACAAATTATGAAGAAACTATTTCATATAGTACTAGAGCATTAAAAGTTTTAGATCAAATTAATGATGACAACAGTTTTACAAAACTTAGTCTTATTTCAAATATAGCAGGATCTCATGCATCTTTAGGCAATACTGAAATTACTGGACAATATATAAAGCAAATGGATCAACTAGGAGTGAATGAATCGAATATATCGGTTATGTATAATTTAAAAGGCTATTTATCTTTTTTGCACGGCAAATACGATGAAGCTTTAGATTATTATAATAAAATTATTAAACTTGGCATAAAAAATGGCACATCTCCTAATAGTGCATATTTTACTAGTAGTTATTTAAGTAAAGCAGTAATACCAATTGTAATAATTAACACGGTGTATTTATCCAGTCTCTATACATAATTGATTTTACTAAATCTACATTATGAGCAAATTGATTCCAAGCGTAACAAGCCATAGTGACGATATCTTCATATACACCATAACATTGGTTAGACAAGAAATGATTTTTGATCCATTCCCAAACTTGTTCCATTGCATTAAGTTCCGGTGCATAGGGCGGAAGCGGTATCAAAGTGATATTGCTTGGCACAGTTAGTTTTTTGGCTGTGTGCCAACCTGCATTATCCGTTAGTAAAGCTATATGTCGGTTGCCTTGAATACTGCGAGAAAGGTCTTCTAAGAATTTATTCATTGCCTGTGTATTTGCATATGGTAAAATTAATGCAAAAGCTTCTCCTGTATCATGGCAAGCAGCTCCATAAATATATGTTGAAATGAATTGCTGTTGCCGAACTTTACGAGGTCTAGTGCCACGCTTAGCCCATATACGAGTTAAGCTACCTTGTTGCCCAACTCGAGTTTCATCCTGAGACCATATATCAACTTTACATCTATCGATATTTTTTGATAATAATTCTGTTAGCATGTCTGGGAAGTTTTTTTATATGTATTTTGAGTCTCTTGATTTGACTTTGGATGCATTGAACGAGAAGTAATCCAGCTAAAACCAAGGCGGTGCATAGTATTGTAGACTGTTTTTAAAGTACATTTAGCACCATATTCCTCAAGTAACATGATATGTAGCTCCTTTCCAGTTATATACCCACCAGTTTTACTTTCACTGAGCGTATTGATTTTATCAAAAAGAGCAGACTCTTGTATAGTGTTAATCTTCCTAGGGGCACCGCTTCTTTGTGATTCAAATAATCCTTCAAAACCATGATTCCTAAATCTTCTGAGCCATGATTGCACAGTTTTCCAGTGTGACTTCACTATTTCAGATATGGCTTTAAAAGATTTGCCTAATTGAAGGTAATACATCGCCAATAAACGTATACGATTTCGACCATGCGGCTCATGTTTCATCATTTTTATAAAATCATGACCATGAAAACCTTGCGGTAATATTAACCTAGCCATTTGAGTACCTTTATCAGGTAAAAACCCATTTTACACCACTGCGTTAATTATTGCAATTGGTATAATACTAAATTGTCTTGGTAGGTATCAAGAAGCTTATGATCAAATTAGACAATTATATGACATTCAAAAATCTATACAAAAAGGGAGCTATGTGTTTAGCCGTATTTATACACAAATGGCAAAAAGTGAGCTAGGCTTAGGTAAAGTAGATAAAGCAAGGAGTTTGGCATACACCACCCTAATACAGTTGATATGTTTGAATATTGCAAACAATATAACATGGATTTGTGGAGCAAGAACAATTAAGCATTAAGGTTCTTACATCTTAAAAACATGTTATAAGTAGTTATAAGAGGGTAACTTGATAGGTGAAAGAGTCTAGACAAAATTAAGTACCCTCTTATAACATGTTTATTTTTCTTATCTTGAAAATATCGAATCGCTACTCTCAGAATAAAATTATTTTTTGTCATAAATTATTATGTCGTTTTTTCATCAATTCAGGCTAATTAAGTATTTTATATTCTTGTAATAATTTATAACAAGTAATTAACGTAATAATTATAGTAATGCCCATGACAATTGCTAATGGTAGAAAAGTGCCATGATAAAAATAACTAATCAATTGTACACATATTGCAGTAACAATAAATCTTCCTGACATTGCTACAGCAGTAATCCTACCCTTAGCATTTGGTATAGTTTCTAACATTAAAGACCATAAAATATTACAAGGGAATATTATTCCAATAGCAATTAATTGGATCACTATAGTTATTATTAATGGATCATTAATCTTGTACGTCACTAAAATTATAGCAGAAATAATAAATGCACTAAGCATTAAAACACCAAAAAATAAACATTTTTTTGTCCAAATCTTTTCAAAAAATAACTACTAGAAAAATTGCCAATGCAACATACTGCCGCCATAACTCCTTGATAAAAACCAAATTGTTGAATAGGTACTCCTAGGTCTCGCATATAGTATATAGGAGAAATAGCAATAAAAACCCAATAACTCTGCAAAATAAAAATTGCGATTATTAAATAATAGATAGTCTTCTTTGATTTAAAAATTACATTATATTCTCTTAGTGATATTTTAACATTATAGTTTACTTGACTTTTAGGAATGAATAATATTCCCAGTACCAAACAAATTAATCCCAGTAGCAACAAATATAGAAAAATTACCTCTCCAACCAAGCAAAAAGCTTACATGGAACAAATAAATCTATCTCAGCTCCCACTAAAATTTCCATAATTAAAATAGTAATAAATGCATAAAAATAATCTTTGTAAAATTCAGAAACAACTTGTTAATTAGGAGTACCAATTTTCACGTTTGAGTTATTATTACAAAAAGCTTACTTTTAATAAAGTAATTAATAATATTTTCAACTTACTACCAGTTCAATAAAATTATAGATACTTTTTCTTAAATTTATACAGTTCGTTTATTTTACAATCAATTAATATTTTCTACCTATAACTATTTTTTAGATAAACCATTTTCTTTTTTTTACCTCTCTTTTCTTCCCCCCCCTACCCTACCTAAACAACCCACTTAAGGAGCATTCTGCTGCCTATATAAAGCTTGCCAATAAAATAAACTATGTAGTTACAAGTTAGGTTTTAGCATTTGCTTTTAGAATCCCTCTACCCGCACTTGGGCAAACTAGGTAAACCTAGTTTGCCTGCACTCAAAGATTCAGTTTTTTTATTGGTGATTACTATTACCCAAAAACTTACAGCTTATAGCGGTAATAGCAATGGCAATATAGCTAATCCTATATAAAAGGCTTATGGGAAAAAGTCTTTAAAGAGCTGATCTATATTACACTGGTATTTTCTACGAATAGATTTTTTTGTAGGTCAAATTTCAGGAAATTTGTCTGAGAAGTTACATATGAATTACATATGAAATTTTTAGTAAAGTAAGAAAATCCTGAAACCCTGATAGAGATTGGCGGAGCGTAGTGGACAATTTCAGAACCACGATAGACGTAAAATTATTAGTTATTCAAACGCTTACAGTCTATTACTAAAGCTCTGTAACTTGGTATTGTAACTCCATATTCTTACCGCAAAAAGCTATAGAAATTTTGAGTATTTGCTTAACATATTGATACTGCCTTATTTTTACATCATATTGTTTATCTATAATCTGGTTCAATCCTATTTTAGCTACTGAGACTAAATCTTCTGTATTTTTAGCTATCTTATACTCAATAATAATTGCTTTATCTCCTTTACCAGCTTTTGGGATCATGATCACATCAGCTCTGCCACTTCCTGACTCCTGTTCACTTGCTATTATGTAACTAGGTGCTAACATATTAATTAAACCAAGCATAAAGCCGCTATAAAATAATTCTGCCTTTTTCTCTCCTGTTTGATGAAAACTAGTAGAATTTAGTAACAATTCTTGTAAACGCTCTTTAAATTCCTCTACTTTACCTGTTGGCAATAAACTAATAAACGAATAATATCTAGAGCTATCAATTTTTAACTGGCTAGCAACCCATTGGAGCATCCGTGCCTTATATATGTGCCTTACTTCCCGATTTGGTGCTGACAATTCATATATATTTTCTTCTGAATTTTGAACTGTAGGGTTTAAATATCCACTAAATAATAACAAACTAAATAGTCCTATTGGCTTATTGATGTCAGCAAAACTAATTTGTTTAGTAATAGGTGAGATAATACTTTTTCCAGCAGCTAAGTTCTGTAAATCTTCCTGCATCTCATCTGACAATAATGCCTTATCAACTAGCCCCGTTCCTCCACTATCTAGCCAATAATGATCAAGCTTACCTTTGTGTGCTAAACATTGCATTAGTGACCACGGATTGTAAATTACCTCTCCACCAAATGTATAACCATTATACCAATCCTTAATTTGTTCAGTATTAGTGTCGAGCGGTACTTTTGTAAGCAAATCATCTACCTCTGCTTGAGTGAAACCATAGAACTTAGAAAAATCATCATCAAGTAATGTATATTCAGTAACATTATTCAAATCTGAAAACAAATTAGCCTTAGCTATCCGTAATATTCCAGTAATTACGCCTTTTTCCACATAAGGGTTACTCTTTAAACTACTACCAAATATCCCGCGAAATATCTTTAGTACATCCTCAAACTCTTTTGGTTTATCCCCAAATTCAATGTATGAACTATTAATAGGCGTATCATATTCGTCAATCAATATATAGGCTTTTTGATTAAAGTGCTTAAACAGTAGTTTACTTAAGAAAGATAAACTAATTTTTAACTGTGCTAATTCTAGCTTATCTGTACCTGTTAAATAATATTGAAAATTCTTTTTTTCTTCTACACTAAGTTTATCACTACTTTCTAGATATTTATGATGGTCATAAGCATTTGTAATATTTATCCTTATCCCACTCTCAATTTCTTGGTAACTACTACCTTTAACATCCTTAAAATTTATGTATATTACTGGAAATTGGCCTTGGTAGTCAGAGATAATGTCTGAATACTGTGTTATCTGAAGTGGTTTAAGTAGTCTTTTTTTACCACTAGCTAGTCCTAAATCAATTTCACCACCGATAAATAATTTGTGATTTACTCTATCCTCTTCAGGTAAAGGCTTGCCTTTTTCATCTACTTCAATTTCAAAGAACTTGCGGAGCATGTCCATGTTAAGGCTTTTACCCCATCGTCTTGGTCTAGTGATTAATATAACATCTCCACTATCTTCTAGGAATTCTTTGATCATTAGACTTTTGTCAACAAAGACGTCACTATTTAATAATAATGTTTTAAAGTCATCAGTACCTACTCTCAGTCTAGGCGGCTTATTACTCTCCTTAACAGTGTCAGTCCCCTTGAGATGTGTATTAGTGTCTGAAAGTTCAACTATCATAGTATTCAATTATATTTATGTTTTTGGTATTAAAATTTTCAGTTAAATTTTAATAAATTATTTTATCGATTAAGTTTTAATAAAATGTGGTAATATGCTATTTCGATAAAAATATGATATAGTATAGATAAGTTTGATTCAATATAGAATTACATCTCGTGACAACATCGCCTAATTATCATAATTGTGTTCATTTAAAAAAATATTGGATAACTAATTAAGGTCTTTTTTTAAACTAGGGTTTTAACAGATATTAATTAAAAATCCCAACGGACTTGGTAAAACGTATACGTGCAGCAAACTGCTTTGCAATCTTTTAGCAGTATAAATCACATTTTAAGTCGTTAAGTAAATTGTTGGTAAATTCTTCAGTTACCAGCTCATAATTGTAAAAATCATGTTCCTTTGCTCTGGTGATAAAATTCTGACTCTGAGGAGCAGTATTAGCCATAATATTCCCAATTTTCTCTAAAGCCGTAGCCTTAAAATTTTCATCATGACTGAGGCTGAATGCATGGTGATAACATGTTTTGGCTTGCTCAAATAAACCTACAGACTCAAAATACTCAGCTTGCTTTAGTTTTAGATCAGGATTTCTTTTCTCTTGTTTTAACCATGATTTAAAGCACTCTTCTATACTAAATTCGTCATTAACTACTTTATAACAGTCAATTGCCTTAGCATATTCCCCCTTGTTAAAAAATAGCTGTCCCAGTTTTTCATATATGTCTGGTAAATGGCTATTGGCTTCGATAGCAATTATCTTTTATCTAAATTTTATAAAAATAGATAAATATTATTTAATAACAAAAACACGTTTTTGTTGAATAAGTTTATGGCACACTTCAAGTAACTTACGCATACAAGCAACTATCGCAACTTTCTTAGGTTTAAAATTATTAACAAGCCTATCATATAAAATTTTTAAATATTGGAAACCATTCTTACCAGCTAATACTGCAATGTATAAAGCATCTCTAGGTATTTTCCTGCCTCCTCGAATAAATCTTCGTCCTTGCTTATTACCACTATCACGAGCATATGGAGCTATACCAACAATTGATGACAATTCATTGCTACTATAATTTTTATCCCCTAATTCAGGTACAAAACTAATTAGTTTTGTAGCTAAACATTTACCAATACCAGGTACAGTCTCTAATATTTTTACCTTCTCTTTTAACTCTTCTGACTCATCTATTGTTTTGTTTAACTTTTTATCAAGCTCAGCTATTTCATTCTGTAAAAATTTAATGAGCTTTTCTATACTCTCTTTATCAATACCATCAATGCTATGATGTAGTCTTTTCTTTTCATTGCTAAGCATTAATACTAAATCTTCTCGTCTTTGTTGACATCTCTTCAAAGTCTCTGATTCAACTTGATATATATAATTCGCTGAAAGCTGCATCTTATCCGCATAATATGCTAATTTAAATGCATCCTTCCTATCAGTTTTACACAAATTCACCGATTTACTAAAAGAATTAAAACTATATGTATTGACCTTATGTATTTGTTGGTTATTATTATCCAGCTTTTGACAAATCTCAGCTTCGTATCCTCCAGTAGGTTCACATATTATTAGCTTAATCTCTTGCTCTTTTGCTAATTTAATCATCTCTTCATGACCAGCTGCATCATTGGCAAAACGATGATATTTAGGTTTATCTCTTGTATTATATACACATATATCAAGCCAGTTTTTACTTACGTCTAGACCTATTATTTTATTCATGATATAATCTCCTTCTTCTTATTGTGCAAGGCTGCTCTTTTTAAGACCACCTTCTGCAATTTGTTCAAGGTAAACTACCAAAAAGAGGGTACTTATTCTCTTAGCGACTATTTTAGTCAAGGTCTATTCAAGTCACCCTCTTTAATTACTTATAACACATTCTTAAGATATAAGAACCTAGTACTATTTAGCTGCTTAGCTAACTTAACAAATTGTTCGTTAAGATCAAGGTTGCAATCAAAAAACCAAATAAGGTCGTAATTATTTTTATTTTCATAACTCAATGATAGGTAAGCCACTAGTTTGACTAGTGAGACCATCAAGGCTTGGCCTTTAGATTTAGTATAAAATAAAAAGTTATCATATATAACTTCTTTGGCTTGACGGTCAAAGGAGAAAATATATGACAACATACGAAAGTTTAAATCATTCTAAATGGGATTGCAAATATCATATTGTGTTTATTTCAAAGTGTCGTAAAAAAGAATTGTACGGGAAGGTTAGAAAATATCTTGGGAACGTATTCCATGAGTTAGCTTTTCAACGTGGGAGAAAGATCATAGAGGGGCATATGGTACAAGATCATGTGCATATGCTCATCAAGATTCCTCCTAAATATTCTGTAGCTGAAGTAATAGGCTATATCAAGGGGAAAAGTGCTATAGCCGTTGCTAGGCAGTTTGGTGGACGAAAACGTAATTTTAATGGAGAAAAGTTGTGGGCTAGAGGTTATGCGGTCTCAACTGTAGGATTTGAAGAGAATCAGATCAAACACTACATTAAGAATCAAGAGCAACTTGATAGTTTAGGCTCTGACGAATCAGGAGAATTTTAATTAACAATGGCAGCCCTTTGGGCTGCTCATAACCGTCAAGCCCCTCGCTTTGCGAGGGCGTTCTGACTATAATTTTTGTCAACAGTTATTATGAGCAATAATTTTTTAAATGAAATAAAACACATTATCATTTTAATGATGGAAAATCGTTCTTTTGATCATATGTTAGGTTTTCTCTATACTGATCAAGGAAATAAATCTCCTAGTGGTCAAGCATTTGAAGGATTAACTGGTAATGAGTTTAACTATGATACAAAAGGTAATAAGGTAAATGTATTTAAAATTACACCTGATCGTCATCAATGGTATACTATGCCTGGGGCTGATCCAGGAGAAGGATACTTTCATACCAATATGCAATTGTTTAACACAGAATTTCCTCCTCATCCTACTGCTGATAGTCCTGTTATTGCTAACAATGGTGGGTTTGTTAAAGATTTTGCTGTTGCGATGTTAGAATATTCATTGGATGGTTATCCATCTATACCTGGAACAGTTGAAGGAAATATTATGGGCATGTTTGCTCCTGAAGCACTACCAGTAATGTCTAGTCTTGCAAGACAATATGTAGTTTTTGATCGTTGGTTTTCTTCTGTTCCATCTCAGACCTTCCCTAATAGAAATTTTGCTTGTGCAGCTACTAGTAACGGTTGTCTAGAGAATACACATGCCCTATTGCACGCTCCTAGTATTTTTGGATTATTGTCAAAGCACAACATTAGTTGGAGTATATATGGGTATGATTCTAATTACCCGTTTGCTAGAGTAATGTATCCTGATACCATAAATGCATCACCAAACCATTTTGGAGTTTTTGAAGATTTTCAGCAAGCTGTGAATAATGGAACCTTAGCATCTTACGTGTGGTTAGAACCAGACTTAGGATTTGGAACAGCGTCTAATAGTCAACATCCTGGTACTTTGGATGTCTCTCGAGGAGAAAAATTAATGTATGATGTTTATTATACGCTACGTAATAGCCCAATTTGGAATGATACTTTATTAATCATCACATATGATGAACATGGCGGGTGTTATGATCATGTATCTCCACCAGATAATGCTACTCCTCCAGATCAATATGTAGGAGATAAAGCAGAGTATAGCTTTGGTTTTAATAGATTCGGGGTACGAGTACCAACTATTGCCATTTCTCCTAGAATTCAACCTGGTACAGTATGTCGAGCTAAAGGAAATATACCATTTGATCATACTAGCATTTTAAAAACTATTCAAAAAAGATGGAACTTACCGTCGTTAACAAAGCATGATGCTGATGCAGAAGATATTGGTGATATACTGTCTTTAGAGATTCCACGTACAGATGATGCTTTATCTAATGTTAATGTACCAATTATTGAGCAGGACAAATCTTGTAATTTGCCATATGATTTACAAAGTGCATTAGCTAAATCTTTACATTCTGAATTAACATCTAATCAAGGCTTGAATCTTGGTGATTATTCTAAATTAGGATTAAAAACTAAAACTGATTATAAGGCCCACCGTAACAGAACGTGCGAAAAGCGAAAAGTATACCTTATATCCATAATACCGATAGGCTTTTCAGAAGAGGGTATTTTTTTGTATAGCCCTTCTCTAATTTAAAGCCTTATTTCTCTGTAACCCTAATAATCTTCAACGTTACATAAATTGATATTCTTATTTTATTTAGCAAAAAGCTAGCTCTAAATTTAATATTTTTCACAGCAAAAAGTAACGTTTTTATTTTGGTGATTGACACACTATGCATTTTAGCCTAGTTTGTCAATTGATTGCTAAGTATTATCTAGGTTTTATTTGATAAAAAGTAGCCACTCTAGTATTTCTGAGAACTTTTTTACTAAGATTTATGCCGGTATGCTTAACACAAACTGATGTTAGGGGCTTTTAAAACTTGATCTATGAAACAATATTGGACTAAAATTGAATTAATAGATAGTTGGTCATTATCCTCAGGAGAAATTCGTTGTTTAGAAAAGAAGGATAACAAATTAGTATATGCCCTTAAAATGAGATATTTTGATTTGCAAGGTTACTTGCCGGATAGAATTGCAGATATACCTTTCGTTGCAATAGATTATGTTGCTTCACAACTATCTATAAAGTCTAATAAAGCTAAGGATTATGATTGGCAATCAAGAATAGCCCAAATCCATAATACTGAGATTAGAGAATATTATGGCTTTAAAAAGCTTGATCAAGCTGATTTGTTATCAATAAACCAATCTATTAACTCAAGGCTTACAGGTAAGCCAAATTAATGACGAGGTATACAAATTCCTAAAAAAATCTAAAATTGAGCCTTCTGCTGCTAATGAGATAAGTAGGTATATCAGTAGTATTTATACCCAGTATGAGAGGCAATTTTTTACTGAATGCAAACAACATTTGCCATTAAATAGTCAGCAAGAACTAAATAAGATTTTAGGAATGTATGATAATGATCAAACTATATTAAACTTTATTAGAATGCCAGTGGGTAAGGTATCAACTACAACTATTACCGCAGAACAAGAAAAGTTAAGCTATCTTGAAAAAACAGGAGTACTTTATAAATATTTCTTCAATAATTTCCTTGGGATATTATTGAAGAAATATCACGACAGAGTGTCTACCTTTACCCCTTCCCGATTAGTTGAGATTCAGGATAGTGATTCAAATAAATTTTATGGTTTACTAGCCTGCTTTTGTAAATATAAAGGGGGCAAAATTATTGATAATTTTATTGAGATATTAATCAAGAAATTAAAGAAGTTAGAGCAATTCGGTAAAGTTAAAATTAAAGAAGAGCTCTGGGAACACTATACAAGAGAGAATAAAGACGACTTACTGGATAATTTAGTGGATATTTCCTTAGCCTATCCAGATGGTATTATTAAGGAAAAGATTTATCCTGAAGTTGGTGGAAGAGAGAAATTAGAACAAAGTAAATTATCGCGTCAGTCATTTAAACAAGCTCGCAGAGAATCAGAATATAAACATTTACGCTCCCTTTATGTACATGGCTATCGCAAAGAGATATTTTTAATACTAGGCAACTTAAGATTAAGAGCAAATAGTAGTAATTTAATTCTAGAAGCTATTAACTTTATCATAAAACACCAAAATGATGATGCTTATAAGGCTGAGTATTATCCAACGGATTGCGGGGTTATTACTCAAGGGCTTATTTCATCATTAGATTTAAAGGTTATACAACACTCTAAAGGAAAAATTAATAGGCTGTATTATGAGATTGCGATATTAGGTTTACTAAAAAAAGAACTAAGGTGTAAAAATATTTGGACTGAGAGTGCGTTTAAGTATTGTGATCCTGAGAAAGACTTGCCAGTCTATTCTCAAAAAGTTAAAAGCTTACACTGTAAGATGTTAAATATTTCTGATAATCCACATAAGGAAGTATTAGCCCTTAAGCATAATATGCTAAAATCTTTAAAAGAGTTTAACTCCAGTATTGTTCATGATTCAGAAGTTAGAATAGGTATAAAGGCTAAAAAACCACATATTTATCTAACTCCATATGTTGCACAGCCTACTCCTATTAACATAGAATTATTAAAAGATGAGATAGCCTGTCTATGGCCTAATACTAGCTTACTTGACATCTTAAAAGAGGCAGACTTAAGAGTTGGTTTAACCTCAGAGCTTATAGAGATTCAGGGTAAGAGAATATTAGATGATAAGTTATTACAACAAAGACTATTACTTTCTTTATTTGCTATAGCAACCAATACTGAATTTAACAAGGTTTGTTCTGGTATTCCAAATATCTCAGAGTCTGATTTACGATATGTTAGAAAGCGTTTTGTTACCCCAGAATCTCTCAAGTATATTATAAGAAAGTTAGTTAACGCTACTATTACCATTAGAGACAAAAAAATATGGGGGGAGCTAATTAATAGCTTTGCTTCTGATTCTACTAAGTTTGCTGCTTGGAGTGAGAATTTAAAGACTGAATACCATATACGCTATCAAGGTTATGGTATTATGGCTTATTGGCATGTCGATAAGAAAGCATTGTGTATTTCATCACAAATAATTAGATGTGGTGCTTCAGAGATTGCCGCAATGCTTGCTGGAATTATTCATCACGCCACCAATGCAAAAGTAGAAAATCATTCAACTGATACCCATGGTCAAAGTTTGGTAGCATTTGCTTATCTACTAGGCATTGACCTTAGACCAATTGCAATAATTAACACGGTGTATTTATCCAGTCTCTATACATAATTGATTTTACTAAATCTACATTATGAGCAAATTGATTCCAAGCGTAACAAGCCATAGTGACGATATCTTCATATACACCATAACATTGGTTAGACAAGAAATGATTTTTGATCCATTCCCAAACTTGTTCCATTGCATTAAGTTCCGGTGCATAGGGCGGAAGCGGTATCAAAGTGATATTGCTTGGCACAGTTAGTTTTTTGGCTGTGTGCCAACCTGCATTATCCGTTAGTAAAGCTATATGTCGGTTGCCTTGAATACTGCGAGAAAGGTCTTCTAAGAATTTATTCATTGCCTGTGTATTTGCATATGGTAAAATTAATGCAAAAGCTTCTCCTGTATCATGGCAAGCAGCTCCATAAATATATGTTGAAATGAATTGCTGTTGCCGAACTTTACGGGGTCTAGTGCCACGCTTAGCCCATATACGAGTTAAGCTACCTTGTTGCCCAACTCGAGTTTCATCCTGAGACCATATATCAACTTTACATCTATCGATATTTTTTGATAATAATTCTGTTAGCATGTCTGGGAAGTTTTTTTATATGTATTTTGAGTCTCTTGATTTGACTTTGGATGCATTGAACGAGAAGTAATCCAGCTAAAACCAAGGCGGTGCATAGTATTGTAGACTGTTTTTAAAGTACATTTAGCACCATATTCCTCAAGTAACATGATATGTAGCTCCTTTCCAGTTATACCAATTGCAATAATTAACGCAGTGGTGTAAAATGGGTTTTTAACTGATAAAGGTACTCAAATGGCTAGGTTAATATTACCGCAAGGTTTTCATGGTCATGATTTTATAAAAATGATGAAACATGAGCCGCATGGTCGAAATCGTATACGTTTATTGGCGATGTATTACCTTCAATTAGGCAAATCTTTTAAAGCCATATCTGAAATAGTGAAGTCACACTGGAAAACTGTGCAATCATGGCTCAGAAGATTTAGGAATCATGGTTTTGAAGGATTATTTGAATCACAAAGAAGCGGTGCCCCTAGGAAGATTAACACTATACAAGAGTCTGCTCTTTTTGATAAAATCAATACGCTCAGTGAAAGTAAAACTGGTGGGTATATAACTGGAAAGGAGCTACATATCATGTTACTTGAGGAATATGGTGCTAAATGTACTTTAAAAACAGTCTACAATACTATGCACCGCCTTGGTTTTAGCTGGATTACTTCTCGTTCAATGCATCCAAAGTCAAATCAAGAGACTCAAAATACATATAAAAAAACTTCCCAGACATGCTAACAGAATTATTACCAAAAAATATCGATAGATGTAAAGTTGATATATGGTCTCAGGATGAAACTCGAGTTGGGCAACAAGGTAGCTTAACTCGTATATGGGCTAAGCGTGGCACTAGACCCCGTAAAGTTCGGCAACAGCAATTCATTTCAACATATATTTATGGAGCTGCTTGCCATGATACAGGAGAAGCTTTTGCATTAATTTTACCATATGCAAATACACAGGCAATGAATAAATTCTTAGAAGACCTTTCTCGCAGTATTCAAGGCAACCGACATATAGCTTTACTAACGGATAATGCAGGTTGGCACACAGCCAAAAAACTAACTGTGCCAAGCAATATCACTTTGATACCGCTTCCGCCCTATGCACCGGAACTTAATGCAATGGAACAAGTTTGGGAATGGATCAAAAATCATTTCTTGTCTAACCAATGTTATGGTGTATATGAAGATATCGTCACTATGGCTTGTTACGCTTGGAATCAATTTGCTCATAATGTAGATTTAGTAAAATCAATTATGTATAGAGACTGGATAAATACACCGTGTTAATTATTGCAATTGGTATAACATGATATGTAGCTCCTTTCCAGTTATATACCCACCAGTTTTACTTTCACTGAGCGTATTGATTTTATCAAAAAGAGCAGACTCTTGTATAGTGTTAATCTTCCTAGGGGCACCGCTTCTTTGTGATTCAAATAATCCTTCAAAACCATGATTCCTAAATCTTCTGAGCCATGATTGCACAGTTTTCCAGTGTGACTTCACTATTTCAGATATGGCTTTAAAAGATTTGCCTAATTGAAGGTAATACATCGCCAATAAACGTATACGATTTCGACCATGCGGCTCATGTTTCATCATTTTTATAAAATCATGACCATGAAAACCTTGCGGTAATATTAACCTAGCCATTTGAGTACCTTTATCAGGTAAAAACCCATTTTACACCACTGCGTTAATTATTGCAATTGGTATTATTTCTGCTATAAAGCTGCATAAAGCTTTTATAGATGCAGCAGCAAAACCTTTACGTCACAATCTTGGAGTTCTGATGAGAAATTTTGGTGGCTCTTCTAGTGAAATAGATAAAAAAACCGTGGAACTTTTGCCAGATTTATGGTCATCTTTTTTCCTTGTAGTACCTAGTGTATCAACAACTTTTGCATCTGTAGGAAGAATGTTAAAGGATCTCCCTACAAATTCTCTTGGATGGCTTCTTATTGACGAAGCTGGGCAGGCTTTACCGCAAGCCGCTGTAGGAGCTATAATGAGAACAAAACGTGCTATAGTTACAGGTGATCCTTTACAGATAGAACCAGTGGTTATGTTGCCTAACAATTTAACAAAAAGTATCTGTGAACAATTTTTGATAGACCCAAATCGTTTTAATGCACCAAAAGCATCAGTTCAAACCCTATCAGATACTGTAACTTCATATTTTTCGGAATTTAATACCAAAGACGGAAGTCGTTTAGTCGGTGTACCTTTATTGGTTCATAGGCGTTGTGCAGATCCTATGTTTAGTATTTCCAATGCAATTGCCTACGGAAATTCAATGGTACAAGCAAAGAGTCCCAACAATTCTCCAATACGTAACTGTCTTGGTCCTTCTATGTGGTTTGATGTTCAAGGTCAAGCACTAGATACATGGTGTCTAGAAGAAGGAAAAAAGGTAGTTGAACTATTATATAAATTAAAGAGTGCCTCAATATTCCCAAACCTATATATTATAAGCCCTTTTAAACTTGTTGCAGGTAATTTACGCAAAATTATAAAAGATCATCATGTTTTAGATTCTTGGATAACTACGGATACGAATCTTTGGCTTAATGAACGAATTGGAACAATACACACTGTACAAGGACGAGAAGCTGAAGCAGTAATTCTAGTATTAGGGGCTCAAGCACCAAACCAAAATAAAACTCGGATATGGGCAGGTAAATCTCCTAATATCTTAAATGTAGCAGTTACACGTGCTAAATAAGTTATCTATGTTATAGGAAATAAGAGCTTATGGAAAGAAACAGGAGTATTCAGAGAACTAGACTGCAGAATAGATTGATGTGTTCAGCCCATCAGCTTCAACTTGTTGCTGATTGATAGTTGTTTTTAACGTTTGACTTTAGATTTTTAGATTTAAATGCTGTATAACTTTGTGCTAAATCCGTTTGAAACGGCTCTATATTAATTTATAATAACCTCAAGTATCTATGTAATAAATTAATAGTAGGCTCAAGTAATCACCACCATTAGGGGTGATATCACCCCTGCTTTCGCAGGAAGAGTATCGCGGATTCAAATTTCACCACTCTTATCAGATACTTATCAGGGATTTAGAACATTCTGTGACTCTGCACAAAAACTTTTCTGTTACTTTTCTGTTGGTTTTCTATTGCTCTTACACCAAAGTTGCCGAAATACGACCACAAAAAAACTATCAATTCTTTAAACAAAAAAATAGGCAAATAGGCAAGACGAAATCGATCATTAATATAGAAACCTTCACAACCTAAAAATTAAGTTGAATATAAACTATTAACAAGCTAATATGCAAGGTACTAAAAATTAGATACAATATTAGATAAAATAAAATGATTACTATTACTTTTCCAGATAGAACGCAAAAACAATTTGAAAAAAATATTACGGGATTGGAGATAGCTAGTCAAATTTCTACTTCTCTAGCAAAGAATGCTTTGGTTGTTGAAGTAAATAACGAGCTAAAGGACTTAAGTTTACCTATAGAATCTGATTGTAATTTAAGAATTCTTACCAGCAAAGATTCAGAGTGTTTGGAAATATTACGCCATGATGCTGCTCATATAACGGCAGAAGCAGTTAAAGAATTATTTCCAAATGTCCAAGTGACCATAGGTCCTGCTATCGAAAATGGCTTTTTTTATGATTTCGCTAAAGATAAACCGTTTGCCCCGGAAGATTTAGTGATGATAGAAGCAAAAATGCATGAAATCATTAAAAAAAATAAGAAAATCACTAGAGAAGTATGGAATCGCGATCAAGCCATAGAATTCTTTAAGTCAATAGGTGAGCATTATAAAGCCGAGATAATTTCAGAGATTCCAGCAAGTGAGGATATTACCTTATACCGTCAAGGTAGCTTTGTTGATCTCTGCCGTGGTCCACATAGCCCGTCAACTGGCTTCATCAAACATTTTAAATTAATGAAAGTGGCTGGAGCGTATTGGCGTGGTGATAGTAAAAATCCTATGTTACAAAGAATCTATGGGACAGCTTGGGCAACAAAAGAGCAGTTAGACAGTTATCTTTACATGCTTGAAGAGGCAGAAAAGCGTGATCATAGAAAATTAGGTCGAGAGCTGGGATTATTTCACTTTCAGGAAGAAGCTCAAGGTATGGTATTTTGGCATGATAAGGGCTGGAGTATATATCGCATTATCGAGCAATATATCAGAAATAAAATCAGAAAAACTGGATATATCGAGGTGAAAACTCCTGTGCTTGTTGATAAAAGCCTGTGGGAAGCTTCTGGTCACTGGGAAAAATTTAGGGAGGACATGTTTGCTCTAAATCTTGCTGATGATAAAACATTAGCCATGAAACCAATGAATTGCCCATGTCATGTGCAGATTTTTAAGCAGGGTATCAAAAGTTATCGAGACTTACCATTACGTATGTCTGAATTTGGTTTATGTCATAGAAATGAAGCATCTGGTGCATTGCATGGTCTGATGAGAGTAAAGGCTTTTCGACAAGATGATGCACATATTTTTTGTACTGAGGAACAAATTAACAGTGAGACAGTAAAGTTTTTTAGCCTCTTAACCGAGGTTTATAAGGATTTTGGTTTTTCTGATATTAAAATTAAATTCTCAGATCGTCCTAAAATACGAGCTGGCAGCGATGAAGTTTGGGATAAAGCAGAAAATGCTCTAAAAAATGCCGTAAAAGAAGCCGGTTATTCTTATATATTAAATCCCGGTGATGGTGCGTTTTATGGACCAAAACTAGACTTTTGTCTTAAAGATTCAATAGGTAGAGAATGGCAGTGCGGCACTCTGCAAGTTGATTTTGTTTTACCGGAACGTCTTGACGCTCATTATATTACTGTAAGCGGTGAGAAAAAGAGACCAGTAATGTTGCATAGAGTTGTAATTGGTTCTTTTGAACGGTTTATAGGCATATTAATTGAAGAATATGCTGGACGCTTTCCTTTATGGTTAGCCCCTGTACAAGTAGCTATTGCCACCATTACAAGTGACTTAAATGACTATGCATTGGAAGTACACAAATTGTTGATTAGTGAAGGAATACGGTCAGATGTCGATATTTCGCCTGAAAAGATTAATTATAAAATACGCTATTTTTCTAATAATAAAGTACCTATAATAGCCGTTGTTGGTAAACAAGAAATGCTAAATAATACTGTGACTATAAGACAACTAGGATCAGATCAGCAGGAAATTATTTCTCTACAAAATCTAGTAAAGCTTGTAAAAGATCAGAATATTCGCTATTTAACATAAATACGCGAATTTGGGATAAGAATTTGTCAATTCTTATCCCAGGGGTATAATGGAAGCAACTGTGTCGTACGTGTAAAAAGTACACAAAAACACAACAATAACTAATAACAATTTTTATGGAGAAAATATCATTTCTGGAATTAAGAATAGTAATTTTCCGAAGGCTAATAGGGAAATTAGGGCTAGTCAAGTTCGTTTAGTCGATGAGAATGGTGAGATGCTTGGCATCGTTAGCATCAAGAATGCTCTAGAACAAGCTGAAAAAGCTGGTTTAGATTTGGTAGAAATTTCACCAAATGCCGAACCACCTGTTTGTAAGATTTTGGATTTTGGTAAATTTAAATATGAGAGTAAAAAGCGTGTCCAAGACAGTAGGAAAAAACAAAGGGTTATTGTCCTTAAAGAAATGAAGTTTAAGCCAAACATTAGTCAAGGTGATTTTAATGTGAAACTTCGCAAGATCAAAGATTTTTTGAAGGAAGGTGACAAAGTAAAAATTTCTCTATGGTTTAAAGGCAGAGAGATTATCCATAACGATATTGGTATGAAGTTATTTGACCGCATATCGTTAGAACTAGAGGGCTTAGCTAAGATTGATTCCGCTCCTAAAATGGAAGGTAAACAGATAATTATGTTAGTCAGCCCTGATCCAAGTAAAATACCAACTAATTAGAATTATTTATGCCAATTAAAATTCTAATGCCTGCTTTATCTCCAACTATGACTGAAGGAAATATTGCAAAATGGCTTAAAAAAGAAGGGGATAAAGTTGTTCCAGGAGATGTTATAGCAGAAATAGAAACAGATAAAGCTACTATGGAAGTGGAAGCTGTAGAAGAGGGAATTTTTGCTAAAATAATTGTGCCGCAAGGTACAGACAATGTGCCGGTGGGTTCGCTTATCGCTGTATTACTTGAAGATGGTGAAGATGCAAACTTATTGGATAGTTTTATAGCAAGTAGTGATAATTCTGCTAAACCATCTACAGGAGCAGTAATATCTATAGAAGAAACTAAGCCGGTTAAGCACGATCAGCAACCGCAAACAATGAATGTGAAAGCTTTAGGCAGGATATATGCTTCGCCTTTGGCTAAAAGACTAGCTGCTATTGATAATATCGATCTGTCAAATATTCAAGGTAGTGGACCTCATGGCAGAATAATAAAAAAAGATGTGTTATCATACTTAGTGCTACCCACAAATAGTGGTAAGATTAGGGCGGTGAACAGAAATAAAGAAGAGTACAAGTGTGTCCCCAATAATAATATTCGTAAAATTATTGCTAAACGTTTGCTTGAATCTAAACAAACCATACCGCATTTCTATCTTTCAATAGAATGTAACATGGATAAGTTATTGGACATTAGAGAAGATATAAATAAATCACTTGTAGAAGAGAGGAAAATTAAAATTACAGTTAATGATTTTGTTATTTTAGCAGTGGCAAAAGCTTTAAAAGCTGTACCGGAAGCAAATGTTAGCTGGGATGAGTCTGCTATTCGGTATTATAATAATGTTGATGTATCGGTTGCTGTGGCAATTGATAATGGTCTTATAACGCCTATAGTCAGAAATGCCGATCAAAAAGATATAATTACATTATCGCAAGAATTACAAACTCTTATAAAAAAGGCTCGAGATAATAAACTAACTCCTGAAGAATTTCAGGGTGGAAGTTTTTCTGTCTCTAACTTAGGTATGTACGGTGTTAAGAACTTCAGTGCTATAATAAATCCGCCACAAAGCTGTATCTTAGCAATAGGAGCAAGCTCAAAACGTGCAATAGTTGAAAATAATCAGATAAAAGTCGCTACTATCATGGATGTTACTCTTTCTTCTGATCATAGAGTCGTTGACGGTGCTGTTGGAGCTAAATTTTTAGCTTCATTTAAAAAATTTATGGAGAGTCCTGCGTTAATGCTCATATAACGTTTGATTGACACCCTACCCTCACCATAACTTAAAACTTAAATCATAGAATAAATTATGAGTTTTTCCGATAATCTAGCAAAAATCTTGAATAAACATGAAGAATTATCGAAAAAGTTGGCCACTGGTATAGTCGGAGATGAGTTTATAAAAGCATCGAAGGAATATGCCGAGCTAGAGCCTATTGTTCAAACAATTAATGAATATAATAAATCTGTATCTGAATTGCATGACATCAAAGAGATGGCTCAAGAAGCAAATTTGGACAATGATACACAGACGATGATATATGATGAGGTGCATCGTTTAGAGATACTGATGCCTAAATTAGAAAGGGCAGTAAAACTCTCTTTGTTGCCAAAAGATGAAGCTGATACAAAAAATGCTATTATTGAGGTAAGAGCTGGTAGCGGTGGAGAAGAAGCAGCGTTATTTGCTGCAACTTTATTTAATATGTATCACAGATACGCCGAATTAAAAAGCTGGCGTTTTGAAATATTATCAATCTCAGATACTGGTATTGGTGGATATAAAGAAGCGTCAGCACTAATTCAAGGACGAGATGTGTTTTCCAAACTTAAATTCGAGTCAGGTGTACACCGAGTGCAAAGAGTTCCTGAGACTGAGTCAAGTGGGAGGATACATACTTCTGCGGCTACCGTTGCTGTCTTACCTGAAGCAGAAGATGTAGACATTAAGATCGATGACAAAGATTTACGAATTGATACATATCGGGCATCGGGTGCTGGCGGACAACATGTCAATACCACCGAATCAGCCGTAAGGATTACCCATTTACCAACTGGTATTGTTGTTGCCTTACAAGATGAAAAATCACAGCATAAAAATAAAGCTAAGGCTATGAAAATTCTTCGTTCTAGAGTTTATGAAGCAGAGCGATATAAAAAAGATATGGAAAGAGCCGAAGTGCGTAAAGGTCAAGTTGGTTCTGGTGATAGGTCAGAAAGAATTCGCACCTATAACTTTCCACAAGGTCGAGTTTCTGACCATAGAATTAACTTAACTCTTTATAAAATAGAAGATATTGTAAAAAACGGGCAATTAGATGACTTTATTGAAGCTTTGATATCGGCTGATGAAGCAAGAAAACTTTCAGAAGTTTAGGTTATATACAATGCAAATCTTATATTTTTTAAAGGCTACACCATTTTGGGTATACTTATTATTTGGTTACTTAATTTTTAGAGGGATTAGAGCAACTAAGCAAACAGTTATATTGCCATCAAGATTATTTATTGCTCCTGTTATTTTCTTGTTACTTTATATAAAAGGATTTTCTAATAATGTACAAGACTTAATATTATTTTGTATATTGCTAATTATCTCAATTATTATTAATTGGCGATTTTGTGACAAACCTCTTATACAGGTTAATAATAATTAAATAATTATTCCAGGTTCATGGCAACCTCTTATATTGATACTTATCATTTTTTCAAAAAAATATTTTTTTGGATATATGAGAGCTGTAAATCTAGAACTAGCCCCAAAATATAAAATAATGGAATTAATAATATCAAGTTGGGTGCTGGGGATCATGTTTTTTAAAGCAATATATTGTTATAGCTATGCAAACAAAATAAATAATCAGAAAAATTGGACCAAAAAGTCCTAAATTAATTAAAACTTTTTCAAGTGTTATAAAATTTTTACTAGACTTAGAAAGCTAATAATTATATAAACCTTAACGACCATTATAAAAGGGCCTGTAGTTCAGTTGGTTAGAACCCACCGCTCATAACGGTGTTGTCGCAGGTTCAAGTCCTGCCGGGCCCACCATTCTTCGATTTTAGTGCATTTTACGAATGCGTTAAAACTGGCTAGAATATCAAAAAAATGCATTCTTGAAGCGGCTGGCACGAATGCATTTTAATCTATTATCGCTAATAATCTTAGCTAATGAAAGTGGCGGCTCATCGTAGCTACCTTAACACTGGTCCGTGCGACACGAAGTCGCTTAAAAGAGTTGTTATCCCTGTAAATAGGAGATAACCATCTATATCGCTAGATGAACCTACTGCCCTGAATAAAGAGCGGGTAGGACAATGCAGCAAAGTACGTAATAAGTACGGGATGAAAATCGTGAGAAGATCGTCTTTCTGGTAGTCACATAAGCCGGATAAGCACTAGGTAACTGATATGCTGAAGATATTTGAACTTATGTAGAGATCGTAACGTTAGACAATGGTAAGTGACTGAAACCATTGATGAAAGTAAGTAAGGAGGATAGGACTTTGCTCCTTCGCGATTATGTATGCTTTCCGGTCTATAGTAAGCAGCTAAGTCAGTATTACTCTTTGAGCGAAACGTGGAAACCCTGTATAGCTCCTGAGATTAAATGCAGGAAGGTATACTGTGAAGTATACTATAGTTATGCAGGAATAGGAGGTTGGAAAAAGCGAATGCTAGGTTGTAATGTTCTAGATACAGATTGAAACATAATCTGACACGAAAGTGAGCTAACGTCCAACTGGTGTTTAATTGCAAGATAATTTATAGAACTGTTTTAATGGAGGAATGCAAATGACAGCAGTGAACACATCATTGACTGGTGCACCTACAGCTAAAGAAACAAAGTGGGATTCCATACTATGGAACAAAGCTGATTCTCAAGTGAAACGGCTACAAATGCGTATTGCAAAGGCTATGAGAGAGAAACGTTTTGGCAAAGTTCGTGCTTTGCAAAGGCTACTCACTCACTCGTTTTATAGTAAGTGTCTTGCGGTAAAACGGGTGACACAAAACAAGGGGAGTAAATGCCCTGGTACTGACGGCATCATTTGGCGTACTAAACGACAAATGATGCAAGCAATCTTGTCAATAAAACGATTAGGATATAAAACTCAACCACTTCGAAGAATTTATATCTCTAAGAAGAACGGTCAAAGGCCTCTTTCTATTCCTATTATGAATGATCGAGCCATGCAGGCTCTCCATTTACTGAGTTTAGAACCAGTTGCAGAAACTATAGCTGATAAAAACAGTTATGGTTTTAGACCAAAGCGATCTGTGGCGGATGCAATTGAACAATGCTGTAATTGCTTGTGCAGGAAAAACTCAGCCTCGTGGATATTTGAGGGTGATATTAAATCCTTCTTTGATCAAGTGAGTTTTAACTGGCTAGAAAATAATGTTCTTATGGACAAAGTCATCCTTAAGAAATTTTTACGAGCTGGTTACATAGAAAAGGCTAGTTTAGTAGCAACAATTCAAGGAGTGCCTCAAGGTGGGATAATTTCACCAAGCCTTGCACTGATAGCCCTATCGGGGTTAGAAGAGAGACTTGCCAAACATTTCAAAAGGAATCGTGGAAAAATCCATGCGATTATCTACGCTGATGATTTTGTTATTACTGGCGAGTCAAAGGAAATATTGGAAAATGAAGTCATACCACTAGTGAAAAACTTCTTGGCTGAACGTGGGCTACAATTATCACTCGAAAAGTCTCGTATTACTAATATAAGTCAAGGATTTGATTTTCTTGGTTTTCATATTCGTAAATACGGTAAGAAGTTAAAATTTCTTACGAAGCCTACAAAGGCTTCTGTAAAGTCTTTTCTCGCTGATATCAAAGCTACAATCAGAACTAACTTTGGCTCAACAACAGAGGACTTGATCCGACTGTTAAACCCAAAGATGATTGGTTGGAGTAACTACTATAAACACTCAGCTGCTTCAAACATCTTTTCTTATATTGATAATCGAATTTATAAGATGCTCTATAGATGGACACGAAAAAGACACTACAATAAAGGATTCCATTGGATTTATCAAAAATACTTCCAACGTATGGATTCCTCAAGAAGGTGGCATTTTCACGCTAAAATTAAGAATAATGATAAGAAAAATATTACTACTTCTTACCTAAACTTGAAATTAGCCGGTGATACCAAAATTAGACGTCATACTAAGATACTTGCGGATGCTCAGCCTTATGATCCTAGCTATTTTGAATATTTTCGAAAACGCGAAGAATATAAAAGAGCTTTACCCTCTGTTATGAATTGTAGCCGGGTCTATCAAGGCCTTATAAATGCTCGAGCCCAGTACGGTTAAAGTCGTACGCTGGGTTCCTCGGAGAGTGGAGTGCAGTAATGTACTCTGCTTATCCTACAGATAATGCTTTAAATATTGTCCAGTATAGCTCTCACTACAAGCAGCGATATCCTTCGGAGTCCCAGTAGCTACTATACTACCACCTTTATCTCCACCTTCAGGACCAACATCTATAATATAATCTGCTGTTTTGATAACATCTAGGTTATGCTCAATAACTATAACAGTATTACCCATATCAACTAACTTATGCAGCACTTTAAGCAATTTATTAATATCATCTATGTGCAACCCTGTTGTTGGTTCATCAAGTATATATAAAGTTTTACCGGTTGAGCGTTTTGATAACTCTTTAGCTAACTTTATTCTTTGTGCTTCGCCTCCAGACAAAGTGGTAGCAGATTGTCCAATTTTTATATAACCAAGTCCTACCTCATTTAAAGTAACAAGTTTTTCGTAAATTAGGGGTACTTTAGCAAAGAAACTCATTGCATCCTCAACTGTCATCCTAAGAACATCAGCTATAGATTTATCCTTATATTTAACTTCAAGGGTTTCTCTATTATACCTGTCTCCATTACAAACATCACATTTTACATAAATATCAGGTAAAAAATGCATTTCTATTTTAATCAGACCATCACCTTGGCATAATTCACATCTTCCACCTTTAACATTGAATGAAAACCTACCAACTTTATAACCCCGTGCTTTTGCAGTTGGTAGTTCAGCAAACCAGTCTCTAATATAGGTAAACGCACCAGTATAAGTTGCTGGATTTGATCTTGGTGTGCGACCTATTGGTGATTGGTTTATATCAATAACCTTATCAATATATTCAAGACCTTTAATTGACTTATATTCTCCTGGAGAGTTTTTTGAAGAGGGTTCTAAAAATTTTAAAGCTGCTTTATATAAAGTGTGAATTATTAAACTTGATTTACCGCTACCTGATACCCCTGTTATTGCTGTAAAACTGCTCAGAGGAATTGTAATGTTAACATCCTGTAAATTATTAGAAATAGCCCCAGTTAATGCTATTACCTTACCCGCAGGTGATACTCTAGTATTTGTTGGTACTTCAATAGATTGTTTACCGCTTAAATAGCTACCCGTTATACTATTGGGACATTGTTTAATTTCCTCAATTGTTCCTTGTGCTATTATATGTCCGCCGTGAATACCAGCACCTGGTCCGACATCTATGATGTGATCCGATTCGTACATTGTTTCTTCATCATGCTCAACAACAAGCACTGTATTACCAAGGTCTCGAAGATTCTTTAGAGTCTCTATTAATCTAGCATTATCACGTTGATGCAAACCAATTGAGGGTTCATCAAGTACATACAACACACCACTAAGACCTGAACCAATTTGTGATGCCAAGCGAATACGCTGACTTTCTCCACCAGACAGAGTTCCTGATTCTCTAGACAAGGCAAGATAATCAAGACCAACATTCATAAGAAATTGTAATCTTTCCTTGATTTCCTTTAATATACGTTCAGCAATAGTCATTTGTCTTTTATTGAGCTGTTTGTCTAATTGATTAAACCATTTCTGTAGTTGTAAAATACTCATGGTAGATACTTGTCCAATATGCATATCAGCGATTTTAATACAAAGAGATTCCATTTTTAGTCTATAACCTTCACAAGATGTGCATTTGTACTCTGCTTTGTATTTTAATAATTCTTCTTTTACTAAGGAAGAATCAGCCTTACGCTCCTTTTCTTGTAAACTAGGTATTATTCCAGCAAAAGGTTGCTGTACCACCTGAGATTTAGAACCATCATGATATTGAAATTTTATAACATCGTCACCTGATCCATGGAATAATACTTGCTGTACAATATTTGGTAGTTCTACAAAAGGAGTGTCTAATGAAAACTCGTAATGACTTGCTAAAGCTTTTAATGTTTCTAAAAAAAACTTTGAGGATATTTTCCCCCAAGGTGCTATAGCTCCATCTTTAATACTAATTCTTTTATCTGGAACAATTAATTCTTTATCAAGACACAATTCTGTGCCGATACCTTCACATTTAGGACAAGCACCAAATGGGCTATTAAAGGAAAAAATTCTTGGTTCTATTTCAGTAATTTGAAAACCAGAAACTGGACAAGAATATTTTTCTGAGAAAATGATTTTTGAACCTTTAGTAAGGTTGGTTTCTAATCCATTTGGCAAGTCAACAATTTCAATATATACTATACCATCTGCTAGTTTAAGAGCTATTTCTAAACTATCTGCAAGCCTGTTACCTAAATCATCTTCTAGAGAAATCCTATCAACAATTACTTCAATATTATGTTTTTTATTCTTATCAAATTTTGGCAGATTATCAATCTCATAAATTTCATTGTTAATAAATAATCGCCCAAAACCCTGTTTTTTAAGATCAAGCATTTCACGTCTGAATTCACCTTTCTGCCCTCTTATAATGGGTGCTAAAATGTATAATTTACTTCCCTTAGGAAGGTCACGAATAGCATCTATCATCTCCGATATAGTCTGATTCTTTATTGGTAAACCAGTTGCTGGAGAATATGGCACTCCTACCCGTGCATATAGTAATCTCAAATAATCATAAATCTCAGTTATAGTACCAACTGTAGAGCGTGGATTTTTAGATGTAGTTTTTTGATCAATAGCTATTGCCGGCGACAACCCGGAAACTGACTCAACATCAGGCTTATCCTGAAGATGCAAGAACTGCCTAGCATAGGAAGATAGACTTTCAACATATCTGCGTTGTCCTTCAGCATAAATAGTATCAAAAGCTAGTGAAGATTTACCAGAACCACTAAGGCCTGTAATGACAACAAACTTATTTCTAGGAATATCAACATTTACATTTTTTAAATTATGCTCCTTAGCACCACGAACTTTAATATATTCTTGCATAATGATTTTGTTATAAATTTTTAAGGAACTGTCAAAAAACTTGTAGCATTATAAGTTGTTTTGAATTACTATTGCAATAATAAAGTTTTAAATAAGTTAGGTAATGATTTGTGGCTGGTAGTTTAAATAAAGCAATATTAATAGGTAATTTAGGACGTGATCCAGAAATCAGGCACACGGCTGATGGTAAAGAGATAGCAAGCTTTAGTGTTGCTACTTCTGAGACATGGAAAGATCGTGCTACTGGAGAAAAGAAGGAAAAAACTGAATGGCATAGAGTAGTAATATTTAATGAGGGGTTGGTATCTGTTGTAAAAAATTATGCCAAAAAAGGAACTAAAGTTTACTTGGAAGGTAATTTACAAACTAGAAAATGGGTGGATAACCTTGGGCATGAAAAATATACAACAGAAATAGTGCTACAGAATTTTAACTCACAATTTATATTGTTGGATTCTAAAGGGGGTGGTACTCAAGCACTAGATTCTGTTGCACCCAAAAATATGGTTACTAATTTTGACCATAGTGATCTAGATGATGAAATACCTTTTTAACTGACCACCTTACGCACAACGTCATTGCGAAACCACGTAGCGGTTGTGGCAATCTAAGTTCATTGGATTGCTTCTTCGCCACTAAAGTAGCTCCTCGCAATGACTCCAAGCTGCTTTCTCTATGGGTTTTAAATGCCATGCGTAAGATGAGTGATATAATTGAATAGTATCATTTTTAGTGTAGTAACAATTTGAATAGAGGTAATGATTATGCCATTAACAGAAACGGTTATGCCATTAAAAAAAAGATAACAGATTTTTCTCCATATTTAAAAGATGGAGTGCTAAAATTAAATCAAGAGGGTAACAAACTCTCCGGTGGGAAAGGGGAGATCGGATGTTTTGACAAGATATTTGATATAGGACAGTTAGCTAAATTTATAGAAACTACCCCAGATATTATGGAACTTAATGCAGCTAACTGTGGTATTGGTAAGATGGACATAAATAATTTTCAGTCACTAATGGATGCAATAAAGAAGAGTAAAATTATTGCTGTTAATTTTGAAAACAATACCTTAAGCAGCCCTGGAATGGTGGAGGAAATATCTAATCTTTCTAAGATTTATAAGCTTTTTAAAATTTTTAAGATTTTTAAGTTTTCTGAGATTTCTAAGATTACTACTCTCAATCTAGGTGGCTGTGACATTGATGATAAAAAAATAACAAAAATAGCTGAAAACCTCTGTAATATTGTAACTCTTAATGTGGTAAACAATCATATAACTGATGAAGGAGTAGGTGCAATAGCTAAACATCTTCCTGATCTTTTAGCTTTGTATGCGTCATGCAATTCCATAACTGATAAAGGAGCAGATAAAATAGCTAAAGGGTTTAAAAAAATCGAGATTCTTATTTTTCCTGCTTACAATGACATAAGTTATGAAGGAATAAAAGGAGTAGTTATAGCACATAGAGATACCCTTACTGTATTTGATGCAGGCTTTTATGGTTGTTCTAAGCTACAAGTATGGGAATTAGGCAATTTATTGCCTAATTGTGTATTTAAACTTGGTCTATACTGGACAAGAGGTGTAAATGACAATAATGAGGCTCCCCTTAATCTTAATGGAGTAGTATGGGGAAATCCTCCTGTTGTTCCAGTATGGGGAAATCTTCTTCCTGTTGATCATGTTGAAGTAGTAGAGGGAGATAATAATGCCCCTGCTCTTATTGTACCAGTAGGGGAAAATAATAACGCTCTTCTTCCTGTTGATCTTGTTGGAGTAGTAGAAAATTTACAGGGATAGTAAGCAGGGTAATTTAAAAGTAGGGCTGCAGGTCTAATAGAGAAAGGAAGAAGTGCTTAATATGTGCTCGATGTCATTCCCGCCGTTGCTAAGAATGACATCGATGGTGGTTGAGGTTGCATTTATAACAACTATTAATTGTGACTTTTAAATTACCCTGAGTAAAGGATATAAGGAAAATGTTGATATTTTGTGATGTTACATCAATCTGCATAAATGTTTTTTTGTGGGTTAGGTTTATCTGTGGCTAATCTTGTTAACATAGTCACTAAGCCTAGAATTGCTCTACTTTTTGTATCTCTTCTGCTTTCTTCTTGTATTTCGTCTATAGAGAAAAGGGTTGAGGAGGCAGATAAGGTAGCCTCAATGAACAAGTTTGAGAAGAAACTTGTTAAGGCTGGGGATTTTGTTATCACAACTTACCAACGTATCTCGGATAAAGATAGTCCTTATGTGTTTTATATTGAAGGTGATGGAAGTATTAGTATAGGACGCTATGCCATTGCAGACAATCCAACCCCTTCCAAGGTTATGTTATTTAAGCTTGCTACCCTTGATACTAGACCTAATATAGTTTATATAGCTCGTCCATGCCAATATACACCAGTGGAGCTTAATCCCAACTGTAATCAAGCCTATTGGACAGACAAAAGAATGGCTGAAGAGGTGATAGAATCAACAAATATAGTAATAAATAGTATAAATAATGGTAATCCAGCTAGTTTGGTTGGTTTTTCTGGTGGTGGTGGAGTTGCTATCTTGGTGGCAGCAAGAAATAAGCATATTAAAGATATAATAACTATAGCTGGTAATCTTGATATTGAGAATTTCAGTAAACATCATGGGATATATGCGTTAAAGGAGTCACTAAATCCCATAGATTATGCAATAAAAATTAGCAATATTCCGCAATTACATCTTTCGGGAAGTAAGGATGCAATAGTACCGAGTAAAATTATGCAGGGCTATATAAAAGCTAGTTCTTCAGATTGTACACAGCAAAAGATTTTCCCTAATATTACTCATACCAAAGGCTGGGATAAGGTGTGGCAGGATGTGCTAAAAATTAATCTTACCTGTGGGTATAACAAGAAAATTGGGACGTAAAATAACAAAGCCAATTCGATATAAGAATTAAGCTTACTCATGGAAGATTTTTATGCAGAAGGCAGTAGTTTTAGTTAGTGGCGGTGCAGATTCAGCTACAGTACTAGCAATGATAGAAAAAATGAATTACGAAATTCATGCCATAAGTTTTAACTATTCTCAACATAATAATATTGAACTTGAGAAAGTTAAAGAGTTAGTTAAGAACTATAATATCAAACAACATAAAATTGTAAATATTGATTTACGTAGCTTTGGCGGATCAGCTCTTACTGATGATGCCATAGAAGTACCAAAATATAAAGATCATAGTGATTTAGGGGATAATATACCAATCACTTATGTACCAGCACGTAATACTATATTTTTAAGTTATGCTTTGGGATTTAGTGAAATAATAGGAGCCTTTGATATTTTTATGGGGGTACACGCAACTGATTATGCTAATTACCCAGATTGCCGTCCAGAGTACCTAGACGCTTTTGAGAAGCTTGCTAATCTTGCAACTGCGGTAGGAGTATTGGGTACACGAATTACCATTCATGCTCCCTTAATAAATATGACAAAAGGGCAAATTATCAAAACTGGTCTAGAATTAGGAGTAGATTACTCTAAAACAATTTCTTGTTATGATCCATTAGATAATGGGTTATCTTGTGGAACATGTCATGCCTGCTTACTTAGACTTAAGGCCTTTGAAGAAAATAATAAAATTGACCCAATTAATTATAAAATCGCTTCTACACATGCTTAATAGTTTTATATATCATCAATTTCCTATGTTAGACCTAGACAACATAGTACTGAGAGAATTAACTAGTGATGATTCAGAAGACTATTTTGGTTATATGAATAAATTAGAGATGAGTCCTTTCTTGACAGATAACAACATTCCATCAACTATTCCACAAGCTACTGATGAACTAAAATATTGGTCTAGCTTATTTCATCACCAAAGAGGGTTTTACTGGGGTATTTCCCTTAAAGATAATAATAAACTTATAGGTACGGCTGGGTTTAATACTGTTTCTACAATGCACCTCAAAGCAGAAATAAGCTACGATCTTGATCCTGCATTTTGGGGTAAAGGAATTATGCTAAAATCAATCAAAGCTATTTTAAGATTTATAGAATATGCTGGTATTGTTCGAACCCAAGCTACTGTAATAAATGACAATATACGTTCAATTAATGTTTTAGAACGATGTAATTTTGTCAAAGAGGGTTTGCTTAAGAAATATGAAATTGTTCAAGGAGTACATAGGGATTATTATATTTACGCCAGAGTGCTTTAGGTTTCTGTAAAAATTTTTAACCTAAAACAAATCAGTTTGATGTAAGACATCGGTTTAATAGCCTACGGTGTCGTCCTTGCAAGCGTTATGTCATTCCTGCGTAGGGCAGGAATCTAGAAAAATGACCAAGATAGCTTGTGTTGAGTTATTTTAGCCCCCTGCCTACGTAGGGGTGACATCACCCCTAATGGCGATGATTACTTGAGCCTACTATTAATTTATTACATCAATACTTGAGGTTATAAATCAATATCAAAACGAAGTAAAGATAGGGAAATATCGACTATAAGCATAGAAATGAGGATTTTGGAAGTTCTTCTTTTGATAAACTAATTCATTTCCATCTATATCCACAATATTTCCACCACTAGCTTTAATTAATGCATGTCCCGCTGCAATATCCCATTCCATAGTTGGACCAAACTTGGGATAAATATCCGCTTTCCCTTCTGCTACTAAACATAATTTAATTGAACTTGGTATAGTAACTATTTCAGTAATTAGATGTTTCTTTAGGAACTTCTTGATATCTGAATTTGACGAACGTGAGCTAACAACAGCCCTATAATGAGTTTTAGGTAGGGCATCAAAGCTTGTTTTTACGCCATTTTGTTCAATTCTTAAAGCATTATTAGCATCTGTATAATATAATTTCTGCACAGATGGTTGATAGATAAAACCAATAATAGGCATACCATTTTTTATCAATGCAATATTTACTGTATACGTATCCTCACCTTTTATATAACTTTTTGTACCATCAATCGGATCAATCAACCAAAATTGATTGTCATTCAGAGCAATTATATCTCTTTCTTCACAAACTACAGGAATATTAGGTGCTAGGTTCTTTAAACCATTATATATAAAGCTACTAATTTCCTTATCAGCATTTGTCACGGGAGAATTATCATCTTTATAAGAAACTATTAACCCTAAATCTCTTCTAATTAAAGCAATCCCACCAGCTTCAGTAATTAAACTTTTTAAAGACTTAATTAAATTAAGCATCATTTATTATTCATCAT
Organism: Candidatus Tisiphia endosymbiont of Metellina segmentata; assembly: GCF_964030715.1. Taxonomy (NCBI): domain Bacteria; kingdom Pseudomonadati; phylum Pseudomonadota; class Alphaproteobacteria; order Rickettsiales; family Rickettsiaceae; genus Candidatus Tisiphia; species Candidatus Tisiphia endosymbiont of Metellina segmentata. The sequence goes on from NZ_OZ034919.1 coordinate 586,706, forward strand.
TTGCTATTTGTTATAAATTGTTTAGCCTCATCATCTTCTAACCACTTTCCTGTTTTTAATAATATTTCCTGTTGAAATTTTACTATATCCTCCTGTGGAGTGCCTTGTAATTCTGTAACGGCTAAATATTCTACCCCATAACAATCTAGATCAATTGTTCTTAGAAAATTATCTATGTTATCTAATTCACTTTTTCTATTCTCAAAGATTATAATGTTATTAGGTAAAATATTTGTGATACTCATAAACTCACGTAGTGCCTGAGCTTTATTTAGATAGTCGGTAAATATTATACCTTTATGAAAAATTGGTGACCTTTTATCAGTTTCATCAAATTTTAATATTTCTTTATTATTAATTTTATCAGTAAATTTAATACTGAGTCTACTTAGCTGCTCATATTGCCATTCCTCATAATTTTTAATCAGTCTACATGCTGGGTTAATTTTAGTAAACCCAAAAACCAAAGCCCCTGAACTTTTCAATTTATCGATAAATTTTGGCCAACTAGCTTCTACTAACATAACTTGTCTTTGCAATAGCAACTTAGCAATTATCTCATCCACATTAGGATGATATTTTGCCAAACTTGCCAGCTCTTCAACAAACCCTCTATAAGGATTAGCATAACGAAACATCTTAGACTTAGGCGTAACTATTGTATCATCAATATTGATTAGCACTAAGCTAGATGCATCAATTTTTTCAAGTAAATTTTTTACCGTAACAGAATCTATAGAATAAGTGGGAATAATTATTGCATAAGCTGTATATGGTAACATGATAAAAATTAACAATAATTTTAATAAAAAGTTATTTTTTATTATCATACGGATTTACACTCTCTTGATTCTTAACTGTGATTTTGCCATTGCTTCTCTTTACTGCATTTACCTTATTAACCAATTCATTAAGTGATTTTTTTAAATCACGAGAATTGAATATTGATTCTTTTTGGTCAGATAATTTATAATTATAGCCAATAAACATCACATTATCGTCATAATTTCTTAGTTGACTTTCCATTGCAGTCAACTCACTGGAATTTCCATCAACCATTATTAAAACTTTTGGCATAAACTTCACTTCTATTAAAAAATTTAATATCAACTGAAATGAAGCATTATTATTACTACTTAATATACCCTGATAAAATGTCGGATAAGTATTATCAAAAGGCTTCATATTATTAAAAATAAGATAATTATGTTGTGGGAAACTGTTGGACAAATCAATATTAAATTTCTTTAAATACTCAACCTCCCATATTTCTAGCTTCTTTATATTGTTAAAGTTACCAGTTAAACCATGATCACTCACAATTACGGGGCTACCTTTATCCATTATATTCTTTATAAAATTAGGCAAATTGACATCTAATAACTCATTTTTATACTCTGTAAGCAGTATTGTATCAAAATAAGCATCCTTTGAGGGTCTAACTGCTTTGAATATTTCATGTAGCTTAGATAATTCATTTTTATTTAATTGGATAATTGGAGGGAGAAATGATTTGAATATAACTTTTTCTCTACCCAAAACCACTAAGATATCTTTAGGGGAATAATTATTGCATAATTCTTCGTAGTCCTTATTTATTTGGTCTAAACTATTAACATCAATAATCTTACCATTTGCTATTAAAGGTAGTAGCAATATTATGTAAGAGAGGAGTTTATATGTTTTAAATTTAATTTTTCTAATTAGCATAGAAATTACTCTTATTTTTTGTTTATAACAAAAGTAGTTGGTCTACATCGTTTTATGTCATACGCAGGTAATCTAACTCAATGTCATTCCCGCTTAGGTAGAGGAATCCATATTATCTAACGACCTTTGCAGGTTATTTTTTGGATTGTATCTTGAATATTAGCTCTTTATGGAGTTAATATGGTCAGGAAAGAGTGACACAGTTTAAATTAGATAGGTCCTTAAAGACCGAAGGTATCTTGATGACCTCCTCCCTTGAATTACAAAGTATGATACAAACGGTAGCAGAATCCTTTAGAGATCGAATTTATAATCATGTATCAAAACTTTGCAAAACAACCACTAATTATAGGTAAAGCAAATGACTAAAAAAAGCAAGATATTTATGGGAATAGATGTTTCAAAAAATACGCTTGATATATCTATGAATAATAGATATCTTTAGCAAACTTGCTTATGCTGAGGAATTTAAAGAAACCACGAAACCTCAGCCCGCAGCGGACTATGATGCACGTGAAAAGCAGAGTACCGGTAGCACAAATAAATTACCAGCAGAAGTAGAATTTCGAAAGATATCTATTGAATATATTTGTAATATTGTGGTTAATTGCATTATAATGAGGTTTATGTATAATAACTTTACTTTTATTGATTTATTTGCTGGGATTGGTGGTGTAAGAAGATCATTTGAGTCTGTTGGTGGTAACTGCGTTTACACTAGCGAGATTGATACATCGGCATTAAAAACATATAGAGCTAATTTTAGCTGTGATCATAAAATTGATTGTGATATAACACAAGTACACGAACAAAATGTACCCCCTCACGATATTTTATGTGCAGGATTCCCGTGTCAACCATTTAGTATAGCTAGGGTTTCAAAATGTTTAATAGTCTTTTAGGCTATTTTTTTAGATTCCCGCCATTGCTTAGAATGACAGCTCTGTGTAGTAACTACAGTTAGCTATATAGTCTTTAAATTACAAGATTGCTGAAATATTTAACACTTTCTAATAAGGCTGGATTCTCCCCTATTAGGCTTGCCTCTTCTCCTAGACCATGACTTTTATAAGGATGACCTAAGTCATAACTTCCATAGTGATGATGATCCCACTGCTTTATAGAAGTTAGTACGGTATCACTAATTTCATGTAATGTACTACTAATATATGATTTAACTGCAGTCCACATAGCCCATATATTCCAACTAGAAATGTGACTTATAACCATGGGGCTTTCTACTAATTCTGTATTAGACCTCTTTCGAAACTCTACTTCTGCTGGTGATTTGTACGTTGATGCGGTACTCGAATCCTCATGTACATTCGAGTACGCTGCGGTTCGAGGTGAAGCGTCTCCTTCAAATCCCTCAGCATAAGCGAGTTTCGAAAGAGGTCTATTATTAGCTTCTAAAGACTCAATCTCAGATTTAGTGCTATCAATCACTGTAGTAGCTTCCGTACTATTTATATAAGATGCTTCTGTAGCTACATCACAACCTCTATCATTTGGTGATATATCAGATTGATTACTATCAACAGTATGTTGTTCATTTAAAACTGTTACCTCTGTATTATCAAGATTATCGCTTGCTATATTAATAGAGCTAGTTTTTTCTTGTTGATCATTACAATCTTGAAACTCAGTTAGGGATTCTTGCATAGGGCTAGATTGCTGTTCTACATCATGTTGTTCTACCGCTTCTACATCACAACTTAATTGATCAGTAGCTATGTCCATTTGAAACTCTCTTGTTTCAGGATAAGTTATTGTTATATTTTTTAGCTCCTCAACATCAGTAATAGACTCTATCTTTTCTTCTTCTATCGTTTCTTCATAATTTTCTACTACATGAAATATCTCAGTAGGCACAGGTTGCTGTTCTATATCATAATCTAGTTGATTTATTGGCTCATCAATATCTGTAATATGGTCTTCATCTTGAGACTCCATTGCTTCAAGGAAAGTTATTGATATATCACTTGACTCATCATTAATATCTATAGAATCCGTATTTTCTTCTTTAATATAAATCCCTTTTTCCTTATTATATGATTCAGTTATTCCTTTAGATATCTTTTCTAACTTTTTAGTAGAAGTATCGACCCATTTACTATACTTCCTAGTAAGATTTGCAGTAAGTTGTACTACAATTTTATCTTTATTGTTCTCTAAATATGTATCATTAAAATCAGCTAATACTGGCAATAATTTAGCTATCAGTTTTTTACTTTGTGTTGTTTTGGTTATTTTTAACTTCTGAATTGATAATAATATTATTTCCATAGAGGTAACAATACTATTCACAGAATCAGCAAATTTATGAATATTCTTTGAAGTGAACTTCTCCTGATCAAAATAACCCCACTCTCCCCCCTTTTTGCCTTGATTTATTTCTACTGCAAAATGCTTAAGTCCGGTTCTATTAATGACTGTCTTAAAAGATGGAGACACACCATAACCATTTTTTAACATATAAGTTTGCACTTTATCAGGGATTGTTATATATTTCGTAACTTCCGAAGCAATATCTTTTGTACTAAATCTAGCCTCTTCATTCGAGTCTCTTAAAACTATCATACTAACAAGATCATCTTGTAAACGTCCAGTAACAATATCTGCGATTCCTTCATTAGTTGATAATTTTTTAATTACATCTGCTCTATATTGCTCAATTTCCTCTTTAAACTTATTAATTTTTTTTGCACCCTCTGATGTTGTCTCTATTTCATCAAGTCTTTTCTTTATATCTTTTATCGTCATAAATAGACTTAGTGCACCTTTCTGCTCATTATATAATAATGAGTGACACATTATCTGAAAAATATCCTTTGTTATATCAACTTCACCTTGATTGCCAGCTACTGTGCTAAAAAACTCTTTACGTAAATATTTCTCAAAAACATGCAGACTATTTTCCCTCAGCTTACTAATAATATCATCCACTTGTTGTGGCGTTTTAGATACACCTAATTCGCTTGAAGATTCTGTGTTATCTACTTCCTTTGTTAAAGGAAAAGCTTCCTGAACAAGTGTAACTGTATTTACTGTTAAAATATCTTGGGACATGTTCTTATATTTTTCTATAAAATTAAAAAAACTTACCTCCGTATCAAACGGATATTACGATTGCGACGGATTATAACATACTTATTCAAACAATGCAAGATAAAAATATATCTTCTGCTTCTCAGGGCAGTTTCAAAGTCGCAATCAAGAGTTGGTATATGTAGTAGTATTAACTATTAAGGATGTCATCACCCCCTGCGAAAGTAGCTTACTATAGGCTATTTTTTTAGATTCCTCACCGAAGCAGGAATGACATACTAGTGATCCACGCGGGCAAAACCTTCACGGGAATGACATTGAATAAGAACGGAAACAAATTTTGACGACAAAATTACCATAACTCTTCTATTAATGCTATGGTATTAGCCCTTAGATCTAGGTCATAATCTATGGTGTTATTTATTATTCGTTTGATATTTGCAAATTTTGTTATCAAATAATCAGGGGAATTAGAACGCAATTGATTAAATATTTTATTCTCTAATTCATTGAATTCAATATTGATATTGAGAGATTTTTTAGTAATTCTATTAACTAGATATAGCATGCTACAAGCAAAATCTCCCCATAATTCCTTGTTTTTACTGGTAAATTCTTCGATAAGATCTAACTTCACTTTAGGATTTGCATAGTTGGCAATGTACGTCGTAAATTTAACATATATATCGCTTCCCACTAAGCGATTTTGTGATTTTATGTTAATTTTAGCACATCTAGATCTTATAGTACTTATTATTCCGGCAGCCCTTGAGGTAATCAAGAAAATAAAACTATCCTTTGGCGTATCTTCTAAAAGTTTAAGACAGGAACTTGCTGCATTGAGATTCATTAGATCTGCTTGATAAATAACAGCTACTCTATATTTAGATATTGATGATGTTCTATAAAAAAATTGCTGTAAATCTCTAATTTGGTCAATAGATATGTCTTTGACACTGCTCGTCACAGAATTATCCCTAGCTACTAAACGATAATCTGGATGATTTGTTAATTGAATTTTATCTACAATCAAACTGCTTTCTATAAATATAAGCAAATCTTCTAAAGCTTTTGCGGTATCATCAACATCAATCAACCAACTATTATAAAGCCTAGCCTGTTTGAATCTACATTCAAGATATTCTTTGATCATTCTGCTAATGGTATAATAAAAAATAGGTTTCTAGGCTTTGCCAACATGGGTCAGAAACCACAGCTGTCGAAAGTTCGAAAGTAGAGCGGGTTTTAGGCAGGGCAGTTTAAAAGTTGTATATGGTCAAGGTCATTGCGAGGAGGTATAAGCCGACGAAGCAATCCATTTTTGGTTACTTTTATGGATCGCTTCGTCGACTTACGGTCTTCTCGCAATGACCTTGACCATATACAACTTTTAAACTGCCCTGCCTAAAACCCGCTCTACTTTCGAACTTTCGACAGTTGTGACCCAGAAATGCCAACGTAAGTAATGATACTTGTATGGCAAAAGCGATGGCAATCCCTACATAGGCAGGGATGACACTAGCTTTGTTGTATTAAACTCAGGTTACTTAAACTTGCACCCTTGGTAAAAACTATAACATTTTACAGAAGCAGGTTCTAAGTAAAATACGAACTTACGAATTATTACAAGCTTCCTTCATTTTCTTACCGGCTCTAAAGACTGGTTGTTTATAGGCAGCAATATGCATTTTCTCACCAGTTTTTGGATTACGACCTTCACGTGCAGCTCTACTTTGTATATGGAAAGAACCAAACCCCACTAGGTTAACGTCCTCACCACGACTAAGTGCTTTAAGTACACTGTCTACAACCCAAGTAAGGGCCTTTTCTGCATCACTTTTTGAATGACCTGCTTCAGCCATTAATGCTACTAATTCTCCTTTATTCATATGCTCAACTCTCCAAATAAATTGTTAACATTTCAGACATTAATGTATTTAGTATACTCAAATGATTTAGAGAATTGGATTTGAAAATGAAGAACAAGCGGGGCGTACATAAGATACGTTGTTACGTTCGTCCTTGATATTAAAAAAACAATTCTTCAAAGCAGAAGAATATATACTAACATACCAGCAAGATTTGTTATATCTCGTTGGCTAGATTATAGCAAACACTAAATTGACTGCAACTGAGACTTCTTTAGAACTTTTGAATATATTATTTTATAATCTAATTTCAATAAAATTGTATCTATTTTACATCAAGTTAGTTTCTTATCCTGTAGTTAGGAGGATAGTATATTATTTTTGCTTAAATGAAATAATTAGTTGAAAATCATAATAGTTTATATATTATAGCTTTCTTATTTAATATATAAAAAGGGAACTTTTATGATCACTAGACTATTCTACATATTATTTATTTCAATTTTTAGTTTAAATACTAGTGCTAATCCAGCTCCATTGGGTTTTGAATTAAATAAAGCAAGTATAGCAGATGTAGAGCGAGTATATCAGATTACTAAAAAAGAGAGGAATCATTGGGATGGATATAATTATTATATTAATGTTAGAGATGTCAAATTAGAGGGACTGACTGAATTATTAGTAATATGTAATGATGATAATATTATCCAAGCAATCATCTTAACGATAAATAACGATAAATTTACAGAGTTTTATGAGTTACTTGCAGAAAAATACAAACTCACCCATAGCCAAAACCCTAATTTAGGTAATAAGGAGATTAGATTTGCCGATGGTAGTTGTACTATTATATTAGATTCTCCATTACTTAGCTTTAGTATGAGTCTTATATACATAACAGATGAGTTTCTGACAAAATTTAAAGGTAAGCAAAAAGAAGAAGAAAAAGTGAAAAAAGCAAAAGGTAAAGAATTGCTATAATTCAATTATAGGAGGTTTTGAGGTATAAGCCCAACAAACATAAGCCACTGCAAGGGCATCTGCTTCATCAAAGTTACTGATTGCAATTGCTCCTGGTAGTAAAAGTTTAATCATTTGCAGAACCTGATTTTTTTCAGCATGACCATAACCCACTACAGATTTTTTGATAACATTAGGTTTAAATTCTTGAAAAGCAATATCATATCCTCCTATAAGTGACATGACTGCTCCTCTAGCATATCCCAATTTTAAAGATGAAACACTATTCATATTAACAAATGTCTCCTCCATAGCAACAATAGCAGGTTTATATTGTACTATTATCTTTTGCAAGGACGAGCTAATGAAAGCTAGCCTTTTATGCATTGCTTCGCTTGATTTAGTCTTTATGACCCCACTATCTAAATATTTCAGAGGATCGGTATCGATTACCCCCCATCCCATACCAGCTAAAGATGGGTCAATTCCTAGTATAATCAAAATTATTCCCCCACTAATAGATTTTTTGTAAAAAATTATCTAATTCTTCAATTCATTTATTTGAATATATTCCCTTTTAAAACTTTGATATAAAACTGGAATAACAAATATAGTGAAAAGAGTTCCTATACTCATTCCACCAACTATTACCAAACCAATAGAATTTTGAGCGGCTGCTCCTGCTCCAGAACTAATCACTAATGACATTGCCCCAAAAATAGTTGCTAGAGTAGTCATTAGAATAGGTCTAAGTCTTAAGCTAGAGGCTCTAGTTACAGCTTCTCTAACACTTAGTCCTTGGTCTCTTAAGTTATTAGCAAATTCTACTATCATAATAGAATTTTTTGTTATCAAACCAATTAAAGTGATCAAGCCAATATTACTATACATATTAAGCGTATTACCACATATTAAGAGCATTAATACCCCTCCAGTAATTGAGAATGGTACAGCAATAAGTATTAATATAGGATCAGTAAAACTTTCAAATTGAGCTGAAAGCACTAAATAAATAAACAACAAAGCAAATAAGAAAGTAACAATAAGATTACTTTGTGATTCTGTCATTCTTTTAATCTCTCCAATATATTCTAATATAGTTGTGCTACTATCCAATAATTCATCAGCTATAGTATTTATCGAATTTATGGCATCGGTAATTTTTTGGTTTGGAGCTAAACCTGACGAAATCGTTACCGATCTAGAATTATTATAGTGGTTATAAGACTCAATAGACACTTTCTCAACCATATTAGCAACTACACTTAATGGCAGCAAATTATTAGTTGGTTTATTGGTTGGTATCAGTATCTTACTAAAATGATCGGTACTATTACGGTATTTTAGGTTATATTGCATAGTTATATCATACAGATTATTGCCCATTCTGAAATCACCAATTTTTCTTCCTGCCAGCAAATATTGCAATGTTATCCCTATATTTTCTAAACTTACACCAAGCAGATAAGCTTTATCTCGGTTAACAATTACGTCAATTGTCGGCATAGAAGAATTTAAATCACTACCTACATTGATAAAAACTGGATATTTCTTCATTCTATTAACAAATTTCTGTGATATTTGATCTAGCTCGTCATATTCAAGTGAGGTCTGTAAAGTAAATTCGACAGCATTTCCAGCATCACCACTAACCAATGAAGGTGGATTTTGAACAAAAATCGACATTCCTGCTATTTGTTGAAATTGCTTATTAAGCATATTTTTTATAGCTTCTTGTGACTTTGATCTTTCTTTCCAATCTTTAAGAGGTACGAAAGCAAAAGCACTGTTACTACCTCCAGAGCCAATTATTGTCAAATAACCGGCTATATCTTTATGAGAACTAAGTATTTTTTCAGCTTCCACTACTGTTTTCTCTGATTGTTTAATACTAGAACCTTGAAGACCAGTGAAGAAAACTTGTAAAAACCCATCATCTTCCTGGGGAATAAAAACTTTTTTGACAAAGATCAAACTAACAACTAGTACAACTAAAGATAGTGCAATAATAAGTGAGAATTTCTTTTTATGATCAAGAGCAAGATTTAAATAGTACAAATACTTGCTTTGTACTAATTTAATGAACTGATCAAATTTAACTAAAAACCCTAAAGGAGGTCGATCATTTTTACCAATCATGCGACTTGCCATCATTGGCGTTAAAGTAATCGCCACAAAACCGGAAAATAAAACGCAGAATGCTAAGGTCCAAGCAAATTCAATGAATAACTTACCAATAAATCCATCTATCAAACCTATTGGTAAGAATACTGAAACAAGTGTTATAGTCATCGCTACAATGGCAAAACCAATTTCCTTAGATGCAAGAAAGGCAGCTTCTATAGGAGAATGCCCCATCTCATTGTACCTAAAAATGTTTTCTAACATTACTATTGCATCATCTACTACCAAGCCAATAGCTAATATCATTGCTAAAAGGGTAAATATATTGATAGAAAATCCTAAATAATACATAACAATAAATGTACCAATTAATGATATCGGAACAGTTACAAATGGTATGAGGGTGATTTTTACTGATGCCAAGAACAGATATATTACTACCATAACCAAAACTAATGCTTCCATGATAGTGAAGAATACTGATCTGATTGAAGCCCTAACTGGAATTGATGAATCATGGGCTATATCAATTGTTATACCTTTAGGTAGATTTTTTTTTATTTTATCTAGTGAATATCTAACCTCTTTGGATAAATCAAGTATGTTTGCCTTCGATTGTTTTATAAGACCAAGTGCTATCGAGTTTTTTCCGTTATATCTAAAAATTACCTCAGTATCTGGAGGGGCTAAATATATTTTAGCAATATCTCGTAACTTTAATATATTAGCATCTTTCACTTTTAGTATAATTTTTTCAAACTCTTCCGGTTTACTTAAAGAGCCATCTAATCTTACAGTAAAATCACGTGCAGCTGTTTTAATAGTTCCTGCTGGATAATAGATATTTTGTTTTTTTATAGCACTCTCAATTTCTAACACTGACATTTTATGCTGATATAATTTTACCGGGTCTGGTTCTATACGCATAGAGTACTCTTTAGCACCATATATCTCAACCTGACCTATTGTTTCAAGTTTTTCTAAAATGGTTTTTACGCTATCTTGAACAATTTGGGTTAATTGTAAATCATCATATACATCACTACTGATACTTAAATACAAACTAGGAAAATTATCTGCATCCATCTTAGCAACATAAGGCATGCTCATACCTTGGGGGAATATGGAACTTATATTAGAAATTTTAGACCTAACATCGTTTAAGGCTGTTTCTGTATCAGCCGATGATAGAAATATTAAAGTAATATGGCTGCTACCTGTAGAGCTTTGTGAAGTGATAGTATCAAGGTTCTTGACAGTTTTTAGTGCTTTCTCAATACGAGTTGTTATCTCTTTCTCCATATAAAGAGCATCTGCCCCAGGGTAATTTGCATATACTGTTATTACAGGAGAAGAAATATCGGGAATACCCCTAATTTGCAGTTTAGTAAGAAATACCGCCCCTAAAATAACAACCACTAGACTCAATACTGTTGCAAATACTGGACGTTTTATACATATTTCACTTAAATACATATTATAAATAAATCCTACTTATGCAAATTTGGGATAAGAATTTGTCAATTCTTATCCCGAATTGGGGTTACTCCACTCCAATTACTAGTCTTTTTTCAATAATTTTAGCTAATTTACTGATAATTATTACCATAACATAGTAACAAAGTCCTGCTATTAACATAGGGGTAAAATAAGTATAACTTTCAAGCGATACTAATTGAGCTCTACGCATTAAATCCATTTCACCGATCATTGATATAATCGATGATTCTTTGATTAAATTAATAAGCTCATTAACCAGTGAAGGTAAGATATTTCTTATGGCTTGGGGCAAGATAATATCTTTCATCATTAATCTCTCGGGTATAGCTAATGCTTTAGCTGCCTCAATCTGTCCTTTATCAACACTATTAATTCCAGCTCTAATTATTTCCGAAACATATGCCCCGGAGTTTAATGAGAAAGCTATGCTACCAGCAACGAAGACACCAAGCTTAATGCCAATTACACTAGGTAAACCAAAATAAATTATGCTAAGTTGTATAAGTAACGGAGTACCACGAAAAACAGATGTATAGAAATTAGCAAACAGTCTTAACGCACAACTTTTACTTACCTTACAAATTGCTAGTAAGGTACCAATAATCAACCCTAATAACACTGAAACTATACTGTATTTCAGTGTTACTACCATCCCTTGCATAATAAAATATATAGAAGAAAAATCAAGTAATTGCTCAAACATCTAACACTCTTAAATAACCTCAATTTTGGAATTGTTCCAAACTTACTACCTATTCAAATTTTCGTATATTACGAGCAACCTCAATGGAAGAATTCATCATATTAGTACAATATATTTCAAACATTTTCCGCTGTAACAAAGCTAAATCTGGTAATCCCTTACATTTTAACAAATCTTTAGTAAGTACAACATTCTCCTGCATCCCTTTACTCATCGATGATAAGAGTTGATTAAATATATCTTCGGTTACTCTAATACGACTATTAACAACTGCTAAATTTTTAGAAATTGCAGAATTTACTATATCAGTATACTCTTTTGATAATCTCGATAATTGAATAACCAAATTGTCTATTGTTTCAGATTTCATTTCAGAACTATCTGAATTGTCCTTTAATTGAATATCCGGGGGTAGTTTTTTATTTGAGTTTAACTTATTTTTGCCCATATTTTCTCCATTTTAATATAAATATACTCTAAATTGATACTACCACTAAGCATTATTATTGACGAATATGTCTTATATTATTAAGTTTTGTAACCTCTAGGTTGCAATTGGAGCGTATAGGGTTAATATCTATGCCACCACGTCTTGTATATCTCGCATAAACAGTTAATTGATCGGGAGTACAAAACTTATTAATATCACAAAAAATACGCTCAACGCATTGTTCATGAAATTCATTATGATTACGGAATGATACTAAATATTTTAACAAAGAACTATGATCAATTTTCTTGCCTCTATAACTAATTTGTACTGATGCCCAATCTGGCTGGTTAGTAACTAAACAATTCGATTTTAGCAAATTAGAATATAGCACCTCATCTACTACTTGCGTATTGTCTTCAGACAATTTTGGCAAATTTTGACTAGTCTCAAAACTAGTAATTGTCACCTCCAGTTTATCCAAATTTATGCCTGAAAAGGACTGCAGCTTTATTCCCTCATATGATTCTAAATCTTTTATAGAAACAGTTACAGGTGCTTGAAATACCAAACTTAAGTCCTTTGCAATTAATTCTTTTACTTGGTCTCTATTATCAAACTTAGTATTATTAAAAGAATTTAAATAAAGCTTTAGTGATTTTGATTCTACAATATTAGGCGACTCACAACTTACCATGAACTCCAATATTTTTACTTCAGGTTTACCACTTGGGCTTAGCCAAGAAACTTCATAACAATTCCAAATGTCAAATCCATTAAACGGCAAAGAACCTACTATCTGTAAGCTATCTCTAGCAAATTTACGACTGATTGGGTGTAGTAAACTATTGTCATACAAATCTGCATATTTAGTTTGCTTTCCAAGTACGGTTTCAAGCAACATTATTTTATCCAGTAAGTCATATAGTTTGGATGTCCTGTATCATTCAACAAATATTTGAGACCTATAGCGATTCTTAATATAAACCAAACAAACAAGCATGCGTATAACACCGGACCAATTAGTATTATAGTAGTTATCATAGATATTATAATACCAATAAATCCTATACAAAAAGTACGTAATATAAAAGTGTAATGGCTAGCTAAAAGTCCATCTTTAATATCCTTATTAATATATGCAAAAACTGCTCCAATAATAGGTAATAACGGTGCAACTACTCCGCACAGAAATAATATATAAATTACTATAAGGTTTGTTTTCCCTGCATTTATATATTTCTTAATCTCCTTATCCATGTTCATCTCTTAAATTTTTAACTACTAGATGCATTATACTACCATGTTTTATATAGTCTATCTCATTATCTGTAAAAACTTGTAATATTACTTTGATAGTCTCAACTATACCACTTTTTCTCTTTATGATACAATTAAGTTGCTCATAAGGCGTTATTTCATTACTCAAGCCGGTAATGGTGACATACTCAGAACCATCAAGTTTTAAGTCATTTACAGTAGAAGAAGCAAGAGCAAGCGGTAAAACACCCATACCCACTAAATTTGATCTATGAATTCTTTCAAAACTTTCAGCAATTACTGCTTTTACTCCAAGTAAACTAGTACCTTTTGCTGCCCAGTCTCTTGATGAACCAGAGCCATATTCTTTACCTGCAAAAATTACTAAAGGCACAGAATGAGCTTTATAATCCATTGCAGCATCATAGATACTCTCTTGATTACCTAGTTGGTTTATAGTTACCCCTCCTTCAATTCCGGGACACATGGCATTTTTTATCCTATTATTGGTAAAAGTACCTCGCATCATTACTTCATGATTGCCACGCCGTGATCCATAAGAATTGAAATCGATAGGTAGAATGCCATGCTCAGTTAAATACTTAGCAGCAGGACTTGTTTTACTAATATTGCCGGCTGGAGATATATGATCAGTCGTAATAGAATTGCCAAAAATAGCTAATATTCTAGCAGATTCTATATTGTGCAAGTTACTAGATATATGTTCAATACCTTCAAAATAAGGAGGATTGTTGATATAAGTACTATCTTTACTCCAATTATAAGTATCAGTTTTAGTTACTTTAATATCTTGCCACTCTTTATCACCTAAAAATACTTCACTATATTTGTCTTTGAACATTTTAGAGTTAATAGATTGATCTATTAACTCTTTTATTTCTTGGTGGGTTGGCCAAATATCCTTAAGATATATATCCTTACCATTATGACCTTTACCTATCACGTCAGTTTCAAGATCAATGTTCATAGTACCTGCTAGGGCATAAGCAACGACTAAGGGAGGAGAAGCCAAATAACTAGCTATTGTTAAAGGGTGTACCCTGCCCTCAAAATTTCTGTTACCAGATAATACCGAAGCAACAACAAGATTGTTCCCGGCAATAGTCTCTTCTATTTCCTGCATAAGCGGACCGGAATTGCCTATACAAGTAGTACAACCATAGCCGACAAGATTAAAACCTAAATGATTTAGGTACTGGTCAAGTCCACTTTTTTTCAGATATTCCGTTACTACTTTTGAACCAGGGGCTAACGAAGTTTTAACCCATGGTTTTTTCATCAACCCAAGTTCTACTGCTTTCTTAGCAAGCAAGCCTGCTCCAATCATCACAGTAGGATTCGAAGTATTTGTACAGCTTGTGATTGCAGCTATTACGACATCACCATGCCCTATACTATATTGTTCATCAACAGGGTACTTTTTATCAATATCAACATCACCTCTAGTTAGAGAAGGTAGTTCAGTTTTAAAATTACTAGCAGCATTTTTTAGGTTAACCCTATCTTGCGGACGTCTTGGTCCAGCTAAGGAAGGTTCTAAAGTAGATAAATCCAGTTCTAATATATCAGTATATTCCGGAGTAATTATTGGATCAAACCATAATGACTGTAGCTTAGCATATTGCTCTACTAGCTTTATTCTATTTTGATCTCTAGCTGTAAAATTAAGGTATTTTATAGTCTCATTATCAATTGGGAAGAACCCACAAGTAGCACCATACTCAGGAGCCATATTTGATATAGTCGCCCTATCTGCCAATGTAAGGCAGGAAAGCCCATCTCCATAAAATTCAACAAATTTGCCGACTACATTTTTCTTTCTTAGCATTTGAGTAACTGTTAGCACCAAATCTGTAGCAGTAATCATTCCCTTTAAAGAGCCAGTTAACTTAAAGCCAATTACCTCTGGTAAAATCATTGATAAAGGTTGACCGAGCATTGCCGCCTCAGCCTCAATTCCCCCAACTCCCCAACCAAGAACTGCTAAACCATTAATCATCGTAGTATGACTATCTGTGCCAACTAATGTATCCGGATAAGCGAAAGTTACACCATTTTGTTGTTTGCTCCACACAACATTGGCTAAATATTCCAAATTAACTTGATGACAGATTCCTGTTCCTGGAGGTACTACTCTAAAATTATCAAATGCTTCTTGCCCCCATTTCAAAAATTCATAACGCTCTAGATTCCGTGCTACTTCCATTTTGACATTCTTAGCAAACGCATCACTTGTTCCATAATAATCAACTTGTACAGAATGATCTATGACAAGGTCAACCGGGATCAGAGGATTAATCTTTAATGGATTACCCCCTAGTTTTTTTATAGCATCACGCATAGCAGCCAAATCAACAATAGCAGGAACTCCGGTAAAATCCTGCATTAGTACCCTAGCCGGCATAAACGGTATCTCAGCGTCAGATTTTCTAGCCTTAAGCCATTCTTTAAATAGTAACAAGTTTTTTTTATTACCAGTTAGACGAAGGACATTTTCAAATAATATCCTTAAGCTATAAGGTAGACGCTTTAACTCAAGATTAATATCACTTGCCGCTTTATTTATATCAAAAATTTTATAAAGATTATCTCCTACAGATATTTCTTTAAGATAATCAGGATTCATTCCCGTTCCTCCAATTTTTTTAATCATTAGGGTTTACGCGAATTTGGTATAAGAATTTGTCAATTCTTATACCAAATTCGGTGAAATTATCGAAACAATCAGATTTGAGACGGCTCTGCATCTGATTGTTAAATTAATATTTTGCTAAAAACATGATTTTAAAAAATTAAAATCATGTTTTTAGTTTTAGAAAGGTTTAAAATGCATTTGCAAAACCGCTTTAAGAATACATTTTTCCTTATATTAAAGGCAATTCGGGATAAGAATTAACTAATTCTTATCCCGAATTGGCATACTTTGAGTATACACTTAAAAATACCTACCACTAAGCCTTTCATTTAACTTAACTTGAAAAAATAAATATTTGAAGTAAATTATATAAAAAATTTCTTAGAATCGTATAAATGCTGTCATTTGAACAACTCACTTTTATTATAGACGAAAAAACTATCTTCACTAATATTAGTATGACTTTTTTACCATCATCTATAGTTTATTTACAGGGAGCAAATGGTTGCGGGAAGACTTCACTACTTAGAATTGTAGCTAATATACAAAATCCAACAAGTGGCAATGTTTTGTATAGATCATTGAACTGTAAATATTTAAAGAAACCTTATTGTAATTATATTGGACATAATCTTGGATTAAAATCCCAAATAACTGTATTAGAGCATCTAAAATTTTGGTCTACAATTTATGATTCCCTTGAAGCTTTAGAATCTTCGATATACTATTTCAAGTTACATAATATTTTGCATGAGAAATGTTACAAGCTGTCTGCTGGTAACCAAAAGAAAGTTGCCTTAGCAAAACTCATTGCTTGCCAGTCAAATTTATGGCTATTAGATGAAGTAGAAGCAAACCTAGATCAAGAAAACAAAGAATTACTATATAACTTGATTATTTTGAAAGCAAATAATGGTGGAGTTATTGTGGGCACCTCCCACTCTAATATAGATATTAAGACAGCACAAATAATCAATTTTAAGGATTATAATTGTTAGACCTTAGTAACCTTAATTCGATATAAGAATTATTAATTCTTATATCGAATTGGCTTCTTATAATGAAAAATGCATTCTTGAAGCGGTTCTACGAATGCATTTTAATCTATTACCGCTAATAATTTTATTTTTATAAGTATAAAAATAAAATTATTAGCAAATTAATATTTAACAATCAGGTGGGCAGCCGCTTCAAACCTGATTGTTTCTATATATATCACTGAATTCGATGTAACTTGTTACATCGAATTCAGGTTTAGTAAGTTTTTGTAATATCGATTTAAGACTTTTACACCCAAAATCCAAACTACACAAACAACAAAAAAAACAACCATCAGAAAACCAGCTAGATCGTTATGTACAGCATTTGGGAAAATACTGAAAGAGACGAATTGAATAATTGCTCCAGAAGATTTTCCTACTTTGTATCCAAGTACATCTACTGCTGCCTTTCCCTTAGTTTTCATTTCATTATCAAGAGGTATATATACCATTTCTTTAGTAGAATCAAACAATGAATATTTTACGCTTTTCCCTAAAACATGCCACAAACCACCTACAAAAACAATTATCATTAATGGAGAAAAATAACTAAGACCAGTCATAATTGCCAATAAAGGTTTTTCTAGTACAACAAAGGTAAAAAACATCATACCTGATAACAGTGTTACGATAGGGGTGATCACTGCTCCCCAAAACCAACCACAAACCCTAACTAAACTACTACCTAGAAAAGCACAAATTAAAGTAAGTACTCCTGTCCAAAAAAACACCTCACCAGTGTAAGATATAAATGCTTGGGTACTAGGGTATAATTGCTTGGTTTTAGACATCCATAATCCTTCAATTAGGTTGATTGTCATGGAATATGAAATCATTAATACACAAATAATTCCTAAATATTTAGATGTAAAAATTATTTTGCTGCTGTCAACTAACCCCAATTTTAGTATATCGGTTCTTTTATTTTTGAATCTAATATTTTTAGTAGTTTCTATAATTTTCAATTCAACAAATCTATGCAAGATTAAACAAATTAGGCCAGAAATTATAATGATTAGCATAAACGATTTAAGGAGAATTTCTGTTTTGTCGTTAAGATGGGAAAATAGAGGTAACAAAAAATGTTCACCTTTGGCAAAATATATAATTATACTGCCAGATATTAGTAAGTTAGTTTGACCAAATAAGGAAAAAAACGTATAAAATCTTGGAGCTTCTTCAATACTGGTAATCTTATTAGCAAGTTGCCAGTATAATAGTGTAAATACAATTACTGGCCACAACTCCCCCATTATATAAAATAACACAATACTCCATTTTCCCCAAATGATGATAAACCATTTTAAATGTGGAAGTACGGTAACATAATATTCTATTACTTCAGGATCTGGATGAAGATATTCCCGGTATGGAAACAACACAAAACCAAATAATATGAAGAATCCCAAGAAAAAAGATACTACTATCCTAAACACTTGCTCAGTTGTCATAATATTACAAAGTTTGGAGTAAAGAATGACAAATAAGACACCCATAGGCATCTCACCCCAAAGTTTTATAAAGCTTAAAACTTCCGTACTAATTAATGTCACTACCAAGCTATCTTTGATACTACGTACTAGATTTTGGTTAAGGAGAATACAAAACATTAGTAAAGCCATAGGTATAAACTTTACTAATTCGTTAGATCTAATAGGCCAAACAACGTGTCTAAATTTACTATTTCTAGCCCTATTCCACATATTGCAAGAAGAATTTACTGCATCCATTTAATACCCATGCTCATTTCCAAGCAACCTAAACTATAAAAAAAACCATGTCAAGTAGTTTTATAATTTAATACTCGATAATCAAGTTTTTTTATATCCCGCTACCTACGCAGGGACACCCTAGGCTATTAAACCAATGTCTTACATCGATACTTGAGGTTATATTACGCTTCCAGTAATTGCTGTTTGTTTAGACTTGGGAGATGGCAAATGTTTTATATCGCTGTTAGATGTCCTATTTGGCACAACATGTTTAGATACACTATCCTTTATATCATTAATGACCATTTCACTATTCTTGCTTTTAGTACTCTTTGCCACATAACTAGTTGCTTCTTGACCTATTTTTCTAGCCTCACTTTGAACATCTTTTTTATGTTCAGGTAATTTCGTCCTCTCGTCAAAACTAACCTGATCAAACGTAGCTTTACTAATTGTCTTGCTCTTAGAGTCTTCTGAAGTAAATTGTGCCTCAGTCAAATCCGTGCCTTTCATAGAAATATCTTTAAATGTTAGCCCACTTATATCGCCAACAATTTTAACATTATCTAAAGTTATTTTATTATTTGCATGATTTTTATTATATTGATTAATTGCAGGCAAAAGAGTTTTTAAAGATTTTGCATCAATAGTTGTCCCTTCGAAACTAATTTTATCTTTAAAAATAGCTCCTTTAAAAGAACAATTGCTAATTTCGCTATTTTGAAAAGAACGTTCTTTAAATATCGCCTTATCAAAATTAAACCCATTAACTATAACATTTTTAGTAGGTATCGGATTTTCTTTGTCAAAAACAAAACCTCTGAAATCTTTACTTATTAGAGAATATTCTACAGTTTTTGAGATTGTACCAATATCAGTGGCATCAGCTTGTTGTTGCAGTAACTCACCTAAATCAAGTTTCTGTCCATCTATTTGCTGAGAACTCTGTTGAGAATCTTTATCAGAAAAACTAAAATGAACTTTGCCTAAAGATTCACTCCATTTTTGTCTACGTGTTCTCAGTGAGGTAAAACTTCTTTGTATTAGGAATCTAGCCCCTTCAACTAATGTTTCTGATACTATTCCTAGTAATTTCCTGTCAGATAATAATTTGAATATCCCGAACATACCCATGTTATAATTACCAGTCTTAAATTGTTCGGCTATCTTTGTTAAATCTGGTATCTTGTTGCTAGCTAATTCAATAATTTCCTGACCTTTTACTTTTAAATTCCTACCCACAACTGTTGTATTGAGAAATTCATCAACTACAGCACCAAATCGCTCAGCATTCTCGCCAAGAAACTTTGGAATATCTTTATCAATTATTTTCCTCACATCTGCATTTTTTGGTTTATTTATAAAATCTAAAATAGAATCTGCTACTGTAACAGCTTGAGCAATTTTCTCTTCTTCAGGACTATTTACTAGGTCTTGAATTTTAGTAATAATAGTTGTTACCCCCTCTTTATCTTTTAAAGTAGCATTAACCAAATCAGTTGCTATTGGTAATATTTGTGGAACAGTATCAATAGCTAACTCAGCCATCTTTAATACCAGCTCAGGTTTAACTCCAGCGGGATCTAGGCTAGCTTTAATCTCTTTTTGCTCAGTTACATTCTTTGTAACTGCTAAAATAGTAGCTTTATTTTGTTGTAAATAAGCAGGGATACTCTTAGTTAATAGAGGAGTAATATTTTGAGCAACCCTACCTACATCATCAATTATATTAGACAAAATTCCTAGCGAAGCCTCATTACTAGCTTCATTTTGGTACTTAGCTAAATTACTATTAATTCCAACTAGCTCTGGCACTGTACTAAGACCAGCTGATACTATATCAACCATTAATGGTACTGTAGCATCTATCAATTCTTGTGGTACAGCATATCTTGCAATTTGGGGATTATTATTACTAATATTATTAACTATAGCCTTGATAGTTTCTGTATTTTCTCTAAGTAAATTTGGCAAATCCTCCTTTATATTTTGCTGGATATCTGCATTTTCAAGTAGTCCTATAAATTGTTTAATTACTCTTCCTGTAGCTTGATCTTTTAACTCAATATCGCTAGTGTCTTGAGTTATTGTTTGTATATCTTGATAAAGTTCCTTTATTTGTTCTAGACTTACCGCTTTCATAGTATTTTGTAGCACATCAATAGCTATAGGAATTACCTTCCCATAAAATTCAGGGTTTACATTAGCTAGAATTGGAATAATAGGTGATGCTACTACTTTATAAATATCCTCTTTTTCTAAATTTTGAGTATTGCTTTGAGCCAAAGATTTAGCATTACTCTTTAGTGTTTCAAGTAATTTTGGCAGAACTTGAACAGCAATATTGGCAATCTCTGTTTTATTTTTTGCTAAAACATCTGGCAATTTTTCCTTTAATGTTGTTAAGGTTGCATCAAGTACACTAATATCTATTTTATCTAATATTGTACCAAGTAAATCTTTTTTTACTTGAGGGTCGTCAGATAAAGCTCTGTCAGCAGTTAGCTGCACAATTTCTATAATATTTTCAGGGGTTTTAAGTATCTCAACAACGATATTTTTGACAATAGGTAATAATTGACTGTTTATATATTTTTCATCAAAACCAGCTTTCTTTAATTCTTGTAATAAAATAGCCCTATCATACTTGGCTTGTAGAGATTTTAAAGAATCAATTTTTTCTTCTAACTCTTTAATTTTAGATTCTTTTCTTATTGTAGACGATTTTAGCTCTTGTAATTCTTTGTCTAGTTCCGGTAATTTCTGTATATCATCTTTTTTAGAATTAAAATCTTTTTGTATCTCATCTATTTTCCCCAACTCTTTTAATGCAATCTTGGTAAGAATTGGAGCAAGATTTTCCACTAATCCATTAATTATTTCAACATTTTGAGTAAGAAATGTTTTTGTATCAGGATCTTGTAACAATTTTATAAAGAAAGGAAGGTTAGATGGATCATATTTTTCTTCACCATTTAATATTTTCTGTAATTTCTCTATTTCCTTAGCATAAAACCCTCCTGAAGTTATAACGCCAACAGTTGTTTTAGCATGACTTACTGCGAATTGTATACCCTCTATGGCAGCTTTAAATGCCTGACCTTTACCAATACCTTTTTCTTTTGTTCTAGGCTCTGCTAAAGGAGATAATATTTTCTCTAAACGAGTTTGATCTTTTAAAATATCGCTACATATTTTAAAAAATTTTTCTTTTTCTTCTTGATAGGAAAGTTCTCGCTTTTGCTGTTGCTTTATCTCCTTTTTTTCTTGCTTTTTCTGTTGCTCTTCTTGCTTTTGTTCCTGTTTTGTCTCCTTTACTGCTTGCTGTTTGTCATGGGAGTTAACTAACTTGTTATAATCCTCTATCTCTTTGTTGCATGCATTAAGTTTTTCTTCCCATGACTTCACTTGTTCTCTTGTCTTTTTTTCTTGAGGTTTTTGCCTTGCTAATTCAATTAACTCTTTATACTTAGTAATTTCTGCTAATAAATTCGCTTGCCTTTGCTCAACTAATTTTTTATATCCCTCTATTTTTTTTATCTTTTTTTCTATTTTTGCTGATTGTTTGGCAATTTTTTCTTTATCTTTGAGGTTCTTTATATCTAATACTTCTTTTTCTTTTTTATAAATATTTTCTTGTAAATTTCTCAAAGTATGATTAGCCGATTTAAAAACTTGCTTAACGGCTTTAGTAAAAATTGATACCTTATCATTTGTTTTACTCATATCTAAATTCTCCTTTATTTATAGTTAACCTAAGAAGGTTTTAGCCATATGTTAATCTTAGCTTAACCTGAATTTGATATAACAAGTTACATCGAATCAGGTTATTTTAGACCCCACTACCCTAGGCGATGCACACAAAATTAGTAAGATGTATAGTTAAACGCCATTGCGAGAAGCCGCTTTAGTGGTGACGCGGCAATCCAAATTACTTATTATATTTTTGTGGATTGCTTCGTCGGCTCATGCCTCCTTGCAATGATGGTTTTTAACTTTCAACAGTTGTACTCCCATTATCCGAACGAAAAGTCAGAACGCCCTCGCAAAGCGAGGGGCTTGACGGTTATGAGCAGCCCAAAGGGCTGCCATTGTTAATTAAAATTCTCCTGATTCGTCAGAGCCTAAACTATCAAGTTGCTCTTGATTCTTAATGTAGTGTTTGATCTGATTCTCTTCAAATCCTACAGTTGAGACCGCATAACCTCTAGCCCACAACTTTTCTCCATTAAAATTACGTTTTCGTCCACCAAACTGCCTAGCAACGGCTATAGCACTTTTCCCCTTGATATAGCCTATTACTTCAGCTACAGAATATTTAGGAGGAATCTTGATGAGCATATGCACATGATCTTGTACCATATGCCCCTCTATGATCTTTCTCCCACGTTGAAAAGCTAACTCATGGAATACGTTCCCAAGATATTTTCTAACCTTCCCGTACAATTCTTTTTTACGACACTTTGGAATAAACACAATATGATATTTGCAATCCCATTTAGAATGATTTAAACTTTCGTATGTTGTCATATATTTTCTCCTTTGACCGTCAAGCCAAAGAAGTTATATATGATAACTTTTTATTTTATACTAAATCTAAAGGCCAAGCCTTGATGGTCTCACTAGTCAAACTAGTGGCTTACCTATCATTGAGTTAAGTTTGGAATATTATAGTAGTGAACTAAAAACCTACTGACAAAAGCACCTGCAATTACTGTAATCATAGAATATTTTATTGTATTATAATTAGGATTATAAGCATAAACATCTAATAATATACTAAAAATTCCACCCCATAATATGAATATTTCAAAATTAACTTCTCTAGGTATATACTCCATATTCTTGTCATGCTTACAAATTAAATTCCGCAATATTATACCAGCACTAGAAGTCAAACACGCAAAACATGGTCCCCAAAACTCTAACGGTTCAATTCTTTGTACAATTACGGTTACAACGCCAATTATCATAAAGGATGCCTGCCCTAAAGAATCACAAATAACAAGAGTATTACTCCATATTTTTTGGATAAAACTATCCTCATATAACTGCTTATTATAATAAGCTAGGAGTTTAACGGTAAAGAAGCCAATAAGTACCGTTATAAAAACACGAAAAGTATAATATGGAGTCAAAACAAGATTTATATTATAACCATGGTGTACTATTATAATATCGAGTAAAATACATCCTAATAGAGACGGTAACATTGCTAATACAAAAGTACCAAACAACGTGGCATTTGTTTTAGAGGATATAGTGATAGCAGAAATCGCGAATGCTATACTCCCGATAACTCCAATAATATAACACCATTCTGAATCAATAGATTTTGGCAATAAAATATGATATATATAGCTTTTAACGATTTTTTTATATTCATCGCTATCGACAAATTCTTTTATTGAATCGTTAAACCGTGCAACTATGTTAGGAGTTACAGTTTTCTTACTGAACATTAAATGTACAGGGGTTTTAATACCAGTAGGGATTTCTTCTATTTGATCTTTTTTAATATAGTTTAATGAAAGAGCTACCCCTGAAATTCTGTCAGCAAGAAACCCATCAATTTCATTACGTAGCAACCCATGAAATAACTCTAGATTACTTCCATATTTAATGATAATATCGTTATTACTCACCTGATTTAGGTAGTCAGTCGTTCTTGCATCACCATAAACAGCTTTTTTAATTATACCAAGACGGAAATTTAGTAAACGTATCTGAGCTAAAAATTCATTTATATTACTAAAACTCAAATGTTTTTTTGCTGAACGTAAAGTAAATAAGGAAATTTCTTCAAATCGATATGGAAGAGAAAAATTGGCAAAGTCTGCTCTCTCAGCAGTATAAGTAGCTCCCGCCACCATATCACTGTCACCATGCCCTATATTTGATATTGCTCGCTCCCACACAGAATCAGCATATTGTACGCCAATGCTAATTTTGCTACTAATACTATTAATTAATTCAATATCTAAGCCAGTAACACAATAGTGACCATTTTTAGCTATATGACTAAATTGGTAGGGTTCTAGTGGATACCAATCAACAAGCAGATTATCTTTATCAGACATTTCTTCAGTACATTGAGTAAAATATTTGTCCTGAATATTAGATAGTTGATTACTACTATCCTCAGGATTAGCAAAGGTAAAAAAGTTTTGCACAATAATAATAATCGGGATGATACTTTTAAGTACTTGCATTTTGCATTAGTTCTCCTAAATTAAGGTCTATTCCAAGTTTTTGCAGCATACATTAATATCACCGTCAAAGAACTTAATATTAAATTCTTGTTTTTTGCTTGCAACAACTTTTGATGTTATAAATTCTCCATTTTCTGATTTAATTACCGCAAAGCCACGTTTTAGTACAGTTTTATAATCTAGACTTGTAAGTAGCAAATTATTTAAATTTAATTGATGCTCATAATTTTTTAACTTAGTGCTAATAGATTTTAGCATATAATTAGATTGATGCACTAATTCCAACGACTGATAATTAACTATTTTTAGAGGATTTAATATTTCTATATTAAGTGAGTCAAGTTTTGCCACTTTAAATCTGAGTAGGTTAGGCAAAGAATCTGTTAATCTAAAACTGAGTTCATCAAGAAGTTGTTGATTATAGTCTATATAAGTAGTTATACTCCTAAAAATGTCAGTATTAGAGTTAACTGCTTGCTGTTCATATTTAACTAGCTGATTAATACGACTGCATAATGCATCATAATACGAACTGATTGTATAATGTAAATTAGAAAGCACAGGTACAGCAAATTCAGCTGCAGCAGTTGGTGTGGGGGCTCGCCTGTCAGCTACCAAATCGATTAAAGTATTATCCACTTCATGTCCAACTGCAGAAATAATAGGAATAGCTGAATTAAATACGCTCCGTACTACTACCTCTTCATTGAAAGCCCACAGATCTTCTATAGACCCCCCTCCCCTTGCAACAATTATAACATCAGGTTTTATATCTTTATCTAATTCATTAAATCCTGAAATAGCACTAGCAATTTCATTTGCAGCATTTTCACCTTGAACAGTAACTGGCCATATTAGTATATGAGATGGACAACGATCATTAATACGGTGTATAATGTCCTTAATTACAGCCCCAGTCATTGATGTAACCACCCCAATCTTATTAGGCAGAAAAGGTAGTGGCTTTTTTTGTTTATTGAATATACCTTCTTTTTCTAATCTCTCTTGCCGCTCCTTGAGAATTTGCATGATAGCACCAAGACCTGCAGGTTCAAGGACTTCTACCGATAGCTGATATCGTGAATTTCCTGCATACCCAGAAAGCTTACCTCTAGCTACCACTTCCATACCATCAATTGGTACAAACTTAATTTTTGCAAGTACAGGACGCCAACAAGTACAGGCTAGAATAGCTGTATTTTCTTTAAGATTAAAGTAACCATGACCAGAAGTTGCTATCTTAAGACCAGAAATTTCTCCCTTTACTCTAATATAACCAAAATTATTCTCTAGCAACTCCTTGATCTTACTAGAAATTTCAGTAACTGAAAATTCCTGATCTACTAGATTAGTAATAAAACTATCTTCTTCTAACATAATGATACACTGATTTGGATAGTGGGTTTTGAAAATGATTTTATATAAGCATTTTAAACTAATAAATTCAAGAACAAATAGACAATTAGTGTATTATACCAATTGCAATAATTAACGCAGTGGTGTAAAATGGGTTTTTAACTGATAAAGGTACTCAAATGGCTAGGTTAATATTACCGCAAGGTTTTCATGGTCATGATTTTATAAAAATGATGAAACATGAGCCGCATGGTCGAAATCGTATACGTTTATTGGCGATGTATTACCTTCAATTAGGCAAATCTTTTAAAGCCATATCTGAAATAGTGAAGTCACACTGGAAAACTGTGCAATCATGGCTCAGAAGATTTAGGAATCATGGTTTTGAAGGATTATTTGAATCACAAAGAAGCGGTGCCCCTAGGAAGATTAACACTATACAAGAGTCTACTCTTTTTGATAAAATCAATACGCTCAGTGAAAGTAAAACTGGTGGGTATATAACTGGAAAGGAGCTACATATCATGTTACTTGAGGAATATGGTGCTAAATGTACTTTAAAAACAGTCTACAATACTATGCACCGCCTTGGTTTTAGCTGGATTACTTCTCGTTCAATGCATCCAAAGTCAAATCAAGAGACTCAAAATACATATAAAAAAACTTCCCAGACATGCTAACAGAATTATTATCAAAAAATATCGATAGATGTAAAGTTGATATATGGTCTCAGGATGAAACTCGAGTTGGGCAACAAGGTAGCTTAACTCGTATATGGGCTAAGCGTGGCACTAGACCCCGTAAAGTTCGGCAACAGCAATTCATTTCAACATATATTTATGGAGCTGCTTGCCATGATACAGGAGAAGCTTTTGCATTAATTTTACCATATGCAAATACACAGGCAATGAATAAATTCTTAGAAGACCTTTCTCGCAGTATTCAAGGCAACCGACATATAGCTTTACTAACGGATAATGCAGGTTGGCACACAGCCAAAAAACTAACTGTGCCAAGCAATATCACTTTGATACCGCTTCCGCCCTATGCACCGGAACTTAATGCAATGGAACAAGTTTGGGCATGGATCAAAAATCATTTCTTGTCTAACCAATGTTATGGTGTATATGAAGATATCGTCACTATGGCTTGTTACGCTTGGAATCAATTTGCTCATAATGTAGATTTAGTAAAATCAATTATGTATAGAGACTGGATAAATACACCGTGTTAATTATTGCAATTGGTATTATAACCTCAAATATTGATGTAAGACATCGGTTTAATAGCCTAGGTTATGCCATAACTGCGAAAGTTAAAACCCGTCATTGCAAGACCACGTGAGCGTAGTGGCAATCCACATTAATTAGATTGCTTAGTCGCTACTAAAAGTAGCTTCTTGCAATGACGCCGAGCTATTTTCTTCATAAATCTCTCCTTGCCAAATGTGCATAGTCGTCATACTTTAGTAAATCAATATCATATGGAAAGTTTTTATTCGTTACATAATATTCTAGTACTCGCATCATACCCTGTTTATGACGATCTAAGTCTTCTTTCGTTAAGTCTATTTCCAAAGTTTGGATTATTGGCTTCGAGCTAGAAATTTTTACATAAGTAACCTGTTTAACGCTATGAACTTTCATAGCAAAACCACCTTCCTGTAACATTAAGGCTTCAATGATTAACTGCGGAGATAATCCAGCTTCTACATCTTTTTTACTCGGTAAGCTACCAGTCTTATAATCGATAATGACAGCTGCCCCAAGCTTATCTACCTCAATTCTATCAGCAACTCCAATTATTGTTAATTCTTGCCCTCCAATATTTAACAAAATTTCTCCTCTACATTCTGAATAAACATATTGGAAATCACTTCTGCGTTTTTCATCAAACTCAATAAAAGACTCAGCAATAGGAATAAATTTTATTTGCCAAATTTTTTGTGTATAGGCTGGCAGAATAGTATTCTGTAAAATATTATTACTAATTTCCAATATTAATCCAACTTTGTTATTTTCTAACTTATCATAATTTTTAGAATATTGTTCTAAGACCTTATGAACAAAACTACCAAATTCAGATATTTTAGGCTCCTGCCCTATCATATCCTTGCTTCTCAAATTCAGAATCTTCTTAGCATAGAAACTATAAGGATTCCGTACTAACATTTCTATATCAGTAACTGAGATTATCTCAGGAAAAATTGGACTACTAACGTAACTAAGTAAATTAACGTCATTGCGAGGAACTGTTTTAGCAGCAAAGAAGCAATCTAGATTAGTATAAGTTTCCTTGGATTGCTTTGTCGATTCTACGACCTCCTCGCAATGAGGATTAGAGTTTATTTCCCCTACGATTTTTAAATCATCCTGTAAATTGGAACTAATATTAATAGGATTAGTTATAATTGACTCAACCATATTAACATTATTTGGTACATCCACTAAGTTATTTTCTGATAAATATGTTAAATAATTTTCTGAAATCAAACTTTTCTGTAAAATAAATTGCAATTTTAATAATAAATTTGATGGTAACAAACCAGCTTTACTATCTTGTCTTTTTGCTCTAGTAATTATCACTTGAGCATTATGCAAAAATAAATAGAAATAATATTGATGTATGGCATATCCAGTAGCAATATGTAATTTTTTAAGCGTCTGCTCATTAATCCACTGATTCACAGCTGATGACGAAGCTAAGCTCCCTTGATTAAAGTCGGCTAAAATTACTAGGTCAAATTTAAGTAACATTAAATCTTCAGCTTTACCAATAATTATATTTTTAGAATAATTATTATGTGCAAAATAGTTACAACTAGACATTAAAGATTTAAGTAACTCTGGAAAGCATTTTTTATTATTTAATGTTAGACTACAATTATTTTTTATTAAGCTAGATAGAAAAGTTGATAGCTCAGCAGCAGGCTGTTCATACCAAATATTTGGATAAAGTTTTTCAGCAATCTTAATCGAGGATTTTAATATTTTAACAAAACTACTACCACTATTTGTATAAAGTAAGTCTATTAGTTTCTTACACCAATTTATTAATGCATCATCATTGGTTTTTTCTACTAAAGACAGCATCTGACTAGGTTGCCGTACGAAACGGTTCTTGCCGCTCATTAATAGTTCTAATTTTGCTACTAATTTACAATTAATAAAAGGGTTCTTTAATAGTAAGAATAACTTTTTTATCTCAAAATCATTACATAATATTTCACTAACAGAAATTATTAGAGAACTAACTAACGTTTTTGTTAAATTATCACCTAGTAAATCTTGAAATTCTAAGGAATATTTGGTCAAAGAATTACAGTAAAAATCCTTGGTTGTTTGATTATTAACAATAATAGCTATCTTCTTATCACTATACTGTTTACAGATCAGGCTTATTTGTTCTGCTTCTTGAAAAATATCCTCAAGCTCAAAATATTTTACTAGACCAATGTCATCCCTATTTCCTTCAATGTTTAAATGTTCCTGCTTAGCAAGTGTTAAATCTTTATCTTCAAAAATTATCTGATCCCAAATAGAATGATGTTGCTGCTCATTACCTAAAGGCTGAAAATCTGATAAATCTTTATTTAGAATTGTCAGTAATTTTTTTAGGCTATATAAATAATCTTCTTCTGGATTATCATATTCTAATAGAGGTCTATTACTAATAGGCGGTAAAATTATAAAACCACATGGTGAATTAGCAACATTCTTTAAGAAATTCCATGATATAAGATTGTGACCCATGATACCCGCTACTATTAAATTGGTATCAGCTCTTTTCAACCGTGCTATCTCTGCTTCCATCATAGTTATTTGATAATTTACACGATCTAGCAATCCTATCTGTTTTTTCCATTGCTGATGAGTATATTTAAGAAATTCATAAATAACATTCCAATGTTTTGATGGATTCATTTTCTCTATTTCATTTACAGAATCTATTGATAAATCATTACAAGCTAGCTGATAAAATAACTCTGCTATTGTTGAACAAAACTGTAAAGATTGTGTTATACTGAATTGTAGCTTAGGGTAATTATGGATGATTTCTGCTAATATAATTCTCTCTTGCAAAAACGTTATAGGCTCTAGCGTTATAGGTTCTAGATTTTCTGATGTAATACCAAATATTTCCTCACCTTCAGCCATAATATTGGAAAAAGGGATAATATTCGGTAAAATCGCAATATTTTGCTTCTTAATCAAAATATTTTGTAAATTTAAACAAGCAAAACCACTAGGTAATATAATTTTAAGATTGCTAATAGATTCTTTAGCAAAATTATCTAGAATAAAATCAGCTACTATATCCAAAAACGATGAAGACGGATTGACTCTATAAAGGTTCATTAAATTCCCTAATTATATCATACAAATATAATAACATAACTTGACAGCACCACTAATAACTAAAACTCTTAAAAATCTTGTTTTAGTAAAACCGGCAATTAAAGGAATAAATTTGCCCCATAACGGTATTATCGTAAACCAAAGTATAAATATGTTATATTTTAAAAAAAATTGGGAAAATGATTGGTGGTTAGTATGAACCTGTTCATTTTTAGAATAATAAAAAATTTTCAATAATATCAAACCAAAGAAATAATTTATACTAGTAGCAAATAATGAAGCAATGGTAGCGACAGTAACTATTATTAAATTATTATAAACACCAAATATCCTCATAGAGTGAACGATTAATTCACTATCTAAACTTACAACTAAATTACCTACTAAACTATCAATAAATAATAACGAATATGCCTCAAACTGACCCATAATTCAAACTGGTTTATAAAAATAATAGGTTTGACAAAATATTATCGATACTATAATTTGCTACCTTAAAATACAACATAATTATAATTTAAATTTTCCTGTGAATAAAGCTTTATCCTTAAAAAAACCACTTTTGCTATGGTCTCTTGCCACCCTGTTTTTTGCTTTTCAATTTATATTAAGACTCTCAACTGGAATTCTTAGAGAAGAAATTATACAAAAATTTGCCATTAATACCATAGCATTTGGCACGTTTGCTGGATATTATTATCTAGGTTATGCAGGAATGCAATTACCAATTGGTATAATGCTAGATAAATTTAATTTTAGGATTGTCACATTCTTATCTATCTTAGTTACCTCTCTTGGTACTCTAACTTTTGTTGCTAGCACTGATTTTAATTACTTACTCATTGGTAGATTTATGATTGGAGCCGGTTCTGCTGTAGGTTTTTTATCAGTAGCTAAGATTACTAGAAGCTCTTTCCCAACTAAATATCATTCCTTAATGCTTGGCTTCTCCTTTACCTTTGGCTTACTTGGAGCAGTATTTGGCATTACTCCAATGAAGCTATTATTTACACATTTTGGTTATGACGTAACTTTTAATAGTCTAGCTCTAGTTGGATTTATCATTGGACTAATGATTTTATTAGTAAAAACTGATGATATAAGAAGTAATTCTAATACTAGCGATCCTGAATCTTCAATATTGAAACTATTATTAAACCCTACTATTTTATTTATTGGAGTTTGTGGTGGTCTAATGGTAGGAACATTAGAAGGTTTTGCTGACGTATGGGCTATTCCATTCTTCAAACAAGTTTATCAAATGAATGATATGGAAAGTAACTTGGTTACCTCATTCGTTTATATAGACATGTGTTTTGGTGGTCCAATACTTGCACTTATTGCTAATTTATCAAAATCATCTAACTTTATAATAATAATGACTGGATTGCTAACGATAGCAATTTTTAGTATCCTATTATATTGTCCTTCATTAAATTTCTTTATTAGTAGTACTCTAATGTTTTTATTAGGAGTTTTTTGTTGTTATCAAGTTCTAATTTTTACTGTTGTAGGTAACCTTGTTACAGATAAATCTGCTGGACTTGCTATTGCGATAGTCAATTGCATTAATATGTCATTCGGACATTTCTTCCATAAAATTATGAGTAATTTAATATCTTACAACTGGGATGGGCTACTAAGTGAATCAGCTGTACCTATTTATAGTCGCTTTGATTTTATTATGGCAATTTCTATAGTTCCAATTTGTTGCCTTGTCGGAATCATCGGCTTTTACTGTTTGTCCAAAAAGTCAAAAACTCAAATATCAATCTATAGACCTGTGGAAAAGACTGTTTCAGCTTAAATAATAATTTTTATAAAATATTACTAATAAAGCTTAGTGCAAATTATAATTGTTGTATACTACATAAACATAACCATTTGTCCTAATAACAAAATGACCAACGAAACAATTAACAAAAATACTTTATTAATAATTGATGGTTATGGATTTGTCTTCAGAGCATACCATGTTCAACCACCATTAACTTCTCCGAGTGGCTTAGCTGTTGGAGCATTGTATGGTTTTACCTCCATGTTGTTAAAGCTATTGAACGATTTTAAGCCAAAGCATGCTGTCATTATTCTTGATTCCGGTGGTAAGAATTTTCGTCACCAAATTTATGAGCAATATAAAGCAAATAGACCTCCTACACCAAAGGACTTAAATGATCAATTACCACTTATCCGTCTAGCAGCAAGTAGCCTAAATTTTCCAATAATTGAAAAAGCTGGTTGTGAAGCAGATGATATAATTGCCACTCTAGCCAATAAAGCAACTACATTACAAGAAAATACTATTATTATATCTTCTGATAAAGATTTAATGCAATTAATTAATTCGCATACTAAAATGTATGACCCTATAAAAGCAAAATACATATCTGAAGATGACGTGATAGAAAAATTTGGTGTAGAACCAAATAAGCTCAGGGAAGTAATGGCTTTGATTGGGGATAAGTCAGATAATATACCAGGTGTTCCAAGCATTGGTCCTAAAACTGCTGCAACACTTATAAAACAGTTTGGTTCGTTAGCAGAACTTTTAAACTCTCTCGATCAAGTCAGTAACGATCGTCAAAGGGAAATCATTAACTCCTCAAAGGATCTAGCATTAATTTCCTGGCAACTAGTTGGTTTAGATTATAATGTTGATATCGATTTAGACTTTAGTGTATTGCAATATACTCCACCTGATAGTAAGCAAATCTCTGATTTTCTAGCAGAGTATGGTTTTAAATCTCTAAACAAACGAGTGGAAAATTTATTTCAAATACAAATTACCAATGAATCCTTGCCTATTAAGCAAATCATAGTTCAGGAGATATCTTCTAAACAACAGCTTGATTCTGTGATGATTAAAGCTGAAGAGCATGGGGTCATCAGTATTTATCTATCAGATCATCTAGGACAAAATCCTTCCATAATTTTATCTATTGATGATAAGTGCTACAACATTAAGTTTACAGCTAGAACCCCTAGCGATATGTCTGATTTACTTTCTGATGATTCTTGCCAAAATTATCTGCATCAATGGTTTATACCTGATATTCTCAAATTGCTAAAAAATAAGTCTATTAAGAAAATCACTTATAAACTAAAATCATTATTAAAATTCTTTGTCGATAGTGAAATAGTATCGTGTGAGGATCTTGAACTAATGCAATATCTGATATCTGCTGGCAAACCTCAAAAAGACCCGTTTGATTCGGTAAAAAAGGATAATTTAGAAGCCATGGCAGAAATAATTACTGGCTTTAGTACTGATTATCAAAAACTATTGTTAGAGTTAAAGGATAATCATGCCTTAGCACTATACAAAGAAATTGATTTACCTTTATGCTATATAATAGATAAAATGGAGAAAGCTGGGATTAAAATCGATTCACAGTATCTTAAACAGCTATCAAGTGAATTTGGTAATGAAATTACTAAATTAGAGCAGGAAATTTTTACCATTACTGGCACAAAGTTTAACATTGCCTCGCCAAAGCAACTGGGAGAAATTTTGTTTGAGAAAATGCAACTACCCTTTGGTAAATTGTCATCGAAAGCTAAGTCTTATTCTACTAGTGCAGAAATACTTGAAAAAATTAGCGAGAGTGGTTTTGCTATTGCCGATTTATTATTAAAATGGCGTCAATTAACTAAATTAAAAAATACTTATACAGATAGCTTACCCCTGCAAGTAAATCCAATAACTAATAGGGTACATACCACATTTTTACAAACTTCAACTAGCACTGGTAGGCTTAGTTCTCAAGATCCGAACTTACAGAATGTGCCAGTTCGCTCGAAAGAAGGCAACAAAATCAGAGCAGCTTTTATTGCAGAATATGGGCATAAATTAATTTCAGCTGACTATTCACAAATTGAACTCCGAATCTTAAGTAGCATGGCAGATATACCCTCCTTAAAGCAAGCTTTTGTTAATGGTGAGGATATACATAGTAAAACGGCTTGTAATATATTTAAAATTACTGAAAAAGATTTAACACTAGAACATAGGCGTAAAGCAAAAGCCATAAATTTTGGTATTATTTATGGTATCAGTAGCTTTGGACTGGCAAAACAGTTAAATATTAGCTCTTCACAAGCAGCAGAATATATAAAAAAATATTTTGAAGAATATCCAGAAATTCAAAAATATATGGAATATATAAAAAACTATGCCAAGGAACATGGTTATGTCCTAAACCTATTCGGACGGAAATGTTTTATTCCCTTAATCCATGATAAGAAACACTCCCTACAGCAATTTGCCGAAAGGGCAGCAATCAACGCTCCAATTCAAGGAACTAGTGCAGACATCATAAAAGTGGCAATGATTGATCTTGACCGTAAGATACGGAAATTAAAATTAAGAACCAAACTAATTCTACAAATCCATGACGAATTACTTTTTGAGTCTCCTATTGATGAAATAGAAGTAGCTACTCACCTAATCAAAACCACTATGGAGAACTCACCTAAATTAGCCATTCCACTTATTGTTGAAACCAAGGTAGGAGATAATTGGCTAAATACATATATCCTCAACTAACTGCACAAATTATTAAAACAACTTTTGAATTTGAAGAAGACTAAGGAAACACACGAAATATGGAAGGTCAAGTAGCCTAGGATTAATCCTAGACTACCATTTTTTTTGCCTTATTTCTTCTTTTTCTTAGCAATTTCACACTCACAAGCGATGTTAGAAGCAACAGAATTCATATGTGATTTAACATCTTGAGAACCAGCGATTACCCCTCCTAGTGCCCAACTCATTTTATTAGCATCTATGCTACCTAACAATTTTTTTGTCTCGTTATCTTTTATATTAATTTTTGCGTTAAAGTGAGAGCTACCAACACCAATTAGTGTACGCATAACAGCATTACCCTCAGAATACTTAGTTATTTTCCCATCAATAAGTATAGCCCTATCTGTAGAGTCAACATTCCGTTGAACTTTGTCGAATAATTTTTTAGATTTAATTGAACTTGCTATCATATCGGCAAATCTCTTACCTTCTGATATAACATGTGGATTATTAGAAGATTTGCTAGTACCATCCTTAAAATCATTAATAATTATGTAATCATAATTACTAATATCCACCCGACTCTCTGATGGTTGTGCGTTACGTATACTTGATGTACTACCACAAGATGATAGAATTATTGTTAAAATTAAAAAGATAATATTTTTCATAATTCCTCAATATAATTTAATATATAAAGTATATATTAACAAAAGATATTTAGCAAAGAAAAAATATCATCAGTTGGAATATGGTTTAGATAATTGACACTATTGTAGGAAAAATATTATAACCCCTCTCCTTTTTCAACTGGCTCTATTCCATATAGTGCTACCATTCGCTCAAGAACTCTTCCAACAGCAGGAGCTGCAGTCCAGCCAGCAGTAGCAAAGCCAAAGGATTCTTTTGTTCCTTTTGGTTCATCAAACATTATAAAAATAATATATTGGGGATCAATGGCTGGTAATAAACCTAAAAATGATGACATTCTGCTATTTTTAAGATATTTTTTCTTGCTATGCCCATCTGAAGTTAATTTTTCAGCAGTACCAGTTTTACCACCGACAAGATATCCTTTAACATCGGCTCTACGTCCTGTCCCTTCTTTTACCACCAAACGAAATAACTCACTCATTTGTTTAGAGGTTTTCTCACTAAAAACACGCGTGCCAACAAGACGCTCATCGCACCTTTTGATTAAAGTCAGATCATATAATATCCCTCCATTTACTATTGGCAATACTGCTTGCATAAAGTGTAAAGGGCTAATTGAAATGCCATAACCATAGGCCATGACAGCAGTAGTAAGATCACTCCACCTCTTGTCAGATGGAAACAAAGGAGTACCTCTCTCTGGTAACTCAATTTTAAGCTGATCTAGTAAACCTAATTTCTTTAAATAATTTTTAAAATCATTCTTTCCAACTTCAAGCATAATTTGACTAACACCAATATTCGACGAATGCAAGAAAATTTCTGGAACACTGTGCCACCCTTGCCTTGGATGATAATCTTTGATATTAAACCCCCCTACCTTCATATAGCTAATATCATAAGCATCATTCATTGCTATAGCATCAGTATCAAAAGCTACGGCCATAGTCAAAGTTTTAAATACAGACCCCATCTCATAGATACCAAGACTTGCCATATTAAATAGCTCTTCTGGCTTTGCTCTACTCGGATAATGTGGGTTAAAATCCGGCTTACTAACAATAGCTAAAATCTCACCATTATTAGGGTTGACAATTATTCCTACTGCTCCTATTGCACTAAACTCCTTTAACGTCCTATCTATTTCTTCACTTAGAATATTTTGTAATCTTACGTCTATAGATAGTTCAAGAGGTTTTTTAAGTTGATCCGGCTGTATAAAGTCAGAATTAGTTAGAAACTTATCATAGGTTTTTTCTAACCCAGCAAGACCAACCAAATCCCTACCCACATATCCTATAATATGTGACAATAAATTGGAAAAAGTATAGATTCTTTTTTGTTCTTGTTCAAAACTAAAACCTGGCATTCCCAAATTTGATATCGCTTCTTGCTCTTTTGGCAATAAATCCCTTTTGATCCATACAAAACTTTTGTTACTTTGTAACTCTGCAAGTAACTTCATTTTATCAATCTCAGGCAAGATATTGGATAATCTTTCTAAACATTGCGAAGGATTAATTACTTTCTGTGGATTAGCAAACAATGAGGAGGAAGGTAAATTGACTGCTAATAAGTTACCATTACGATCTACTATCTCTTTCCTAAAGTCACTATTTTTTACTTGATATTCTAGCTTAACATAGCCATTGGTCGCAACAATTATTAAGCGATATAATAAACCACAAAAAAATATAGCAAAACAACAGCTAACTATTAATAATCTGATTTTGGTATTGTTAGCACCTACATCCCATAAAATAATACTACTAAAATTTCTTTTCATTTTAGTTAGAATATTTTTTATAAATGCTAATAAAAATATATTATTATCCATCTACATACTGCTGCTAATTGCTTACTAGTATGTCATTCTGCAAAAGTAGCGGATATATAATACTGAATAGTCTTGCAAGGTATTTTTTCAGATTCCGCACCGAAACAAGATAACATCTTTTTTGCCATGTAAGTACTATACTAATGTTGATTTTCATCGAATATACTCTGATTTTCTAGTTGAAACGGTTTTTATGTATTTATTATTAGCAATTGTTTTATAACGCCACTTAACATTGGTTTTACTAAAATATGAACCACCTACCTCGTTAGACTTTGCATATTTCTTACTCTCAGGTAGCAAAGGATCACTAATCATTTGCTTAACTTTAACAGTATCTAATTGTAAATAAAGTGATGCTAATTTTCTTAGTCTAGCAGGAGAAGTAAGGTATGATTGTTCGACTTTTAACACGTGAATTCTATCACTCTCACCAGTCAACTGTTTTGAAACCTCTCCAAGCTGATAATGCAAGGCAATAACCTGATCTTTAACTCTAAATAATCCATAAATAGAAAAAATTATAGTACATACAGTTATACAACTAAATATTCTAACTACCATATGTAGTACCATCTATTTTTTGTCCAGCCCTTAATTTTGCAGATCTTGCTCTTGGATTAAGTGCAACTTCCCTAGACGATGGACATAATGGTTTTTTTGTAAGAATTTTAAGCCATTCCTTAGAATTTTCTTCAGCTAGAATTTTTGCCGCATATTTAGACCTAGCAACTAATTTAGCAGAATTTGCTTTTAAAAAATTTTTAACAATTCGATCTTCTAATGAATGAAATGAGACAATTACTAGGCGACCATTTGGCGCTAAAATATTCTTGCTATTACTTAGAAACCTTTCTAATTGCCCCAATTCATCATTGATATGAATACGAATTGCTTGAAAAGTCTTAGTAGCGGAATCAATTTTACCTTTTCTAAAACCTATACTACTACGAACAATATGAGCAAATCTTGCTGTATTGGTAATAGGCTCTAATAACCTGTGTTCTATAATATTTTTAGCGATTCTTCGAGAATAAGATTCATCACCATATTTATAAATCACATCTGCTATTTCTTGTTCATCAGCCTTATTTATAAAATCTGCAGCACTCTCCCCTACTCCACTCATTCTCATATCAAGTGGTCCATCATGAGTAAAAGAAAACCCTCTATCTCCAGAATCAAGTTGCATAGAAGAAACCCCTAAATCCATAACTATGCCATCAAATTTCAACGGACCTAATTTTGAAAAGCTTTCAGCAAAACCTGTCTGAATAAATCTCACTTTACCAGGATAATCATTTATCAATTGATTGGCGTAGGTTATAACATTTGGATCACGATCAATTGCCACTAATTGACAATTACAACAATCAAGTATCATCCGACTATAACCACCAAAACCAAAAGTACAGTCTAGATAATTCCCCCCATCTTTAGGACACAAGACTTCCTTAACTTCATTTAACATAACAGCTGTATGAGATGATGCGGATTCTTGTATCATATATCCTTATTGATATTCTTAAGAGTTAAACGGTTATCTTGAGCAATTTGCCGAGCTGAAGAAAGATACGTTTCAAAATTTTGTGGCTGCCAAATTTCAAAGACCAATCCCTTCCCTACAAAGCAAGCTTGATCTGATATACCAGCGTGATCTATTAAAGATTTAGGTAGAATCACCCTTCCCTCACTATCAAAACTAAGCTGGATAGCTTCACCAAGAATGATCGTTTCGAAAGCATCTCGCTCCTCAGAATAGGGATCTAAGGTTTGGATTATTTGACTTAGCTCCTCAAGCCTCTTCAAACTACAGCCTTCAATGCACTTATTTCTAAAAGACGGATAGGCAATAATCCCATTAAATGACTGACTAGACAAAGCTAATCTATAGCTGGCAGGTATCGAAACCCGACCTTTCTTATCAAGATTGTTTATATATTTTGATAAAAAAATATTCATTTACCCTTTACCTTTCAATAATTACCACATGGGGTATCAGATCCCAGCCTACACTGAGATGACAGCAAAATTGCTTAAATATTATCCCATAATTAAGTTATAACTAATTTTTGGTTATAATTGGGATAATTTGGGATTATATGGAATTTTTAGGATATTGTACTATAATTATAGAGTCAAGAAGGTTTTAAACAGTTGATAAACAAATTACAAATTTTTATCTATTGTGACTTATTTGACGTATATATGTGATTCAAAGAATTAATAAAAAAATATTTAAAAAAAGTGGATGACGAGTATTAGTGCAGAGAAAAACTTTACTATAATTATATTATACTAAAACTTAATGAGCATTTTATGATTACACTACTTGCTTCAATAACGGGCTTTATTAGCTCAATTATTCCGGAGATTTTAAAAATTCTAAAGGATCAAAATGATAAAAAACATGCACTTAATCTTTTAGATCGACAAA
This sequence comes from Candidatus Tisiphia endosymbiont of Metellina segmentata, assembly GCF_964030715.1. Taxonomy (NCBI): domain Bacteria; kingdom Pseudomonadati; phylum Pseudomonadota; class Alphaproteobacteria; order Rickettsiales; family Rickettsiaceae; genus Candidatus Tisiphia; species Candidatus Tisiphia endosymbiont of Metellina segmentata. Next base: position 627,099 of record NZ_OZ034919.1, read on the forward strand.
TTGAAATCAATAAACTAGGACATACAAAGCTACTGACAGAGCTTGATTCTTCAAAAGACATTGCTGAAAATAATACTTTATATTCAACATATAAATCAGGCGTTAATTGGGTTGACGCGTTGAATGGGTCAGTTCGCCCTGTCCTTGCCTATAGTTTTTTTATTATGTATGCCTACATCAAATATGTACAATATAGAACCATACAGAGTACGGCGATCCTTGTAGAATATCTTGATGTTTTATGGAATATAGACGATCAGGCTATTTTTGCCGGTATTATTAGTTTCTATTTCGGACAACGGATGTTTAACAAATTATGGAAACGTAAAATGTAATATTGCATATGTTCCATATTGCAATATGTTGCAATATGTTATATTGTAACTATGGAGTTAAGGACATTTAATTTATTTAAAGATTAGATATATGCTAAAAAGAATCGTTTGGTCCATTTTCTTTGTGCTAATTATATACCCAATTATACTTTCATATTTGGGTATAAAATACTATGCTAGCCATAAAATAGGTGTATTTGAGATAAGTTTGTTTATAGCTGGCTATTATGGTTCTAATATTGCTGTTGGTGTTGGGTTGCATAGGCTGTGGTCACATCATGCCTTTAAAACAAATAAGGTGGTGGAATTTATTCTTGTTATGATGTCAGCTGGTACGTTACAAGGACCAGTGTTGTCCTGGGCATCTAATCATTTCAAACACCATGCTTATACTGATAAAGCTCAAGATCCGCATAGCCCCTTGAAGTTTGAGAATAGAATTTTAGGATTTTTATGGTCACATATTGGGTGGATGATCATTGATGGAAGCTATAAGTCCATTGACCGAATTACTATGGTTAAACTTGGTAGAAACAAATTGCTAAGATGGCAATTAAAATATTATTGGCAAATTGCTGCGTTTATGAATATTGTATTTCCAGCATTAATAGGTTACTTAATAGGTGGTACTATCATCTCTGCCTATGCTGGTTTCTTGTTTATTGGTATTGGTAGAGCACTGCAACAACATGCAACTTTTTGCGTTAATTCTCTATGTCATTTCGTTGGTAGTAAACAATATTATAAAGGTACTGCAGGAGATATTTGGTGGATGGCTTTGTTCTTATTAGGTGAAAACTGGCATAATTTCCACCATGCCTTCCCATCAGATTATCGCAATGGTGCTAAGTGGTATCATTTTGATGTCCATAAATGGATAATATACGTAATGAGCAAACTTGGACTAGCTTGGAATTTAGAAGTTACTTCCAAAATCAGAATACAAGCCAAGATAAATGAGACTAGTAAATACCTAATAGAGGGACGCAAACAACAATTAAATTTACTGCAAGATAAAATTAATCAACTGGTAGAACATGTGTATGTAAAGCTTAATGAGCTTGAGAATTCTTCTGTATCTATTAAAGCTCAATTACAAAAATCTTTTATGGAAATTCAGGAATCACTGAAGAAGCTTGCTGAACAGCTACATTCATCAATCCAATTAACTGAAAAGTCATCAGAAAGATTACTAAAAATTGCTAGTAAAAAGATTAAAGATCGAGAAATTGCAATTTATAGACTATATAACGAGCTAGATAGAAAGTATATTAGGAACTAATATATATACTCAAATGATTTGGAGAATGGGGACAACAAACAAGAGGTGAGCAGAGTATATGAAGTACGTGAGTACCGCTAAAATCTTGGATAATGACAACGCAATTCTTGATTTTCTATTCTAGAGTATATAAAAAATTATAGCAATTTTGGGTATCCAACCCACAACTGTTGAAAGTTAAAAATCGTCTATTAGCGAAGTGCTGTTGTAAGACTTAAACCTTCATTACGAGGAATCGTTGCAAGCGGCGACGTGGCAATCTTGTAAAGGAGTCTTGACTACCATGAAGATTGCCACAGTGCCTAACGGTGCTTCTCTAATAGACGATTTTTTAACTTTCAACAGTTGTGGTATCTAACCTTTAACACATGGGTTAAAAATTTAATAGTAGACGAAGCAGCCATTCATTTTGGAAATACGATAAAAATACTTAAGGGTACTTATGCTGCACAATTAGGCAAGGCTGAGGACATATACTGCTCGTAAATGAAGAGTTGGTAGACGGATAGTATAACTTCAAGAAGAGCTAGGAGTGTCAAAGTCGAGCAGCGTAGCGTACATGAGTAACGGAGCAGCGGATATCTTTAGACACGACAACGCCAATTCTTGAAGTTCACCGAGTATACTTCACAGCATAAGTAAATTTGAAGGAGGTAAATTATTATGCTAGACTTAAAATCTATTGAAAATATGAGCTTTGAAGCTGCCTTAGCTGAACTAAAAGAAATTGTAAAAAAAATTGATACGGGAGAGGAAAGTTTAGATTCATCAATTAATAGTTTTGAAAGAGGGGTCTTACTAAAAGATCACTGTGAAAAGAAACTACAAGCCGCTCGCTTAAAGATTGAAAAAATCACTAAGCTGCCAGATTCAACCATTACTATAGAAAAGGTAGAGTCCTAATTTATAGTCAATTCAGGAGAATTGGATAGCAGGAACGATGGAGCGAAGCCTATATATACTGCTTGTAAATGAAGAGTTGATAGAATCAAAATCATGATAGTAGCGGGAATTACCAAGTCGAGGAGCGAGCGGAGCGTACATATAGTCACACTACTGGACAAAAGAGATGGAATGATTGAAAGAGCTAGTAAATGGAGTATTTTAGATTGAATACAAAAAAATCTGTGATACTCTATTATGCAATGGCAATAAAAATAGGAGCAATTGGAGAGCAAGAGCAACCGATAAAAATGAAGAAAATGCTAGGATGTAGGAGTTATTCTGTACTACAGTTAGGTATAAGATCAATTAAACAAGCTTATAGTCGTTCTAAGCAATTTTTTGATTTCTTAATCATAAAATTGTTTAAGTTACACTTTGTGCAACCAACCTAACCTTTTTGTTCAGTCAGTGTGACATATAGTATGTGCACACCGCAGATATTGGATAATGACGACACAATTCTTGATTTTCATCGAGTATAATAGGCAAGCGAACTAGGTGTACATTTAGTACATGAGTACGCGAGTTCCTGATATTTTCAAAAAACAATTCGTAGGAGCAGAAAAGTATACTACGTTCAATCACCCCGTGTCTGTTGTTGTTCCCGTTCTTCAAATCATTCGAGTATACTAGTTACATGCGAATTCGGGATAAGAATTAACTAATTCTTATCCTGAATTGGGGTAGTTATCAATAAAGGTACAGTCTCTAATATCTTTACCTTATCTTCTAGTTCTACTAATCCACCTATTACTTCACCCAATTTTGCATCAAACTCATCTATTTCATCTTGTAAAAATTTAATGTGTTTTTCTATACTATCTTTATCTATACCATCAATGCTATGATGTAATCTCTCTTTTTCATTGTTAAGTATTAGTACTAAATCTTCTAACCTTTGTTGATATCTCTTCAAAGTTTCTGATTCAGTTTGATATAGATAATTTGCTGTAATCTGCATTTTAATATAATATTGCCTTCATCTTATTTGTGCAAGACTGTTTTTTCCAGTATCTTCTGTAATGCACTATTCTCTTTGGGTATGCTAATTCTCCTAAACTCATCAAGTAACATTTTTACGCCCATTTCTACTTCATCTAAATGAATGGTCATGTGCAAAATATGCTGTTCTTTCTTGGTAGTTAGAGTGGTTATCTCTTTTAATTCTTTATGTAACAAAATTACTTCTTCTTTGGCTGTAATGAAACTATTTGAGAAATCCTGACTCATAAGCCAAATATTGGTACATGCCAGCCTAATACTATATAACCACTTAATACAAATTACTATCAATAGCATTTCAATAATGATTAAAATACTTGAAGAAATTGCTAATAGTTGAATCATTTCATTCCTCCTTTTATTGCCTTCCACGAGATAAGCTATACATTCGAATACTCGATTGGTATATACCCTTCGCCTTTCAAGTGTTGGCGTTGTGGCACGATGGGACTTCGCGTAGGAACAATAGTTTGACTACGCTCCGTTCGCTTTGCCACTCGTACGCCTAGCCAACTCTTGAAATTCATCAGGTATACTCAAATACTTTGGAGAATGGAGACAACAAACAAGGGGTGAACGAACGTAAGCAGTACGTGAATTACCCGATAGTATTTGCAAGAACCAATTCTTCAAAGCAGAAGAGCATATTCAAGTATACTTTTTTGATTGTTTATTACTTAGTAATAGACCTTATATCTTAAGAATGTGTTATAAGTAATTAAAGAGGGTGACTTGAATAGACCTTGACTAAAATAGTCGCTAAGAGAATAAGTACCCTCTTTTTGGTAGTTTACCTTGAACAAATTGCAGAAGGTGGTCTTAAAAAGAGCAGCCTTGCACAATAAGAAGAAGGAGATTATATCATGAATAAAATAATAGGTCTAGACGTAAGTAAAAACTGGCTTGATATATGTGTATATAATACAAGAGATAAACCTAAATATCATCGTTTTGCCAATGATGCAGCTGGTCATGAAGAGATGATTAAATTAGCAAAAGAGCAAGAGATTAAGCTAATAATATGTGAACCTACTGGAGGATACGAAGCTGAGATTTGTCAAAAGCTGGATAATAATAACCAACAAATACATAAGGTCAATACATATAGTTTTAATTCTTTTAGTAAATCGGTGAATTTGTGTAAAACTGATAGGAAGGATGCATTTAAATTAGCATATTATGCGGATAAGATGCAGCTTTCAGCGAATTATATATATCAAGTTGAATCAGAGACTTTGAAGAGATGTCAACAAAGACGAGAAGATTTAGTATTAATGCTTAGCAATGAAAAGAAAAGACTACATCATAGCATTGATGGTATTGATAAAGAGAGTATAGAAAAGCTCATTAAATTTTTACAGAATGAAATAGCTGAGCTTGATAAAAAGTTAAACAAAACAATAGATGAGTCAGAAGAGTTAAAAGAGAAGGTAAAAATATTAGAGACTGTACCTGGTATTACGTCGATTCGGGATAAGGGATAAGGGATAAGAAAGAATAGTGTAGATATAAGAGTTGCAAGGAGTTAATGCCTGTGATAAATGTTTTTGTGGAAAAAGAAATAAACACAGGCATGAAAAAAGATATCACAGAATTATATAGTTTTATAGACGATTTTTGTAAAATTTACTATGAATACGAAAAAAAGAAATTATTACCAACAGAAAAACAAAGGAATCGCCGTTGTGATATGAGTTTAAGCGAGATTATGACAATCATGGTAATGTATCATACTTCTTATGCTAAAAACTTTAAATATTTTTATAAGACTTGTATAGAATATATCCACAAAGGTGATTTCCCAAAAGCATTGAGCTATAACCGTTTTGTCGAGTTAATGCCTAGATTGTTTGTCCCACTTAATATTCTTATGCATTTGTTATTTGGCGAGGAAACAGGTAGTTATTTTATTGATGCAACGACAATCAAGGCTTGCCATAATAAAAGGCGATATAGTAATAAAATATTTAAGGGGCTAGCAAAACATAGCAAATCATCGATGGGTTATTTTTATGGGTTCAAGTTACACTTAATTATTAATGAAAAAGGACAATTTATAGCATTAAAAATGACTAAAGGAAACGTTGATGATAGGATTCCAGTACCTGAGTTAACAGATGGTTTAACTGGAGTTATGTATGCAGATAAAGGATATATTAAGCAAAACTTATTTGTCAGTTTATATGAAAGAGGATTAAAAATGGTACATGGGATTAAGAAAAATATGCCAAATAAATTAATGGATTTAAAGGAGAAGATTATGCTAAGAAAACGTAATTTAATTGAAACAGTTTTTGATTATTTAAAGAACAAAATGAACCTTGAGCATACTAGACACAGATCACCTATAAATGCTTTTGTTCATATACTTTCTACACTAGTTGCCTATTCTCTTAAGAAAAATAAACCTTCTATAAATTGCAATCTCAACTTCCCTCTAAATTATAACCTTATCCCGAATTGACGTGTATTGGTAAATGTTTAGCTACAAAACTAATTAGTTTTGTACCTGAATTAGGGGATAAAAATTATAGTAGCAATGAATTGTCATCAATTGTTGGTATAGCTCCATATGCTCGTGATAGTGGTAATAAGCAAGGACGAAGATTTATTCGAGGAGGCAGGAAAATACCTAGAGATGCTTTATACATGGCAGTATTAGCTGGTAAGAATGGTTTCCAATATTTAAAAATTTTATATGATAGGCTTGTTAATAATTTTAAACCTAAGAAAGTTGCGATAGTTGCTTGTATGCGTAAGTTACTTGAAGTGTGCCATAAACTTATTCAACAAAAACGTGTTTTTGTTATTAAATAATATTTATCTATTTTTATAAAATTTAGATAAAAGATAATTGCTCTTTCGAAACTCGCTTGTGCTGAGGGATTTGAAGGAGACGCTTCACCTCGAACCGCAGCGTACTCTAATTCCGTTACGGATTCGAGTGCCGCATCATTGTCCAAATCACCAGCAGAAGTAGAGTTTCGAAGGAAGTCTATTGTTATTTTATCCTACTATTCTTGGATATAACATTCTCTTGGTCTAATTTTATGGGTACATAGGAATTCTCTTTAATTTTAGAGATGTGTATTTTTATATAATACAATAGATATTATAATATGCAAAGTGTTTTTAATAAAAAAATTTGTGATTATATTAAGTTTATTGAGAATTTTGCTAGGTTCTGTGAACCTAGTTTGCCACCATAGTACCCTACATTTTTATTTCACTACTGTTAAGGGGTCTTCCGAGCATCATTGCGAGAAGCCGCTGCAAGCGGCGACGCGGCACAATACAGGATACGCGAAGCGTTACTCTAAAAAAACAGCTTCGCTGTTTACCTGGATCGCCACGGCATCTAAAGAGCCTTGCTATGACGATTATAGAAAAATGTAGGGTACTATGCACCTTCTAGCAGAGATAATTTTTGGAATTCATTGGAAGATATAGTATTGTATAGTAAACTTTGTTCTAAAAACAAAAAATCTTTCTAGGGTTTTTGGCAAGTTCTAAAAACATCTCTCGTTCAAATTGCAATAATTTTTGCTCATCAATTTGTTGCATGGAAATGATATCTTGAAACTTTGACAATAGCCATCCTTGAAAATTATCATACTCAGCTATACTCTTCTGCTTTGAAAAATTGGTTTCTGCAAATTCTTCAGCTAAAGTAACTTTAGATAAAATAACTTGCTTGCTTACTTTCTTTATTTTTTTTGGCAAATCCAAGGCAAAAGCCTCTTGCAGTATTAAATGTTTATTCATATTTACTTGCACGTTAGTAATATCATAATCAGCTATAAAATAATCAGCAGAACTTGATTTATTTGGTAATAGGATATTTCTTAAATTTTTTACCAACTTACTTTTATTGCTACTTGCACGATAAAACATTTCCTTAATGCCTCCCCAACTTGGAACTAAGCCAACCGATACCTCAACAAGACCAGCATTTAATTCCTGATTAGCTACAATAAAATCAGAATGTAACAATATTTCACAGCCCCCACCTAACGCAGCACCTAAAGCACAGCTAACAATATTAATATGCGAGTATTTTAACCTTATCATGGTTTTTTGACCAAGTTTTAAGAAATCTTCTAATTTAGCAAAATCTTGATTTTTTATACAGGAAGCAATGAATTTTAAGTCAGCACCAGCTGAAAAATTATTGGTTAATGGCATAATATATAGTGTTTGCTTCTCATTTTCTGCAATATCAACAGATTCTAACAAAAGTTTAAAAACATTTTCATTGAGGCAATTCATTTTAGTGTTAATAGTAAAAACCAACCTATTTTTATACAGAACTAGTTGAGCCGAATCATTCTTCAATAAAATCTTACTTTCTTCTAATCTGACTCTAGTCAAATGAAATTGACTCAGTGCAATAGTTTCATAGGAACTATTAGCGATATATTCCGGTAATGTTAAATTCATTAGCATTGCTTGTTTTTTAAGCCACTCAAATCCTTCTCCTATGTGATTAATTAACAACTCAAAAGGACCAATTTTCCAACTATAACCAAGCCTCATAGCTGTATCTATATCGTAAATATTATCAGTAACCGATGGAATTAAAGATGTTATATATAAGTAAAACTTCACTAGGATCTCATGAAAAAATTTACCATAGCTAGAGTTGCTATTTAACAACTGATCAATAGAACTATACTCAATCTTTGGCTCTTCAAATGCCGCATAAGTTAAAGTTGTAAAATCTATGACTTCTTTAGTTTTTATGCCATTTATCTTTGATATACGGTAAAAACCTCCTAAAGCTTTACGACCAATCAAGTTATTCTCTATCATCTTATCAAGGATAGAAGATGCTAAGTAAACTTGGTGATAATCATCATTATTCGGTAGGGAATTAACTAGTGATGTAGAAATTAATCTCATTACGTCGTGACCTATCAAATCATATAAGCCAAAGATTCCTGTACTTGGTAATTTAAATAAATCAGTAAAAATTTTATCGATAATTACTGGGCTTAAATTTTCATCTATGCTACTACGAACAACCAGCTCAAGTAGATAACAACCAACTCGATTTGCTATAAAACCTGGAGTATCGTGACATTTAATAATAGTTTTCCCTAAATCTCGTGTTAGAAAATCTGATATCCTCTCTATAACCCCTGAGCTAACCTCTGAATCCACGACAAGTTCAAGTAATTCCATATATCTTGGAGGATTAAAAAAATGACTAATGACAAATCTAGACCTGATGGTAGATTTTATAGAATCAGGCATTTGCTCTTTTAATTTCCTTAAAAGTAAGGTTGAAGTATTAGAAGCTAAAATAGCATCTTCTTTTAGGTAGGGTAGAATCTTCTCATATAGAAGATGTTTTATTGCAATTTTTTCAATAATAACTTCAATGATCAAATCACATTCTGTAATCAGCTTTAGATCATCTTCTAAATTACCAATGGTAATAAACTCTAATTTACTTGGATGCGATAAAGGAGCTGGTTGTTGTTTCTCTATATTTTCTAGAGCCTTTGTAAGGATTGCATTCCTGTCATTAGGGTCGTTGCTTACTACATCTAGTAAAACAACTTGGTGAGAGGAGTTAGCTATCAAGGAAGCTATTGCTAGCCCCATTACTCCAGAACCAATAACACATATTTTCTCTATTTTCTTCTCTATTTTATCTTCCATCTTATTCACCAAACCTTTGTAACGAGCATCGCAACTATTATATCATGAATTTCTTGTACACTAAGAGTTGAGGCATTTATTTTTACTATTCTATTTGGAAATTTAGCTGATATATATTGAAATCCGTCATAGACTTTTTGATGAAATTCAATATTTTTGCTTTCAAATTTGTTATTATTCCCTCGCACTAATGCCCTTGGTAAGGCAATATTTGGATCTATATCAATAAAAAATGTAATATCAGGCATCACATCAGATATTAAAGACTTATGAAGATCATAAACTAAATCAATCCCTATATCTTGCCCTTGATAACAAGCAGTAGAATCTACAAACCTATCACAAATAACTGATATCCCACAATCTAGTTTAGGAATAATCCTTTTATGAACATGTTCATAACGTGCTGCCATGATTTGCAGCAATTCTGACATAGGTAGCAAATCTTGATTAACTAAAATGTCACGCATCTTCTCCGCAGAAATAGTCCCCCCTACTTCACGTGTTAAATCTGCTGAAATATTTTGTGATAGTAAATACTGGTATAACATATTACTTTGGGTGGATTTACCGCACCCTTCTCCACCCTCAAACGTAATAAATTTACCCTTTTTAATTGACATAGCTATCACTATTCATCTCATATAATCTTGAAATAGTTCTGTTAAATTCACCTTTGCGAAAACCATTCTGATATATTTTTATAGGTTCATCTTGTAATGTCATGAATAATACAACCTTATAAAAATAAGCATTATCAACAAAATTAATAAACCTAACAGCTAAGTCTGTGTTATCAGAACTTATTATACGAATATTTTCTACTATTATGATAGAAAATTTTTGGCAAATATTTACATAATCAACATAACCTAATTCTCTTACAAATAGCTCTTCAAAATCTATCACTAATATTTTTTCACTAGCCATTTTAAAAGATATTTTACGCCCAAAAACTAGGATATCCTTAGAAACTAATCGGTTATTACTATTTAACTTGCTAATAATATTCTGTATCTCAAGCTTATTATCTTCATTAATTGGGTATATTATACGTCTATTAGTCGTGTGTATAATTTTATCTAATCTATAATCATGATCACTATCCAAATGCATAACTTCAAACTTTTGATAAATCTCTTTAATTATTGGCAAAAAAGAATTTCTTTGTAAACCATCTTTATACAAATCTTTTGGCTCTATATTACTAGTAATGAAGATAAACACCTTATGTCTTATGAGTTCAAGGAGCAGCGGCCCTATTATCATAGCATCAGTTATGTCTTTAATTTCAAACTCATCTATGCATATTACTTCCGCCTGCTTTGCATAATTTGCAGCAATTCTTTTGATAATATTATTTTTAGATTGTGATTTATCTTGCAACTGATAAATATCTTTATGTACCGATTGCATAAAGTTTTGGTAATGTACCATTAATTTCTTAATTTGCAATATTTGGAAAAAATGTTGCATTAATACAGTTTTACCATTACCTACATTACCATATAAATATATAGCTTTTTTTGCTAATAAACTGCTATTAAAGAATCTAAAAAACGACTTATCTTCAATTTGTTTAGCAAACTCTTTAATTCTGCTGAGCAAAAGCAACTGCTTTTCGTCAAATTTTAATTCAGGCAATATATTACATTCTCATTTTAGATTTAGTATAACCTGAACCTGAGTTCGATATAAGAATAATTATTCCCCCTGCAAAAGTGATGTCATTCCTAACTCAATGATAGGTAAGCCACTAGTTTGACTAGTGAGACCATCAAGGCTTGGCCTTTAGATTTAGTATAAAATAAAAAGTTATCATATATAACTTCTTTGGCTTGACGGTCAAAGGAGAAAATATATGACAACATACGAAAGTTTAAATCATTCTAAATGGGATTGCAAATATCATATTGTGTTTATTTCAAAGTGTCGTAAAAAAGAATTGTACGGGAAGGTTAGAAAATATCTTGGGAACGTATTCCATGAGTTAGCTTTTCAACGTGGGAGAAAGATCATAGAGGGGCATATGGTACAAGATCATGTGCATATGCTCATCAAGATTCCTCCTAAATATTCTGTAGCTGAAGTAATAGGCTATATCAAGGGGAAAAGTGCTATAGCCGTTGCTAGGCAGTTTGGTGGACGAAAACGTAATTTTAATGGAGAAAAGTTGTGGGCTAGAGGTTATGCGGTCTCAACTGTAGGATTTGAAGAGAATCAGATCAAACACTACATTAAGAATCAAGAGCAACTTGATAGTTTAGGCTCTGACGAATCAGGAGAATTTTAATTAACAATGGCAGCCCTTTGGGCTGCTCATAACCGTCAAGCCCCTCGCTTTGCGAGGGCGTTCTGACTTATAGCAGGAATCCATGATACTTAATAGCCTTTCAGGCTATTTTTAGTCCCCGCCGTAGCAACACCGAGACTATTAAACTGATCTCCTATATCGAACTCAGGTGTATAGGTAAAATTAGAAAATAAACTATTAATACTCTGAAATAAATAATAAATATATAACAATTTACACCAAGGCAACCTTATTAAAATATTACTCTAGTTTTTTCTAGCAAGAGTTCTATAACAATAGAAATTTTACTGGTACTTTTTTGTCTAGTCATTTACAGTTTACACAACGATTTATAGGATATGTGAATATAAAGGAAGTAGCTGTCTATTTATACAACAACAAAATGCAAAAATATTCATCTTTTGTAAAAATAGATAAAAAATCCTTAGTAATAATTTATATTTTAGTTTAACCTATAAATTGAATATAAAAATATTTAGGGTTTTTTATGGAAGAAGAAGAAATTAATTATTGGAACAACTCAAAGTATGCACCTTGTCAATATGCTACTAGGTTACTGGACAAATTACGTAAGATGAATGAGGAAGTAAATCGACCAATAGATATTAACGAAGTTAAAAAAGCAATATATTACGCCAAGAAATATCATGGTAGCCAAATGCGGCAGTCAGGCGAGCCTTATTACTCCCATCCACTAGAGGTAGCATATATGATTTCTGATTATCTTTTCCGCACTGACATTATTGTTACCAGCATACTACATGATACCATCGAAGATACAGAACTTACCGAAAAGATGATTGCCTATATCTTTGGGAAGCAGGTTGCTAGTCAAGTAGAAGACTTAAGCAGGAACAAGCCTCACGGAAAGATTAGCTCGGCGGAAACATTAGATATATTACTTCAACAAGAAAAATATGATGTGGCATTGATTAAATTATTTGATCGAACTCATAATATACAAACTCTAGAAACTAAATCACCGGAGAAAGCAAAAAAAATTATAATAGAAACCCTTAGTAGGTTTATGAGCCTTAGTATGTATTTTAATACACCAACAATTGAGCAAAATTTTGCAGAATTATGTTCTAAAGTAATACATAATTATTATAAAACTAATAACTATTAGTTACAGTCAGAACGCCCTCGCAAAGCGAGGGGCTTGACGGTTATGAGCAGCCCAAAGGGCTGCCATTGTTAATTAAAATTCTCCTGATTCGTCAGAGCCTAAACTATCAAGTTGCTCTTGATTCTTAATGTAGTGTTTGATCTGATTCTCTTCAAATCCTACAGTTGAGACCGCATAACCTCTAGCCCACAACTTTTCTCCATTAAAATTACGTTTTCGTCCACCAAACTGCCTAGCAACGGCTATAGCACTTTTCCCCTTGATATAGCCTATTACTTCAGCTACAGAATATTTAGGAGGAATCTTGATGAGCATATGCACATGATCTTGTACCATATGCCCCTCTATGATCTTTCTCCCACGTTGAAAAGCTAACTCATGGAATACGTTCCCAAGATATTTTCTAACCTTCCCGTACAATTCTTTTTTACGACACTTTGGAATAAACACAATATGATATTTGCAATCCCATTTAGAATGATTTAAACTTTCGTATGTTGTCATATATTTTCTCCTTTGACCGTCAAGCCAAAGAAGTTATACCAATTGCAATAATTAACACGGTGTATTTATCCAGTCTCTATACATAATTGATTTTACTAAATCTACATTATGAGCAAATTGATTCCAAGCGTAACAAGCCATAGTGACGATATCTTCATATACACCATAACATTGGTTAGACAAGAAATGATTTTTGATCCATTCCCAAACTTGTTCCATTGCATTAAGTTCCGGTGCATAGGGCGGAAGCGGTATCAAAGTGATATTGCTTGGCACAGTTAGTTTTTTGGCTGTGTGCCAACCTGCATTATCCGTTAGTAAAGCTATATGTCGGTTGCCTTGAATACTGCGAGAAAGGTCTTCTAAGAATTTATTCATTGCCTGTGTATTTGCATATGGTAAAATTAATGCAAAAGCTTCTCCTGTATCATGGCAAGCAGCTCCATAAATATATGTTGAAATGAATTGCTGTTGCCGAACTTTACGGGGTCTAGTGCCACGCTTAGCCCATATACGAGTTAAGCTACCTTGTTGCCCAACTCGAGTTTCATCCTGAGACCATATATCAACTTTACATCTATCGATATTTTTTGGTAATAATTCTGTTAGCATGTCTGGGAAGTTTTTTTATATGTATTTTGAGTCTCTTGATTTGACTTTGGATGCATTGAACGAGAAGTAATCCAGCTAAAACCAAGGCGGTGCATAGTATTGTAGACTGTTTTTAAAGTACATTTAGCACCATATTCCTCAAGTAACATGATATGTAGCTCCTTTCCAGTTATATACCCACCAGTTTTACTTTCACTGAGCGTATTGATTTTATCAAAAAGAGCAGACTCTTGTATAGTGTTAATCTTCCTAGGGGCACCGCTTCTTTGTGATTCAAATAATCCTTCAAAACCATGATTCCTAAATCTTCTGAGCCATGATTGCACAGTTTTCCAGTGTGACTTCACTATTTCAGATATGGCTTTAAAAGATTTGCCTAATTGAAGGTAATACATCGCCAATAAACGTATACGATTTCGACCATGCGGCTCATGTTTCATCATTTTTATAAAATCATGACCATGAAAACCTTGCGGTAATATTAACCTAGCCATTTGAGTACCTTTATCAGTTAAAAACCCATTTTACACCACTGCGTTAATTATTGCAATTGGTATTATATATGATAACTTTTTATTTTATACTAAATCTAAAGGCCAAGCCTTGATGGTCTCACTAGTCAAACTAGTGGCTTACCTATCATTGAGTTAGCTTTTTCAAAATGAATATTCATAACATATCCTGTAACAAGGTTTATCTTATTTTTTCTTGGCTATAACTTCATAATAATGATCAATTTTTCTATCCTCTGATGCCTTATACCCAAGTTGTTCCATGAGAGGCAACATGCAAGAGAGGTCCTCCATTGCACAGTAACGAATTTTGATATTATACCAATTGCAATAATTAACACGGTGTATTTATCCAGTCTCTATACATAATTGATTTTACTAAATCTACATTATGAGCAAATTGATTCCAAGCGTAACAAGCCATAGTGACGATATCTTCATATACACCATAACATTGGTTAGACAAGAAATGATTTTTGATCCATGCCCAAACTTGTTCCATTGCATTAAGTTCCGGTGCATAGGGCGGAAGCGGTATCAAAGTGATATTGCTTGGCACAGTTAGTTTTTTGGCTGTGTGCCAACCTGCATTATCCGTTAGTAAAGCTATATGTCGGTTGCCTTGAATACTGCGAGAAAGGTCTTCTAAGAATTTATTCATTGCCTGTGTATTTGCATATGGTAAAATTAATGCAAAAGCTTCTCCTGTATCATGGCAAGCAGCTCCATAAATATATGTTGAAATGAATTGCTGTTGCCGAACTTTACGGGGTCTAGTGCCACGCTTAGCCCATATACGAGTTAAGCTACCTTGTTGCCCAACTCGAGTTTCATCCTGAGACCATATATCAACTTTACATCTATCGATATTTTTTGGTAATAATTCTGTTAGCATGTCTGGGAAGTTTTTTTATATGTATTTTGAGTCTCTTGATTTGACTTTGGATGCATTGAACGAGAAGTAATCCAGCTAAAACCAAGGCGGTGCATAGTATTGTAGACTGTTTTTAAAGTACATTGTTATGGTGTATATGAAGATATCGTCACTATGGCTTGTTACGCTTGGAATCAATTTGCTCATAATGTAGATTTAGTAAAATCAATTATGTATAGAGACTGGATAAATACACCGTGTTAATTATTACAATTGGTATAAATATGGTGTCGATTCCAATCTGTTTCACCATGACGTAAAAAATAAAAAGGTTTTAAGGGAAGCGTCATAACTGTAATCTCTCATGCATAGTTATAAAACCTTGTGGTGCAGGATTCTCCTCTACAAAAATCAGAATTTGCTTGGCAATCTCAAAAGGTGACTTGCTCGTAGTATCAACTGTTAAATCATATTCTCGCAGGCTACCTTACGTGGACTCTATCTATTTGGTCATTAGATAAACCTATAGCACGATCACAGCGTAAAATTTCTCGCTCCTGCATCACTGAAAGATCACAAAAAACTCCAACAAAATAGACAATATAGCCATTCAAGCTTTTTATATAAGATTTGAGGCAAGCATCTTCAAATAAGACTTCATCAATGATAAGGTTATTGTTACGACTTGCAAGTAGATTGGCAAAATCTGGCATGATACCAAAGAGCTGTTCACCTTTTGGATTAGTTTCAACACGCATGGTTGGTCCACGATCATTTATCCCCGGAACGAAGGAAAAGTATCTAACATCCGGTTTATCATCAGATGAGCATGGTAATGGTGTCATACCAATTGCAATAATTAACGCAGTGGTATAAAATGGGTTTTTAACTGATAAAGGTACTCAAATGGCTAGGTTAATATTACCGCAAGGTTTTCATGGTCATGATTTTATAAAAATGATGAAACATGAGCCGCATGGTCGAAATCGTATACGTTTATTGGCGATGTATTACCTTCAATTAGGCAAATCTTTTAAAGCCATATCTGAAATAGTGAAGTCACACTGGAAAACTGTGCAATCATGGCTCAGAAGATTTAGGAATCATGGTTTTGAAGGATTATTTGAATCACAAAGAAGCGGTGCCCCTAGGAAGATTAACACTATACAAGAGTCTGCTCTTTTTGATAAAATCAATACGCTCAGTGAAAGTAAAACTGGTGGGTATATAACTGGAAAGGAGCTACATATCATGTTACTTGAGGAATATGGTGCTAAATGTACTTTAAAAACAGTCTACAATACTATGCACCGCCTTGGTTTTAGCTGGATTACTTCTCGTTCAATGCATCCAAAGTCAAATCAAGAGACTCAAAATACATATAAAAAAACTTCCCAGACATGCTAACAGAATTATTACCAAAAAATATCGATAGATGTAAAGTTGATATATGGTCTCAGGATGAAACTCGAGTTGGGCAACAAGGTAGCTTAACTCGTATATGGGCTAAGCGTGGCACTAGACCCCGTAAAGTTCGGCAACAGCAATTCATTTCAACATATATTTATGGAGCTGCTTGCCATGATACAGGAGAAGCTTTTGCATTAATTTTACCATATGCAAATACACAGGCAATGAATAAATTCTTAGAAGACCTTTCTCGCAGTATTCAAGGCAACCGACATATAGCTTTACTAACGGATAATGCAGGTTGGCACACAGCCAAAAAACTAACTGTGCCAAGCAATATCACTTTGATACCGCTTCCGCCCTATGCACCGGAACTTAATGCAATGGAACAAGTTTGGGAATGGATCAAAAATCATTTCTTGTCTAACCAATGTTATGGTGTATATGAAGATATCGTCACTATGGCTTGTTACGCTTGGAATCAATTTGCTCATAATGTAGATTTAGTAAAATCAATTATGTATAGAGACTGGATAAATACACCGTGTTAATTATTGCAATTGGTATCATACTAATAAAAGTATCTATGCCAAAAGTAAGCCAAGAATCCTTACTTAAATACTGTATTGCTCTTGCGATAGATGTTTTACCAGCAGAGCCACATCCATTTAAAAATATAATCTTACTCATATGTACAGCTCCTCCAAGGTGGAACAACCAAAGAAACAGGTAAGTTTTTTACAGTAATAGCTGTATTTTGCGATACATGATAGTCGTCCACTCTAATTAAAGCTATTGCACTATTCTTATAGCTTGAACATACTACTCCAATTTTTGTATTATTTGCCATAATTTCATCATCTTTTGAGATATCTAAACTGTCTGTAGTAGCAGATATACTCTCCTTCCCCTTCGAATTGGAACGTAAAGCAAGGGGTGAGTGAGCGGAGCGTACATCTAGTACGTGAGCACGCGAATCCCCCACAGTTTTACGAAGCCAATTCGAAGGGGAAGGAGAGTATAATTTAAATATTTTTTTCCTTACTACTCCTTGGTATTTTGTTCTTGAAATAACTTCCTGTCCAATATAGCAACCCTTAGTGTAACTTACAGCGTTTAATTCCTCACAGCCATATTCGACAGGAATGGATCTGTTGAAAATTAGATCCTCATACCCATCAACTATGGCAAAATTATATTTATCTTGCAGGTATAGTCCTGCTGTTCCTGTAGTTATTGGTACATCTTTACTAACAATGGAACGAAAACCGAGTTGATCATAACGAGGGTCTTTGTATCCATTAAATTCCAGCTGTTGTTTTGAGTAAATAACCTGATAGATGTTAGTTAAGTCGTTCACTTCAATTTTAGCACGTAATTTATACTGCACTAAGTGATTTTTAAATAAATCAGACTGATTAACATTTATATCAATAAAAAGTCTTGTTGCTGATAGTTTTAATACAAAAAAATCAAATAAATACCTTCCTTGATTATTTAGAGCATAACTGTAACAATAATCATTATTTTTTATATCATTAGTTGTCAAATTATGCAAAAAATTCATCGCATCATCACCCACAACTTCAATAATTGCTCTATTTGTTAATATTTCATGCATAATTACCAACTATGATATTTTAATTGACTTTAATAAGTTTTATAATACAGTATTATACTGATGCAATAGTTGTTTGCTATAAATTATTTATTATATGAGATGTGCTTCCTACTGTACGACTTCTGAATATAAGATGAATGACTTAGTAATAAATCTCAATAAGATTGGTCTTGAACCTAAACACTTTGATGATGTACTATATATTCAAAAAGAACAAGTAAAAAACTTAGACCCTATAGATGTTTTCTTTTTCCCATTTGGCTGTGTTACTATATGGGGAGCTGAAGAAAGCCAAGAGAAAATGATTCTAGACGATATAGTAGCTCTGCAAGCTAATCAAACTGACGAGATAATGTCTGACTTTATTTATTTTGATTATGATAAAACTACAGGTAAAACCTTTATAGATGAAGAAAAAAACCAAATCATTCTAGCAGATAAATCAACTTTTATAAAATTATCTATATCGCATGCTTTAGCTCAGTCAGTTAAACTTAGTGTACTAGAAAAATCAGTAAGTAATTTAATTGTAAAAACAACGCCAATTCAACAAGAACTAGCCAGCACTGGCAGTGTATCACTTTCAAAAAAGGAAATATCTCAACAAATTGGCATATTATTTAACGAACGATATTCCATTAATTTACACAGCGATATACTAGATACTCCTGAATTTTTTTGGCGTCGTCCTAGTTATGAACCTTTATACTTAATGACTGCAGAGTTTCAAGATATTCAAATTCGTCAGAATATTCTTAACCATCGACTGAACATGATCCATGAACTCTATAACATTTTGTCAAATGACTTAAACTATAAACACTCAACTAGACTTGAATGGATCATTATAATATTAATTACCATAGAAGTAGTACTATCCCTTATTCATGATAAACTCTTTTTCAAAATAATTGGTTATCTTCTGAATAAAATTTAATTGACTCTACTTACATTAGACCTATGACTTTACATATGGATTCTCAGTTTTAGTATAAGTAAATCTTATTGGCACACCGGGTAAATTAAAAGCTTCCCGCAAGTTGTTTACAAGGTATCTAGTATAACTATCCGTGATTTTCTCAGGATTATTAGAGAATAATTTAAAAGTTGGTGGGCGAGTTTTTGTTTGGGTCATATATTTAATTCTAACACGTCTACCACCTTTTTGTAAGGGCAGCGGATGTTGCTCGAGTGCAAAACCTAACCAATTATTCAGTTTACTAGTAGCAATTTTTTTATTCCATAAAGTATAAACTTTTATAGCCTCATCTAATACCATATTAATATTCTGCTTTTTTAAGGCTGATATGAATATTATCGATACTCCCTTAACTTGTGGTAGATTGGTTTCCATCTTATAAAAAAATTCTTCCTTAAATTTATCTCTATTTTTCCCTTCAATTAAATCCCACTTATTAACTACTATAAGCAGGCTTCTGCCTTGCTCTATAACATAACTAGCAATATTTAGATCTTGTTGCTTCAAATTCATTTGTGCATCAACCATCAGAATAACAGTATTAGCAAACTTAATACTATTAATAGTATCAGAAGCTGATAATTTTTCTAAGGACTTGTTAATAGCTCCCTTTTTTCTTAGACCAGCCGTATCAATTAATTTAAATTTATTATCATTATATAGCCAATCAATTTCTATAGATTCCCTTGTTATACCGGCTTCAGGTCCTGTTAACAATCTTTCATTATTAATAATACTATTAATAAAAGTAGATTTTCCTGCATTTGGTCTACCACTCACCACTATTTGTATATAGTCAGCCTTTATTGGGTCGATTAATTCTTCCTCTAGTTCCTCATCTCCTAATTTTTCAGTTATTGCATCGTGTAAATCTGCCATACCAACACCATGTTCTGCAGAAATTGGCACTACATTATCAAAACCAAGCTTGTAGTATTCTTTAGCAAAATCAAACCGTCCTTCACATTTATTGACAATCAACACAGATTTTTTATCATATTTTCTGATAAAATTAGCAAAAAACTTATCTTCCGGTAATACACCATTTTTGCCATCCACCATAAGGCATAGCAAGTCTGCTTCTAGAATGGCTTCTACAGTCTGCTGCATCATTCTATATTCTAATTTCGCACCTTCCGCTTCTTCTAAACCAGGAGTATCAATTACCATAAAATCGAATGGTCCAATTTGAGCATCAGCATATTTTCGATCACGTGTTACCCCCGGGAGATCATGTACGATAGCCTTTTTCCTGATAGCCAAACGATTAAAGAGCGTAGACTTCCCTACATTGGGTCTACCAATAATCGCCACAATTTTTTTATGCATCACCTTTATATTATCATAATAATTCATTAGCACTAATACTCAAATACGCAAATTCGGGATAAGAATTTATCAATTCTTATCCAAATTGGGGTAAATCATTTGAATATTGCAGTATTTGAGTATATTATTAACACTTAATTATATAAAATTAAAGCATAAACAGACTTCTAAAGGACAAATATTATGCATAATGGCAGTTCTAATAATCTTTATTATGCACTAGAAGGCTTTAAAACTATGCTTATTCCAATGCGAGCAAACATAGAAATTTTAGAGCAGTGGTTTAAAAATAGTAATAATCCTGTAAAAGATAGCGGCTATACTCACGTTATGTTAGCATATTTGACACTTGCTGAAAGGATGACTAGAACATACAAGAAGCCAGAATTTAACATTAATGAATGTATTATTGATGGTACGTCTTATGTTGTTAAAGAAAAAACAGTTGCTACTAAAACATTTTGTCAATTAAAGCATTTTAGCAAAATTGGTATTAAGCAAGAAATGCCAAAGTTATTAATAATTGCTCCAATGTCAGGACACCATGCTACCTTACTTAGGGACACTGTAACTGAAATGCTCCCCTATGCAGATGTATATATTACAGATTGGCTTGATGCAAGCACTATACCTAATCAACTTGGTAAATTTAACTTAGATGATTTTATAGACTACTTAATTGAGTTTATGACGTTTCTAGGACCAAATCTGCACACTATGGCAGTATGCCAACCAACAGTCCCCCTTCTAGCTGCCATTAGTATAATGTCTGCAAATAATGATGTAAATGTGCCGCGGTCAATGATTCTGATAGGTGGACCTATTGATGCAAGGCTTAATCCTACAGATGTTGACTTGTTTGCAATCCATAAAAGCATGCAATGGTTTTGCCAAATGATGATTACATCCGTCCCCTTTAACTATCCTGGTTACGGAAGAAATGTCTATCTAGGGTTTTTACAACTTATGGGTTTTATCAGTTTAAATATTCCTCGGCATATTAATTCGCATTTGGATTTACTACAAAATTTGCTAGATGGCAACCTTGAAAAAGCTAATCATACCATAAAATTTTATGATGAATATTTAGCCACTATGGATATAACATCAGAATTCTATCTCCAAACAATACAAGAAGTATTTAAAGATTTTGCTCTTGCCAAAGATGAATTTGTCTCAAAAAATCGTAAAGTTCATTTAAAAAATATAACAAATTGTGCTTTACTAGGTATCGAAGGCGAGAATGACGATATAGCTGCGGTTGGACAAACTAAAGCTGCATTAGATTTGTGTTCCGGTATTCCTATGACAATGAAAAAATATCATTTACAAAAGGGAGTTGGGCATTACGGCTTATTTAGTGGTAGCAAATTCAAACAGTTTATTGTACCGATAATTAAGGATTTTATATATAGTTGTCAAAATTAGACTTCTAATGCAAAAAAGTTATTGCATTAATTATTAATCCGTTTATAACGGATTAATAATTAACTAATTAAATGCAAATTATATGAGCAAAAAAAAATTTCAGCTTTTACCACAAAGAGAAATTCAAGTAAATCTTAATTCACTTAAATCACTTCCAACAAGACAAAGTGATAAAGATTTTATAGACAATATTTGTTCTAATGCTCATCCTGAAGTGTTAATGGCACTAATTAAGAAAAAAATGTTGGGAACTGATATAGAACTAACAACAGAAGCTTTGCTTGTTAATTTATGTTCTTATCAAGAATATAAGGGGAGGCAGTATACACCCAACAAACGACTTGCCACATTTATTGAAAAGTATGGCAATATTATAATTAGCAAAATTCATCCAACTAATCCAAGCATCACATTTAAGAAGCCAAATGATGATATAGTAAAAGTAATCTCTACCCAAAATAGTTTAAATATAGGTCAAAGTAAAAATGTATGGACGTCTTATGCCGAAGCATTACTAAACTTACACAACTATAAATCAAAAGACACAGTAATACCTAAGGATATACACTGTATAAAAGAGTCTTTCCTATTAATTATAGATTCTATAGATAAGAGCACACTATTTATTGAATTATTTTTTGATTTTACCAAAGTCAGAACGCCCTCGCAAAGCGAGGGGCTTGACGGTTATGAGCAGCCCAAAGGGCTGCCATTGTTAATAAAATTCTCCTGATTCGTCAGAGCCTAAACTATCAAGTTGCTCTTGATTCTTAATGTAGTGTTTGATCTGATTCTCTTCAAATCCTACAGTTGAGACCGCATAACCTCTAGCCCACAACTTTTCTCCATTAAAATTACGTTTTCGTCCACCAAACTGCCTAGCAACGGCTATAGCACTTTTCCCCTTGATATAGCCTATTACTTCAGCTACAGAATATTTAGGTGGAATCTTGATGAGCATATGCACATGATCTTGTACCATATGCCCCTCTATGATCTTGCTCCCACGTTGAAAAGCTAACTCATGGAATACGTTCCCAAGATATTTTCTAACCTTCCCGTACAATTCTTTTTTACGACACTTTGAAATAAACACAATATGATATTTGCAATCCCATTTAGAATGATTTAAATTTTCGTATGTTGTCATATATTTTCTCCTTTGACCGTCAAGCCAAAGAAGTTATATATGATAACTTTTTATTTTATACTAAATCTAAAGGCCAAGCCTTGATGGTCTCACTAGTCAAACTAGTGGCTTACCTATCATTGAGTTATTAGATGCAATTAATATATTTCCTAATTTATACGCTGCTATTGATTCTAGTTTAAAATTAGATGATCTTAGTAAGTGGGAGAACATTCTAAGAAAAGGTTTTACTTCAAGAAAAAATGCTGAAAATGGCATTAAGTACTTAAAAAAACATGGTATTTATGAAGCAAAAGATTGTAGTAATGATGTTAGATTAGTTGCTCATAAAACTTATATAAACGAAAATAACGAAAAATTAATGTTATTTACTGAACAAATGAATCATAAAGAAGTAAAAAAATATATAGGGAATACTACTTACGAAGAGATTTATTGTACTAATCATAATAATGAACTGCCACTAATAGGAGCATCGTCGATGGATGAATAGAGTCAAGACTCGGTACAATGTCATTCCCCCGCGTAAGCGGGAATCCATAACATCTAACAGCCTTTTAAACTATTTTCTTACTAAGATTTTTGCTCTATCGGTGATAATTTCATCAACTAGTCCAAATGATTTAGCTACTTCGGGATCCATGAAATTATCACGTTCCATACTTTTTTCAATAGAATCTAGTTCTTGTCCTGTATGTTTGACATACAAGTTATTGAGCATTCTTTTTAATTTCATGGTTTCTTTAGCATGAATTTCTATATCTGTAGCTTGCCCTTGGTAACCACCTGACGGTTGATGGATCATTATACGACTATGTGGCAGAGCATAACGCATACCTTTCTCTCCAGCAGTGAGTAACATAGAACCCATTGAACAAGCCTGTCCTATACAAAGCGTAGAAATCTTAGGTTTAATATATTGCATAGTATCGTAAATTGCCAAACCAGAAGTTACAACACCACCAGGAGAATTAATATACATGAAAATATCTTTTTCTGGATTTTCTGCCTCTAAGAACAGTAATTGTGCAACCACTACATTTGCCATATAATCTTCAATTTGACCACAAACAAAAACGATACGTTCTTTTAACAACCTAGAATAGATATCATAGGCTCTTTCCCCTCTAGGGGTTTGTTCAACTACTATAGGCACGTACGTCATTAAATTTTCTCCTAAATTTATTGTAACCTGATTATTGTAACCTGAGTTCGATATAACTTGTTATCAATATAGTCCCTGTTAGGGTTGACATTCGAAAATGCTTAGAATAATAATTATTTTTATGTCGAATTCAAGTTAAATAAGTAATTACTCACTAGCACTAGTTTGTTTCTTCATAGAAGATTCCTTAGACAATTTTTTATTGCTCACTGATTTTAGCTGATCAAAAATGCTTAAAGCTTGAGTTATAAAACTTCCTGGTTCAGAAAGATTTGCCGGAAGAATTACTGTATTGCTATCTTTGGCTAACTCACCAAAAGCATTTATATATTGTTCAGCAATTTTTAAAGATACTGCGTCATTACCCCCAGACTTTTGAATAGATGCGGCAATAACTTCAATACTTTTAGCAGTAGCCATTGCTACTAATCCTATTGCCTCAGCTTCACCTTTAGCTCTATTTACTTGGTCAGTATAGGAAGCTTCAGAATTTAATACAACTTGAGCCTTCTCACCTTCTGCATGGTTTATTTTTGCTTGTCTATTGCCTTCTGAATCCAAAATTTGAGCTCGTTTCTGACGTTCTGCTGCAACTTGTAATTCCATCGCTTTAAGTATTGTTTGTGGTGGCTGAATATCTTTAATTTCATAACGCATACATTGTATCCCCCAATTCATTGCAGCTTGGTTAATAGCAGACACAATAGCGATGTTTAACGTTTCCCGTTCTTCAAAAGTCCTATCTAATGGTAATTTACCTATTTCTGAACGCATGGTGGTCTGTGCAAGCTGTGTGATGGCATAATATGGACTATTAACACCATAAGATGCAGCGACTGGATCAACAATTTTTACATATAAAACACCATCTATTAATAACGTAACATTATCATTTGAAATGGCTGTTTGAGCAGTAACATCAATAGCTTCTTCCTTCAGGGTGTGTTTATAGGCTACTCTCTGAATCACTGGAATCAAAATATTCAATCCTGGCTGCAGAACCCTATCAAATTTTCCAAACTTTTCTACAACCCATGCTTGTTGTTGTGGTACAACCTTAACCATCTGTACAATAATAAGAATTGCCACGATACTACAAACTAATAATATATATTCCATTTTAATCCTCTGTTAATTTAATCTTAGTTCGGTGACATCGTTCGCAGTTGATGCTTAACAATGTAACCTGTTATATGAATTCAGGTTAATCTAACAATTTGACGACACTACCATCATAAATCTTAGTAATCCCTTCTAATACCACCATATCTCCTTCCTTAATTTCACTTGAGATAATCTCTGTTAAACCATTTAAACTAGTGCCAAGTTTAACATAAAGTTGTTGTACCTTATTGTCATTGACTTTATATACAAAATACTCACCTTTATTATTACTCTGTACCGATTGATTAGGCACAGCTAAATTCCTATGTTTGTTAAGAATTAGATCTATATTTACATAGCTTCCATGCACAATATTACTATTAGAATCAATGATAACTTTAGCACTTATAGTACCATTATCTGAAACATATTGTGAGATTTCAGCAATTTTTCCATTAATTAATCCACCCTTATTATCGGTTATCACTAAATTAGTGGATTCTGACACCTGATTATAAAGCCCCTCAGGTAGCTCCATTAAAATATTATCAGTAGTAGAGTTTTGAGCAATAATGCTAAAAAGATAATCTCCTTGTTTTATCTTATCCCCTATTTTGGATTTTATTATACCAATATATCCATCAAATGGAGCTATAAGAACCATATCGTTGTAACTATTCATTGCTTTAGCAAAAGCAAGCCTAGCTTCTTCTAACTCGCTATTAGATTTTTCTAGCACATCACTACTAATATATTTTTTGGCAAATAATTCCTTGTCACGGTTATAAGAAGCCATAGCTTTTCTTAAAGAGACTTCCGCTTGTGACTTAATTGACATAGCTAAATCTTGGTCAATAATAAGCAAAACATCACCTTGATGGATCTTACCTCCTTGGGAAGTAGATACTAAATCAAGTCTACCAGAAACATTTGCATAATAATCACGGCTCATACCACTCTTACATTGTCCTATAACACTGAAAACATTATATAAATCAGCCATTTGTACTTTAGTAGCTTTTACCCCAATACTCTCTTGTTTTTCAGCTATAGCATAGCAAGAAGTAATGCATATACACAAAAAAATAATTATAGTTTTAAATCTGTTATCCAACGATGTTCCTTCTCTAAAATCTCAAAACGAATTTTTTCACTTTTTTCATCTAGTTCTGTTTCCGGGATCAAAGAAGCTCCGTCAAATTCAAAACCATAAAAATTAATCTGTAATTTGCTACATATTTTTGCCACTGACTCAATATTTTCTAAAATATCATCAACAAATATTATTGTTTTAGGATAGTAGTTTTTTCTATGTAAAATATTCTCTAATACTGCACCTTTATCAACATCGGCTGTAAGAATCACACCTTCTTTCATCGTTGGCATACCACCCCCAATATGTAATTCATCAACTAATATTTCCTCTTTTATCGGAGTAGATTTCATAAAATCTATATTTATCCCTTTAAGCTCTGTAAGACGCCAATTGGTAAAATCCTCAATAACACCAAATTTCCCTGTGTATAATTTGGTCAGAGCAGCAGTTGGGATTTGCATCTCCCATAATCTACCTAGTATATCAGTTATATTATAGTCCACTAAGCGAATAGTACGATTTTTTAAAATAATACTGTATAAAAGATGCCTTTCTTCTCTCGTAAGACGGTTTTTGCTTTCAGCACGCCACTGCCGCCTATAAGGATGAGTTAAGCGATATTCATCTTGATCCATGATAAGTACGTCATCTACATCAAAAAGCACCAAGCTATCTTGATCTAATTTATCTATTACTTCCGATATCTTTAAAAAATCGGAAACTTTAGTTATTTTAGCAAATATATGTTTATTCATCGTTCTAATGATAAGTTTATTATTTCTTCCAAAGAATTAGCTATTATAGCTAAATCTGATTCTCGTACAAGAGTATGAACTCCATCTTTTATCAATTTTATCACTACCATGTCACTAGTAATTTTTTCTGCAAGGTTATTTGAGATGGTATAAGGTACGTCCTCATCTAGCATCCCGTGAATTAAATGTATAGCTCCCTTAAGATTAATACTATTTGAATTTAGTAACAAGTGATTTCTAGCTTCGAGTATTAATTGATAACTTATTGGATATTTATCGTTGCAATTACGCCCACTAATCTCAAGGTATTTTTGTTGTTGCATTTGTGTTTTTTGCATTTCAGTTAAGTTTTGCCAAATAGTTTCTGTAAAATCTAGGGCAGGAGCAATACAAACAAGACCACAAACTTTACTAGGAAATTTTATAGCAGCAAGAATGGCTAACCAACCACCCATGCTGGAGCCTATGATAATAGCTGGTTGCACTACAAGTTTATTTAAAACTAGTTCAACCCCTGTAAGCCAAGATCCAATCGTTTCATCTAGAAATCTACCTGATGATTCTCCATGACCAAAATTATCAAATGTGATAAAATTATAATCACGTTTTTTACAGTAATTCTCAAGAAATATAGCCTTTTTACCATTCATACCCGACATCAAGCCATGCAAAAAAATTACCGATGGCATATTTTTTTTGCTACTTTTGTGATGATTGTAAGTGATAAATCTTTTCTTTTCTGTATTATATATTTTATGCATTTAAATTAATTACGTAAAAGATTAATGATTTCATCAGATTCACCCAAACGATATCATAAACCCACCATTTTGCAAGTAGTTCCAGCTTTATTCTCTGGTGGAGTAGAGCGAGGAACAATTGAAGTGGCTAAAATGTTAAAAAAAGTTGATTATAATGTTATTGTAGTCTCATCTGGTGGTTCATTGGTTGAAGAATTAGTGGCAGCAGGAGTGCCACATATTTCTATGAATAGTGCTACTAAAAATCCTTTGACAATATGGAAAAACGCAAGAATTCTGTCAGAAATAATTAAGGAATATAACGTAGATATAGTACATGCAAGATCGAGAGCTCCAGCTTGGAGTTGTTATATGGCGGCAAAGGCTACAGGCACTAAATTCTTAACCACATTCCACGGAATTTACAACATCTCGAATCCTTTCAAACATTTTTATAATAGCGTCATGGTCAAAGGCGAAAAGATCATAGCTGTGTCTAATTTTGTAAAACACCATATATTAATTAATTATCAAATCCTAGAAGATCAAATTGTTGTAATATATCGAGGGGTAGATTATAGTTATTTTGATCCAAAAAATGTTACAGAAGAAAAGTTACTAAAACATAAAAAGAAATACGGTATATCTAACAATACTCCTATAATATTGTTACCATCAAGAATGACCAGTTGGAAGGGGCATCTTACCCTTGTTGAAGCACTTGGCAAATTAAAACATCTAGATTTCTACTGTCTAATGGTTGGAGATTTATCCAAACATCCCAATTTTACCAATCGAGTAAAATCTCTTATAAACTTATTGAAGCTACAAAGTAAAATTCAAATTTTTGGTAATGAAGCTGATATGCTCAGCCTTTACGGTGTTTCAGATATAGTAATATCTACTTCAATTGAGCCAGAAGCATTTGGTCGCACTATAACTGAAGGACAATCAATGGAAAAGCTAGTAATTGCTACAAATATAGGTGGAGCTATTGAAACAATATTAGATAAAAAAACTGGATTTCATGTCAAACCAAACGATGCTGTTGATTTAGCAGAAAAAATCGAACATTGCTTATCTATACTCAAAACCAATGAAGGTAACAAAATACAACAAGCAGCAAGAAAAGCAGTCATCGATAATTTTTCCCTTGATTTAATGCTTAGTAAAACCTTAGATCTATATAAAGAAATGCTCAAAAAAACATAATATTTTCCCCAATTCTTTGTAGTGTCCTTACATCTTTCCACCTGTATCTATGATTTTTAAACTACCCTAGAGAGGCAATGAAAATTCTATTCTTGAAATCTACTAATTATACTTTATACTGATCCGTTATTGTATATATATCTTATAAAATTAAAAAGAGAGTATTATGGCTAGGATAACGATTGAAGATTGTGTTGGAAAGATTCACGATAGATTTAAGCTTGTAGCTTTAGCTGCTCAAAGAGCAAATGATATAAATTCTGGTAGTAAAATGACTATTAATAACGTGAAAGGCGATAAGGCAACTGTACTGGCATTACGTGAAATAGCTGCTGGCCATATAACGATTCCAGCCCTAAAGGCACAATTATTAAAACGTCTTCGAACAAAAAGCAGAATCGATCCTATTGATGAAGAAAATACTGATGCTTCCCTTGATACTGCTGTAGAAGAGTTTGATTATTTACCAAACGGCTCAGATCTTTGTGTTACTGAAGACTACTCTGATTTAGATGATCAAATATTTGATGATAATGCTAGTGATGATGAACAAAAATGATTATTGGTGTTGGTACAGATATAGTACAAATTCCAAGAATAGAAAGGATATTAAACCTATATGACCAGCGTTTTGTAAACATAATTCTTTCTAAAACGGAAATACAAAAGCTAACTTCTCTAAGTAAAGACCAATATGGTTGTTTTTTGGCAAAAAGGTTTGCTGCGAAAGAGGCAGTTAGCAAAGCCCTTGGTATCGGAATTGGGCGGGGTTTACGATTTAAAGACATCTCTATACTAAATGATGCCTTAGGAAAGCCCTTTGTCCAAATTTGTCATCCTGAAAATCCAAACAAATTTGGACAAATCAAAATTCACTTGTCCATTTCAGACGATTACCCAATTTCTGTAGCTTTTGCAGTTATTACCTCTAAGGTTTAGAGCTTCTCTAATAGTTCAAACATAGTTTTACCAATATCAGCTGGCGATCTAGTGATAGTAACACCTGCACTTTGCAATGCCTCCAACTTATCTTCAGCTGAACCCTGTCCATTAGAAATAATTGCACCAGCATGCCCCATTCTTTTACCTTCAGGAGCAGTAACACCAGCAATGAAAGTAACTATTGGTTTTTTAATCTTTGAGCTTTTTATTAATTCAGCAGCCTTTTCCTCAGCATCCCCTCCTATTTCACCAATCATAATAATCGATTCTGTTTCATCATCTTGTAAAAACATTTCAATACAATCAACAAAATCGGTGCCATTAACTGGATCTCCACCAATACCAATACAGGTAGATTGACCAAGACCAACAGCTGTAGTCTGTGCTACTGCTTCATAAGTCAAAGTACCGGACCGGGATATAATTCCTACCCTGCCTCTCTTATGAATATAACCAGGCATTATGCCGATTTTGCATTCATCAGGAGTAATAATGCCAGGACAATTTGGCCCAATTAATCTAGTTTTTGATCCGATTAATGCCCTTTTGACCTTTATCATATCAAGTATCGGTATTCCCTCTGTAATACACACTACCAAACTAATTCCTGCATCTATAGCTTCCAAAATTGAATCAGCAGCAAAAGGTGGTGGAACATAAATAACGCTGGCAGTAGCCTTAGTTTTTGCAACTGCCTCATGTACTGTATTATATACAGGTAGATCTAGATGAGTATTTCCACCTTTTCCAGGAGTTACCCCTCCTACCATTTTAGTACCATAACTGATTGCCTGCTCAGAATGAAAAGTCCCTTGAGAGCCAGTAAAACCTTGGCAAATTACTTTTGTATTTTTATCAACTAATATTGACATATATGCATTTTCCGTATTTTTATATGAATTATTTTACTGCATCGACGATCTTAACAGCAGCATCACCTAAATCATTTGCAGCAATTATTTTTAAACCAGAATTTGCTAAAATATTTTTACCTAATTCAAAATTGGTTCCAGCTAAACGTACAACCAGTGGAACTGTAATGCCAATCTCTTTCACTGCAGCAATAATGCCTTCGGCTATTATATCACAACGCATTATACCACCAAAAATATTAACTAAAACCCCTTGTACATGTGAATCTGATAAAATTATTTTTAGTGCTTCCGTTACTTTCTCACGATCAGCCCCACCACCAACATCTAAAAAGTTTGCCGGTTCAGCACCATAAAGCTTGATAATATCCATTGTAGCCATAGCTAGCCCAGCCCCATTCACCATACAACCAATAGTACCATCCATCTTAACATAACTAAGACCAAGGCTAGCTGCTTTTATTTCAAGAGCATCTTCTTCATCATCATCCCGCATATTTAAAATATCAGGATGTTTAAATAATCCATTATCATCAAAGTTAATCTTGGCATCAAGTGCCAATAAACTACCATCAGCTTTTGTTATTAATGGATTAATTTCAATTTGGTTAGCATCAGTTGCTATAAAAGCTCGATAGGTTGATTCAACAATTTTCATCATTTGTTTTGCCTGCTCATTCTTAAAACCAAGCTTGTATGCCATTCTACGACAATGAAATGACTGTATGCCTGTTGCAGGATCAACTGATACTTTAATAATTTTCTCTGGAGTATTATGAGCAACTTCTTCTATATCTACCCCACCTTCAGTAGAAGCTATAAAAGTTACCTTGCTATTACTACGATCAAAAACGACACTAAAATAATATTCTTTTAAAATATCACACCCAGATTCAACATAGAGATAGCGAACCTTTTGCCCAATAGCTGACGTCTGATGAGTTACTAAGTTAATGCCAAACATTGCGTGTGCTGCTTTCTTTGCCTCTTCTTTAGTTCTTACAACTTTTACACCCCCAGCTTTTCCCCTACCACCTGCGTGGATTTGGGCTTTAACCACATATATTTCTGCTTCTAAACCATCAATTAGCCTATCGATATCTTCTTTTTGCAATATTACAACTCCTGTAGAAGTAGGTATACCATATTGCCTCAAAATCATCTTTGCTTGGTATTCATGAATATTCATTTTTATAATTCTTTAAATAATTTAATCCTAGGCTCTTATACTACAAATGTTGCCAATTTGTAAAGCTTCATTTACTACTTGTTAGACGTTAGTAGTCTTGAGGATATCTAAAATTCACCAATGTTATCCCTGCAAAAGCATAAACTAATAGATATATTCATCTTACTCTACTTTTTGCTTACGATTTTTGTCTCCTAGATATATATACTCCACTTAAGATTATTATTATTGCCCAAATAATCGAAAAATTATCTGGTATTTCCTGCCATATAACTACACTTAAAATTAAAGAAAATACAACGCTACTATAAGCTAGTATACTCATTTCAGTAGCTAAACCAATTTCTAATCCCTTATTTAATAATATTTGATGTAAAAGCATCAACAGAGCGTTGACTAATAGCAATATCCAATCCTTTGAAGAAACTTGTGTTATATTAAAATCCACTAAAAATGGTAACATAATAAGAGAGGAAATCCAAAAATAATACACTAATACTCTATCTGAGGTCTCTGTTTTTAGTAAGTTGTGTAATGATATAATAGTTAATGCCATAAATATTCCGCTAAGTAATCCAAAAATGATTCCTGAAGTTATAATTTCTACTGATGGCTTCAGTATTAATAAACAGCCAATAAAGCCAATTATTGCTAAAAATAATAGATCATTTTTGATAGATTTATTAGTAAAAATACCCGTTATTAGCAGTACCCAAATTGGAGACAGATTCGTAAGTGTACTAACATTGAAAAGAGACAAGTAATTTACTGCTGAAAACATGCAATACCAATATGCTGCCCCCAATAATCCCCTTGTAATTAATGCACAATATCGCTGTGATACTATTAATTGACCACGAGACCTAATAACTTTTGGTAAAAAAAAGATAGCACAAAGAAAGAATTGTAAAAATACAACTAGAGAAATAGGTATACTACTATTAAGAGATTTTACTATACTAGCTTTCATTGCTCCAAGTCCAAATGAACTTAAGATATATAATGTTGCTTTCATAGTGGTTCTACTTCATCACTCCTATTTAATTGACAACTGGGGTTATACAAATAATCCTACTTCAATTGGAGCATAAAACAATCCATAATGGGTAACTCGCATTAATCAATAACTTAATCAATAAATTGTCCTGCCACTACCTTTAAAATTCTGATGAGCCTTATCTAATTTTTTGATAAATTCTGGAGAATAAGATTTAAGATCATTTTTCGATCCACCCTCATATTTTTTTGCTAGATCTATCCCCCCTCTAATCATATTATAAGCAAAATTTTCTTCCTTTGTTTCTCCAGCTATTCTTTTAGGGTTCATGAACTTATAAACTTGGTATAAAGCAAAATTTTTCACTAAACGTTTTGCTTCCAATCTAGATTGATTACTTATGCCTTGTAGGTTATCTTTTGATTTTATCAAACCGCGGTTAGCTTCTTTTACCAATTGTGAATGTTGTTGCATTAAGTAACTACTTACTTCAGCAACATTTTTACTAACAAGGTTCTCATCAATTTTAACACCTAATTTTCCTAATTTCTTGTGTTCAAGTTTACCTAAATATTTTTTTATTAATAGGATGATCTGTGTCTGTAATTTTGTTAGATCCATTGTTTGCTCGTTAAGACAAGCCAATATTTGTTCTATTTCCTGTTCGAAAGCATCGTTTTTACTTAACTCATTGAAAATTTCCATCGCCTCATCAGATCCAAGTTCATTATCAGTGATGCCTACTAATGCATCTTTAATTTGGTCTGCCAATTTTCTAGAGTCCCTTGGTTTTTTGTCATCTGTTTCCATTTATTAGTCCTCTGTTTACAAAGTCTATTCTTGAGTAGTAAAATGTCCTCTATAAGTTCGGTGCAACGTGACTCCCCGATGTTTTTCAATTATACTTCGGCACAGTAAGGCTGAGTCAATAGATTTTTGTTTTTTAGTAAATTTATGTTCTTTTTCAAGACATAACTCACTTATATTAATATTTTGCCAAACAAGTCCATCAAAAATTTTTGCTTTAATATAACCACTTGACTTTAAGTTATCATAATCTCCTTTGTTAAGACTCAATGCATCATCATTTAATAAAAGCTTAACATCCCCAACATTTGGGACTGGTATAGGATCAACATATTTAATATAGACTTTACCAGTTAATTCTATCTTGCTAGGTATCATAATTCTCTATCTATATTAAATTAAGCTTCTGTTATACTGCTCGTAAATGAAGAGTTGATAGACGATAGAATCAAAATCATAATCCTTTATTTTATATCACGACTCTTTGTTATCTTCTACCTCTGATTCTAGAGAAGGTTCAATAACTTCTCCTTGAAAATGATGCAATAGTGATTCTTGTTCATCATATTCTTTCAACATATAGCCACGCCCCCATACTGTATCAATATAATTTGTACCACCAGCAGCATCAGCTAATTTCTTACGTAATTTGCATACAAATACGTCTATAATTTTAATTTCCGGCTCATCAACACTACTATAAAGATGGTCTAAGAACATCTCCTTATTCAGTACTGTTCCCCTACGTAAGACTAATAATTCTAAAATAGCATATTCCTTATTCGTTAAATGAACCCTTGTTCCATCAACTTCTACAATTCTAGTATCAAGATGAATACTTACCTTGTCAAACCTAACAACTGACTCAGAATGTCCTTTAGAACGACGAACAATTGCATAAATACGAGCAATTAACTCTTCGCGGTTAAATGGTTTTGTGATATAATCATCTGCCCCACACGTAAGTCCTTTAATTTTTTGATCAACTGTAGTAATACCTGATAAAATCAGTATAGGTGTTTTTACTTTAGCAGAACGTAATCTCAGTAGGACTTCGAACCCACTAATATCTGGCAGCATCAGGTCTAAAATAATTAAATCATAATTATAAATTTTAGCTATTTCTATTCCTTCTGTACCAAACTCCACCACCTCACAAATAATTCCTTCTGAAGCTAACGTTAATTCAATAGAACTAGCTATATCACTATTATCTTCTACTAACAGTACCCTCATGATATTTCTCCCATTAACTTTTTTATAATTATTAATTTATTATTCTTTATTACACATCTATGTTCTCACTTTATTTCTATAAGAGCAAGTAATTTTATCAAAATAATATCCAAGTAACGCGAATTTGGGATAAGAATTTGTCAATTCTTATCCCAAATTCAGTGAAATTATCGAAACAATCAGATGCAGAACTGTCTCAAATCTGATTGTTTCTATAATTTTATAGTTAACTTACCTTACACATAACCCCCATGGCAATTTAAAAGTCATAGGAAAAACAGCCTAGCACCTATTAGCAAAGAGCTGCTTTGCGACGACGAAGCAATTGTAAGTAAAAAGTATGATATAATAGATATTAAAGTCAATATAAATCATTATTTATATTGACTTATAAGGGGGTGTTACAGCGATAGTCTAATGAATGTGGATTGCCACGACACTCATATGGTCTTGCTAATAGACGTCTTGTACTTTTCTACAATTTTTAAATGCTATACGTAAGGTGAATGGTTAATTATCATTTTCTTGCATTTTTTTATGATATAAAGCACCAAAATCAATCGGGTCAATCATCAATGGTTGGAAACCACCATCCTGAGTGACATCAGCAATAATTTTTCTAGCAAATGGGAAAATCATTGCTGGACAATGAATTGCTAGTATTATTTGGTGTTGATCTTCCTCTATATTAATTAAATTAAAAACCCCTGCATATTTTAAGTCCACTATAAATAGTCTATGCTTTTCACTCATTGCTTTAGCTTCTATACTTAATTCTACCTCATAAAAATTCTCTTCAGGTAAATTAGAAATATTGAGGTCTAGGAATAAGTCAATTTGTGGATTACGTTCCAAAGATACTAAAGATCTCGGAGCGTCTGGATTTTCAAAAGATAAATCCTTTATGTATTGTGCATTAACAGCGATATGAGGCATTTCTTTTTGGTTAGTATCTTTCATAATAATATAGTCCTTTACATTTTAAATTTTAAGTTATTGGAAGGGTAACACCTTTTTGTTTCATATATTTCCCATAACGATCGGCATAAGATATATTACAAGTTTGTTCACCTTTTAAAAACAAAAATTGACATGCTCCTTCATTAGCATAAATTCTTGCTGGCAGTGGGGTAGTATTGGAAAACTCTAATGTTACATGCCCTTCCCATTCCGGTTCTAACGGCGTTACGTTAACAATTATACCACATCTTGCATAGGTTGATTTACCAACACAGATAACTAGCACATCTCTTGGAATTTTAAAATACTCAATTGTTCTTGCTAAGGCAAAACTGTTTGGCGGAATAATACAAACATCAACCTCTCTGTCTACTAAACTATATTCATCAAAATTTTTTGGATCAACTATTGCCGAATTAATATTAGTAAATATTTTAAATTCCTTCGAGACTCTTGCATCATAACCGTATGAAGATAAACCATAAGAAATAATTCTCTCTGAATTATTCAATCTAACCTGCGTATCAGTAAAAGGTGCAATCATATCGTGTTCTATACACATTTTTCTTATCCAATTATCAGACATAATGGTCATATATAATTACACATACTATGTTTAAATTACCGAATATAAATGATATAGTTAAAAATTAAAAGTACTAAAACTTTAATTAGCAGCTTTAATTAGCAGAGCAGCCTCATTAAAATATTTATATATTCTTCTACTTTAACCTTAGTTC
The DNA here is from genome assembly GCF_964030715.1 of Candidatus Tisiphia endosymbiont of Metellina segmentata. NCBI lineage: Bacteria > Pseudomonadati > Pseudomonadota > Alphaproteobacteria > Rickettsiales > Rickettsiaceae > Candidatus Tisiphia > Candidatus Tisiphia endosymbiont of Metellina segmentata. The sequence goes on from NZ_OZ034919.1 coordinate 664,007, forward strand.
GATATAAGAATTAATAATTCTTATATCGATACTTGCTTTGTTATAAGGAAAAATGCACTCTTGAAGCGGTTCTACACCTGATTGTTTCTATATATAATACTGAATTCGATGTAACTTGTTACATCGAATTCAGGTTAATTTAAATAATTAGTTTCGCAAAACTGTAGGAGATTCACGTATATACTCAAATGATTTGAAGAATTGGATTTGAAAATGAATGATGAGCATGCGAATCCATGATATTTTCAAAAAACAATTCGTAGGAGCAAAAGAGTATACTCGGATGATCTAAAGAATGGGAACAACAAACAAGGAAAGCTTTGCCAGCGTAGGATGACATCTAGACTACCGATACTAGAGTTAACGATAGCTGGCATATAAGGCAAATATCCATTCATTATAAGAACGACTAACTACTTTGTTTTTACTTCTACTTGAACAACTTTCTGAAGACCATTATCGAAATATAAGGATAAATCAAAATTATCACCAACTTTTAATATAGTTCTTAGATCCAAGAGCATAATATGCATACCACCCGGTTGTAAAATAGCACTACTTTTAGCTGGGATGACTAGCTTATCGAGTTTTACCATTTTACTAACCCCTTTTTCATCAACAAAACTTTTATGTAATTCAACCTTGTTAGCTATATCTGAAGAAACATTTACCAAATTGTAATCGAGGTCAGAGTCATTAAAAATCTCAAAATATATTGCAGAATTATTATTTTTGCTAACAGTAGCAGAAGGTCTTGCCCAAGCATTTAGTATTGTAACAGATGCAGTTAATGCAGTAGGAGCTGATGCTTCTAATGATGCTGCTGGATTGTTATTACTTGGCATGGTAGTTGCAAAACATATTGATAGACTAAAATATAAAGTAACAGCAATGAAGGTTACTATGTTCTTAAGTAGCATATTATTACCATAAATTAATTACACAATCGATTCACTTAATTATATAACATATTATACATACACTAAGTATATTTTGCAAAAAAATAATATATTTATAGTGTATAATGCTAACTTTGGCTTACTTTAACAAATTTTTGTTTAAAAGAATCCCAATGATAGTGAACATTTACTGTTTTAATTTCTGTAACTGTAATATCTCCATTAGGTAACTGTGCAACATCAAAGCCTTTTTGTATAGATTCAGTAATTAGAGTCGTTGATTGACAAATATACCTAACATTAAAAAAGGGATTATTATCAGTATCTAATGAGTTTGTAGTTTTCTTAGTTGGGGTATTCAAAATAGGTACGTTTTTTTCTTTCATTCTAAACAACTTCAGATATTCTGTACGTTTTTATAACAGTTTAGTAATAAGGTGGCAAGAGTTTGTTGTTAGATTAATTTAGGTTATTTAGTCTAATTAGTTTTTTTTGTAATGAGGTGTGTGCTGTGTTAGAAGGTTTTGATTTTTCAAAGTCTGCAATAAGGTTATTTTTCTATTTTTTAAAGAAAAGAAGAATTAAACTAACTATTTTAGGGGTGTTATGCATAATACGGGGAATGATACCAGCTATTGATAGTGTGTTGCTACAAAAAGTTATAAATTTGATTGAGTCTTTTTCTAATGAAACAGTTAAAGACCTACCTTCCTCCATGTTGTTTTGGGCAATAATATATGCATTTTGGTGGGTATGTGTAAATACTATGTGGCGAATTTATGATTATATTTATCTAAAAACCATGCCATATATCAAAGCTCAGATATTAGACGAAATGTATAATTACACTCAGTACCATAATCATAGATTTTTTCAAGAAAACCTTGCTGGTCATATTACCAATCGTATTACTGAAGGGGCTAGATCTTTTGAAATGGTTTTGTCTTTATTTGGAGAGAAAATTCTATACAAACTAGCTATAATTGTTTTTGCTCTTGGAACAATGTACTGGATACATCAAATATTTGCTACTATATTCCTTATACATATTTGTGTTTTTGTAGGGACTAGTGTTATCTGTTCAAGTACAATAAACAAATATTCAGTAAATTATGCACGAAGCAAATCAATAGTTGCCGGCAGTATTGTTGATGCAATTGCAAATATTGGCACAATACGGATGTTTACTTCTCATAAATTTGAACGTCAGAATCTAGAAGTAAGGATAGATGATGCTGTAGTTAATGAACAAATTATGCAACTCTTTATGTTTAAGCTACGTATTGTACTAGGCATAGCTTGTTCTATAATGATTTTTATAATGGTTTATTATCTAGCTCAACTTCGTAGTCAAATGCAAATAACTATAGGAGATTGCGTGTTGATACTTACTTTATCTATAACGGTTAGTAGTGAAATTTGGGATCTAACGCAGGAAGTAGGAGATATGTTCGAAGAGTTTGGTTCTTTTAATCAAAGTGTATCATTAATGAAACCTCATATTATAGAAGATATTGAGAATGCCCATCTTCTAAAGGTTACAAAAGGTGAGATAATATTTAAAAATGTTAGTTTTAAATATTACCATAATAATAATTTATTTGAGAATAAATCCGTTACAATTTTGAGTCAACAAAGGGTCGGATTAGTAGGGTTTTCTGGTTCAGGAAAAACAACTTTTATTAATCTTATTACACGGTTGCACGATATAGACCAAGGAGAAATTCTAATTGATGGGCAAAATATTAGATATGTAACTCAAGATTCTTTACGAGAAAATATTAGTATAATACCGCAAGAACCAATCCTATTTCATAGGACAGTCATGGATAATATTAGATATGGAAAAAAAGATGCTAGCTTAGAAGAGATAATAGAGGCAGCAAAACTAGCTCATATACATGAATTTATTGAGAGCCTAACAGAAGGATACCAAAGCTTATGTGGTGAAAGGGGTAATAACTTGTCAGGTGGTCAGAGGCAGAGAATAATAATAGCACGGGCAATATTAAAGAATGCTCCAATATTAATTCTTGATGAAGCAACAAGTAGTCTAGATAGTGAGACTGAGGAGTTGATACAAGATTCTCTATATTACTTAATGCAAAATAAAACTGTATTAGTTATAGCTCATAGATTATCAACTTTGTTGAATATGGATAGAATTTTGGTTTTTAATGAAGGTAGCATAGTTGAAGATGGACAACATGAGGAATTACTAAAAAACAGTAAATTGTACAAAAAACTATGGAAATCACAAGTAAAAGGCTTAATAATTTAAAGAAATTGCTGATTATTTCACCTTATATACTCGGTGAACTTCAAGAATTGGCGTTCCCGCGACCAAAGATCGAAGCTGCTCACGTACTAATGTACGCTACGCCGCTCGACTTTGACACTCCTAGCTCTTCTTGAAGTTATACTATCGTCTACCAACTCTTCATTTACGAGCAGTATACGTAAGGTGAGTGATTATTTATTACATGACTTATAGTTCTCGTACCATTTCCGATTATGGCATACACTCAACTATTGATTGCAATTTTTAAATTACTCTGCTAATTCATTTAAGATTTGGTATTGTAATACATTATTATTTTGTGTATCATAACTTGAGTTCGATGTAAGACATCGGTTTAATAGCCTAGGGTGACATCACCCCTAATGAGGATAATTACTTGAGCCTAGTATTAATTTGCTACATCGATACTTAAGGTTATCATAAGAAATATTTTTAATCACTTGAAACTGAAGGAATTTAAAATGCAAGTATTCGTTGGAAAAGCTGCACCGGATTTTACAGCTAAAGCTATTATGCCTGATAATAGTATAGAATCTGAATTTAATCTTAAAAATTATGCTAAGGGTCATAAAGTTGTATTGTTTTTTTATCCCCTAGATTTTACTTTTGTTTGTCCATCAGAAATTATAGCCTTTAATAATAGATTAGGAGAATTTACTGAAAGAAATACAAAGTTAATAGCAATAAGCGTTGACTCGCATTTTTCTCATTTGGCTTGGAAGAATACTCCTTACAATAAAGGTGGTGTTGGCAATATCCAAATTCCTATGGTGGCAGATCTTAATAAAAATGCCTCACATAGTTATAATGTACTTCATGATGATGGAATATCACTGCGTGGTACTTTTGTTATTGATGAAGAATTCATAGTACGCCATTTGTCAGTTAATGATTTGCCAATTGGTAGAAATATTGATGAAGTAATAAGACTGATAGATGCCCTAGACTATAATGCCAAGCATGGTGAAGTATGTCCAGCTGGGTGGCATAAAGGTGATGAAGGTATTACCCCATCACATAAAGGAGTAGCAGATTACTTAGCTTCCAATGCAGAAAAATTATAGTATATAGAGTAGGTTTGCCGGATCAGTAGATGTCATTGCTAGCTACGAACACCAATGTACCGTATACCGTAGCTAGAGATGACATCGAGATTACCATATATGACACGCATAGGTTTACGCGGGTTTCTACCGCTAGTTGCAGCTTTTAAACTTCTCTAGTTAGAAATTAATTGTTTTTTTACTTAGTGGGGGAAAATTTTATTATATACTGCAAATATCATCTAAGAGACTCCAATTTGGAATAAGAATTGACAAATTCTTATCTCGAATTCGCGTAAGGGATAATTTATGTCAAAGTAAGCTTAAAGCCAAAGAAAGAGATTTGATGCTTAAGGAGCTATTTTTGGATACTAACCGAGTATCTTATACAAAAGAAACAATTGATATTCTAAGACTAATTAGGAGTGAAAATGTTGGTCCAAGGACTTTTTGGAGTTTAATAAAGATATTTGGTAGTAGTAGTACTGCAATTGAAAATATACAAGAATTCTCACTGCGAGGTGGACGCTCTAAACCAGTAAAGGTATTTTCACAAAGTGAGGCAAGTAAAGAACTTGAGCTTTTGGAAAAGAATAACGCCAAAATTATTACCTATAAGTCTTTAGAATATTCAAGGTTATTGTTAGAGATTTTTGATTGCCCGCCTATACTAAGTTATAAGGGCAATATCGGGTTATTATCACACGAAAGATGTTTAGCAATTGTTGGAGCAAGAAATGCTTCAGTAAATGGTCGTGCTTTTGCAGCTAGAATCGCTAAGGAATTGACAGACGCAGATTATATAATGGTTTCTGGACTTGCAAGAGGTATTGATACGGCAGTGCATCAAGTTAATATCTCTAAAACAATAGGAGTTATCGCTGGAGGAATTGATCATGTCTATCCCCTAGAAAATGTTAAATTATTCGAGCAAATTCAGCAAGAGGGGTTAATAATTGCTGAATTACCAATAGGTTCAAAACCTCTTGGACAACATTTCCCACAACGTAATCGATTGATTTCTGGTATATCTCTTGGAACGGTAGTAATTGAGGCAAGCCTAAAATCTGGATCATTAATAACAGCAAGGTTTGCTTTAGAACAGAATAGAGAAGTATTCGCAGTGCCGGGATTTCCGTTAGATCCTAGATGTCAGGGTACTAATAAACTTATCAAGGAAGGAGCATATATGGTGGAATCTACCCAAGATATAGTAACTAATCTACCACATTTTTCTAAGGTTGTCAGCAAATCTAAGGATGTGGCAAATGATTCAGCTGAGAATAACCAGTTTAAAGCGTTAGATATAAAATATGCTAACCCAATTACCAACGATATGCGTATGAAAGTTAAGGAGCTTTTATCTTCAACTCCTATAGATTTTGATTGTTTGCATCAAACGCAGCTACCTTTGCAGGTTATATATATGATAATACTGGAGCTAGAACTGGCTGGAAAAATAACTAGATATCCTGGCAACAAGATATCTTTAATTTATAAATAAATATGAAATTAGTAATAGTAGAATCGCCAGCAAAGGCGAAAACGATAAATAAATATCTAGATAATGGTTTTAAAGTTATTGCTTCGTTTGGGCATATTAGAGATTTACCATCTAAAAATGGTTCAGTTCTGCCAGATGAAGATTTTGCTATGAAATATATTATATCAGATAAAGCAGAAAAATATGTTGAAGCAATAACTAAAGATGCTGCCAAGGCTGAAATGGTTTATCTAGCAACAGATCGAGACCGAGAAGGAGAATCAATTGCTTGGCATGTTGCAGAAATAATAAAAGAAAGAAACTTGGTTAAATCTAGTGATTTCTTTAAAAGAGTAGCATTTGATGAAGTTACAAAAAAAGCTATTTTACATGCAATTGAAAACCCAAGAAAGATTGATATTGATTTGGTTAATGCTCAGCAAGCAAGGAGGGCTTTAGACTATTTGGTAGGATTTACTTTATCGCCGATATTATGGCGTAAATTGCCAGGATGTAGATCAGCCGGAAGAGTCCAGTCTGTAGCACTGAGACTTATTTGCGAACGAGAAGACGAAATTGAACGTTTTAAATCGCAAGAATATTGGGATATTAGTCTTAATATTCTTAATAGTAATAATGAACCGTTTTTAGCAAGATTAACTCATGTTAATGGTAAAAAATTAGAGAAATTCTCAATTACTAATGCACTAGCTGCCAATGATCTAGTCGAGAAAATAAAACTAAAGAATTTTCATGTTGCCTCTATAGAAAAAAAACAGCAAAAACGTCAACCGCAACCACCTTTTATTACCTCTTCGCTGCAGCAAGAAGCTGCAAGAAAATTAGGGTTTACTGCTAAGAAGACTATGCAAATTGCCCAAAAACTTTACGAAGGTATGGATATAGGTAATGAAACTATAGGTTTGATCACTTATATGAGAACCGACGGGACAACTCTTGCTAGTGAAGCTGTTGAGCAAATACGTCAGTTGATAGATAAGAATTTTGGGGATAAATATCTGCCAGCTAGCCAGCGAGTTTATAAATCTAAAGCTAAAAATGCCCAAGAAGCTCACGAAGCGATTAGACCAACTGATATTACCCTGCTACCAGAAAAGTTAAAGGATAAACTAGATAAAGATTTTTACAAGCTTTATGACCTAATTTGGAAGAGGACGGTAGCTTGCCAAATGGAAAATGTTATTATTGATTTGGTAGTAGCTCAGCTTGATACAGAAGATAAAGAATTTACATGCAGAGCAAATGGCTCAATTATTGCGTTTGATGGTTTTTATAAAATTTATCAAGAAGGTCTAGATGATGAAACAGAAGAAGAAAATAGGCTTCTACCACCGCTAAAAGAAGGAGAGAAATTAATTACAGATTCAGTGAATCCAGCACAACATTTCACTGATCCGCCACCAAGATATTCTGAAGCTAGTTTAGTAAAGAGGCTTGAGGAACTTGGTATTGGTCGCCCGTCTACTTATGCTTCGATTATATCAGTGTTGCAAGATAGAAAATATGTAGTTGTTGAGAAAAAACGATTCTTTCCAGAGGAATTAGGGCGTTTAGTTACAACATTTTTAACAGGTTTTTTTAAGAAATATGTGGAATATGATTTCACAGCTGATCTTGAAAATGATTTAGATGAGGTGGCAGAAGGTAAAATAGAATGGAAGTCTTTACTAAAAAAATTCTGGGATGGGTTTAATAACAATGTAGAAGTAGTTAGTGGAAAGAAAATATCTGATATAATTATTTATGTTGAAGAAGCCTTAGATTATCACTTATTTGGAGAAAAGTCAGAAAGTAACAAGTCAAGAATTTGCCCATCCTGCTCTACAGGTCAATTAGATCTGAAGCTTGGTAAGTTTGGAGCATTCTTAGCTTGTAGTAATTACCCAGAATGTACTTTCAAAAAACAAATTACCTCTAAAAATAGTGATGATGTTGCTACTACTATGGAAGAGAACAAACTATTAGGAGTAAATAAGGATGGTTTTGATGTTTTTCTAAAGAAAGGCCCATATGGTTTATATGTACAGACTAGTGAGCAAGTTGCCAAGGGTGAAAAGCCAAAGCGTGCATCATTGCCACCTTCTATTGCCCAAAATGATGTCACTCTTGCTTTAGCTATGAGGTTGCTTGAGTTACCAGCTAAATTATGTTTGCATCCTGAATCTCAACAAGAGATTATACTTGGTATAGGTAGATATGGCCCGTATCTTAAATATCTTGATAGGTTTATTTCAATACCAAAAAGATACGATCCTTTTACCATAACAACAGAGATCGCTGTAGAAATAATTGAAGCTAGTAATAATAAGTTAAAGAATAAACAAGAGAAAGATAATGGCAAGCAGGTAATAGTTGCAAAAAAAACTTCTAAAAAGAATGCTACAGCAAAAAAAACAACAAAAAAGAAAAAAGTACAATAAGCGGTTAAGATAAAATTATGGGAAGGGTTATCACAAGATTCGCACCATCACCAACAGGTATGCTGCATATAGGTAATAGTAGAACAGCTCTTATAAATTGGTTATATACTAGAAAGCATAATGGCATATTCATTTTAAGGTTTGATGACACCGATCTTGAACGTAGCAAGCAACAATATAAAAATGCTATTGAACAGGATTTGAAATTTCTAGGACTTAACTGGGATCAAACTTTTTGTCAATCTAATAGGCTTGATAGGTATGAGGCGATAAAAACATTATTATTACAAAAAAATAAATTATATCCTTGTTTTGAGACTCAGGAAGAGCTTGAATTAAAGCGTAAATTACAATTATCTAGAGGACTCCCTCCTATATATGATCGTGCAGCTTTGAATTTAACTCAACAACAAATAAACGATTACATTAGCCAAGGAAGAAAACCACATTATCGATTTTTGGTATCGCATACCCCCATTATTTGGCAAGATATGATTAAGGGTGAAGTTAAATATGAAGGTAAGAATATTGGTGATCCGATAGTTATCAGAGAAGATAATAGTATGACTTATATGCTTTGTTCAGTTATTGATGATATTGATTATTCGATTACCCATATTATTCGAGGCGAGGATCATGTAACTAATACCGCAATTCAGATGCAAATGTTTGAAACTTTAGGGGTAGAGATACCAAATTTTGCTCATTTGAGTCTAGTTATTAGCCGAGATGAAAAAATATCTAAAAGAATAGGAGGATTTGAAATCGCTGCTCTAAGGGATGAAATTGGATTAGAACCAATGGCAATTAACAGTTTTTTTAGTTTAATTGGTTCGTCATCAAGTATTGTATCGTTTAAGAATTTAGATCAGCTAATAAAAGAGTTTGACATTAATAATTTTTCTAAAAGTCCAACAACTTATTTGCCGGAAGAATTAGAACGTCTGAATCATAAATTACTAATTAGCCTTAGTTTTGATGAAGTAAAAGATCGCTTAAGAGAGATTAAGGCTGAGCAAGTAACTGAACAGTTTTGGTTGGCAGTGAGAGCTAACTTGCAAAAATTATATGAAATAAAAGATTGGTGGAATATTTGTTACTCACCATCCAAAGTTGAAGGATTAGATAAAGATTTTTTAAAACAGGCAGCTATATTGTTACCAGACGAACCAATAACCCTCGATAGCTGGAGCATTTGGACTAAAAGGATTATGATCGTTACTGGTAAAAAAGGCAAGGAGGTATTTCTGCCTTTAAGACTTGCTATAACGGGAATGGCATCCGGACCGGAAATGTCAGTAATATTACCATTACTTCGCAGAGAGGAAATTATAAAAAGATTAAGTTGATTTTTTTGTTGATCTAAAAAAATAACCTGAAAGGCTATTAATCCCCATTCGCGTCTCACCTTCGAGATAAATATGAGCAAAAATTATGCTTCAAAGTAGTATTATTATGCGATGTGTGGGATGAAAATTTACATTAGACTTCTTTCGAAACTTTACTTCTACTGGTGATTGTACGTCAAGCCGGTACTCGAATCCTCATGTACATTCAAGTACGCTGCGGTTCAAGGTGAAGTGTCTCCTTCAAATCTTTCAGTATAAGCGAGTTTCGAAAGAAGTCTATTTTAGTCAGAACGCCCTCGCAAAGCGAGGGGCTTGACGGTTATGAGCAGCCCAAAGGGCTGCCATTGTTAATTAAAATTCTCCTGATTCGTCAGAGCCTAAACTATCAAGTTGCTCTTGATTCTTAGTGTAGTGTTTGATCTGATTCTCTTCAAATCCTACAGTTGAGACCGCATAACCTCTAGCCCACAACTTTTCTCCATTAAAATTACGTTTTCGTCCACCAAACTGCCTAGCAACGGCTATAGCACTTTTCCCCTTGATATAGCCTATTACTTCAGCTACAGAATATTTAGGAGGAATCTTGATGAGCATATGCACATGATCTTGTACCATATGCCCCTCTATGATCTTTCTCCCACGTTGAAAAGCTAACTCATGGAATACGTTCCCAAGATATTTTCTAACCTTCCCGTACAATTCTTTTTTACGACACTTTGGAATAAACACAATATGATATTTGCAATCCCATTTAGAATGATTTAAACTTTCGTATGTTGTCATATATTTTCTCCTTTGACCGTCAAGCCAAAGAAGTTATATATGATAACTTTTTATTTTATACTAAATCTAAAGGCCAAGCCTTGATGGTCTCACTAGTCAAACTAGTGGCTTACCTATCATTGAGTTACTGGCTACATATTGTCATTTTGCAGATTTTGTCATTTGGGGCATAGTTAAATCAAATAAATTGAACAAACTTTACCCTAGACTATCAAACCGATATCTTCTAACAAACTGTTCTAATAGTTTGTTTATATTTTTACATAATGCATAGCATTTTGTTTGCTGCTTACATAAAACTGAAATTAAAGTAAATTAGGGAACACCATGACCTCCTACCTTCCGAGTTTTAAAAGTAGTAACTGGCTTTTTGGATTCTTGCTTAATTTCAACAATTCTATCATTTAGGAATTTTTGTAAATTTACATCATCTTTAACATTAACATGTTCTCCTTTCTGTTGGTATCCCATTTTAGGAGATCCATTTATACTTTCTTTCCTCTGTGCTGTCATTACTCTAACCGGCCCTACATTCGCTTCTTCTTCTCCTCCAAGAGCAATTTGTTGAACTTTTTCCATCCTTTTATCCGATTCAACCCGTACCAATTCCTGTAATAGTTCTATCTTTTCTTGAGGAGTTGATAATTTGTCTAATTCTCCATTGATATGTTCTTTTTTTCCTGCAAGATCTTTTCCACGTAAATTTGCATATAAAGATTCTGCTAGTTTCGTAATATCCTTACTGATTTTCCGCACTGGAAATAATAGAGAGTGCCTAAGACTACTCACCGTCTTTTCCAAAGTGTCCTCTAAATGCTTTGGCATAGCTGGTTTGCTAGCTGTATGTACCATACCATCGTTTGTTGGGAATTGCATGAGATCAACTTCAGGAGTTTTAACCTCTAATTTCACTTCTTCACTTTTGAGTTCATGAGGAGAGGAAACCACAGCTTCTTTTGTTCTATCCAACTCCTCAGTCTTCTGAGGGGAAGTTATAATACTGTCCACAGATAGTGTATCGATAGATTGTGAAATATCCACGCCATGTCCCTTGTTTTTGGCTACTTCTTGCATCATTGCTTTATATTTTTCTTGCGTTACTGGCAAGGTATAGATTTGTCCCCCATGTTCTATATACCCAACTGCATCAGAACCAATTCCATTAAACTTAACTGGACGTGGCGAGCTGACCTCGATTAGCTTACCATCATCATCATAGTGAGCCGTAAAATATACAGCCTTACTTGCAGCAATATTCCTGCCATGCTGATCCTTTACCGCTAGCGATAAATGCATTGGACCACCATCCTTAAGTTCTATCGGAAAATCTATCGTCCTATAATTTTTAATTTCTACTGTAGTACCATCACTTTTTTGCACTGTTTTAGGAGGATTTATTTGATGTGTTGCTTCTGTTAATGTAGCAATCTCGTTACCACTTGCATCTCGTACTATCTGCGTTTTAGTAGTAATACCATTGCCACTTTCTCCAACTCCATCCTTCCATTCCATAGGACTAAATCTATCTGTAAACTGGGTATGAACATTTTTGTAGCCGGCAATTTCTACTTGTTCTAAAGCTCTTTTTAACTCAGATCCTTTAAGAACTTCACTGATTTTCTCTTTGTTTTCTTCATTTTCACAGTACACACGAAATTTAGTTATATCTTCAATTTCTTCTAGTTCTACTATATTATTCTTTACTAGAGCTTCAACTATTAGCTCCCTCTGCTTGGTTAAGATTTGGTTTCTAATTGCTTGGGTTATAGGGTCAACATCTCGATCAGCAGCAGAAAAAGAAGGGGTACGGATAGCGTCAAGAGAATGGTCTGCTAATTCTCTAGGATTTTCCTCAGCAGGATCTTGTAACACAAAAACGTCCTGAGCAAGTTCTTCTTGAGCAGGTTCTTCTCCTTTAGTAAAAGCAATGATTGCCTGCAACTTATCTTTATATCCTTGCCAACCATCAGGCATTTTCTCTTGCTGCATGGACTGTGCCAATTTGTCAGCTAGTTCCTGAAACACTATAGCTTTCTTAAGTGTTAATTTATCTTGTTCAGTTAAGTCATCTCTAGCCTTTTCCCCTATCTTTTTACCTTCATCAGCAGTAGTCTTGATTGTTTCAGCCAAGCCGTCTAATACATCATTTATTACAGCAACCTTGTTTTTTTGTGGAATCGAATGATTTCCCGAAACTCTATTTGGAATTTCAAGTAGATAGTCAAATAGAGAATTAATGACCTGATTTTCAACGGGGCTATCTTTTACATTACTGTCTACTTTTTTTCCAGCTTCATCTATTTCAATCATCAAGTCTGTATAATAATCAAAATACTCTCTAGGATTTTTCTCTTTACTCATTTTTACCACCCTATTCTTAAATTCTAGCTATATTTGATGCTAGATAATATTCTTCTTTAAAGCAACTAATTTGTTTTTATTTTGTTTTATTTTTAAGGCAACTTCCTTAAAAAGGATAGTCCATCACTTTAATTATATCATAAATAATATTAGCACTAAGCATATACGCAATTATATCTTGACATTTTCTTTGCCTAGAGGCAAACTAAGCTTTAACAGGCAACAGTAATGGTAATTATGATCTTGATATTTATTTTAATGTTTTATGTTTTTACAATTAATAGGCACAGAGATAGTCAAAAGAGCTATAATCTTATCATACCATTATTTTATATTAATTTTTTAATAGCTAGTATCTATTTTTACTTACATGCTACTGACCACTTAAATATCTCTTTTTAATCTGTTATGAACCCAGTTTCAAGCCAACCTACAATTATATATATTGCTATTGCTATTTTATGTATAGTAACAAATGTCGTAGCCTTTATTTTCCAATTTTTTTATTATGAACCACCCTGCCCTTTATGTTTATTACAAAGATTCGGTTTTATTGCTATCGGACTTGGAGCACTACTTAGCATAATATATAATCCTTCTTGGAAATATGATATGATTATATTCACCTCTAGTATTTATACGTTGATGGTAGGGCTTAGGCAGGTTTTGCTGCATATTTTACCCCATGATTTAGGATATGGTAATACTTTCCTTGGGTTACATTTTTATACATGGTCAGCAATAATTTCTTTTTCTTTAATCCTATTAATGTCTATAATTCCTATAATTAGCCTTATTCTAAGTAAATTTAGTATACTACAATTTTATCCTAGTTTTGTACCTACATTAATTGAGATTAGTTTGATAATTATCACTCTTGTTAATGTGTTTGCAACTTATTTTGAATGTGGTTTTGGCATGTGTCCTAGCGATCCTACAACTTACTTAGAATGGAAAAATTTACAGCAATTATTTAGTATTAGTTAAGCAATTTTAATTTATTAGATATACTCGGTGAACTTCAAGAATTGGCGTCGTCGTGTCTAAAGATCTCCGCTGCTCGACTTTGACACTCCTAGCTCTTCTTGAAGTTATACTATCGTCTACCAACTCTTCATTTACGAGCAGTATATACGTTTAAAAAAGATAACTATTCAAGCAGTTTAATTATATTATTATAACAGAACATCATGAAAATTTTTAATAATAACCAATAAATGGAGGATAAAATGCCAAAAAGTTTTGTAGAACAATTAAAAAAAGGAGCAGCAAAATTAGCAGATAAGGTAGAACAAAAGGTAGAGCAATTTGTTGATGCTGTACCAACTGATGATGAGATAATAGACAAACTCCGAGATGGATTAAAAAAAGTTAACTCTAAAGTTGCTCAAGTAAGCCCAGAAACTGCAAAAACTTTGCGGAAGATAGAAGGAAAAATAGGGGTTAAGCCAAGTCCACAAAATCTTGCTGAAATAGTTGATGACTTACATAATCTCAAAGATAATTTTATGAAAGATATGAAAACTCCAAAAGTTATCACTCAATTCGGTGATTTTTTAAAATCTACTGTCGCTTTAATAGGATCTATTGGTAAATCTCCAGAAGAGCGTGGAAAAGCTTATAATAACTTTACCAAATCAGCAGAAGCTCTAGGTAAAGCGATTAGCAAAGCATTCGAGGGGTCAAGAACACGTTGAAGATAAAATAATATTACCAAGGCAGATATTGATTCCCTGCGTGGGTTCATTAGTGTCCGGAGCTATCTTTATAGTTAACCAAAGAAGATTTTTGCTATAATAAGAGAAGTGCTGTCACCCCTGCTTCAGTGCGGGGTCTAAAAAAGTCTAACAAACCATCTTGGTTTATTTTTTTAGATTCCCGCCTTCGCGGGAATGACAGCTCTGTGTAGTAACTACAACTGTAGTAGCCTGAATTCAACGTAACAAGTTACATCAAATTCAGGTTATTAGGTCATACTAGATTATTTTTTAGTCTCATTTGTTATTTGTGACTTCGGTAACATTATTTTGATATCAGCTTTACTTTCAAGATCAGCAACATACTTTAATATAGCATCTCTACTAAGTTGATTGGTTATACTAGCAGTAGCTTCCTCCTTAGAAGGTATTTGTGCAGGTCTTTTATCAAGTACAGTAATTATATGCCAACCAAATTGGGTTTTAACTGGAGAAGAGATTTCATTTACTTTCATTGATAATGCTTTATCTTCAAATTCAGGCACTAGCTGTCCAGAAGTAATATAGCCTATTTCTCCACCATTGGCTTTAGACCCTTCATCTTTTGAGAAATCCTTAGCAAGCTTAGCAAATTTCTCCCCTTTTTTAAGTCTATTTTGTACATTTATTGCGTCTTTTTCAGTTGCAACCAAAATATGACTTACTTTTACTTCCTCTTTTCCTTTTAGGCTAGCAACTAATTTATCATATTCAGTATTAATCATTTTCTCATCAACATGAGATTTTACATAACGCTCCATCAATTCTTGCTGAACCAATTGGTTTTTTACGACATTCAACTTAGATTGGAATTCTTTTGAAGATTCAATATTAGAATTCTTGGCTTCTTGCTCAAGCAATTTTGCATCGATATAGCCCTGTACTAACATTTTCTGTATATTCGCGTCAAAATCAGTAAACTTTTTTCCTTTAGCACTTGGTTGGGTATCTAAAGAAGATTGGAATTGTTGCATAACCTGTGATTCTTTCACTTCACCACCTTTGTAGGTAGCAACAATTTTATCTTCATCAGCAAAAGCACTACTCGCAAGTAAACTAGCAGCTAAAAAAATTATAGTTGTTCTTTTCATTTGTTATCCATTATTATATATTGTTTATGATAGCTGGATTTTATAAGGATAACCCTTCTACGTCAACAGCTATTTACAATTTGTTTGATAAATATCATAAAATATCATATTTTACAGGATATTTACTATTTGAATCTAGGATATAAATGCTTTCTTTACTTAAAAAATTATTCGGCACAGCAAATGATAGAAGTATAAAAAAACTATCTTTAGAAATTGAAAAAATTAATTTGCTCGAGCCTTCAATACAAAAACTTTCTGATGATGATTTGAGAAATAAAACAGAGCAATTTAGGCAAAGATTAAAAGATGGTGAGTCATTAGATGACTTAACTTATGAAGCTTTTGCTGTTGTACGGGAAGCTTCAAAAAGAGTCTATGGGATGAGACATTTTGATGTTCAGCTAATTGGTGGATTGATATTGCACCGTGGTATGATTACTGAAATGCGTACAGGAGAAGGAAAAACTTTAGTTGCCACATTACCTGCATATTTGAATGCTCTTACTGGTGAAGGGGTGCATGTTGTTACGGTAAATGATTATTTAGTAAAACGTGATTCTGAGTGGATGGGAAGAATTCATAATTTCCTAGGGTTATCTGTTGGTTGTATAGTTTCTAATATCAGTGATGATGATAGACGTAACGCTTATAGAGCAGATATTACTTATGCAACTAATAACGAGCTTGGATTTGACTTCCTCAGAGATAACATGAAATATAGTGAAGATTCTAAGGTACTTCGCCCTTTTAAATTCGCTATTATTGATGAAGTTGACTCAATTTTAATTGATGAAGCAAGAACTCCGCTAATTATATCAGGTCCAGTAGACGATCGCTCGGATTTATACAGCACAATTGATAAATTAGTTCGTCAGTTTAAAGATGAAGATTACGAAAAAGATGAGAAATTACGGACAGTTAATCTTACTGAGAATGGTATAACTCATGTAGAATCAATGCTTGTAGCTAATAGTCTTATTGAAAAAGATTCAAGCCTTTACGATTTTGAAAATTTAAGTTTAGTTCATTATATCAATCAATCATTAAGGGCTCATATCCTCTTCAATCGTGATGTTGATTATTTAGTACGCGATGGAAAAGTTATGATTATTGATGAATTTACTGGACGCGTTATGGAAGGTAGACGGTATTCTGAAGGGTTACACCAGTCACTAGAGGCAAAAGAGCATGTACAAATTCAAAATGAGAATCAAACCTTAGCTTCTATTACTTTCCAAAACTATTTTAGGAATTATCCCAAATTATCAGGTATGACTGGTACAGCAATGACCGAAGCTGCAGAGCTAAAAGACATATACAATCTTGATGTTCTTGCTGTTCCTACCCATAATCCAATTACTAGAGTTGATTATGATGACGAGATTTATGGCAGTAAACAAGATAAATATGAAGCTATCCTAAAATTAATAAAAGAATGTCATGATCGTGGTCAACCTGTTTTGGTTGGAACGGTTAGTATAGAGAAGTCTGAAGAAATTTCTAACTTACTTACCAAAAATAAAATAACTCATAATGTTTTAAACGCAAAATTTCATCAGCAGGAAGCATTTATTATAGCTCAAGCTGGACGATTTAAGGCTGTGACTATTGCCACAAATATGGCAGGTCGTGGTACAGATATTATGCTTGGCGGTAACCCAGAAATGCTAATAGAACAACTATCTCTAAAGAACCTAGCAAAAGAGCAATATGAATTAGAAATAGTAAAAATAAAAGAGCAGATAGCTGAAGAGAAGCAGCGTGTAATAGAGGCTGGAGGATTATTTGTTATAGGTACTGAAAGGCATGAGAGTCGTAGGATAGATAACCAGTTACGAGGAAGAGCTGGTAGACAAGGTGATCCAGGCAATACAAAATTTTTCTTGTCTTTAGAAGATGATCTGATGCGTATTTTTGCCTCAGACCGTATCTCCGGAGTTTTAAGAACGTTAGGTTTAAAAGATGGTGAAGCAATCCATCACCCTATGATTAGTCGTTCACTTGAAAAAGCTCAACAGAAAGTTGAAGGACATAATTACGAAATACGTAAAAATTTATTACGTTTTGATGATGTTATGAATGATCAACGTAAGATAGTTTATGAACAGCGCAGTGACATCATTAAGTCAAAAGATGCACATGATTTTTTAACTAACATGACAAAAGAACTAGTAGAAAAAGTAGTATTAACTTTTATTCCACCTAGTTCTTATAGAGAAGACTGGGATATAAATGCTCTAACAGGAGAGTTGCAGCGTATTTTTGCTATAAAACTACAGCATGAATCTATAACAAAAGCTGATGTTACCGAAGTACAGGTGATATCTAACGTTGTACAAATGGTAAATGACTTGTACCAAGCAAAAGAGGAAGCATATAGCGTTAACTTGATGAATGACGCAATTAAGTATATTTTACTGACAACTTTAGATCAAGTATGGAAAGATCACTTACATAATTTAGATCATTTACGACAAGGTATATCACTAAGGGCTTATGCCCAAAAAGATCCTCTTAACGAGTATAAAAGAGAAGCTTTCAATTTATTTGAACAAATGCTCGATAATTTGAAGGAATTATTTATCCAAAGAGTTTGTCATCTCCATATGGATACTAGCCATATTAAAAAAGAGTCAATGTCTTTGGAAAATAAAAAACTTCAAAAGACAATGCGAGAAACTAGGGAGGACCCAGCTTTTCATAAATATAATGCTGGTGTTAGTATTGAAACTCAACTTAAAACCATCAAAACTCAAGTCAATCCACAGGATAGAGTACAATCAGACCCATCAAGTTGGGGAAAAGTGGCTAGAAATGAGTTATGTCCCTGTGGTTCTAGCAAGAAATATAAATATTGTCACGGAAGTAATGAATAAGCAGTGCAATTTAATGATAGACAGTCAACTTGTGAGTTGCTTAGTAGCCACCCAGTTTCCACAATTTAGAGATTTGCCTGTTCAGCCGGTCGAACTCAGTGGTTGGGACAACAGAACATTTCGCTTGGGTAAGCACATGCTTGTACGCATGCCTAGTAGCGAGAGGTATGCAATACAGGTAGAAAAAGAGCAAAAGTGGTTGCCTAGATTGGCATCTTTGCTGCCACTTCCAATTCCACTGCCTGTAGCAATGGGAGAAGCTGGTGAGGGCTACCCATGGCGATGGTCCATTTACCGCTGGATTGAGGGCGAAACTGCTACATCTGCACACATAGCCGACCTAGGTGACTTCGCAACCAATCTCGCACAATTTCTTATCGCTCTGCAAAGCATTGATCCCACGGACGGGCCTCTACCAGGCTTACATAACTTCTATCGTGGTGGACCTCTAACGATCTACGACACTGAGACACGACAAGCAATCTCTGCATTAAGTAACAAGATCGATATCAACACTGCTACTAAAATTTGGGAAGAAGCTCTGACTACTACTTGGCAAGCTTCGCCAATATGGATTCATGGTGACATCAGCACCGGCAACCTGCTAGTACAAGGAGGAAAGTTGAGTGCTGTCATTGATTTTGGAGGGCTAGGGATCGGCGACCCAGCCTGTGATTTGGCGATTACTTGGACGTTATTTCAAGGAAGAAGTCGGGAAATCTTTCGGACAATGCTTCCATTAGACGCCGGCACTTGGACTCGCGGTCGTGCATGGACATTATGGAAGGTCTTAATTATCGCAGCAGACCTCCCGGGTACAAATACTGCAGAATTCACACAATCATGGCGTGTTATTGATGAAGTACTTACAGATTACAGGCATAACTAAACAATGTTATGAATAGCAAAAATAGGACATAGAAGTAATTTCTATATTAGCCCTCTTATGTAACCTAAAATAAATGATCATGATGATAAAAATAATCTTTATCAATAGAATATATGTAATTACAAGATTTTGGAGATAATGAGTTTTGTAGATTAACAGTAATAAAAAGATCTGCATTTGAGAAAATAGCTAGGTTCTATGAAGAAAGTAATAAAAATAGGTACAAGAAGAAGTCCTTTGGCTTTAATACAGACAAATTTAGTAGTAGACCAAATTAAAATTCATTATCCAAACATAATTTATGAAATAGTTCCAATAATTACCTCTGGTGATTTGATTAAGGATAAAAATCTGTATGATATAGGTGGCAAAGCTTTATTTTTAAAAGAAATAGAAAATGCTCTTATAAATGGCGAAATTGACTTAGCTGTACATTCCTTAAAAGACGTACCTTGCAAACTACCGTCAGAATTGATGATATGTGCTGTACTTGAGAGAGAAGATGCACGAGATGTATTTGTCTGCTTAGATTATAAATCAATAGAAGAACTGCCTTTTGCTAGTAAGGTAGGTACATCTTCAGTTCGTAGAAAAATCCTAATACAAAGAAAAAGACCTGATTTAAAAATTGTTACTTTTAGAGGAAATGTTGATTCAAGAATAAAAAAATTAATGCAAGGTGATGTTGATGCAACCATTTTAGCTTATAGTGGTTTAAAAAGATTAGGACTATTTAATACACAATATTGCCACTTAATAGAGACAAAAGAGATGTTACCATCTGTAGGTCAGGGAGTTATAGCGGTAGAGATAAGAAAAAATGATAATAAAATGCAAGAAATATGTAATAAAATTAACCATCTTGAAACATGGGAGCTAATGCAAGCTGGAAGGGCATTTTTGGAATATTTAGATGCAAATTGTAAAACTCCTATAGCTGCTTATTCAACATATATAGGTAATGATATTCATACAGAGTTTATGCTTTCTGATTTTGACGGGAGTAAAATAGTTTTTCATAGCGACATTTCTAATTCAAAAGATTGCAAAAATTCTGGCATACAGGCTGCAAAAACTTTGATGTTAGCTATAGTGAATTGAGGAAAATTTGGTAACGTCGTCTTCGATCCTTCGCCTATTACATATAGGTGTCGCTCCATCGCTCCTGCTACTCAATTCTCTTCAATTGACTATAGGCTAAAACCTTCTTGGGTTAACTTAGAATTATTCTTAATAGCATTTCATTATTAATTCGAACTGGTTATCATTAGAAGGAATAATTTTTGTACTAATATTGTAAATAATTGGATCATTAATTTGCTCGTGACCAAACCTATTAGTCTTAAATACTGGAATTTTTAAGGTTGCTGCAAAATCAGTAAGAACAGTAATGATACTCTTACCATCACCTCCACAAGTCCCAAATATTATAGCATTTACATGATCTAGCAGCCTTGCTTGTTTTAAATGATATAAAATGCGATCTAGCTGATATGGTTTTATGTCAACATCTTCCAAAAAAAGAATCTTATCTGCTGTTTTTATTTGCCATGATGTACCTATAGATGTTTGTACAATGGTTAGATTACCACCAGTAAGATTACCTGTAACAATTTTGCTAGATTTTGCAGCATGGTTGATTGCTGATAACCCTTTAATTTTAGCTAGAGTTTCTTTACCAGAAATTATTTTTGCTATTTTTATAAAATTCTGATGATCTCTTGTTGGATTAAATATTTCAATGATTCCGTTACCATGAATTGTCTTCCATCCCCATTCTTGAGAAAAGAAAATATGTAAAGCAGTCATATCACTAAACCCTATAAAAAACTTTTCCTTTATAGGTTTTTTCATGCGTTGTAAGTCAGGAATCAATTTTGCTGAACCATATCCCCCACGAAGTGTCCATATTACGTCATTTGATTGATCCAGTAACGCGTTTTCTAAACACGATAACCTTGTTTTATCGTCGGTAGAATGGAATAAGCTTTTTCCTCCAAAGCAACTATTTGGAATATCTAGTTTCAATGAAGTAATATTTTTTAAATTAGATAATAATTCACTGCTTACCCCTGAGGCAGGAGCAACAACAGTAATTTTTGTATCTTTCAATAAACTAATAAATTCCTTATTATTTTTGTTAAAGTCTAGATTCGAAAATGCTGATAATAACATAAAAACAACTGGTAGGAGGATTATACAAATATTACTTCTCATCGAGCATAGCCTATTTATGATATGGATGGTTTTCTATTATAGTCTGAATTTTATCATTGATTAATTAATTTGATTATACACGATAAAAGTTATGCACTAAGTAAAAATTAGTCAATGGCATTAATATTTTTTCTATTTACAATTAAGATATTAATAAGATTTAATCTATACTTTAAGCAATTATAGCAATATATTTGCTTGTTAATAAGATGTAAAATTAAGTTGAACATGGATTTTACAAAATGATCATTCATTTTTTATTCACAAACTTATCCACAATGCTTTTATATTATAGAGGACTATACATAGTTATATGCAGCAATTCCAAAAGTTGCCTAATTCTTTACATTTTCAATTATTTCTGTTATTGAACCACATTCTCTTCAATACATCATCTTTTCTTACAAAATGGTGATAAAAGGCAGCTAAAGTATGCAGAGCAATTAAAACACAGAGAATAAATGCTGAAAATTCATGCATTTTGTAAAATATTTTGGCAAATGATGCATTCTGAATGAATGAAGTGATAGTAAACAGTCCATATATGTCAATGTTACGACCTGATAGAATGGTCATTAATACACCACTGATTGGCATTATAAACATTAAAAGATAGAGTATATTGATATTTAAGGTAGCAACATTTTTTTGCCATCTTGGTAAATCACTTGGTAAGATTACTCTGATATTAATTAAACGCCATAGCAATCTTATGGATACTAGTAATAATACCATCACGCCTATAGCCTTGTGAGAGGCGTAAATTTGCTGTTTTATAACAGGATATTCTATGTTTTGCATAGAAAAACCAACTATAATCATTGACACTATCATAACTCCAACTATCCAATGTAGAAGTTTTGTAACTAAACCATAGGAATTTTCAGTGTTTTTAATAGTCATATTCAAACCTACAACATAGCTAAATAATTTTAAGTATATTCAAGTTTCTATCGTAATGTTAATATTTTTTAGTTAGCAACTGTAAAATTATTATTCACTAAAGCTAATTTTAGTACTTGATCTATATTTGACACTGATAAAATTTCCAAGCTATTCTTTATATTCGGTGGAATATCTTTTAAGTCCTTGATATTCTCTTCAGGTATTAATACTGTTTGTATACCACCTCGGCTAGCAGCCAATAATTTTTCTTTTAGTCCTCCAATTGGTAACACTGTACCCCTTAGGGTAATTTCTCCAGTCATTGCCACAGTTCTTTTGACTGGTATTTTGGTCATAAGTGAAACAATAGTGGTAAATATTGCACATCCAGCAGATGGTCCATCTTTTGGAATTGCACCAGCCGGTACATGTAAATGGATATCAAGGTCTTTGTAATCTTCGTACTTCAGTCCAAAATTATTAGCTCTAGAGCGGAAACAACTATAAGCTGCTTGAGCGGATTCTTTCATTACATCCCCAAGCTTACCTGTAGTTTTAATATCTCCCTTTCCAGGGAATGACAATGCTTCAATGGTTAATAGTTCTCCGCCAACTTCTGTATAAGCAAGCCCCGTAGTACTGCCTATTTGGTCTTCTTTCTCAGCTAAACCAAAATTATGTTTTCTAGCACCTAAATATTCTTCAAGATTTTCAGATGATATTGATATGCTTTTTACTTCTTTGTTACTCAGAATCCTTTGCAATACTTTTCTTGTAACAGAGCTAATTTCTCTTTCAAGCGATCTTACCCCTGATTCTTTGGTATAATATCTGATTAACTCTAAGATTGCTCCATCATCAATAATTAGCTCATTTTTCTTCATTTGATGTAGTTTCAATTGCTTTGGTATTAAATAGTTTTTAGCAATTTGTGATTTTTCTTCTTCAACATAACCAGAAACATTAATGATCTCCATACGATCTAGTAAAGCTCTTGGCAAATTATAAGAATTGGCTGTTGCAATAAACATTACTTCTGATAAATCATATTCTACTTCTAAATAATGATCAACGAAATGGCTGTTTTGTTCAGGATCCAAAACTTCAAGTAAAGCAGATGCTGGATCGCCTCGGAAATCAGAACCCATTTTATCAATTTCATCTAATAACATAACAGGGTTATTAGTTTTAACTTTTTTAATTAAGTTTATGATTTTTCCTGGCATAGAACCAAGATATGTTTTTCTATGACCTCTAATTTCCGATTCATCTCTAATGCCGCCAAGAGCAAATTTAGTATATTTCCTACCCATTGCTTCAGCAATTGACTTGACCAGTGATGTTTTCCCCACTCCTGGAGGACCAATTAAGCATAGTATAGGTCCTTTAATTTTTTTAGAGCGTTGTAATACTGCTAAATATTCAATGATGCGATCCTTGACTTTCTCAAGACCAAAATGATCCCGATCCAAAATTTCTCTAGTTTTATTTATATCAGTTTTACTATTATCAAATTTTCCCCATGGCATAGCTAATATTGTATCAAGATAGTTACGAACAACTGAGGATTCACCTGACATTTGATTCATAAGCTTTAGCTTTTTCAGTTCTGATTCGGCTTTTTCTTTTGCTTCTTTTGAAAGTTTTAAGGTCTTAATCTTTTTTTCTATATCAGAAAAGTCAGATTTATCCTGCTCGAGTTCTTTTTGTATAGCTTTCATTTGTTCGTGCAAGTAATAATCACGCTGAGTTTTTTCAATTTGTTTTTTTACTCGTAGTTGTAAAGCTTGTTCTGCTTCCATTTGAGCCATACTAGATGTCAATGTATCTATTATAGTTTTAATTCGTGTTTGAGGTTTTGTTTCTTCTAATAAGGTTTGTTTTATTAGTAATGGTGCAGTCAGATAAGAGGCTAGCACATTAGTAATATAACTAAAATTTGTTGGATCTTTGGTTATTTCATCAGCTATTGTCTCTATTATTTCTGGATTAATTTTTTTATGATTCTTGGTATATTTCATAAATAACTCAATGACAATTGACGTAGAAACTTTTAAAGCTTCCACATCAATTACCTCTTCATCTTGTAGTATGCTATATTCAGCTTCAAACATTTCTTTATTAGTTATGTTATGAAGTTTAACCTTCTGCATTGCTTCAACAAGAATTTTTGCATTATTTTGTAATCTTACTGTTTGTATAATTTTAGCAATTACTCCTGTAGAATGAAGATCTTGAATATCTGGAGTGTCTTGATCTTGTTGTTTTTGTAACACCAATAATATATATCTATTAGTATCTGTAGATTTAGTATTCAGTAAGGCTTTTAGAGACTTTGTCCTACCGACAAATATGGGAGCAACCATGCCGGGAAATATCACCATGTCTTTTAATGCGAGTAGGGGTAATTTTTCTTTATTTGTCATACTAAAACCTTGAAAAATTTATATACTAAAGGGATTGTTAACTATATAATGTTGCCGTGCTGGGATTTCAAGCTACATTTATTTTGTATATGCATTTATCACCTCAATCTCCAAATATAATATCAATAGCAAGTAATAGGGTAAAACAATATCTTAATTTGACTCCAATAGTCCAGTCTGAAACTTTAAATGAAATGCTGGGGCATAAAATTTTCTTTAAAATAGAATCGTTGCAAAAAACTGGAGCATTCAAGGTTAGAGGGGTATTAAACCATTTATTAGAGTTACAAGAACGAAATCGTTTACTAGATAAAATTGTTGCATATAGTACAGGTAATCATGGAATTGGTCTTGCTTGGGTAGCAAAAATTCTTAATCTAAATGCAAGAATTTATTTGCCCAAAGATACTTCTCCAATTAAGCAACAAGCAGCAAGATATTACGGAGCAGAGGTTATACTGACCGATACTAGGCAAGTGGCAGAAGATAGGGCAAAAGGTGATATAGAAAATGGTTTCTACTATTTGCATCCTTCTGATAGCGATTCGAGTATAGCTGGGGCTGGTACTATGTGTTATGAAGCCTTGCAACAGCTAGGGTTTAGCCCAGATGCTATTTTTGCTTCTTGTGGAGGAGGTGGATTACTTTCTGGATCATATTTAGCAAAAAAATTACTGTCTCCATCCAGCTTGCTTATAGGTTCAGAGCCGGTTAATGCGAATGATGCTTTTTTATCTATTAAACAAGGTTCAATATATAGATTTACTGATTCACCAAATACTGTAGCCGATGGTTTACGTACTTTAGCAGTTTCACCACGTACATTTAATTATCTAAATAAACTTGATGATTTCTTTCTTGCTGATGAATATTCTATATATTACTGGACCGCTTGGTTAACGCATTTACTAAAAATTGCTTGTGAACCATCATGTGCTTTAAATATGGTTGGAGTAGTTGATTGGTTAAAGAGACAATCAAAACCTAAGAGAGTTTTAGTACTTATATCAGGTGGAAACATTGATCCTGCTCTTTATCAGGAGCTTTGGAAGGGGAATTATCTATCTAATTTACCAAGCCCATTAATGTAACCTACCTCTATTCGGGATAAGAATTAACTAATTCCTATCCTGAATTCGGTGAAATTTAGGACATTTTTACTTAATTGCAGTCCTCGTTAATGGTTGGATTTTCACCCGTTAAAGCACAGCTAGAGGCATTATAGCCAGCTGCTACATCAATAGGGGGATTGTCGTTTGTGCGAGAATCATTAATTGTTAGGTGGCTATCTAGCACTGCTGTTAGATAGTTTTCAAGCTCTTCAGGGTTAGATAAAGCTTCCCCTAGGTCTCGTGAAATTTCCTTTAAAACTTCATTTTCAGACTTTTCTGATAGTGTAGCTACGTGTTTTAAGTGCATTTGATTCATTTTATCCCAATTCTGATAGCTAACAGCACTAGACATTTCCTCCTGTTGTTGAGAAGAGTTTTCTTGTGTTTTATTAAGAAAATCTAGGACTCCACCACCAACTTTATCGTCGGCTATTTGCTTCTCTAATACTGCTGCTTGAGACATATCTGGTTGCATTCTCTTTAGAAAACCTCCAAGGGCTTTGTCGTTGAATGTAGCCATTAATAATATTCCGTTTGGAACTTTACTGAGAACTTCATCTTCAGAAATCCCTAATCTCTGAGCTGCATCTTGTAAGAGTTCTTTATTACGTCCCGTAATTCTATCTTTACTCATTTTAATTTCTCCTTAAATAATTATTACTTTTTTTAAGTTATTATACTTAATGCAAAAAGTCTATTTAACATCAAAGTCAAAATATTTATCTTTATAAGGTTCGTCTTGCAAGGTATAATGCCACCACTCAACCGAATATTCCTTAAAATTATGTTTTTTCATTTTCTTACGTAGATAATTACGATTTTGTAAGTAAAGTTCATCAATTAGTTTACTATCATGGGAGGATACTATATCCATAAGATCTACAGAGCTATACATGTCAACCGTATTATCATCAAAATAAGGAATTAGACGACCATCTTTTAGAGGTCTTTTTATCATTTTAGGGTTTGGATTTAATTGTTTTCCAAGTTCGATAATAGTTAAATCTACAGTACTTCCACGACTATGAGGTGATCGTTTAGCAACATAACCTAATTGAAAAATTTCAGCCTTATTAATGTATGGATAATAAGAGTCTTTCATTTTTTGATCAGCAACATCTTCTCCCCATCTAACGAAATGTTGTACAGCTTTATTAGGTCTATAAGCATCATAAATTACCAAAGAGTAGTTATCATTTTTTATATCTTGCTGAAGATTTTTTAAGGCAGTAGCCGCTTCTTTAGTTAGTATAGCTCTATTAGCTTTATAGCCATCGATCTGCTTTCCTACAAAATTTCTAGTATCATAATACATCATCTGTTGAATTATAGTAGGATCTATTTGATCCAAATACACAAAACCTTCCGGTAAATTGACTGTTTCATTCAACATAATATATCTCTCAATTAAACTAATATTCAATATTTAGTAACAAAATTATTGTTAATAAAAAATAATAATTTATTATACTTTTTTCTACAATACAATATCTTAATTTATTGAATTGTCCTTGTGATAATATAGCTAACCCGACTAACATTTATCCATTTGTTTCAACGAAAAGGATGTCATTCCCATAAAGGCGGGAATCTATAATATTTCAGGGTTTTTTGAACACTATTTTAGATCACCGCCTACGCGGGGATGACAACATTGCCCTAGATCAACTGTGGATAAATACTAATCGAGTTAGCTATATTGTATGTTATTTTAAGATTTTATAAAGAAACTTACAGAAAAAATTTAGCAGATAATTATGAATGAAATTCTAGAAGTACCAAATGGTGAAAGTAAAGTATTACTACACTCCTGTTGTGCTCCATGTTCAGGAGAGCTGATGGAAAAAATGTTAATGTCTAGCATTGACTTAACTATTTTTTTCTATAACCCTAATATTCATCCTAAAAAAGAGTATGAAATTCGTAAAAATGAAAATATCCGTTTTGCTGAAAAAATGGGTATTAGCTTTATTGACGCAGATTATGACGTGCAGAATTGGTTTGCAAGAAGCAAAGGTATGGAATATGAACCAGAAAGAGGTAAACGCTGTTCTATGTGTTTTGATATGCGTTTTGAACGGACAGCTCTTTATGCCTATGAGAATGATTTTAAAGTTATTACCAGTTCTCTTGGTCTTTCCCGTTGGAAAGATATGGATCAAATTAATGAATCAGGGATCAAGGCTGCTTCTCATTACGATGGAATAACTTACTGGACTTATAATTGGCGTAAAAATGGAGGTAGCAGTAGAATGTACGAAATAGCTAAACGTGAAAATTTTTATAAGCAAGAATATTGTGGCTGCATCTACTCACTTAGGGACACCAATAATTGGCGTAAGTTAAATAACCGCAGTGAAATTGAAATTGGAGAAGAATATTATAAGGAATAAGGATTTTTTTTACACATGAATTGTAATAATTATCTTGATTATCAATAATAGTAAAGGTACTTTGGATAGGGAAAATGATTTATTAAATTTTAAGTCTTTAAGTATTAGTGGTCAATTATTTTTAGTGTATAGTGTTATTTATGAGTAATTTCAGAGTTATATTGGTAGTTTTTTGCCTATTTTTTACTAGTAATTGTGTTTTTGCTTCGCAAAGAACTGTGAAAATTGGGTCTGGTTCTATTTTAAAGGGGTATTACTCTATTGGGTTGGATTTGTGTAAAACCTTTACTTTAGCTGATAAAAGTGTGAATTGTGAAGTAATACCTACCAGTGGAGGTGTTGAAAATTTAGCTTTGTTAAAAGAAGGTAAGATAGATTTAGCTTTAGTGCAATCTAATGTAGCACTTGAGGCTTTTGAAGGTACTGGATATTACTCTAATACAGAAAAAATGCAAGAAATGCGTCAGGTACTTAATCTATATGATGAGTTTTTTACTGTTGTTGTAAAAAATCAGGATGAGATAAAGACTTTTTCAGATATTGAGGGTAAGAGAATATCAAATGGCTTGCCATTCTCTAGTAATACTATTACCTATAATGCTATAAGGAAGTTATATAATTTTACTAAAGAACCAATAGATGGTGATGAAATTAATTATGAAGAGTCAATAAAAGAATTTTGCAACGGTAAAATTGATGTGATAATGATGACGGTAGGTCATCCTAATGCCTTGATGGGATTTACTGCTAATAGCTGTAAAGTTGATTTTGTACCTATTGAAGATAATAAAATTGCACAATTAATTGCCACTAATAAAGCTTTTCATAAGGCATTACTGGATAAAAGATTATATCCTGGGATCACTCTCGATCAGAATACAGTAGCAGTAACAGCAATTTTAGTTACTAATAGCAATATGGATGCTAAACTATTGGATAAATTTATCGGGATGTTTCACAAAAACGTAAAACATTTTAAACATTCTAATTATATGTTATATAATATAGATATTAAGCATTTTGCTGATACTAATAATTTTGTTTTGCCAAAACATTCAGTAGTAAGAAATAGATAATAATATAAATGCACCGGAGTAGTGTTAATTGTGTTTAAAAATATAATAATACCAATAGATTTGTCGGATAAACAATCAGTTAAGGTGATATTACCAAAGGCTTTAAGTTTTGCTACTATCTTTAGTGCCAAATTACATTTTCTTTATATCATTTCAGATTTCGGTATGAAAATGGTTGAGGATTATTTGCCTAAAAGTTGGGCAAAAGATCAAAAAGAAAAATATCGGGTACAAGTAACAGAATTAATTAGACAATATGTGCCGGAGGAGATCGAAGTTGAATTGCATATTGGTCGAGGGGCAGTATATGATGAAATAATACAATATGCCAATGAAGTGAAAGCTGACTTAATCATTATTTCAGCAGTCAGACCACAGCTTAGAGACTATATGTTAGGTCCTAATGCTTCCAAGATTGTGCGGCACTCGGGTGTGTCTGTTTTGGTTGTCAGAGAATAAAACATTGGCTAGATATGAGAGAGGAATTTTTAGGAAGAACTATAAGTTTATGGCTATTGGAGGTTATCTTGATAAAATTTCTTGAAGACTTAATTAGTTTTCAATCAGTCACTCCTGAGAGTAGCGGTTGTATTGAATATATTAATGATTTATTAGAAGAAAATGGTTTTAAGACTGAAATCAAAATATTTGGAGAGGATAATTATAAAGTAACCAATCTTTATGCTGTTTATGGTAATGCAAGACCTAATATTTGTTTTGCTGGACATGTTGATGTCGTGCCAACAGGTGATAAGGCATTATGGCTTAACGACCCTTTTATAGCAACTACCGTAGGTGATAAAATTTATGGTAGGGGAGTTGTTGACATGAAGGGAGCGATAGCATGTTTCCTAGCTGCTAGCTTAGATTTTATTAAGTTAAATCCAACTCCGTATGGTTCAATTAGTTTTCTAATTACTAGCGATGAGGAAGGAAACGCCAAATATGGCACTGTGGAAATGTTAAAATATTTGCATAAGGGTGGTAATAATTTGATCGATCTTGCTATTGTAGGTGAACCAACAAATGAGCATCAAATAGGCGATACCATAAAAATTGGTCGGCGAGGAAGTATTAACTTTAACTTAGTTCTATATGGTACAATGGGGCATGTGGCATATCCATTACAAGCCAGTAATCCGATTACTCCTTTAGTTCAGATACTCAATGAGTTGGTTAATTATCGACTGGATGAAGGAAGTGAATTTTTTCAACAGTCGAATCTAGAAGTTACGTCTATTGATGTAGGTAATGATGTTACTAATGTAATTCCTGCAAAAATTACAACAAAGTTTAATATTCGTTTTAATGATCTTCATTCATCATCGAGCATAACAAATTTGATAGATCAGATAATTAATAAATATTGTGCGAAATATAACTTTAAATATGAATTAAGTAGTGTAACTTCAGCTAATTGTTTTATCCAAGAACCAGTAGGGTTAATTGCCGATTTTGTTCGGGTAGTATCTAATACAACAGGAGTATATACAAAATTATCTACTAGTGGTGGTACTTCTGATGCGAGGTTTATCCAAAATTATTGTCCTGTTGTGGAATTTGGTTTACAATCTAATACAGCTCATAAAATTAATGAATACACAGAAATTAACGATTTACAAAGTCTGTATCATGTGTATTATAATTCTCTGATAAAATTCCTAGCTGAACCTATTTAATTAAGTTGTTAAAACAATCTATGTTAAGGTTAGGTATACAGCTATGCGGGTGTGACGAAATTGGGAGACGTACTAGATTTAGGTTCTAGCGCCGCAAGGCTTGGGGGTTCAAGTCCCTCCATCCGCACCACAAAATAATAATACAAAAACTGAAGAGCTTGATTTAATTTAGTAGCTCTTCAAGTTTTCGTAAGGTTTTAATATTGCTAATGAGTTTTTTAGTATGCAAGTCACAGAACTTAAAAATGAAGGTCTAGATTTTGAAGTTAAAGTAGTCCTTCCTTCTTCTAAAATTACCAATGAAGTACAAAAAGAATTAGCTAGTTTAGCAAAAAAAGTTAAGCTTGATGGATTTCGTGTTGGTAAAGTGCCAATCAGCATTGTTAATAAAAAATATAAGCAATCTGTTAGGTCTGATGTGGTAAACCATGAAATTAATCATGCAGTACAGCATGTTATTAAAGATCATAAACTAAAAACAGTAGGTGATCCACAGTTAGAAAATTTACGTAATGAAGAGAATGAGGATATAGAATTTACTCTAAAATTTGAATTATTACCTGATATTGAATTGCCAGATTTTAAAAAAATGAAAATTACTCATCCAAAGTTAGTAATTAAAGAAGATGATGTTAATAAGCAAATAGATAAGCTTGCATCTATATCAAAAATTTATAATAAAGAAAGTAAAGGGAAAGTAAAAAAAGGGCAGGAAGTTACTATTGATGCGATTGGTTATGTCAACAATGAGATTTTTGAAGGTGGTAAGGTTACAGATTATAAGCTAGTAATTGGTAGTGGAACTTTTATTGAGGGGTTTGAAGATCAGCTTATTGGAACTAAGATTGGAGATGAGGTAGAAGTCAACGTTAAATTTCCTGAAGATTATAATATGGAGCAAGTCGCAGGTCAACCGGCTAAGTTTATTGTACAAGTAAAGGCAGTACATTCTGCTGATGAGGTAGTTATTGATGATGAGTTTGCTAAGAAATTTAATTGTGAAACACTAGAAGAGTTACGTGATAATATTTCTAAAAGCATAGAAAATGAATATAGTAAGCCTATACGCACTTTAATGAAAATGAGCTTATTTGATCAATTAGAAAAGCTATTAATGTTTAATGTTCCTAAATCTTTAATAGACCAAGAGATAAGTATTCTGAAATCTCAAATGGAGGGCAATAGTGACTCAAATTCGATATTTAAGGATAAATCAGAAGCAGAAATTAGTGAGTATTATAATAAGATAGTCTTACGTCGTGTTAGAATAGGTTTAATGTTATCCGAATATATGAAAATTAAGAATTTACATATCGAGCAGAAAGATCTTATAAGTGCTATTATGGCTCAAGCAAAGAAGTTTCCAGGTCAAGAAACAGCAATATTTGATTTTTATAAAAAAAATCCTAATGCTCTTGAACGCTTAAAAGGTCCGTTATTAGAAGAAAAAACAGTACAACATATTTTTGACAATGAAGTGATCTTAGAGGAAAAAAATTATACGAAAGAAAAGCTTGAAGAATTTTTAGCACAAGAAGAAGATCGTGTGGTATAGAGTCAAGTAGCAGGGCATTATCAGTAAGGAGGGTTTTATGCAAAATACTAATTTGATAATCGCTGTAGTAGGTTTATTTCTAGTGTTTGTCACATTCTTTATTTATAAAAAGAGCAAGAAAACATCGGTTAGAACGCTTGTTGATGATCCTAATAATGCAGAACCATTTAATAAAGAAAATAATAAAAAGAACCTCTCACTCAATGATAGAGTCGAGCTATCTTGGAAGTTTTTATATGAAATTACAGAATTAATTATTAGTAAATTCTCTAAAAAGGATGTAGAGTTAGTAAATAAACTTGGTCATATCCTGCTAGATAATGGAATGAGATATGAGCATGTAGTAGATCTTGGTATCAAACAACAGGCTATATCAAGGGTTGCAAGCATTGAACAACAAGCATATTCCCAATCTCAGAAAACTTTGGGTAAATAAGTATATACTCAAATGATTTGAAGAATTGGAACGTAAAACAAGGGGTGAGCGAACGGAGCGTAGATGAGCTACGTGAGTACGCGAATTCCCCGCAGTTTTACGGAGACAATTCTTCAAAGCAGAAGAATATACTCAGGTAGAACTTCAAGAATTGGCGTTCCCGCGACCAAAGATCGAAGCTGCCTAGTTACTCATGTACGCTACGCTGCTCGACTTTGCTACTGCCTAGCTCTTCTTGAAGTTATACTATCGTCTACCCAACTCTTCATATACTCAAATGATTTAAAAAATTGGTTTCGATAATTGAGAGCTATTAACCATAGTACCCTACATTTTTTATATAACCACTAGACCTCCTTCGAAACTCGCTTATGCTGAGGGATTTGAAGGAGACGCTTCACCTCGAACCGCAGCGTACTCTAATTCCGTTACGGATTCGAGTACCGCATCGACGTACAAATCACCAGCAGAAGTAGAGTTTCGAAGGAGGTCTACTATTAAAATAGCTGCTGATCGTCTATTAGTGAGGAGTCGCTGGAAGCGGTGACACGGCAATCCAGGATACGCGAAGCGTTACTCTAAAAAAACAGCTTCGCTGTTTACCTAGATCGCCACGACATCTAAAGAGCCTTGCTATGACGATTATAGAAAAATGTAGGGTACTATTGTTTAAGCCTTACAACAGTACTTCGCTAATAGACGGTTTTTTAACTTTCAATAGTTGTGCTTTAGACACGACGACCTTAATTCTTGAAGTTCTACCTGAGTATATTAGAATGCTTTATTATTTCTAGCAGGACCAGCATAAGGTTTCCTATCATTATTATTACGAGGAAAATAACTTTTTTTGCCATTATGACCATTAAATGGTTTTCTGCGATTCTTACTTTCCCTCATATCTGCTCTTGAAGTAGTTTCACCTTGATTTATTAGGCGGTCAATAGCTTTCCATCTGATATTATCTTCTGGCGAAATGAATGATAATGCACAACCTGAGAGACCAGCTCTACCAGTTCTACCTATTCTATGCAAATAATCTTCTGGAGCCATTGGTAAGTCATAATTGATAACATGCTGTGTATGAGGTATATCTAAGCCACGAGCTGCAACATCTGTTGCCACCATGATCCTATGACGAGAAGAGCGAAATGATGAAATTACACGATCACGTCTACCTTGTGTTAAATCACCATGTATAGCTTCAGCTTTGTGATCTTCAAATTTCAACATTTTTGCAAGCTGATCAGCACCACGCTTAGTTTTTACAAAAATAATTATAGAACCATCACGTTCATTTAATTGCTTTATAAGCTCAGGAAATTTCTCTTTATCAGAAACACGCAAAGTTTCTTGTTTTATTTGAGATGCAGCCTTAGTAGTTGATCCAACAGTAATACGATGAGGATTAACCACGTATTTTTGCGATAATGCAATAATATGTTTTGGCATAGTAGCTGAAAACATTAAAACCTGGCGTTTTTCAGGTATATATTTATTTATCTCTTCTAATTGTTCTTTCATACCCATATCAAGCATTCTGTCCATTTCATCAAGTACTACCAGTTGGATAGTATTTAATTTTAAAGTACCACGAAGTAAATGATCTATGATACGACCTGGTGTGCCAATTATAACTTTAGGATTTACTTTTAGTTGTGTAAATTGTTTATGCATTGGTTCACCGCCTATCAAAACCGCACTAGGAAGTTTTATTTGAGTAGTTACCTTAGTTAAAGTATCACGCACTTGAGTAGCTAATTCCCGAGTTGGAACAAGTACCAAAGACATTGATTTAGTCTGTATAAAAGAATTGATTATTGGTAGCAAATAGGCAAGGGTCTTACCCGAACCAGTTTGACTAGAAGCTAGAACATCATTACCTTGCATAGCAACCGGTATGGCCTTTCTTTGAATTTCCGTTGGAGAGGTTATGTTCATGCGTTCAAGTGATATAATCACTTCATTTGGTAAATTAAAACTTTTCATTATATAAGTCCAATATTATTTATCTTAAATTAAAAATGCTCAAATGCTTTACCCCAATTCGGGATTTTAACCGTCTATTAGCGAGAAACCGCTGCAAGCAGCGACACGCAAATTCGGGATAAGAATTGACAAATTCTTATCCCGAATTGGGGTGCGATGTGGCAATCTTGTGAAGGAGACCTTATACTTCATGAAGATTGCCACAGTGCCTAACGGCACTTCGCTAATAGACGATTTTTTAATAAGAATTAGTTAATTCTTATCCAAAATTGAGACACCCTAGGCTATTAAACCAATGTCTTACATCGAATTCAGGTTAGTCAAAGCATTTGAGTAAACATATATTCTATACTTTAAAAGAATAAGTGTATGATTAAGTTCTTACGTTATAATGTGAGTTGTCAATTAATTGTGTAGTAAAAAACTATTATATTATGATGTAACAAAATTATAACTTTAACTTACAGTGAAACACTGAATTACAAAAAATAATCCATGAAGTGTATAAAAAGATGATACTACCCAAAATTCACTAGTTTAATAACCACTCATAAATTTTGAGTAGTTGCTTGTAGTTTTAAATAAATATTATTTTATTTGTAGATTAACAGCAGAAATTTTCCCCTTATTATCTTCTAGATCAAAGCCAACACTTTGACCTTCATTAAGATTACGGATACCGGCACGCTCTACAGCCGAGATGTGAACAAAAACGTCACTACCCCCATCGTCTGGCTGGATGAAACCGAAACCTTTGGTTGTATTAAACCATTTAACCTTACCTACTTTAGTAGCCATAAAAACCTTTTAGTATAGAGTTACTTATTCGAACTTAATTCACAACTCTTCCGTAGAAATTAAACCAAATAAATTGACAGATACAAGGTTTTCATGCTATTAAAGAGTTAATTATTAAACTCAAGCAAGCATGTTACTCTTTTTCTTAATAATTGTCAACAAGGGATAAGACAATTATGTGTAGATTCTATATTTTTCTTTGAAACATAGATATTTTAGCACAGTTTATTCACTGATTTATCAATTCTATAAGTAGAATTTGAAAAATAAAAATTGTAAAATTGCTAGATGTATAGCATAGATATATAAAGCATTATGGCTTATAATCCGTAAATTTATAGTAATTTTTTGCTCAAAATTTCTTGCAACCATAAATATATATTGCAAAACTCCAAATATAACTACTATAAGTACATAGATATACGACAAGGGAAAAACAGCAATGGTATGCAGTACAGTCAAAATCATAGATATTGCAAGGGCAAGCCTAAGATTACCTAGATCATGTTTAGCTATATAGCCAAGTAACATGATAGCTAAACCTATGGTACCATAATCAACCAAAAACCAAGTGCAGAACCAAAGAGCCCCAAGGAAGACAACGTGACAATAACCCTTATAGAAAAAATTATTTAGGCTATTTTGAAAACAATAAAGATAGCATTGACCTAGAAAAATAGGAATAAGTATGTTAGTTGTGGTGAACTTCTTAAATAATATGGTAGTAAAAATATGTAGTAGAACCCCGACTACAAGGATTTTAATTTTTGGTTTTTTATGAAAATTATAGCCAACAAAAAAGCAGAAAATCGGCATACTAATACGACCGATAACCCGCATTATTTCATATTCAGGGAAAAAGTATAACCCTAAATGATCTATCACCATGGTTATTATGGCTATAGTTTTCAAAAAATCTTGATAATTAGATTCAGTTTTCATCATTAATAAATTAACCTCAAATATCGATGTAACGAGTTAGTAGATTGAGCATAATTCTTGTATAGTTGGTGTTTTTGATCCACGTTTGCAAAGCCCCCCGCTTTCGTAGGAATGACACCGAAGCAATTTAACCTATGTCTTACATAGAACTAAGGTTAAATTATTTTGGATAAAGTTTAAAATAATAAACCATTAGAAAAAACGTTATCGCTCCAGCTAAAATTGTGGCTGCAAGCATAAAAGTTTTTACTAATAATAATTCGGAATAATAATATTCAGAACAATAGTGCTTAATCACCCAAATTACTAGTACCATTATTACGCAGCTGAATAAAATCTTGCCACAAAAAGAGTATAATTTTGAATCAATGAAAGAATGACCATATTTCTTTGTATATATATATAACAACCAAACATTATACCAAGCGGTAATAGAGCAGCCAAGAGCGATACCAAGATGACCAAATGGTTTCATCAGAACGATATTTAATATAGTATTCACAGTAAGAGAATATAATGTTATTTTTAAAGGAGTTTTCGTATCACTATTAGCATAAAATATAGGCATCAAAATTTTGGCAAGTATAAAAGCTGGTAAACCAAGGGCAAAACCGGAAATAGCTTCAGCAGTTTTAATTGTATCAGCATAAGTAAAAGCTCCACGCTCATATATTACATGAATGATTGATTCTGATAAAGCGATAATACCAAACGCAGCTGGCAAAGATAATAAAAGTCCAACTTTAATAGCATTATTTTGAATCCTTGCCGCTTTTTCTAAATCATTCATTTGGTATGTTTTTGATAATTCTGGTAATAATATCGTACCAAAAGTTACCCCTATTATAGATAAAGGAAATTGGTATATTCTATCTGCATAGGATAATATTGAAATTGTCCCTTCGATGAAGCTAGCTATTGATTGCGAGATAAATAAGTTAAGTTGCTGAAATCCAGAGCTAATAGTCGCTGGACCCATACCAAACAAAAACTTTTTTACATCTTTATTACATGGGTCAAAAACTAGTGGGAATGATAAACCAACCCTAATTACACAAAAAAACATAAAGATAATTTGTAATAACCCAGCAATCAACAAAGATAAACTAATCGATATAGGAGTAGATATATGTTCTTGTAATATTACTGTTGTAATTATAACAGTAATACTTAAAATGATCGGAGAAAAAGCAAAAGCTGCAAATCTTTTTACTGAATTTAAAATTCCCCCTAGTAAAGCACTTACCGAGATAAAAATTAAATATGGCATGGTAATGCGACACAAAATAACTGTCAAATTAAACTTGTCTATATCTTCATGAAAACCAGGAGCAATGATGAACATTAATGATGGCATGAAAACCTGCATTAACACTACTACACTTACTAAAGTAATAAGTAAAATAGTAAAGATAATTCCAGTGAAATGGCGTGCTGCTTCTCGAGATTCTATGAGTTTTGTATTAAAAATAGGTACAAAAACGACTGAAAGTGCCCCTTCCCCAAAAATACGCCTAAATAGGTTGGGTAATTTAAAAGCAACATTAACACTATCAGCAATAGTACCAGCACCAAATAATGAAGCAATGAATAATTCGCGAGCCAAACCAAATATACGGGAGATTAAAGTAAAGACAGATACTATAATTCCAGAACGAAATAATGTATATCCTTCGCCTTTCATTTAAGCTGCCTCGATATCATGTAAGCACTGTTCTTCACCTTATCGTTTTCGGTCATAAAGCAAATGCCAATTATTGATTTTCTATCTTAGTAGATACCCTTAATATACCTTCATTAATCAACTCCTTAGCTTTTTGAGCATTTTCCCAGCCAGTTACCTTCACCCACTTACCTTTTTCTAGATTTTTATAATGTTCAAAAAAATGTACTATACGTTGTTTCAACATCGGACAAAGATCATCTAAATCTTTTATTGAATCAAAAGTAATATCTAGCTTAGAGCTAGGTACAGCGATAATTTTTTCATCCAATCCAGATTCATCTTCCATCATTAAAACACCAATAGGGCGTGACCTAATCACAGAGCTAGGTATGACAGGATAATGTGATACAACCAATACATCTACCGGGTCTCCATCCTCTGATAAGGTGTGCGGAATAAACCCATAATTACATGGGTAAAACATAGCGGTTTGCATAAACCTATCAACAAATATTGCTCCTGATTCCTTATCCATCTCATATTTTATAGGACTATCTTGCATTGGAATCTCGATAATCACATTTATCTCTTCATGACCAACTTTGGTCTTAATTTTTTCAACTAACATCACTTTACCCAATTAATAAATAATTCATTTTGCATTTTTGCAAGCAAACATCTACATAGTGACTAATAAATGGCTTTAAAAGGTTTTCGTCGCTTATCTTACCATTTTCATTAGATGCCACTAATACTCCAGCAGCAAATTTTTCAAATATTTTTTCTTCAATCTGTTGTATAGAGTTGTGTCCATCTAATAGTTCAATAATATGTTTTTCATGTAATTGCAATGGAACAACAGCATTAACTCGATTTGTCACAAACAAATTAGTTGAGTCTAATTTTTGGGCTTGATATCTTGCTAAATCGCTTACTTTTGGTTTGGACGAAATGTCATATATTGACTGAGGTCTTGTTGCAAATATTTGTACGTACCCTTGTAACACTAGTTTTATAATTACAGAATCTAATTCTTCTCTAATATCTTTAAGCTGTAATTTTTCTAATTTTTTCATAGCCAATTTACAAATTTGATCCAAAGTCAAAGGATTACCAATATTATCAGCATAAACATAGAAAACTGCCTTTATTATAGGAGAGGACGTCGAAATATTAGGGGATTCTGAATTATTATAATGAAATCCCAAACTTTCTACTGTATTATTCATATCCACTTCGTTTTCAGACATGACTGGTATAATATTAAAAGTAGTATAAAAATCACTTAACTTACTTGGTTCAATTGTCCTATTTATAGTGACATTATTGTGGCATAACAAAGTAGTCCTAAATTTACGATTAGTGATAAAATCCATATATTGTTCGGTTCTAACAATATCATTTATCGCTTGTAATTGCTCTGCAGCCTTGGCAGGTAAATTACCGACAAACATCGCAGAGAGTGTAGAATCCCCAAGGTAATTTAAATTATGTTTTCTAGCTGTACTTATAAATTCATTGAAATAAAAAGCTGTATTTTCTTCTCCAAGATATTCATGTAGTAAATATGAATCATTTGTAGTTTTAAGAAGTTTAGTTTCGTGTTGTAAGAATTTAGAATAAGAATTATCTGAACCTTCTAAAGAATCAGTAACAAAATCTAATAATAATTTAGCTTGTTGTATTTTACTATGGTTGTCAGTAAAGGTGCTACTGTGAAACATCATCATATCTCTGATAGTTTTTTGCATATTCCAGCCTGGTAGAGTATTATAACTAATAAAGACAATACCGTTAGGGTTTAATAATTTATTGCAAATTTCAAAAATCTTGTCCTTAACTATAGTAGACACCCACGAGATTACTCCATGGCAAATTATATAATCAAACTTACCAACTGACTCATCAAGATTTAGTATAGATAAGTGTTTTAGTTCAATATTTTTAAGACCTAAACTCTTAATTATTTCCATGCCATTAACAATTTGGACCTTTGACAAATCAATTCCTAAAGAATAAGATTTTGGGTAACTTTCAGCAAAATCAATCATATTGCCACCTTCAGCACAACCAATATCAAGTATCCTAGCAGTATCTATAGCAGGAGGTTTCATGTTAAATAATAGGCCAATAGTTCTTAAATGTTCCGGTCTTGTATAAATAAAAGGAAAACTTTCATAAGGGAAATCATCATAATTAATATTATTTATTTGCTTTTCTAGTAAAGTGTTATTAGGATTATTTTTTTGCCCCATATATTTGCTCCATGATAAAAGTAATAATTACTAGTGGATTTAGTTATTTTAAGCAAGGATTTTCTACATTTCTATAGGATACCTAATTAAAAGTATCTACGATTAAAATTAAATTTCTTTTGATGTTATTTCTTCTTGATCTTTTTACAGTATTTCCTTATATTCATGAGTTGTTTTTATATAAGTGAGCCTTTTAAAAGCGGGTGTAGCTCAGGGGTAGAGCGCTACCTTGCCAAGGTCGAAGTCGAGGGTTCGAATCCCTTCACCCGCTCCAATATAAAAATGGTTCTAAGATAATACATATTCTCTCTACGGAGACGACCTAAATATGTCTGGAATAGAGTTAAATAAAATTGCCGCTTCTATTTTGTTAGCCAGTTTAATTGCAATGATGGTAGGGTTTATAACAAATATTTTGTATAAGCCTGTTTTACATCCTGAATCTCGAGGTTATAGTGTAGAAGTAACAGAAGATTCTCATAGTGACCTTGACTCTAAAGCTACTGTAGAAGCACCAGTGAATATAGAAGAATTGATGAAAACTGCTAATGCTGAAGCAGGAAGGGAGATAGCAAAAAAATGCCTAATGTGCCATTCTCTTGATAAGAATAAAGCTAATAAGGTTGGACCACATCTATGGAATATCGTTGGGGCAGAAAAAGCTAAAGCAGAGAATTATAAATATTCAAGTGCTTTATCCAGCAAAGGGGGAATTTGGAATGAAGAAAGTTTATTTCATTTTTTGCATAAACCTAGTCAATATATACCTGGTACAAAGATGACTTTTGCTGGTTTAAATAAACCTCAAGATATAGCTAATGTTATAATGTTTTTAAAGACATTTGTTCATGACTAAATTCTCCCTTGATACCTCAATTTCGGATTAATTTCATTAATCCGAAATTGGAATGAGAAAGTAAACAATCAGGCTTAAAGCGGTTTGACGCCTGATTGTTAAATATTTCATTTGCTAATAATCTTATTTTTATACCAATAAAAATAAGATTATTAGCGATAATAGATTAAAATGCATTCGTAGAAGCACTTCAAGAATGCATTCTTCTGATATTATAGCCAGTTTTGGATTAAAATTAAAAATTTTAATCCAAAATTGAGGTTTGATGTACGCGAATTCGGGATAAGAATTTGTCAATTCTTATCCCAAATTCGGTGAAATCATTTATCTATAGAAGGTATCCTATGATCCTATCTGAAATTTCAATAGTAGAGTGGTGGCTGATCGCTGGCGTTATTTGTATAATTATAGAATTTGCTAACATTCCAAATGTTGGTTTTTTATTTTTGGGTCTAGGTGGAGTATCTACTGCAATAATATTAAACAATTACCCGGGTCTTTTAAAATACCAGTATATAATTTTTGGCTTTGCTTCTTTTATGTGGCTGATTACCTTATGGTATCCGCTAAAATTTTATGTTTACAAGAAATATGATAAGTACGAATATTCTGATATGGTTGGTAAGGAAGTAGTGGTATACAGTAATGAACTTCTAGTAGGGGAAACAGGACAGGTATTGTGGTCAGGAACTATTATGAATGCTAAACTCAGCAAAGATACTATAAAATCAGTACATAAAGGAGATATACTCCGCATAGTGCAAGTTGATGGTAATGTGCTTATATGTACTGCAAGAAATGGGAGTGTTACGAACTGATTTTTTTTGGTAATTTTGTTGTCAAAATTTGCTTTTGCTCTATAACAATCGTCTGTGTATGCGAAGCACAACTGTTGAAAGTTTACAAATACCTATACCACAGCGTCATATATGGACGAAGCCCATATATGACGTGTAGAGAAGGTGTATACTGCTCGTAAATGAAGAGTTGGTAGACGATATACTCGATGAAAATCAAGAATTGCGTCGTCATTATCTAATATCTGCGGTGCTCACGTACTATACTCAAATGATTTGAAGAATTGGATTTGAAAATGAATGGTGAGCAAGCGGAGCGTATATGTAGTCACACTACTGGACAAAAAGGTTAGGTTGGTTGCACAAAGTGTAACTTAAACAATTTTATGATTAAGGAATCAAAAAATTGCTTAGAACGACTATAAGCTTGTTTAATTGATCTTATACCTAACTGTAGTACAGAATAACTCCTACATCCTAGCGTTTTCTTCATTTTTATCGGTTGCTCTTGCTCTCCAATTGCTCCTATTTTTATTGCCATTGCATATACTGTAAATAAACATTTTATAAAATTCCCTATCTCCTAATATTCCCTCTATCTTTTCCTTACCAAATTCCTCTATAAATTTCGATATTACTGCAATTTGATCATCTGCCGTACATGCTCCTTTATAAGGAATTATTTTATATATTAATGGCATAGCAATTTTATATATGATACCGACAATACTAATATATTTCTTATCTCCTGTCCTAATTCCCAAGTGGTTCTATCTAAGTGTTATTAATCACTTGAATTCTTGATTTTATTAACTATAGAATATATTTCTTTTTTGCTGTAGCTTCTTCCAAAATTTTCATTAGCTATATCTGTGACACTTTTTGCACTCCATCCTTTAGATAAGTATAAATCTATAAATTTTTTTAAGTCATCTGCAAGAAGAGCTTTATGAGGTTCAGAAGCACTAGAAATTAGCAGTACTATTTCGCCCTTGATAATATTCGAGTTATAGAAATTTAGCACATCTTCTATTAACCCAGACTTTACTTCTTGATAAAATTTAGTAAGTTCTCGTGCTACACATACCTCCCTATTACCAAAAACAGTAAAAGCTGTATGTAGCGATTGTTCTATTCTGCTAGCAGTTTCAAAAAAAATCAAAGTTGCTTTTATATTAGATAATTCTGTAAAAATCTTCTTTTTACCTTCTGTAGTTTTTGGTAAGAATCCAGCAAATAAAAAGCGATCTGATGGTAATCCAGAAATGGTTATAGAGGTAGTTAATGCCGAAACGCCCGGCACTACATCTATGTGATAATTCAGTTTCCTTAAATCCCTTACTAGTTTATAACCAGGATCAGCAATTAACGGTGTTCCAGCATCGGATATTAGGCTAACTATTGCTCCATTATCAATTAATGTGCGGATAAATTCTCTTTCTTGATAATCACTATGATCATTATATACTTGTAACTTAGTCTTTATATTATGTTTTGCTAGTAATTTTCTTGATATTCTAGTATCCTCACACAGTATAATTGTAGAATTTTTTAACGTTTCTAAAGCCCGGAGTGTTATATCATCTAGGTTACCAATAGGTGTTGAGACAATGTATAGCCCTGGTTTAAAGATCATAATTTAATCCTATAAGTAAGCATTATGAGCAGTATAAAAGACTTCCTGCATAAGTCAAAGATAGTTGAAAGATTTTTAGGAGAAATGAAGTCAAGTCGAGCTGCGTACTCAAATGTACGTAAGGTACTAGGGCAAGTTCCAACGACAAAATC
The DNA here is from genome assembly GCF_964030715.1 of Candidatus Tisiphia endosymbiont of Metellina segmentata. NCBI lineage: Bacteria > Pseudomonadati > Pseudomonadota > Alphaproteobacteria > Rickettsiales > Rickettsiaceae > Candidatus Tisiphia > Candidatus Tisiphia endosymbiont of Metellina segmentata. The sequence goes on from NZ_OZ034919.1 coordinate 708,130, forward strand.
ACCAGCTAGATTAGCCCTCCTGCATAAGTCAAAGATAGTTGAGGGATTTTTAGAAGAAACGAAGCCGAGTACCGCAGCGTACATAGACGTACGTGAGGAACGCAGGCAAATTCCGACGACAACATCACCAACTAGATTGACTTATGCACAAAAATTTTTAAAGGCTACCTTATCATTCATATGTCTTGTCTCTTTATTTTCTTGCCAATCTAATAAGGAGACTGTTGTTCCTAGGTCAAAAGAAGTTGCTCAGGAAACTCTAGAAGTGGCTATTTTAATGCCCCTAACAGGAGAACATTCTACATTAGGTAAGCAATACAACCAATTAATTAAAATGGGTCTAGAAGATGGCTTAAAAACTTATGTTCATGTTACTTCTTATGATGGTTCTAATGAAAAGCAGGTACTTGCTGCAATGGATAAAATACTACTACGTAAAACAAAAATTATTCTCGGACCATTATATTCAAATCTTACTTCTATAATTGCCAATAAAGCTAAAGCACATGATATTATTATCATTACCATGTCTAATAATCCTGTATTGGCAGACAAAAAACTTTTTGTATTTGGTCATGCTCCGTCAAAGCAGCTCACAAAAATAATTAATTACTTTGCCGATAATGATTATAAAAATTTCATTGCACTTTTACCTTCAGGCAGTCATGCACAAGCTATAAACCAACTTATCCAAAATATACTAATTCAAAAAAATTCTACCTTAGTGCGGAGTGAATTTTATGCTAATATACCGGAATCAATAGAAAAGGCGGTTTTAACTGTCTCAAATAGCGTTGATAATTTAAATGAAATGGAGGATACGGCAACTAAACCTGTAATTTATCTGTCAGATGATGGTAAAAATTTAGATTTGCTTTTTGATAGTATTCATAAGCATAATTTAGATAAAAAAGCAATTATAATAGGTGATAACAGAATTGATATTGATCGTTCTGAACCGGTAGATATTATCTACACTGGTTCATTGAATATTGTTAATAGTAATATAATAGAAAGGGCTAAGAATATAGGTATTAATCATTTGTCTTTCATGCATACTGTAGCTTATGATCTAGGAAGGATAACATCAAAATATATAGGTAGCAACTTTAGCGAAGAACGATTTTTAGCAGCTATTAATGGCAAAACTCCGTATACTGGTATATCAGGTAATGTCTACTTCATCGATTCAATAGCTCAAAGAGAGTATGATATAATTAAGAAAGAAGATGGCTTGTATAGTACCATGGCAAAAAGTGATAACAAATTCTGATTTAGATATAGTTAACTCAAAAATGTTTAATTCGATAATCAAGTTTTTTTCTGAAGGCTATACTGCTCGTAAATGAAGAGTTGGTAGACGAAGGTCAACTTCAAGAAGAGCTAGGAGTGTCAAAGTCGAGCAGCGGAGCGTACATTAGTACGTGAGCAGCGGAGATCTTTAGACACGACAACGCCAATTCTTGAAGTTCACCGAGTATACAATTCATGGCAGTGTATAGCAAGTAGGAATTATGTAGAAGCTACTTAAGTTAAGGTTAAATTCAATGAGATATTTTATAAAATATTCAAAAAAAACTCAGTCCAATTTTATCTTCAACTTGTTAACATTTTTGATAATCGCTAGCATCCTTATCTTTATTGCTTGGGGTTTAAAGCAGATGGCAGCACCAATAGCTGTATTAGAGCAACAACCAGTAACTCTAGAGTATAGTAATCTTTTGCAGTATTCTCTTAGAACGCTTTTGAGGATGCTAATTGCGGTAATTATCTCATTAATTTTTACTTTTATTTATGCCAGCCTAGCTGTTAAAAGCAAGAAATGTGAACAAATATTAATTCCGTTACTAGATATTCTTCAATCTCTTCCTATTCTTGGATATATTTCTTTTACAGTTACAGTTTTTTTAGCTCTTTTCCCGTCAAGTATTATGGGAGCTGAATGTGCAGCAATATTTGCCATTTTTACATCGCAAGTTTGGAACATGACATTTAGTTTTTATTATTCGCTTAAGAATATCCCTCAAGAATTGCATGATGCAGCATATATTTTTAGAATGTCAAAATGGAGGCAATTTTGGCAGGTCAGCGTTCCATATGCAGTGCCAGGATTAGTTTGGAATATTGTAGTATCAATATCTAGTGGGTGGTTTTTCGTAGTAGCTTCAGAGGTTATCACAGTTGGCAATACCCATATAACCTTGCCTGGAATAGGATCATATATTGCTTTAGCAATTACGCAGAAAAATCTTTATGCAATTAGCTCAGCAATTATGTCAATGTCACTGGTGATTATATTATATGATCAATTGCTACTTAGACCTCTAGTGGCATGGTCTGATAGATTTCGTTATGAAATGAACGCAGGTAACAATGTGCCGCACTCTTGGGCATTCAATTTATTTCAAAGAAGTTTGATTATTCATAAATTATTCTCCCCTATTGCTTATATTGCAAAATTTATACTTTATCTCCCCATACTTAATCGTTATAGCGAAATAAATTCAAGTTCGTCAAATAATTTTTCCAATAATCCTTCGTGGAGCGATTATTTATGGTATACTATGCTGGGCGGCATAGCATGTTTTTCAGCCTATTACATATATCATTTCTTGCATTACGATATTGGTGGGTCTGAGCTATTGAATGTATTTGTTTTAGCATCAATTACTATGTTACGTGTGGTAGTACTTATAATTCTTGCGGCAATTATATGGGTACCGATTGGTATATATGTTGGACTAAATCCTAGAGTAACAGCTATTGTACAACCACTAGCACAATTTTTTGCAGCTTTTCCAGCAAACTTATTATTTCCAATTGTCTTTATAATTATTACTCGTTACGATTTAAACCCTAATATTTGGCTTAGTCCTTTGATGATTATGGGAGCTCAATGGTATATATTATTTAATGTTATAGTAGGAGCATCAACTATTCCCAATGATCTTAAAGATGCCACAAAAATTTTCAGAGTTAGTGGTTGGAATTGGTGGTTCAAAGTAATGTTACCAGCAATTACCCCATATTTTATAACAGGAGCAATAACTGCATCAGGGGGGGCATGGAATGCTAGTATCGTGGCAGAAATTATTAATTTTGGTGATCAGAAAATAGCAGCAAGCGGTATTGGAAGTTATATAGCTGAAATGACAATAAAGGCTGATTTTAATAAAATAGTTTTAGGTATGGGCATTATGGCTCTATTTGTGGTATTGTTTAATCGTTTATTTTGGCAACCGTTAAATGAGTATTCTATTAAAAGATTTCAGCTATAATTCTATGAATCTAGAATATCCAAAAATTTCAAAAAAGCCTATTGCATTTAACTGTAAAGTTATTATAATGTAATGTTTCGTTTAGCTAACCTAAATTCGGGATAAGAATTAGTTAATTCTTATCCCGAATTGGCTTGTTATAAGGAAAAATGCATTCTTAAAGCGGTTTTACGAATGCATTTTAAGCCTTTCTAAAGCTAATAATTTTAATCTTTCAAAATCATGTTTTTAGCAAATTAATATTTAACAATCAGGTGAAGAACCGCTTCAAACCTGATTGTTTCTATATGTATCCCTGAATTCGATGTAACTTGTTACATTGAATTCAGGTTAGCTAGGCTAGCAATACAATGAATAATAGAATAAACAATCCATCTACGATAGTAGTTGCAATGTCTGGTGGGGTTGATAGCTCAGTAGTAGCTGCTATGCTCCATGAACAAGGCCATAAAGTCATTGGTATAACTTTACAATTATATGATCACGGTATAGCTACCAAGAAAAGAAATGCCTGTTGTGCTGGGCAGGACATTTACGATGCAAGAATGGTAGCAGATAAGTTAAACATTCCGCATTATATCTTAGACTATGAGTCTAAATTTAAAGAATCAGTAATTGATGACTTTGCTGATAGTTATATTAGAGGCGAAACCCCCCTGCCCTGCGTAAAATGTAATCAGTCAGTTAAATTTAAAGACTTATTAAAAGTAGCAAAAGATTTAGGGGCAGACTGTCTTGCTACCGGTCATTATGTGCGAAAAATCGAAGGTATCGATGGGGCAGAATTACATACTGGTATTGATATAACCAAGGATCAAAGCTATTTTTTGTTTGCAACTACCTTAGAACAACTAAATTATCTATCTTTTCCCTTGGGAGAATTAAGTAAAGAGCAAACAAGAAATATTGCTACTAGATTTAATTTAGGCGTCGCAGATAAGCCTGATAGCCAAGATATTTGTTTTGTGCCAGATGGGGATTATAGGAAGGTAATTAGTAAGATACGAACCAACGCTAATGAGAAAGGTAAAATAATTCATGTAGACGGCTTTGAACTTGGGACACATAATGGTATAATAAACTATACTGTAGGTCAACGTCGTGGGCTTGGAATAGCTTTTCATGAGCCACTTTATGTAGTAAGAATTGACCCTAATACAAAAATTGTATATGTTGGTCCAGATTCGGTATTAGATTCTACCGAATTTACTATTAAGGATGTTAATTGGCTAGGCAGAGAAATGCTTGCACAAGAGGAAATTGATGTGCAAGTTAAGATTCGCTCTACTCGTCCTGCTACCTTTGCCAAGATTAGTAAAATGAGTAATACAGAAATTAAAGTAAAATTAATCTCTGCAGAGAAAGCTGTAACTCCTGGTCAAGCTTGTGTCATATATGATAATGATCGAGTCCTTGGAGGAGGATGGATTACTAGAGAGATTGTATAGATCCAATTTCAAAAAAGTCTATTTTTATAAAATAAGTAATCTTAGCACTACAGTTGTAGTTACTCACAATGTTGTCCCTGCGAGGCTTTGCCCACGTGGATCACTAGTATGCCATTCCCGCGTAGGCGGGAATCTATAATATCTAATAGCCTTTGCAGGTTATTTTAGACCCCCTACCTACGCAGAGGTGACATCGTTTTTACTACTGATAGTCTAGTGATACGATACTACAACTGTAGTAATACACCCTTCTAGGGTTTTCTACTATTTAAAATCGGAGGAATTAATGAGTTTTTTAACGAGGAAAAGTTTTGAATCAATAAAAGAACTAGGTAAGACTAGTGGTCTTAGCAAAACCCTAGGAGCATTTGACTTAGTGCTACTAGGGCTTGGTGCTATAATAGGCACAGGTGTATTTGTAATGACTGGTATAGTCGCTGCCACATATTCTGGTCCTGCCGTCATGCTATCATATGCTATTGCCGGGATAACATGTATATTCGTTGCCCTTGCATATACAGAGCTTGCTACAATGTTACCTACTTCGGGTAGTGTATATACCTATGCTTACGTAGCTTTTGGGGAAATATTTGCTTGGTTAATTGGTAGCGTCATTGTACTAGAACTTGGTTTTGCTGCTGGTGCTGTTGCAGCCGGTTGGTCTGGATATGTTCAGGCAATATTGTCAGCAGGCGGAATATATTTACCTAAGACTTTAACTGCTGTACCCGCCAATGGTGGCATGATAAATTTACCAGCTTTTCTTATTGTAGTATTTATTTCTTTTATTTTATATTTAGGAACAAAAGATAGTAAAAGACTCAATGCTATATTAGTATTTATAAAAATGGCAGCTATCTTTGCTTTTATCATATATGCTACACCACATTTTAATGCTACAAATTGGCAGAATTTTTTACCTTTCGGCTTTAATAATATGCTAGTTGGTGCGTCTATCCTATTTATTGCTATGACAGGTTTTGGTACGATAGCCGCTACAGCTGAAGAATGTAAAAACCCCAACCGTGATTTAATGATCGGAATTATTGGGTCACTGGTAATTTCAACAATAGTATATGTTATAATAGCTGGGTTGGCTACTGGCATAGCATCTTTTGATCAACTTAATAATGATCAACCACTTGCTTATGCACTGAGCCTAAATAACAGTAATATTGGTTCTGCCATTGTTGCTACTGGTGCTGTCGCTGGTATGACCACAGTATTAATGATGAATATTTATGGTACGTCTCGTATCTTTTATGTAATTGCCCGAGATGGGTTACTACCTAAAAGTTTTGCCAAACTACATCCTAAATATGATAGTCCATATATTACTATCTTACTATTTTCTGCCCTTGCTGCTATATTAGGAGGATTTTGTCCAACTGCAATTCTTGTTCAGCTATCATCTATGGGAGCTTTAATAGATTATACGGCAGTTGCTATAATAGTTATGTTATTTAGAATAAAAATGCCGGGTGCAACAAGACCGTTTAAATGTCCTGCTGCATTTATCATTATACCATTTGTTTTAGTAGCTTGTCTATATTTACTAGTTATACAAATAGTTGATGGTGAGTTTAATTTAATGACTGCCGGGAAAGTGCTAATATACTGGTTTGTGGCAATGTTTGTCCTATATATTTTTAGGTCATTTTTCATAAAACGAGAGGTCTAATTTGTATGAGTGATAAATTACAATCTTTACGTGGTATGAAAGACCTACTACCTGAGGATTACCTAATTCACGATTACATAATAAACACAGCCAAACATATAGGCGGGCTTTATGGTTATCAAGCCATAAGTACACCTATAATTGAATATACTAAAGTCTTTGATCGTACACTTGGAGAGACTTCTGATGTAATAAGTAAGGAAATATATAGTTTTCTTGATAAAAGTGCTAATCATATCTCTCTTAGACCGGAGTTTACGGCTGGCATTATCAGGGCTTTTATATCTAATAATCTGCAACAAACATTACCTATTAAATTTTTTTCAAACGGTCCAGTGTTTCGTTACGACCGACCACAAGCTGGAAGACAAAGACAGTTCCATCAAATAAATTTTGAGTATATTGGTGGAGAAGGACCTAGCACCGATGCCGAAACGATTAAGCTTGCATTAGATATCCTTCAAGCTTTAGAAATAGATCAAAATACAACTTTAGAAATAAACTCACTGGGTTGTACTACAACTCGTGCTGTCTACCAACAAAAGTTGGTAGAATATTTCAATGATTATAAGTCAGAATTATCAGAAGATAGCCAAAAGCGGCTTATCAAGAATCCAATGCGTATATTAGATTCGAAAGATGAGCATGATAAAAAAATAGTTGCAAATAGTCCGCTAATGTCATGCTATTATAGTAGTGATGCTGCAAAATATTTTGACGATTTGCTAAAATACTTAGATTTACTCAATGTAAAATATATCATTAATCCAAGATTAGTAAGGGGACTTGACTATTATTGTCATACAGCTTTTGAGTTTACTACTAGCAACCTTGGTAGTCAGTTTGGTAGTCAGTCGACAGTTCTTGCTGGTGGTCGTTATGATGGGCTGAGCAAACTTATGGGAGGTCCTGAAGTAAAAGCCATTGGCTTTGCTGCTGGAATTGAACGCCTTAGCCTAATGAGAGAGTACCACATATCTAAACCAAGACCAGTATTTGTCTTTCCCATTAGCGACAATAATTTAGAATATTGCTTAATTTTAACAAATCAATTGCGTCAAAAAAATATTCCTGTTACCTTAGATACTAACGGCAAAATAGCTAAAAGAATGGTACGAGCTAATCTACAAAAGGCTAAATATGCTATTTTTGTTGGCGATAATGAACAAATGAGCAATAATTTAAAATTAAAAGATCTTGATAAACAACAAGAATATCTATTGCAATTTGAACAAATTATGGAATTATTAGTTAATGTAAACAAATTATAATTATATATGAGCAAATTTGTACGAGCAGATGGTAGGGTTATATATACTCAGACCACCCTAACTAAACAACAGAAAGAAGCTATTGGATTACTCTCAATTGGCACGTTCTTAGAATATTTTGACCTGATGCTTTATGTTCATATGGCTGTACTTCTTAATGAGCTTTTTTTTCCGAAATATGATCCTTTTACTACTTCCCTTATCACAGCATCTGCCTTTTGTTCTATCTATATTTTTCGTCCCATCGGTGCATTAATTTTTGGTTGGTTAGGTGATAATATAGGACGTAAATCCACTGTTATCATCACAACTTCTATGATGGCTATTTCTTGTATTACCATGGCTAATTTACCAACTTATGCTCAAATAGGTGTTACTGCTTCTTGGTTCGTTACTATATGTCGTATTGTTCAAAGCATGTCTTCCCTAGGGGAAACAATAGGAGCAGAACTCTATATTACTGAAATAACAAAACCTCCTATACAATATCCAGCTGTTTCATTAGTTACACTTTCTTGTAGTTTAGGGGGGATGGCGGCTTTAGCTATTGGCTGTTTGGTTACTGAAAATGGGTTTAATTGGCGTATTGCCTTTTGGATTGGGGCTGGCATTGCCTTAGTTGGGTCTATAGCTAGGACAACTCTTAGAGAGACTCCAGAATTTGTTGATGCTAAACGTCATTTAAAAAAAATTTTAGATATGACTTCAGATAAGATAAACATAGATAAAACAAATGTGCAAAATAATCCAATTTATAAAGAAAAAGTCAGAACGCCCTCGCAAAGCGAGGGGCTTGACGGTTATGAGCAGCCCAAAGGGCTGCCATTGTTAATTAAAATTCTCCTGATTCGTCAGAGCCTAAACTATCAAGTTGCTCTTGATTCTTAATGTAGTGTTTGATCTGATTCTCTTCAAATCCTACAGTTGAGACCGCATAACCTCTAGCCCACAACTTTTCTCCATTAAAATTACGTTTTCGTCCACCAAACTGCCTAGCAACGGCTATAGCACTTTTCCCCTTGATATAGCCTATTATACCAATTGCAATAATTAACACGGTGTATTTATCCAGTCTCTATACATAATTGATTTTACTAAATCTACATTATGAGCAAATTGATTCCAAGCGTAACAAGCCATAGTGACGATATCTTCATATACACCATAACATTGGTTAGACAAGAAATGATTTTTGATCCATTCCCAAACTTGTTCCATTGCATTAAGTTCCGGTGCATAGGACGGAAGCGGTATCAAAGTGATATTGCTTGGCACAGTTAGTTTTTTGGCTGTGTGCCAACCTGCATTATCCGTTAGTAAAGCTATATGTCGGTTGCCTTGAATACTGCGAGAAAGGTCTTCTAAGAATTTATTCATTGCCTGTGTATTTGCATATGGTAAAATTAATGCAAAAGCTTCTCCTGTATCATGGCAAGCAGCTCCATAAATATATGTTGAAATGAATTGCTGTTGCCGAACTTTACGGGGTCTAGTGCCACGCTTAGCCCATATACGAGTTAAGCTACCTTGTTGCCCAACTCGAGTTTCATCCTGAGACCATATATCAACTTTACATCTATCGATATTTTTTGGTAATAATTCTGTTAGCATGTCTGGGAAGTTTTTTTATATGTATTTTGAGTCTCTTGATTTGACTTTGGATGCATTGAACGAGAAGTAATCCAGCTAAAACCAAGGCGGTGCATAGTATTGTAGACTGTTTTTAAAGTACATTTAGCACCATATTCCTCAAGTAACATGATATGTAGCTCCTTTCCAGTTATATACCCACCAGTTTTACTTTCACTGAGCGTATTGATTTTATCAAAAAGAGTAGACTCTTGTATAGTGTTAATCTTCCTAGGGGCACCGCTTCTTTGTGATTCAAATAATCCTTCAAAACCATGATTCCTAAATCTTCTGAGCCATGATTGCACAGTTTTCCAGTGTGACTTCACTATTTCAGATATGGCTTTAAAAGATTTGCCTAATTGAAGGTAATACATCGCCAATAAACGTATACGATTTCGACCATGCGGCTCATGTTTCATCATTTTTATAAAATCATGACCATGAAAACCTTGCGGTAATATTAACCTAGCCATTTGAGTACCTTTATCAGTTAAAAACCCATTTTACACCACTGCGTTAATTATTGCAATTGGTATTAAACGCACTCTCAGTCCAAATATTTTTACACCTTAGTTCTTTTTTTAGTAAACCTAATATCGCAATCTCATAATACAGCCTATTAATTTTTCCTTTAGAGTGTTGTATAACCTTTAAATCTAATGATGAAATAAGCCCTTGAGTAATAACCCCGCAATCCGTTGGATAATACTCAGCCTTATAAGCATCATCATTTTGGTGTTTTATGATAAAGTTAATAGCTTCTAGAATTAAATTACTACTATTTGCTCTTAATCTTAAGTTGCCTAGTATTAAAAATATCTCTTTGCGATAGCCATGTACATAAAGGGAGCGTAAATGTTTATATTCTGATTCTCTGCGAGCTTGTTTAAATGACTGACGCGATAATTTACTTTGTTCTAATTTCTCTCTTCCACCAACTTCAGGATAAATCTTTTCCTTAATAATACCAATTGCAATAATTAACGCAGTGGTGTAAAATGGGTTTTTAACTGATAAAGGTACTCAAATGGCTAGGTTAATATTACCGCAAGGTTTTCATGGTCATGATTTTATAAAAATGATGAAACATGAGCCGCATGGTCGAAATCGTATACGTTTATTGGCGATGTATTACCTTCAATTAGGCAAATCTTTTAAAGCCATATCTGAAATAGTGAAGTCACACTGGAAAACTGTGCAATCATGGCTCAGAAGATTTAGGAATCATGGTTTTGAAGGATTATTTGAATCACAAAGAAGCGGTGCCCCTAGGAAGATTAACACTATACAAGAGTCTGCTCTTTTTGATAAAATCAATACGCTCAGTGAAAGTAAAACTGGTGGGTATATAACTGGAAAGGAGCTACATATCATGTTACTTGAGGAATATGGTGCTAAATGTACTTTAAAAACAGTCTACAATACTATGCACCGCCTTGGTTTTAGCTGGATTACTTCTCGTTCAATGCATCCAAAGTCAAATCAAGAGACTCAAAATACATATAAAAAAACTTCCCAGACATGCTAACAGAATTATTATCAAAAAATATCGATAGATGTAAAGTTGATATATGGTCTCAGGATGAAACTCGAGTTGGGCAACAAGGTAGCTTAACTCGTATATGGGCTAAGCGTGGCACTAGACCCCGTAAAGTTCGGCAACAGCAATTCATTTCAACATATATTTATGGAGCTGCTTGCCATGATACAGGAGAAGCTTTTGCATTAATTTTACCATATGCAAATACACAGGCAATGAATAAATTCTTAGAAGACCTTTCTCGCAGTATTCAAGGCAACCGACATATAGCTTTACTAACGGATAATGCAGGTTGGCACACAGCCAAAAAACTAACTGTGCCAAGCAATATCACTTTGATACCGCTTCCGCCCTATGCACCGGAACTTAATGCAATGGAACAAGTTTGGGCATGGATCAAAAATCATTTCTTGTCTAACCAATGTTATGGTGTATATGAAGATATCGTCACTATGGCTTGTTACGCTTGGAATCAATTTGCTCATAATGTAGATTTAGTAAAATCAATTATGTATAGAGACTGGATAAATACACCGTGTTAATTATTGCAATTGGTATTACTTCAGCTACAGAATATTTAGGAGGAATCTTGATGAGCATATGCACATGATCTTGTACCATATGCCCCTCTATGATCTTTCTCCCACGTTGAAAAGCTAACTCATGGAATACGTTCCCAAGATATTTTCTAACCTTCCCGTACAATTCTTTTTTACGACACTTTGGAATAAACACAATATGATATTTGCAATCCCATTTAGAATGATTTAAACTTTCGTATGTTGTCATATATTTTCTCCTTTGACCGTCAAGCCAAAGAAGTTATATATGATAACTTTTTATTTTATACTAAATCTAAAGGCCAAGCCTTGATGGTCTCACTAGTCAAACTAGTGGCTTACCTATCATTGAGTTAACCCTAATACATTACTTGCTTTGTTTTTAATGGATTGTACATGGCCCTTCTGCTTTTATTTTGCTTATGTTCATTGTGCTAGTATCCTTAAAGTTTCTTTTGGTTATAGTGCTGAGCAAGTTATTCATCAAAATTTTATCGTATCTATAATACAATTGTTGGGTATATGCCTACTAACATATTTAAGTTATATTATCTATCCTTTAAAAATTCTTAAAGTAATAGCCTCCATATTGTTTATTTTCGTATTATTTTGTCCATATTTATTGGATAATATTAAAACTCCTTTTGATTTACTTTTAATCCAATCATTTATTATGTTTTTTATTATTGGTCCTGTTCCAGCAGTATCAATTGTTTATAGGCATTTTCCTGTCTTTAAACGCTTTACTTCCGTTAGTTTCATATTTGCTTTATCACGAGCCTTAATGTATGTTATTACTTCTTTTGGGATTGTTTATTTGACAGAATATTTGGGAAACTGGGGGTTATTACTAATAATATTGCCAACAATCATAGGGTTTATAGTGGGTTTATATCATTTTGAGAAATTGGAGAAAGAAGCTGGGAATTATCCACAAAAGTCTGATATAGATTATGTTGGACGAACTGTGGTATAGATAAATTTTCATAACATAATGCAACTAAATTTTGTAGTATTGCTGGTATTTTTAAATGCATAGCAATAATTATGAATTCTTCCATAGTTTCCTTGATGATTTTCTTCATTTTCTCCGGCGATTTAACTCCTATAGTCTGTAAATTATGCTTTCTATCAAATAATTTAATCAATGCCACATCATATTTTTTTTGTCTATATAAGATTTCCATAATTTCCGCTGAGCTAATCTTGCCGTGGGGTTTGTTCCTACTTAAAGCTTCTACTTGACTAGCAACCTGCTCTCCAAAAATATAGGCAATCATTTTTTCGGTAAGTGTAGTGTCTTCGATGGTGTCGTGTAATATGCTGGTAACAATAATGTCAGTGCGGAAAAGATAATCAGAGATCATATAAGCCACCTCTATTGGATGAGAGTAATAAGGCTCGCCTGACTGCCGCATTTGGCTACCATGATATTTCTTGGCGTAATAAATAGCCTTTATAACCTCATCAATATCTATTGGCCTATTTACTTCCTCATTCATCTTACGTAATTTGTCCAGTAACCTAGTAGCATATTGACAAGGTGCATACTTTGAGTTGTCCCAATAATTAATATCTTCTTCCATAAGAACCATAATATTTTAAATCACTATACAAGTTAAACTAAAAATTAGAATATTACTAGGAATTTATTATATTTTTTTGAAAAAGATAAATATTTATACCAATTCCCAAAATCAACAATAAAAAATTTTTTATATTGACCTGCCTATAGATAATTATATAATCCACGCTTTCAATAAGTATAAAATACTAATGATAAAATTACAAAAAATATTATTTACAACTTATATATGTTTCTTAGTTTTTGTGAATGCTCAGGCAGATGAGATTACAGCTGATCAAAGATTTTTTTATATTGGTACTGAAGCTGGTATAGTAGAACCAGTAGTGAAAAAGTTCCGTCATAGTTCAGGTAGTGGTTTTACTTTAAAAAGGTCTAAGATGTATAGCGGTAAGATTGGTTACAGCTTCTATCCGCAAATGGCAATTGAGCTTTCGGTAACACACCAACCAAAATACCGACTACATTATGTTTTACCACAAAAAGAACTAGCTCCCTCTCTAATTATACCACAAACTCCAGGGAACACTAAGGTAATTTCCAATATATATATGATTAATTTAGTATATGATCTCGATAAAGTGCAGGAAATAACTCCTTTTGTTATATTAGGTGCTGGGGTGGCACGGGTAAAAGTTAACTCGGCTTCTTCTCGTTGGGATTTAATGAATGTAGAGTATTTTAGAATTAAAACAACTCGTAGTAATTGTTTTGCTTGGCAAGTGGGTCTTGGATTTTCTAAGGAGTTATCTAGCAATTTTAGCATTGATGCAGCAGTAAAATTACAAGCTGCTCATTCAATAAAGATTAACTATGCTACTCTGGATATGAAAACCCAGCAATTTATACCAGCCCCTCCTATTAAAAAGACCATAGGGGTTGGAGAATTTGGTATAGGGTTTACTTATAAGTTACCAATTTAATGCAAGAAGACTATTAGTGTATTGAATTTTTTAGTGTATACTAACCTGAATTCGATGTAACAAGTTACATCGAATTCAGTGTTATATATAGAAACAATCAGGTTTGAAGCGGCTGCCCACCTGATTGTTAAAATATAATACTCCATTCAATATGTGATTTTAATAATTAAAATCACATATTGAATGATGAAAAAAGTTAAAATGCACTCGTAGAACCGCTTCAAGAGTACATTTTTCCTTATAACAAAGCAAGTATCGATATAAGAATTAATAATTCTTATATCGATACTTGCGGTTATACTAGTAAAAATTTAAAGAATTGACAACAAAATACGGTGTTATCCTTGTTTTGTTTTACGTTATGGAGAATATATGACCACTAATTTAGAACTCACCTCAGCACCTCATAATACATACGATGAAGTGCCTTACGAAAGTTATCCGTACGCCTTAACCAATCCATATCACCTATGGACACTTGCTGTTTTATTTGGGATGAAACCAACAGCAATTGAAACTGCACGAATTCTAGAGCTAGGATGTGCTGCAGGCGGGAATTTAATACCTCATGCTGTTAATTATCCTAAAGCACATTTTGTTGGAGTTGATCTATCTAAAGTGCAAATAGATGAGGCTAATAAACATAAAGAAGGATTAGCTCTTAAAAATATAGAATTCCGACATTGTTCTATTACAGATATTGATGAATCATTTGGTAAATTTGATTACATAATTACTCATGGAGTAATCTCTTGGGTACCAAAATTTGTTCAGGATAAGATTTTTGAAGTAAGTAGTAAAAATTTATCAGAGAATGGAATCGCGTATATTAGTTATAATACACTACCTGGTTGGAATATGGTTCGTACCATAAGAGATATGATGCTTTATCACTCAAATACATTTAATAATATTCAAGATAAAATTGCTCAATCTAGATTGTTACTTGAATTTGTTAAGGATAGCTTGGAAACTTCCGACTCTCCTTATGCTCAAGTGTTAAAATCTGAAGCCAGTTTGCTTGCCAAACAAAATGACCATTATTTGCGTCATGACCATCTAGAAGAAGATAATGTACAATATTATTTTCATGAATTTATGGATGAGGCTAAAAAAAATAATCTACAATATCTGTCTGATTGTAGTATAGCTAGCATGTATTTAGGAAATATGCCGGCAAAAGTGGTGGAAAAATTACAAGCGATAAATGATATTGTTAGAACCGAACAATATATGGATTTCATTACCAATCGTCGATTTAGATCAACCTTACTTTGCCATAATAGTGTTAAATTAAATAGATCTATCAATAATGAGGATATTAATAAATTTAATATGACATTTAATATAGTACCAGAAAAGCCTCTTGTTGATATAGATCTTAATTCACTTGAAACAGAGAAGTTTTTTTATAATGGTAATAAGGATAGTAGTTTATCAACATCTTCTCCTTATATGAAAGCAATACTCTATACTTTCTCTGAGAATATCAATAACCCAATGAGTTTTGATAAAATTGCCGTGAGTAGCAATAAAAAATTACATGGAACAAAATTGAATGAAATAAAGGCTGAGTTCTTAGCTAATGCCATGAAATTAGTATTGCAAGGATATATTAATATAACGTTACAGGTAACTCGAAAAGAAGTAGATCTTAATAAACCTAAAGCATCAAAGCTGATCGCATATCAGGTAGCTCATACACCCAATATGTGGGTAACAAACCAAAGACATGAGGTGGTAGCTATTAACCTTTTTGAAAAATTTGCTCTGCAATATATGGACGGTAAGCATGATAATAAGCAAATAATTGAATCTGTCATGCAGCATGTTAATTCTGGTGAGATGACATTAAGCCGTGACGGTAAAAAAATAGATAATATTGATGAAGTCAGTAAAGAATTAGAAACATTCTTGCAACCTACACTAACTAGATTCGTGACTAATGCTCTGCTGATTTAAAGATAAGATATACTCAAGGAAAATGCATTCTTAAAGCGGCTAACGCGAATGCATTAGACTTCTTTCGAAACTCTACTTCTGCTGGTGATTTGGACAATGATGCGGCACTCGAATCCGTAACGGAATTAGAGTACGCTGCGGTTCGAGGTGAAGCGTCTCCTTCAAATCCCTCAGCACAAGCGAGTTTCGAAAGAGGTCTATTTTAAACCTTTCTAAAGCTAAAAACATGATTTTAAAAGATTAAAATCATGTTTTTAGCAAAATATTAATTTAACAATCAGATGCAGAGTCGTCTCAAATCTGATTGTTTCGATATGACAAGCTTCATGGATTGCCACGCTCACGTACGTTCGCTCGCTAATAGACATATGCGTCTATAAAACGTCTATTAGCGAGGAGACCGTAGGCAATCTATAATTTCACCGAATTTGGGATAAGAATTTGTCAATTCTTATCCCAAATTCGCGTAAATCATAGCAACATCCTCAAATGATTTGGAAAATTGGATTTGAAAATGAGAAGTGGGCATGCTAGGCGTATACTCGGTGAACTTCAAGAATTGGCGTCGTCGTTATCAAAGATATGTGCTGCTCACGTACTAATGTACGCTCCGCTGCTCGACTACTGACACTCCTAGCTCTTCTTGAAGTTGACCTTCGTCTACCCAACCCTTGAAATCATAGCAGTATACATAAGGTACATGAACACGCGAATCCTTGATATTTTCAAAAAACAATTCTTCCAAGCAGAAGAGTACACTCCCTATTAAAGAGAATCTATCCTAAAGTTTTCTGATAATCGACCTCTTCCTGGTCCAATTTAGCTGCAAGTTTACGCATCCTATTCATGTAAAAGCCTGTTCCTGCTGGCACTAATCTACCAACTATGACATTTTCTTTCAACCCACGCAATTTATCAATTTTCCCAGCTATAGCAGACTCCGTTAGAACTCTTGTTGTTTCTTGGAAAGAAGCAGCAGAAATAAATGATCTAGTTTGCAGCGATGCCTTAGTAATACCTTGTAGGATTGGTTGGGCTTCAGCCGGTCTTAAACCATTATCTATAGCTTTTTTATTAATTTCGGCAAATTCACGATAATCTATCTTCTCATCAACCATTAATGTCGTATCCCCAGAATGGGTTACTTCTACTTTTTGTAACATTTGACGAATTATTACCTCAATGTGCTTATCATCAATTTTTACGCCCTGTAAACGGTAAACCGCTTGGATTTCTCCCACCATGTAGCTTGTAAGAGCTTCCACTCCCATTACCTTTAAAATATCCTGTAGAACTGGATTGCCATCAATTAACATATCGCCTTTTTTTACAAAATCACCTTCATTAACAACAACATGTTTGCCCTTTGGTACCATATACTCAATTGCTGTAGTGTTATCACTTGGCTGAATAACAATACGCCTTTTTGACTTATAGTCTTTGCCAAATTCAACTCTACCATCTACTTCTGCAATAACAGCATGATCTTTTGGACGTCTAGCCTCAACAAGTTCAGCTACTCGTGGAAGACCACCAGTAATATCTTTTGTTTTGGTTGACTCCCTTGGAATACGTGATAAAATATCACCTACTGACACCTTAGCACCATCTTCAACATTTAAAATAGCATTCACTGGCATGTAATATCTAGCCTCCAAACCATTGGATAGCATAATAGTTTCTCCATTCTCATCAACTAATTGAATACGAGGACGTAACTCTGCTCCGCGTGAATATTGTTTTGATTCAATTATAACTTTGCTAGAAATACCAGTTGCTTCATCAGTGATATCACGAATTGACACTCCTTCTACCATATCCTTGAATACAACCTTTCCAGATTTCTCGGTAATAATCGGAATAGTGTACGGATCCCTCTCTACTAATTTTTGTCCTTTTTTTACCTTATCTGAATCATCGGCTATTAATCTTGAACCATACGCTACTTTATGCCTTGCTTTCTCATTATTATTAGCATCCAATAATAATAACTCACATGAACGACCCATTACGATCTTACGTCCCTCAGAATCAACAACCACATTACGACCTAAAATCTTCACTTTTGCATCATGAGAGGCTTCTATTGAAGATATTTCAACACCTTTCGTTGCAGCTCCTCCAATATGGAAAGTTCTCATGGTCAGCTGAGTACCTGGCTCACCAATTGACTGGGCAGCAATCACTCCTATTGCTTCTCCAACTGATACTAAAGAACCAGTGGCTAGATCTCTACCATAACATCTTACACATATTCCATCAATAACCTCACATGTTAGAACAGATCTTACCATTACCACATCCAAACCAGAAGATTCGATTTCTTCTAATTTTGCTTCATTAATTAATTCACCGGCTGATAGTAATAATGCATTAGTAACTGGGTGATATACGTTAATCGCAACTGTTCTGCCTAAAATTTGCTCTGCGAGCGATACAATAACTTCACCACCATCGATAATACTTCTGACTTCTATGCCTTTTGTAGTTTGACAATCTTCATCAGTAATTATACAATCTTGAGCAACATCAACTAATCTACGGGTTAAATACCCAGAATTAGCTGTTTTCAACGCTGTATCTGCAAGACCTTTACGTGCACCATGTGTAGAATTAAAATATTCAAGGACAGTAAGACCTTCTCGGAAATTAGAAATAATCGGGGTTTCAATAATCTCACCTGATGGTTTAGCCATTAAACCACGCATACCAGCTAATTGCTTAATCTGTGCTGCTGATCCCCTTGCTCCCGAAGTAGCCATCATATATATCGAATTTACTTTCTGATGATTAGGCTTATTATTAACAGGTGTCATAGCAATTTCTTTCATCATGTCATTTGCTACTTTATCCGTACATTTAGACCAAGCATCAATCACTTTATTGTATTTTTCACCGTAAGTAATTAGACCATCAGAATATTGTTGTTCAAATTCTTTTACCTCAGTCAATGTTGAATTAATATGGCTATCTTTTGATTTTGGTACAACCATGTCGTCCATACCAAAAGAAATGCCTGAGGAACAAGCATATTTAAATCCAAGTTTCATTAGCTGATCAGCAAAGATCACTGTAGCCTTTTGTCCACAGTGGCGATATACCAAATCAATAACCGCAGATATATCCTTTTTAGTCATGGATTTATTTACAAACTTAAATCCAACATTATGATTACGTGGTAATAATTCTCCTATAATTAACCTACCAAAGCTAGTATCCACTATAGTTGATACAACCTCCCCTTCAATATTAAGCACATCGCGACGAAATTTTATCTTTGAGTGAATAGTTATTACCTTATTATACAAAGCATGTTCAATCTCCGACATGCTAGCAAAACTCATCCCTTCACCAGGTTCATTGTCAAAAACCATTGTTAAATAATAAAGACCTAGTACTATGTCCTTATCAGGGACGATAATCGGACGACCATTTGCCGGACTCAATATGTTGTTTGTTGACATCATAAGTACTCTTGCCTCAAGCTGAGCTTCAATTGAAAGAGGGATATGCACTGCCATCTGATCACCATCAAAATCAGCATTGAACGCAGCACAGACTAAAGGATGTAGCTGGATAGCTTTCCCTTCTATCAGTAAAGGTTCAAAAGCTTGGATACCTAAACGATGCAAAGTTGGTGCTCTATTCAACAACACTGGATGTTCACGTATAACTTCTTCTAAAATATCCCATACTTCTGATTTCTCAGCTTCAACCATTTTCTTAGCGGCTTTTATAGTGGTAGCAATTCCATATAATTCAAGCTTTGAATAAATAAATGGCTTGAATAATTCCAACGCCATCGTCTTTGGTAAACCACATTGGTGTAACTTAAGCTCTGGTCCCACAACGATAACAGAACGACCAGAATAATCCACTCGTTTACCAAGCAAATTCTGACGAAAACGACCTTGTTTACCTTTTAGCATATCACTAAGTGACTTAAATGGACGTTTATTAGTATTTTTCACTACTTTACCTCGACGACCATTATCAAATAATGCATCGACCGATTCTTGTAACATCCTTTTTTCATTTCTGATGATAATATCCGGTGCTTTTAGTTCAAGTAGTCTCTTTAATCTATTATTTCTATTAATAACCCTTCTATAAAGTTCGTTAAGATCAGAAGTTGCAAACCTTCCTCCATCAAGCATAACTAATGGTCTAATTTCAGGTGGGATAACTGGCAGAACAGTCATAATCATCCATTCTGGCTTATTCTCAGATTCAAGAAAATCTTCAACTAACTTAAGTCTTTTAACAATCTTCTTCTTTTTAACTTCTGAAGATGTATTTAATAAATCTTCTTGCAAACTCTTCTTTAATTCAGGTAAATCAAGTTCTGTAAGCATCTGCTGAATCACTTCAGCCCCAATAGAAGCAGTAAAACTATCTTCTCCGTACTCATCTTGTGCCTTTTGCAAACTGTCTTCTGATAAAAGGTCACCCTTTTGCAGAGCAGATAACCCAGGATCAACAACAACATAACTTTCAAAGTATAGAACTTTTTCTAGATCCTTCATAGTCATATCTAGCAATGTACTAATCCTTGATGGTAAAGATTTCAAGAACCATATATGGGCAACTGGTGCTGCTAGCTCAATATGCCCCATTCTTTCTCTTCGAACTCTAGATGTAGTAACTTCAACACCACACTTCTCACAAGTGATACCACGATATTTCATACGTTTATATTTACCACAAAGACACTCATAGTCCTTCACGGGCCCAAAAATTCTAGCACAAAATAATCCTTCTTTCTCTGGCTTGAAAGTACGGTAATTTATTGTCTCAGGTTTCATTACCTCACCAAAAGACCATGAACGCACTTGATCAGGACTAGCAATATTAATTCTTATTTGATCAAATTGCTGAGTACTGCTTAATTGTCCGTAAAAATTTGTCATCCCTGTTGTCATAAAGATTCTTCCTTAAAAAATTTTTCAGATATAGTTTAGTAAAAAGCCTCTTGGACCTTCTGTAGCAATTGCAAAAAATATCTTTAATCTGTGGTAGTATCCTCAAGCTTTACATTTAAGCACAAGGACCTGAATTCTTTGATCATCACGTTAAACGACTCAGGAATACCCGATTCAAAATTGTTATCACCTCGGACAATAGATTCATAAATTTTAATTCTACCAACCACATCGTCCGATTTTACAGTTAACATTTCTTGTAACGTATAAGCAGCACCATAAGCTTGTAGTGCCCAACACTCCATCTCACCAAATCTTTGACCTCCAAAATGCGACTTACCACCTAATGGTTGCTGAGTTACCAAACTATAAGGACCGATAGAACGAGCATGGATTTTATCATCGGCCAAATGATGTAATTTTAGGAAATATTTATAGCCAACTGTAACAGCACGATCAAAATATTCTCCTGTTCTACCATCAATCAACCTAATTTGACCTGATGGGTCTTGATCTGCAAGGACTAGCATTTCTTTTACATTCTCAACCTTTGCACCGTCAAAAACTGGGGTTGAAAAATATACCCCCTTATCGATATTATTACAAAACTCAATAATCTCTTGATTGGACATTTTCTTTATATTTTTTGTCGTTGAGTTATGCCCATATACCTCGGAAATAAAAGATTTAAGCTCTTCTACATCAATTTTTTTGTTATGAACTTGATCCAACATAGAAGATATTTTTTTACCAAGATTTACTGCCGCCCAACCAAGATGAGTCTCTAAAATCTGCCCAATATTCATACGTGAAGGTAAGCCAAGTGGGTTAAGAACGATATCAAATACTGTACCATCTTCTAAAAATGGCATATCTTCTTCTGGCATAATACGAGAGATAACACCCTTATTCCCGTGTCTTCCGGCCATTTTATCTCCAGGTTGTAACTTATGTTTAGTAGCAATGAATACTTTTACAACTTTAAGAGCACCTTGTGGTAAGTCATCACCACTTTGTAATTTCTCTACTTTGCTAGTAAAACACTTATTAAGCTTGTCTTGCTTTTCATCATAATGACATTTAATTTGTTCAATTTCATTCATTACATTAGCATCTTCAACAATCAGTTGCCAAAATTGTCCTTTTGATAATGACTTAAGGGTTTGATCACTAATCAATTGACCGGATTTTACGGATTTAGGACCGCTAACAATTATTTGTCCTGTTAAAATCTTCTCTAAACGCATAAAAACAAAATGCTCTATGATTCGAAGTTCATCATCCCTATCTTTTGATAATTTTTCAATTTGTTGCTTTTCAATAGCTATAGCACGCTCATCCTTTTCTATTCCCCTACGAGAAAACACTCGTACTTCTACCACTGTACCAGTGATCCCAGTAGGAACACGTAAAGATGAATCCCGAACATCTGAAGCTTTTTCTCCAAAAATAGCTCTGAGCAATTTCTCTTCTGGAGTCATAGGTGACTCACTTTTAGGGGTAACCTTACCCACCAAGATATCGCCTGGTTTTATTTCTGCACCAACATATACTATACCGACTTCGTCAAGATGGCGTAAACTTTCATCACTAACATTTGGAATATCGCGAGTAATTTCTTCGGGACCAAGTCTTGTATCTCTAGCAATTATTTCAAATTCTTCAATATGAATTGAGGTATAAATATCATCTTTTACAATACGTTCTGATATTAAAATCGAATCTTCAAAATTATAACCATTCCATGGTAAAAAAGCTACTAGCACATTTCTACCAAGAGCTATTTCACCATTATCTGTACTTGGTCCATCAGCAATTACTTCCCCTTTTTTTACATAATCACCAACGTTAATCAACGGCTTTTGATTAATACAAGTATTATGGTTAGATCTTTGAAATTTTAATAAATTATAAATGTCCACACTAGGTGATCCATCTGTTTTCTGCTCCTTAGTCCTTACAACTATTCTAGTTGAATCAACTTGCTCTATTATTCCATCATGCAGGGCTACAACTGAAACCCCAGAATCTTGTGCAACAATTCCTTCAATACCAGTACCAACTAAAGGAGCATCACTTCTAATAAGCGGTACAGCCTGACGTTGCATGTTTGACCCCATCAAGGCTCTATTAGCATCGTCATTTTCTAAAAATGGAATAAGTGATGCAGCAACGGAAACAACCTGCATCGGGGTAACGTCAATGTAATCCACTTCTAGAGGGGTAACCATAACAAAATTACCACCTTCAGTTCGACAGTTAATTAATTCTTCTTGTAACAAACCTTTTTGATCAACAACTGCATTAGCTTGAGCAATTTTATATTTTCCTTCTTCAATAGCTGACAAGTAAACAACTTCGTCAGTTACATGACCATCCATGACTTTTCGATAAGGTGTCTCAATGAAGCCATGCTTATTAACTCTAGCATAAGTAGCCATGGAATTAATCAAACCTATATTCTGTCCTTCTGGTGTTTCAATTGGACAAATCCTCCCATAATGAGTAGGGTGGACGTCCCTCACTTCAAACCCTGCTCTCTCCCTGCTAAGTCCACCAGGTCCTAAAGCTGATAATCTTCTTTTATGAGTTATTTCTGATAATGGATTAGTTTGATCCATAAATTGAGAAAGTTGTGAAGTACTAAAAAATTCTTTTACTACAGAAACCAAAACTTTTGAATTTACTAAATCATGAGGCATAACGGCATCAAGATCAACCA
Organism: Candidatus Tisiphia endosymbiont of Metellina segmentata; assembly: GCF_964030715.1. Classification (NCBI taxonomy): domain Bacteria; kingdom Pseudomonadati; phylum Pseudomonadota; class Alphaproteobacteria; order Rickettsiales; family Rickettsiaceae; genus Candidatus Tisiphia; species Candidatus Tisiphia endosymbiont of Metellina segmentata. Next base: position 731,654 of record NZ_OZ034919.1, read on the forward strand.
CCGACATTCTTTCAAGTACTGATTTCTCTATACGAACAAGACCAATTCTGAACTGATTCTCAATTAGTTCACCAACTGACCTAACTCTTCTGTTACCAAGGTGATCAATATCATCTATCGAACCTTTACCATCTTTTAGCTCTACTAAAACTTTAAGAATATTTTTAATATCTTCAATAGTTAAAATAGCTGTAGATTCTGGTACATTAAGTTCCAATCTTGCATTCATTTTAATACGACCAACTTCTGAAAGATCATATCTTTCATGGTCAAAGAACAAGTTGTTGAATAATGTTTTAGCAGCTTCAATATTAGCTGGTTCTCCTGGTCTTAATACCCTAAATATGTCTATCAATGCTGATTCATAATTTTGATTTTTATCAGCAAATAAGGTGTTCCTTATGTAAGGACTTGATTGTGGATTTATAGCAAGTACATCGACAGACGGAATTTCAAGAGTCATAATAGAGTCCAGCATATCCATTGTGATCATTTCACCAATTTCGGCTAGTACCTCACCATTATCCGGATTAACAAGATCTTGTGCTAAATATTTGCCTACTAAATATTCACGTTCTACCAAAATATTTTGCACTCCATCTTTAGCAAATTTTTTAGCCAAACGAGGTGTAATCTTCTGACCAGATGCAAGTATGACATTGCCAGTATCCGCATCCACTAAGTCATTAACTAGCCTATGAGCAGTTATAGACTCAGGTATAAACTTTGTTGCCCAGCTTGCATTTTTGGTAAAACATGTTACCGTATCATAATAGAATTTTATAATTTCATTGGTAGACATTCCAATGGCTCTAAGAAGAGTAGTAGCATAAAGCTTTCTTTTCCTATCTATTCTAAAGTAAACAATATCTTTAGCATCAAATTCAAAATCTAGCCATGATCCTCTATAAGGTATAACTCTAGCAGAATATAGAAACTTCCCTGAAGAATGAATTTTCCCATCATCATGATAGAAAAATACGCCAGGTGACCTATGCATCTGTGATACCACCACTCTTTCTGTACCATTAATAATAAAAGTACCATTCTTTGTCATTAGGGGAATATCCCCCATATAAACTTCTTGTTCTTTAATACCTTTGATTTCTCTTGCTCCAGTATCTTCATCAATATCCCAAATACTTAATCGCAATGTGACTTTAAGAGGAGCAGCATAACTAAGACCTCTTTGAGTACATTCCTCAACATCATATTTAGGATTATCAAATTCATATTTAGCAAATTCTAAATATGCAATATTAGAGGGGTCGTGAATCGGAAAAATTGAACTTAATACTGATTGTAATCCTCTGTTTTCTCGCTCAGAATCTTTAATTCCTAATTGTAAAAAACCTTTTTCATAAGAATTTTTCTGAACCTCTATCAAATTTGGTATAGACGCTACCAAATTTATGTGACCAAAATTTTTTCTTACGCGTTTGCCAATTGATAAGGATTGCGTTGTCATATAATCTCCCGATTAATGCTTTTAATAATTTTTTATTTTGAAACCAAGTAAAAATCTACTTCAAACTTGGAATCTCACATATTACAATAGTCTCAATGTCATTCCCTTCAATGTCCCCCTACGAAAGTAGCAAGGTCTAGAAGGCTACTTTTTTAGATTCCACTACCTACGCTGAGATAATATAGAGTTTGCTTATCCGTGTATCATAGCTCGGATAACATCAACCCTAATAAAGATAACATTAAATTTGCTACTAACTTGTTACATCAAATTCAGATTATTTAGTTCAAAATTAAACTTTAATTACCAATTTCTTTACCTTAACATAAACTAAATTGTTATACTCGAATGATCTGAAGAATGGGGACAACAAACAAAGGGTGAGCAAACGCAACGTAGTAAGCCGTTGTTCGTACGCGAAATCCCCGCAAGTATTTGCGAAAACAATTCTTCAAAGCAGAAGAGTATAACTTAAATTTCTTTTTTAGTATTCTATATAAACTCCAAATAAAGATAAAAATCTAAAAAAGCTCGATTTAAAAATATTACTTGAATGATTTAAAGAATTAGAGCATAAAACAAGAGGGGAGCGTAGCATATGTACATTAGGAATAAAAACATGCGAATACTCTGTAATTTTGCGAAACCAATTCGTTAAATTATTCAAATATAATAGGAGTGTACTTAAATGATTTGAAGAATGGGGACAATAAACAAGGGCTAAGCGAACTAGGCGTACATCTAGTACGTAAATACACAAATACCCGAAATTTTGCCACACCAATTCTTTAAAGTAGAAAAATATACTAAAATGTACAAATCTGTTTCTTATCTTCATCTGATTCAGAATTTTGGATAAATAAATACAAAGACCTATTAAAGCAAAAGAACTTTGTCTTAAAAGTTTTATAAGTTTTTGTACAAAATGTAATAGTTTATACGGGTATGATAACATATTTAGCAACATAACTCGTAAACCAAATAGAATATCACACAACAAGTTCATTTCCATTATTAACAATACAAACCTAGATTTAGTCCCAAAATGTTTCTACCAATCTATGTATATTCTAAATCTTGCAGTATACTCGAATGTGACTCCAAATTGAATTTGAAAATGAGGGGCGAGTCAATGGAGCGTACATAAGGTACGTGAGTACACGAGTCCCTGATATTTTCAAAAAATAATTCGGAGTCACATTCGAGTATACATATATTTATTATTGTTTTGCTTTATAAAGAAAGGCTATCACAAAACTACTACATGGGTATAACTTAAGCAGCCTAAGTATACTCTTCTGCTTTGAAAAATTGTTTTTTAAAATATCAGGGACTCGTGTACTCACGTACCTTATGTACGCTCCATTGACTCACCCCTCATTTTCAAATCCAATTCTCCAAATCATTCGAGTATATCATCCCTGTGACGGTTAATGTCATTCCTGCCTACACGGGAATGACATCTTTTTTGTTAAAATACTGCTCAACAATAACAACCCTGTGCTTAAGTTAATACCCATAAATGGGGATTCTCATACTTACAAATGTACGCTTAATCTTTTACCCCTTTGTCCCTATTCTTTAATCACTATACTCTATAATTAACTTAGAAAGTTATCCTAACAACCTTCACAGAGCCTAATTAATATGAACTTACACAAACAAGTTTTTAATACACCCCCAAAATAAACTCTAGGTTTTCCCGCCCGATGGTATACTCAATTACTTTAATTCAATTTTTGCTCCAGCTGCTTCTAATTTTGCTTTAAAACTTTCAGCATCTTCTTTATTTACACCGGATTTAATAGTTTTTGGGGCAGCATCTACTAACTCTTTAGCCTCTTTTAAGCCAAGACCAGTAAGTTCTCTAGTTATCTTAATTACTTCTATTTTTTTATCACCACTACTGACTAAAACAACTTCAAACGCTGTCTTTTCAGCTACTGCTTCTGATGCTACAGGACCCGCCACCTGTGCTACAGGAGCTGCAGCTGTTACACCCCATTTTTCTTCTAGCATTTTTGCAAGCTCTGCTGCTTGAATTACTGTAAGTGTTGACAATTGATCTACGATTTTTACTAGGTCTGTCATAATTTTCTTCCTTTTAAAACTTTTTTATTAAATTATTCTTTATTTGCATAAGCTTGAAAAACTCTAGCAAGCTTGGCTGCAGGAGCTTGCACCACACCAGCAATTTTAGTTGCAGGAGCTTGTACCATACCAATAATTTTGCCTCTAAGCTCATTTAATGAAGGCAATTTTGCAAGTTGTTGTACAAAATTCGCATCTAATACTTGATTATTTACTAAACCACCAACTATTTTCAAACATTCATTAGTTTTAGCAAATTCTACAACAACTTTCGCAGCTTCAACAGGGTCTTCAGAATATGCAAAGGCTGTCGGACCAACAAGCAAATGTACAATATCACCAATACCAACCTTATTTGCTGCTATTTTTGACAAAGTATTTTTAACTACTTTGAACCCCGCATTTTTTGCTTTAAGAGACCTACGTAGTAGAGTTACTTGACTAACAGTAAGCCCATGATAATGAGTAATTATCACGGAATTTGACCGTTTATACACCTCTTCAAGTTCTACGACAAATTCATGTTTCTCTGATCTTAACACCTTAACTCTCCTTGTCGTATTTTACGATATACTTGCTAAATCTATTTTTACTGATGGACTCATAGTAGAAGATAGATATATTGCTTTTAAATAATTTCCTTTAGCACCAGAAGGCTTTGCTTTAACTACAGCAGATATTAAAGTTGATGCATTATCTAGCAAATCTTGTTTGGAAAATGATAATTTACCAATTCCAGCATGAATAATACCTGCCTTTTCAACCCTATACTCTACTTGACCACTTTTGGCATTTTTAATTGCCGTTACGATATCGGTAGTTACAGTCCCCAGTTTTGGATTTGGCATTAAGCCCTTTGGTCCCAAAATTCTTGCCACTGCACCTATTGCTGGCATCATATTTGGTGTTGCAATACAAACGTCAAAATTAATTTTTCCTGCTTTAATATCATCGATAATTTCTGTAGAACCAGCAATATCTGCTCCAGCCGCTTTAGCTTCTTCTATCTGCTCATCCTTACAAATCACTGCAACTCTACTAACTTTACCGGTACCAGCGGGTAGTGCCACAACACCACGCACCATTTGATCCGAGTGCTTAGGATCTACCCCTAATTTCATCACCATTTCCAAAGTAGAGTCAAATTTAGTATAAGACACAGACTTGAGTAGCTCTATTCCTTCTGCTAAAGTGCGGTTGCCAACTAGAGCTACTTTTTTTCTTGCTTCTCTAATCTTTTTGCCACCAACTAATTTTTTATCAACTAACATACATTAATCTCCTACCACTTCAAGACCCATAGATTCAGCAGTACCACGAATAATTTTAGCGGCAGCTATTAAATTATCAGTATTAAGATCTACCATTTTAATTTTTGCAATTTCAATGCAATCTGACATGGTAACCTTACCAACAAATGCTTCTTTTTTAGTAGCACTGGAACCTTTAGGAATTTTAGCAAATTGTTTTAAGTAATACGATGCTGGAGAAGTCTTAGTTACAAAAGTAAAACTATTATCTTCATAAGCAGTAATCACGACTGGGATAGGAGTCCCTGGTTCAATAGCTATCGTCGCAGCGTTAAACGCCTTACAAAACTCCATAATATTAAGTTTCTTCTGACCAAGTACAGGACCAATAGGTGGGGATGGATTAGCCTTACCTGCTGGCACAGTTAACTTAATATAAGAGGTTATTTTTTTTGCCATTATAATCTTATCCTTACTTATTTAATTAATAGCTTTATTCACGTGAGCCTTGTCAATACACTCTCGTTCCTAGCTAAAAGCATTGCCCGCATGAATCACTAGTATGTCATTCCCGCTTCGGTAAGGAATCCATAATATCTAATAGCCTTTGCAGGCTATTTTTTGGATTCCCGCTTTTAGCTAGGAATGATATCGTTTTTGACCTTGTAAGTACCATACTAACGTTACCGTTTTTGATCCACGCTAGCAAAGCATTCCCACGTAGGCAAGAATCTAAAAAAGCAGCCTAAAAGACTATTAGACCCCAGCTTACGTTAGGATTACATCACACGGTAATATTATATCGAATTCAGCTTAACCTCAGTTCGATAACAAATTAATACTAGGCTTAGTATCATCCCTATTAGTGCTAATGTCACCCCGCGTAGGCAGAGGTCTAAAAAAGTCTAAACAACCTAGAAGGCTCTTTTTAGATACCAGCTTACGCTGGGATGACATAGAGTTTGCTTAAGTTGACACTCATGCACCTTTAGCTAGGATGCTAGAGACAATAAACTGCATACTCTTCTGCTCCTACGAATTGTTTTTTGAAAATATCATGGATTCGCATGCGTAACTATACTATATGTACGCTACGCCTGCTCACCATTCATTTTCAAATCCAATTCGTAGGATCATTTGAGAGTACACACCCTACCCTAAACAAACCCTAATTATTTTTCTTAACCTGCGTAAAATTTAGTTCTATAGGAGTTGCTTTACCAAAAATAGATATAGACACACGCAATCTATTTTTGTCATAATCAATTTCTTCTATAACCCCTGTAAAAGTCTCAAACGGACCGTCAGTAACAATTACTGCCTCACCAATTTCATATAATTTCGAAACCCTAGCATCTTTGGTTTCAGCTTCCAGTTTACTAAAAATATTTTGTATTTCTTTTTCGCTAAGGGCTTGTGGTGTACTTTTACCACCTAAAAAACCTGTAACCTTAGTTACACTTTTTACCAAATGCCAAGAATCATCTGTCATATTCATTTTAATCAGAATATAACCAGGCATAAATTTCTTTTCTGTCTTAACGTTTTTACCACGTTTAACTTCAGGTACTTCAATAACCGGAACAACGATATCCTCAAAAAACTCCGACATACCCTGTTTAGCAATTTGATCGAGAATCATTTGCTTTACACGCTTTTCTGAGCCTGATAATGTATGAATAACGTACCACTGCACCACAATTTTTCCCTAAACCTATTCTTTACTTCCCAATATTAAGTAAAACTTGCATTATGCTATGTATACCGTAGTCTAACACCAAACAAATTATACTAAAAATAAATACAGCCACCACTACTATAAGAGTTGAAGTTATCAACTCTTTCTTACCAAGCCAAACAATTTTATAAACTTCTTGCTTTACTTGCTCGTAAAATTTGTAAACTCTATTTTCCTTTAACATATTATACGAACTCATTATAGTTGGCAGGAGCGACAGGAATCGAACCCGCAACCTTCGGTTTTGGAGACCGACGCTCTACCAATTGAGCTACACTCCTATCATATTTTTATCAAAAAGTCAAGTGTTTTAATTTCAATAAAATTCTTACTTATTCGAATGATGCCATTAGCCAAGGCAATTTAAAAGTCACTTCTCATTTTTGATGTCATATATAATATCATATTATACATGATACACTAATTGATAACTGCTTTTCGGCTTATCTCATGACCACTGGTCATCTATATAGTATCCTTCCTCACCTGCCAAGTCCATTTTTCCTCATCTCCTTATTATTCACAAAAAATAACATTATAGCATATAATTATGTAATACACTAATAGCTATCTTAATAATTTTTTTTATTTCTTAGCTTTAATAGTTTCGGTCACCTGTAATGGTACTTGCTCATAATGAGAAAAAACCATACTATATTGAGATCTACCTTGTGACAAAGATCTCAAAGTACTAACATACCCAAACATCTCGGCCAATGGCACATTTGCAGTTATAACTTGTGCATTACCTCTTGGATCCATACTTTGCATTTGCCCTCTACGACTGTTTAGATCACCAATAATATCCCCCATATACTCATTAGGAGTAATTACTTCAACTTTCATAATTGGTTCAAGTAATTTTGGATTACCTTTTGGCATACCTTCTCTAAAAGCAGCTTTTGCAGCAATCTCAAATGCAAGTACACTTGAATCTACATCGTGAAACGCTCCATCTATCAAGGTTGCTTTAAAATCAATCATTGGATAGCCGGCAACTACACCTGTATCTTTTATATTATTTAGACCCTTTTCAACACCAGGAATAAATTCTTTGGGTATAGATCCTCCAACAATTTTGCTTTCAAAAGCAAATCCTGTTCCAACTTCTTGAGGTTCAAATATTATTTTAACCCGTGCAAATTGCCCAGCTCCACCAGATTGCTTTTTATGAGTATAATCAATTTCACAAGGCTTGGTAATTGTTTCTCGATAAGCTACTTGTGGTGCTCCAATGTTAGCCTCAACTTTAAACTCACGTTTCATACGATCAACCATAATCTCTAGATGCAGTTCACCCATACCTTTAATAACAGTTTGACCGCTTTCCTGATCAGTTGATACTCTAAAAGATGGATCTTCAGCAGCTAACCTAGACAATGCCATTCCCATTTTTTCTTGATCAGCAGTTGATTTTGGCTCTACAGCTAATTCAATAACCGGTTCAGGAAATTCCATTCTCTCCAAAATAACCTGCTTATCCGGATCACACAAAGTATCACCAGTAGTGGTATTTTTAAGACCAGCTAGAGCAACAATATCTCCTGCAAAAGCTTCTTTAATATCTTCTCTTTCATTAGCATGCATAAGAAGCATCCTACCTACTCGTTCTTTTTGGTCTTTTACCGTATTAATGACAGTAGCACCTGAACTAATCTTACCAGAGTAAATCCTGATAAATGTAAGAGATCCCACAAATGGATCGGTCATTACCTTAAAAGCTAAAGCAGAGAAAGGTTCAGATGCTGATATTTTAAAATCTTTTTCTTCTCCAAAATTAATATCTATTCCCTTGACTATTCCAATATCGATTGGTGAAGGTAAGTAGTCAACAACCGCATCTAGCAAAGGTTGCACACCTTTATTTTTAAAGGCACTACCACATAACACAGGAAAAAAGACTCGGTCAATCGTTCCTTTCCTTATTACTACTTGAATTTCTTCCTCAGTAAATTCTTCACCTGATAAATATTTCTCCATCAAATGATCATCAGCCTCAGCAACCATTTCAATTAGCAAAGCACGATATTCTTCAGCCTTTTCTAACATATCAGCAGGGATTTCTTGGTACGAATATTCAGCTCCAAGAGATTCATCCTTCCAAATTATTGCCTGCATCTTGATTAAATCAATAACTCCTTTGAAATTCTCTTCAATACCAACTGGCAACTGAATTACTAGAGGTTTTGCACCAAGACGATCTTTAATCATTTCTACACATTTGTAGAAATTAGCACCCATTCTGTCCATTTTATTGACAAAGCACATTCTAGGTACTTTATATTTATCAGCTTGTCTCCAAACTATTTCTGACTGAGGTTCAACACCGGCCACACCATCAAATACCGCCACCGCTCCATCTAAAACACGTAAAGACCTTTCTACTTCTATAGTAAAATCTACGTGACCTGGAGTATCAATAATGTTAATCCTTATATTTTTCCAGTAACAGGTAGTAGCAGCAGAAGTAATGGTGATACCACGTTCCTGCTCTTGTGCCATCCAATCCATAGTGGCACCACCTTCATGAACTTCACCAATTTTATGTGATTTTCCTGTATAAAAGAGAATACGCTCGGTTGTAGTAGTTTTACCAGCGTCAATATGAGCACAAATACCTATATTACGAGTATTAGCAAGAGAAAATTCTGTAATCGCCATATGATTTAATTACCTTGGTTGCGATTTTTTGGGACTAAAATGAGCGAAAGCTTTGTTAGCTTCAGCCATTTTATGAGTGTCCTCTCTTTTTTTAATAGCAACCCCTCTATTATTTGATGCTTCAAATAATTCCTCCGCCAACTTATCAATCATCATTTTTTCAGAACGCTTATTTGCTGCATTGATAATCCAACGTGACGCAAGTGCATACCCTCTTCTTTCATCAACAGGGGAAGGGACCTGATAATTTGCACCTCCCACACGCACTGAGGTAACCTCAAGATATGGCTTTACATTATTCATAGCATTATTGAAAGTTTCATAAGGATCTACCCTATGTTTTTTTTCTATTTTACTAAAAGCAGAATATACTATCTTTTCGGCTAGAGCTTTTTTCCCTTCCTTCATGATATTATTAATAAACCTAGCAAGCAGAGGACTATTATATTTCATATCAGGCAAGATAACCCTTTTCTCTGCGGCATGACGACGTGACATCTTATCTCTCTATTTCAAATTATTTTTTTACAGCTTGCTTCGCTGATGTACCATAACGTGAGCGTCCTTGCTTACGATTTTTTACACCCTGAGTATCATAAGCACCGCGTACTATATGGTACTTAACACCTGGAAGATCAGGAACCCTTCCGCCTCTTACCAACACCGTAGAGTGTTCTTGTAAATTATGCCCTTCACCAGGTATGTAAGCATTCACGTACTGCCCATTACTTAAGCGAACACGTGCCATTTTACGAAGAGCAGAATTAGGTTTCTTAGGAGTAACAGTTTTCACTATTACACAAACACCTTTCAAAAATGGATTAGATTCCAAAGCTGGGGATTTTGTCCTACGAATCTTCGACTGTCTTCCAAAACGTACTAACTGATTGTTTGTTGGCATTCAATACTCCAAATTTTTCCTTTTGATATTTATCTATCAACCCTTAAAGCTATAGGGAAAGCTATATACTATACCACTTTCACTATTAAGCGGCAACAAGTGGAACTATAGCTATTTTTTTTATAAAAGCAACGAGTTTTTAACAACATTGACTAGATTAGTTATTTTTATGAACTTAGGGTTGTAATTATCCCCCTTAAAGTTTGTAGTTCTGTACTAGATAATTTATCTATACGAGTAAAAATATTCATAATATTTTGAGTCATGTGTAATTTTTTCTCAGGCACTTTAAAGAAATTCTTTTTGTTTAATTCAGTAAACAAATGTTCAAAGAAATATCCTAATTCTCCTTTTGATGCTACGTCCTGTTCATTATTAACATTTATTCTCAGCTGTTTATTACGAAATAGCTCATAACATATAATAATTACTGACTGTGCAATGTTAAGAGAACTAAAACCTCCTGTATTAATGTTAATAATTTTATGGGCATAAGTAATTTCTCTATTTCGCAAACCACAATTTTCACGACCAAACATGATAGCGACTTTAAGACCTGTAGGATAATCCTGACTTAAATTCTCTGATAGAACATAGTTTTTATTGATATTACGTGTTGCTGAACTTGTTGCATATAAATAATCAATATCCTCTATACTTGCTTCCAAACTATCATAAATCTTAGCATTATCTATGATATTTACTGCTGATACCGCCATACTACGTGCCTGTTCATTCGGCCAACCATCTCTAGGTGAAACGATTCTCAACTCTGAAACATCAAAATTTTTCATTGCTCTAGCAGTAGCACCAATATTCTCACCCATTTGAGGTGCTACTAAAATAATAATTGGCATAAACATCTTTGATTAATATGTAATTATTTTCTTTTAAATAGCTACTTAATTCCTATTAACTACTCGTATCCAATTACTATACTCTTTTATCTCTGTCAACTATTAGTTTCATAACGAACCAATGATTTTTTCATTTTACCTAATCTTCTTTAATCAAAGAACGTATCAATGCATTAACTGCTTGCTGATGTTCTGAGTTACGAATTTTCATAAAATTCCTTGATACTTCTATACACATACGCTGATGTTGAGTAAGCACAGGCTCGACATTGTCAGCATCTTCTAAACCTTGATAGAAATAATCGATATTTTTATCTAATGCTTTAGCAATAAGAACCAACCTACCTATTGATATTCTATTAATACCCTTCTCATATTTTTGTAACTGCTGATGTGTTACCTCTATTACCTCTGCAAGTTGTTGACGTGACAACCCTTTGGCAAGCCTTAAAGAATAGATTTTCCCACCTATAAATTGATCAACTTTTTGTATGTAGTCATTTCTTCGTACCATAATTAACTCCTTTATGTATGAACTATTAAATTTTAAGAATATAATAGATTATTAACAAATAAAAAGATTACTGTCATATATTATATAACCTAGAAAGCCAACAATTCACATAGGAATACCCACATGTAAACTGTCTACTATCAGTAAATATTGATTATATTTTTTGTTTATGTACAAGTAGTACTTAATATTTTTTAACTATTATATAATTATACTGATCTTATAGATACTTAGCAACCTTGTAAATTATAATTTCATTTTTATCGTATTTTTTTAACCTTTTTTTACTATTCTAGATAGAATAAGACTAAAAAAATTAAAATCATAGAATTAACTATGATTTTTAAAGAATTATTGCAGAATGTTAAAACTTCAGTTTTGTATTAAAATTAAAAATTTTAATACAAAACTGGCTAGAATAATTTAGGTTCTATTGAGGTTTAAAAAATATACTTAATATAAATAAGTGATAATGTTGAATTTTATATATATACTTGAATGATTATATAAAACAAAAGAAAGTTACTTGATGCAAAGAATTATAAAATGCCTATATCAGGCAGCCTTTAGAACAATTGAACACGATGGTGTTGAACATTCAGGGTATATGTCATTTATGGTACTCCTAACGATCTTTCCTTTTTTAGTTTTTTTGTTAGCACTAACAAGTTTTGTTGGAGCATCAGAACTTGGAAAGAATTTTATCACTATTCTTCTTGAAAGTATGCCAGAACTGGCTACTGACTCAATAAAAACTAGGATAAATGAACTTGGGAAAACTCCTCCTCAGAGCCTAATGACCTTAGCAATAATGGGAAGTATTTGGACTGCTTCATCTTTTGTTGAATGTTTAAGAACAATTTTAAATAGGGTATATGAGATAAAATCTCCTCCCACCTACATAAGGCGAAGATTACTTAGCATAGCACAGTTTTTAGTAATCAGTATATTCATTACCTTTGCCATGCTTATTCTTATTATAGTACCAATAATATTAACAAAACTACCAATAATTTTACAAATGATAGAAGAACATAAGCACACTTTAACCCTTTTTCGATATGTTATCATTTTCTGCTCATTATTTATTACCTCCTCATCACTATATTATATAATCCCTAATGCAAAATTAAATTTTACAGACGTAGTTCCTGGAGCTTTATTAACGGTAATTTTATGGGTGATAAGTGGATATTTATTATCTACCTATATAATATATTATAACCAATTAAGTATAATATATGGTTCACTTGGTAGTATAATAGTGACTTTAATATTTTTTTATATTATTAACATGATTTTTATATATGGTGCAGAATTTAATTACCTACTAAGAGAATATCCTTGAAAGCAGAAGAGTATACTCTTCCGCTTTCAAGAAAAGCTATCGCAAAACTTTGAGGTGTGCATGCACGAACAATAATTTACTACTATAACACTCCATTCAATATGTGATTTTAATTATTAAAATCACATATTGAATGATGAAAAAAGTTAAAATGTACTTGCGTCAGCCGCTTCAAGAGTGCATTTTTCCTTATAACAAAGCAAGTATCGATATAAGAATTATTAATTCTTATATCGAACTGAGGTTGAGGTTACTATAGGTCAACTGATGAGAAGTAGGTAGCATCGTCTTCGCTCGCCTATTACAATAGGCGTCGCTCCATTTAATAATTTCACTTCTTCAATTATATCATCAACATTCCACCATTAACATGGATAGTTTGACCGGTGATGTAGGAAGCTTTGTCGCTTGCTAGGAAAGCTACTACGTTTGCAACATCTTCGGCTTCTCCGAAAGTTCTAAGAGGAATTTTTTGCATTATAGCCTCTTTTTGAGCTTCGTTTAATTTATCAGTCATGTTTGATTTAACAAAACCAGGAGAAACTGCATTAATTGTGATACCCCTACTTGCTACCTCAATTGCTAGAGACTTTGTCATACCGATCAAACCAGCTTTGGAAGCACAATAATTTGCCTGTCCTGGATTGCCGGAAACTGCAACCACAGATGATATGTTAATTATTCTACCATAACGAGTTTTCATCATTTTCTTTATCGCTTCACGATTTAGAATAAAGCTAGCTTTTAAGTTTATATCTATAACTTGATCAAACATTTCATTGGACATTTTTATTGCCAGCATATCTTTAGTGATTCCGGCATTACAAACTAAAATGTCGATTTGCTCAAGACTAGACACCAAGTTAGTACATTCATCAATATTTGCTAGATTACATGGTACTATCGTATAATTATCTTTTAAGTTATTTGCAAGTTCTTGTAGTTTCTCTTGGTTACTACCACTAATTATCACATGACTACCAAGAGAGTGGAATAGCTTAGCAATGCTACCACCAATTGTCCCAGATGCTCCTGTAATTAGAGATTTTTTAGCAGTTAAATCTATCATTTCTATTCTTCCTCTTCTATAGTTATTGTTTTGCTATCAAAAGTAACACTAGTATTATGAGAAGATTTTTGACGAATTAGTTGTTCTATTTCAGAGCAGATAGCAGGGTGTTCTCTTAGGTAATGTTTAACATTTTCTCTACCTTGACCTATACGAGTGTCATTATATGAAAACCAAGACCCCGATTTTTCTATTATTTCAAATTTAACACCAAGATCAATTATCTCGCTTTCTCTAGAAATACCACTACCATACGTTATATCAAATTCTGCCGTTTTAAACGGTGGAGAGACTTTGTTTTTAACAACTTTAATCTTAGTTTGGCTTCCTACTATATCTTCTTTATCCTTGATTGTTGAAATTCTTCTAATATCTAGCCTTACTGAGGCATAAAATTTTAAAGCATTACCACCTGTGGTAGTTTCTGGACTACCAAACATGACTCCTATTTTCATTCTAATTTGGTTAATAAAAATAATTATACAATTAGTTCTTGAAATTGATGCAGTGAGTTTTCTAAGTGCTTGGCTCATTAATCTAGCTTGTAACCCCATATGAGAGTCACCCATTTCCCCTTCAATCTCTGCTTTAGGCACAAGAGCAGCGACACTATCTATAACGACCATATCAATAGCTCCAGAGCGTACTAGAGTATCAGTTATTTCAAGTGCCTGCTCTCCAGTATCTGGTTGAGAAATAATAAGCTCGTCAATATTTATGCCAAGTTTTTTGGCATATGCTGGGTCTAAAGCATGTTCTGCATCAATAAAAGCACAAGTACCACCTTTCTTCTGTGCTTCAGCAATCATATGTAGAGTTAAAGTGGTCTTTCCCGAACTTTCCGGCCCAAAAATTTCAATAATTCTTCCCTTGGGTAACCCACCTATACCGAGTGCCAAGTCAAGCCCTAGCGATCCTGTTGGTATTGCCTCAACATCTACAGCAGGACGTTGACCGAGTTTCATGACAGAACCTTTGCCGTAACTTTTTTCAATTTGGCTAACTGCAGCAAGCAATGCTCTTTCTTTGTCTATAACGTTCATTTCTAGAATCAGCTTAATAAAATTAAATTAAATTTATAAAGTAACATACGAGGAAAATCCAGTAAAATAATTACAAATATTAATATCATAGTGATTTAAAAATTACAACTAAAAATTAAAAATCTATTCTTTAACCTAAAGATGATCTGTCAACAGCAACCTTAATGTTTAATTGTTCTTGCTCCACAAATCCATGTTATATTGTTTGCAATATTCAAACATATCAACTGTATTAGGGTGATGTATGCCAAATTCTTTAACTTGCGGTTTACCAAAGAATTTATAATTATATAAATCTTTGATTTTACAAGCTGCTTTTGCTGCATGATTATATAAATCACTTACTTGAGCAATATTTTTACTTCTATCTCTATATAAATAATGGTATATAACAAATGCTTTTTTATAAGATTCTATAGCCTGCTTTAGCTTATTTTGGGTAAATAGAATATCACCTTGTACTATATAACTAGATGCCAAGCTGAAATTATTAGAATAATTTGTTTGCTTCGAATTGCTATTTTCACTTGCTAAAAATATGGAAATAGCTTTTTTAATATATTCATAAGCTTGATCTACTTTATTTAAACCTAATATACTTCTCGCCATTTCTGTATAAATATTTGCAAATATTTCATTATCTTCATTCTTTATGGGCTTATGTATATAATATAACTGTTGAGCTTGAGCATAAGCTTCTTGATATCTACCAAGGGAATTCAATATCTTTGCTCTAGGTATGTAAACCCCAGTAAAGTATGGGTCATTAATATGCGATCCATTTTTTATAAACAGCTCAATAATTTTATCTACATATTCTAAAGCCTCATGATATTTTCCTTGCATATTAAATAATGTACTTTTTAAAGAATATATTATACCAATTGCAATAATTAACACGGTGTATTTATCCAGTCTCTATACATAATTGATTTTACTAAATCTACATTATGAGCAAATTGATTCCAAGCGTAACAAGCCATAGTGACGATATCTTCATATACACCATAACATTGGTTAGACAAGAAATGATTTTTGATCCATTCCCAAACTTGTTCCATTGCATTAAGTTCCGGTGCATAGGGCGGAAGCGGTATCAAAGTGATATTGCTTGGCACAGTTAGTTTTTTGGCTGTGTGCCAACCTGCATTATCCGTTAGTAAAGCTATATGTCGGTTGCCTTGAATACTGCGAGAAAGGTCTTCTAAGAATTTATTCATTGCCTGTGTATTTGCATATGGTAAAATTAATGCAAAAGCTTCTCCTGTATCATGGCAAGCAGCTCCATAAATATATGTTGAAATGAATTGCTGTTGCCGAACTTTACGGGGTCTAGTGCCACGCTTAGCCCATATACGAGTTAAGCTACCTTGTTGCCCAACTCGAGTTTCATCCTGAGACCATATATCAACTTTACATCTATCGATATTTTTTGGTAATAATTCTGTTAGCATGTCTGGGAAGTTTTTTTATACCAATTGCAATAATTAACATGGTGTATTTATCCAGTCTCTATTACTAAATCTACATTATGAGCAAATTGATTCCAAGCGTAACAAGCCATAGTGACGATATCTTCATATACACCATAACATTGGTTAGACAAGAAATGATTTTTGATCCATTCCCAAACTTGTTCCATTGCATTAAGTTCCGGTGCATACGGCGGAAGCGGTATCAAAGTGATATTGCTTGGCACAGTTAGTCTTTTGGCTGTGTGCCAACCTGCATTATCCGTTAGTAAAGCTATATGTCGGTTGCCTTGAATACTGCGAGAAAGGTCTTCTAAGAATTTATTCATTGCCTGTGTGTTTGCATATGGTAAAATTAATGCAAAAGCTTCTCCTGTATCATGGCAAGCAGCTCCATAAATATATGTTGAAATGAATTGCTGTTGCCGAACTTTACGGGGTCTAGTGCCACGCTTAGCCCATATACGAGTTAAGCTACCTTGTTGCCCAACTCGAGTTTCATCCTGAGACCATATATCAACTTTACATCTATCGATATTTTTTGGTAATAATTCTGTTAGCATGTCTGGGAAGTTTTTTTATATGTATTTTGAGTCTCTTGATTTGACTTTGGATGCATTGAACCAGAAGTAATCCAGCTAAAACCAAGGCGGTGCATAGTATTGTAGACTGTTTTTAAAGTACATTTAGCACCATATTCCTCAAGTAACATGATATGTAGCTCCTTTCCAGTTATATACCCACCAGTTTTACTTTCACTGAGCGTATTGATTTTATCAAAAAGAGCAGACTCTTGTATAGTGTTAATCTTCCTAGGGGCACCGCTTCTTTGTGATTCAAATAATCCTTCAAAACCATGATTCCTAAATCTTCTGAGCCATGATTGTACAGTTTTCCAGTGTGACTTCACTATTTCAGATATGGCTTTAAAAGATTTTCCTAATTGAAGGTGATACATCGCCAATAAACGTATACGATTTCGACCATGCGGCTCATGTTTCATCATTTTTATAAAATCATGACCTTCAAAACCTTGCGGTAATATTAACCTAGCTATTTGAGTACCCTTTATCAGTTAAAAAACCATTTTACACCACTGCGTTAATTATTGCAATTGGTATTATATGTATTTTGAGTCTCTTGATTTGACTTTGGATGCATTGAACGAGAAGTAATCCAGCTAAAACCAAGGCGGTGCATAGTATTGTAGACTGTTTTTAAAGTACATTTAGCACCATATTCCTCAAGTAACATGATATGTAGCTCCTTTCCAGTTATATACCCACCAGTTTTACTTTCACTGAGCGTATTGATTTTATCAAAAAGAGCAGACTCTTGTATAGTGTTAATCTTCCTAGGGGCACCGCTTCTTTGTGATTCAAATAATCCTTCAAAACCATGATTCCTAAATCTTCTGAGCCATGATTGCACAGTTTTCCAGTGTGACTTCACTATTTCAGATATGGCTTTAAAAGATTTGCCTAATTGAAGGTAATACATCGCCAATAAACGTATACGATTTCGACCATGCGGCTCATGTTTCATCATTTTTATAAAATCATGACCATGAAAACCTTGCGGTAATATTAACCTAGCCATTTGAGTACCTTTATCAGGTAAAAACCCATTTTACACCACTGCGTTAATTATTGCAATTGGTATGAGACCGCATAACCTCTAGCCCACAACTTTTCTCCATTAAAATTACGTTTTCGTCCACCAAACTGCCTAGCAACGGCTATAGCACTTTTCCCCTTGATATAGCCTATTACTTCAGCTACAGAATATTTAGGAGGAATCTTGATGAGCATATGCACATGATCTTGTACCATATGCCCCTCTATGATCTTTCTCCCACGTTGAAAAGCTAACTCATGGAATACGTTCCCAAGATATTTTCTAACCTTCCCGTACAATTCTTTTTTACGACACTTTGGAATAAACACAATATGATATTTGCAATCCCATTTAGAATGATTTAAACTTTCGTATGTTGTCATATATTTTCTCCTTTGACCGTCAAGCCAAAGAAGTTATATATGATAACTTTTTATTTTATACTAAATCTAAAGGCCAAGCCTTGATGGTCTCACTAGTCAAACTAGTGGCTTACCTATCATTGAGTTACGCTTGGAATCAATTTGCTCATAATGTAGATTTAGTAAAATCAATTATGTATAGAGACTGGATAAATACACCGTGTTAATTATTGCAATTGGTATTATACGCATAACTATAAAGTATAAGCAAAAATAACTCAACTTAAGTGTGAATATTAATAATAATCATCATTAAAAATATGAATAGAGAATTTTTATGAGAAAAACTTTAATAATTCTAATTTTGCAATTTATCGTAATAGAAGCATTTGCAAGTATTGAAAGAATAAAGCTACATTCTTTTGATAATTTAGTTGATCAAATTAAAAATGACCCCATAAAAGGTAAAGATACGCTAATTGTATTTGATATTGATGGAGTTATTCTTTGTCCTAAGGACAGCTATTTAAGCCATAATAATCGTGAAGTACGTCATAAATTTCTTGATGACATTGAAAAATCACAAGGTCTAGCTCAGAGAAAAAATATATATGCACTTATAGCTGCTCAGATGGAATATAAGCTAATTGAACCAAGCTTAATGAAACACTTTTGGTTTCTAAAGTTCAATGGTTACGACGTTATTGCCTTAACATCAATGGGATCAAATAATCCATATTTTGATCAGGAACAAGATCGTGTTGATATGCTTAAAGATAAAGGATTATTGTTTGATAAAAGATATCACGGTCAAATAAAAATTGATAAACAAAAAAGACCCCAGCCAAAAGCCATTGAGGGAGTTATTTTTGCAAGAGGATATGAAAAGGGATTAGTTCTCAAAGCATACCTTGATCAACAACATACTGCCTATAGCAAGATAGTGGTGATAGACGATAAACCTCAAAATTTAGATTCTATTGAAAAACACCTAGAAAATCAGATTGGTAAAATAGTGCTAGTAGAATATAGCTATGATAAATTTGTAGAACAAAAATTTACAAACAATATTTCTACTTTGCAGCAAAATTTTCTTAAAACTCAATCTATTTGGTTAAGTGATAAACAAGCCTCAGTTTTATTACAAATGAGGAATAAAGCCAAAGTTGAATAATGTAAAGAAAAGTTAGGTTAAATGTGAATTATAAAATTAGCCTTTGTGAACATTTCTAAGTAGGAGCAAAAAATCGGAAGATGTGATAGTGTAATTTTCGGACAAAAAATCACTATCAGAGAACATAGATATTGTACAAAATGCCTTGAGTAAGAGAGAGGTGGTTAACTAGAATTGAAATTTGATCCCTTTTAATCAGAATTTCGGATGGACCTCATCTTCAGTCGAGCTTGTGCCTCATCGTCACTCAGCCATATATGATCTTGGGATAATACTTGAAACTGTTTATCTGCTATATCCTGATTTAATACCTCATTTTTATCTTTGAGTTCAGTATAATGAATACCTAGATAATTAATTTGAGGATATTTATCTTTAAGTACATTTTGCACTGAAATTAGATTTTTCAAGTGGTCATCGACAAAAATGATATTTTTGTAATTTTTATTTAATTGCTCCAAGAAACCTAAAAGCACTTTCCCTTTATCTATTTTGTTCGTGAATATAACACGAGAGATACATTTAGGAAAGTCCTCCTTTAATAAATCACCATTATCTTTAAAATGATATCCAAGAGACTTTAAGCGTGATAAATGAAGTTGTGCTTCATTCTGAACGATACCATAGTTCCCACTGCTGTTGGCCGTAAACCCAACAATAGTCATTTTTTGAGCATCAAGTTCGTTAACAAAATTTGGCATGTCTAGAGAAAGCAATTCAACCTTAATAGAAGACAAAATCTGACTAGTTAAATACTCAGCCATCGGTACTTTACGCCCATTAAGTACAATCTCTTTTCCTTGGAAATCTTTAAAGATGGCTTTGAGGTGTTTTGAGCGATAATTGTCTTTTTCGCCCGCATATCTCAACACGCTATCCCGTGGTACAAACAGCACATAATCGAGGTCAAATAAAATAAGAGTGTTTTCGCCATCAAATTGAGAAGCATATGTTTTAATCTCGTTAACCGAAGATGCTTGTACAATTTGAGCATTTGCTTCAAAAGCGAAAAAGCCCATGAACACCATGAATACAATCTTAATATACTCAAATGATTTGGAGAATTGGAGCGTAAAACAAGGGGTGAGAGGACTAGGCGTAGTAAACCGTTGCTCGTATGCGAATTCTCCGCAAGTATTTGCAAAAGCCAATTCTTTAAAGCAGAAGAGTATACCCAATTTAATCTGGTTCAAGTAATTTTTCATCATTACACAACCTATCTTGATGATATCTATTTTTAGTCGCCATTTGGATGAATGGTATCCCAATATACTTCTACTTTTTGCTATAACAACTTAGTTAACGGTAGTGCCTATGAGTTTTAAACATCTAAATTAACTACATTCAAAGCATTTGCTTGAATGAATTGTCTTCTAGGTTCAACAAAATCTCCCATTAATGTTGAAAAAATCATCTCGGCACTATCTTGCTCATGTACTTTAACTTGCAGTAAAGTTCTTTTTTGTGGATCTAATGTTGTCTCTCCTAACTGATCGGAATTCATCTCTCCAAGACCTTTAAAACGTTGAATAGCTATACCTTTCTTGCCGCTTTCTAATATATAATTTAGCAACATACTAGGCAGTGTAATAATATATTCTTGGTTTTTGATCAACAGCTTTGCTTGTCCAATAAATAAATTTACAAGTGGGGTAAATGCTTTAGCTAGCTGAATAAATTCAAAAGATTCAAGCTGTTCTTTTGATAAAATTTTACTTTCTTTTACTCCACGAACAAAACGGAAAAATTCTATATTATTTGCGTTAACTATAAACTGCCAGTCTGTCTTATCAGGTGTGATATCACCAAGATTTAAAATATTTAAAGCCTGATTTATTTCATTCGTTTTATTTTCATCAAATATTTGATTACCTAATAAACCTTTTATAGCTAGACATTCTGCAATTTGCCTATTAAATTTTTTGCTTACTTGGTCAAGTAACGTAGTAAACCTGATAATCCCCTTTATTACTCCCTCAAGATCATTACCAATGATCTCTGCTCCATTATACAACATAATTGTTGCATCACTAATAGTAGATTTGATTAAATACTCTTGCAGAGCTTGTTCATTTTTCAAGTAAAGCTCGTTATTACCTTTTTTTACTTTATATAAAGGCGGCTGAGCTATATATAGATATCCTTTATCAATTAATTGACGCATATGCCGGTAAAAGAAAGTAAGTAATAAGGTTCTGATGTGCGAACCATCAACATCAGCATCAGTCATAATAATTATTTTATGATATCTTAACTTATCCAAAGAAAAGTCTTCACTACCAATAGCAGTGCCAAGAGCTGTTATTAGAGTCCCTACTTGCTCAGAATTTAACATTTTATCAAATCTAGCTCTTTCAACGTTTAAGATTTTACCTCGCAGTGGCAAGATTGCTTGAAATTTCCTATCTCTACCCTGCTTTGCTGTACCACCGGCAGAGTCTCCTTCCACAATAAATAACTCTGAAAGAGCAGGGTCTTTCTCTTGACAATCGGCAAGTTTCCCAGGTAAGTTAGAAATTTCAAGAGCCGATTTCCGACGAGTTAATTCCCTTGCTCTTTTTGCTGCTTCTCTAGCAGTTGCAGCTTCAATAATTTTATTAATAATTATTTTTGCGTCACTAGGATGTTCTTCAAACCATTCTAAAATCTTAGTATATACGGCACTTTCTACGATAGGCCGAACTTCAGAACTAACTAATTTATCTTTAGTTTGTGAAGAAAACTTAGGGTCTGGTACTTTTACTGATAAAATACATGAGAGACCTTCTCTCGTATCATCACCAGTGAAATTTACTTTATTTTTTTTGTTAAGCTGAGTATTCTCAATATAAGTTGTGACAACTCTAGTAAGAGCGGCTTTAAAGGCAATAAGGTGCGTACCACCATCACGCTGCCTTATATTATTGGTAAAACATAAAATATTTTCATGATATGAATCATTCCAATTCATAGCTAGTTCGAAAGTAATCCCTGTTACTTGGTTATTGGTATTAAGTGATATACATTTATGTAATGAAGTTTTAGCTTTATCTATATATTTGACATAAGCTTCTACACCACCAGTAAAACAAAACTCTACTTCTTGTTGTTCAGCAAAACGATGATCCTTTAGTAATATCCTAACACCGGAATTCAAAAAGGCTAGTTCTCTAAGTCTATGCTCTACAGTAGCAAAATTAAATTCAATTGAGCTAAAAGTGGTAATAGATGGAAGGAAAGTAATCTCAGTGCCCTTTTTTTCTACGGACTCTCCTTTTAGTACAAGTGGCGTTTCAGCCGCCCCATCTCTAAATTTTATAAAATATTCCTTATTATCTCGCCAAATTCTAAGTTCTAACCATTCTGACAGAGCATTTACCACAGATACACCAACACCATGCAATCCACCAGATATTTTATAAGAATTTTGATCAAACTTACCACCAGCATGTAATTGGGTCATAATAACTTCAGCTGCTGATATACCTTCTTCTTCGTGAATATCAACAGGTATCCCACGTCCATTATCACGTACTGTTACAGATCCGTTAGCATTTAGGATTACTTTAATTAGGTCACAGTGACCAGCTAAAGCTTCATCTATGGCGTTATCAACGACTTCGTAAATCATATGATGTAATCCTGAACCATCGTCAGTATCACCAATATACATACCAGGTCTTTTCTTAACTGCCTCAAGACCTTTTAAAACTTTGATGGAGTCAGCTCCATATTCTACTTCTGCTATTGATCGCTGTTGATTAGTTGACATATTTATACATAAAATGAAAGATAAAGAATAACTATACACCAAAATTACAGCAAGTGTATACTTTTCAAGTAGTTTACCCTAATTCGGGATAAGAATTAGTTAATTCTTATCCCGAATTCGCGTGTAATTTGTTAAAAATGTTACCTTTTTCGTACTACACCTTGGGTTTTACTACTATTATTTTTAAGGACTACTTTCATAGCATTTCCTACTCGTAGTAGTTCAGGCAACGATTTTAACGGGGTTCTTAACGATGTAAGGTTTTTCAAAAAATATGCTGGTAGAATATTCTTTGTCTTATCCTTAACTAAATTCGCAAAAGATGTGGTGATTTTTTCCCTGTCAGGTATTAATTTGACTGTTTCTTGTATTTTTGATTCAATAATCAATATATTTTTGGCTGCTTTTTGGCAATATCCTAACTTCTCAAGAATGCTTTTATTGGGATCTAATGCAGCAATGAGGTTTTCTTTTATGTGAGATAATTCGGTTTCAATTAATTTTTTTAGATCTTTTCCTTGATTAGGTATATTTCCAAGGATTTTAGTCATACCTTTACGTAGAAGTTCAACACCTCCCATTATACCATCTTTAGTATGAGGAATTTCTTCAGATAAGTCAATAAGTTTTTTAAAAGATTTTTTTTCTTTTGGATCTTGTACAACCAATTTATTAACTTTCTTCAAAGAGTCAATATCTAACCCTAATTCTGCTACAGCTACAGGTGATACTCCTGCTATTTCTGCGATTTCAACAATCTGCGTAGCTTTGGAATATTTTTCTTTAAGGTTTGCACTTTTTTCTATTTCGGCTCGTTTTTCTCTAACTATTTCTAGTTTTTCTTGCCAATTATCTACTGTCTTCGTTAGATTCTCAATACTGAGAAAAGATTTTACTGAGTCTAATAAGCCACTTCCCTTGAGTATTAAACCAACTACAGGCATTTGTACAGCTATTATACCAACTAATAAATTACCTAAATAATCAACTATATCTTTTGACGCTCCAGGATACAAGTTATCTAGTTTATTTTGAAACTCCAAAATACTTTCAAGAACTTTTATTATTAGCTCAATGAAAGCATCTTCAAAGAATAATATCTCTTCCTTTACCTGTTGCTGTTCATCAATGTACTTTTCTAATTCATCTAAGGAATTACCTACTGTTTCTCTGAATGATTCAGCTATTTCTTGTTCCCTTTGTTGATCTTCTGAATCTAGAAATATGTTATATATATAGTCAACTCTTTTTTTAATAGCTCTTAAGTTCCTAGGAAACGTTTTGAGTGTTTTCATAGAATCAAACTTTAACTGTTCTATAGCACTAGCAATAGAAGCATTTGATAAGATAGTGGGTAAAGCGACTTTTGAAAGGAAAGAGTATATATTAGGCATAATAGATAATTGAATTATATTAAAATTTTTAAATTATTACTCAAATAATACAAATAAAAACTACACTTTAAAACTGTTATATTGCTCTGACAGTTAGTTTTTGATATGTTATAGCTACTTACGCGAATTTGGGATAAGAATTAACTAATTCTTATCCCAAATTGTGGCTACTTGATTTGATCTGATTAAATATTTTGAGCTATACGTGCTAGCTTTATCACAACAAATCAAGTTTTAGATCAAGAATACCTTTAACTTCTTGCATAAGCTAGCAAAATTTTTTAACATAAACATATTTTTAGAAAACCAATTATGCATAAATTCATATACTTCACCGTTATCATTTTATTAAACTATTCAGTTTATGCTATTAACTTGTCTGATGCTCTAACTAGTGCGTATAATAATAATGGTGAGTTACAAATCAATAGGCAGACTTTTTTAAATGAAATTGAACAGTTCCCTGCAGCTTTTTCAGGTTTTATGCCCAGTGCGTCTTATAATATTGATTCTGCTATTAATACGAATAAACCAAATAGTCAATATGCTCCTTCTAATAAAAAAGAGCTGAAATCACAACAGGGAGCTTTAGTAATAGAGCTGCCTCTATTCAGTGGTGGGAGTAGTGTTGCAAATTTGAAAGCCGCCCAATCAGCTTTTAGGGCATCACGTGCTAAATATTATGCAGAAGAACAAAAAATTCTTCTTAACCTAATAAAAACTTATCTCGATTGTTATGAAACAAAAGAAAAATATGAGATTTCTGAAACTAGTGTAAAAGCTAACAAACAGCAATTAGAAACCATTGAAGAAAAACTAAAATTAGGTGAGGCAACATCAATAGATTTAGCTAGTGCCAAGGCTGGTTTTGCAAAAGCTGAAACTGAGAAGTTAACCGCATATGCTAATTATCAAGCAACAAAAGCAAGCTTCATTCGAATGTTCGGTATAGAAGCAAATGATATTGATATGCCTCCTATACCTGATAACTTACCTACTTCATTAGAGGATTTAATGCAAAGAGCGATAAATGTTAATCCTAACATAGATAGTACAAGACATAGTGTTAAAAGTCATAAAGCTAGTGAACTGGCAGCAAAAGCTGAACTTTTACCCAAGGTAAGCTTTAAAGTTCAATCTGGTAAAACCTATTACACTCCAGAAAGTCCATATAATACCAACAATAGAAGTACTACATCTACATTATCAATTAATATACCTATTTATTCTCACGGAGGTAGCGAATATTCAAGAATTAGGAAAGCTAAAAATAGTACTAGGAGTGCAGCTATTCAACTTGATGATACAATAAAACAAATTCGAGCAAGTGCTATTGGTAGTTGGGAAGGATTTGAAGCAGCAAAGTCTAAAATTATTGCCACATCACAAGGTGTAGAAGCTGCTCAAATAGCTTATGATGGCACAATACAGGAAGAAATTGTTGGTTCTAAAACAATCTTAGACGTTTTAACTGCTGAAGAAAAATTACATAGTGCTAGGGTGTCAAAAGTTGATGCACACAGAGACTCTATTTTAGCAGCTTACCAAATGAAATCTTTAATTGGGGAATTGACAGCAAAAAGCTTAAATTTGAAAGTTAAATATTTTACTCCTGAAGATGAGTTTAAAGGACTTAAAAAGAAACTTATTATAGGTTTTTAATGAGTAAAGATCATAGAAAAAACCAAGACATGTCAGTTGAAGAGATATTGAAATCAATTAAAGGAGCGATTGATAGTCGTGCTACAATCAATGCAGGAGGATTGGGTAATAGGAGCGATGGAGCGACACCGCCTACATATAAAGATGACTCTACCGACTTCTCCTCAATTAACTATAGTAATAGCCAATCTAACGATGATGAAATACTAGAATTGACAAATATAGTAGAGGATGAGGCAAATAAGTTAGAAAATAATAGGCATAGTGAACTAGAAGAGGAACTATTGCAGACATCCTTGGTATCCGATAAATCTGCAGCAGAAACTACTAAGATTTTTCAGCATTTCTCTAAAACAGCTCAGGAGATTAGTGCAAATGCTTCGAACCCTACGGTCAAAACATTAGAGGATATAATTATTGAAATGTTACGACCACAATTGAGTCAATGGTTAAATACAAACTTGCCTTTATTAGTAAAACAATTGGTAGAAAAAGAAATTCAAAAATTAATACCAAATGATAAAAAATGACTTAGTGGAGGATATCATTTGTGTTAGTCTTATTTTAACAACCTCAGTTTTAGATTAAAATTAAAAATTTTAATCCAAAATTGAGGTTAACAGGGTAATTTAAAAGTCTAGCTATAAGCTTTGATAAATAAGTTGTATACTGCTATGATTTTAAGAGTTGGGTAAATTTAACGTGAAAATAATTATAATATGTACTTTAACATGGAGAGTAAGGAGATTATCTTAGGTAACAAATTTTTTATAGTCCTAATAACTATCTTTTTGTTTATGGATAAGGCTGATGCTGCTCCACCACCTCTTCCCCCAGCACTGCCACAATTAGAAAGTGATAAAGTGAATAAACAGAAAGAAGAGGCAGATTCTTTGCTGGAAAAAATACAGCAATTTATGCATTCTAAGAAAATTGATAATGAAGTATCAGGATCAAGCAAACCAGCATCCACACCGCAAGATACTAATAATGAAGAAGGTGAGACAGATTCCTTCATTGATTTAGGGAATAATAAATTACCAACCTTAGAAAATACAAAAGAATTGGATCAATTAGATAAACATCCGTACCAAAAAATTGATTTAGATCCACCTAGCAAGAATGACAGTAATACCAACAAAGATTCTCCTACTCTTCCAGCAACTGAGCTTAAAGATGCTGTACCTACTAAGCCACTTGATTCATCTGCCCAGTCTGAACCTCAAATAGATATTCCGAGTAATAATAAGTCTGAGCCACAAGCTATTACTCCTATCGTACCTTCTGTAACTATACCTGATAAAGAGAAATATCCAGTAATATTACAGCAGCCAAGTAATGCAGATAATAAAGAAGTAGTTGCTCCTAATCTAGATATATTGCCTTCTTCGCAAGAAAAAAAGCCTACTGAACCACAAATAACTGCTCCTATCGTACCGATAGTATCACCTAAGGAAAATACTGAATCTAAAATGACTAAGCCTCAAACTCCTATACCAGTATTTGTAAAAAAGGATAAGCAACTAGATGACTCTAGTAAAACTGTCCTAGAGAAAGATAGTAATGTAACCAAAGAAGTGCAAGAAGTAAATAAGCATCAACCTAATCAATCTACAATTACAAAAGATAAAGCTAGCACCATCAAAGAAACATCTCCTAAAATAACTGAATTTGTACAAGATGAAGCACAAATGTTACTTTTACCAAATGATGATGTCGTATTGGGAGAGCTTACAGAAGAGGCAAGATTGGAGCAAATGGATATGTATTCATTTATTCAAATGTTTAAGAAAATTTATGATAGTGACAATAGAAAGCAGCAAAGAAAGATGATAGATAATTTTATTGATAATTATGATAGTGATTTCCATACTACTATAGTAAGTGATGCAACGGATAGAGCATTTGAGGCAGTTAGAAAAAATAATTTATTTGTTCTTAGGGTTCTTTTGGATAATTATCCAATCATCCAAAGAAGGGGGAATGATAATTATACTCTTTTACATGAAGCTGCAGAAACTAATAATTACTATATAGCAAAATTGTTAATTATGCGTGGTATAAACATTAAGGCTACTAATTATCATTGTAGAACGGCATTGGACATCTCTGATGAACAAAATAATAATGTGGGCTGTTTGATAATGAAAGCAACAGCAAATTATACCAATTCCCGAAATTAATTTATTCTGAGGAATCTGAAGGAGACACGGAGCACAAAACCGCAGCGTACAAAGACGTATGTGAGGATTTGAGCACCGGTATCACGTACAAATTACTAGAAGAAATTAATTTCGGGAATTGGTATTAGTTTATTTTTGCTAATCTAGCACTATGCCTTCCACCTTCAAATTTAGTCGTTAAAAATTTATCGATCATTTTACAAGCTAGTTCCTCATTAGGTATTTTAGCTCCTAACACTATTATATTAGCATCATTATGAGCCCTTGATCTTTCTGCCATAAATAAGTCAAAACATAAAGCTGCCCTTATTTCAGACGTACGATTTGCGGCAATTGACATACCTATGCCAGTTCCACAAATTAAAATTCCCAAAGGAGCTACATTTTCTAAAATCCCATCAACAACTTTTTTAGAATAATCTGGATAATCCACTATTTCTTGATTGTAAGTACCACAATCAAGAATAGATATATTTTTATCGTGTAAATAACTGATAATTTTGCTCTTGAGTAGAAATCCAGAGTGATCACTGGCTATTATAAGATCGTAAGTTTTCATAATTACTTAATTTTGATAAAAAAATACTAGACTTGATTCTATATTAAAGTTAGTTTATTGCATAATAAAATTGCAAATTTTTTGGTAAGTTATGAAGAGTAATATAGTTTTTGTCTATTTTATAGTCTTTTTGATTTCTGGATGTAGCACACAACCTCCAGCCCCTATTGAGTATAATCATGGAAAGGATTTTACCAAAAAGTCTACAACCATCAATTCACCAACTACAGCATATTCCGAGAATAAGAACATATTAGAAAGCGATGAAGATGAAATAATAAGTAGAGAAATTGATGAGAAAGAAAAAGATTTTGACGCTCCAACTGGTTTCTTAAAAGATCGTAATGCCATAGAAACTGAAAATCGAGACGATGTAATAATAGTTCCAAAAGTGAAACCAAATGATAGTAAGCTAATCTACCACGAGGTGCAACAAGGAGAAACATTAGTATCAATAGCAAATGATTATGGTCAGAAGGTTGAAGAATTAGCTGAGCTAAATAACATGTCTGAACCATATCATCTTAACAAATCTCAAATTATCATGATAAAAGTTAGTACTGAGCTATTAAATAAAAAAAACCAAGAAATATCCATAAGAAAAAGTGCTATAAGAGAAGCAGAAAATGCTGTACCAATTAATACCCCCAAATTTATCAAACCAATCGATGGTAAAATTACTATCAAATTTGGTGAGCAAACATCTAAGGGAAAAAGCAAGGGGATTAATATTGCTGCAGACGAAGGAACTGCTGTAGAATCTATTGCAACAGGTCAAGTAGTGTTTGCAGGTAATGATACAAAGTTTGGTAATTTATTAATAATAAAGTTAGATAATAGCGACCTTTATGTTGCTTATGCTCATTTGCAAGACCTACTTATTCAAAAAGGAGCAACAATTTCACAAGGCAAGATAATAGGACATGTAGGGAGTACTGGAGATGCTAAATATCCTCAGCTACATTTTGCTATTCGCGAGGGAAAGATAGCTGTTGATCCGCTGAAATATGTAGACTATAAAAAATAATGAATAGGAATACAATAACAATTGTTATGTTTTTAAGAATTGATTAATAATAAGTTTCTTAGGAACTCACACTTGAAGCACTGCTATCAAGTTCACAATTGAAGAAACAGGATTGAGTGATTTGTTTCCTAGAAGGAGCGAATTCTATTAGGAACTATAGGACAAATTAAGTTGTTAACTATGAGTCAAATACGTAGCTGTATTTGTTTTTTCTACTATTGATATGATTTCTTCTTGCACTATCTATGTTAAGTCTATAACATAAGTAAAAAGGTTCTGATAAACAAATATAGAGAAATAATATGATTATTAACACTATGTTGATAGAACAACTTGCTGCAGAGGCTTTTTGGTTCTTTGTATATAAGTATGACATGCAAAGTACAGGCTTTCCTGACTCTATAGATGACATTCCTGACTTGATGTGGTCTAGGGAGATTGCTAGGAAAAAATTAATACAGTTAGGAGAAGCAGATGAAGAAAAACTAGTAGAACGACTCTATATGTTGGTTGCAAATGTAATTGCTACTCATGGGAAAGAAGAGAAAAATATTATTGGTACAATATATGTTGAAGACTTTAAAGAGTGTAAAGAAAAAGATTTTCCTTATACACATCTTATACCAATTGCAATAATTAACGCAGTGGTGTAAAATGGGTTTTTAACTGATAAAGGTACTCAAATGGCTAGGTTAATATTACCGCAAGGTTTTCATGGTCATGATTTTATAAAAATGATGAAACATGAGCCGCATGGTCGAAATCGTATACGTTTATTGGCGATGTATTACCTTCAATTAGGCAAATCTTTTAAAGCCATATCTGAAATAGTGAAGTCACACTGGAAAACTGTGCAATCATGGCTCAGAAGATTTAGGAATCATGGTTTTGAAGGATTATTTGAATCACAAAGAAGCGGTGCCCCTAGGAAGATTAACACTATACAAGAGTCTGCTCTTTTTGATAAAATCAATACGCTCAGTGAAAGTAAAACTGGTGGGTATATAACTGGAAAGGAGCTACATATCATGTTACTTGAGGAATATGGTGCTAAATGTACTTTAAAAACAGTCTACAATACTATGCACCGCCTTGGTTTTAGCTGGATTACTTCTCGTTCAATGCATCCAAAGT
Source organism: Candidatus Tisiphia endosymbiont of Metellina segmentata (assembly GCF_964030715.1). NCBI lineage: Bacteria > Pseudomonadati > Pseudomonadota > Alphaproteobacteria > Rickettsiales > Rickettsiaceae > Candidatus Tisiphia > Candidatus Tisiphia endosymbiont of Metellina segmentata. The sequence continues at coordinate 762,929 of NZ_OZ034919.1, forward strand.
CAAATCAAGAGACTCAAAATACATATAAAAAAACTTCCCAGACATGCTAACAGAATTATTACCAAAAAATATCGATAGATGTAAAGTTGATATATGGTCTCAGGATGAAACTCGAGTTGGGCAACAAGGTAGCTTAACTCGTATATGGGCTAAGCGTGGCACTAGACCCCGTAAAGTTCGGCAACAGCAATTCATTTCAACATATATTTATGGAGCTGCTTGCCATGATACAGGAGAAGCTTTTGCATTAATTTTACCATATGCAAACACACAGGCAATGAATAAATTCTTAGAAGACCTTTCTCGCAGTATTCAAGGCAACCGACATATAGCTTTACTAACGGATAATGCAGGTTGGCACACAGCCAAAAGACTAACTGTGCCAAGCAATATCACTTTGATACCGCTTCCGCCGTATGCACCGGAACTTAATGCAATGGAACAAGTTTGGGAATGGATCAAAAATCATTTCTTGTCTAACCAATGTTATGGTGTATATGAAGATATCGTCACTATGGCTTGTTACGCTTGGAATCAATTTGCTCATAATGTAGATTTAGTAAAATCAATTATGTATAGAGACTGGATAAATACACCGTGTTAATTATTACAATTGGTATTATTACACAATTAGTTAATGATTCTGATGAAAATTATGATTTAAAAATAAAAGGACAAATACCACATGTTGGTACATTACTACTAAGAACTCCTTTTCCTTCTGGGGTGTTATTGAAAGAAATTCCTGTAAAATCAAATTTATTAATTCCAAATACAAACAATGCATTAGGATTTAAAAAAACGATGGTTCTAATGCCAAAAAGTATATCAATATTACCTGATAATGCCTACGGTTATCGTGCATTTATTTCAGGTATATTTTGTATTTCTACCACAAAACCTGCAGATACTATTTGGCATAAAATTATTCCAAATAGTATTTGTTCCCTTGAAACACAAAAGTTTTACAATATATCCAAATGATTTGAGTATATATTTGTTACTCTATATTTTCATGCTTTCTTATTTTTATCATTTGGCAAAAATCCTCTATATTGTGCATCCCAAAGAGTTTTATATAGACCTCCTTTAGCGATTAATATAGCATGAGTACCGTCTTCCACAATTTTGCCACGCTTGAATACTAAAATACGATCCATATGCAGCAATGTTGATAAACGGTGAGCAACGACTATAGTTGTAGCATTACTGGTCTCCAAAACTTCATCAATAGATTTTTGAATTAGAGCCTCGGTTGGTGAATCAAGTGCCGATGTTGCTTCATCTAAAATAAGGATTGGTGCATTTTTTAAAATAGCTCTAGCAATTGCAATCCTTTGCCGTTGCCCGCCACTTACTTTTACCCCTCGTTCACCAACTATTGAATGGTAACCATTGGGCATTCGTAGAATATCATCATGTATTCTAGCTTTTTTACATGCTTCTTCAATCTCTGGTAAAGTAGCATCATATTTAGCTAGCTGCAAATTTTCTAAAATAGAACGATGAAACATTGTAATATCTTGCGGGATTACTGAAATATTGCTTCTTAGCGACTCTTCCGTTACCTGTGAAATATCATATCCATCAACTAAAATAGCTCCGCTTTGCAAATTGAAATATCGGAGTAAACATTTGATCAAGGTAGTTTTTCCAGCCCCTGATGTACCAACTATTCCGATCCTTTCTCCAGCTTTGATATGCAATGTAAGATTGTCAAATATATTATCTCCACCACTACCATAGTTGAAGGTGACATCTTGGTATTTAATGTCACCTTTGATAGGAGGAAGCAGCTTAGCATTTTCTGCATCGGTAACATCTGAGATAGTATTAATAAAGTTATATGAAGATTTGATGGCAGCGATTTTAGGATTGATGGAAAATATTATATTGTCTAATAACTGATCAATCGCCCATTCAATGTTAAAAGTAATTATTATACTAACGGCAAAATCACCAGCAGTGATTTGTCCAGTTTTGTATAAATATGCTGTCACAAATATTTGGGCTGCTGCCAATAGAGTAATTAATATGCTATCGGTTAAATCTACATAATAAGCATCATATACCCGAGTTTTTCGATCCCAACCTTTCCACTTATCAATGGCAGGTAGGAGCTTTAATTTCAGCTCTGTCCAGCTATTACCAATAATTTTAATACCAAAAATGTTGGCAATAGAGTCGTTGATAATGCCTACTGCTTCTTGTCGTGCCTTAACATATTCTTCTTGCAGCTGCATTTGTTTTTGGAGCAAAACTGACAATATTGGTACATACACAACAAGAAAAGCAATTACAACCCCTGCTATTTTATAATTCATCATGAACAAAAATATTATGCCACTTACCATAGTTGTAAGATGTACCAAAGAACGATTGAGAACAGTAATTATGGTTATAATACCATCTTGAAAATCAGTGATTTTACTGGCAATTTCTCCTGATAAATGGGAATCAAACCAATGTAAAGAATGTTTCATAGTCTTGCTGTAAGTATCTTCAACGATTTCTGCAAGCATCGCTGGCTTGTATTTAATATCAAAGAGCCTAACGATAAAAAACGTACCGTGATTCATCATTTTATATAATGCAAACAACCAAAGAAGTAGAGTAACATCTATTTTTGGATCTTTGGCAATAGTATCAATAATTTCTTTAATTTGATAGTTAACGAATAAAGTAAATAGTGAAGCACCAATGGACATAAGCGTAAGGCTAGCTAGGTATATGCGGTATTTGTAAGCCAAGCAGTATAAATATGATTTTAGTTGGTAGTTTGAGTCCATAAAAATATTTCTTCTAGATTATGCAAAAATGCACTTTAAATGCACTTTATTATAGCAGGTTACAATATCTCCACTAAGTACTATCTTTAATATTTTTTTTAATTAGTGGAAAAGTTATAATCTGCTATAATGAATTCTTTACATAATTAAAAGGAAATTGTAGTGCAAAAATTTCTAAAATATTCAGTAGCGTTACTCATTTTAATAATTGTTATACTGCTAATAACACCTCTATTTATTTCCTTAGAATCATATAAAAGACTAGCTTCTGATAAAGTCAAAGAAATAACTGGTAGAGAGCTGCAAATTAATGGAGATATCACCATCTCTTTGCTACCCACTCCGACTATTACCATTAAGGATGTAACTCTTACTTCTCTACCTAATGCCCATTATCCTTCTTTATTGGAAGTTAAGGAAGTAACGGCTTCTATTTCTATATTATCCTTACTTAAAGGAAAGATAGATATTTCAAAGATTGAAATTAACAAACCAGTAGTTAATTTAGAACGGATGCGTAATGGTGTGGCTTCTTGGGAATTTGCCAAAATACCAGGCAATGTTAGTAAAACTTCAACGGGTGAAATGAATGATAGCAAGGCATCGTTTTCTTTATATATCAACTTAATTAAAATCGTTGATGCTAAGTTAAATTATGTTGATTTTGCTGATAAGACTAAGGGTAATAATGCTATCCCAACAACAATAGATATTGATAGATTAGAAATCAAAGAGCTGCACGGTCCATCTGATTTAGTTTGTCAGTTTTATTCTTCCGGTAAGAATTATGATGTCAAAGGTAATATACAAGACAAGCAAGGTGTCATAGCTTTAACCGTAGATTTAAATGCCCTACAAGAAAAGGTTAATTTCTCAGGTAACTTTGCTTACGACAATATGACTTTTGCTGGACAGTTAAAATTGGAAGGAACTGCTAAGAATCTGCAAAGTATTTTTCCCGATATACCTATCTTACACAATTTAGATCATAAACTAACTTTTAATATTAATAGTGATAAGAAATTATTAAAAATTAGTGACATTGATTTTACTGCAGGTAAGATATTAGCTAAGGGTAACGCTAACTTCCATTTTGCAGATAATAAGGTAGATTTAAGAGTTAAATTATTAGATAAGACATTTTCTCTAGCAACAAGCTTTGCCTATTTAGATCAAAATTTATCTCTAAATGACATTAATTTTACTGCAGATAAAGCTAATTTAACAGGCAATGTTGGGGTTAAGGATTGGGATAAAGAGCTAGTGGTTTCTTATAATGTAAAAATTAGTGAGATACCCACCATTGCTAGTTTATTTGGTAAGACTCTACCGACTAGTCTTGGAGATATGTGGCTAAAGGGTGAGACTATTAAACAACAAAAATTTCTTAAAACTAATATAAATAAATTTACTCTTGAGTTTAAAAAGAAGCCTATAAATTTCAGTGGAGCAGTAACTATCAATTTAGCGTCTGCTAAACCAAAAATTTCATCAGATATAATGATAGCTTCCCTAAATTTAGATGATTTCACTGATGTGCCATCTAATAGCTTATCTACTAGTTCTGGGCAAAGTGTAAATAATTCTGTGCCTTGGTCTAAAGACATTATAGATTTATCATTTTTAAATAAGCTTGATGGAGACTTAACTTTAACTATACAAAAGATCATTAAAGGAAGCCTGATCTTTGATAATGTCAAAACTACTATGTTACTTGCAGGTGGTGTGCTGGATATTAAATCTTTAAATGGTAATTTATTTGGGGGAAGTTTAACCGCTACTGGACAAATTTCTTCGCAAGTTAATCAACCTGTTAGTTTTAAAGCTAGTCTTAAAGATGCTAAGTTAAAAAATATAGTCTCACAGGGCAATAAAATTAAAGTTACGCAAGGGACGGTTAATCTAATAACAGATATCAAAACAAAAGGTCAAAGCCAATCTCAATATGTAGGTAACTTATTCGGTAAAGCAACATTAACAGCATCTGACGGTATAGTTAGCGGATTTGATCTGCAAAAACTATTAGATAGCCTTAGAAATATTAAAAATCTGGCAACTATTTTAAAAATGCTAGATGCTTCTTTGGCAAGTGGTGAAACAAAGTTCCAAAAACTAGTAGTAGATAGTGAAATAACAGAAGGTATAATTAACATAACAAACGGTAAATTAGATGCTGCCTCGTCAGAGATAACAGTTACTGGAAATGTTAACCTGCCTAAATATACACTTGATATAGATAGTGTTATTAATGTAAATATAAATTCGATACCACCATTGAAAGTTCGCCTTTATGGCAATCTGAATAATCCACAGCATAAACTTGATACTAACGCATTAAAGGAATATCTCACGAAAAATTTAGTAAATAGTGTGGTTGATGGCGTTAAGAAAGGTACAAAGCCTGAAGATATATTAAAAAATATTATTGGAGGAAGAAAAAATAAACAATCTGAAGGAGAAGGAACACAAAACGATCAACATGTAGAACCTTCTAATAATGTTCCTGTCAACAAAGTAAAATCTACCATTGAGAAAGGGTTGAAAGGGTTATTTAAATAAAATAGTCATCCTGAACCGTCATTGCGAGGAGCTGCGACAGCAGCGACGTGGCAATCTTTATGCAGTATTACGCCTCACTTCACCAGATCGCCACGACACTAAAAGTATCTCGCAATGATGGCATGGACTTCGTCCATATATACTGCTCGTAAATGAAGAGTTGGTAGACGATAGTATAAATTCAAGAAGAGCTAGGCAGTAGCAAAGTCGAGCAGCGTAGCGTACATGAGTAACGGAGCAGCTTCGATCTTTAGACACGACAACGCCAATTCTTGAAGTTCACCGAGTATATGACGATTACACAGAAAATGTAGCTATGGGTTAGTATACTCAAATAATTTTCTAAAAAAAATATCTTTTGTTATTAGTGGCACTAATTTTTATGCTATATTATCTATGTGATTAATATAAAGGGTTTTTATGGGAAGAGTTATAATAACAGAAGCAGAATTAAATTTTTGCAAATCAAATAAAGCTTTTCTACATCATGCTTTTATAGCCTCTGTTAGAGCTCGGGACGTTACGACACTTGAATTATTATTTAAGTCAACTAACTTAAAGTCTTGTCTTGATATAAAACAAGTAGACTTATTTGGGGAATTACTTGCATTAGTCATAGATGATAAAAATGTAGGTATATTAAAATTAATAGTTAATGAATTGGAATTGCAAGTTGAGTTAAAACAACAAAAAATTCCAGAAACTCAAGAGACTTTACTTGATATAGCTGCCCGGTATGGAGCCAAAGACATTGTTACTTTTCTCCTTACATTAGGACTTGATCCTAATAATAAAGACAATAACGGACAAACTCCATTACATAAGGCAGTAATGGCTAATAGTGGAGATATTATTTCTCTACTCATTAGATGGAAGGCAGTAGTAAATAGTCAAGATGAGACGGATGGCAATACTCCTCTTCACTTAGCAACTTTATTAAAGCTACCCAAAGTGGTAGCTCAATTAAAATTCCATGGAGCACAGGAACATATAAAGAATAAAAAAGGATACAATTATTCTGCTCTTCATAAATTAGTGGCAACAGGAAAGGCAAAACTTGATATAAAAGCACCACCATCACCTGAGATAGACGAAGATTTAGGATTTCATAAAGGAATAATAAATTTTTATAAAGCTATTTTATCAGAGGAAAATAAAGAAAACTATTTTGTAAGTGCTATCAATGATATAAAAAGCTTCATTGACCAATTACCAAACCCTTCTGAAAAAATAGAATATATCAATAGCAGCTTAGAATTTTTAGTTAAATTATATCAGTACTATAAATATGAAGATAGTGCTGAATTGCAAAAATATATCATAGATAAAGTTATATTCCATAAGTTACCTACTATCTCAATATTATTATATAATATAATGTGTGTAGAGTTCTTAGCAGCAGCAGATTATCATAATGCTATTAAATATGCTGAATATGCCCATAATTCTTTGCTTAATAGTTCCAAAGAATTACAAACTAAGACCTTATATCTTAAGAATGTGTTATAAGTAATTAAAGAGGGTGACTTGAATAGACCTTGACTAAAATAGTCGCTAAGAGAATAAGTACCCTCTTTTTGGTAGTTTACCTTGAACAAATTGCAGAAGGTGGTCTTAAAAAGAGCAGCCTTGCACAATAAGAAGAAGGAGATTATATCATGAATAAAATAATAGGTCTAGACGTAAGTAAAAACTGGCTTGATATATGTGTATATAATACAAGAGATAAACCTAAATATCATCGTTTTGCCAATGATGTAGCTGGTCATGAAGAGATGATTAAATTAGCAAAAGAGCAAGAGATTAAGCTAATAATATGTGAACCTACTGGAGGATACGAAGCTGAGATTTGTCAAAAGCTGGATAATAATAACCAACAAATACATAAGGTCAATACATATAGTTTTAATTCTTTTAGTAAATCGGTGAATTTGTGTAAAACTGATAGGAAGGATGCATTTAAATTAGCATATTATGCGGATAAGATGCAGCTTTCAGCGAATTATATATATCAAGTTGAATCAGAGACTTTGAAGAGATGTCAACAAAGACGAGAAGATTTAGTATTAATGCTTAGCAATGAAAAGAAAAGACTACATCATAGCATTGATGGTATTGATAAAGAGAGTATAGAAAAGCTCATTAAATTTTTACAGAATGAAATAGCTGAGCTTGATAAAAAGTTAAACAAAACAATAGATGAGTCAGAAGAGTTAAAAGAGAAGGTAAAAATATTAGAGACTGTACCTGGTATTGGTAAATGTTTAGCTACAAAACTAATTAGTTTTGTACCTGAATTAGGGGATAAAAATTATAGTAGCAATGAATTGTCATCAATTGTTGGTATAGCTCCATATGCTCGTGATAGTGGTAATAAGCAAGGACGAAGATTTATTCGAGGAGGCAGGAAAATACCTAGAGATGCTTTATACATGGCAGTATTAGCTGGTAAGAATGGTTTCCAATATTTAAAAATTTTATATGATAGGCTTGTTAATAATTTTAAACCTAAGAAAGTTGCGATAGTTGCTTGTATGCGTAAGTTACTTGAAGTGTGCCATAAACTTATTCAACAAAAACGTGTTTTTGTTATTAAATAATATTTATCTATTTTTATAAAATTTAGATAAAAGATAATTGCTCTTATCTAGCACCAAAATTCCTTTTTCTTTTTGAATAATCGTTTAACGCTTCTAGTATATCTTGTTTGTTAAAGTCAGGCCAGTATTTAGGTAAAAAATATAGTTCAGCATAGGCAGCTTGCCATAGTAGAAAATTACTGATTCTACATAGACCACCAGTACGAATTAACAAATCTACATCAGGCATTCTTGGATCATATAGATAATTACCAAACTCATTCTCGCTAATTTGTGTTTTACTAGAATTGATGATTTTCTGGCATGCGTCAACAATCTCTGCTCGCCCGCCGTAACTAAAAGCAATACAAAGAGTTATGTTATTATTATGTTTTGTTAATTCTATAGCATCATGGATTTGTTTTTGTAACATATTATCTAACATATCCAATCTACCGATAACTTTTATTTTGACTCCGTTTTCGTGTAGTAGTGTAGTCTCATTTTTTAGATAATAACGTAATAATTTTAGTAAAAATGTCACTTCAGTCTTTGACCTACGCCAATTTTCTGATGAGAAAGTATAAAGTGTCACGTAAGGTATATTAAGTTCTATAAAATCTGGTAATAATTTCTTTACTCTATTAGCACCTGCTCTATGTCCCTCAGATTTTGGTAAGCCTTTTTCTAAAGCCCACCTTGCATTACCGTCCATGATTATGGCTAAATGATTTACTGTGTTGATTATACTCATATTTATTGTATATACGCTGGGATGACTAGAAGTTATCACCATTACTATTGCTCAGGTTAGCTATATAATAACACAGAAATGTCATTAATGAACATATATTTGCGGTCAGTTATAGGAAATTTTCATCGTAATAGATCATTTATGGATACTTTACTTCTAGTTCCTTTATCCACCTGTTTAACGATTACTGCACAATATAAACTTGGTTTTCCTGAATCAGCAGGTAAGCTGCCTGGTACTACAACTGAGTAGGCCGGAACTCTACCATAAATTATTTTTCCACTTTCCCTATCTACTATCTTGGTAGATGCACCAATAAATACTCCCATACTAATTACACTTCCTTCTTCTACTAAAACCCCTTCTGCTATTTCTGATCTTGCACCTATAAAACAATTATCTTCTATTATTACCGGGGTATCTTGTATTGGCTCTAGTACCCCACCAATACCTGTCCCGCCAGAAATATGACAATTCCTTCCTATTTGTGCACATGATCCTACGGTGACCCAAGTATCAATCATTGTTCCTTCTCCTATATATGCACCTATATTAATAAAAGAAGGCATAACAATAACGTTTTTAGCTAAATATGCCCCCGTTCTTATAAATGCTCCGGGAACGATACGACAGCCATGGGTTCTAAATAATTCTTCATTATGATTTGTAGCAAATTTGGGAGCAATTTTATCATACCATTTCATACAATCACCAGAATGGATTTGCGAATCAGTTACAATAAAATGTAATAAAATTGCTTTTTTTACCCAAAGATTAACTCGCCAATCAGCCCCTTCTTTTTCACAAACCCTAATTAATCCTTGATTTAAACCATCAATAATATTATTCAATATTTGTTTGGCGTAGTTAGTTTTTTCTGAATCCTTAGTTAATTTATCGCGTATTTGCCACAATTCTTCTATAGTATTGATATGTTTTTGCATAACGTCCTTGCTAAACTATTAAAAAAATCATAATTTACTTTATTTTTAAGTCAACCTATATACTCAAATTTGAGTATACAAATTAGATCACGTAAATGAGTATTGCTTGCCCAAATTGTAACACTACCTTTATAGTTTCAAAAGAACAAATAGGTATGACTGGTAGGAAGGTCAAATGTTCAAAATGCCACCATATATGGTATCAAAAGGCAGAGCTTGATCAGCAAGAACCTCCCATTATATCAGATAATACCACAAAAAACGCTAGCACTAATGAAAATAATAAAATATATTTAACTAAAGGTACTAACTTACCGGCTTTATTACCAACTAAAATTCCTGAGCAATCGCATATTTTATCTATATTATTGTGGCTTAGTTTAATTGTCTTCTTATTATTAATGTTATTTCACGAGAAGTTTAATATACCAGCTCTGTATAAAGAGAATAATAATATATTAACTATAAGAAATATACATGTTGAACAAAATAAAGAAATGGGACAAATTAAAGTTTCCTACAGGATAAGTAATACTTCTGACCATGATGTGACAATACCACTTATTCGGGTTAGATTGCTCAATAAAAAATATGTAACAGTAAAATCCTATATAATGAATCAAAAAAATATTAAATTGCCACCTAAGCAACATATCGACATCGCTACGTATCTTGATGTAGTTCCTCGTTCAAGTGAGTTGTTAAATATTATGCTTGGTAATAGTTTGGATTTCATATTACATTAGACTTCTTTTGAAAGAGACTTATAATCAATTCAAATACTCCCATAACATAACCGGAAGTTCGATGTAGCTTGTTACATCGAACTTCCGTGATATATATAGAAAAAAATGAATAAACAAATTATATACCCTAAACTAATTCCTAGGCTCTTTGCTTCTTGCCTAGATTCGTTTTTGTTATCAATTTTTACAACTCCGATCACCCACTTTATGTTATCTAGACTGTCTTTATTTTTTTTTAAAGCTAGTATAGCGGACATACTAATAATGGGTAGCACGAAACCGGAGTTAGTTCAAAATGTAACTGCTAGTAATGTTCTTACATTATTTATTTTAATGTTTATAATTAATTTTGCCCTAGCTGCAACATATTTTATTGGTTTTTGGATTTATTTGGGTGCTACTCCAGGAAAAATGGTTATGCATATGAAAATAGTAGACGCAATCACTCTTGGAAAACCTAGTAAATGGCAATTAATTAAAAGATTTTGTGGATATGTATTAGTGCTAGTTGGTATTTGGTTTATACTCTTTTCTAAACAACGCCAAGCTTTGCATGATAAAATTGCTGGAACAGTGGTTATTAAAAGTTAAAACACAATAGTATTAATTTTAAAAGTTGTAGTATACTCTTCTGCTTTGAAGAATTGTTTTTTGAAAATATCATGGATTCGCATGCGTAACTATACTGTATGTACGCCTAGCATGCTCACCATTCATTTTCAAATCCAATTCTTCAAATCATTTGAGTATATCAGTAGATTATTAGTAGTAAAAATGATGTCATCAACTATGATTTTTTTATTTTAAACCTTTTTTTAATTTCTTAAAAATCATAGTTGATGACATAGTAGCTAGCAGAGATGATATCTCATCCCTAATGAGGATGATACTGAGCCTAATATTAACTTGTTACATCGATATTTGAGGTTATTATAAGTAGTAAAGGTATGCTAAAATGAATAAACTAAATGAAATAGATCAGTTGATATATATTTTTTCTAAACTACCTAGTCTTGGTCAAAGATCAGCAAGGCGTATAGTCCTGCATCTTTTACAAGAAAAAGACGTTAGGTTAAAAGGTTTAATTTCAGCTCTTTCTTACGTAGATAATAATGTTGTCAAGTGCGATATTTGTGGCAACATAGATTCTCACCATATTTGTAGAGTATGTTCATCTGATGATCGCAACAAATCTATTATAGCAGTTGTTGAAACAGTGACAGAATTGTGGGCAATAGAACGTAGTGGCATTTTTAATGGATATTATCATGTACTAGGACATAATTTGTCAACTTCAAATAGCCATAATTCTAAAGCACTAAGACTACCAGAATTACTAGCTAGATGCCAAGAGAATAACATTAATGAAATAATTATTGCAACTAATTCTACCTTAGAAGGTCAAACTACAGCTTATTTCATTACTGAATATTTCAAAGATTATACTATCAAAATATCAAGATTAGCTAGCGGCATTCCAATAGGGGGAGAACTAGACTATTTAGATGAAGGAACTTTATCAGCTGCAATAACCTTAAGACAGCCTTTTGACTAATTTATTAAAAATTATTTATTGTGTTGAAAAATTTAATATAATATATAAACTGTTGGTTAGATATTATATTAAATTTTGTTAATAAATTATCAAAGATTACTAAATTAGAATTATTTATATGAAATGTTAATTTGAAATTTTTAGATATTTTCATTAGTTTATTTTATATTTTACCTTGCATATAATTATTTTAACTAAAGTAAGCATATGTACCAACTTTTTTGGACTATTTTAGTCATATTTTTGATTCCTGTAGTTCTTTATATTTGCAGGTACAAGATGTTTTCGTGGTTTAATTTAAGAAATAATTCAAAAACTAAAATATTAGAATTAGAACAAAAGATATCAGAGCAAGATAATATTTTGAATCACGTTACTCACGAAATTAGGACTTCGATACATGGGGGAAGTAGTATCGCTCAGTTTTTATATGAAAATTGGGATAAAATGGATGAGCAAGAACACGTAAAGTATGTCAGTATAATAGCTAAAAATAATCAACGTCTTATAAAATTAATTAATGACCTACTAGACCTATCTAAGTTTAGTACCGGGAAGATGCAGTTTAATTTTGTTGCTATGGATCTATTATCTTCTATAAAAGAGACCGTACAGCAACTTACAGAATTAAACATAATTAACGATCGAATTAATATTATTCTTATTGATCATAGTATTACAAAAGCAATGATTAATGGAGATAAAATTAGGATTAACCAATTATTAAATAATTTATTTAATAATGCACTCAAATATACTAAGGAAGGATTAATTATAGCGGTAATTGATTTAAAAAATCATGAAAATATTCCTTATTGGTGCTTTAGCCTAATCGATACAGGTATAGGAATTCCAGACTCAGAACTTGAGACTATTTTTGAAGTATTTACTCGTAGTTCACGAACTAATAATAATTTTCTTGGTACAGGTGTTGGTTTATCTATTTGCCGAGAAATTGTACTGGCTCATAATGGTTATATTTATGCCGAGAATAACCGTAAAAGAGGAACAAAATTAGAATTTATGATTCCTGTATACGATAAAAAAGAGACATAAAATGCTTACAAAGGATAATATTGCAAAAGTATTTACTATACTTTTTGTTGATGATGAACCAATTTGCCATGACGTAATAAACTTAGTGCTACATTATGAACAAAAATATAAAATTATCAGTGCTTATTCCGGACAAGAAGCAGTTAATTTATCTAAAACACATGCTAATACAATAGAGTTAATATTTCTTGATATTTCTCTTCCTGATATGACAGGTTGTGAAGTACATAAACAAATAAGAAGTGATGAGAACCTTGCACATATTCCTATAATTTTTCAAACTGGTTTGTCTAGCAATCATCAGGAAATGCAAAAGCTCTTACAAGAACAAGCAACATACCTAATCCATAAACCTTATAAAAACGAAGAACTGCTTGAAACTATAAGGCAGTTCCATAACTAGATATATACTCAAAGCAGAAGAGTATACTCATTTATAAGGCAATTAGATATAAGATAAATATTCTTATATCTAATTGAGGTTACTTAGATATTATATGTTTATTTTTTAATAATGAAACAAGGTCACCGTTTTCATACATCTCACGTACTATATCGCAGCCACCTATCAATTCCCCTTTTATATAAAGCTGTGGTATGGTAGGCCAATCACTGAAAGATTTGATATCTTCACGTAAGCTAGGATCGGTTAAAACATTAATATCACGAAATTCTACGCCAAGTTTTTTTAAGATAGAAACAACGGTAGCAGAAAAACCACATTGAGGAAAATTGGCAGTGCCTTTCATAAATAATACAATATCATGATTAGCAATTTCATTTTTTATAAAATCAAAATTTCTATTCTCTAACATTCCTAAACCTGATAAAAATTATAACTTCTTTTACTCTTAAATGTTATATTATGCAAGCTCAAATAGTTGATAAAATTTTTGAAATTTTAAGCCAAAATAATCCTACTCCCCGAACGGAACTAGAATATGTGAATAATTTTACTCTATTAGTAGCGGTGATATTATCCGCACAAGCAACTGATGTTTCAGTTAATAAAGCAACTAGATTATTGTTTGTGAAGTATAATACACCAGAAAAAATATTAGAGCTCGGGGAAGAAGGGGTAAGAACCTATATAAGATCAATAGGTTTATTTATAACCAAAGCAAAAAATATTGTTGCACTTTGTCGAATTTTGATAGATAAGTATGACAGCAAAGTACCTAACAATTTTGATGACTTAATTAAATTGCCAGGTGTCGGAAGAAAAACTGCTAATGTAGTATTGAATTGCCTCTTTGGTAAGTCAACTATCGCAGTTGATACGCATGTATTTAGAGTTTCTAAAAGATTAGGACTGGCAAATAGTAATACTCCTAAAAAAGTAGAACTTGAATTAGTTAAAGTTATCGATAAAAAATGGTTACAACATGCTCATCACTGGTTGATATTGCTTGGTAGGTATATTTGCAAAGCACGAGTACCAAATTGCCCTGCTTGCCCAGTTAAAGAATATTGTGAGTATTATGCTAATAATTTTCTGAAGTAGCAAACTGTAGATACACTTCTGCTTTAAAGAATTGGCTAGGAGTACGAGTGGCAAGTTAACTAATCGTATATTTAGTATGTGAGTACGCAAAGTCCCGATAGTAAGACAATGCTAACACTTTAAAGACGAATAATATACCAAACCTATTGCTTACGTAACCTTAGTTCGATATAAGAATTAATAATTCTTATATCGATACTTGCTTTGTTATAAGGAAAAATGCACTCTTGAAGCACTTCTGCGGGTGCATTTTAACTTTTTTCATCATTCAATATGTGATTTTAATTATTAAAATCACATATTGAATGGAGTATTATATTTTAACAATCAGGTGGGCAGCCACTTCAAACCTGATTGTTTCTATATATAATACTGAATTCGATGTAACTTGTTATTCTGAATTCCCATAGATGGAGAGGTGGCCGAGTGGTTTAAGGCGCTCGCCTGGAAAGCGTGTTCACGGTAACGTGTCAGGGGTTCAAATCCCCTCCTCTCCGCCAGTTCTTATCAGGATTTCAGGATTTTTTACTTTACTAAAAATTTCATATGTAACTTCTCAGACAAATTTCCTGAAATTTGACCTACAAAAAAATATATTTTTAACCCTATTACAATAGGGGATCAAAACCTGATTACAATTTACACTTTAGCCTGTTTGGTAATATCACTGAGCCACCTAGGCAATTTCCCACTAGCTTCTTGCTCAGACCCGTTACCTCCTGAATAGCCATCTGTTGAATCAGAATCTGAATCGTAATCTGACTCGTCATCAGTTGGAGATGCATCAGAGGAATTGCAGGGTGATGCTTCATTTGCTGAGCTTACCGTTATCTCCATAGGTAAATTAAAACTTTTTTCTTCAGTTGACTCAAGCTTTGGTAAACTTTTTTCACCTGAACTTACCGTTATCTCCGGCGATGAATTAAAGCTTTGCCCCGTAGTTGATTCAACTTCTGACAAACTTTGTTCACCTCTTTTTGCCGTTACCTCAAACGGAAAATTAATGTTTTGTTCCTCAGTTGATTCAGACTCTGACACAGTTTGTCCACAGACTTGTCCACAATTTTCTTGATTTTTTCCATATCTAGATATTATAGATATATATATAGATGCGTTTTTTTGAAAATTTTTTCCAGTTGGGTGGTAATTTTTTTCAGGTTGACCTGAAATTTTTTGTTGATTAGGGTCACAATTATTTTTACGAAGATTTATAAATTTTTTAACTAGTTTGACACATAAAATATTAGGACATTTAACATTATGTTTAACTATTGTAGTTGAATAAATATCAATAAAACCACTGTCTTTTAATTCTACTAGACATTGCCTTACCCGTCTTTGACAAACTCCAAGCTCTTGTTGAAAAAAATGATAGCCCTCTTGTAATTCATCTGAATTTCTATAATTACCAGTTTTCATGCAAGAAACTATCAACGATAAAAGTTGACGAGACGTTTTACTTAATTGTTTACCACAATTATTGGTAAGATTTCGCCACTCAGGCGGGATGAAATTACCAACAAAGTTATAAAAGATAATATCTTGATTTTCAACTACAGAGCGAGAAAAAGTTAACGATTCTGTCATATTTCCTCCCCTTGTAACAGGGTTAAAAATAGATTTTTTTGTAGGTCAAATTTCAGGAAATTTGTCTGAGAAGTTACATATGAAATTTTTAGTAAAGTAAGAAAATCCTGAAACCCTGATAAGAACTGGCGGGAGTGACGGGACTTGAACCCGCGACCTTCTGCGTGACAGGCAGACGCTCTAACCAACTACCCCTTCCTTGTTCAATCTATTACTTATTACTCTTTCAGAGTTTTTTAACTCTTACTAAAAATTTCATATGTGTTTTGTATGTGCTTTCTCAAACAAAAATCCTGAAATTTGATCTACAAAAAAATTTGTTTTCAACCCTATTACAAGGGGGAAAAGTATGACAGAATCATTAACTTTTTCTAACCCTTTAATTGAAAAACATGATATTATCTTTTATAACTTTGTTGGCAATTTTATCCCACCTGAATGGCGAAATCTTACCAATAATTGTAATAAACGATTAAGTACAACTTCTCGTCGACTTTTATCATTGATAGTTTCTCGTTTACAGATTTATCAAAAAGATAGACTATCAGAAGAATTGCAAGAAGGCTATCACTTCTTCGAAAAAGAACTAGGAGTTTGTCAAAGACGGGTTAGACAATGTCTAAAAGAATTACAAACAAGTGGGTTCATTGATTTCACTTTAATTACTACAATCAAATATAACCTAAAATGCCGCAATATTTTATGTATCAAACTCCTTAAGAAATTTATAAATTTTCGTAAAGCTAATGATAATTCTTATCACTTTAATCACACAAATAGTCAATCTAGCCATCGAAAAATTTTAACTCAATCAGAAGAAAAATCTAACCCGAATGAAAAAAAATTTCCCCCACACAATATAATAGATAATAATATATCTATATCTTTATCTAGATGTGAAAAAAATAAAAAAAATTGTGGACAAAATTTGCCAGAACCTGAGTCAACTAAGGAGCAAAGCTTTAATTTGCTGTCTGAGGTAACGGTAAGAACAGGTGAACAAAGTTTGTCAGAGCTTAAATTAACTGAGGAGCAAAGCTTTAATTTGCCGCCTAAGGTAACGGTAAACTCAGTAAGTGAAGCGTTACCCGACAATTCAACAGACTGCAATTCTGGTGATGTAGCTTCAGTCGATGATGAGTCAGACTCAGATTCAGATTCAACAGGTGGTGGATATTCAGGGAATAATGGGGAGCAACAGCCAAGTAGAGAATCAGCAAGTTGGATTAGCAATATTGCCAAAAAGGCTAAAAACTGGTATGCATCTAAGAAGCTAGAGGAGTTTCACCCATTGACCAAAGAAGATGGGGCTTTGCTAAGAATGAGATCAGGTCGTGACTTCAATTTGAGTTATATCAACAAGCTGTTGATTAAACTTAGTGAACAATATCCTGATAATCGCTTTCCTTGTAAGCAAGCAGTACTGAATTACATGAAAATAGCTTTGATTCGTGAAATGCGTCAATCAAATTTGGTAAATAATGATAATTTTAACTTCAAGATAGACGATGTTACCAAGGCAAAAGAGGCTTATTTGTTGAAGATAGAAGCAAATCAGGATACTTCACCACGGAGTCAGTTAAAACGCAAAATTGCTGCAGCCTTTGAGCCTGATACTGCTTATAAATTGCTGACTAGTTGTCGGTTTGTAGGAGTGTTTAACGATGAATACAAGATTGATTTAGCAGATATATCTTTGTCAGACAATGATAAAAGCCAATTGCTCAATCAAGTGCAGGCGGTATACGGCAAGCAGGTTGATCTATTGGATATTATTAGCAACAAAACCACTGACAGTAGCAATAAATCAGCATCAGTTTATTCAGGGCTAAGTCAACTAGACCCAAAGTCAGTATGGTATAAAATAAGGGAATATTTGTTAAAGTCACAGGGTGAGTTCATCGACAAAGCATGGTTTAGCCAGTTAGAAGCCATTGAAGAGGATATGACTAGCAAGAAGATCATTCTCAAACCAGCCACTGCCTTTATTGGTGCTTGGATTCAGAATAATTATAGGAGAGCTTTGGAAGACGCTTGCAGCAGCCAGAATTTTACTTTTGAGGTTATCAATGTTGATAGAATGGCGGTGGTATAACATATAGCAAATAGAAGAAAAGATTAATTGTATTAAGCGAAAAAAGAAAGATTACAAAGAAGTTAATAATAATCAACCAGTTACTAAAGGTTGAAAAGTACATATGAATCACATATGAAATTATAAGGATTTAGAAAATATGAGAGTAATGCGGCTTACAAAGATTGAACCTCTGCTTAATAAGCAGAAACTCGTCCTTAGATTCATAATCTATAGCTATTTTGATAAGATTTTTAGTAATTTTTTGTCACTTTTTTCTTACTACATGACAATTTTTCATTTTGCTATCTCTGGATACTGAAATATCCAGGACAACAGCTGTATCCAACGTGCTAATTGAGTAGAGATATTATACAAAATAGTAACCAATGTATCTAATCCAACACGAAATATACTATTTTGCCTATAACCATGTTTTTTGATAATTATTGGTTTATCTAGCACTATAATCTCTCCAGTTTGATAAGCTAGGCAAAAAGCAATAGACATTATTTGCATCAATGTATCTAATCGTAAATCATTAGTAATATGAGTTGCTTCACAGTTAAAGCCTGCTGATTTAAAAGCTTTGAACATTGTTTCAATTTCCCATCTTTGAGCATATATCTCAGCAGGATTTTTAATCTCATCATTATGTATTAAAACTGCAAGCTCACCCTTCTTATTTCTAATCCCTACTACGTTACAAATCTCACCTTTTTTACCAATTCTACGCTGAAATAAACTCATATAGGATCCTACGGCTAGAGGGCGAAATAACTCCTGTATTTTAACCATTTGGCCTCTTGCATTACTGATATACTGACCATTTTCTTTTACACGTAAAACGTATGCTATGTGATTATCTCCAAGCCAGGCAAGCCATTCCTTACCTATAAATTCTCTATCAGCCGTCAACGCTTCAATTCTGGTTTTATCAAATATTTCTAAAAAACACTCCATCAGATCGATACGATCAATATAATCAGAGCTACCACATTTTTTATCACTTAAAAAATGCCAAAAAGGGGGATAGCAATCCCGTGAAAACTAACTCCTAAGTATAAAATATTAATGTGTCGCTTACCAAATTTCCAATTGGTTCTATCCAAGCATAATACCCATTTGTGCTGCTTTTCAAGCCCAGTCATCATAACTAACATTACAGGTAATACTCTCCATGATATTGAGATTTCAGATATAAATCTTTGCATCCTTCTATACCATGATGCTGATTGAATTTCAGACGGCATGGTATTACATAGTATCGCCATGTTTACTGTCCTACAGTTAAGCATTGAAATGATAAATAATCCTAAACATTTTGCTCTTGATAAATTAAGTGAAATATGTTTTTGTAATAATTCGACTAGAGGGGCGGAATGATTATTCATATGTGAACCAAGTATTTTTTCCTTTATCATCATGAATTATCAGCAAAATTCAACCATTTAATCCTCTATATCTAAAAATTGTCATGTAGTGAGCACTTTTTTACATTTTTTCGCAAAAATTGCCCGCAAAATCATCCGGGGGTACATGCAGCATAAAATAGGGTATGGGGGGGCGTTTTACAAAAAATTTTTTTAAGGTAATTAATCATTTGTTATTAAAAAATTTCACTTTTTTAATTTTTATTTTTCAAGTGGTAAAAAGCCTGGAAGTCAGGTATAATAGAGGTAATTACAAGTGATTTTTAAAGAGACATATATGATTAAAAATTATGGTTTGTTTGAAAAATATTTAGCAAAGATATCATCTAGTACCATCAGTAAGTTTGGTTCAATAGAGGATATCTCTAATTTTTTATTATATCTTTGTGAGCATGGTAACATTGTTATTGCAGCTAAAAAGGCTGGTTGCATCTCACCACTTAAGTTGCACCGGATTATTAATAGCGATAAATATTTAGCTAAATGCGTTAATTTAGCTTTAGCCATTGCGGTAGATAAAGCAGAAGGAGTGTTATATGATAGGGCAATTAACGGATATGAGGAAGTGACTTATAACAAGGATAATCAGGCAATTGCTACTAAGAAAAAATATTGCTCTAAATCGTTGTTGGAATATCTTAAAGCTAATTCCCAGAAATATCAAACGAGAAAGAATGGTGCTGGTTACCATAGGAAAAATAATGATGAAACTGAACAAATAGCAAAAACCCGAGAAATGGCAAAAATGATTGATGTAACTAACTTTGAAATAGAGTCTTATGGGGCAGATGGTTCAATTAATTAAGAAAACTAAGACCACAGTGATGGAAACTACTAGTAAAGCCAACAAAGAGCTTCCTAGCTCTATATCTACCAGCATTAAATTTCCGGTGGACTGGTGTCC
Organism: Candidatus Tisiphia endosymbiont of Metellina segmentata; assembly: GCF_964030715.1. Lineage (NCBI taxonomy): Bacteria > Pseudomonadati > Pseudomonadota > Alphaproteobacteria > Rickettsiales > Rickettsiaceae > Candidatus Tisiphia > Candidatus Tisiphia endosymbiont of Metellina segmentata. The sequence goes on from NZ_OZ034919.1 coordinate 783,413, forward strand.
TTATCCATTTCAGCTACCTTTGTGGAGATATTTATACTCGGGTGGTAAGAAAGCTATTGCCATTTGGCATAGGAGGGCTGGTAAGGATATTATGGGTATTAACTGGATCACTGCTAGTGCTATTCGAGAAGTTGGCATTTACTGGTATGTCTATCCTACCTATAATCAAGCTAAAATGAGTGTATGGGATGGTATGACATTATCGGGGCGTCCCTATATGTCATTTATCCCTAAAGGCATTATTGCTCGTAGTCAGCAATATAAGCAACGGATATTATTTAAAAATGGTTCAGTGATTCAGTTTGTTGGTAGTGATCGTTATGCTACTATCAGGGGTAGTGGTATTAAGGGAGCAGTTATCTCGGAATATTCTTACCATGATCCACGAGCTATGAGTTGTGTTATAGAGCCGATGGTAATTCGTAATAATGCCTGGTTGCTTTATTTGTACACTCCTTCCGATAATCCAAAACTGACACATGGTGAAGAATTATACCGGAAATACCAAGATAGTCCGGAAGTATTTTGCCAAATAAAAACTATTGAAGATACTACGGATAATGAGGGACAACCATTAGTCGATAAAAATAAGTTGGCTTCGGTCGACATGACTAATGAAGAGATTCAAAGAGAGTTTTATTGTGACTTTGCTGCTTATCGTTACAAGAGAGCTGATCAAGGTGGTACTTTTGTTGAACAATTACGGTTGGCTGAAAGTCAGGGGCGTATTGGCTATGTGCCATTTGATGCAAGCTATCAGGTTAACACTTACTGGGATATAGGTATTGTTGATTATACGGTGATTTGGTTTGTTCAAGAGAAAAAAGACTATATTGATAGTATCGATTTTTATATGAATAGGGGTAAAAATTTAGAGTTTTATCTTAATCATTTAAGAACTAGACCGTATCAATATGGACGTAATGTATTGCCCCATGATATGAACCAAAGACAAATGCCAACTTTGGATACTCGCTTACAACAAGCCAATGAAATAGCAGAAAAAGTAGGCTTCCCACCTTTTGCTATTGGTAGGAAATATTTACGGGAAGAAATGATAACTAAAGCCAGAAATCTGCTAGGCACGTGCCGAATAGATGCTAAGAAATGCCAACTTGGCATTAACGGTCTCTATGAGTTTGATGCCACTAAAAGAGGCGTGCATTCTAGCTCCTCGAGAGCTACCGATATAACTGAGAGTTTTTGTTATTTAGCGATGGATGTTAAAACTGGTAATGAGCAACAGCAATCACAATATAACATACTAAAATATCGTAAAGTAATGAATGATTATAATGCTTTGGAGAGATGAAATGGCTGAAAGGGGGATAAATATAAATAGCTATAATATAGATGAGGTAATATAATGTTCTGGTTACCAGCCTTAGCAGTTGCAGGTTTAGTTGGAGGTTTTTTTAGCCGGGAGGTTTCTAAAGGTATTTCTAAGTATGTTCCTGGCGGCAAGTATCTTACTGGTGCTGATAAAAAAAGGCATACGCATAACTATGAGGAATCGCAGAATCGTTATAATAATTATGCTCGTGAGGCACAAAATACTATCAATAAGCTATCTCATGAATTACAACAGTCAGTGCATGGTTTACGTTCTCTAGAGGAGCAGAAATATCAAGCTAACGTTAGAAACTATGAGATGCAGAACCAATTAAATCACTATACTAGCCAATATGATAGTGGTTTAAAGAACATAGAAGCACAAAGAGCTAGGCTAGCTTCCTCATCTGAACAACTTAAACAATCTTTTGCAGCATTGCAACAGAAAGCTCCAGCCCTTGAAGCAAGAATGAGCGAGGTGGAACAATTACCAGGTGTCTTTCAAAATCTCTATGAGCAAGTAGCCAAGCAAAAAGAAAGTTTACGAGGCTTAACTGAAGAAGAAGCAGGCAGTACAATTGCCAAACATCAGCAAGACGTTGAATCGTTAAAAAAGCAACGTCAAGAAATGGAAGGCAGAATTCGTCAATCTATGAATGACATTACTAGGGAACATAAAAATCTTAGTATGGAAAAAGCTGATCTTGAGAATCAGTTAGGTAACTATCAAGCAAGTCAAGATCGTCTATTGCAAGATACTAGTAATTTTGATCAGGCAAGACATCAATTAACCAGCATCATTGAACAATATAAACAACAGCAAAGCATAGAAGATAAAATAACTGCTGATTATACTGAACGCCAAAAGCATATTGAGGGTTTACAAAATAAATTAAGGGATTATGGTTCATCTGCACAAAGTCAGTTAGATAGTTATGCTCACGATGTAAAGTGGCGGGCTGAGAAACTTCAGAAATCAGCCAACATTACAGGCTTGGTACAGGGGGCAGGTCTTGGTGCCTTAACCTTTGGAGCTGGAATGGGACTGGGAGCATTAGGAGGAGCAGGAGCAGCAACTGTAGCAGGAGGAACTTCAATACTTGGACAGTTAGGTTTTGGACTAAAATGTTTATCTCCATTAGTTGGTATTGGTCATTATATGAATACATCAAATATTATGCATAACCTTAGAGGGAGGATTGAACAAGTTGATCTTGCTAATAACCATCAATATGATGGTATGTCGGGCAATTTAGAGCAAATGGCAAGATATGGTCGATCAGGATTAGCAAAAACGCCGATAGCTGAGCTTGGTGGTTTAAAACAAGCAGTGGAGCATTTTAACATGCGGTCAGTACCACAATTAAAAGATTTACCGCAATTATCTGAATCTCTTGGCAAGATAGTATCGCTTAAGGATATTGAAGGGTTAACCCTTGGTTTGCCTAGCATGACGGCAGCTAGCGGTAAGAAATATAACTATCAGGTGTTGTATGATAATGACTTTATCAAGAAGCTCAAGAAAGTGTCAAAGAAACTTGGTACGCCATATTTAAACCCAAACTCAACTATAAACTCAAACGTAACAAGGAATATGGTGACAGCTTATGGCTGATAGTGATTTAAACAAAAAAATTGAATATTTTGACAATCTCAAGAGCAAGCGGGAGAAATGGCAGCAAGTATGGGATGAGCTAAAGAAATATGTTTGCCCACAAACTGAGAGTAATAAGGTAATATTTGATTCAACTTCTATTTGGTCAAGAGAGCAATTAGCATCAGGTTTACAAAGCTTGCTGGTAAATCCAGCAATAAATTGGTTTAACCTTACTATAGCTGCTGAAAATAAAGAGCAGCAGGAATATTTAACAACAGCTGAACGCAGCATGCTAGCCCAAATGTTAGAAAAATCTTTAATGGATATATTCAACAATCCGGCTTCTAATTTTTATAATCAGATTCATCAGTTTTTTCTAAATCTCGCTGCCTTTGGTACCGCGATATTCTATGTTGAAGAAGACCCAGAATTAGAACAAACTCTATTCTTCCGTAACATTAATTTACAAGAATGTTATTTTGAAGAGGATAAGTTTGGTTTTGTTAATACAATGTATCGACTATTTAGTATGCCGATAAAATCTGCGTTAGCTAAATGGTCAGACTTTGCTCCTTTCAAGGAAAGATTAGCCAAAAATCCTGATGAAATAGTAGAAATATTACATATAGTTAGCCCGCAAGCTCAAAATCAGAAGAATAAAGGTAGAAAACCAATGGCAACAGCTAGCTCATTAATACTTGATTATAGCTCAGAATATATCTACCTAGCTGAACAAAAAATTATCAATCAATCAGGCTATTCTTATTTCCCATTTTTTGTGACGCGATGGGTAAAAGAAGAAGGTGAAGTATATGGCTATGCTCCGGCTCATCATGTGCTGCCTGATATTAAATTGCTCAATAGTTTAAGGCAAATTACCCTAAAAGTAGCCCAGAAACAGCTAGACCCACCATTATTAGTGCCAAAAGATGGGTATTACTTACCACTATATACTACGCCAGGCAGTGTTAATTTCTACCGTAATGGTATGGCAGATAAAATAATACCAATAACCGGTATGGAAAATCTTATTCCTACTGAAATCGAACAAAATCAATGTCGCGATGCGATATACAAGGCATTCTATATCGATATATTCAGGATGCAAAAGGAAAACAAAGAAATGACTGCCACCGAGGTGCAAATTAGGACAGAAGAACAATATCGTTTAATGTCACCGATGGTTGGAAGAATTGAGAGTGAGTTGTTAAATCCGTTAATCATGGCGATATATCAGACGCTGATCAAATATAACAGAGTACCGATTTTAGAGGGAGCAAATAGCCCACCCAAGATAGAGATTGAATATGTTTCACCACTATCCAGGGCACAGAAAACATCAGCAATATCCAGCGTTGAGCAAGTATTAGGTTTTTTTCAACGAAGTGGAATCAGTAACTTTTTTCCTGAGATTTATGATAATATCAACTGGGATGAATGTTTTAAACTATTTTTTGAGCTGCGAGGAGCCCCAAGCTCAATCCTGAAGAACGAGCAAGAAGTATTACAAATCAGACAACAACGTAAGATGATGCAAATGCAACAGCAACAACAACAGATATAAGGGTAAGAAAGAATGAAACTATCAATTAACTCCTCATCCTCATCACCTTTATTAACAAAAGAGCAGTTAAAATCAATTTATTGCAAGCTTTTTAGTGGAGAAGATGGTAAAATAGTATTAGAGGATTTAGCACAAATGAGTGGCATATATCGTAGCAATTTCGTTCGGCAAGAAAGTAATTACACAGCCTTTCTTGAAGGGCATCGAGCTTTGTTCCTATACATATGCTCACAAGTTTCAGAAGATGATGGAATTGATAATATCGATGGTACTAATGAATCAGATAAATAATGGCGATATTTAGTAACAATTAAGAGGTTATATTATATGTTTTTATCAAAGTTTCTTGACCCTAAAAATGATTTTTGTTTTCGCCAAATTTTTGGTACTGAAAAGAATAAAGATATACTTGTTCATTTTTTAAATGATGTTCTCAAGTGTAAAGGAAATGAGCAAATAATTGAGGTGACATTTTTACCAACTATCCAAGACCCTGATATTGCTATTTACAGAAAGTCCATAGTTGATGTGTTATGTAAAGATCAACACGGTAATCAATTCATAGTAGAGATGCAGGTAAGTAAGCATCCAGGATTTGAGAAGAGAGCCCAATATTATGCAGCTAAAGCATATTCTCAGCAAAGACTTGAGGAAGATGAGAAACACAAGAAACTGGCAGTATACGCCAAATTAAAAGGAGTAATATTTTTAGCGATAGCGGATTTTGTGATGTTTAGCGATAAAAAACATTGGAAATCAGAACATCGTCTTTTAGATACAGAGAGCTATGCCCATGATTTAAAAGATTTTTACTTTGTTTTTTTAGAGCTTGAGAAATTTAAAAAAACTATTGATGAGCTAAAGAGTATTGAAGAGAAGTGGATGTATTTTTTCAAGCATGCAGGAGATAGTAAATTAACCTTAACAGAAATAGAGAATTTAATAGGTAAAGATGAAATTATTAGGAGAGCCTTTGAGGCTGTAGACCAAGCTAGCTGGTCAGAAGCAGAGCTTAACACCTATGAGCAAAGAACAAAAGCCTATTTTGATAATTTAGCGGTAGAACAGCAACAAATTGAAGATGCTGAAGCTAGAGGCAAAGCTGAAGGCAAAGCTGAAGGTATTGAAGAAAAAGCTATAGCCATGGCAAAAAAAATGTTGGATAAAAAAAAGCCAATAGATGAAATCATTGAATTTACCGGGCTAATCCTTGAAGAAATAGAGAAGTTAAAAGAAGAAATGGAAACGTTGAAAGAAGAATAAGCAGATGAGTAAAGAATTAATTGCCAATAACTATGAAACTAGCCCTACTTCCTCTGGTAGTGATTGGCTAGCTAACATGCCTGAGGAAATACGTAAAGCTGAGTCACTGGGTAAATTCAAGGATGTCTCATCTTTAGCTCAGAGCTATTTGGAAGCAGAAAAAAGCTTAAATCAGCGAGTTGCTGTGCCAAAAGATGACAGCTCTGATGATGAGTGGCATAAATTCTATTGCCGTTTGGGATTGCCTGAAGATAAGAAATATACTGATAAACGCTCCAAGGAAGATGAGGAGTATTTAACTCGTTATGAAGATATGTTTTACCAAAGCGGATTATCTAAAAGGCAAGGTGAGAAGCTGCTTAATTCTCTGTATGGTTTTTCGCAGGATTTACAAAAACAGCAACAAAATGCTATCGAGCAAACACGTCACTCTCACATTGATTTGCTGAAACGCAATTATGGTGAAGGTTTTGACAGTAAAATGACAGTGATGCAGGCAGCCTTATCTAAGTTTGGTACTAAAGAGCTGGCTGGATTAATTGAAGACTCACATTACGCACCAGCTTTAGTTGATTTATTAGTACGAGTCGGTGAAACTTTAAAATCTGACTCGTTAGTAATTGGCAAAGAGCTACCTGGCATTAACAGCCGAGAGGCGGCATTGTCAGAGATAGATAAACTTGATTCTGACCCCGAGTTTGTGGTAAAATTAAGGAGTAAAGAGCATACGGGACATGAACAAGCTGTTAAACGTATGCAACAATTATACAAGATCGCTTATGATAAGACACAATAAAAAATAACGTAACCAAGCAATCATTAAAGTCATGAAGTAGGTGACAACTCATTTAAGGCTGCAACTTCGCAATAACCTATCATAAAAGAGCCACTAATAACATATATACTCGAAAGGTTGTTGGCTGCATAGAGGACAACGACCAGCTTAAGTTTTTGTTGATTCGAGTATAAATGATATCACACTTTAAATATTGATAGATTATTTGAGGAGAAAAGAAATGGAACAAATAACAGATGGTCTTAAAGAACAATTTGCCAAAAATATCAGCTTAGTTATTCAACAAGAAGGTTGTAAATTAAGAAAATGCGTTACAAATGGTACGCAGGATACTGAGGTAATTAGCTTTGAGTCAATGACTACCCATGAGGTGGAGAGTAGAAATCGACGGGCAATTGATCCTGATGATCATTTACATGGACATTATACTGATGGTGGAGACCCTGGTAGATTAGAACAAATAGAATTTAAGATTCCAACTATTTCAAGAAGATTTTTGACGGCTTCTGCCTATCACTGGAACGCTACCATGGATAGGAATGATAAGTTGAACCTATTAACTGACCCTACTTCACATTTTCCTAAAATGGCAGGTTGGGCAATGGGTAGGCAACAAGACCGGATAATTATTAGTGCTTTTGCAAGTCCAGTTCGAGCAGGAAGGACAGGCAACAATGTTGTTAACTTTGACGTAGCTAATAATGTGGTACCAGTAGGAATTAGGGTTACTGATGTTAATTTAGGCTTAAATGCTCAAGCTGCAGTTGCCGTCAATAGAGGGAGCATCCAGCAAAAGAGAGCAGGACTGACTGTTGACAAACTAATAAAAGCTCATCATATCTTAAAAAAACGCTCTTTTGGTATGTATGATAAATTATACTTATTGTGCTCAAGCAATCAAATTTCAGACTTACTACGTGATCCACAAATTACCAATTATGACTATAATAACGTTAGAGCCTTAGTAAGTGGTGAAGTTAATAGTTTCTTAGGATTTACTTTTATTACTAGCGAGATGCTGGGTGGTATATTTGATAATACTGGGGATGCTAATCAATCTAGATATGCTGTTAGAGATTGCTATGCCTTTAATGAAGGAGCCATAAGATTTAATACGGTTAGTGGTTCTAACAAGAAGGGTATTGAAGAGCTGGTACAATACCACTATGCCAAGGTATTATATTACAGTGAAGCATTTGGAGCTAGCCGTGATAATGAACAAGCAGTAGTGGTCATTAAATGTTTAGAGGACTATGACCGCACCAGCCATCATGGTGAATTGTGGAAAGCAATAGCTAATGAGAATCACCGGAAAGGCTTACATAGCATAACAATGCCATGGCAGATGTTTGGCAATCAATGCCGGAATAGTGATAATAGTGAGGATATTACTGATAATGATTTAGCAGTAATTGCCAACAATAATTTAGCTACGCAAGTACTGGTCATGAGAAGAGCTGCTACTGTTGATGCTGCTGCCGGTGTTGGTGGTGTTGATATTGGTGTTGGTGATAATGTTGTTGAGGATGATGGTGATGGTGGTATTGTTGAGAGTGAGAATGAAGATGGGTAACTACAAAATTGATTCAATAGTGTAATTATTGTGAAATATGAGATTATCAAAAAGGCAGTAGTAGTACTTGGGTCAAATTGTGGTATTAGTAGAATTGGTGGTGGCAGAATATCAAAAGCCGAGGAATTAAGTGAGGAGTTTGTTAATCCTGCTATTGAAGATACTGTACTAATGGTTAAATGGTCATTTGCCTTACGGAGAGTTGATAATATCGAAGGCAATAGACAAAACTTTACCGAAATACCGAATATTAATGATTGCATTAAATGTGCTGTAATAGTGCCATCTAACCTACAATTTTATACAGAGGCAGGTAAGATTTACTTCAAGGGTGGTAAACTTACCTCACTGTTTTATTACAGCAAAAACATTGTTGATAATTTATTAGAGAATGATCCAACTATTTGGCAACAAGTACCTGCCAGCTTTAAATTACTGGCAGCTTTATCATTAGCCTCACAAGTGTCATTTGCTATGTATTCCGATAGTGTGTTTACTGATGGACTAAAGAAACAATATTTGATCAAATTGGAAGAAACAAGAAGGATTTATGCGGTTGATTATAATCTGATTAATTCCGGTGAAGTATGATATTTGAATAATCAAATTACGTTAAGTTATGCAACAAGAACAATTTGTTTACTCACAAAAAAACAACTTCTCAGGTGGTGAGCTTACTCCGACCATTGAAGGGAGAACTGAGCTGGTATTGTATCAGAATGGTGTTAAGAAGCTGATTAACTTCATGCTGTTACCATCAGGTGGCATTATGCGTAGACATGGGACACAATTTGTCCATTTGTTTAATGATAATGTGCCAAAGAAAATGGCAGCAGTGATGTTCTCAAGGAAGTTATCCTACTTACTAGTTTTTGAATCGCATAAGTTACATACTAATTGCTTATTTTTTGTTGGTGGTGAGTTATTGCTAACCAATAAAATTATTAAGGATGATGGGCAAGATTTTCATTTTCGTCCTAAGGATTTTTCTTATGTAGTGTTCCAAGGGATTGCTTATATTTCCTTCGGTGATAAGAGACCGATCTTTAAATTCTCCGTTGATCCGCAAATTGTTGAGCAATTTTACCAATATATTAGCGAACAGGCAAGCAAAAGACAGGTAGAATATGGTGAAAGAGCTGAGATAGCTTCAAGTAGTAGCTATGAGCTATCCAGTAATTTTCCTGGTAAAGATAGAATGTTTATTATTGAACCACTAAAATGCCAAGTTAATTATTTTACTACAGGACAAACTGGACAAGCTACTAAGATACAGAAACCTTTTAATGAGGTAATTTATGGAGCAGAAGTAGATAAAATTAACGATGAGCTAAAAGCTCTTTACCAGCGAGCAGCAAGTTTATCATATGTTAATCAATCCCCAATTTACCAAGCCCAGCAGGAGAAATTATATTGTACTTCAGTGGTTACTTTTGAAAACCGATTATGGTGTTTTGGGGTTAATAAGAATATTCATGCAATTTGGGCAAGCTATAAGGGAGATTTTAGTGATTTTAGGATGGCATATAGGACTTTACTAGAAGCCCGTAATCCTTTAACTGCTTTTTCGGCAACTTTTTCTTCTGCTACTTTTGATAATGTTCTATGGTCGGTACCTTTTGCTGATGAATTGTTACTCGGTACTAGTGATGGTATTTATTTAGTGAAAGAAGGAGATCGAGCTAAAGGGGAGTTTGTCAAAATCCATAAAGAGATTGAGTTGCCGGTATCACCACTGAAACCAGTAGTGATCGGTAAGACCATCTTTTTTGTTGAAGGTAATGGATGTAAAATCAATAGCTTGTATTATTCACAAGAAAAAGGTGGCTTTCAAATATCAGATATAACTGCCTATGCTGAGCATATATTTGCTGGTGGTATTAGACAAATTGTCGGCTGTAACAGTCCATTTTCGATGATAGTGGCGGTGCTAAAAAATGGCTCTTTTGCAATTTTTATCTATTCGCAAGATTTAAAAATTATGGGCTGGTCACAACATTGGCTGGGTGGTAATGGTCAAGTATTAGGCATTACGCCGATCTATGCTGAAAGTGCTGATATGTTATATTTGCATGTTCGGAGAAGTGATGATACTGGTGTAAGCAGTAAAGAATATCTAGAAGTGCTGCAAACTCGTTATTTTTCTGCCAAGCATTTTGTTACCGATAGAGCAGTTTATGCTGATTGTCATGTAAATATCCTACAGCCAGGAGAGAATGCTGCTTACCGTTCAATTATGCAAGCGTTAAAGGATGATAGTGCTTATGAGTTTAGAGGTGATATAACCAAGCTAGAGCATATTGTACAGGCTCAAGCAGAAAATATCTTGAGAGTTAAGTTAGATAATGCTGGTGATTCTTTTAAATACAAAAACAGGCACATTGCTAATTATGATGAACATAGACCCGAGATAGAAAGTTTTTTACAAAAATATTATAAAAATTATTTACCTAAGATTATGAATATTTTGGCGATATCTTTTGCCTATCATCGAATATTCTCACGTATTTATGCTGAAATAGATAATCTATTTTCCGGTCATCCTGAAAGTTTAGTGGTAATCGAGCAATTATTATATGATGGTGAGCGACTTGGTGGTGATATTATTGAAACCACAGAAGCACTAAATGAAATTGATGTACCAGCTATTTTAAGAGATGGTGGCTTAATGGAATATCTGCCTAATAGTGCTTTTTCCTTTCGTCCAACTATTTGTCTGCAAATAAAAAAACTAAATACTGAGCTAATAAGGTTCATCGCTGGCACGGTGCAAGATATTATGGCAAATGCTAAGCAAAATATTAATCTACAGTTTGAAGTAAGTAGAGAAATACAAGAGATGCGGTTAGCGGCTATTCACATCAATAAAAGAATGTTATTATATTATGCTCAGCAGGATAGTGACAATAATAAAGAATTGCTAGTTAACATAAAAAAGTTTTTTACCAAAACTGTAGTGGATTTTTACCAGGAACTGCTAAATATCGCTCATCCAAAACTGACTAAATATATATTTGGTGAAGAGATTAAACAACTAATTAGCCGACAAATAATAGAGTTAGATCAACATACTAGCAAACAACAAATAAATGATAAATTATCAACCATTACTAACCAATTAATTGATAAATTACAACAAATACATAATGACAACAAGATTAATGAGCTAAGCAATTTCAAAAGACGAGAAGAAATAGTTGATTGTTTAAGGAGTATCATACTTGATAAACAATTAAGTAAAGATGTTAGAGAATATATTTTGTCTGATAATTTTAATCAAACTCTCGATGAGATGATAGATGAAGTAGCATACAGGCTGGGAAATGCTGAAAGACTGAACTTACCACCAACGGAAGGAAGTAGAGAGCGTAGAGCCTCATTATCTTCATCCTATTCCTCATCTTCTATTCGCAGCGAAGAAGATTACACTGAAACGTTAGCTGATAGAATATTTGAGCAAATGCAAGAGCTCAAAGAAGGACTAGCTTATTTTCAGCGTAACATTATTGAATATTGTCAGTTAATCATGCCAAGCTTTCATCCAGCTTTATTGAAAGATATTCTTGAGGATGAGAAGAGCATAAAATTAGAGAAATATTTACTTTTATCAAAAAGATATTTTCCAGTTTTTAAAAAACTATTTCCTGATATTGGAGGTTATGAACTAAGTAGTATAGCTGGAAACTGCTTGCCATCATTCCAGCAAATAAATATTGCCACTATATTGCCAATTTTTCAGAAAATTGCTGTATCTATTATTGGTGATGAAGAATTACATGATTTAAAGATTATTGATAATGAGCTGATTAAGCTAAAACATCCGGTAAGACATTTGTCGGTAGGTTTTCCTTATTCTTCGATATTACAGACTTTTCCTTTGATATTTCCGGATGAATACGAGCATGTTCCGAAAAAAGATGCGGAACTTGGATTGAAGGTCTTTAATAGTAAAGGTGGTTATATTGAAGAAAGGCTTGATAATGGGCAAATAGATAGGCAACATATTAATAGTAGATATTTAGATAGTGATGCGTTGATTAGATTGGTTAATGATAAGAAATATTTAACAACATCAACAGCTACTAAAGAAGTATGTGACTTATTTGCCACTCCTTATCAATCAGGTTGGGTAAATTTTATTATGCACGGAGAAATTAAAACTGATATTGATGTTATTTTTAAGGTCGATAAGCCTTATCCCGTTAGTATATTAAAAATCTATGCCAAGGCAAAGATTTTACCAAATTATAAGGGTAATTGATGAATGAGCGAGAGACCCCCACTAACCACAGGGGTCATAACACTGTACCTACGTTCCTCAGTCAATGTTGCAAGTAGCAATCGGTAATGCCCTAATTCTTCGAAAGAATCGACTGCTAAAAATGCCTACCCGTTAGGCAGATTTTTCAGTACATTACACAACTAATACTAGTTATAATGTAACATATTCTTGCAACAAATTAAATAGCTAAAAATCTTTAAAAGGTAAAAAATAGCAATGTTTGATTTTCTAAATTTTTTCTCGAGTGGAGCGAGTATATTTGCTACAGGAGCATCTTTATTTAATACTTACTCCCAACTAAGAAGTAATAAAGAAAAAACTAAGCAATCCTTATATGAACAACAGCATTTATTGAGACAACAACAGGAGAATGTCAGGTTTGACCGTCAACAACTAATAGAAAGAACTGCGGAATATGGAGCAATATCAAGTTATCATGTTGATATGTTGAGGCAAGAACAGTTATATAATCGCCAGCAGCTGGGCTATAATATCCTGAAAACTGGTATTGGTATAACTGGTACTGATTCAGCTGGCTTATTACTACGACATATGGCTTATATGGACGAGATGAAGGCAAGAAGCGTAGAAGCTGAACATTTTCACCAAAGACCAAGATCAAACTTAAACACGGTAATGATTGATTTAAATAAGGAAGCAATTAACCGTAATATTAGTTCGAACAGGTCAGCTTCGCCTTGGCAAAATCTTGGTACGGTGTTAAGCGGGGTGTCTGATCTTGCTAGGATATCAAGAATTAATGAAGGGATAACAGACAAGTAAAAGGGAAGTAATAAAAAAAGATGAAATGGCAAGTTATAGCAGGTATAAGTCAGCAGATTAATGAAGAAGCTAAAGGGTATTTGGTACGTAAACTGGAGAAAGATGCCAGCGTAGAAGTGCCAAATTTATGGGCAGACTTTATTAAAGATACCACTATACACTTGCATCAATCACAGAGCAATATTGAAGTAGCTAGCGATAACAAAACTGGTGGTTTTAACTGTTTGACACAATTTGATGAATTTCATCCGGATTTTTCAGAAAACAATAAACCGTTTATCGAGTATTTTTTAGGCAAGTATGATAAGCGGGCTGTAAATTATCTGCAACAAGCCAAGAACAGACTAACCAGGCGTATGTTGCAAGCTAAGATTAATGACTACCGAATATCTTTAACTGGGCAAATAAGTCATACAGAAGCCAAGCTGATTGATGGTAAACGTAACCATTTAGCAATTGAAGCTATTGAAAAGTTAAAAAATGCTACTTATGATAACCCACAGCTTTATACTAGTCACTTACAAGATATCGTGATAGCTATTAACTCTCTGTCATTACTGCCGCAAGAGCGAGAACAAATGCTAATTAATGCCAAACAAGCTTTAGCATTTGCCTCAGCACTAGGTACTTTAAAGCATTCGCCAGATGCTATATTAAATCCCAATATAGTTGCTGAATGGAAAGAAGATTTATCGCTTGAACAGAGGATAAAGCTGGAGGGGCAAGCAAATAATCTATTACATCATCAGCAATTACTGAGACAACATCAACTTAGTTCTCTTACCAATGCCCATTTGCATAGTATCCTAAATACTGGAGAAGGTATTAAAGGGTTTGAAAATCTACTGCAAGCCAGTTTTAATGCTGGTGATCCACGACTGCAGCAATTCATAGCCCAAGAAGCTTTGTATAAGCAGGCTTTTGTTATTTCAGAACAAATGAAGAACTTACCATTTAACCAATATCAGGAAATATTACAACAAATTGCTCCAAAGGGCGGAGATGTTGATTATGACAAGAAAGAGCAAATATATAATATTTTAGCTGAGAAGTTTAACAGACAGCATAAATTGGTTCAAACAGACCCGGTTAGGCTGATTGAGGAATTGTACGCCGACATAATACCTAAAGCCCTAACATTTCCTCAACGTTTATTGCTTAGAAAACAATTACAACAGCAAAAAGGCATTCCGAGTTACGATCAGAGATATTTAATGGAATCTGAGAGTATTGAGTATTTAAAAAAGATTCAGAGTAAAGATGTTAACCAAATTCAACAAGCCACCGATAGTATAATTAGTTTGCGAGATGATGATACAGGAGGCGGGCAGCAATATGGTTTGGAGATAATGGAAGAAATCTTAAGGGGTAAGGGGGAGCTAGAATGCCTGACTCAATTCTATGCTGAGAGTAGGCTATATAACCGTAAAAATGCGTCAGCCTTCATACAGATGATGACACTAGTTAACGAGCTATCATTAAAAAGTCAGCCTTTATTTATCAGTAATGAGACTACAGAATTTAACAAAGAAATTGATAAAAATGTTATATTCAAGCAATGGAGTAAGGATTTAGCAAGAAGCAATATGCAAAATGAGACAGAGATTAACCAAACACGGCAAGCCATAAAATATTCAGCTAAATACTACCAACGTACTGAAGATTTATCGATTGACAAAGCAGTAAAAAAAGCAACCAAAGAATTAATTAGCGAGGTCTATATGCGACTAGATAGTAAAAATCTGCAAATCCCCCGTCAGGTTGTAGCACAAGGTATAATCCAAGATTTAAATGCTGATTATATAGAGAGTAGTCTAGCAGAGCTGCAACATGGTCTCATTAAAGGAACTATAGCTTATGATTATATTACTAGTTTTAGGGATAGTCGTGGTAGCAATAGTATCGATAATATCAATGAACCAATAGGACAATATTCGACTACAATAGTACAAGAATGTTTACAACAAGGTAAATGGAAATTAACACCTGACAAAAAGAGTGTCTATTATACTTTTCCGACTAAAGATGGTCAGTATCTGCCACTTATGGTAGGAGTTGGTAAAATATTAAAATTTGATTTATTAGAGTTAAATAATCCTCAAGCTTTAGAGCAACAGAAAAAAGAATTGCAAGATATCATTAACTCATATTCATATTAGAGTAGATTAGTAGGATGGAAAATAATGACAGCTTAAATAATTATTCAAATAATCAATTACGTTACTATTCTATTTTAATACCGGAGTTTAGAACTAATAGTGTCGTTGATTTGTTAGGCAGCAGTAAAATGGATGTTTGGCGGGCAGTTAGCCGGCAAGCCTATAAGGATAGTCCAAGCCTATCAACTTTATGGCGAGCTTTTGACCCAGAATATATTATTGATCCTGAATTACGGGATATTGCTGAATATTTTAAAACTAATAATAACAAATTAACCAAGGAAGAATTTGAGCAAAAATATGGTGACTCAGATTTAAAGTATGACCCTAATTTTACCAATCAATTAGTAGAAGATATTTTAGAGAGAAAAAAGCAGCGAGAAATTAATGAGATTATCATTGCTGCAGGTAAAGGTGGATTAGTTGAAGCTATTGGCAAATTTGGAGCTGAGATAGTATTTGGTAATTTGTCGATAATTAACATTGCTGCTAGCTTCATTCCTATTGGTGGGCAAGCAAGATGGGCGGCAGCTGCTTTAAAATATGGCAAACTTCCAACAACATTAGCTAAGGGTTTTGTCGGTGGTGCTGTAGGTCAGACAGCTATCGAGCCATTTCTTTATAATGAACGACATATTGAACAAAGACCTTATGACTTGTCAGATAGTTTGATTAATATTATAGAAAGTGGTTTATTTGGTGCACCATTGCATGGTCTTGGTTATTCGGCTAAATATTTGCGGGACAGACTGTACTTACATTCCAATAAGTTACGTCCTGAAATTGAGACCTTACATCCGATAGTTGATAGTCAGTTAAAAGAGAATATTGATACTGTGCTAAAAGAGTCATCTCCTCAAACAATGGAGAAGATAATAGAAACTGAGCAAGTTGATAGTCAAGTGCCAACAAGTAGCAATACCAACGCTGAAAACATTTCTTTATCAAGATTAGCTGAGTTACAAGCAAAGAAGCTACAATTAATTACGGCAGCCGAGCCACAATTTCCTTTATATTTTGTCCAGCAGAGGAAAATAGCAGAATTACAACAACATATGCATGATCAGTTTGGTACTAATGGCAAGATTGAGCAAATACCAAAATGGTTCTTGGATATTTTACTAGAGGAAAAAGGCAAATTACAACAATTATATCAGGAGCATATTAATAACCCAGTGTTTCAGGAGTATTTGACAGCAGAAAAACAATTAGATCAGCAAATTATCAATAATTTACGACGTCAGCAATGGGAAACTAAAGGCTATGATTTATCGCCTGAGGAGTTATATATAGCAAGAAAACAGCTAGAGGAAGGCAAACATATAAATCTCAAGAATCCACAAGAGGCTGAATCTTTTTACCATGGTGATGATGAGAAATTTGATACTAGCCATGCCTCCCCAAATCTACAAGAGCATCTAGTTTCTTTAGAAGCTGACATAGCCCATCTACCTGAACAACAGAAGGTTACTTATCAAGCAGAAGCCATCAAACAAGATGTTATTTACCAACGAATCGAAGAAATTTTACGTAAAGTTAAGCAAGGGGCAGACCCTTCAGAAGTAGAGGAGTTATACCAATTGCAATAATTAACACGGTGTATTTATCCAGTCTCTATACATAATTGATTTTACTAAATCTACATTATGAGCAAATTGATTCCAAGCGTAACAAGCCATAGTGACGATATCTTCATATACACCATAACATTGGTTAGACAAGAAATGATTTTTGATCCATTCCCAAACTTGTTCCATTGCATTAAGTTCCGGTGCATAGGGCGGAAGCGGTATCAAAGTGATATTGCTTGGCACAGTTAGTTTTTTGGCTGTGTGCCAACCTGCATTATCCGTTAGTAAAGCTATATGTCGGTTGCCTTGAATACTGCGAGAAAGGTCTTCTAAGAATTTATTCATTGCCTGTGTATTTGCATATGGTAAAATTAATGCAAAAGCTTCTCCTGTATCATGGCAAGCAGCTCCATAAATATATGTTGAAATGAATTGCTGTTGCCGAACTTTACGGGGTCTAGTGCCACGCTTAGCCCATATACGAGTTAAGCTACCTTGTTGCCCAACTCGAGTTTCATCCTGAGACCATATATCAACTTTACATCTATCGATATTTTTTGGTAATAATTCTGTTAGCATGTCTGGGAAGTTTTTTTATATGTATTTTGAGTCTCTTGATTTGACTTTGGATGCATTGAACGAGAAGTAATCCAGCTAAAACCAAGGCGGTGCATAGTATTGTAGACTGTTTTTAAAGTACATTTAGCACCATATTCCTCAAGTAACATGATATGTAGCTCCTTTCCAGTTATATACCCACCAGTTTTACTTTCACTGAGCGTATTGATTTTATCAAAAAGAGCAGACTCTTGTATAGTGTTAATCTTCCTAGGGGCACCGCTTCTTTGTGATTCAAATAATCCTTCAAAACCATGATTCCTAAATCTTCTGAGCCATGATTGCACAGTTTTCCAGTGTGACTTCACTATTTCAGATATGGCTTTAAAAGATTTGCCTAATTGAAGGTAATACATCGCCAATAAACGTATACGATTTCGACCATGCGGCTCATGTTTCATCATTTTTATAAAATCATGACCATGAAAACCTTGCGGTAATATTAACCTAGCCATTTGAGTACCTTTATCAGTTAAAAACCCATTTTACACCACTGCGTTAATTATTGCAATTGGTATTACTTGTTTAATATTTTTTGAATTTTTATCAATATTGCTAGCAGTAACCGTATATTTGTACTTGCCTGAGTCAATTAACCAAGCTGATGCATAAATCTTGTTTGTTACAGAAATTATAAACAGGAGTATAAATATGGTTGTTGTTTTCACCCAAATGACAATTAATAGTTTAAATTTACTAAAATACAACTATTATAAATTTAATAAATAGATATTTTAATAAATTTTCAACTAATAAATAATCTTAAGTTCTATATAAAAATTGAATTTCTTATAAAAAATTTTCAAAAATCTATTAGTACCTAAAAAATATATGCTATACTTAATGCTACAATTGTAGTGCTAACGTCAAAACGATGGAGCTACGGCGGGGATCTAAAAAAATCTCCTGAAAGAGGAGGTGTTTATATATTTAACCCCTGCGGGGTGACATAGTAGTGATTGGCAAGGGGTAAGAGACTATTATTTTGCACTCATTTTGCTTTGAAAAAGTTAATCATTTTTTTCATATTTAGGCATTTTAGCATTTAAGCGATATTGATTAATTCCATCAATGTGAGATATAACTTCTTTCTTAATAAGTTCTTTTCTTTCCTCTATTTTCTTTAGTACTGCTTTACTATACTCTAAAGATTGATTATCCCCATTAGCTTCAGCTTTCTTACGCATAATTTCATAATGTTCTTGTCTGCGTGCATATTTATCGTTATCTATTAGTGTCTGCTCAATTCTATAAGCACTGTCAATCATATTACGAGTTTGAGTATCCGTTGCTTTTTCTCGCATGAATCGCTCGCCCATCAACACGGGATTCTCCCCCTTATCACCTTCACCTTTAGCTAAAGCATCATATATCTCAAAGGCAAGTTTTTTGTTAGATAGTTCTGCATAATATGCAATATCTGCTGTTCTACCCTGTAATTCAAGCTTGGCTAGATATTCAGGAGATGAAATATCTTCCTGAACAGCAATGGTTTCTTTATTGATTTTAGTTAGAAGTTCTTGATGTTCCAAAGATATTTGCTGATCCTTAAGTGATTCACTATGGGTTCTAAGTCTTGGATCATTATAATTAAAATCTTCCCACTCTGCTCCAGTTAAGTTACCCTCAAAAGCATCCCGTAAATCTTTACCAACAATAGCAGTAAGTGCTTCTCGTTTTAATCCTTCATAACCAGCATATATTCTCTCTCCTATATTTTTACGCTTCTTATCACGTAGCTCTCTCTTTTCATCAACACGCCTATTCATCTCTTGCCAACTTTTGAGAGGTGCTATATTTTTACCAAATAACCCTATTCCCCTTGCTGACATTGCTTGATGTGTATCCACATAAGCTTGCTGGAAATCTTGGGTAAACTTTGCATCACTCGCTAATTCTCGTAAAGTTTTACCATCTTTAGTTTTCATTAAATCATTAAGTTCTTTCTTTTGCTCTTCGCTAAGAGAATCATATTTTTTACCTTCTCCAAATTTAAGAGCTGCTAAATGATCCTTAAGTTCTGCATAACTACTGCCAGTAAATTCTTTAACTTGTCCATCAGGTTTAATAGTTTCCATAACCTCGCTAATAGCCCTTTGATAATCACTTCCAGCTTTAACATTAACGTCTTTATAATCTATACCATAAGTTCTTTTTACTTCACTTAAAACACTAGATTTTACTGCTTTTGGGTCAAGTGCCTCTTGGGCTACACCCCCCATCATCCAATCTTCATACTGATCGGCAACAAACATACTTGCCTTCTCAGTTACTTGATCTACCCTTTGCTTGACAGCACCGAAAGCATAATTTGCAGGTCTCTCTATTTGCTGTTGAATAGGGGCAAAAGCAGCTTGTCCAATTGCTTGTAAATTTGTTAGATTACCTGAGGTGCTAGATAAGAATTTAGCACTTGAAACAGCTATATCATTAAATTTACTTAGTAAATAAACACATACAAAAATTAACAATAATCCATCCAGCTGAACAAAGTGACCACTGAAAAAATTATCAATTCTTCTTACATCTTTGACTAAATCTAAAAATGGTAATTCAACATATCTTTCTTCGGTACATTGATAAGCTAAACATAGGTTGCCATCAGGCGAGCCATCATCGATGCGATGATCAACAGGCACTAATATATTAGCCTTTGTTTTAGAAAATTTGCCAGCTTTCATTGGAGATGGAAACCACCAATAAAATATTGAGTCTCCAAGACTAGTGTCTAGATCTTCATTCATACTACCAAATATGTCATTTATCGGACCTAAATTTGGGAAGTCATACTTACATACCCCAAAACCAAGTGAAGAATATATTTCTGTTCTGATAATCATTGAAATAAAAGCAATACCAGTAAATAATATAATTGGTTGTAGTGCATAGGAAATCAGCTGTCTTAACCAGTTTTCAAACAATGAACGCGTGATACCAAATAACATAAAGCAAATGAATATTGGAGCCATTATGATAATCATCCCAACGGTTATCAGTGCCGTAAGATATATAATAGTAGCCTTAAATACCATCATGAAGATAAAATAAAAGGCTATCAAGAATAAAATTATATATATAAATCCTAACGGATCGACAAATAGTAATGAAAATAATTTTGCCATAGTTTGCGGGGCTATCATTAAACCTATAATACTCCAAGACCCAGGTCCGGTAGCCGCTGTTTCTTTAATTATTCGTAATATTTCCTCTACCCCTTCCATAAAAAACACGAATAAGTAATCATGAAAAAATTGCCAGCTACTAGTTGAACTAAGTAACGTAGATACTATACTAACTTTTACTATTCTAATTATTAATTCAGTATGTGTGAGATTAACATTGCCAATCAGGAAAGAAAACCCTGTAAACATAATATACAAAGTTAATAGAGCCGAAACAGATACACGATACCCTGGTGTTTTAATAATACCCTCGTAAATTGACCTAACTAGCCCATGATTCTTACCATCACCAAATAACTCAGCTTTTATTAAATTCGTTAAAAATTCAATAGGGTCAGGTCTAGTGTCAGTGACCCCAGATTTAATAACTACACGATACTGACCATTATTATCATCATAAAATTTATCTAAAATCTTAAAATATAATGGGCATTGAACGTATTTAACTTTATCCTCACCTTCATATTGATAACTTATTCCTCCAGCTTTTACTAATTCCCCTCTTTTATTAAGATCATAAAGTTCATAACCAACAAGAGGTTCACCAAGGTGGGCGGTAATGCCATAGGGTGTACGCTGTGTATCCAAAGAGAGATTAGGATTTTTATCACGCTCAGCAATTAACATGTATAGCCCTACACCATTTTTAAATAAACACGGTGCATTACTAATTTTGGCATCCTTACTACTAGTACACATCCTGCCATCTATAAATTGGCATATTTGTAGTCTCTTACAAAATTCAGATAAAGTATTGGTATTCTTTTCTTGACCATACCACGCACTCCAAGCTGATAATTCTGTAGAGTTGTTTTTATCTCCTTTAGAATAATCCCAAGTTTTTACCAATATAGTAAGTGGTTGACCATTTACATTATATCCAGTATTGATCCAAGGAGCTGTTTGATTATCTTGTTGTTGTCCGCTTAACTCTTCTTTTTTATATCTTGAAGAAATTACAAATTTTATAAAGCCAAAATCATCTGCATCAATGCACCTATCGCCAGTACATCCTGAAAGGCACAACATAGAAATTAATAAAATAGCAAAAATATTCTTCATTTATAAAAACCTAGGCTTAAATAGTAATTATTCCTTTTTATTAGATCCACCATCTGCTTCACCACCAGTGTCTAAATCATTTCTTGAGGCAAATATTTTGCCAGTATATTCTTTCTTGCCGTCAAGATCACTTTTCCTAGCTTTATAATTTTGATCTATCACCTTATCTTTAAATATTCTAGCTGGAGCAAAAGCTATATCCTTGACTGGTCTTGCCACAGATTCCATATCCTGCATAATAGATTTTGTAGAATTATCAGGTCTTTGGAAATCACCCTCTTGTCTTGCAGGTGTTACGTTGGTCAATTGAGCAACTACTATAGTCACATAATCGACGAGTCCATAACACATTAGGCAATAAGCATAGAATAACAAGCTACTGGTAAATATTACCAAGAATGTCCCGGTAGAATTTAATAAATCCTGTGCATTATTAATTTCCGTAACATCCGGTGCAAAGAAAGGTATCCCAGGTAAAAATGGTAATTTAAACGAAAAATTAATCGGCATGTTCATATGCGTTAAATCTAATCCTATCTCTATTGGGATGAACGTACTATCCCAACATGCTCTTACCACAATTTTTAAAAGTTGTTCAGACATCACCTGATCTATTAATAGAAAAAATATTAATAATATGGTTGGTTGCATCATGTAACTAAATAAAGTAGATAACCAGTTATCGAAAATGCTTTTTGTCTTCTCAAATAGTACCAAAATTATGAATAGTGGTGCTAAAGATATCATAACCGCAAGACTAATATATGCTATAACGTAACCTATGATAACTTCCAAAATAGCTCTAAAATAAAGCGTCAGAGAATAAATAGTTATGATAGCAACAAAAGTAAGACCATTATGGATTTGGAGTAATTGTATAAATAAAAGCCCCCAAAATCTGCCATTGGTATATTTATCAAATATTGGATCAATAAAACCAAAAATGTTAACTGTAGAACTAGTAAGCCCTACTACATTGGTCATTAGATAGTCAGTACCCTTAATAAAGGCATTAAATAAGTAATTATTGAAAAAGTTCCAACTATCATCTCCTATTAGTATTACTATCAAAGTTATTTTTATAATTCTTGTTAATAAGTCTTTGGCAGTTATTTGAATAGCCCCCGCTAAAAAGGTTAAAGCATATATTATTACGTAAAGAATCAATGCAGCTTTTATGATTCGGTGTAATGTTACATTTTTAGTTAGTTTAGTATAAAAATTCATAGTAAATTTATGAAACTCATCGGTAATAGGTTTAACTGCCCCGTTATATACAATATCTGAAAACCAAGTACTCCCCGTATAATTAGCATAATTTACCTTAATTAACCCCATTACCTCTTTATTAGGATTCTTTACTCTAACCCATAAATAGCCATCTTTGTCAGCATCAGTTGCAAAATCTTGGTTGATTTGTGTACCCACTAGCGATGCAAGTGGTGTCCCACCATCTTTCATTATTACATATTCAACTTCTATGTCTTTTTGTTGTGCATCACTAATACTCTTATCACCATTACCTATTTCCACCATCATAATGTAGCGTCCAAAATGTAAAAAACTACTACTTAAGTCTACAGCTGGGCTACTAATATAAGAACTAAGTTCATTAATATCTGAAAAAGCTCCAATCCAATCACTCATTAAAGGTTTGTCTAGGGAGGTAAACATGCCTTGGATTGGCCAATCAGTTAAAAAATCTAAATCTCCAGCAATATCAGATTTATAATATAAGAAACTCTTTTTTAGAAATTTAGAATATACAAAACTTTCCGCTTCTCTCTTTATAATCTGGTTATTTACTAGTATCCTCATCCCTCTCCCTTGATCATAGAAGCACACTGGAGAGTTATCTTTATCATTAGCAAAATCAGGACAAATTTTAATAATCTGTTGTATAGAACCTTGGGTTAACGGTTTACCAACTAATACTAACTTATCTAAAGCCTTATATTTGGTACTTGCTCCAGTACCCTGACACACTTTATCCCTTGAGGGGTCAATAGAATAACACAATTTTTCTGCAGTTGAATATAGTATTTTATTATCAAGGTTGCTATTTGTATAAAGTGACGGAATTCCTAACATGTTATTGTCAAGCTCTGACTTTAAAAAATCTTCGTCAGTAGCTACACTAAAAAAATCTCCTGCTCCTGCAAGAGTTATATTTATTACATCACCTTTTTCTACCCGAATTTTCTGACGATTTTCAACAAAATTAAAATAGTCTACATAATTCTGCATTTTGCTAAATGCTAGACTTATATAATCTTTAGTTGGATCAGTTGCCTTAAATTTAGGAAAATTAGTAGCTTCATACTTTTTAGTTAAATGATTAAAAGTTTTAATAAATATTTGTGGTCTATTGAACCTTGGATCTATACGGTACATCACTCGGTATTTTCTTGGACTACTTACAGCTCCACTAGTACTCCAGTCAAACTTAATGGCTTTATCTTTTTTGACATAGTTACCAGTAGAATTCCATTCATTTGGTTTTGTAAGGTCTAAAGAAATGCTACCTTCTTGAAAACTATTGAATTTTGGTACTTCTAGACATGCTGAAAATAGAGCTGCAAGTCCACTTAAACTCGAACTCATCCAATCAAATTTAGCATCTTTCTCACTATCATCAGCTTTGACAGGATTACAGGCTAATAGAACTACTAAGGCAATAAACAGTTGCCCTTTAAATAGAAAATCTATCAACAACATTAGATACCTGAAATTTCTCATCCTATTCACTTCATTTTCAGTTATTACTTTGGATTCACATTAGAATCACTTTCATTACCACTACCACTCTCAACACCACTTCTTGGATTCTGATCCTTATTATTACCATCACTATCCTTGGTATCACCTTTTGACCTAGCTTTATTCCCTTTATCAATTGCTTTATTCCTATCTTTTAATCTACCGGCAGCTTCTTTCTTAATTGTATCTCTAGATGCCTGATCTAAACCAACCTTTTTTAAAGCTCCTTGTTCCATTGCCGATGACATCGCATGTCCCATAGATGTTGCAGAAGGTCCAGCGGTACTAGTCAACTTTGCCACCATTTTTCCAGAAAATTCAACATAACCATACATTCCATAAGCAATCATAATTAATGCAATATAATGTTGCATATTCAAACCCATCATGCCAGAACGAGAATCCATTCCCCAAGGTACAAACCAATTGATACAAAAAATCTCTAAATTAGAGAAAATCGCAGGAAGACCTGGGATAGCAGGAAATGGAACTTTTATAGGTAAAGCACATTTCCAACACACACTATAACCAGTTGCAAAATCCAAATAAATTGTAAATAACTGAGTAAGTATAATAATTCCTGCCATTAAAATTACTGGCTCTATCATATATCTAAAAGTAAACCTCACCCAATTATCAAATAAATATCTAGTGAAATCAAATAGCATAAACGTAAGAAACAATGGAGCTACACCAATTAATATAGCGATTGCCATAAATGCCATAATATAAACTGCCACGGCTCGAAGAGCGGTGATGATTACTATCATTGTAGCAATAAATACTATAACAAAATAAATCAATCCACTAAGACCCATAGAGATTAAAGAAAGCACTTGACCAGCAAAAGTTTTACTGAACAATATTTTACTCATTAATGCATCTAGGAACATGAAAGGATTTGTTATCTTATTCGTCGATGAAAACATGCTATAACCACTCATATTGGAGATAATTCCATCTGAAAAATTAGTTACAAAATCAAATATATAATTATTGAAAAATTCAAAAGTACTTTCATTCATTAACCCACTAACTATAGCGATTTTTACTATCCTAATTACCAAATCCTGTTGGTTGATTTTGACCATACCTAATAAAAACATTGCTCCGTATGACATAACGTAAAGAATTAATACGGCTTTTATATAGTTAAAAAAGTTAGTGCAAGTAGTAACTCCCCCACCATAGCAAGTCATATTCTTAAAAATCGTCACAGCTGCATTCTTGATTTTGCCTTTTAATAACTCAAATAAAGGGGTTAAAATATTTAAAGTAAAACTACCAACTTTTTCTGAGGTAAAGAATTGTACTTGGTATCTACCATAACTTTCTTTATAATCCTCTTGTTTATTGTAAATTCTCATCCATAGATATCCATTGGCATTCGCAGTAATTTTTGCATTGCCGTCTGCATAATCCACTTTAATATTACTAGTGCTATAAATTGTACCAGTTTTGTTAGGATTTTCACTATATGGCATTATTAAATACTGCACTCTACCGCGATTATACGTAACATCATTAAAACTATTACCATTACTTCTCCGACATTTGGTCTGTTTAATATTTAATACATAACCACCTGTATTTTTACTATAGTCGTCATATTCTGACCATAAACGATATTGTAAATAGCTCTTTGCCTTACCAGCTAGAGTCCCGTTATAAATGATTTGATATTTAATATTAGCAGCTCTACTATTATTTATTGGATCATAATCTTTGTTTCCAGCAATTATTTTAGCAAATTCATAGCCTGTCCCTAAAGATTTTGCATTAGTTGGAGTCTCACTGTTATCCATTCTATATAACAGACCTGTTGGACCATCGGCAGAGTACCAAAAATATCTTTTATTTTGGTATTCTCCTTCTATGTAAGCTTTATCTTTAATGCTATGATCAACATCAGGACATCTACGAGATGAAGCACTAGAATTGTTAGAACATTCAGGGTAGAAATTAGTAAATAGCTTATTAGTATCGTCACTCCAAGGAGACGTAAAAAAACCATCCTCCTTATAAGGCTCTGGTGCTACCCCCATCACATTAGCCCAAAAAGGTCCCTGATCACATATTGTTTTCCAGTAACTTCCTACATGCAATGGATCTATGTTACAAACAGTCGAGGGCAATTCCCAGTCATATGGCTTACTCCAACACACCTCATGTGGATTAATATTAACACAATCATTCGGATTGTTACAATTTGCCGGCCACTTACAACCACTAACATACTGCCCGGAATATATCGAGTATCTACCACATAATGGACTATATGTGCTTTTGCCTTCTGAACAATCTGCTGTCTCTATAAAATTTTTAAATTCACCATCTTGCTTAACAAGCTTAAAGATATTTTTTACACTAGCCATATTATTTGGCAAATCCGGCAATTTCTTGTGATCCGGTGAAACTGATATTATGACCTTATCGTTAATAAACAATTCAGCTATATTTCGCCATTCATCAGTTTTAGCATCAAAAATTAAGGATAGCGGTTCTACATTAGTTTCTTCAACCCTAGGAATGGCAACTTTGTTACCATTGTCATCCAAATCTGAAAGCTGTTGAATATTATTCTTTGGTACATAAGCCCTGCAAAGGCTTATATTACCGTCTATTTTAAACTTAATCTCCTGTTCATTTGTAACAGCTAGGTTAGTATTTAACCATTCTCCATAATGTTTAGGATCATACTCAGTTTCAATTGAACCATCTGGTTTTGTTGTGGTAGTAACAGTATAGTTTGCTGTTGCGTTAAGCATGATTGTATTAGTAATACGATCAGTACTACCTCCTTTTGCGTCTTCATCATATCTAAGGAGACAACCGTTGGTAATTTTTACTGACCCTATCATCCCAAGTAATACCATAACAACGCTAACCACTAAAGCCGCTATGCCTAATACCATTATGAGTTTTGATAAATTTCCTTTCATACAATAATATCCAAGTTAACCACCACCACCACTCATACCACCACCTCCTCCAGAACCCATACCACCGTCGCTACCGCCACCACTAGAACCTGCCATACCTTCAGCTTTGCCACCACTATCACCACCACCTGAATCTTTTGCTTCTTCTCCTCCTTTTCTTGGTTTTTCTAAAGGATTTTTCTGCGGTGGTTTTCCACCGGAGCTTTGTGCAGCATCGGCAATAAATTCTGCCCCCTTCTTAACCATATCAACTATCTTAGTAGGACTAGCTGTTACAGAATCCATGATAGGACCACCAGTAAGCTCGGCAGCAAACTGACTAATTGATTTTGAAAAATAATAAAAAATAATTGAAAAAATTAATACATAAAGTAAGTCTACTAACAGTGATACGACATCTACAACAATTGATTTAATTGGAAAAAGACTTAAAAGATGCTTCTCCCAACCTTCCCCTGAATAATATCGCAATAATTTATATCCAGCACTATTTTTACAATCATCAGTATTAGCATTTGGTAATCTAAGCTCAAAAGTACTAAACTGAACATCACTGCTATACGTATAGTCATGCCTCATAAACTCACAATTCTTGTATATTGCCGAATCATACATAGTAAGTAACAAGGCAATAAAACCAGCCACCACTGCGGGTTGCACTGCACAAGATATACAAATTTTTAGCCATGCATCAAAATATGCTTTGGTTCTAGTAAATAAAACCATAGGAATAAATATAGGAGAAATATAGGTCATGACATATATGGTAACTAGACATACTAAGTAGTGTGTTATAAAATATAAAATTATTGAAACAAATATTACAGAAAATATTATTCCAGATGCTACTATTATTATTTGTCCAGATAATAATAGACCAAACATTACAGTAAGAAATCTGAATCCTCCCACTTTCCTCAATGCATCCGGAGCTTCATTTCCAGGTTTTTTAAAGTTTACAGGATTATTTTTATTTTTGCCCGGCACACTTCTACTAGGAATGCCGTTTAAAACGGATTCTGTGTTATAATATAGTCCCATACCCAAATAATAACCTATCCTGCAATCAACAGCATCCCAAAGTGCATAAAACTTATACCCATCTTTATACTTACTAGTATCGTACTCACATAATCCTCGAGAGCCACCAGCATTAAAAACTATTTGGGCAAATTGTGGAGTAAGCTCCGTGAGTAATGGTAAACCATACTGAAGCATACCATTTTCGGTAGTTTCCTTTCCACCTTTAAAATATACTGGTCCAAGACCTGTAGCAAAATAAGTGACAACTATTAGCTTCATAACAAAAGATGCTATTTTATCTAAATTACCATATTCTTTGCTTAAAATCATATTAACAGCAAAAAACATAACATATAATATTAACGCCGCCCTAATAGATATTTTCAAAGATTCTTGGAAGGTTGAGAAAGGATTAAGGGCAGTCAAACTAATCTGATCATTTTTTGGATCACAGCTACTATAACGAAAAAAAACTTTATCTAGAGTTTCCTTTACACAATCTACAGCTAAGCCAGAAAAATTAAGTAATGACTGACTCCTTGTAGTACCCATATAACAAGTTTTACCTATATTCCGGCATTGTTCGTTTGGTGGTGCTATCGGAGCTGGTGTGGTAGTATTTTTACAAGCTAGTGGAAGTTGTCCTTTTGAGGTAGCCATAACTAGGCACAATCTTTTATCGACAATTTTTACTGTTAAAATAATATCTTTTAATAAAGTATTTCCACCTAAATCGGGATTATTATCAGTGCTTAACTCACTAAGACGCTTAGAATCATTTAAATTAAGAGTAATAACTTTACACTCTATAGGACTACCATCTTTATTTTTTAAACAGAATTTAAATTGTGGGTCAGTTGCATCACACCCATTAGGAGTACCGGTCATATCAATACTATATAGAAGATGCCCGTAAGCTGTGTTTTGTCTTAAATAATTATCTACTGCAAATGAAACTGATGGACACGGATCTTCAAAACCAGCAAAAACTTTGCTTGAGAAAAGTACCAAACAACATTGTATAAAAACTTTTATGACTTTACCAAATGTACAAGTTTTAAGTAGGTATAACAGCCCTAAGGTATCATTTCTGTTTCCCTTAATGTCATCCCTGCGAAGGCAGGAATCTAAAAAAGTAAAATAACTAAAGCTGTTATTAGATACCTGCTTACGCAGCGACGACATCACCCCTAACAAGCATGATATCACCCTTGACATCGTCATTCCCGTGTAGGCAAGAATCCAATAAATAGCCTGAAAGGCTGTTAAATAGTATAGATTTCTGCCCACATAACATCGAGAACTATTATACCTACTTAAATTTGTACAGTTGGTGACTTTATGAATTTTCATCAGAGCCATCTTTTTTTACATTAGTTCTAGCAGTTGTAGTTTTCTTAGCTGGTCTAGTTTTAAGATAGCTTTCCTTCCTAACTTTTTCCTCACGATTTTTTATTTCTTGTTTAATGTCACCAGCCTTTCCAGCTTGCACCGTAGAATCCTCAAGTCCTCCCAAAGTTTTAGAGAGTAACTCATGGGTCTTTTGCTCTTTTAGTAATTCCTTAGCAGGACTTGATTTCTCTACTGTCCTTCCTAATTCTTGTGTATTTGTTGTAGCTATCTGTGGTGATCTATTAACAAAATCCTCTATTTCTACTATTTTATTAGTTGGAGGTAGAATAGGTTCGTCAATAGTCTGCAAATTAGCCCTTGATTCCCTTGAAGAACCTCCTGCATTTGAAGAACTCGATTCAGATACACCAGCTGCAATAGATTCTGCTATATGACGGGTTGGAGAGATAGGAAGTCCACCACCACCTAGAGACTTACCACCACCTCCTCCTGTTGTTGATACAGTATCTCTAGATGAACCACTGGTGTCTAAGCTATCTTCTGCTGATTCACCACCAGTAGCTTTAGTATCTTCGGCTGATCCACCTCCACCACCCATATCCTTAGTAGCACCTCCAGCACCTCTAGCTGCTTTATCAGCCGCCTGCATTTTACCAGCAGCTCCAAGAGCAGCCATACCAGCTTTGTATATTGCTTGTGGATGTATGGCAACACCACTAAGAGGGACACCTTCAGTCATATCAGCTGCAAACTCTGCTAATTGGCTACTAAAGTGATACATTAAATACAAAGTAAAGCAGGCAGTAATTAAAGCTAGAGCGATATCCTTAATTTTCTCAAAAACTAATTTGGGTGATACAAAGAACATACCGGGTCCCATAATAATGCCCTGCAAAAATTGGTATTTAGATAAATGATCGCTTGTACTACCACTACCTGGTTTTTCTTTCACTATTTCATTTAGGTTATCTTTGGCAAAATCAAAAACTGTTGCTAGTGGATTATTAAGCATATAACCTAGGCTATTTTTACAGCTTTTGGCATCATCTATACCTTTACTTTCATCTTTCGCATATTCATTCCAATTATTATTAACAAAAAATATTTTTACATGCCTTTTTCCATCTCCCCCACTTTCTATACTATTTTGTATAGTTTTACTTGTATATTTACAGTGACCATAAAAACCGAAATCATAAACTGAAAACATCATAATCAGAAAGGTTACCACTACCATAGGTTGTAGCAAAAATGATATTAATAACTTTACCCATGATTCAAAGTAACCACGAGTATATTCAAATAAAAACATTGGCACAAAAAGAGGAGCTAAAACACCTAATATTACTATAGATATCATGCACATCACTGTAGCATTCACCATAAAAGCTCCAACAGAAATCACTAATAAAGGATAGGACAGTGCCAAGGATACTAGAGTCATGTTACCTGAAATAATAGCAGGAATCAGTAAATATACATAAGGTGGGGCTGAAAAACTAAAAAAGTCAAAACTCTTGAAATCATGATTTTTATATTGATTTTCTACCAGTAAAGTTGAGAGGATATCTAATCCCAAATAATGACTTATTCGACAATCTAATGCATCCCACAAGGGCATATAAGAAAGATTTTTATCGACGTAATCTTTGGGATCAAATTTACACAAATCTGATGGAGAAGAATTCATAACCCAACCACCAAGCGTATCTATTCCTCCTAATAATAAAGGAAAAGCCCATTGCACCATACCATCTAGTCGATTATAGTCAGAACCACTACCAGGGGTAATGTTTATACCTACAGAGAAATAGGTCACAAATAACATTTTTAATATAAAATTAATTATTTCATTTTTGGGTGGAATTTCACTAGAAAGTATGATTTTAAAACCAAAGAAAATTACATATATAGTTAATAAAGCAGTAACAGTCCTGTGCATATTACGTTGGAATTGAAATAATACACTACTCTCCCTTTTACTGGAATTAATCACTTTATTAACATCATCGAATGTACAAACATCTTTACTGATCAGTAATCTTGCTGTCATTTCCTTAATACATTCGATTAATGGTGAAGAAATGACTATAGCTGTCTTAGAGTTATTATAAGCCCTTTGGTAACAACTAGAAGATGATAAACCACAATCAACTATTGCCATTGGGTCAGTAGCGGTATTAGGACCTTTCTTAGTTCCACCATCAAGATTCATAAAAGTCGCATAAATCGATTCAGGGTAAGGTTCTCTAATATACTTACAGCCAACTGGTACCCAATCTGCTAATATAGTAGGAGCAGCTACACACATAGTATCCTTTTGCCTTACTACTTTAAAAACAACTGGCAAAGGCACATCCAACATTACATCGGTGTCACCATCTTTTTGATCATTATAAATAGTATGAAATGATGCTTTATTGCTCTTCCATGCTTCCATAATCTCTTCCCACGGATCAGAACCGGTTAATACGGCTTTAGCAATAACAAGAGCAGAAATGGCTATTGCCTGCACTCTAACAGCTGCTAGCTTAACATTATTACAAAATGCAAAGGTTAATTTAGGGTCATTTGGATCAATTTTATTATTTCTTGCACATTGTCCTCCAGGGTAATCTCCATCAAATAATTCATGGTCATTTATTTTAAGACGTAGCATGGTATTTGCATATAATCCTGGCGAAATTATATTAGCAACAGCAAAGGTAAAAAATGATGCTGGTATACAAGTGTGAGAAAATTCTGTACGTAATAAATCACCAATACCTTGAGTTTCACAGGTCAAACCTGAAAGAATATCAATTATAGTATCTAAAGTATCTTTTTGTTTTGGTTCTTCTGCATAACTATTATGGATAATAGTAAAATTTAGTAGACTGCATAGCACTACTATTTTAGCAAATATTTTTGTCCCACTAAGTAAATTTTTTATAAAATTATAATGCATAAATTAACTAAAGTGATTTTACTTCCTCATAAAATACCGGTAACCATTTCTCAGGATCATTACCATATTTCTCTCTAATCCGATCTAACAATAACACTGTTTCAACCCGACCAGAAAGAACATTGATAATATCAGTCATACCATCTAAACTTATTTTTGCAACAACTGCATCTACCCCCTGTTTTATTAAGAAATAACGCGATGTTGGATCTGTAGTTTTTATCAAAATATATTCACGTTGACTAAGCATAAAAGCACTACGATAAATATCAGTTGCCTTAAGGTTTGGTAAGAATATTTGTGTTGCAGTTTGTTGGATCAAGGTATCACTAATCCTGCTTTTAGCTGCATCTTCAACACTTTGGGTAGCAAAAATTACAAAAGTATTTAACTTACGCAAAACCTTTAGCCAGTCCTTAATTTTGGGAGCAAATACTGGATTATCAATCAAAGCCCATGCCTCATCAAGAACTATCATAGTTCTTTGACCATCTAAAGAAATACTAATCCTATGGAAAATATATAGTAGTACAGGAGCAAGACTAACTGGATCTTTTAACAGTTCGGTCATATCAAAGCCAAATACTCGAGCTTGCTGCAAATTAATATTATCTGCCTCATTATCAAATATTCTAGCATGAGAGCCTTTACCAACCCACATAGCAATCCTGCCTGCTAAGCTATTAGGACCATCTATGCCTAAAAATGCTACAACATTTTTTAATCTTCTATCT
Source organism: Candidatus Tisiphia endosymbiont of Metellina segmentata (assembly GCF_964030715.1). Lineage (NCBI taxonomy): Bacteria > Pseudomonadati > Pseudomonadota > Alphaproteobacteria > Rickettsiales > Rickettsiaceae > Candidatus Tisiphia > Candidatus Tisiphia endosymbiont of Metellina segmentata. Next base: position 816,954 of record NZ_OZ034919.1, read on the forward strand.
TTTTTCTCTAACTTAAAATTACCACTTACTGCTTGTGATAAAATCTTATTATCTTCTGATGATAACGACTCTCCATTAGAAGTCACCAATACTTTAAGCCATTCTAATATAAATGTTCTATTCTCCCCAGTATCATCAAGTTGCAAAGGATTAAAGTTACATTCTCCTCCTGGATCAATTGTGGTATAAATCCCATTAAGTGATCTAATAAATATTTCAGCACCGTGGTCTTTATCAAAGAAAAACATTCTAGGTTTAAATTTTTGTGCTTGTGCACATAAAAAATTCATTAATACTGTTTTACCAGCACCAGTTGGACCAATGATCAGAGTATGCCCAACATCTCTAACATGAAAACTGAAATAAAAAGGTGTTCCCGAGGTAGTATCGAGTACAGTTACATATTCTCCCCAGTGATTATTAAAAACCTTACCTAATGGATAATTGTGCATAGATGCAAAACTAGCCATGTTTAAAGTATTTATAGTCGAACCCCTTACTATATAATCCATATTTCCAGGAAGCTGCCCCCAATAACTTGGTTCCATATTAATTCTTTCTCTAACAGGTTGAATTCCAGAATTGGAGAGTTCAACAGAAGCCATAGATAGGGTATCCTCAAGGGATTTTAAATTACTATCAGAGCATAGAAGCGAAAAATGATGCTCTCCAAAACCAATATCACCACTGGTAGCCATATCAAGTGCTCGAGAGATTTCAGCAATTTGTGATACAGCTTTATCCCCTGCTTGAATCATTCTATTTTGTTGTAGTTGCATTTTGCTAATCGCCACTGTCCTATTAGCAAAAACAAAACTTTGGGTCATTACAAACTCAAAAGGCATTTGTAAAAATCCGTCAAAAATTCCAGCTGACGTAGATGGTCCATACTCTAAAATACTTAATATACCGGCGTATCTTCTACCCTTTGGACCACGTGCTTCTATAGATCTAGAACCAAAAAACAATCTATGAGTGGGGAGATATTGGTCTATTGAATTTCTTGGAACGGCCATTTGCATTGAAGATCCACAATTCACCAAAGTACCCAAGAATTCCATAATATCACAACAATAGCCACTATTTGACTTGCGTACGCCAAGTAACCTCGCCGAATAACTATGGAATGTATTAACTACTCTTGAGGACATTTCTCGCAAACTATCCTGCATATCTCGCATGTCATTTTCCCAAGCTGATTTATCAGACTTTTGCATCAGCTTTTTAATGAAATATTCGATTATAGCAACCCCAGCTTTATCTGGTCTATAAAGAATACTAACATATAATTCATTAAAAAACGACCTAGAACCTGCATGTTTCTTACGCCATTCATTTGATAAATAAGTTGTGAAATCATTAGGTACTTTTATGGTAGGGTCAGAGGTATATTCAAGCCCATCAAAAATCACTGGTTTGCGTCTCCTGATCGTGTGGAAATACATCACAATATTGCCTGATGACATATTTTTAAGTAACGAATTCCTGATATTTTTTTTAATATCTAAATCTTCATCATCGGCTGTTTCAAAGGAGAAACCACCTACTTTTACTACTTGTAATAATTCATTATTTTTAGTTAAAATAGTATTACTATCCCAATGGCATTTATAAGGAATAAAATGAGAAGTAGGTTTTTCTTTCCTAGATCTCGACTCTTTGGCTGTTTTTGTTACAGATAATTTTGTCATTTTATACTTTGCTCATAAAACCTAGATACCGTATGAATTCGCTCCATAGAATGATTTATTAGGACACTGACTACATTTAGAAGATTTATTTAAAAGCAATTCTATAAATCTTGGTTCTTTAAAACATATTACATACCCTATCATATGAATCACAAAAGCAACAAGCAAATTCATAACACTATTACTTTGAATAAATAATGACATAGATATAATCATATTAAGTGCTGCAAATTTTATACTCACACCAAATATCATTGCAGGTCTTGTTAAACCGACAAATAACGGGTCTGATACTAAACTGCCTGACATAAATTACCTCTCTTTTGCTTTTTTACCAAAAATTAAATCTATAACTCACTACGCGAATTCGGGATAAGAATTAACTAATTCTTATCCCAAATTGGGGGTCACTCATATTCTTTACTTATAAACATACTTAACAATATCGAATCAGGGAAAGCCGAATTGAGAAAATGTACATAATTGCTACTGTTTTGAGTAGCACTTAAAGCTGCTTCAAGCAAGCTAACTTTTTCAGGATCAACAGTATTATTCAACATCTCTTTCAATACATTAATATCCCTTACTCGTATGTACTTCTCTCCGGCAAACTCTATCCCATCACATAATAATACTAAATGATCTGCATCTAATGAGGAAGCAATTATCGAGGTCGTCAGATTTACATCCAGTAGATGAGTATTGCCTTTTTCATCACTAGCTACTGGTGTTATAACAGGAATAATGTTGCTATCTTCAAAATTTATTAAAATCTCAGGGTTTATTATAACTGGTTCACTGACAAACCCAATATCTATTACAGCTTGATTACTGTCTCTCCTATGTGATAATTTTGATTTTTTAGCTTGAATAAGATTAGCATCTTTGCAGGAAATACCAATAGCATAACAACCTAAACTACAGAGCTTTGAAACTATACGCTTATTAATATAGCCAGACAGAACCATTTCCATAATCTGCGAGCTTTTATAATCGGCTACCTTAATATTATTGATAAATTTTTCATCACAGCCAAACAATTTTAGCGTATCATTTACCAAATTAGTATGATCATGAACTATAAAGATTTTAATGCCACAACTGTCAAGTAACTGTATTACCTCTGCAAAATTCGTTAACAATTTGTCATCATCAATAATTAATGACGGTAGCTTAAATACCATGACTTGGTCTCTAACTTCACTACTACGTCTTATTATGTCTTTAATTAGGCTAGTATCTTTGACACGGGCAAAACCTTTCCCCTCCTTTTCTTTATAATTTAATGCATTTTGCCAAATTAAACTGCAATTCTTTTGCACCTTCTTTACTCCTGCTACTTGTATAAATTACATTACAGGAGTAGCCTAAAGTTGCAAGAAAATTCTGTGTTAACGTCGTTAGGTTTTCTCTATGTGTTACCTTATCCGACTTTGTAAAAACAATTTGAAAATTTTTATTACAAGAAAGTAATAATTTAGCAATCTCTACGTCATTTTGCTTTATTCCTCTTCTAGCATCAATCAATAAATTTACTAATTTGAGGTTTAAACTCGTTCTGAGATAACAGGCTATTAAGATTTCCCACTGCTGCCTTATGTATATTGGTACTTCTGCAAAGCCATATCCAGGAAGATCAACTAAAATAAGTTTATCGGCAAGGGAGAAAAAATTTATTTGCCTAGTACGACCAGGGGTATTAGACACCCTAGCAAGACTTGAATTATTACATATACTATTAATCAAACTTGACTTGCCAACATTTGATTTGCCGACAAATGCAATTTCTGGCAAAAATATGCTAGGAAACTGATTTATTTTTGCCACACCAGCGATGAATTTTACTTCTTGACGGAAAAGTTTTGTAACCTTATCAACCGACATTATTGTCTAACTTATTGATGTAATATTGTTGAATTATCGATAAAATGTTATTCCAAGACCAGTAAATCAGCAATCCTGCTGGAAAACTACTAAACATTACTAAGAAAACCAGCGGCATAAATTTCATTACTTGAGCTTGAACTGGATCAGCTGGCTCTGGACTCATCCTTTGCTGTAGAAACATAGTCAGAGCCATAAAAATGGGCCATACACCAATCATCAGGAAGCTTGGACACGTAAATGGCAGTAATCCAAACAAGTTGAAAATTGTTGTGGGATCTGGAGCAGATAAATCTTTTATCCAACCAAAAAATGGTGATTGACGCATCTCAATAGTTACATTTAACACTTTATAAATTGAGAAAAATACTGGGATTTGTACAATAAGGGGGAGACAACCAGCTATGGGATTAACCTTTTCTCTTTTGTACAATGCCATAACTTCTTGGTTAAGCCTCATTTTATCATCAGCATATAAAGCCCTAATTCTCTCGACTTCAGGCTGAAGATTTTTTGTCTTTTTCATCGAACGATATGATTTATTAGCTAGAGTAAACATTAGCAGTTTTATGATAACAGTTACAATCAAGATACTAATACCGAAGTTACCAACATAGTGATAGAAAAAGTTCATAGCATTAAAAACTGGCTTAGTGATTATATAAAACCAACCAAAGTCAATTGCCCTGTCAAATAGCATAATATTATATTGCTTTTCGTATTTATCTAATAAATCAACTTTCTTTGCTCCGGCAAATAATCTTTGTGATATAGTAAATTTGTTTCCTACTTCTATAGTTTGAGTTGGTGAAATGAAGTCAACCTGATATTTTTCAATACCGTTTTTTATTACACAATTGAAATTAGAACTATACTTACTAATTTTATCCGGAATTAAGGAAGCTAGCCAATATTTATCTGTTATACCAATCCAATCAACAACGCCTTGCGGAAATTTTTCAGTCTTTTTATCTTTTAAGTCATCAAAGGAATGTTCTTTAAGCCTACCATCAATAGCACCAATTGGTCCTTGATGCAGGATATTAGCCACTTTCTCTTTGCCAGTATATTTACGGTTAATTAGTCCATAATACTGAACTGATATTGGCTGCTTACTATCATTTACCGTAGTTTGATCTATGGTGAACAAGTAATTACTATCCATGCTGATAGTAACCAAGAATTTAACCCCATCTTTGTTAGTCCATGATAAATTTACAGCTTTTTCAGGAGTTAACTCATCATTATCAGCCTGCCAAAGAGTTTCGCTATCAGGAAGGATAGTACTGTTATCTTTATTAAACCAACCTATTTCAGCAAAATAAGCTTCTTCTGACTGAGAATGAGCAAATAACACCACAGGTTTACTATCTGGTGATAAATCCTGCTTATATTTCAACAAGATTAAATCATCAAATCGAAGACCTTTTAAAGAAATTGATCCAGAAAGTAATTCTGAGTTTATCTGAATTCTCTTGGTAGCAACAAAGGATTCAGCTTCTTTAGAGGCTTCTACTTGAACATTCTTTTTCTTTAACTCTTGAACTTGCTTATTATATATTTTATTTTGCTGTTCTAATTTTTGTAATCTTGGTTTATCGTAAAAATATTGCCATCCAAAAATAATACCAAGGGACAAGACAATGGCAGCTACCAAGTTAACTATGTTATGATTCATCACGGTCTAAAAATAATTTAAGTTTACTAGAATATATACTACTCGTAAATGAAGAGTTGATAGACGAAGATCAAAATCATGAAGTGCTAGGAGTCGAAGGGTCGAGGAGCGGAGCGTACATTTAGTACGTGAGCACCGAAGAACCCTGAAGACGACAACGCAATTCTTGATTTTCATCGAGTATATCAGAATATTTGATTCCACTAAGTATTTTATATATAATTAATTTAGGTACATACAATAAAAATAGCTCCCTCATCTTAGGATCTTCATTAGACTTCCCTATGAGTTCTATAAGATTTAAGCAAAATAATCAAGAAATTTGATTGATACTCAAAGGGTCATTTGAGTATACGTCTTGATTTGCAATCAAATTCTGATATTATGCGAGGTAAAATTTTAATCATAACACGCGAATTCGGCATAAGAATTGACAAATTCTTATGCCGAATTGGGGTATAACATAATATTTACAGCCAATTGCTAATTGTCTAGCAATTGCTAATTGGGATAATTGTAAACTGATGAACGAAATCTTCTCTAGTACATTACCTGTTTTGTTGATTCCCTTGTTTGGTAGTATTATCAAAAGGAAATGGTTGACTTCTGAAGAATTTTGGCGAGGATTAGAGAAATTATCATATTTTTTTCTTTTCCCTATTATGCTTTTTAATAATATATATGCAGCCGATTTAAATGCATTGTCTATAATAAAACTGGTATTTGCATTAATCATCTCCACCTCTATTATTTCTTTGGCTTTAATTATCTATCAGAAGAAAACCAATTTTGACAAGGTTCAGTTTACTTCAACTTTTCAAGGTGCAATACGTTTTAATAGTTATATATTTTTTGGTGTTAGTAGTCCTCTCTTGGGTCAGGAGGGACTTGCTATAGTATCTGTGATTTCATCCTATATGATCATTTTTACTAATATCATATCAGTAATGATTTTTGCACGTTATATCCCTGATAGTTCAGTAGCTAAGTCGCCTAAAGCTAGCTTTATATTGATACTTAAATTGATAGTACAAAATCCCTTGATTATAGCTAGTATAATTGGATTTCTTTTTAATTATTCTGGTTTAGAATTACATCTTGGTATAAAAAAAACCTTATCTAGCCTGTCCAACTCTGCTTTAGCTATAGGCATGCTAAATGTTGGGGCAAGTCTCAAATTTTTTATGCGTGGTGCTATTTTACAAAATGTATTGCTTACTAGTTTTGTTAAGTTAGTGGCTTTTCCTGTTGTCACAATAATTGTGTTGTCACTAATGTCAATAACTGGTACTGCTAAATCAGTTGGTGTCCTGTATAGCTGTCTGCCGTGTGCTAGCACGGCTTATGTTTTATCACGCCAGCTTGGTGGTGATCCGGAATCTATGGCATCAATCATTACGTTCACAACACTTTTTTCAATAGTATCATTGTCAGTTCTTATGTGGATGATATAACTAATAAACTCAATTTCGGATTAATGAAATTAATCCGAAATTGGAATGAGAATGTAAACAATCAGGCTTAAAGCGGTTTGACGCCTGATTGTTAAATATTTCATTTGCTAATAATCTTATTTTTATACCAATAAAAATAAGATTATTAGCGATAATAGATTAAAATGCATTCGTAGAACCGTTTCAAGAATGCATTTTTCTGATATTTTAACCAGTTTTGGATTAAAATTAAAAATTTTAATCCAAAACTGAGGTTAATAAACACTTGAAGTAATTAAGAAGGAATAACATCATGGGTGAAATGAATAAAATAAATTATCTCAAAGCCTTAGAATATCATCAAAAAGGTAAGCCAGGCAAAATTGCTATTGTGACAACTAAGCCTTTGGATACTGCACATGACTTGGCTTTGGCTTATTCGCCAGGGGTAGCAGCTCCGTGTCTTGAAATTGCGAAAAATATAGATGATATTTATAAATATACTGCTAGAGGTAACTTAGTTGCTGTAATAACTAACGGTACGGCAGTTCTTGGCCTTGGTAGTATAGGTGCAGCTGCGTCGAAACCCGTAATGGAAGGAAAAGCCGTTTTATTCAAGAACTTTGCGGATATCAATTCTATTGATCTTGAAATAGATACGACTGACCCTGATGAGTTTGTTAATGCAGTAAAATATCTTAATTATAGTTTTGGAGGCATTAATTTAGAAGATATTAAATCTCCTGAATGTTTTATAATTGAAGAAAAATTAAAAAGCTGTATGCAGATACCTGTTTTTCATGATGATCAGCATGGCACGGCTATTATTGTTGCTGCAGGTTTAATTAATGCAGCTTATCTTACCAATCGTTCATTTGATAGTCTAAAAATTGTCGTAAGTGGTGCAGGGGCAGCGGCAATTGCTTGCATTGAATTACTAATTGCTCTTAGTGTAGACAAAAAAAATGTTATACTATGTGATAAAATGGGGGTAGTTTACCAAGGTCGGCAAGAAGGCATGAACAAATGGAAAGAATTATATGCAGTCGAGACCGATCTTAGAACTCTGAGTGATGCTATGAAGTCAGCCGATGTATTCCTTGGTTTATCTGTTAAAGGAACAGTATCTAAAGAAATGGTAGCTAGCATGGCTGCAAATCCTATCATTTTTGCCATGGCTAATCCAGACCCAGAGATTACTCCGGAGGATATACAGCTAGTTAGAAGCGATGCAATCATTGCTACTGGACGCTCTGATTATAATAATCAGATTAATAATGTTATGGGATTTCCATATATTTTCCGTGGAGCTTTAGATGTTAGAGCTACTACTATTAATCAGGAAATGAAAATAGCGGCAGCAACTTCTTTAGCTGAATTAGCAAGACAAGCTGTTCCGAATGAAGTTTATAAAGCATATCCTGGTAAAAAAATGTTTTTTGGTCCAGATTACATAATTCCTGTACCATTTGATCCAAGATTAATTACCACTGTTCCGGTAGCGGTAGCTAAAGCTGCTATAGATAGTGGGGTTGCTAAAATTACCGAATTTGATGTTAAGAATTATGCAAAGGAGCTGGAAAGTAGGTTAAATCCTACCTCTCATTACATGAATCTATTATTTGAGAGAATTCAACAATCAACACCTCAAAGAATAGTTTTTGCTGAAGGTGAGGAGGAAGAGGTAATTATAGCTGCTATGAGTATGCGGGATGCTTCGTATGCTCATCCTATCCTAGTTGGTAGATCTGATAAAATATCTACTGTTTTAAATAGAATAGGTATGAATTATGATTTAGATGGTATTACCATAATGAATGCTGCTATTAACCAAAATCTTGATAAATATATAGATACTCTTTATAGCCGGTTACAGCGTAAAGGTTACTTATACCGTGACTGTGCTAGACTAGTTAAAAGTGATAAAAATATATTCTCAGCTATCATGGTAGCTTGTGGCGATGCTGATTGTATGGTTACTGGTGTAACAAAGAGCTATTATAGTAGCTTAGAGGATATTATGAAGGTAATGGAAGCCAAAGAAAATAACAGAATTTTAGGTTATTCCATTCTGATTGCCAAGGAGCATAATATAATTATTGCTGATAATAGTGTGGCTGAACTGCCAAATGAGCAAGATCTTGTGGAAATAACCTTGCAGACTGCTAATATAGCAAAAAATATGGGAATGACACCAAAGGTTGCACTACTTTCCTTCTCAACTTTTGGTAATCCAATGAGAGAAAAGGCAAATAGAGTACGGGAAGCTGTTAGAATTTTAGATAGTATGAGTCTAGATTTTGAATATGATGGCGAAATGTCAGCTAATGTTGCTCTGAACCCTAATCGTAATTCATATAAGTTTTGTAGGCTATCAGGTCCTGCTAATGTATTAATTATGCCCGGTCTACATTCGGCTGCAATATCAACACAATTGTTACAAGAATTAGCTGGAGGTGTTTTTATAGGACCAATAATTAATGGTTTTGAATATCCGGTACAAATAGTACAAATGGGAGCGTCAGCAAGTGAGATAACAAAAATTGCCACATTTGCCTGTATAGATGCAATAAATCTCTTGAACGAAAGATAATTAATTTTCGGATTTTATATTATTTATGAATAGGTTATAATAACTCTTTCGAGGAATTTTAATGATATATACGTTAATTGCTTTAAGCTTGACTACATTAGTCTTAGTGATAGGGATTGTCTCTATGGCTATTGGTGGGAAATTTGATAAAAAATTTAGCTCAAAATTAATGTCACTACGGGTTATATTTCAGGCAGTTGCTGTATGTTTGCTTGCTTTTCTCTATCTTTCAAAATAGTGCAAAAGGCTCTATAGTAGTGGCTTTCACCTTTTGCACAAATTTTACCCAAAAACTTGTAAGTTAATACCATAATATGTCTGATCTATTTAGTTTTAATGATAAAAAGCCTAAAATTAATAATTCATATACTGCAAAAGATATTGAAGTATTAGAAGGGCTTGAACCTGTACGCAAGCGTCCTGGTATGTATATTGGCGGAACAGACGAAAATGCTATGCATCATCTTGTTTCGGAAGTACTGGATAATGCTATGGATGAAGCTGTTGCTGGTTTTGCTAACATTATAACCATAAAAATGCATGTGAATAACAGTATCACTATTTCTGATAATGGTAGAGGAATTCCTGTCGATAATCACCCCAAATTTCCTGAAAAATCTGCTTTGGAGGTGATTCTAACTCAGCTCCACTCGGGAGGTAAATTTGCGAATAATGTATACCAAACAGCAGGTGGATTACACGGAGTTGGTATTTCTGTTGTTAATGCTTTATCTGACTATTTAGAAGTTAAAGTGTACAAGCAGGGTAAATTATTTAAGCAATCTTATTCTAAAGGGCATAAATTGAATGATTTAGAAAGCGAAGATGTTGCAAAAAAATTAAAGGGAACATCTATACACTTTCATCCTGACCTAGAAATTTTTGGTGAAAAATCGTGTTTTTCTCCTAAAAAAATATACGAATTAGCTAAATCAAAAGCCTATTTGTACAGGGGAGTAATGATAGAGTGGCAATGTGAGATTGAGACTAAAAGTGATGTACCGACAACAGCCCTGATCCATTTTCCAGATGGTTTGAAGGATTATTTAATATCAAAAATAAATCATGACGATTTAGTTAGTGGAGAGATTTTTTGTGGTAATATTGATTGGGATCAAGATCACGTAAAAGTGGAATGGGCAATTGCTTGGAATAAAAATGAATACCAACCCTTCATACAATCATATTGTAACACTATTCCCACCCCCCTTGGTGGAACTCATGAACAAGGTTTGCGTAATGCATTACTTCGCGGCTTAAAAATATACGGCGAGATGATAGGTAATAAAAAAACAACTCTACTTACTATTGAAGATATTCTTGAAACTTCTTCTATTGTTCTCTCTATATTTATCCAAGATCCAATATTTCAAGGACAAACAAAAGAAAAATTGGTTTCACTAGGGGTTAATAAAATAGTAGAAAACATTATTAAGGACCATTTCGATCATTGGTTAAGCAGTAATAAAGTAGCCGCAAACCAATTAGTTGAGCATATAGTCAATATTGCTGAATTCCGAATAAATAAGCGTAATGAAAAAAATACCTTACGTAAAACTGCTACACAGAAATTGCGACTACCAGGTAAATTAGCCGATTGTACAAGAACGTCTCCTAATGGGACGGAGCTATTTTTGGTTGAGGGAGATTCAGCTGGAGGATCAGCTAAGCAGGCAAGGGATCGAGAAACACAAGCTATTTTGCCTCTTCGGGGCAAAATCCTAAATGTTGCCAATGCGACTCTAGAAAAGATTACTAATAATCAAGAAATTCAAGATCTAGAAGTGGCACTAGCATGCGGTAGCCTTAAAAATTACCGAGAAGAAAATTTACGTTATGAAAAAATAATAATTATGACAGATGCTGATGTTGACGGAGCTCACATCGCCTCACTGTTAATGACGTTTTTTTACCTTCGTATGCCAAAGCTAGTATCATCGGGTCATTTATATATTGCAAAACCACCACTTTATCGACTAACACAGTCTAATAAAACTTACTATGCAATAAATGATCAACAAAAGACTGATTTAACTGCTAGATTATTAAAAAATAGTAAAGCTAAAATAGACATTGGTAGATTTAAGGGACTGGGGGAAATGATGCCAGCTCAGTTAAAAGAAACAACAATGAATCCAAAAAATAGGTCACTTTTAAAAGTTACTATAGATGATTTTGATAATATTGCTAAGATGGTAGACAATCTTATGGGCAAGAAACCAGAAAAACGTTTCCAGTTTATTTATGATCAGGCTTTAATTAAAATGGATACTATTATAAACAATCTAGATATTTAAAATTGTGTCATCTACCAACTACTTATAAATTACAGGAGTACTATGTTCTTACGTTTAATTACAATATTATTATCAAGTTCTATCATTTTTTCTAATATAACATTTGCTGAAGAAGTAAAGAAGAAAGAATTACCAAATTCAGCTTATTTAAAACAATTCCAAGATATCTTTGAACGTGTTAATAGAGACTATGTCCAAGATCCTGAAAAACAAAAAATGACTGATGCAGCTATAGAAGGCATGTTAACTTCGCTAGATCCTCATTCTAACTACATTACTGATGAGGATCTAGAATATTTTCTTGACCACACTAAAGGAGAATTTGGAGGTATTGGTGTTGAAGTGCAGTATGACAATGGTGCTATCAAAGTCATTTCCCCTATTGATGATTTACCAGCTTATAAGGCAGGTATAAAAGCTGGAGACTATATTGTGGGGGTTAATGATGAGTTGGTATCAAATTTGGGATTTAATAAAGCGGTCAGAGAGATGCGTGGAGAACCAGGGGCAAAGGTAAAATTATTGGTAATCACGGAAGGTGAAAGCAAGCCAAAGGAACTTGAACTTACTAGAGAAATAGTTACAATTACACCAGTAAAAGCCCATTTAGAAAGAAATAATATCGCTTACGTAAGGATAGGGAGTTTTAATGAACATACTATTGCAGAATTAAAAAAATCTATAAAAACTTTAAAAAATGAAAGTAAGAATGGTCTAAAAGGTATTATCTTAGACCTACGTAATAATGGTGGTGGTTTGTTAGATCAGGCTGTTGCGGTTAGCGAATATTTTATTGATTCTGGGGTAATCGTTACTACCAAAGGCAGAAGCAAAAATAGTAACTCGGTATTGACTAGCAATAAATTTGCAGAAAAAGCACCATCTGTCCCGATTGTTGCTCTTATTAATGTTGGTTCTGCTTCAGCTGCAGAAATCGTAGCTGGTGCATTGCAAGATCATAAAAAAGCAGTAATACTTGGAACAAAATCTTTTGGTAAAGGGTCCGTGCAAAGCTTTGCTACAATTAGTCCTAGAGCTGCTATAAAGCTTACAACAGCTAAATATTACACTCCTAGTGGTCGTTCAATTCAAGCAGAGGGTATTGAACCTGACATAGTGGTTGAGATGGCAGAAGTTAAGTATCCCGAAACAAAATCAATAGATAAGAGATTTTCTGAATCTTCTCTAAAGAATTATCTAAAAAACGATAATAATAAAAATGATGATAAAAAAGTAGATACTACAGATAAAAATAAAGAACTTATTAAGAAAACAGATGATACTACAAAAAATACCAAACCAAAAAATACTCTAGAACAATTATCTGATCTTTATAAAAAAGATTATCAATTTGCTAGAGCTTATGATTTAATTATGGGATTAATCTTGACTAATAAAAGTAGCAATGAATTGAAAAAATAAAGGGTATACTCGGTGAACTTCAAGAATTGGCGTCGTCGTGTCTAAAGATCGAAGTTGCTCACGTACTAATGTACGCCTAGCAGCTCGGCTTTACTACTGCTAGCTCTTCTTGAAGTTATACTATCGTCTACCAACTCTTCATTTACGAGTAGTATACAATGGGTAGGGTAATTGGGCATAACTGTTGAAAGTTAAAAAATCATCTATTAGCGAAGCGTTGTTGTAAGGCTTAAACCGTCTATTAGCGAGCGAACGTACGTGAGCGTGGCAATCCATGAAACTTGTCATATAGATTGCTTCGTCGACCTTATGGTCTCCTCGCAATGACATGCTAGATTCTTAAGTTGACGCCTATGAGAATTCGTGTGATTAGGAATGATAAGGTTACAAAGGAAATATCAGCTATTAGTTATGACTTTAATATTGTCCTGTGTCTATATGTGTAAGTAATATATGTGCAAACCTAATGATTCAAAATAAATATATTGTTAGACTGTCATCCATTGGCTTATTTATAAACATTATTGTAAATATGATTTACTATCGTTACTTCATTATTGAAGAAATGATTTTAAAGCAAGTCGGAGAAACAAATATTAAAATAGCTGATGTTTATACAAAAAATGTTTGGGATAGGAATAGAACTGCTGTAGATAAGATACATGAATTTGGTTATATAAATTTATTACAAGATACAGATTTTATTAGGTTTGCAACTACTTCAGTTGATATTTTTGTTAATCTTAATGCCTATATTTCTTTATATGATCTACAAGGTAATAAAATTATAACTAGTTCGCCAATTCAAGTAACAAGTCACATGAATTTTCCTGAAGATACTCTGTATCAAAAAATTCTTACCAAAATTGATAGATATTTTTTAAAAGAATTGAGTATAGAACAAGCCTTTAACAAAGCTTTTAAAGGGATAACAACTCATCTATTAATTCCTAGAGCCATGTTACATATATCAGGGGAGGTAAAGAAAGCATCTTGTATAACAAGTTATATCCCAATAATAAACCGTGATCCATTGAACTATCCTGTTGATGGTGTATTAGAGATACATACCAATATTACTAGTTTATGGGCAAGTATTATAGAGCTTGAAAGAAAAGTATTATTAACTTTTGTTATCATTTTGGTAATATTTTTAGTTATAGTTATGAGCAACACAAATTATGCACAAAAAATTATAGACCGGCAATTTGAGGCTAATAAAGCATTAGAGGAAGCAGTAACTAAGGTTAGAAATGAAAGTTCTGCTCATACTAAATTTTTTGCCAATGTTAGTCATGAGCTGCGTACCCCTCTAAATGCTATTATAGGTTTTTCAGAAATTATGATGTCTACACCTTACAATAAGGAACATGATGTTTATGTAAAAGATATTCATAACGCAGGCAAGCATTTACTAGGTATAATAACCGATATATTAGACTTGTCAAAAGCATCTGCTGACAAGCTATTAGTTGATTTTGTAGAGTTAGACCTAAATAAATTAATTACTTCTACTATAAGGATAATGAAACCAAGAGCTGACCAAGCGAATGTAGCATTAATTGAAAAACTACCAAAAGATCATATTATTATAAAAGCAGATCCCAAAAGGCTTAAACAAGTATTTTTTAACCTTTTATCTAATTCTATAAAATTCACCAACGCATTAGGTTCTATAACAATTCATGCTGAAAAAAATGAATCTCAAGGACTAGTTTATGTGCAAGTTATAGATACTGGTATAGGAATTGATGAGAAAGATATTCCAAAAGTACTCTCAACATTTGGTCAAATTGATAGTGCCGTTGGCAGAAAATATCAAGGGACTGGTCTTGGTTTACCACTCACTCGAAAGTTGGTTGAACTAATGAGAGGTAAATTTGATCTACAAAGTAAAATAGGTATAGGTACAACTGTAACACTAACTTTTGCTTATGATAGTAGTATAGAACAATAACTACCCTAATGTTGGGAATGCAGGTGTATGATTATTTGACTATATTTAATGGAGAACTGGTAGTTTTTATGGTGATAGCATGTAATTTATTATTATTCAGTATTTCTGCTAAAGCTTTTTTTACCATCTTGTGCTGATTAATTAGACTAATTCCAAGAAAAGCATCATCTTGTATTTCTAAGGAATAATGATCCTGATCTTCAGCTAAATCAACAATTTTTATTTTGGCATTTGGAAAACTATAACGTATAATTTCTTCAAGTTCTTTAATAGATATTGCCATTATTCTTTAGAGTTTTTTATGTAACATACAACAAAAGCTTAAAGTCTGCAATCAGAGAAATTTAAAAGTCGGTCGACTGGCAAAGTAATGCATTTTTTACTTTCTAATAACAGTCAACTAAGTCGTCAGCATGCTCGTATAGTGTATCCTGTCCCTCAAGTTTAGTCACTTCTTGAACACAAGAAATATTATACTTATAATCATGAGAGGTACTAATTATTAATGACTTAATATTTTCTAATAGCTCTGAACGACTCTCTGTATCTAACCCTACAATCCATTGAACGGTTTTCTGTACTTCTTCAGGTAGTGATGCAATTGTAGTAAGATCTAACTCTTCAGGAGATACATTATTAACATATTCTAAATATTCTAATGCACATTTGGAATCCTTTGCATATAACTCTTTAATCCACTGAAGTGTTGTTGTAAATTTCTCACTAATTACAGTAGTATCTATTTTTTCATTAGTCACTACAGTATTGCTAGATTCTAATTCACTACTTACCATTGCATTTAAGACTTCAGGTTCTGCAGTAGCCACCACTATATCAGAATAGTCTGAGTTGCTATCACTTTCATACCCTTCATCATTAACCTCAGAACTTACCAGTGCATTTGAGATTTCAGATTGCTCAAGATTATCTTTCCAATCAGCTTTTAACCTATCACACAGATCTTGTACTAACTTGGAATTATTTTCCAAATATTGCTCAGCAACTATTTTTAACTTTGCTATATTATTTTGGCTAGAATTGTCTAATTTGCTACATTCTTTTGGAATAGGAAGCCATATCTCTGTATTTTGTCCTTTACCTGTTAGATCTAACCTAACCTCATTTACATCAGCTTCTTCGTCATTTTTCATAAGTGTATCAATTAAGCCATTAATTAACCACCCTAATGCTCCATCAAAATTAGGTGATGGTATTTGGGCTTTTGTTTGCTCACCTTTTCCAAAATTGATAGAACAAATCATAGTGCGTTCCATAATGTCTGCTTGTTCATGATAACTAAGCCCTTCTTTAAGCACTTGTAGCACTGTAGCAGCTGGACGATTAGCACCAAGACCACCATCGGCAAAAGCATAAGGCTTACCCGCAGCATAATCATAATCTCTTACAGCTTCTTCATTAATAACAGCTTTAAAATAGGTTGGGGCTGCTGTAGTTGCAAGAAGCACATCCTTTATTCTAACATGTGGACTATGTTTATCATGACTGTCAAAGATCTTCATACTATTCTTTCCTTCATTCAAATCAGCAACTGGTATAATAAGACGGCATAGACTATCATCTAATCTATTATCCCCTAAATGCTTTTCTAGCATTTTCTTCAAAGGTTCTTGACTATATTTGTGTTTTATTATTCCCCAGTTAAACCAGCTTTGAGGAAAGATTTCAGGAGCAGTATTTTCAAATAATTCCAAAACTTCTTTAGCTGAATAACGAGGTTCTGTTGATCCTTCTTCTTTAGGAATTGTCAATAAGGCTGCAATTAACCCACCAACACTAGTGCCAGAAATAATATTAAATAATTTAGATATAGGTTGCTGGGTTATTTCTTCTATTTTCGCTAGTACAACTAACTCAGCTATTCCTTTTACCCCACCACCTGAAAGGCAAAGAACTTTATTTTGTCCTGTTTGATTTGTAGTCATAAACTATGCCGCCGTAACCTTTTAAAGTTTCCTAATATTTAGGTTATCATACAATTTATATTGTAACAAATAAAATTTTGTATCATAATAAATAAAGGTAAAAAATAAATTATATAGTATCATAGGAAACCCTAAAATATTACACAGCAAATTTGTAAATTGATTTATCAATTTTTCAAAGCATTTGAGTATATAACCTAACATGCTGCAAAATTTTCTTTGCAGCCTCACTAGCAGGAAGGAGTGTAACATCAAGCTCAAATAAATTAGGATGAGAAATTTGAATCAAAGGATATTTTGGATAAACATCTTGTATATCGATTGATTTGTAACGAAGCAGCCTATCTAGTTGTTGAATTCTCATAATATTTTCTTCTTCTGAAATCAATAATTTTACAGGAATAAATGTTGATTTACGGCTCGATGCTAGCTGTTGTACTTGATTAAAAATCTTATGATCACCATCAATCTCATAGAGACAATTAGTAAGAACATAGTTATTATAAGTTTCTTGGCTTAGAAAATTAAAAATACCATCTCGTATATGTTTAATTGTATCCCAAGCAAATTCTGGAATAGGAGTCAACCCATCATAATTTAGAAGTGAGAAAATAGGATTATTGATATGCTGGTTGTCACATATGCTGTAGCCAGCTTTTGCTATTTCCTTTGCTATAGTATACTTGCCAGTCCCTGGTTTACCTATTAGGTAGATAACGGTAGTCATTTTGTTTAATCTCACTAAAAGCTAACTATACTAATTTTATTTATGTTAAACTCTAAAAACTTAGACATTGATTTATTAATTTTTCAAAGCATTTGAGTATATATTACATTAATTACAACATCGCCATTCTTTAATACTTGATTTGTTGATGAAAATTGCTCAACAAATTCTATGGTACGAGCAGACGTAACGTTTTTGAGATCTATTATTAACTCATCAGAAAGTTTTTCTCCTATAATTTCTAGTAGCTTAATATCAGCTTTGACTGACAAATTCTTTTCTGCTTTAGCTTTTCTAACCAAGTCTAGTATTCTAACAAGTCTATCAGGCTGAGTTTGTTCTACCGGAAAAGATAAATTTTTGATTTGAGGCCAGTTGCCCCTTGTATGTATAGATTTTGTACTATACAAAATTTGCCAAATTTCTTCTGTTATATGTGGAAGGAAAGGAGCTAATAATTTAAGCAAGATTTTTATAGAATGATATAAGGTTATTATGGCACTATACTGCCCTTTATTATCTGAACCATCCATATTATAAGCTCGGGTTTTAGTTATCTCGAGGTAATTATCACAAAATACTGACCAAAAAAACTTTTCTATCAAATCCACAGCATTGGCATACTCATAACTTTGCATATCTGATTCAATTTTGCTTACTAACTCAACTAGTTTAACTATTAACCACTGGTCAAACTTATGACAAATCTTGCTTTCTATATCAGATATTTCAGCATTTTTATCTAGTGAGTCTAATTTATCGAAGTGAATAGCAGCAAATTTAGCAGCGTTCCATAATTTATTAACAAGCCTCTTGCCATTTTTCATTACGTCTTCAGAGTAAACAGTGTCTGCCCCAAGTCTAGATTTAGAAGTCCAATAACGCATTACATCAGCACCATATTGCTCTAGCAATTTTTGTGGTACAATAATATTCCCTTTAGATTTTGACATTTTGCTACGATCGAATGCAAGACACCATCCACTAATCATGATATTTTTCCAAGGCAGGGTATTTTCATGCAATTGAGCTTTAAGTATTGTGTAAAAAGCCCATGTCCTAATAATTTCATGAGCTTGCGGACGTAAATCAGCTGGAAATAATTTATGGTGACGCTCAGCATCTATATTAAACTTTTCAGATATACCGTGACTACTTAATTGCGGCGAGATGGCACTAGTAGCCCAAGTATCCATAACGTCATAATCTGGCTCTACCTCTTCTCGCGAATAGCCAATTGGTAAATCTTGGGTTGGGTCTACCGGTAGTTGGGTTATATCTGGAAATATAGCTTTGCCTACTTCACCAATTCTTTTAGAATACCAAACAGGGAATGGCACGCCAAAATAGCGTTGACGACTTATACACCAATCCCATGATAGGCTATTTATCCAATTCTCAAGCCTAATTTTCATATTTTGGGGATACCAATTAATCTCATTTGCTCGTTGCATTAAAATGTCTTTATGTTTTATCGTACGAACAAACCATTGAGGTGTTGTAAGTATTTCTAGTGGCGCCCCTGAACGTTCAGCACATTTTACTGTTTGAGTAATTTCTACTTGTTTAATTAATAAATTTTTCTCTTTTAAGATTTCAATAATTTTACTTCTAGCATCTTTTATTTTTAGGCCATTTATCTGATTATAAGAAGATGAATTTGATAATTCGGCTGGGAAATCTATCGTACCTTTTTTATCTATAATAATCTTCATAGGTAAATTATGCGTTCTCCACCAAGTTATGTCGGTTACGTCACCAAAAGTACAGCACATAACAAGCCCAGTTCCTTTATCTATTTGCACTAAATCATCTGCTAAAATAGGTACTTTAACATCAAATAGCGGTGTTATGGCAAATTGCCCTTGCAAATGTTTGTATCTATCATCATTTGGGTTATAAAATACCGCAACGCACGCTGCTAACAATTCTGGTCTAGTGGTAGCAATAATAATCTTCTCACCCTTATTGGTCTGGAAAATTATGTCATTCATCATTGAGGTTTTTTCTTGATCTTCGATATCAGCCTGAGCCAAAGCCGTTTGATCAACTGTATCCCACAATATTGGTTGATTATTGCGGTAAATTTCTCCTTTATCGACTAAGTCTAAAAATGACATTTGTGATATTTTTCGTGATAACGGATTAATTGTTTGATACTCTAAGGTCCAATCAACCGATAAAGCCATTTGATTAAATAATGAACGAAACTTTTCTTCCTCAGAAATAACGACTTCTTTACATATTTCAATAAATTGCTCTCTTGCCATACTAGCTGCTTTTAGCTGCTTTTGTTTTTCAACTAAACGTTCGGTAGGCAAACCATTATCATCAAAACCGATTGGATAAAAAATATTTTTACCTAACATCCGTTTAAAACGGACAATAAAATCCGCCTGGGTATAACTATAAACATGTCCTATATGCAGTTGTCCTGAGACTGTTGGTGGCGGAGTATCTACTACAAAACTATTTTGTCTTGTTTCATTTTTATCCCAAAGATAAATTTTTTGTTCTTGCCAAAATTTTTGCCATTTTCTTTCGCTTTCACTAAAGCTATAATCTTTTGGAAATGCTATCATAATAATATCCTAATTATATAGGGAGTGTTGCTAACTAACCTGAATTCGATATATAGCTAACTTAGTATTACGCCGTCATTACGAGGAGACCAAAGGTCGACGAAGCAACCCATATCTCATCATTGATTGCTTCGTTGCCACTAAAGTGGCTTCTCGCTAATAGACGTTTGTGAGTTTGGTATAATAGACTTACTGCATAAGTCAATCTAGTTGGTGATTTTGTCGTCGAAACTCGCCTCCGCTCCTCACGTACGTCTGTGTACGCTGCGGTGCTCGGCTTCGTTTCTCCTAAAAATCCCTCAACTATCTTTGATTTATGCAGCAAGTCTAATACTAATCGGGTTAGCTATAACGAGTTATGCCAAATTCGGTTATATTTGTGAATATAGCAGATTTTTATGTTCCACTAATAGCTATTATCATTATTTTTGTGGTATTGCTCATTTTTTTAACCAAGATATATTATAATTAATAGTGATGCCAAATAAATTTTTCCTAAGTCTTAGTTTAATGAGGCTGTACAATCCTACTGGCTATCTGTTACTATTTTTCTCAACATGCTTTGGGCTACTTCTTACCAATATTGCAATTTATAATTTAGTAAAATTATTATCATTATTTTTTATCGGAAGTATCATTACTAGGGGAGCTGGTTGCATTCTTAACGATATTTTTGATAAAGATTTTGATAAGCATGTTTTAAGAACAAAGGATAGACCACTAGCTAATGGATCATTAAATGTAAATGAAGCGATGATTTTGCTAACTATATTATCAGTCTGTTCCTTGATAATTTTATTATCATTAAATAAAACAGCGATTTGCCTAGGGTTTCTTAGCTTTATCATGATTGTTTTATATCCGCTAATGAAAAGAATGACAAACTTCCCGCAAGTATTTCTAGGACTAACATTTAATGGAGTTTTAATTGGTAATAGTGCGGTAATTGATAAAATATCACTAGAAGCTATTATAATGTATATTGCCTGCTGTTTTTGGATTATTGGTTATGACACTATTTATGGTTTTATGGATATAAAGGACGATAAGAAGATTAAGATCAAGTCAATGCCACTTTTTTTAGAAAAGAGAAATTATAAATTACATTTATATGTTTACTATACCATCTTCATATTACTATTCATACTTGCTAACATTATAGCAACCCATCGACCTAACTATATAGTTATTCTCTGTGCTTATATAATGCTAACTTGGCAGGTAGTAACACTAGAAATCTCAGACCCACAAAATTGTCTTACTAGGTTTAAAAATAATAATTACGTTGGTTTAATCTTGGCTTTAGGTGCATTAGATTTGTATAACTAAATAATTATGCTAACGTTTCTAACTTAACTCTATCCCTTAATTATCAAGGCTTCTTCAAGCAATTTTTTCTGTTGCTCATTATGTATGATCGGTGAGCCAACTGCTGGTGAAGCAGACTCATTCCTACCAACATATACAAATTGATTATTAATTGATGCATTTTTTAGGATATCATTTAAGTGATCTTTAACAAAATTCCATGCCCCCATATTTTTGGGTTCTTCTTGACACCAAATAAACTCTTTAGCTTTATTATATTTACCTAATATTTTAACGATAAAATCCGTTTCAAACGGATATAACTGTTCAAGTCTAATAATCACAATATCTAAAATATTCTTTTCTTCTCTTTTTTCTAATAAATCATAGTAGACTTTACCACTACATAATATAATTCGTTTCACTTCCTTGGCATTTATAGCATCATTAATTTCGTCTAGTACAGGTATAAAGCTCGTATTCTTATCAAGCTGGGAGAGAGGTGATACAACCATTTTATGTCTTAATAAAGATTTTGGTGACATTACTATTAGTGGTTTACGAATATTACTGTATATTTGACGACGTAATAAATGAAAAAATGAAGATGGCGTCGTAGGATATGTAACTTGCATATTATTTTCAGCAGCAAGCTGCAAGAACCTCTCGAGTCTTGCAGAGCTATGCTCTGGACCTTGTCCTTCAAGTCCATGTGGTAGTAGTACTACTATACCGCTCATCCTAAGCCATTTGCTTTCACTACTGGAAATGAATTGGTCGAAAATTATTTGAGCTCCGTTAGAAAAATCGCCAAATTGAGCTTCCCAAATTACTAAATCTTTTGGATTAACTAATGAATAACCATACTCAAAACCTAAAACTGCATATTCAGATAAATTACTGTCAGCAATTTCAAAATTTTCTTGGTTTTGCGATAAATTATTTAATGGTGTATAAGTTCTATCATCCACCTGACTATGTAACACTGAATGACGGTGAGAGAAAGTGCCACGCCCACAATCTTGACCAGTAAAACGTATTCTAGTGCCTGAATTTAATAAACTAGCAAAGGCTAACTGTTCTGCAGTTGCCCAATCAATAGGTCTATCTTGCTTTAAGGTATTTTCTCTTAATTCAAATAATTTTGCAAGTTTGGGATTTAAAGGAAAATCTTTTGGTATCTGACAAAGCTTTATACCAAGTTCTTTTAAGGTATTTTTGTTAACACCAGTAGAGAGCATTTGAGCATTTGATCTAGTATAACTAGACCATAAACCTTCTAAAAACTGAGCTTGCGGTTGATAATTTTTGGCTTGTTCATATTCTTGATCTAATTTCAGTTTAAATTGTTCTTTCAATGCAGGAAAATAATTTTGGTCAATTATTCCGCCTGCTATTAGGTTATTTGCAAAAATAGTTGCCGGGGATTGCTTATTTTTTATTACATTATACATAACAGCTTGAGTATACATAGGTTCATCACCTTCATTATGACCATATTTACGATAACAAATGATCTCAACTACTATGTCTCTAGCAAATTTATACCGATAATTCACTGCAATATTGGTAGCCTTGATCACTGATTCAATATCATCACCATTTACATGTAGTATTGGACTATTAATTATCTTAGCAAATTCAGTAGAATATCTACCTGGTCTAGTGTCATAACTATTCGCTGTAAATCCAAGCTGATTATTAATGACAAAGTGAATAATCCCGCCAACATTATAAGGCTTTAGATCCGACATAAATAAACTCTCAGCTACTACACCCTGACCACAAAAAGCACTATCACCATGAACCAAAATACCCATTACTTTCTTACGATTAGTATCTTGGATGCTATCCTGTTTTGCTCGTACTTTACCAGCTACTACCGGATTCACCGCTTCTAAATGCGATGGATTATCTGCCATAGAAAGATGTACCTTAACCCCCTCTCTTATCTGATCTGATGAATAGCCAATATGATACTTCACATCACCTGAAACACCTAAATCGGTTGGCAATATACTACCTGTTATAAATCCAGATAAAATAGCTTTATAAGGTTTAGTCATTACCTTAGCTAGTGTGCTAAGTCTTCCTCGGTGAGCCATACCTATTACTACATCTTCTATTCCATGGATAATAGACATATCTATAGCTTTATCTATAGCCACTACACTTGCCTCTCCACCTTCCACTGAGAAGCGTTTTGCTCCAGGAAATTTGGTATGTAGATATTGTTCAAATCCTTCAATTTCTACTAAGTCTTGTAATATATTCTTCTTGTCTTGTTCTAATTCTAATAGACTCTGGTTATTTTCTATCTGCTCAAAAAACCAAATTTTCTCATCTTCATTGGTCACATGAGCAAGTTCTACGGCAATATCTTTAGTATAAGTTTGATCAAGTAAATTAACTAATTCCTTAAGTGAACATGCTTTTATTCCAAAAAATTCATCATCAATTTCTATAATATTATTCAACTGATCTGTGGTAAAACCAAAATCTTCTATATTAAGTCTCAACTCATTTTTAGTCTTAAGAACTTCAAGATTCAAGGGATCTAGCTTGACTAAATAATGTCCATAATTACGGTAGCTGGCAATCATTGCTTTTGCTCTGAGCTTGTTAGTTGCAGCAGAAAATTCCGTAACATACGGCAGAGGTTTTTCTTGAGGTGAAGTAATAACATGAGCAATGGTTTTATTAACTTGGTAACTATTATTATTCTCAATATTTTGGAAATAGTTTTGCCAGCTTTCATCAACTGCTTTATGATCTGATAAATATAGCTGATATAGCTCTTCTATAAAAACAGCATTACTACCAAATAAAAAACTAGTTTGTTTTAAATTCTTATCCATAAACTCCTATTCCTGATTAGTAAAAAACCTAGATAGCATTCCCCGTGGGGAATGTTATCATTCTTGGTCTTGTAAGTATCATTTCCAATTTTCCAAATCATGTGAGTATATACAATTACGTTACTTCTGTATTATTAATTCTTTCTAAACAGATTCTTTCAGTAACTGTCTTTAATTCTTCTACCCGGTTGATAAGATAAAGTAATTGTTCTTTACTAATTTTATAGTGTTTAGCATATCTTGCACCAACATAAGCATTTAGGAGTAACTTAAAGCACTCTTCTTGTTCAAGGGTCTCAAGTGGAAATATCTTGTAGAGGTCATAATGATAAATTCTAGCCTGCTTGTTAAGTTCCAGTATATCATGTAACTTTGGTTTATAACCAGTAGAAACTAGCAGAACAGCATTATAAAAGCTCTCGGTAGCTTGATGAAGTGAAAAGGCTGATAAAGCATTTTCATTATTTTCAAGATAAGCATTTACGCCAATAAGAAATCCTTTACCTCTTCCAAACCAATATTCATATTCTTCCTTAGCTAGTGGTCTTCGTTCCGACCATGGTAATTTTTTGGCTTCAGATAATATAAATTCACCACTATCATATAAAAGAACTCCTTCTTTCTTGATATCACAAAAGAAATACTGACCTTTTTCCAATTGGCTATTTACCCGCTTAATAGCCTCAAATATCAGGGTAACTGACTGCCTTTTTATCATGGTATCTATAGTAATTGGGAATTTTTTATCGAGCCTTTTTTCTATCGTATATTGTAATTCTCTAGCTTGATGACCTGCATATTTGCCTTTCTTTAAAATCAACAAAAGATCAAAATCACTTTGATAGCTGTAGGTAATATGCTCTTGCTGATATATGTCTTGTACCCAATCGCCTCTAGCATAAGAACCAAATAAAATAATCATCGCTATTTTTGATTTGCCTACGTCTAGAATTTCTTAGACAATATTGTCTAGTTTTTCTTTAATAACTAGTGATCGGCTAGGTAAGGTAGTTTTCATAAAGCTATTTTTTTGTCTTAAATCAACTATATAGCAAATAATTAAATAATCAACAATAATTTAATCGTAGACTGTAAAATAATTTAAAATTACAATCAATAATTGTGCATGTCATAATCAGCAATAATAATACCATTTCCCAAAACTAAATTGCTACTCGGAGTACGAGTGTCAAGCACCGGAGCGGAGATCATGAAGTACGACGACGTGATAATTAGTTTTCGGAAATGGTATAATATATATAGTCAATTGATAAGAAGTAGGTAGTGCCGTCTTCGATCGCTCCTGCTACCCAATCTTCCTGAATTGACTATAGCTTTTTTACCGCAGTTTTAGCGAGGATAAACCAATTAGAGCAAATATTATGGCTATAATCCAAAAACGTATCACAACTTTTGATTCCGGCCAGCCATGTTTCTCAAAATGATGGTGCAGCGGGGCCATTTTGAAAATTCTTTTACCATTAGTAGCTTTAAAATAATATACTTGAATAATTACTGATAAAGTTTCAATAACAAATAATCCGCCAATAATTGCTAGTACAATTTCATGTTTGGTTATAACGCTAATAACACCAAGAACGCCACCTAGACTTAGGCTTCCAGTATCTCCCATAAAAATTTCTGCTGGCTGGGCATTAAACCATAAGAATCCTAGGCTAGCACCAACAATTGAAGCACAAAAGATAGTTAATTCAGAAATATTTGGTATATACATAATTTGTAGATAATTTGCATAGAAACTATTACCGACCAGGTAAATAATTAAGGTAAAAGAACCTGCAGTAATAGCAATAGGTACTATGGCAAGACCATCAAGACCATCTGTTAGATTTACCGCATTTGATGCACCAACTATCACAAACATGCTAAATGGTATATAAAACAAACCTAAATCAATCAATAAATTTTTAAAAAATGGAATAGTGAGCAGATTGTTTCCCTGACTATTGGAGTCTCTTAATAGTAAACAGGCAATTAGACAAATAGTGAACTGAAATAATAATTTCTTCTTTCCGCTAACGCCTTTATGGTGGTTTTTTGTTACTTTAGCATAATCATCCATAAAACCAAGTACACCAAAAGCAACAAAGACAAATAACACTATCCATATATATTTATTAGTAAGGTCAGAGAATAATAGAGTGGAAAGACAAACGGTGAAGAGAATCATTATCCCCCCCATAGTTGGTGTTCCTACTTTTGCTTTGTGCGTTTCTGGTCCGTCGTCACGAATTGGTTGACCATATTTTTGTAAATTTTGTAAAAATCTAATTAATCTAGGTCCTATTAAAAAAGAAAGGGTCAAACTAAATAATATGGCAAGTCCAATACGAAAAGTAACATAGTGGAATAAATTTGCTATATGTAATTTATGTATATAGGGGGCAAGAAGGTTGTATATCATTGTAGCAATTCAAAAGATTGTATAATTTTACTAAGTTGGATACTGTTAGATCCTTTTAGTAAGAGTAATTCATCGCCTTTAAGTAATTCATTTAAGTTTTCTATCAACAAATCAACATTATCAAAATGCATTTTTTCTATGTCATTTGGCAAAGAGTCGTATATATGTTTGGTAAGATTACCTACTAAAAAAACCCTCTTAGTACCGGAGTCAATAATTGCTGGTATTAAGTCTTTATGGAATTTTATGGAATTTTCTCCCAATTCTAGCATATCACCTAGTATAGCAACTTTTTTCTGTCCACTAAGCTGTTTTAGATATAATAAAGCAGCTTTTACTGATGCTGGATTAGCATTATAATAATCACAGATGATTTGATAGTTCTGATCATTATATTTAGCGTTGACTAATTTACCACGTCCTTCAGTTAATGATATTTTGCTTAATTGTGTTGCTGTAGCATTAATATCTAAGTTCAGTATTGCTGCTACCTGAAGAGCGGCAGTATAATTTCTAGCATAATGTTCCGGTACAAAAGGAATTTTAGTATCTATTTTAGTGTTACAGATAGAATAATGTAGACGTACTTCTTGTCCAATATGCTCATATGATGTTAATCTAGAATCTGTGCCTTCAGATTTACCAAAACTATATATATTATTAATCGATAATTGTTTAAGATTCTGTAAAATTCTGTCATAATATTGATGGTCTGAATTTACAACAGCTATGCCATTTTTTGGCATTCCTTCAAAAATTTCACATTTGGTATCAACCAAACTAAGCATAGATTCAAAAAATTCAAGATGGGCTTCCGCTATTGTGGTGATTACTGATATGTTAGGTCGTACCATTTTTGTCAGCTCTCTTATTTCTCCTGAATGATTCATACCCATTTCAAAAACAGCATATTCTATATCATCAGGCATCGAAGCAAGATTTATAGGCACGCCAAGGTGGTTGTTAAAATTTCCTCTGCTAGCAAAAGTAGGTCCAAAATAACTTAATATAGTTTTGATTGCTTCCTTAGTACCCGTTTTACCAATACTACCGGTAACACCAATAAACCTTGCTTTAGATTTTTTACGTTTATACTCAGCCATGTGGTGTAGAGCAGTTAAGGTATCAGAGACCATAATTACTTTATTATCAGATAATCCTTTTATTTCCTTACTAATAATTACTGCATTTGCCCCTCGCTGCAGAGCATGTAAGGCATAATTATGTCCATCATTATTACCTTGCAGAGCAATGAACAGATCGCCGTTTGTAACGGAATTGGAATTAAACTGAATCTGCCTCCCCTGAATATCAGGATGTACTTCAATATTCAACGCACTAGTTAAGTCTTTTGCTGACCAAATCATTATTTTCTCAAATATAATCAGTTTTTCCTAACTTTGCATGACAGCTGCAACTTCGTCCGCAAAATTTTTATCTTCTTGCTTTATGCCTGCACCTAGTTCATATCTTATAAATTGTGTAATTTTAATCGAAGTTCCTAATTCTTTTGCAGCGTTATCCATAACTTCAGAAACTGTTAATTTATCATCAAATAAAAAGTTTTGTTCAAGCAGAACAACTTCTGCTAGGAACTTACGTATTCTACCTTCAACCATTTTTTCAATGATATTGTCCGGTTTACCGGAAGCTTTTGACTGTTCAAAAAATATATTTCTTTCACGTTCAATTAATGTTTGATCCAAACTTGATGCATCAAGACTATAAGGATTACTTGCCGCTATATGGGTAGCAATTTTCTGTCCTAATTCTAGAAGCTTAGCTTTATCTTTAGTAGTTGATTGTAAACCAACAATGACAGAAATCTTACCTAGACCATCAGCAACAGTATTATGTACATAAGATGCAACTACACCTTCTGATACCCGTAAAACATCAATACGACGTAGATTTAAATTTTCACCAATTGTAGCAATATTGTCTAATATTTCTTCTTCAACGGATCTACCTGTTGATGTTTTCGCTAATTTTAGTGATGGTAAATTATCTTGTTTCAAAGCTAGTTCAGCAATATTCCTAACCAATTGCTGAAACTTATCGTTTCTTGCAACAAAATCTGTTTCCGAATTTACTTCTATAATAGCCCCAACATTATCTTTAATGCTTATTGCTGTTAGTCCTTCAGCAGCAATTCTATCTGCTTTTTTTGCTGCAGCTGATAATCCTTTTTTTCTTAACCAATCAATAGCTGCTTCAAAATCTCCCTTTGCTTCAAGCAAGGCCTTCTTGCAGTCCATCATTCCTGCAGCAGTTTTCTCTCTTAATTGTTTTACAAGTCCAGCATTTATCATTTTACTCTCCTTATTTAAGGTTTATAGTTATTTTTATTGGATTGAGGAGTAGTATACTCAAGTATAACTTCAAGAATTGGTGTTCCTGCGACCTAGCATCCCTACACCTTCAATGTCATCCCAGCCTAGACTGGGATATAAAATGTCTAAAGCACCATTCCTGTCTGTTTCTTTAGATTCCGCACTGAAGTAGGAATGACATCGAAGGGGAATCAGGGATAGCATCAACCCTAACAGGAATAACATCGAGGCTACTTAATTAAGTTAATACTCCCATAAGTACTAGTTATTTTGTTGTTGCAGCAACTTCTGCAAGCTCTAAAGCTGTCTCAAACTCTGACTCTAGTGCTTCTTGATTATTTAGATCTAGAGTTTTAGAAAATTTCTTGGTTGATTTTAACTTAGTAACACCTTTTATATTTGTACCTTTTTCTTCATGAGTAGCTATGCTTCCTAAATCAACACCAGATGCAGCTAGAGCCTCTTCTATACCGGCAAGTACGGCATCAGCAAACAAGGTGCAATAGAGTCTTATAGATCTTATTGCATCATCATTACCGGGAACAGGGTGGTCTATATTATCTGGATTGGAATTAGTGTCAACAATAGCAATTATTGGAATACCTAACTTTACTGCTTCTTGGATTGCTAAATGCTCCTTATTAGTATCAATTACCACAAGCAAATTGGGTCTTGTCCCAATATGTCTAATACCCCCTAAGGATTTAAGTAATTTATCCTTTTTACGGGTCATTTCCAGTATTTCTTTCTTAGTATAACCGGAATATTCCTCTTCATTCCCCAAAATTTTCTCAAGATTATCTAGCTTTTTTATTGAGCCAGAAATTGTCTCCCAATTAGTTAACATACCACCAAGCCATCTGTGGTTAACGTAATATTGCCCACATTTCTCTGCATACTCAGCTACTATATCACTGGCTTGAACTTTAGTACTGACAAATAATATTTTACCGTTTTTCTTGACAGTTTCATAAATTACACCCAAAGCTACCTGCATTAGAGCAGCAGTTTGTTGTAAGTCAATTACGTGAATATCATCTCTTACACCATAAATGTAAGATGCCATTTTTGGATTCCAACGTGAGGTTTTATGACCAAAATGCACCCCAGCATCAAGTAAATCTCTGACATTAACAGCTTTTAGTTTAGACATTATTAAATCTCCTTAAAATGTTAGTTATGTACCTACATATTATAGGTACTCCTCCGCAAGAGTTGATACCAAAGAAATTGGACTAACAACTAGGCTCTTACGTGTGAATTTTGCTTTAATATTAATAAGCAAAGCTTATTATATATTTGATCAACATATTTGCAAGGGTTATGTTGAACGTAATATTCTTAATTAAACTTTTCTCCAACTAGTTGATCCATCTAGTTTGTCTTCTAGAATTATACCATCTTTTGATAAATTTTGACGAATTTGGTCGGCTAATAACCAATTTTTTTGTAATTTGGCTTGCCTACGTTGCTCAATATGTTGGAGAATTGGTTCATCATTTATTTCACAGTAAAACCACTTACTCGCTGGTTGGGTCATTAGACCTATAAAATTGCTGCATGAAAGTAAGTAAGAGGCATATAAGTACTTATCATCTTCTTTGTTACTTGTAAAGAGCAGTTTAGCATAATCGTTTATTATTCTAATGGCTAGAGGTGTATTCATATCATTGAATAAGTGAGATAAAAATTCTTCTGGAATGTTCTGCACGTTAAGTTTGTTAATGTCCAAATTCTCTATCGCTCTATACCAATAATTCATTGTTTTTGTAGCATCTTCTAGAGCTTTATTGTTGTAATCTAATGGTTTACGGTAGTGGCTACTCAGTAACAGTAATCTAACTACGCTACCAGGGATTTTTTGGTCTATTAAGTCTTTTACCGTAATAAAATTATTGAGCGATTTACTCATTTTCTCACCATTGCAGGTCAGAAATCCATTATGCACCCAATATTTAGCAAAATGAGAGTTCGGGAAAGCACATGTACTTTGTGCTATCTCATTAGTATGATGAGGAAAAATTAAGTCTGCCCCTCCACCATGAATGTCAAAATTTTCTCCGAGATATTTATAGCTCATCGCTGAACATTCTATATGCCAGCCTGGTCTACCTCTTCCCCAAGGACTATCAAAATTTGCCAATATTTCTTCATCTTTACTGGCTGGTTTCCATAATACAAAATCATATGGTTGCTTTTTTGATGGATTATTTTCAATACGCACTCCCTCTAGCATTTCATCAAGATTACGATTTGATAATTTTGTATAATTTGGGGCAGTAGAAATATCAAAATAAACATGGTTATCTGCAATGTAAGCATGATTTAGATCAAGTAATTTTTGAATAATCACAATCATGTCATCAATATGCATGGTGGCTTTTGGCTCGATATTTGGCGTTTTGCAACCTAGATATTGCATATTAGCATGAAATTCTTCGGTGATTCTAACTGTTAAGTCAGAAATCGTTATTTTGAGTTCTTTGGCTCTATTTATTATCTTATCATCAACATCGGTAATATTACGCACATATTTTATATGATTTTGACCAAATATTTTGCTTAGTGAGCGGTATAAAATATCGTATACTACTACGGACCTAGCGTTACCAATATGGGGATGATCGTAGACAGTTGGACCGCAAACATACATTTTTATTAAATTACTATCTAGCGGTACGAAAACTTCTTTCTTGTGAGTAAGTGTGTTATGTAATAATAATTTCATGTTTTTTAATCGTAATCAATAATGTCATTTTACAGCTAATTTTTATGGATATCTACCTAGAATGTCAATTCAAAGAAATTATTTTGAAAAACTAAAAAAACTACCAATTACTTTAATTATTCTTATTAGTGTGATTTGTAGCATTGGTTTTGTTGTACTATATTCCGCTTCAGATAGTAATATTCACCCTTGGGCGTATAAGCAGATGATGCATTTTCTCCTGTTTTTACCAGTTGTGATTATTATCGCAACCATTGATATAAAATATATATTCAAGTTTTCATATATATTTTACATTGCTATTATTATCTTATTAGTTAGTGTTGAGCTTTTTGGATCTATTTCTATGGGAGCAAAGCGTTGGATAGATTTAGGAGTTATCCGTGTGCAGCCTTCTGAACCAACAAAACTAGCATTAGTGTTAATGTTATCTAGGTATTTTCATCAACTAAAAATTGAGAACTGTGCTAGATTTTACAGGATATTATTGCCTATAATAGGTGTGATAGTACCAGTTATACTGATAATAAAAGAACCGGATCTAGGTACTGGAGTGATTAATATCATTATTGCTAGTATTATTTTTTTTGCTGCTGGTTTTAGAGTGAGAAATTTTGTGATAATTGGTATTATAGTCCTTACTTGCATACCAGTTATATGGCAAGTGATGCATGATTACCAAAGAAAACGAATCATGGTTTTTTTTGATCCTGAAAAAGATCCTCTTGGAGCTGGATATAACATTATTCAATCAAAAATCGCTATTGGTTCTGGTGGGTTGTGGGGCAAGGGGCTAGCTAAAGGTAGCCAAAGCCATCTAGATTTTTTACCAGAGCATCAGACCGATTTTATCTTTGCTACTTTTGCTGAAGAATTTGGTTTTGTTGGTAGTTTGTTTCTGTTAATTCTTTATTCTGCAATTATAATAATTTCATTAATGATTGCTGTGAATTGTAGAGCTATATTTAGTAAACTGATGGTAATAGGCATAACATCAATCCTATTTAGTCATGTATTTATAAATATAGCTATGGTAATGGGATTATTACCAGTGGTAGGTGTGCCTTTACCTTTTATATCTTACGGTGGTACAATGATGGTATCAATGCTTATTGGTTTTGGATTAATAATGAATGCTCAGGTACACCAGCATAGTAATGTTTCTTAAATAGACCTCTCTTGCATAATACCACTTCTATTGGTAATTTGTACGTGCTACCGGTATTCTGCTCCTCACGTACATTTGAGTATACTCATACTCTGCGGGTCGAGGTTTCAAGTTGCCTTTAAATTCCTCAGCATAAACGAATTCTGTAAGAGCAATTATCTTTTATCTAAATTTTATAAAAATAGATAAATATTATTTAATAACAAAAACACGTTTTTGTTGAATAAGTTTATGGCACACTTCAAGTAACTTACGCATACAAGCAACTATCGCAACTTTCTTAGGTTTAAAATTATTAACAAGCCTATCATATAAAATTTTTAAATATTGGAAACCATTCTTACCAGCTAATACTGCCATGTATAAAGCATCTCTAGGTATTTTCCTGCCTCCTCGAATAAATCTTCGTCCTTGCTTATTACCACTATCACGAGCATATGGAGCTATACCAACAATTGATGACAATTCATTGCTACTATAATTTTTATCCCCTAATTCGAGGGTGTCAGAAAGTTTGTGTAAGTTATAAAAATAGTTAAGAATAAAATTAATTAAAACAACTTACATGAGGCTAATATGAAGAATAAGAGTAAAGTATCAAATCCGACTATAGAAAAAGTAGTATCAGAAATACTATCACAAAGTGATCCATCTGAGATATTTGGCAAAGAAGGAATATTTCAGGAAATTAAAAAGCAGATAGTAAATAAGATTTTAGAAAAAGAAATGGAATCTCATATAGGTTATGAGAAGCATTCTAAGAATACCAAGGAGTCAGATAATAGACGTAATGGCAATTATGAAAAGACTCTAATAGATCCTGAGGGTCGTAAATTGGTAGTAGAAGTACCAAGGGATCGGGAAGGAGAATTTGAACCTCAACTAATTCCAAAAGGAGTACGGAGATTTGAAGGATTTGATGATAAAGTAATATCTTTATATGCTAGGGGAATGACTATTCGAGAAATACAAGGGCACTTAGAAGAACTATATGCCACCAAAGTATCATCTGAGTCAGAACGCCCTCGCAAAGCGAGGGGCTTGACGGTTATGAGCAGCCCAAAGGGCTGCCATTGTTAATTAAAATTCTCCTGATTCGTCAGAGCCTAAACTATCAAGTTGCTCTTGATTCTTAATGTAGTGTTTGATCTGATTCTCTTCAAATCCTACAGTTGAGACCGCATAACCTCTAGCCCACAACTTTTCTCCATTAAAATTACGTTTTCGTCCACCAAACTGCCTAGCAACGGCTATAGCACTTTTCCCCTTGATATAGCCTATTACTTCAGCTACAGAATATTTAGGAGGAATCTTGATGAGCATATGCACATGATCTTGTACCATATGCCCCTCTATGATCTTTCTCCCACGTTGAAAAGCTAACTCATGGAATACGTTCCCAAGATATTTTCTAACCTTCCCGTACAATTCTTTTTTACGACACTTTGGAATAAACACAATATGATATTTGCAATCCCATTTAGAATGATTTAAACTTTCGTATGTTGTCATATATTTTCTCCTTTGACCGTCAAGCCAAAGAAGTTATATATGATAACTTTTTATTTTATACTAAATCTAAAGGCCAAGCCTTGATGGTCTCACTAGTCAAACTAGTGGCTTACCTATCATTGAGTTAATATCAAAGGTAACTGATGGCATTTTAGAGGAAGTTACTGCATGGCAGAATAGAGCACTTGATAGTGTATATCCTATAATGTACTTAGATTGTATTCATGTTAAGGCAAGAGATAATCATGTAATAATAAATAAAGCAGTTTATCTAGCTATTGGAGTGAATATGGAGGGCAAGAAAGAGCTATTAGGAATTTGGATAGGCAAGAATGAAGGTGCTAAATTTTGGATGCAGGTAGTAACAGAACTGAAGAATCGAGGAGTTGAACAAATATATGTTGCATGTGTTGATGGTCTTAAGGGTTTTCCAGAGGCGATAAATAGCATTTTTCCAAAAACGATAGTGCAGTTGTGTATTGTTCATATGATAAGAAACTCTGTAAAATACGTATCATATAAAGATTTAAAATCGGTAACAGCTGATTTAAAGGCAGTTTATTCTGCAATAAATGAAGCAGAGGGATTAAGAGAATTACAAAATTTTGCCAAAAAATGGGATGAAAAATATCCAGTTATTTTTGACATATGGCAACGAAATTGGTCTGGCATAGCTCCATTTTTTAGCTTTCCGGAAGACATTAGAAAAGCGATTTACACTACTAATGCTATTGAATCCACTAACCGTCAAATTCGTAAAATTATTAAAAATAAAGGAGTGTTTCCAGATGACAAATCAATTCAGAAAATAATCTTTTTGGCGTTGACAAATGCCTCTAAAAAATGGACAATGCCTATTAAGAATTGGGCGATGGCTTTAAATCAATTTGCAATCCTTTGTGATACTAATTTACAAAATTGGGCAAATGGAGAAATCATACTTACACAAAAAATCTGACAGACCCAATTTTAGAAAAGCTAAGAAAGTGGCTGAAGCCTTATCAAATCTAGAAAATATACGCCTAAAATGTTTGATTTTACCAAATAAGCACTCAATTAAATATCGTTCCTTATAAGTATGTTTATCATATTCACGTTGTACTTTACGGTTAGATTTTGGTGGTATAACAATCTCACCCCCCTTATTTTCTAAACTTTCTACAAATGCACTACTATCGTATCCTTTATCGGCTATCACAGTCGTATTCTGAACATCTTGAGTAAGATTTCCCGCTTGAGTTATATCATACCAATTGCAATAATTAACACGGTGTATTTATCCAGTCTCTATACATAATTGATTTTACTAAATCTACATTATGAGCAAATTGATTCCAAGCGTAACAAGCCATAGTGACGATATCTTCATATACACCATAACATTGGTTAGACAAGAAATGATTTTTGATCCATTCCCAAACTTGTTCCATTGCATTAAGTTCCGGTGCATAGGGCGGAAGCGGTATCAAAGTGATATTGCTTGGCACAGTTAGTTTTTTGGCTGTGTGCCAACCTGCATTATCCGTTAGTAAAGCTATATGTCGGTTGCCTTGAATACTGCGAGAAAGGTCTTCTAAGAATTTATTCATTGCCTGTGTATTTGCATATGGTAAAATTAATGCAAAAGCTTCTCCTGTATCATGGCAAGCAGCTCCATAAATATATGTTGAAATGAATTGCTGTTGCCGAACTTTACGGGGTCTAGTGCCACGCTTAGCCCATATACGAGTTAAGCTACCTTGTTGCCCAACTCGAGTTTCATCCTGAGACCATATATCAACTTTACATCTATCGATATTTTTTGGTAATAATTCTGTTAGCATGTCTGGGAAGTTTTTTTATATGTATTTTGAGTCTCTTGATTTGACTTTGGATGCATTGAACGAGAAGTAATCCAGCTAAAACCAAGGCGGTGCATAGTATTGTAGACTGTTTTTAAAGTACATTTAGCACCATATTCCTCAAGTAACATGATATGTAGCTCCTTTCCAGTTATATACCCACCAGTTTTACTTTCACTGAGCGTATTGATTTTATCAAAAAGAGCAGACTCTTGTATAGTGTTAATCTTCCTAGGGGCACCGCTTCTTTGTGATTCAAATAATCCTTCAAAACCATGATTCCTAAATCTTCTGAGCCATGATTGCACAGTTTTCCAGTGTGACTTCACTATTTCAGATATGGCTTTAAAAGATTTGCCTAATTGAAGGTAATACATCGCCAATAAACGTATACGATTTCGACCATGCGGCTCATGTTTCATCATTTTTATAAAATCATGACCATGAAAACCTTGCGGTAATATTAACCTAGCCATTTGAGTACCTTTATCAGTTAAAAACCCATTTTACACCACTGCGTTAATTATTGCAATTGGTATTAGTTTTACCACTGCCAGTAGTACCAGTTAGTAATATGTGCTGAGTTTCACTATCCTTGACTAAAGGTAGACCTGAGATAACTATGTTGGAAGCCATCTTTACCTTACGTAATATGCGAGCTAGAACTTTTGTCTCTACTAAATCACCACCCCTTATTTTTGCAACACCAATTATCTGTTTTCCTCTTTGAATAAAGAATATTGTGGTAACCAATACTCCTATGATAAATACCGCAGAAAGCTCTAATAAAGCCGAGTAAATACACCAATGCCAAAAACTAGTAATGCTAGAACCATACGGCATAACATGCCAAAAATGATAAATGTATTCCTTAGCCGAACTATAGACAAAATCTTTCTTTTCAAAATGATAAAACTCAATGCCTATTTTAGATAGAGGATAAAAATGCCTGCCAATTGCTAACTTTAGTTGCACATAACGCTCAATCACCAAATAATACACACTGACAAGGCTTAAATGTTGATACATACGCCATAACAACCAACCGATAGCACACACTAAGCCAGCTATGAGTGAATTCTTAGTACCTTGCCCAAACATACGGAATTTATGGGCATAGAGTTGAGATCCACGAGTAAAACTACCCTGATTCTGTATTTG
Source organism: Candidatus Tisiphia endosymbiont of Metellina segmentata (assembly GCF_964030715.1). Taxonomy (NCBI): domain Bacteria; kingdom Pseudomonadati; phylum Pseudomonadota; class Alphaproteobacteria; order Rickettsiales; family Rickettsiaceae; genus Candidatus Tisiphia; species Candidatus Tisiphia endosymbiont of Metellina segmentata. The sequence continues at coordinate 854,495 of NZ_OZ034919.1, forward strand.
CATAGGGTTATTGTGAAAATTGTGCAGCAAAATGCTGCACAATTTCCAAGTCTGCATGTCCTTCATCGAATTGCTGCATGTACTTAAATTTCCTCTTGATTAATAACATTCATATTCATATTTACTAATGCTTTTTTATTTCTACTGCTTTTTGGTCATATCGATTTTTTGCTTGTAGGACTATTTCCTGAATTTTTTTCTCAAAGACCTTAATAGGTGGCAATTCAGTCCAATATTCTGCTACATGTATGCCACTTGCTGATACATCCAAAAGCTCAATTTGAGCATGTGATTTTTCAGTGCAAAGAATAATACCAATTGGTGGGTTTTCTCCTTCGAAGGTCTCATACTTCTTAAGCCAATTTATATAAAGCTCCATTTGCCCTTTATATTCTGCCTTAAATTTGCCAGTTTTGAGTTCAATAGCCACTAACCTTTTGAGTTTTCGGTTATACATAAGTAAATCTAAGTAAAAATGCTCATTATCTATGGTCATTCGTTTCTGACGTGCAACAAATGAAAACCCTGTACCAAGCTCTAAAATAAATTGTTCAATTTGCTGCAAAATAGCACTTTCTAGATCACTTTCATAAGGGGCATCCGGCAAATTTAAAAATTCTAATATGTATGGGTCTTTTAACACTAACTCTGGAACTAATTCATTATTTGATTTTAATAATGACAAGATTTGCCCACTATGTTTTTCAGATTTCTTGGATAACTCGCTTCTTTCATAAATCATTCTATGGATGTTAGTGCGAAGTTGCCGTACACTCCAACCATCTTGAATACACATATATGCGTAAAATTCTCTTTGGTTTTGTTCTTTCAATGGCAATAACCCTATTATATGACTCCAGCTCAATTGTTGCGACACTGTCGCAACAATTTGATGATTTTCAAAAGAATCATAAAACTTAATCATCCTAGTTATTCCAGTGTAAGTAAACCCTTTCCCATACTCAGCTGAGAGATGTTGTGCTAGTGTTTGTACGATCGAGTGACCATACTCTGCTCTTTGATCTTTTAAGATTTCTTCCTTAATTCTTTTACCTATGTGCCAATATACCATAGTCATCTCAGAGTTTGCTACTCTTGCTACTCGGTTCTTGGCTTGAGTTATCAGAAGTTTTATATCCTCTATCAAAAAATTATGGTCATTCGTTATTATTTGGTTCATTTATTTTTCCTATTACTATATTTTTAGTATATTTATTTTTTAAGTAGCACTAAGCGAAATCATACAATTTTTTAACAAGTTTCTGAAAAATTAACAAAATTTGTATATCCATTAGCAAAATTACTTCATCCCCATTCAGTTGTTATTATTTATATTACTAATATTACTTGGCATCTGACTATAGATCGTATCTGTTGTGTAATCGGTAAAAATTGAGTTGCTACCAAAAGAACTAGAAGAATGTATGCTATTATCACAAGAATTCATCACACTGTTGGAATGATGAATATTTTGAGGCATGTGGCTATATCTAACATCAATAAAATAGTCTGGAGAATATCCTCCATTATCAAAAATACTCTGATCTACAGAAGATGTATTATTATCACCAAAATTTATGAAATTATCCTGATGATTATAAGTATTTTGTGAGGTTCTTATATGTTTAGACATCCTGTTTGCACTTAAATTATATTGAACATTTTCCCTACGATAATTAGAAAAATCAGCTATAAGTTTTTGGAGGTTTATTTCTTTTTCAAAAAATTTCAGTATGTCAGTTATTATCTTGTTCATCACTTTCACTTTAATAAAAATTAAAATTCAAAAAATTTGTAGCACTTATTATTTAGGTAAATATATATTTTTAGCCTTAATAGCCTTATCTCCAAGACCTGTATTATCACCTATTTTCTCTCCAACTCTTATTATCGTAGAATCAGTCGTATCATTAAACTTATGCTCTAAGTCTACCTGATCTTTTACCACTTTTAACGGTACAGTTTGTATATCTTGTACTATTATTTTCTCTCCTACGGATAAATTATCATTAAGCACGTGTCTTGTATCCTTATAATACCAATTGCAATAATTAACGCAGTGGTGTAAAATGGGTTTTTAACTGATAAAGGTACTCAAATGGCTAGGTTAATATTACCGCAAGGTTTTCATGGTCATGATTTTATAAAAATGATGAAACATGAGCCGCATGGTCGAAATCGTATACGTTTATTGGCGATGTATTACCTTCAATTAGGCAAATCTTTTAAAGCCATATCTGAAATAGTGAAGTCACACTGGAAAACTGTGCAATCATGGCTCAGAAGATTTAGGAATCATGGTTTTGAAGGATTATTTGAATCACAAAGAAGCGGTGCCCCTAGGAAGATTAACACTATACAAGAGTCTGCTCTTTTTGATAAAATCAATACGCTCAGTGAAAGTAAAACTGGTGGGTATATAACTGGAAAGGAGCTACATATCATGTTACTTGAGGAATATGGTGCTAAATGTACTTTAAAAACAGTCTACAATACTATGCACCGCCTTGGTTTTAGCTGGATTACTTCTCGTTCAATGCATCCAAAGTCAAATCAAGAGACTCAAAATACATATAAAAAAACTTCCCAGACATGCTAACAGAATTATTATCAAAAAATATCGATAGATGTAAAGTTGATATATGGTCTCAGGATGAAACTCGAGTTGGGCAACAAGGTAGCTTAACTCGTATATGGGCTAAGCGTGGCACTAGACCCCGTAAAGTTCGGCAACAGCAATTCATTTCAACATATATTTATGGAGCTGCTTGCCATGATACAGGAGAAGCTTTTGCATTAATTTTACCATATGCAAATACACAGGCAATGAATAAATTCTTAGAAGACCTTTCTCGCAGTATTCAAGGCAACCGACATATAGCTTTACTAACGGATAATGCAGGTTGGCACACAGCCAAAAAACTAACTGTGCCAAGCAATATCACTTTGATACCGCTTCCGCCCTATGCACCGGAACTTAATGCAATGGAACAAGTTTGGGAATGGATCAAAAATCATTTCTTGTCTAACCAATGTTATGGTGTATATGAAGATATCGTCACTATGGCTTGTTACGCTTGGAATCAATTTGCTCATAATGTAGATTTAGTAAAATCAATTATGTATAGAGACTGGATAAATACACCGTGTTAATTATTGCAATTGGTATTATCATCTATTTGGGCAGTAGTAAGAGGGAATCTTAGACTTGCTGGAGCTATTGTTGCTATTGGTATTATTCTTGGCTTTTACTTAGACTGGGTCTCTAGTGGTATGAAGATTACTTAACTATTATAGTTAAGTAAAATAAGTTGGTATGAAGCAAGTTAGTAAAATCTTGAAATAGAATTAGCTATGAGTAAAGAGAATGAACAGTTAAATGATAAGCCAGGAAAGTCAGAAGATAAAATAACTGGTAGTAAGTTACCATCTGAGTTTAATAAAAGATTATCAGAATTTATAGATATCATAAGGAAAAAACCTGTAATTTCGTTGTCCTGTATAGGAATAATAATCATCTTAATATTTTATTGTTTTTCTGAAAGTAAAGTAGAGAATCTAGCAAGCCTTGAAAAAGAGCGTAAATCACGGAGTGAGATATCTGGAATAGAGAAGGCAATAGATCCAAGAGCTAGATGGACGGAAGAAGTATTAAACGAAGTAAAAGATATGAAGAATCGTTTAGAAAGTTTAATAGAAAATAAATATTTGGAAACTACAAGTAAAATTGATGATGTTCAGCAAAAATTGGAATTACTAGAAAGTAAGCCTAATGAGGAGGGTATATTGTATGATGGTAATAGTTTTAATAATCATCAGCAAGTACAAGATTTAACAAAAGAGCAACATGAACAAATAATATCAGATTTACCAGCAAAAAGGCAGTTTGGATATGTTAAAAGAGCTGGATGTCAAGTAACAAAAGATGTTAAGGATTATATCACCACTGGCAGTTTTGCTAGGAGTTTGCTACTAACTGGTGTAGTAGTAGGTACTGGTACTAATAATGCTGCAGCACCTGAACCAATAATGTTAAGGTTAGTCGATACAGCTATTTTTTCTAAGGGATATAGAACTAAGCAAATCAAAGAAGCAATTTTAATTGGTTCTTGCAGTGGAGATATTTCATCGGAACGAGCTAAATGTCGTTTAGAGACAGTATCTTTACTAAATAATAAAGGAGATATAATTGAGAAAAAAGTAGAAGGCTGGATAATAGGAGAAGATGGCAGACCTGGCATTAAAGGGGTAGTAGTAGATAGATCATCTGACGTAGCAAGAATGGCAATACTAAATGGTGTACTTGGTGGTATAGCTCAATTTTTCCAGAACCAGGCAACAAATGGAGTTTTTCCAATATCACCAATTACCGGTCAGCAGAATGCTTTAAAAGCCAAAGATGTACTAAAAGGCGGTATCTATGCAGGAACTGGTAATGCTTTAGAGAAGTTAGCTGATTTTGCTATTAAACGTGCTGAATCAATGAGTCCAGTAATTGTGGTAGCATCTGGTAGAGTAGTTGATGTTGTGTTTAGAAAAGGCTTTGACTTGCAAGAAAATGATTCAAGTCAAAATGTCAATAGATTACTACCACCAACTACTAATGATTATTCTCAAAATAGTACAAATTATCATACTAATAATAGTTCTAATAAAATTACAACTTTTTCTAAAGCAAATGCTAAATTAACAGAACGTTTTATTAACAATGAAGATGATGATGCAGATAACTGGCAAGAGCAGTTAGAACAACCATCACAGCAACAAGATGGTTTCTAATGGGTAATATTACTAACCAGTTAATTAGAATTATACTATTAGTAATAGTAACTATTGGTTTTTGTGGTTGTAAATTAATGCCCTATAGAAATGATTTTGACTGTCCTGTGCCTGAAGGGTTAAAGTGTAAATCTCTCTATGAAATAAATATGATGCGGGATCAAGGGATGTTTGAACCAAATAATAATGATCAGATTAGATGTAACAAAAAACCATAATTAAGGCAATAGAGAATAATAATGCAAGCAAATATCCATAAGGATTTTGATAGAGAAAGATTAGCAAAACATTTTGTCTATGAATCGTATGATGAGGATAGTCAATTATTTTTCAATCGTGGTTCAGTAGGGTTTGTATTAATGGGCTGGCCACTGGTTGGTACGAGTGTACAAGCCCAAGGAGAAATTGCTGAGTTTTTGAAGAATGATGAAAATCTTCCAGCAGGTAGTAGTTTACAAGTATTAATGATAGGTTCTGATCATATTGAGCATTTTTTAACTAATTGGCAATTACATAGAAAAGGGGAAATTTTTATTGAGCTAGCTAAAAAGAGAACAGGGTTTTTACAGAAAAAAGCCAAAGAGGAAGGAACTGTAAAAGACATAGTGTTATTAATCTCAGTTACTATCCCTACCATAAGTCTAAATATTGATATTAATGAAATGGTAAAAAGAAAAGAATGTTTACAAGATACTTTTAAGTCAATTGGTTTAATAACTGAAAATGTTGATGCAAAAATGTTACTAGAGTCTATTCGGATAATATTTGGTGTATCTGCAGAAGAGCAAGCAGCATTGAATCCTTATGATACCAATTGTAATAATTAACACGGTGTATTTATCCAGTCTCTATACATAATTGATTTTACTAAATCTACATTATGAGCAAATTGATTCCAAGCGTAACAAGCCATAGTGACGATATCTTCATATACACCATAACATTGGTTAGACAAGAAATGATTTTTGATCCATTCCCAAACTTGTTCCATTGCATTAAGTTCCGGTGCATACGGCGGAAGCGGTATCAAAGTGATATTGCTTGGCACAGTTAGTCTTTTGGCTGTGTGCCAACCTGCATTATCCGTTAGTAAAGCTATATGTCGGTTGCCTTGAATACTGCGAGAAAGGTCTTCTAAGAATTTATTCATTGCCTGTGTGTTTGCATATGGTAAAATTAATGCAAAAGCTTCTCCTGTATCATGGCAAGCAGCTCCATAAATATATGTTGAAATGAATTGCTGTTGCCGAACTTTACGGGGTCTAGTGCCACGCTTAGCCCATATACGAGTTAAGCTACCTTGTTGCCCAACTCGAGTTTCATCCTGAGACCATATATCAACTTTACATCTATCGATATTTTTTGGTAATAATTCTGTTAGCATGTCTGGGAAGTTTTTTTATATGTATTTTGAGTCTCTTGATTTGACTTTGGATGCATTGAACGAGAAGTAATCCAGCTAAAACCAAGGCGGTGCATAGTATTGTAGACTGTTTTTAAAGTACATTTAGCACCATATTCCTCAAGTAACATGATATGTAGCTCCTTTCCAGTTATATACCCACCAGTTTTACTTTCACTGAGCGTATTGATTTTATCAAAAAGAGCAGACTCTTGTATAGTGTTAATCTTCCTAGGGGCACCGCTTCTTTGTGATTCAAATAATCCTTCAAAACCATGATTCCTAAATCTTCTGAGCCATGATTGCACAGTTTTCCAGTGTGACTTCACTATTTCAGATATGGCTTTAAAAGATTTGCCTAATTGAAGGTAATACATCGCCAATAAACGTATACGATTTCGACCATGCGGCTCATGTTTCATCATTTTTATAAAATCATGACCATGAAAACCTTGCGGTAATATTAACCTAGCCATTTGAGTACCTTTATCAGTTAAAAACCCATTTTACACCACTGCGTTAATTATTGCAATTGGTATGAGATATTAGCTGAGCAAATTTTACCAAGCAATTTTTCTTTATTTGAAGAGCAAGATTATATAAGCCTCAATGATAATCAAATATTCATTAGCTTAGAAGCCAGTAAAAGACCAACAGAGTGGAGATTATCATCTATGGACTTATTTTTAGGTAATGAAATGAGACGGGGTGAATATATAAAATCAAATTTTTTAATTCATTTTGGTTTACAAATCTTACCTAAGCAAACGATAGCTAGAACAGCTGCGATTACTAAAAGAGAAGCATTAGAAAGAAATATTGCAGCTGGTATGCATAAGTTTTTTCCTGATATTCAATATGAAGCTGAAGATTTAGGCAGTGCAGTATCGTACTTACAAAGTGGTGATCGAGTAGTAAATATTCATTTAAATGTCATTATGTGGGATAAAAAGGAAAAAGCTAAACAATCGGCATCTCAGTTTTGCTCTCAGCTTCGACGTAGTGGTTGGTATTTTGTTCCTTGTAAATATGATCATTTAGCAGTAGTGCTAGCATCAATGCCGATGCAATTAGTGGAGGAAATACCATACTCTGTAACTAATAGGTTTAACAAGATATTTGGTTCAAGAATAGGAGGATTGGGGGTAGCCTTAAGCTCTCTTGGTCGAGGTAAAAAAACTATTTCATCAGAGAGTAAAGTGTTATTACCGATAGTTGGTGAATGGAAAGGTGATTTAACCTCTCCTGGTATGTTACTGACTGGCAGACGAGGTCAGATTATGTATTGGTCGCCTTTTGGCTCAGCTCTAGTGTCATCAACAGGATTAAATAACAGTGCACCAAATGAAAATTTTAACCTATGTATAGCAGGAGTGCCAGGTTCAGGTAAATCAGTATTTATGCAAGAGTTAATGTTATCAATTTTAGGAGTTGGGGGTAAAGTATTTGTTCTTGATTATGGTAGATCATTTAAAAGAACATGTTTAATTCTAGCAGGTAATTACATAGAATTTGATACAAAAACTCCTATTTCTATCAATCCATTTTCACAAGTGCCAGAAGATGAAAGTGAAAAATCCATTGAAGCACGGGCAGATTTTCTAGCAAGTTTTCCATCAGTTTTAGCAACCATGGCAGCACCTCAATATGGAACTAATGATTTGCAACAACCAATGTTACAAAAAGCCTTAATTGCGGTGTGGCAAGCAAAGGGTAGTAGCTCAGAAATCAGTGACATTGCTGACTGGCTGTTGCTACGAGAAGAATCATATGCTCATGAACTAGGTAATATGTTGTTTCCATTCACTAAAGACGGTCAATATGGTAAGTTTTTCAGTGGCAAAGCTAAACTGTCACTAAATTCCGACATAGTAGTAATTGAAACTGATCATTTACGTAGTAGTCCAGAATTACTGGTAGTAATAGTTCAGATAATGATTGTTCATATTAACCAAACAATGGTGAAAGGAGGTAGAGAACGCCCATTTTTAATTATGATTGATGAAGCATGGAAATTACTAGCTGGCAAACGTTCAGGAGAATTTATTGAAGAAGTAGGCAGAATAGCTAGGAAATATAATGGTTCAATTACCTTAGCTACCCAACAATTAACCGATTATTTTCGTGGAGAAGGTTCAGCTGCTGAAAAAGCATTTGAGAATTCATCACATAAAGTCATTTTAAAACAAAATCCTGAATCTTTTAAGGCAATGCGTGCTAATCCTAAGCTTGCAGGTTTTGTTGATGAGGATTGGAAAATAAATTTACTGCAATCTATTCATTCAAATCCCCCCTATTATAGTGAAGCAGCCATTTATAGCCCTAATGTTACAGGAGTGATTGGTAGATTAATGATAGATCCATTTACCCTGCTGCTAACTTCAACTAATGCTAGAGATTATCAAGCAATAGAAGACAGAATGAGTAAAGGAATGAGTGTAAGTGAGGCAATTAATAACATACTTAATGAAAGAAGAGTAGTTTAAGTGAGTATACAGTAAAAATTGTACAGTAGGATGAAATAGATATTTTATAATTATGATAACTATTAGTACTGGAATTATTTGTAGACGTTGTTTAATAATTTTTATTATATGTTTTACAAGTACAAGTTATGGAGAGCTTAAGCAAGAAGTAAAAATTAAAGACTATGGAGTTAGGGGGCATATATTTCCAATCATTGAACAATCATTATTAGAAACAATTATTACAAAACTTAAAATTGCCGAGCAAAGTGGTTTATTAGAAAAAATGCAAGAAGAATTTCAAGAAAGAGTAAAGCAGAAAATAATAAGACCAGTACCAGTTAAGAATTTAAGCAAAGCTAGCAAAAATACAAGCAGGCTATATGATCCAAGCTTTACACAAAAGACTGATATAAAAAATCAAGCTGGTAAAATAATAATAAAAGCAGGAACAAAAGTTAATCCTTTAGAGACAATAAGTTGGGGAGAAGCATTAATATTAATTGATGGAGATGATAAGGAGCAAGTTGCTTGGGCTAAATCCAAGAGAGGCAAGGTGGTACTAACTAAAGGAAGCCCTAGCCAGTTAGCACAACAGTTAGATCAGCATGTATTCTTTGATCAAGGTGGGACTTTAACCACACGTTTTAAAATAAAAACTATGCCAGCTATGGTGGAGCAAGAAGGTAGTTTACTTAAAATTAGAGAGATAAAGATTAATTAAATATTTATAATTGTATATGTGGATAAATGTTAAGCTATAGAGAGAATTAAAGGTAATTATATGAAAAAGTGGCAATTACAAGAAGCAAGAAAACATTTAGCAAAAATAGTCGATGATGTGCTGCAAGGTGAAGTGCAAGCAATAGTAAAAGATAATGGTGAGGTAATATATTTAGTACCGGGGCAAAAATATAATAAAAATGATGAATGTAGCAAATTTAAGTAAAGTACAAGCTAATGGTACTAAGAAAAGAAACATTGTGGATAACTATGTGTATAATTATCATTATAGCATCTAATTCTACATATGCATCAATTGGTTGTGTAGGAAGGTTTGTTAATCCAATTACTGATATATGTTGGAAATGTTTATTTCCAATTACTATAGGAGGAGTAAAAATAGTTGGTAGCCCTATGGCTGATACAAACTCACCAAGGAATATATTGTGTTTTTGTCCAAGACCAGGTATTTCAGTGCCTGTTCCTGGTATTCCGATTGGTTTTTGGGAGCCAGTAAGATTAGTAGATGTGACTAAATCACCAATGTGTATGGTGAGCCTTGGTGGCATGCAACTAGGAACAAGTAGTCAAAGAGGGATAAAAGATGATAAAGAAGGTGCAGCATTCTATCATGTTCATTGGTACATGTATCCAGTTATTTATTGGCTTGAGATATTACTGGATTTTGCTTGTTTAGAGATGAGTTCAGTTGATGTAGCATATTTAACTGAGTTTGATCCATTATGGGGAGATGATGCTAAATCTGCCATATTAAATCCTGAAAGTTTATTATTTGGTAATATTATAGCTCAATCAGCTTGTATTGCTGATTGTATAATACCAATTGCAATAATTAACGCAGTGGTGTAAAATGGGTTTTTACCTGATAAAGGTACTCAAATGGCTAGGTTAATATTACCGCAAGGTTTTCATGGTCATGATTTTATAAAAATGATGAAACATGAGCCGCATGGTCGAAATCGTATACGTTTATTGGCGATGTATTACCTTCAATTAGGCAAATCTTTTAAAGCCATATCTGAAATAGTGAAGTCACACTGGAAAACTGTGCAATCATGGCTCAGAAGATTTAGGAATCATGGTTTTGAAGGATTATTTGAATCACAAAGAAGCGGTGCCCCTAGGAAGATTAACACTATACAAGAGTCTGCTCTTTTTGATAAAATCAATACGCTCAGTGAAAGTAAAACTGGTGGGTATATAACTGGAAAGGAGCTACATATCATGTTACTTGAGGAATATGGTGCTAAATGTACTTTAAAAACAGTCTACAATACTATGCACCGCCTTGGTTTTAGCTGGATTACTTCTCGTTCAATGCATCCAAAGTCAAATCAAGAGACTCAAAATACATATAAAAAAACTTCCCAGACATGCTAACAGAATTATTATCAAAAAATATCGATAGATGTAAAGTTGATATATGGTCTCAGGATGAAACTCGAGTTGGGCAACAAGGTAGCTTAACTCGTATATGGGCTAAGCGTGGCACTAGACCCCGTAAAGTTCGGCAACAGCAATTCATTTCAACATATATTTATGGAGCTGCTTGCCATGATACAGGAGAAGCTTTTGCATTAATTTTACCATATGCAAATACACAGGCAATGAATAAATTCTTAGAAGACCTTTCTCGCAGTATTCAAGGCAACCGACATATAGCTTTACTAACGGATAATGCAGGTTGGCACACAGCCAAAAAACTAACTGTGCCAAGCAATATCACTTTGATACCGCTTCCGCCCTATGCACCGGAACTTAATGCAATGGAACAAGTTTGGGAATGGATCAAAAATCATTTCTTGTCTAACCAATGTTATGGTGTATATGAAGATATCGTCACTATGGCTTGTTACGCTTGGAATCAATTTGCTCATAATGTAGATTTAGTAAAATCAATTATGTATAGAGACTGGATAAATACACCGTGTTAATTATTGCAATTGGTATAAGTTGTAGTAGCGGTAATCTTGCAAGTGATGCATTATTTTGGTGTGCTGGCTGTCAAGGGTCTATTTATCCGTTTACTGGTACTACAGGGCATCATAACGGCGGGGTAGGCACTTCAGTATTAATAGTAGCAAAATTTATAGCTAAGCTACATAGAGAATTATTATTATGGGGTTATGTAGGCAATGAAGGATTATGTGGTAAATATCCAATGCCAATAATTAAAAAGAGCCAATATAGGTTGCAAATGACCTATCCGATTCCAGAAATTAATGATTGCAAAAAGATTGGTGAGACTGAAGTAATGTGGCAAGCAGGCAGAGAATTTCCAATTAAAGGAGAAGATTTTGGTTATTTAATTTGGAGAAAAAGAAACTGCTGCCTTTTTTAATTATTAATTGAATTAATATGTTTACAATAAAAAAACAATTATTATTAATATTACTAATTTTAAGTAGCACTAATGCTTTAGCGAAAGCACAAACCTATATTTTTGTCTCATTTTCGATGCCAGATACAGCATTAAAAAGCTATTTTATTGAAGCAGAACAAGCCTCAGCAATATTAGTAATGCGTGGACTTAAAAATAATTCATTTTTGCAAACTAAGGCAAAAGCTGATGAATTAGCTATTAGTTTTAATATTGATCCGAATTTGTTTGAGCAATATCAAATTACTTCTGTACCAGTAATAATAGTAGATAATGGTCAAGGACGAGTTAAGAAACTAACTGGTCATATAGCTTTAATGAAAGCTATAGAACTGATGGAGCAAGAAAATTGATACAACATTGCTGTAATTATGTGGTTTTTATTATGATTGCTTGGTTATTACTAACTTATGAACCAGCCTCTACTTTAGCATATGGCATGCAAAATAGTTACAATCAGGCAGAGCAATATAGAAACAGTCTAAGGCTTGGTAATCCTGATCAAGCTGGTAATAAAGTAATATTTGATAAAGATGCTAATGTATCACACTTAACTAATATGGGAGATAATGATTTAACTAATAAAGGGGGAAATATTTTAAATAATAGTGAAGAGGGTAAATTTATCCAACAAAATGAACTCAAGAAAATAAATGCCTTAAAGGAATATGATTTAAATAACCAAAATCCTTTGCTAGTTAATGCCAAGAGGATTGAAGAAAATCCATTAAGACATACTGAGGGAAGCCATTTTAGTTCTAGTGAATCTGTGACTAAGACTAAAATCAATAAGAGTTGCAGGGAAGGTGTTGAGTTTGAGATAGATATCATCAAACAATTAGTCGTAGAATGTGGATTATTTGAAGGATGGGGATATTGGCAAGATCGAAGTATGCCGATAATAAGTGAGGATGATATTGATGATACTTGGACTGAACTAAAAACCAAGGAATATTACTACGATAAAAATAATTGGTGGAGAGCACAATATCAGAGAATAAGGGAAGAAGATGGTAATGTACAACAACAATTAAGAGCGATGATTGCAACTCGGCAACATACTTTACTCGAAAATATTGGTGAGATAAAAGTTGGCTATAGTGAAAAGGAGAGAAATCTGTTGGTTTATCGTATAACCATACCTACTGCTACGACAGTTAATTATAAGTATCGAGAAAAAATAAAAGAATTTAAAGAAAAAGGCGAATATTGGCAAGTTATCACTGAAGAAGCAGAAAAATTAGCAGAAGCGAATGAATGTCATGAAATAAATCGAGTCTGTCTGGAAAGTGGTAATAAGACATTTTTTGATAAATATATTATAAGCCGTCCATGTTGGAAGGAGAAAATCAGCTATCAATGTTATTCTGAGCCACAAGATGGTTGTAAACATTTGAAATCCCAAGGATGCCAGTTGGAAAATAGTAATTGTTTAAACAGAAACGGTAATATCTGCTTATTATGGCACAGGAATTATAGATGTTTTGGTGAGAAGAAGAGCTTAAGCTCTTCCTTGGCAGGTGCAACTATTTTTTGTTTGGGTGGAGATTGTCATACACCTACAATTGAGCAAAATAATGATATATCAAATGTTGGTTATTTAGCCATGTTGAATGAGATGAAGAAAGATATGCAAGGTACACCAATTTATGTCTTTAAGGGAGAATCAAATGGTTGTAGGAAGAATATTGTTAATTTCCTTAATTGTTGTTCTTCAATGAAAGGTTGGGGAAAGGATTTGGGACTAGCTAGATGCAAAGCAGGAGAGAAAGCTCTTGCCTTAAAGAGAGGGAAAGGACAATGCCATTTTGTTGGCACTTATTGTAGTCAGCGAGATCCAATATTTAAGAAATGTTTAACTAAAAAATCCACCTATTGTTGTTTTAATTCCAAGCTGGCACGGGTTTTTCAAGAGCAAGGGAGAAATCAATTAGGAATTAGTTTTGGCTCAAGCGAATATCCAAATTGTCGCGGATTTACTGTAGATGAACTACAAAGAATAGATTTTTCAAAGTTTGATTTAGAAGAATTATTTGCTGATTTATTGTTTGATGCTAAAAATAAGATGGGCAAGAGTTTTCCAAAACAAATAAATAATCAAATGCCAGTAATCCAAAAGCAAACACCAGTTAATTGCAGGAATAATAACCATAATTTATCATATTGAGGGACTAAAGTCATGAGTAATAATGTGTGTAACAATAAGTCGAGTAATAACCATAGTAACAGCTGTAATTTTAATTAATCATTGGCAAACAAAATCATTTGCTGTCACTACCAAGGAAATAGCTACCAATATGAGCAGAATAGAGACAGAAAATTTTACTAATAATCCATGGCAAGAACCGCATGGGTTTTTGTGGTATAATGAACAGCCAATAAGCAAATCACCAGCATATTGTAGGTCAAAATTATCATCGGAAATAAGAGAAAAACAACAACCTTACAACCAAAGAATAGAGAGCTTAAAGCAAAAGTTTAACAATGCTCAACGCAAGGCACTTGATAATCCAACTTTAGAGAATGTCATCAAGGCTCAAAAATTGCAAAAAATAATAATGGAGAAGTCACAAAAATTTGCTGCTATGTGGCAATTAGCAACTTTAATTGAGCCTAGTTTACTCAATAACAACGAACCAAGTAATAGTTTACATAAGAAATTATATCAGGAGGCAACTGAACAGATAAATAATAACAAACTAATCAATTTAGCCAAAGATTGGGGTTTGATTTTACAGGTGAGTAACAATTGTCCTTATTGTCAGGCTTTTGCTCCTATTGTCCAGAGATTTGCTAGCAAATATGGTTTTCAGCTATTGTTGGTTTCTAACAATGGTACGGATTTTCAGAATATTAAAACTAGCAAAGATACTGGATTATTACGAGCTTTAAATCCTGAGAATATTGTGCCAATATTATATTTGGTTGATAGTAGCGGTAAAAGAATATATCCGGTAGCTAGAGAAATAATTTCGGAAGATAAGATTATTGAGAATATCGTGACTATTGATCTACATTATCAAAATTTAGCAAAAAGTGAAAATAATGATAAAAAATATCACTTTAAGTATAAGTAGCAGTTTATATTTTAGTATAATAGTCACAATATTGTTGATTCATGTACCAACTGCTTTGGCGTGGAATATTGGAGATGTGTTTCAAGGGATGAGCGTGAACGTTACTAAGCCTGGTTCTTACCAAGACCAAGCAGCTGGTTATTATGCGGCAGGAGGATTATCAATGCGTACCAGTAAAACATCGTTTAACCCAATTAGCATGACTCCACCATCTTTAACCATGAGCTGTAGTGGTATAGATGCCTATCTTGGTAGTTTTTCAATTATTTCCGGTGAAGAATTAGTACAGTTGATGAAAAATATTGGCTCTCAATCTAAAGCATATGTTTTTTCTTTGGGATTAAAGACTTTTGCTCCACAAATAGAGAATGGTCTTAAGGATTTACGTAACCTTGCTATGGAGATGAATCAATTTGCTAAGGGTGATTGTGAGCTAACTAAAGCTATATTTGCCTCAAGCTTACCAAAAGACTCAGCTATGCGAGAATCAGTTTGTAAGGATATGCAAGCACAATCTGGTATGGATTATTTTGCTGCTGGTAAGAGATGCCGTAATGACTTAGAGCAAAAGCAAGCATTGCAACAAGCACAAAATAAAGATCCAGAATTAATGTTAAACAATTATAACATCTTTATTAAAGCAGCAGAAAAAGTAGGTATTCCACCAGATATGAGAAATGCCATAATGTCAATGACTGGTACTATTATCATCAAGGATAATAATGTTTATTTCTTTGACTCCCTGGCTAAAGATGAAAAAAGCTGGATAACTCACTTAAAAGGTGGAGAATCTGCCTCAATTTATGCTTGTGATAATAGTAGTTGTTTGAATCCAACATTACAGCGGAATATTAGTATTCTACCAGAGCAATCATATCAAGGCAAAGCTAAAACAAAATTAGATGATTTAAAAAGTAAGCTTGCTAGTAATAATGAGTTTAATAATATAGATATCATGTTCCTGTCATCGATCGGTGAAGCATTTCCAATTTATGATTATATTACTTTAGAATCAATTTCAGGAGTAACTATTTTAGATAGTTCATCAGAATTAATTGCTAGTTATAGTTTATTGCAGCATTTGAAAGAAATAATATCTGAAGTACGTAAAGCAGTAACTTTGCTGAAAACTAAGCAAGTTACAGATCAACATTTAGTAGAATATTTAAAATCATTAGACAGAGTACAAATTTTTGCTCAAGAGAAATGGAGTAACATGCTGACAAGTAGCAATCAGATAGATAAAAGAGCCAGGTTAATAGAACAACATCTAATGGTTAAGGAACGGAGTTAAACCTATAATAATTGAAAAGTAAAAATGAAAAAAACATAAAATTATATATAAGGAAATGGTAGATTACGTAATACATACATTTGGTGGAGGAGATATATTATGGCATATATTTAATGGCATAGGTAGAGTATTTGCTTCAAATAGCGAATATTTTACCCCAGTAGGTAAGTTTGCTTTAAGCCTCGGTGGTATTTGGGCTGCAACTAGAGCTATTTTTAAGGGCAATATTGGTATTTTTGCCATGGAGTGGTTTTTCCCATCGTTTTTTATTTTTGTGTTTTTATTTACACCAAAAGCTACTGTTTGGCTTAAAGATGAAATATCGATGAGTGCTCCTGTTAAAATTGATAATATTCCAATTGGTATTGCTTTTTTTGCCTCTAGTGCATCGAAAATCAGTTATACTTTGTCAGAGATGCTAGAAAAACACCTTTTGCCTGCCGATGATGGATTATCTAGTAGAAAAAATGGCATTATGTTTGGTGCTAAAGCTGTAGGTAAAATCAAAGACATCCAAATAGAGGATCCAATAACTTTGACTAATAGTAAAGAATTTTTAAGACAATGTTTTATGAAACCTTATGTTATTGGTAATATTTTAGGCAAAAAAGGAGCAGCACAAAAAACAAATGATATAATTGGTTTTATAGAACAAAACATGCCAAATAATTTTGGTATATACTACAAAGATCCAAGTAATTCTGCTATTAGCTTTAAAACTTGTAGGCAAGTAACTCCATTAATCAAGGCAGCTATTAACAAAGAGTTACATGAGGGGTTACTAACTAAATTTGCCTCTAGTATAGGGGTGCAATCTGACAGACCAGAACAGTTAAATCAGAGATTAAAAGCTATGACCGGCGATACGCTGAAATATCTCAAGAAGGAACAAACAGATATTCATCAGTGGATGAAACAAGCAATGCTGTTAAATGCTAACCGTGAAGCCTATGATGATTGGCGGGAAAAGTTCTCATTAGCTAGAATATATCCGCAACTAGTTAGTATGAATGCTACTCGTGGATTGTTTCAACAATCATTTAGCTATTTAGTAGCAGGAGAAATGGCAGCAAGTATTATGCCAATATTGCAGTCTGTATTTTTTGCACTTGTTACCTGCATGATCTTTATAGTATTTCCAATGAGTATGCTGCCTGGTGGTTATAGCATATTAAAAACTTGGATAATTTTAATAATATGGTTAACAAGCTGGTCTGTATTTTTTACTATCATTCATTGCTTGGGGATGATTAGTTTAGCTGGTAAATCTGGTTCTAGTGGATTAACCGGTTTAAATATCTTATCGCAAGGAAGTTTTTCTGAAATGATTCTGCATAGTTACGCTACCTTTCAGATGTTAGCTGCATCAGTACCAATGTTATCTTGGGCAGTATTAAAGGGCTGTGTCCACGCTACCACCACGCTTGCTAATCAATTTTCTCCAATATCAGTGGCAAGTGGTATAGGAGCAAACATTGCTGATAATAATATTTCCATGGATAACTATAATATTGGCAACCGCACCATCGCCCAGCAGAGTTTAGCCCCGACTCTACAAATGGCAGGAGGTATTATTGATGATGGAGGTATGAGAGTAACTAGTACTGATAGTGGTAGACAAGTACTTACTGAGGCAGTAGACTCTTTGGTAAATAATTATCGCTCCTCTAAATTATTACAAGATAGCTATCAAAGTCAGTTTACCAGCTCACAAAGCTATCTTGATGGATTAACTGATAGGTACAGTGATTTGACTACAACAGGGACATCTTTAGCAACTGAGATAGGTAAGAGATTAAGTTATGAGGAAGCTAAATCTATAGGAATTACTGATAGTCAGTATTTAGCCTTGCAGCAAACGAATTCAGATAGTGAATCTGCTACAGAGCATACTGCGAGTCATAATAGAAAAGGAACTAGTACTAATGCTGAGGGAAGTATAGGTGGAAATGTTGGAATAGGTGTAGCAGTGAAAGTTGGATCAGAAAAGACAAAAATAATAGATCAAGGCAAATCTATAAATCAGCAACAATCATATAATGAAGCATTATCAAAAATTAAGAGTGCTAGTAAAGAAGGCAGGCTGAATCAATCTAATAGTGATGTACAATCACTGACTAATAATTTAAATAATAACTTCTCTGAGCAACAATCTGTTGGACAAGAAATAGCCAGAACCAAACAAACCATGGAACAGCTTAGCTATAATATGAACTATGTATCACAAAACTCTGCTTCTATTGATCGTAATCTAAATGCACCAGTACTGGATAGCATAGTTAGTAAAAATATTCCTGGGGTTAACAGCAAAGAACAAGCAGCTAAATGGGCAAATACTCATCAACATGAGGCAGAGCAAATAGCTTTAGATACAGCTAAAATTAACAATGTTATTCCTCAAAGTCTGAGCTCTGCTGATAGTGGCAATATTCCATCTAAACAGGAACTACGATCAGCTTTTGATAAAAATACCCAACAATTAAATGATCAAGCGACTAGTAGTATTGATAATAGAAAAAATGATATGTATGATCAGAGTGTAGAACAAGTGCTGATAAATAATGCAACTGAATATGAAGGAAAAAAAATACAAAACCTTAATAAGTTACCAGATACAATAAAAGATAGAACTCAGCAGATTCAGGATGAATTTAATGAAACTCCAGACTCTACTATTGTCAGAACTGCTCAGCAAGTAGCAGATAATCTTGGAATAAGTCAAGAAGCGATTAAGAAAAGAAATATAAAGCTACCAGGATATAAAAAGGATGATGAAAATAATTGAGGATAAATTTATGCCAAGTATCAAAAAGTTAATTGTCATAGCTATTTTACCATTAATGTTCTCCAATAAAGTTATTGCAGAAACAAACAAATTATTAGATCAAGATATTAATACAAAACAGCAACAATATGAGCTAGATCAGCAGAGTAAAATTAAAGATCCAAATATTTTAGCAGAAGAATATTTTAACATAGGTAGGTCATTTTTAAGATTAGAAAAATATCAAGAAGCTGTAGAAAATTTTGATTTAGCTATTAAACATAAAGCTGATTATGCAGAAGCGTATTGTAATAAAGGTTTAGCTTTAAACGAGTTAGACAAATATCAAGAAGCTATTAAAAATTATGATTTAGCTATTAAATATAACCCAAATCTTGCAGAAACATATAATAACAAAGGAGTGTCTTATAGAAAACTAGAACGATATCAAGAAGCCATAATCCTTTATAATTTAGCTATTAAATATCAAGTTAATTTTGCAGATGCCTATAATAATAAAGGAAATGTTTTAAATATATTAGGAAAATATCAAGAAGCGATAGAAAATTTTGATATTGCTCTTAAATATAATCCCCAATATCCAGAAGCCTGTTATAACAAAGGGATATCCTTAATGTATCTAGGGTTACACCAAGAAGCAATAGAAAACTATAATCTTGCTATTAAATATAAACCAGATTACACAGATGCTTATAACAATAAAGGTGTATCTTTGCTATATTTAGGACAATTTCAAGAGGCAATAAAAATTTGTGATATAGCGATCAAACACCAACCTAATTGTGTAGAAGCTTATAATAATAAGGGAATATCTTTAATGTATATGAGAAAATACCAAGAGGCGATAGAAAATTTTGATATTGCTCTTAAATATAATCCTAAATATCCAGAAGCCTATTATAACAAAGGGATATCTTTAATGTATTTAGGATTACACCAAGAAGCAATAGAAAACTATGATTTAGCTGTTAATTATAAAGCTGATTTTGTGGAAAGCTATTTAGAAAAAGGTATTGCCTTAATAAGTTTAGGAAAACATAAAGAAGCTAAAAAGAACTTTAATTTGGCTTTCAAGTATAAACCTAATCTTATAGAAGAATATGAAAAAACAATTACAGGTTTAAGGAAATTTGGTAACAATCGTATGGCTGATGAATTTGAACAGAAATTAAAGATATTAAAAGATAATTTATAAACTGATAACAAACTTAATGAGCTATCAAAATCATAATCAAAATAACTTTACTCGAGGCTCACAAATCTTTGCTCATCAATTCAGAATGTTTGGGCAAGGAAGTATAAATGCTGTTATGGTTGGGTTGGTACTAACTATTAGTTGGCTAATATGGCGTATATATCAGAAATTATCCTTAATTAGTTTTTATTATTTTATAATAGAGCGTTATGTTCAGTTAAAACTTGCAGTAGGACAATATTTTTATCCTGTTAATCAAATAGGTATCAAATTCTATTATTTAGAACAAAAAGCTTGGGTTTATCGTAATGCTCAAAGCTTCATTGATAAGTTCTGGTATGTTACACCTCACGGAGCAAGGATTGAGAAAATAGGGCAATTTTTATTATATTCAGCTTGGTTAGAAGTAATAATTATCTTTACTATTGGGATAATAACTTCCACAATCTTCTTTATCTACCAAGGCAAAAAAACAATTCGTCAAGATAAAATTAGGGGAGCAGATTTTGTAGAAGCTAAAATGTTGGCTAAAATGCTGCATCAAAATAACAAAGCCTCAAAAATTGAGTTTGCTGGTTTGCCGTTGGTAAAAAATAGTGAGAGGCAACATATTCTAATTACTGGTACTACCGGCAGCGGTAAAACTAATATGCTAAATGAATTACTACCACAAATTAGAAGGCAACAAGATAGAGCAATAATTATTGATCTGACAGGTAGTTTTATTGATAGATTTTTTGACTCTAGTTGTGATAAATTGCTTAACCCATTTGCAGAAAGTAGCGAGCATTGGCTACCTTGGAATGATTGTCAAGATGTTTCTGATTTTGATAATATAGCAAGTAGTTTTAGTAGCTATAATCCTAGGTTAGATGATTTTTTTGCTAAGAATGCCGAGCTAGTCTTAGCTGAAGGATTAAAATTATATCAAGATAGTAGGGATATTAAAAAGTTAATTGATAGCATTATTTATTCAGATAATAAACAATTTGCAAGAATTTTTAAAAACACTGCAGTAGCAGGTATTATAAGTAGCAGTGCTCCTGAGACATCTTCTGGTATTCAAGCAACTATTGGTAAAAACATTGCTGCTCTGCAACATTTAAAGCCTAATGGTAATTTTAGCATTAGAAGATGGTTTAGTGATACACTTGAGACGGGTTGGTTATTTATAACTAGCACGCCTAATCAAAGAGTAACATTGCGTCCATTAATTGCTGCTTGGATAAGTATTGCTATTAAAGCTTTAATGGATAGGGGTACTATCGATAATAACAATATGTGGTTTATTTTAGATGAGCTACCAGCCTTACAAAAAATATCCGCTTTGCCAATTGCTTTAGCTGAAGCACGTAAATATGGCGGATGTTTTGTTGCTGGTATGCAGAACATTTACCAGCTAGAGGAAATATATGGTTTTGCCGGCAGTAGCTCGATGCTTGATTTATTTAGTAGTAAGTTTATTTTTCGAGTTAGTGATCAACAAACAGCCCATAGAACTGCTTTAATGCTTGGTGAGCAGGAAATCATTGAGCCACAAGAAAATCTTTCTTATGGCTCTAACACTATGCGTGATGGAGTAAATATGAATAATATAGAGAAAAGAAAATTATTAGTAATGCCATCTGAAATTATGAATCTACCAAACCTTAGCTGCTATGTTAGGCTTGCAGGTAATATTCCTATTACTAAACTAACAATGAATTTGCAAACTCACTGAAATGTCAAAAGCCATTTTAAAGCGTTTTTAGAGGGGGTAAATGGCTTTATGTAGAAAAAAGTACATAAAAAGGGGAAATTACACTATAACCCCTCTCTAAACAGCTAATTTGGGTTTATTTTTTCTGAGTAAGAGATTGAAGAAAAGATTTGCTAAGACCAGTTACAGCAGAAATAAAAGCAACATCAGAGCCTTGAGCTAACATTTTCTTTGCTATTTCAAATCTCTCTTCAGCTTTACCTTCAGCTTTACCAACCTGGATGCCTTTAGCTTCACCGATCTGGATGCCTTGAACTATCCCTTTTTCTATACCCTCATCAATATATTTCTCAGCAATAGTTCTCATAATATTCTCCTCTTCTGTTGCAGTTAAATGACTCGATATTAGCCTCTCTAGCTCTTGTTGCTTACCTTCTTCTATCTTAGCCTCACTATACCATAAAAACGATCTTATGTAAATATAGCCTGTTGACTTATCTATACTAATATAGGATTTAAAATTTGTTAAAAGTTCATCCCACACCTTCAATATATCTCGCTGCTGTACATATTTGAGCATATATTCTAACATGCCAAAATGTTGCTTCTGCTTTATCTCATCATCAGACATTGCTTGCAAATCTATTAGCTTATAATCCTCACACATTAGTTGCTTTGCAAGCTTAGGATCGCTAAATAACTCAAACAAGTTCTTTGGCACATTAAACTTTCTAGTACCATGATAAAATACCATTGGTATTATCAACGGTATTTTATTTCTACCTTTTTTATGCCTTTCAGCTAATAGTAACATATATTTCCATAATTTGAGTGCCATCCAATATTTTGGTCTTATCTCCGCCTCAATCAACACATACACAAAGGCTTGCTCATTATCTTTAGTCTTAACAGAATAGACTAAATCACTAAGAGCTCTTTTTAGGTCATCCTCAACAAATGATTCTTTCTCTATTGTTATTTTGCTTAAATCAACTATTTCCTTAACCTCTTCTGGTAAATAATGTTCCAAAAATTCTTGGGCTGCTATTTGATTGACCATTATCTTTTTAAATAATGCATCATGTTTTAATTGAGTTGACATATTCTTAATTAGTTAATTATTATTAATATAATCTATATAGTACCTTTAACTACTATTCCCTGGTTTTTCTGCGTCTCTGCTGCATTTTGTAATTCATTTTTTATTTCCTTACCTATTACTGATTGTGGATTAATATATTGCATCACTTGTTTATCTTTGCCTATGGCAACTAAGTAATCTTCTGGTACGGGGTAGCTTTTACCTCTAAAATCATTTATTACTATATCACAGAATCTAACACTACCTAAATTATAATTAGGAGCAAACTTATTTTTCATTATTTGCAAATCTTTTGTTATTTTCTGCTCAATAGCTTTAGAACAGCTATTCTTGCTATAGAGAATAAAAGACTCTATGCCTTTTTCCTTATATATTTGCAAGGCTGTATTTATGTTCTCCTTAGTAGTAAATCTTTCCAATGATTTTATTTGCCATTGAAACTTCTGTAATATATCGTGATTTGCTGATTTCCCAAGTTCTAGTTCTATAGATTTGACTTGTGATTTATTATTGTCAGCATTATTAACTGGTTTTAATGACTCAGTAAATTTAGTTGTTTTTTCGTTTAGTGTTTCATTTGATATTAATTTTGCTATTTCAGGTTCTATAAACTTTTTAATAGATTCTGCTCCTTGAGCTTTGAGCATATCATTAAAATCCCCCATATCTTGCGGCATTATTACTGATACTACTGCACCCTTAGCTGTTAATTGTTCTTTAGCTTTAATAACACTATTAACTGATACGGCACTTTGTCCATCATTATCTGCCGCAATGATTATCTTCTCTCCTTTTGTAGGTTGATAATTCTTAATATTACTTATACCTAAACTACAGATGATTTTACCTTTAATACCTGCTTCCTGCAAACTTAAAGCTGTTTCTACTCCTTCTGCTATAATTGTTATGTTACTCCTTGACTTATTCCCTTGTTGATTATCTTGTTGAATTTCTACAAAACAACCACTAATTTTACCAAATGAACGTTTATTAACGGCAATATCAGCTTTAGCACCTGTTTCTTGGTTTAAATAGATCGATTGTCCACCAGTGATTCTACCTTCTTGATCTCGTGCGAAGGCAATTAAGGCTGGATAATATTGTTTGCTTTCATTATCCCACATCATGTTAATTTTAAGATCCCCGCTTAATTGAAATTTTTCTAATACTGCCTTAATTCCACGGTGCTTACCTAAATATTGTCTAGCTACATTATTATTAGTAGAATGTAGTATTGAGCTTGATTTTTCATGTAATCCTTCCGCTCGTTTTATCTTAGCTGCTTCTTTATCTTGTTCCTGTTGATTCTGGGTTTTATCTTGCCTGTAAGACTTATCTGCTACCAAATCCGCTAGCATATCTTGTTTATTGACAGTTGGCATACCAACCATTTCTTGCAAATATTTCTTGGTTTCAACAAAGTTACATTTTCTTTCTCTTTGTACTAAGGTAAATAAGTCTCCACCTTCACCTTTACTAAAATCATACCATATTCCAGCCTTACCTCCTTTAATCTTCATTGCTATTTTACCATCTTTTTCCCAGCGTAATATATAATTATTGGATAAAAGCTCATTTGGTCTACCAAGAAGACTATGTGCTATGTCTTCAGCTTTGAAAGATAGTAATTGCTTCAACTTTAGACTCTCTTGCTTGTTAATAAAATCATAATTAATGTTATTTGTCATATTTTTATTTTTTATATTATCCTGAGTAGAAGCATAATTTGTCATAATATCTTCTTGTAACTTAGTATTTATTTTTGGTTCTTGTTTATTGCTATTAGTTAACATTTTACCAGAGTTGTTTAACCCTTCTTGCAGTTGATTATTTTGAGCAAGATTTATGCTAGTCTGCTGCAAAACTTCTACTACTTTAACAAGTGATTCTGCTTTTACTGTCTGTTGATAATATTGCTTATTATTATGCAATCTATCCTCTATGTCATTGGCTACATATTTAAACCAATCACCTACTTTATTGATGATAGTAGGATTTTTATCTTCATTCATTTTATTTAAATCTTCTAAAGTTTTAAAATGCATACTTGCTAGCCTATTATCTATCCTAGCAAGTTGTGATATTAAACTTGCCATATTTCTTGTAGCCTGCCTATTACAGTACAGCTTGACTTGTTCTACATGCCTGGTCATCTCAACATAAGAGTTCCGAACATTACCAGCTAGATTATGTAAGACATATACATCTTTAATTGATGCTCCTTGAGCTTTATAGACTGTAGAAGCATAGCCGTGTTTAAAACTTATCCCTTCTGGATTAAATGCTATTTCTCTACCTTGATCTGTTTTAGCAACAAACTTATTGTTACTTACTGAAACTAGAGTAGCAAATTCACCATTTTCTATTTGTAAATCTTTGTCAGTAGCCTTAAATAAAATACGATCTCCTACCATATAATCTTCATATTGCTTATCTGATTTTGAGCCTAGAATAGAGCGACGATATTCTTTACCCGTTAGTAATCCACTTGCTTTTAATAATTCTCTTATTCCTTGATTAATACTATCTACTTCTTGGTTGCCTACAGTAATTATTAAACGTTCTTGTAGAGTAAATCTGCTACTATTCCAATCATCAATTAATCTTTCCATTGATTCTTCCAAAGTATGATCAATCTTTAACCCATTATGCCTCTCTAACAACACTATCCCAGCTGCAATATCTGACTTAGCAAAACATAAAGCCATTTCTCTTGCCCACTCCTGGCTTTGTCTTCTAATATCACTTAGTACATATGAACCAAATGTACTGGCAAATATTTCAAACATGCCACCTCGCTCGATTGAGGTTAGTTGCTTCTCATCTCCTGCTAATATTAAATTACAATTAGAGCTTCTTGCTATCTTAAATAATTCTAAATAATCACTATTACTTACCATTCCTGCTTCATCTACTACTAAACAAGCTATTATTTGGTAGAGTAATTTTACCATTATGCAATTTAAATAAAAATCCCTTTACCGTGTAATACTAATTGCAATAATTAACACGGTGTATTTATCCAGTCTCTATACATAATTGATTTTACTAAATCTACATTATGAGCAAATTGATTCCAAGCGTAACAAGCCATAGTGACGATATCTTCATATACACCATAACATTGGTTAGACAAGAAATGATTTTTGATCCATGCCCAAACTTGTTCCATTGCATTAAGTTCCGGTGCATAGGGAGGAAGCGGTATCAAAGTGATATTGCTTGGCACAGTTAGTTTTTTGGCTGTGTGCCAACCTGCATTATCCGTTAGTAAAGCTATATGTCGGTTGCCTTGAATACTGCGAGAAAGGTCTTCTAAGAATTTATTCATTGCCTGTGTATTTGCATATGGTAAAATTAATGCAAAAGCTTCTCCTGTATCATGGCAAGCAGCTCCATAAATATATGTTGAAATGAATTGCTGTTGCCGAACTTTACGGGGTCTAGTGCCACGCTTAGCCCATATACGAGTTAAGCTACCTTGTTGCCCAACTCGAGTTTCATCCTGAGACCATATATCAACTTTACATCTATCGATATTTTTTGGTAATAATTCTGTTAGCATGTCTGGGAAGTTTTTTTATATGTATTTTGAGTCTCTTGATTTGACTTTGGATGCATTGAACGAGAAGTAATCCAGCTAAAACCAAGGCGGTGCATAGTATTGTAGACTGTTTTTAAAGTACATTTAGCACCATATTCCTCAAGTAACATGATATGTAGCTCCTTTCCAGTTATATACCCACCAGTTTTACTTTCACTGAGCGTATTGATTTTATCAAAAAGAGCAGACTCTTGTATAGTGTTAATCTTCCTAGGGGCACCGCTTCTTTGTGATTCAAATAATCCTTCAAAACCATGATTCCTAAATCTTCTGAGCCATGATTGCACAGTTTTCCAGTGTGACTTCACTATTTCAGATATGGCTTTAAAAGATTTGCCTAATTGAAGGTAATACATCGCCAATAAACGTATACGATTTCGACCATGCGGCTCATGTTTCATCATTTTTATAAAATCATGACCATGAAAACCTTGCGGTAATATTAACCTAGCCATTTGAGTACCTTTATCAGTTAAAAACCCATTTTACACCACTGCGTTAATTATTGCAATTGGTATAACATTCTTGATATCCCTTACTTTTTAGCTCTGATACAGCTTTATGAGTAGGGCTAAGACCTATAATGTTTTGTCCATGGTGAGTAACAAGTTTATAGGCAGTAGCGAGTATTTGTGATTTACCAGTACCAGCTCTACCACGCAGCATTCTTATCCCATTATATTGCAGTAAAATGTGTTGTAACGCTTCTCTCTGAGAATCGCTAATGTTAGAAAGTTTTGCTATGTCTTCTTTTAAACTTGCTATATTACCGACTATGTTATAATTGATATTATCATGAATTTTATTAGCTATTCTTAGTAATCGTAGTTCTTCTTCTCGAACATCATAAGTAGTGTAATATTTAGTATCTTTGCCATCTTCATTATATATTTTTACTAACCTTTCTGAATTTAATACGTCTTGAATTAATTTTTGCTTTTCCTCTTGTCCTTGAATTTCTTTAACCGCTCTTACTACATCTTGTTTACTAAAAATAGCTTGATGGCTTATAATACGATTTAATACCCCATCACTATCTTTAATAATTTTTAGATGAGCTAGCTTGCGTAGCTTATTTTGCTCTGCTATTTCATTAATGATGTTTCTCATTCTTACAGGACCAAGATGTTGTTGTGGCATCATGCTTATTGAATCCACTCTATTTTCCAAACCTAATTTAGCAAAATATCTGTTCATTACTTCTTTGGCTCTTTGATGAATCATCTGTGATTCTGGAATAATAAATGCTTTCCCTTTAACTTTTTTAAATTCGGGATTTAAATCTACTGCTTTTGCTCCTAAACTCTTGCCGTCTTCTGTAAATCTCCTAGTAGTAACAAGCAGATGAGCATGCCAATTTTGTTCTCCATTATGGGGCTTATGTATATCTACTTGCACTCCTAAACCATTTTTTATCCATGCCATCTCTTCTATTATTTCATGGGTAATGGCTATTCTATCTTGTAATTCTAGTTCTTTATCATCAGGCAAGGCTATAACAATATCCTTTAATAACTGGCTATTCTTTCTTTTCTCTGCCCGTTCTACTTCATTCATCAATATTTCAGGGTCTTTAAATCTTCGATCTACATAGCTAGGTAGTAAAACTGTATGATAGACGTTATCTCCTTTTCTAGCAAAATTATAAGTAACATTAGTCTGATGATCTTTAATAATCATCCTCGCATTATAAGCGGCTTTACAACAGCTATTTCCTCCTGAGCTTCTATTTACTATCTCGATCCTTGCAAATTGTATCGCCATAATTCTTTACTGTTCATTATCTCAATCTTGCATTACATTACCATGTAAATTTTAAATCATTGACTAGAATCTAGATCAAATGAACCAACAAAAAAAACAATAAACCTTTGGTTTATATATTGCGTAGTAACCTAATCTGAAGTTAGGTTACTAACCTCTTCTACGTAGCTTTTCAGTTACTACTGAAAATAATGGCAATATCTGTTTATATTAATTTGCTGGTTCGGTAGGAGTGGAAATTCTTGAATTGTCCTATCCATTTATTATTGCTTTTAGTCTTCTGTTGTATCAATTATCTGGTTCAAAAAAATATGAAATTTTTATTGGAACTCTATAATTCATTGGACTTCTTAAATTTATTGTGCATTCATGACATGTAAGCAATAATTTAGAATATTATACTTATATGGAAAATGTCATAAAACAAAGATTAAAATTACAACAAAAGAAAGCTAAAATTATTACTGAAGAAGCTAAACTTAAAATTATAGAAAGAAAAATGCGTACTCGTCGCTTAATTGAGCTGGGCGGATTGATTGCTAAAGCAAAGCTAGATGACTTACCTACCAATAGTTTATTTGGAGCATTAGTTTCTTTGAAAAATGAATTAACAGAGTCCCCACATATCAAAGACCAATGGACTAAAATTGGTAGGGATATTTTTGATAATCCTGATTTTTACACGATAAAGTAAGCGTCAGTCCTGATTTTCATAGGTTCTTCCAAAATATCTAATATTTGAGTGGCACAGTATACTTTGTCCCGTTTGTTATCATTTAACGGTGTTCTTGGTCGATTCTTCTTGACCAAGAAACGTTAAGTTTATGTTTTAATGCTTCAGGCTTCCCTTTACCATAATAAGGTATCTGTTCAATATTGTTAATTAATACCTGAATTCGTTTCGTTATTTTAAGGTTATGTTGTTTCCAAAATTGCAGCTAAGACCAAGCGTTACTAGACCAAATAATGGTTAATTTTTTCATGCCTAATCCCTTTTCCTGCTTTAAGTTCCTCTATTGATTGCAAGATTTCATTAGTCACGTCTTCCGCTGGAACTCCACTATCATAATTCATCCACCATTGCTCTTCTGCAGTTTCAATTGTTAACTCATCTTCTTTTGACATCAATAAAAAGTCAGCGTTAATTAATCTTTTAAAAAATTCACTCATCTTTTGTTTACTAATAATCTTGTTATCCGTAGTCATAGCATCACGCCAAATTGAATGTTCGTGAGTTAGCTGGCGTAAGTAAGAGGCGGTATGCTCTCCATAAATAGCATACACTTTATGGATCAATGTTTTTTCTTCCCTGTCATATAAGTCAAAATCAATTTCACCAGGGGATGGGATAGCACTATCTTTGAAATTATCAAATGTTCTACGTAAGTCCCTAGCTACAGGTCCATGTTCCCAGGCTTCAATTTCTTCATTAAATAAGGGTCTGTCTAATAAGGCTAGACTAACCCCTTGAGCCAAATAAATTAACTTCTGAAACTTTAGTTGAGTTATGGTATCTCCAGCTTCTCTATCTACTAAGACCAGAAAGTAATTAGCTACATCAAAACAACTTAATATCCTTTTTTCTGTTTTTGTTTGCATAGTTTTATTATCTAATGTTAATCACTGTTTTTAAAACCTCTCTCTTTACTATTGGACTTTAGACAAAAACCTCTGTTTTTTCACAAAATAGAAAGTTTTATAAAAAACTATTATTCTGAGTTACCTTTTTAAGGTTATTATTAATCTATAGTTAATATTCTTACAATTTTAGGTAAATTATTTTATATAATAGATAAATTATAAATTGCTAAATATAGGCTAAATTATTTTGTCCAAAGTCCAATTTACTATTATAACGCAATTTTATTATTATCAATATATTCTTAGCAAGAAATAGTCTGATTTTCTCCTAATTCTTGTTGTGTATAGCTTTTTTTTTCTTAAAAAATGATAAAATTGCTTCCCACGCTTGGTCTTCTATGTAATACTTCATATTGGTAGTTCCTTGGTTTCAATAACTAGAAACTACCATTTCTTTTTACTATTGCAACTTCTTTATTCTCCTCTGCTAACTTAACAAAAAATTTTGTCAACAGAACCTAGGGAGGAAGCAAAATATGCCATATTTGAATATATAGAAGTATTTTATAATCGTATAAGGATGCATTCAACTAATGACTATCTATAACCTGTACAATACGAGGAAATGCAAAAATGTGCCTAAACAAACTGTCCGGAAAACAGTTGACAGTTCACTTGCAGTGCAGAGTGGTTAACTAATGCACCTATTATCTTAAACACAGTTGGGGTTGCTTAACATTTCTTGAAGATCAGATAACTGCTTCTCAACATATTTATCTATTTCAGAGTGATCAATAATAGGGGCTATTGTATATAACCTTGTTCGCAAAATGTTTAAATCATTTAAGTTTAAGTTTGAGTTTGTATATTGTTTGATGAAATTAATAAAATTTAGATCCCAACGTGTTCTGTTATTATCCTCAAACAACTGAATCCAACTTAGAATAAAGGGTAATCGAGTAGTTTTATCTATTAACATCCAAGGTATTAGAATTTCATGTGGAATGCTATTAAGTAATGTATCGTTATTATTATCATAACTGATATAAATTTTGAATATCTCATAATATTTATCCAATACTAGCTCAGGAGATATGAGGATTAAATGCTTGATTAGCTTTACTATGCTAGGAATTATAGTAGCATTCCCAAAGATAAAATTAATTAATTGAATATTAAACTTATCATTTGTGTATCCCTTCTCAAAGAGTAGCAGAACTACATAACTCCACTGGTATAAAAATATGAATCCATATCATATAATGCGGTATTAAGAATAATATCTTTGAAATCATCTAACAACGAATCTTCTATAGTGAAATCTTTATCTAAAAAGTAATGTAAAAGTTGCAATGTTTCACATGTGTTCTTATCATGCAAAATCTTGATTAGTGAAATAATAAAATCAGGATTTTGAATATGATTTTTATTAACAGCATACATAACTTGATTAGGTTTTATAGTACCTTCTTTTAAAAGGACTAATACCTTTTTCATAAGATTTTCATCTAACCCTACAGGTACTATAAATTTAAGTGCTGAATCTTGTAGATTTTTATCATTTAGAATAAGTTCTAGGTACTTTATACCTTTGTTTCTATCTTTCTGTGAGATACCGCCAAGAATGATTGATAATAGATCTGAAACCACTTCTATATTAGTACTAGATGTTCTATTGTTTAATATATCCTGAAAAA
Organism: Candidatus Tisiphia endosymbiont of Metellina segmentata; assembly: GCF_964030715.1. Lineage (NCBI taxonomy): Bacteria > Pseudomonadati > Pseudomonadota > Alphaproteobacteria > Rickettsiales > Rickettsiaceae > Candidatus Tisiphia > Candidatus Tisiphia endosymbiont of Metellina segmentata. The sequence continues at coordinate 886,063 of NZ_OZ034919.1, forward strand.
GATTTTCAGGATCTTCGATATGTTGTACAATAAAAGTAACACCGTGCTTTAAACTATCTTGATTATACTGAACCACAACTAATAATTTATTTAACACGGAAAAAAAAGATTCACTTTTTTTAGGATGAGTTTTAATCAATTCATTAAGTTTATTTGGAACATAATCTGTACTACTAGATGTTTCAGTACTATAAGAAACATTAGGATCATAGGTATAAACTGGATCACAGCTGCAATAGAAGCAAATTTGACCTGTTATATCCTTTGGTAAGGATTCATTATAATATGTTAGAAGTTTTTCTTTATACTCTTCGTTTATTCCTTTATCTATGTCAAAATGCAAAAACCTATTTAATGCATGTAAATGCCGATACCAATAACAATGCATCTCTACAATTCGATCAATCATCTCTTTAATTTCATCAAACAAAGGTTCAATTAAAAATAACTGTCTTAGCTTATTTCCAATGATATCTAAAGTAATCTCTGGATTCTTATCTTCTAAAGCTATTTTTTTAAGACGAGATAAAGCTTCTTTATAATGATCAAGTTGTTCATTTCTTGTTTTAGGTGTCCAATCCTCTTCTATTTTGAAAATCATAGATTCCAATTCAGGTCTACTAAAGGATCGAACAGTAAGCATACTACCCAAAGCTTTAATGCAGAGTGTACGAACACGTATATCTTGACTTTGCAACCCCTCATCCAATATTGATAGCCTATTTTGTGAAGAAACCTCTGTACCTGACAAGTATAACTGAAATAACCGTTTGAAAATATCAGCAGCAGCAACTGCACCAAGATTATCACATTTTGTTACTGCACCAAGTTTTAAGAGTAATTTTGCAGCATCATGAAATGTATTACGAGAAAAAACTAATCTTTCTAATGCATATACTATGTTATATAGTTGTTCCTTTGAAAGCTCCTTTAGCTCATCTATTGATTTGTTCTTAAGTAAATTATTTAAACCTCGCATAGTGGGCTTTGGAATAATGAGAACCAATGGATTGAGTAATAGTAAACTAAAACTGTTATTTAGTTTCGTTTCATCACAAAGTGCTTCCTTAAGTACATTTAAAGCAAATTCTTTCACTTTATCATTGTTTGAAAGCCAACATAAACGCTTCATCATCTTTAATTTCATATCATTGTTAACTGAATAATAAAGTTCTTTTAATGAACCATCCATATTCCTTTCAAGCCATTGTTCTACTAAAATTATGGCAATAGGGATAGGTTGAACCATACAATAGTTCCCTTGACGATATACAACACCTCTACTAATAAAGCTCTGTAAATCATAGTACATGTTGCGTACATTCTCACTATAATAACTAGTAATACTCTTAAGTTCTTCAACTACATCATTTTCCATTCCAACATCAGTAAAAAGACTTAAAAGTTGTAGACTTTTATAAGCAGACTTATCTTCTTGACTTTCCCCCCAAATAATACGATTCATTAGTGGGATTACAGATATTAGCTCTTTATCTTCAGCTTTTAACGCTTGGGTCAACAATATTGCCATGTTAGGGAAACCCATAGATAACTTTAAAATTAATCTATTATTCATACTAATTAAATTTGAATGTTCTTTATCTACCGCTGCCTTAGCAATTTTCTCAATGAGATCATCTGAAGCTGGTTGAAGAATAATATGATTTTCCTGGTATGTTTTTATCTCTATTCCTATTGTTATTAGTAAAATTTTTGAGTCTTGACGTTTAACAATCTCTATCAACTTTGAATGCACTTCATCAGGACACCTATCAACAATAAGTAATACATAAGATCCGGAATCAGCAATTTTACGTACCGTTGGTAGCATATCTTCAACATCTTTATATAAATAATAGATCACCTGTCCTGTACTACCGTTAACAAGCTGAAAATCTTCACTCTTAACAAACTGATGTACAAAGCGGGTTTTACCATATCCAGATGGAGCAGTTATTCTTATACTCTCTCCTCCAATAAACTTAGACATGAATTGTGTGATTTCACCAAAAGACATATTAGAAACAGTGGAACAATTATTGTTCTGTGATTGTTCACTTTTAGTATTTTTTACTAAATAACGCTTATCCTCACTTTGCTGAAACTCAATTTTGTAAATCTCAGGTGCATTACTCCATTGTTCAAATGATTGAAAACCCTCGGAAATATTAGATCGTAGCTGATTAATCCATAATGCAACTGATGGATATTGATTTGTCCATGCAGCAAGCTTATTAGAATCATAAATATCGATTTGTAAGCTAGATGCATCGTTCAAATTGATTTTTTTTTTGATTATATCAATAAAATTGTCAATTTGCTTTTGTACTAAAGGACCTGTAGTCGCAATAATATATGCACCATTTTTCTCCATGGCTTTTAGTATAGCATCGTTTGGTTCTTGTATAGAAGATTCTTTAGGCTTCTTTTTAACAACTTCATTTTCAACAATACTACGTGTGAGCTTGATATTTTTACACTGAAATATCGTATGTCGATTTGGAAAGTAATCAGTTCTTTCTACATGATCATTCCATGAAACACTTGCATCCTCACCACCATCAGGTATAGTTATTTGTGCTGGAATATGTGCAGCATTTTGAGGAAGAGAATTTTTTTTGAGTTCTGCATATATTAAGTGCCTAATAAGAGCAACAATTTGTTTTTCATCAAGTTCTTCAATTTGTTTAGATTCTACTTCAAATATCATATATTTTGCTTAATTTTTAACTTAAATAGGACTTAGCTAGATATCTGCTAATCACGTACAACATTATGTCTGAAATGCCACCTCTCATTTGACCCCTTAGACCTTAGCATTGCCTATAAGTAGTTTTGGTTGTATTTTATATCGTTTAGTTATTATATTAACATATAATATAACTAGTAGCTTGAATTAAAGTGTTATATTTGTTACAGTAATGAGTACCATTACTCAACTATTTGAATTAAAATGACCAATAATTAAGCATCAAATTTACTTCATAATACTTATGGGTAATGCTAAGATTGAACCAGACGCTTACGACAATAACACATCTAAACAAATTAATATATAGTATTTTTGGGTAGTTCCATACATGAGTCAGTAAGATATTTAGAGTATCACTTCTATCACCAAAGGCATGAACTATGATACACTTGAGGTCCGGTTCCCAGGCATACCACAGCCAGCTTTGTAGTTTTTTGCCTCTGACAAATGACCACATTTTATCAACCTCACAGATGAGCAACACTTTCAGTGCATTATTCATAGCAAGATCAATTATTTGTTCTTTGATGCCAGGTCTACAAGCATGATAAATATAATCAAGCTGAAAAGTTTTGTTACACTGCTGACAACGATAACGCTGATGCTGCATACTACCCTTACCATGTTTTTTTACATAATCCAGTTGATTACAAAATCGACATTTTACTTCTACTGTTACCTTACTATTACCATACGTGATCTCTATAAAAATCACTAGTATACACAATAATTAGTCCATCCGCCAAAACTCTACAAGCCCTATAGATAATAGGGTTTTATGGCATAAAATAATAGCAAAATCCATAAGAAAATGAGGATTTTAGTATCAAAAGCTTATGGAAATAAGAAAAAGTAGTAGTGGGAAAATTTAGTGCGTTTTAAGAAATAACGTTAATTCGGGATAAGGATTAGTAAAAATAGCAGACATATATACACTACGAAGAGCAATTAATGTATGAATTCACAGAAATGCAATTTATACATATCCAAAATCTTGTATTAGTTATAGCTAAAGCATTTTTACTAATCCTTATCCCGAATTAACGTAAATAGGCTGTTTTTTGACAAAAAAATTTAAATTAGCCCTCAAAATCGTAGTAATTTGTTCTAAAATCGTACAGTTTTTGGGAATTAGTGCCTAAAATAATATTTTCTTGAGTTTTGGCGGATGGACTAATTAACAAATTGAATACATGACCCAAAAAGATTTGTTTTGAGGCTCAATCTAATAGTTTTTAGATATGATTTCAGTATCAAATAGCTAGTTTCGAAAGAAGTATATATTTTCCATTATAATTTGTTCAACAGTTTGTATCAACTAATCGATTATTATCAGATATATTCTGCAGGATTTCGTAATTGAAGATTACATTGAGACAGTGTTGTTCTAATTCCCTAGCAAGCTTAGGTATTTTTAAGTAAGCAGCTAATGATAAAAATATCTGTAAAGTTTCTGAAGTTGTTTGCCAAATTTTGTCAAGAGGCTTAGCCCTTACTGTCTGCATATTATGCAATCTATCACATAGCTTAATTAATAATAAATCCTCTTTTTTTTGCATATATAATATCTTAACCATTTCTACGGCACTAATCTTATAATCTTTCTTAATTCTGGTTAAATCTTTAACATAATATGCTATCTTATCATTAAATGCTTTTGCTATTATTTCTTGAGTACATTCTGTGTCCTCAATAACATCATGTAATATGGCAGTAACAATAACATCAGTTTTAAATGAATAGTCAGCAACCATATAGGCAACTTCTAAAGTATGAGTGTAAAATAATTCTCCAGTTTTACGCTTTTGTCCACTGTGATATTTTTTGGCATAGTAAATAGCCTTAGTAACTTGGTTCAAATCTATCTTATTTATTGCACATTTATTTAATAGCAAAAGTTTTTGTAATAATTCTTTTACTATAATAACAATTATAAGACTCCTTATACTTACAAGTAAAGTGATTTACAAACATATTGTGCCATGTGGTAAATTAATAATTCAAGTTTAGTTAACTAACGGTAATAATCAAGAAATTTTATCAGTAGGTCAAAATATTTCCCTCATGTTAAACTTCTTTCACAAGAAGTATTTAAGGTCTTGTAATTTGATTTACAAAACCTTAAATTGCTTAGTGATTATTGATGATATATAGGCAATGTTACTGGTATATCACATGTAACAGTCGTACTCTTACCCTCTTCACTTTCAACGTGAATATCTCCATGCATTTCATCGATCAACCTTTTAACAAAGGTCAGTCCTAAATTTAATCGTTTATATCCAGTTGCAAAATTAAATTCAGTATCCTTACTTCTAATATATTGCTGTATTTCTTCAGATATGCCAATACCTGTATCATGAATAATAAGTTGTAGCATCATCTCTTTATTATCTTCAGCTATAGTAGTAGGAAATAGATTTACTGTCACAATAACTTTGCCTTTTTCAGTAAATTTAACTGAATTAGCTACTAATTGTTCTAATATTACCGATATCCAGTAACTATCACCAATAATAATCTTTGCTATATTGTACTGCAAATTATAAAAAAGATCTAAACCTTTAGCCTTAGCTTCTGTTATAATTTTATTAATAGTGTCATTGACTAATTGCTCTAGATCAAAAGCTTGTAAATCTATGGGAACTAATTTAGTATCTTGTTGTAAAAAATTTACTAGATTATGAGAATAATCAATTAGTCCTTTAGCACAATCGATAACAACATTAGATAAGGTATCTTTCTTGTTACTATCTGTTTCTACTCCATAAAGTGTCAGTAGCTCAGAGAGCATTGCATTACATGATATATCTAATTTATTACTAATGTTTTTAATTAAATCTATCTTAAATAGATTAGATTCTTTTAGTGAATGCTTTGCTTTTTGTAATTCTAGTGCTAATTCTTGATCCTTATCTATAATACCAATTGCAATAATTAACGCAGTGGTATAAAATGGGTTTTTAACTGATAAAGGTACTCAAATGGCTAGGTTAATATTACCGCAAGGTTTTCATGGTCATGATTTTATAAAAATGATGAAACATGAGCCGCATGGTCGAAATCGTATACGTTTATTGGCGATGTATTACCTTCAATTAGGCAAATCTTTTAAAGCCATATCTGAAATAGTGAAGTCACACTGGAAAACTGTGCAATCATGGCTCAGAAGATTTAGGAATCATGGTTTTGAAGGATTATTTGAATCACAAAGAAGCGGTGCCCCTAGGAAGATTAACACTATACAAGAGTCTGCTCTTTTTGATAAAATCAATACGCTCAGTGAAAGTAAAACTGGTGGGTATATAACTGGAAAGGAGCTACATATCATGTTACTTGAGGAATATGGTGCTAAATGTACTTTAAAAACAGTCTACAATACTATGCACCGCCTTGGTTTTAGCTGGATTACTTCTCGTTCAATGCATCCAAAGTCAAATCAAGAGACTCAAAATACATATAAAAAAACTTCCCAGACATGCTAACAGAATTATTACCAAAAAATATCGATAGATGTAAAGTTGATATATGGTCTCAGGATGAAACTCGAGTTGGGCAACAAGGTAGCTTAACTCGTATATGGGCTAAGCGTGGCACTAGACCCCGTAAAGTTCGGCAACAGCAATTCATTTCAACATATATTTATGGAGCTGCTTGCCATGATACAGGAGAAGCTTTTGCATTAATTTTACCATATGCAAATACACAGGCAATGAATAAATTCTTAGAAGACCTTTCTCGCAGTATTCAAGGCAACCGACATATAGCTTTACTAACGGATAATGCAGGTTGGCACACAGCCAAAAAACTAACTGTGCCAAGCAATATCACTTTGATACCGCTTCCGCCCTATGCACCGGAACTTAATGCAATGGAACAAGTTTGGGAATGGATCAAAAATCATTTCTTGTCTAACCAATGTTATGGTGTATATGAAGATATCGTCACTATGGCTTGTTACGCTTGGAATCAATTTGCTCATAATGTAGATTTAGTAAAATCAATTATGTATAGAGACTGGATAAATACACCGTGTTAATTATTGCAATTGGTATAAAACTGTATTCTTGGTCAGATGGCATTAATGTGACAGATATGGGAGATAATTGCAATGTCCAAGCTTGCTGCACCATATTTTTAACTTTATTGTTATCTTTTTGTTGATTTGTGTGATTACTTATCATAACATTTCCTTGCTGTTGAAGTTAAAAAAAAGACAGCTCAGAGGTTAAGGTGATAAGATGTTGTAGTTTTTAACTTAACCTCTGAACTAGAGTTGCACCATACAGCTCTTAACCAAGAGAGATATCACCACAATTCTTGGAAGTACAGAGGATTTAAGAGCCTTTTTGCCAGATTTTTTTATAATATGACAAAAAGCTGCATAAATGAGACAGACTTAAAATATAATATTTGTTAGCCCTATTTTTTATCAATTATACATAGATAAAAATAACACTAAATGATGCTATAATAAACACTAAAATCCCTTTGACTATGCTGTTTTGCTGGCATTTAAGCCTATTTTCTGATATAATCTTTAGTAGAAAAATTAAAGATAAATAATAAATCATGTCAGTACAAAACTTAAGTAAACCCCAACCATTCTTACAATGGGTGGGTGGTAAAAGAAAAATTGTTGATCAACTAGTTAAATTTATTCCTGAAAAACTAAACAACTACTATGAACCATTTCTTGGTGGTGGAGCTTTGTTCTTTCATGTACGAGATAAATTTAAACAATGCTATTTATCTGATATTAACCTTGAGCTAGTAACATCCTATAATGCAGTTAAGAAAAATCCTGATGCGGTTAGTAAATTACTAGACTCACATAAAGCAAAACACTCTAAAGAGCATTATTATCAAGTGAGAGCTAATAATGATAGTAGTGATCCAACAAAAATTACTGCAAGATTTATTTATCTTAATAGATATTCATTTAAAGGTATTTACCGGGTTAATATCAACGGAGAACCAGCTCAAAGCTTTTCAGGCAGGAATTATAGTAAATCTGATATTGCCTCTCGATTAAAACAATGTAGCAACCTTTTAACTGGCACGTCCATTTGTGCTATAGATTTTTCTTTTATCGAGCCTCAGAAAAATGACTTTGTCTATTTCGATCCACCTTATCACAAATCTGGTGAGACATTTTATACTAGATTGCCATTTGATGAACAAGAACAAATGAGACTAAGAGATTTTGCTAAGGAACTAGATAATAAAGATGTTAAGTTTATAATTTCTAATAGTAATACTCCTTTTATTAGAAGCTTGTACAAAGATTTTAATATTAATATTATCAAGGTTACCTATTCTATGCCCCAAACAAGAAAAACTTCTGATGAAGTAATTGTTACAAATTACTAATTTTTAAGTAGTAATCTTGTAATTATCATTCCAGCCAATTAATTCAAAACTACAGTTTTGAGCTTGAAAAGCAGTTTTTAGGTCTTGCATGTGACGATTTCTAATGTAATAATCATAAAAAGCTGAAGTAGACTTGAGAATTACTTTTTTATTGATGTTATCTTCTTGTACCACTATTAATGTACTAAAGGTAGCGATATCAATATATTTATTGTATCGTTCAATTAAAAATTTTCTAGCTTTATACCATAATGAATCAGGATTTAATTGCTTAGCTAGTTCAAGCAAATAAGCATTATTTTCATCTTTAATATTATTTTCTTGTGTTGCTGATATAGATTGCTTGTATGGTATAATTTGTAACGTTGTTATTTTATTACCATACACCATTTGTACTTGCTGTAATATTTTAGTTTTAATATGTTCTGATAAGGCAATATCTTTTAACAATTTGAACTGAAATTGATCCCCTAAAACTTTACCAAATGTACAAGAAGTTAACAACTGATAAGCTGTATCAGTATCAAAAGCACCAGAAATTTTACGTTTTAATTGGGCTTGCTGGCTATTATTAGCACTATATTCTATCTTCTGTAAGTACTGCTCTTTAGCTTTATTCTCATCACTAGATTTAAATTGGAAATTGCTAGAATTAACTTTAGTAGTTTCTCGTAGTTCATGGCTTAAGGCTTTAGCCATATAGTTCAAAAGCACTTTCTTATGACCAAAATGATGATTTGAATATTCCTCAGCTAGCTTTAATAGCAACTTGTTGATAAAGTCTAAGTTAAATTCTCGATTTGATTTAATCTGCAATAAATCAGCATCTTCTTGAGTTAGAGGATAGAAATCAGCTAATCCTTTTCTTCTGAACCAGCTATTTTTATGTTTTATAACTGGCATAACTGAATTATTAGAGCAATTTGATGCTACTGGTGCCTGATGTTTGTGTGAAACTTTTTGAACAACTTTTTGTAGTGTTGTACTGAGTGGCAAAGCAGTTGTAATAGGATTTTCAGTAGATGATCTAGTATTATCAACTACTTGTGGCTGATCTAATAGTTTTTGTTCAAGATTTTGTTGTGGTAATTGTTGGTTATTATCAATTTGATTTATTTCATTTTTTAAAGTTTCAGATTTGTTATATCTAGATTTATTAGATATATCTTTATTATTATCTATATATATAGAGTGTTCCAAACTTTTTTGGGGTTGAGGCAAAAATTCTTTGGGGTTGACCCCAAAGTTTTTTGGAGTTGAAGCAAAAATTTTTTCATTTTTAGATGGTATTTTATTAGAAGCAGGCTGGAAATTTTTAGCAAGTTTAATACAAGGAGTATTACGACACTTAATGCCATATTTGATTACTGTTGCGTTATAAACTTTAATAAAGCCACTTTTTTGCAACTCAAGTAGGCATTGTCTTACACGTTCTTGACAAACACTTAAGTTTTCTTGAAAGAAATGATAGGTTTCCTTAAGTTCATCAATGCTATTATTATGATAGATTTGTAAGCGAAAAACTATTAGAGATAGAAGCTGCCTTGCAGTTTTACTTAATATTTTTCCGTTATGAGATGAAAGATTATTCCATTCAGGTGGGATAAAATTACCAACAAAATTATAGAAAATGATTGAATTTTGATCATCAAAATTATGCGTTGCACAATCATTAGTAACATGCGATGAGCATATAGTGAGCATAAGACCTCAACTTAAACATCAGTTTAGAAGAGGCACTCAAGGTAATTATACTCTCATTTTTAAAAACGCGATGAGCATATAGTGAGCATAAGGAGTATGTAGGTAAAATTGGTATATTATGAAAAGCTTGGAGATATGGTGGTGGGCGATAGAGGATTCGAACCTCTGACCTTTACGATGTCAACGTAATGCTCTAACCAACTGAGCTAACCGCCCTTGCTTTTCTGATTTAATTTTATACTTAAAACAACAAAGTATACTCTTCTGCTTTAAAGAATTGCTTTTCCAAGTACTTGCAGAGTCTATCGCGTACTCACGTAGCAAATGTACGCCTAGTCCGGTTACCCCTTGTTTGTTGTCCCAATTCTTCAAATCATTTGAAATATATATTAAGTTTTCATAGTAACATGTCTAATCCATAATAGCTTCAATTTCAAGTTTTATTTGCATTATTTTAAATATTCAGCTAGAATTCAGCATAAAATTATTAAGTAAATGACCTTAAAATCTCAAGCTTTTAATATTAGCAATAATTTTGTAGTGGCACTGGATGGTCCAGCAGCATCGGGTAAGAGTACAATTGGTCAAATGTTAGCACAAAAACTTAAGCTTACTTACTTTCAATCAAGTATTGTATATAGAAGCCTTGCTATTTCTTGTATAAACCAAAAAATTGATCTTACTGACATAAATGGAATAATTGAATTATCCAAATCTACGGAATATGTACAAAATTCAGAACTTGATAGTGAGATTGTAGGTAATGTAGCATCAAAAATTGCTATTATACCGGAAGTAAGAAATAACCTAGGAAAATATCTAGGAAAATTAATAAAAACAACTCCTAGAATTATAATGGAAGGTAGAGATATTGGAACAGTAGTGTCCCCAAATGCTGACTTAAAGATTTTTATCAGAGCAGATATTGTTATTAGAGCAAAGAGAAGATATAAAGAGTTGCAAGAAAAAGGAGGAGAATATATATTTGATACAGTTTTGGAACAACTAAAAATAAGAGACAAACGGGATATAGAGCGTGATATTGCTCCAACTCTTCCCCCACAAGGAGCTTTAGAAATTGATACTTCTTATCTATCACCAAAAGAAGTGATTGATAAGATCATGGAGTTTATTTCAGTTAGGTAACATCAACATATTTTATGTGCCATAGGTTGTTTTATCTACATTTTATTAACCATTCATAGTTAATTTAGTTGAATTTGATTACTTAAGGCAAAGAACAACTTGCTTATGTAAATTCAAGTCAATTAACTATAATTTTTATACTAGACGGCACAACTAGTATTAGAGAATAATATGCAAAAATTTAAGAAAAAATTTGTTTCTCAGCTTGCTGAAATTAGCATTCAATCTCACGAAGATTTTGCACAAATGCTTGAAGCCGTAAGTACTAGTCACGTAAAAGAAGGTACTGTTGTCAAAGGTCAAGTAGTAGGGATTGCTAAAGGCATTATCATAGTTGATGTTGGATTAAAGAATGAAGGCAGAGTTCCTATAGAAGAATTTGCTCTAGTTAGTAATCAACCTTTACCAGAAGTTGGCGAGATAGTTGATGTATATATTGAGAAAATTGAAGGACGTAACGGTAGAACTATATTAAGTCGTGAAAAGGCCATTAGAGAAGAATCATGGGGACATTTAGAAATTGCATGTGCCAATAAACAGTTTGTTGATGGTGTAATATTCGGACGTGTTAAAGGTGGATTTACTGTTGACGTATCAGGGGTTGTTGCCTTCTTACCTGGAAGTCAGGTAGATGTTAGACCAATAAAAGATATTGCTTCGTTAATGGGTATCAAGCAGCCATTCCAAATTTTAAAGATGGATAAGAAACTTGGTAATATCGTAGTTTCTAGAAGAGCTATACTTGAGGAATCAAGATCTGAGGCTAGAGACGAAATGTTATCGAAAATTAAGGAAGGAATAATATTAGATGGTACAGTAAAAAATATCACTGATTACGGTGCGTTTATTGCTTTAGGTAATTCAGGTAATGTAGACGGTCTATTGCACGTTACTGATATTTCATGGAGCAGAATAAATCACCCTTCTGAAGTTTTATCTCTAGATCAAAAGGTTAGGGTTATAGTTATAAAATTTAATGAAGAAACTAAGAGAATTTCACTTGGTATGAAGCAACTTGATCATAATCCATGGCAAAGTATAAAAGAAGAATTCCCCGTTGGCAAAATAATGACTGGCAAAGTAACAAATATTGCTGATTATGGGGTATTTATTGAATTAAAAGATGGTATTGAAGGACTCGTTCATTCAAGTGAAATTAGTTGGGTAAAATCAAATCAACATCCTAAGAAAATGCTTACTATTGGTCAAGAAGTTCAATTCACAATTCTAGAAGTTGATACCGATAAACATAGAATATCTCTAAGTATTAAACAGTGTCAAGATAACCCAATTATTGGGTTTGCACATAGTCATGCAATAGGTAGTATAATTAAAGCACCAATACGAAATATCACTGACTTTGGTATGTTTGTAGCACTTGATGACAACATTGATGGTATGATTCATGAAACAGATATAAGTTGGGAAGGCAATGGTACTGAGCTGTTAAAAACATATAAAAAAAATGATCAAATAGAGTGTAAAGTCTTATCAATTGATATTGAAAAGGAACGTATAAGCTTAGGTATTAAACAACTAAGCTTTGACCCCCAGCAAGATGAATTTGGCATGTACAAAAAAAATATGGTCGTTACTTGCTCAGTTACTGAAGTTAAAGATGATGGGATAGAAGTTATTTTAGACGACAAAATACCGGGCTTCATCAAAAAAGCTGATCTTTCTAGTGAAAAAGCTGATCAAAAAACTGAAAGATTTGTTCCTAATGACAGAATTGATGCAAAAATCATTACCATTGATAAGGCATCTCGTAAAGTTACTTTGTCAATAAAAGCACTTGAAATAGAAAAGAGAGAAAAAGCTATCAAAGAATATGGTTCTGCTGATAGTGCTGCTAGTCTAGGAGACATACTTGGAACAGCTCTTGACAATAAAGGAGAGAAAAACGGTAAAACTTGATATTGATTAGACTTTGGCAAACTCACTTATGCTGAGGAATTTAAAGAAGCCACGGAATATTGACCCGCAGCGGACGATGATGTATGTGAGGAGCAGAGTGCCGATAGCACGAATAAGTTACCAACAAAAGTAGAGTTTGTCAAAGATATCTATTATTGTTTTGTAGCAAAATCGAAGCCTTTACTTCAATTTTGCTACTCAATTTTTACCTTTTTACCTAAAAACTTGAAAAGTGGTAAACTAATTTACAAGTTTTTGTTAAGTAATATATAGGATTTTTCCATGGACAGTTTGATAATTAAAGGCGGTATCCCTCTTGAAGGTAGTATTAGCATTAGTGGTGCTAAAAATTCGGCCCTACCAATTATGACTGCAGCATTACTTACAGATAAGCTTAGTATTAACAATGTTCCAAAGCTTACTGATATTCTCACAATGAAAAAATTACTTGAGAATTTAGGTAGCGTTGTTACTGTAACTGATCATCAAGATCAATTGAGCATGGATATCGACAGCAGCAATATTAATAATTTTACTGCACCATATGATATAGTACGTAAAATGCGTGCTTCTATTTGGGTTCTAGGGCCTCTACTCTCTAGATTTTCTAAAGCTAAGGTTTCCTTACCTGGAGGATGTGCTATAGGTGCTCGACAAGTGGATCTACATGTAGCAGTTCTACAAGCTATGGGGGCAAATATTGACGTCGATCATGGTTATATTAATGCTACAATTAAAGGTAGATTAAAAGCTGTACATTTTGTTTTTAATAAAATATCTGTTGGAGCAACAATTAACGCCATAATGGCTGCTACTTTGGCTGAAGGAGAAACAATATTATTTAACTGTGCTAGAGAACCAGAAATCATTGATCTGTGCCATTGTCTTAGCAAAATGGGTGCAGAAATAGATGGAATTGCTACAAACGAAATAAGAATAATTGGTAGATCTCATTTAAAAAATGTCAATTATTCAATTATGCCGGATCGTATTGAAGCCGGTACTTACATGATTGCTGCTGCTATTACTAAAGGCAATTTAAACATTTATGGAATCAGCAATAATATCGTTGAAAATATAGTATTAAAGCTTATTGAAGCTGGTATAGAAATTTTACCTATTGATAATGGTTTAAGAGTCTCTTATGTAGGTAAATTAAATCCTGTGGACATCCATACAAACCCATATCCAGGTTTTGCAACAGACTTACAAGCTCAGTTTATGAGCCTTATGACTCTTTGCAAAGGTTCTTCTATAATTACAGAAAATATTTTTGAGAATCGCTTTATGCATGTTCCTGAATTATGCAGAATGGGTGCAAATATAACAGTTAACGGAAAGAGTGCTATAATACGGGGTATACCTTTTTTGACAGGAGCAGAAGTAATGGCAAGCGACCTCAGAGCATCAGTATCCCTAGTATTAGCTGGACTTGCCGCCAACGATACAACAAGAATACACCGAATCTACCACTTAGATCGTGGATACCAAACATTGGAGAAAAAACTAACCAGTTGCGGGGCAAATATAGTACGAATTACTGGAGATAATATTTAAATAAATTTATTCTACTTAGGTAGAACTTCAAGAATTAAGATTCCCGTGACCTAAAGATTGAAGCTGCCCCATTACTCATGTACGTTACGCTGCTCGACTTTGCTACTGCCTAGCTCTTCCTGAAGTTATATACTCTTCTGCTTTGAAGAATTGTTTTTTGAAAATATCATGGATTCGCATGCGTAACTATACTGTATGTACGCCTAGCATGCTCACCATTCATTTTCAAATCCAATTCTTCAAATCATTTGAGTATACTATCGTCTATCAACTCTTGAAATCATAGCAGTATATCACCTCGGGAAAATGAATTTTCAATTTACGCAGCGAGCTTATCTCTCAATACTTCAATTAATTTATTAATTGCTTCGTCAGGATTTATATTCTCAAGAATTGCAAGCTCCCCAGCTAGCCTATTTAAGGCTGATTCATAAATAGTCCTTTCACTATAAGATCGGTCACTATCAACATTCTTATAGAGATCTCGTACCACTTCTGCTACAGATACTACATTACCAGAATTTATTTTACCCTCATATTCTTGTGCTCTTCTACTCCACATCCTATTACCTTGCTTAGCTTTACCCTGAAGCGTTGAATATATTACAGCTAAATCAGTTTTACTAACAAGTTTTCTAAGACCCGAAATAGCAGCTCTGTTTACCGGTACTTTCAAAGTCATTTTGTCTTGAGGGAATGATATTACATAAACCTTAATATCAGTACCAGCTATGACTTGGTGTTCTACATTTACTATCTCTCCAACTCCATGAGATGGATATACAATTCTTTCTCCTACTTTAAATTCAGACGATGTTGACATGCTTACTCCTTTCCATTATAAAAACTTAGACCATGGTCAATTGATTTGAATTTGTGTCAGTGAGTTGCAAATAATTAAATCATAACTATAGATATTTTGCAAATCACAATACTAAAGATAACACTCCCTAAATATACTTGAATGTGACTCCAAATTAGATTTGAAAATGAGGAGAGAACACACTAGACGTACATACGGTACGGGAGTCCTTGATATTTTCAAATAACAATTCTTCGAAACAGAATTAGTATACAATACAGACTAATTTTACTCTGTGGTAGTATAGCATATTTTAGAAGGATAACAAAGTATAAGTTATAAAAAAATATTACCCTACCTAAAACAAAAGAAAAATAAGTTGCCTTTTGCTCTAATATTGGTTAGTATCTCAGCTCTTTAGGCTAGGTAGCAAAGTGGTAATGCCGTGGACTGCAAATCCTCAATGCGCCGGTTCGATTCCGGCCCTGGCCTCCATTAAAACAAACTGTACGTAATATGGTAGAGTTTATCGAACAATTCCTAGAAATGATGATAGCGGAGCGTGGTGTAGCTAATAATTCCGTACTTGGCTACAAAGGTGATCTGTTAGATTTCCAGAAATTTTTATCACAGAATAAATTGTTAGAGCTGAATATTAAAGCTGAAAATATTAGAGACTGGATAGAATATTTGGCGGGAAATGGCTTGCAGGCAAGATCAATCAACCGGAAGATATCCACTATAAAAAACTATTATGAATTTTTAATTAGCGAAAAGCATACCAATTATAATCCTGCTTTGATGGTAGATTTACCAAGATATCAAGCTAAACTTCCTTCTACATTATCAATTGATAAAATCAAAGATTTACTTTTCTATTGCAATCAAGACAAAAACCCTGATTCCATACGCCTAAAAGCAATGATTCATTTATTATATGCAAGTGGGTTACGTGTTTCTGAGCTTGTCAGTATAAGGTTAACTGATATTTTAGTAAATCAAATGTCCCAAAATATTAGAAAAATATTTTCAATAATCGGTAAAGGTAATAAAGAAAGAATGGTGATAATCAATGAACAGGCTACCATAAGTTTGTCTGATTATTTAACTATTCGTAGTAAATTTATAAGCAAAAAACACCCTAAAAGTCAAATTTATTTATTTTGCTCTTCTTCAACTAATGGTCATATGACTAGGCAGAATTTCGCAATTCTGTTAAAACAAGCATCTATTAAGGCTGGGCTAGACCCAAGTAATATCTCCCCACATACTTTACGTCACAGTTTTGCAAGCCATTTGTTAGAAGGCGGTGCAGATCTTAGGGTAATTCAAGAACTACTTGGACATGCTGATATTAGTACTACCCAAATTTATACACATATACAAACAAAGCATCTAAAACAGGCTTTAGATCATCATCCGCTTAAATTATCTACACTCAAATGATGTAAAGAATTAGAGCGTAAAACAAGGGGTGAATGAGCATTTTCTAAAATAGCAATTTATAGTTTAATCCTCTTTGGGGATGATGATTGTCCCATTTTTTAACTTTTAAAGTCGTGCTTACCACGCCTCCTAGCAATAACGAAATAGCTATGGTTAAAACATTTCCAAGTTAATAAAAAAACAATATTAGCTCTTTTTTTCTTACAATGTGCTTTACCTGTAGGTTTTGATTTTATTTATATATATTGTAGTAATATTTTACAAAATAACTTTGGTTATACAATTGCTGAGGTTATTCATCATAATTTTATTCTATGTCTAATACAGCTCTTGGTCGTATCAATATTATCTTATTTAAGTTACAAAATATATCCACTATTAACCATGAAAATTATACTCATAATATGTTCTATTTTTATCATATTTTGTCCATATTTTTTAAATAATCTTCATTCTCCGTTTGAGTTATTTTTAATTCAATTCTTTATCATTTTATTTAACGAATGTTTAGGTCCTGCTATGCCAATTATTTATAAACATTTTCCTGTATTTAAACGTTTCACCTGTGCTAGCATTATATTCGCTATATCACGTGCTTTCGTATCCGTTATTACTGCTTTTGGCTTCACTTATCTTGTTAACCATTTTGGCTATTGGGGATTATGGGTTATTATGATCCCTACAATTGTGGGGTTCGCATACGGGCTATTACATTTTGAAAAGTTGGAGAAAGTGGCGAATTATCCATAGAATTTTGATGATTATGTTGATCAAACTGCTGTATGGATAAATTTTTATAACATAATGCAGTTAAGTCTTGTGTTATTGTTGGTATTTTTAAATGCATAGCAATGATTATAAAATTTTTTACGGTTTCTTCAATAATCTTCCTAGCTTTTTCAGGTGATTTAACTCCTAGAGTTTGTAAGTTGTGAACTCGGTCAAATAATTTAATCAATGCCACATCATATTTTTCTTGTTGAAGTAATATATCTAATGTTTCTGCCGAGCTAATCTTCCCGTGAGACTTGTTCCTGCTTAAGTCTTCTACTTGACTAGCAACCTGCTCCCCAAAGATATAGGCAATCATCTTTTTGGTAAGTTTTGTATCCTCAATGGTGTCATGCAATATGCTGGTAACAAGAATGTCAGTGCGGTAAAGATAATCAGAGATCATATACGCCACCTCTAGTGGATGAGAGTAATAAGGCTCGCCTGACTGCCTCATTTGGCTGCCATGATATTTCTTGGCGTAATAAATAGCCTTTTTAACCTCATCAATATCTATTGACCGGTTTATTTTCTCATTCATCTTACGTAATTTGTCCAGTAACCTAGTAGCATATTGACAAGGTGCATACTTTGAGTTGTCCCAATAATTAATATCTTCTTCCATAAAAACCATAAATATTTTTTATATTCAATTTATAGATTAAACTAAAATATAAATTATTACCAAGGATTTTTTATCTATTTTTAAAAAAGATGAATGTTTTTGCATTTTGTTGTTGTATAAATAGACAGTTACTCCCTTTATGTTCACTTATCCCCCTCCTCTAATTCCTTATGATATAATTTATAATATTCCGCTTTATTGTTCATAAGTTGTGAGTGAGTTCCTTGTTCAAATATCATACCAGATTTCATAACAACTATATGATCAACATCCTTAATGCTCGATAAACGATGTGTTATAATTAGGGTGGTTTTATTCTCACGAATATTTACTAAAGAATTTAGAATTAATCGCTCAGAATTTTGGTCTAAAGAGCTTGTTGCCTCATCCCAAACTAAAATTGCTGCCGGCTTCAAAAATGCTCTGGCTATCGCTAAACGTTGACGCTGCCCACCTGAAAGTGTTGTACCTTGATTGCCAATCATCGTATCATAGCCAAATGGAAGGTGCGAAATAAATTCATCAGCATCAGCATATTTTGCCGCGGTAATAATTTCACTGTGAGTAGCATTTGGATTACCATAAGCAATATTTTCTGCAACACTAGTGTCAAATAATGTAGTATCTTGCGTTACTAAAGAGATTTGCCGTCTTAAAGAGTCAATTTTTATGTCTTTAATATCGTAATCATCAATTACAATTTGTCCACTAGTTGGATTATAAAATCTTACTAATAAATTAGATAATGAAGTTTTGCCGCTACCAGAACGCCCAACAAAAGCTGTAGTTTTCCCTGGCATTATTTTTAGATTAACGAGCTTTAAAGCTACTTTATCATTAAATTTTAGCTCGACATTGTGAAAAATTATTTGCGGATTAACTAATTGAACATTTTGAGCATTTACACTATCTTTAATAATAGGCTCAGTATCTAGAACGTTAAAAACTCTTTTTGTTGCAGCAATACCCTCTTGTAAATTTACATTTAAAGAAACCAAGCTTTTAAAAGGTCTATAAGCTGCAAGAAAGGCAGTAATAAAAGCAAAAAATGCTCCTGGTGTAGTTTCTCCTTTTATGACTAACAATCCACCGTACCAAATAAGCCCTCCAACTGTAATACCACTTAACACTTCCATGATTGGTGAGACCAATGCATCCAATTTTGCAGTTTTCTTTAAAAAATGTAAAATATTACTAGAGAACAATAAAGCTCGATTGCTTTCAATTTTCTCTCCTAAGAAAGACTTAACAATTTTAATTGACTGAAAAGTTTCATCTAACCTAGAAGTATAATTAGCTAATTCCTCTTGAGCTTGTCCTGATATTCTACGAATTTTTCTCCCTAATTTCTGTATTGGATAAATTGCTAGGGGAAATGCTAGAAATACTATACAAGATAACCTAGGTTCTAACTTAAACATCACTATGATAAGGCCTACTACTGTCAAAAAATATTTCGCACATCCTACTAGTAAATTTGACACAGCACCACGCATCATGGCAATATCGTTAGTAAAGCGTGATATTAAACGCCCTGATGATTGAGATTGAATAAAGAGAGTATCGGCAAATAATAGATGTTCATACATTTTAATTTGTAAATCAGTTAGAATTCTCTGACCGATAAATTTAACTAAATAACTTGAATAATATTCAGCTATCCCTTTAATAGTAAATGTGATCACTACCATTAACGGCAAAAATAATAACATTTGACGATTGCCGATTAAAAATATTTGATCAATAGTTGGTCGCACTAAATCAACGATACAAGCCGTACACACAGCCGTAATTACCATACAAAATACTGCCATGCCGATCTGTTTTAGATAAGGTCTTACATGATCAACTATTAACCTTCTTAAAGTATTATAGGCACTATAGTCATAATTTATTAGGTTATGTTTTTTTTGCAAAATTCTCTCCTTAGATCTAGTGGTTTGTTATAACGTTTGTACTATACAGAAAAATTACTGTACTGAACAATATTAGTAATAATAGCATAAAAAATCCTAGCACTAAGTATATTGCATTAAAATATTGCCATAATAACATACAAAAAAATGGTGTTGTTGATGAAAGTATCATACCGCCAAGTGAATGGGATAGACTACACATTCTTGCCCTAATATTAGTTATAAACATAGATTGGACAATAATTTGTAATGGCACTACGTAAAATGGGGCAAGTCCGATAAGCATTACTGGGAAGTAAATTACCGAGATTTCTTTATATAGTAAAAATTGTACAATAATTATCACTAACAAACTTAATGATAATGCGATGATAATTTGTTTTTTAGGGTAAAATCTATCAGCTAAAAAACCAGACAATACTGACATAATAGCGTAAATGCTTATTAAAGCTATATTGATAATTTGAGCTTGATTGCTATCCATAATTAATGCACTTTTTACAGCAAATACTCCCCAAAAATAAATTAGAAAATGGTAAATACCTCCTATGCAACCACTTATTAATATTGCTATAATAAATTTTTTAAATGAATCTTTGATAATCTTTGTTAAATAAAAAAAGTTATAATCTGGAGATTTATGATCCTTTTTAGAATTTAAGAACTCCTCACTTTCATGAAAATAGTGCCTTAGAAATATTATAAATAAGCCAAAAATTCCACCAATAATAAAATTTGCCCGCCATAAATAAGCTGCTGAGTCAAATTCTGTAGAAAAATGATAAATTGTTGCAGCAAGCAATGCTCCAACCTGACTACAAAATGACACGATACCACTAGCACAATTTTTGCTAGTCTTACCTACTTTTTCTACAACGTAAATTTTTATAGCATCACTTTCTCCTGCTAAGCTCATTAAAAATGTCATACGACAAAATATTAAGATTATTGTAGCCACTATGCCAATTCTATCAAAATTAGGGGTTAATCCTATAAGAATTGTAGAGATAGTAGCCAAAAATACTGAGATTTTAACTGATACAACTCTACCATATTTATCACTGATAAAACCAAAAATGATCGAGCCTATGGGACGAGCTATTACAGCTATGCTGAATATAGCAAAAAATAATAATATCTGCCTATCATTTGATCCTAGAGGTAAAAAATTCTTGGATAGAACTGCTGCCGAGAGACCAAAAAGAGCATAATCATAATAACGCACAATTGTTGTAAAAAAAGCAATTAGGAATGCCGGTCTTGTCATACATCTATATCTATTATGTTTTTCATGGTATACTCCTCACTGCCCATATAGTAGCTAAAGTAATCATTGCAATGTAAATTCCTATAGATATAGAAGAACCAGTAAAATGCCAAAGAGCTATACATATTGAGGGAGTAAATCTTCCAAATATTGAAGTACCTATAGCATCACCAATACTAACCAGCATATATTTATCTGAACCATGGAATAGACTATTAAGCCAATAATTTAGTGGGCATAAGAAAGTTACCCCTAATGTAATAATCCATAAACGAACAAAATTAATATACCCTAAAGAGGCGTCAGACATATATAACCACAATGGTACTATGCTAACAAATAAAATGTTAGTACTGATGATCATTACATTTGCAGGACGATATTTCTTAACCAAAGACCCTATTATTGGAATCATTGCTGCATCTATAATTAATAAGATTGTATTAAAAGTCATCATCATCTCCAAAGATATAGAGGTAATAAGAGGTATAAAACTATTCATCACGACAAAAGGTATCACATATGTCATATAGGAAAAGCCACTAACTATAGACACACGCAGAATATTGCACTTATTATTCAATATCACATTTGATATATAGCTAACAAAGTCATTGCAAGCAATAGTAAGCCCATGAAGCAATCCATTCCTCATTTTTCTGGATTTTTTCATTGCTACTAAAGTAGCTTCTTGCAATGACGTTTGTGAATTTGACATAATGTTAGTCAAGTTAGCTATATAAGATTCTTGTTCTATTGCTCTTTGAGATATATTGGAATAACGTCTAAGATAAACCCCTACAATCCCTGTACTCCCTCCTAATATGAAACATAAACGCCAATATTCATGATGATTAGAACTAATCAGAATTGTACTAACAAAAGAGGCAATAATAAGTCCAAACATTGTTGATAACTCGTATAGATAGGATGCTTTCACTCCTTGAGTTTGCGTCTTATTTTCTACAATATACAATTTGGCAATACAATGTTCTCCTTCACCAAAAATTGCTAACATCATTCGAATAATGAGCAGCATCAATGGTGAGAACCAGCCAATCATTTGATAAGTTGGTATAACTCCTATTAACATAGTAGTAACAGCAACGCCTATTAATGAATAGGATAGAGCCAAAGCTGCTCCTCGTTTTCTTACAATTATACTAAAAATTATTGCCCCAATTGGTCTAGTAATTATTGAAGTTGCTAGTACGCTATAAGTTAAGATCAAAGCAACTATAGGATCGTCTTTGGGGAAAAAGATTATTGATAAAATTGGAGCAAGAAAACTATAAATAGCCGTATCAAAATGATCTAGACTATTACCTATTAAAATTGATAAATCTTTCTTTTTCATGAGGAATCCTTAAAATTCTTATCAAAAAATTATCTATTAATCCTATAGTTATACCAATTGCAATAATTAACACGGTGTATTTATCCAGTCTCTATACATAATTGATTTTACTAAATCTACATTATGAGCAAATTGATTCCAAGCGTAACAAGCCATAGTGACGATATCTTCATATACACCATAACATTGGTTAGACAAGAAATGATTTTTGATCCATTCCCAAACTTGTTCCATTGCATTAAGTTCCGGTGCATAGGGCGGAAGCGGTATCAAAGTGATATTGCTTGGCACAGTTAGTTTTTTGGCTGTGTGCCAACCTGCATTATCCGTTAGTAAAGCTATATGTCGGTTGCCTTGAATACTGCGAGAAAGGTCTTCTAAGAATTTATTCATTGCCTGTGTATTTGCATATGGTAAAATTAATGCAAAAGCTTCTCCTGTATCATGGCAAGCAGCTCCATAAATATATGTTGAAATGAATTGCTGTTGCCGAACTTTACGGGGTCTAGTGCCACGCTTAGCCCATATACGAGTTAAGCTACCTTGTTGCCCAACTCGAGTTTCATCCTGAGACCATATATCAACTTTACATCTATCGATATTTTTTGATAATAATTCTGTTAGCATGTCTGGGAAGTTTTTTTATATGTATTTTGAGTCTCTTGATTTGACTTTGGATGCATTGAACGAGAAGTAATCCAGCTAAAACCAAGGCGGTGCATAGTATTGTAGACTGTTTTTAAAGTACATTTAGCACCATATTCCTCAAGTAACATGATATGTAGCTCCTTTCCAGTTATATACCCACCAGTTTTACTTTCACTGAGCGTATTGATTTTATCAAAAAGAGCAGACTCTTGTATAGTGTTAATCTTCCTAGGGGCACCGCTTCTTTGTGATTCAAATAATCCTTCAAAACCATGATTCCTAAATCTTCTGAGCCATGATTGCACAGTTTTCCAGTGTGACTTCACTATTTCAGATATGGCTTTAAAAGATTTGCCTAATTGAAGGTAATACATCGCCAATAAACGTATACGATTTCGACCATGCGGCTCATGTTTCATCATTTTTATAAAATCATGACCATGAAAACCTTGCGGTAATATTAACCTAGCCATTTGAGTACCTTTATCAGTTAAAAACCCATTTTACACCACTGCGTTAATTATTGCAATTGGTATTAAACCCATAGGATTAGGTGATAAAGAACATAACGATTGTAAATTGTCATTCCCGTATAGGTGGGAATATAAATACCTGATTTCGCAGGTATGGCACAAAGTTTGTATTAGCTAATTCAATAGATTTCACTATAACTCTTTACATAGCAATTATCTTTTATCTAAATTTTATAAAAATAGATAAATATTATTTAATAACAAAAACACGTTTTTGTTGAATAAGTTTATGGCACACTTCAAGTAACTTACGCATACAAGCAACTATCGCAACTTTCTTAGGTTTAAAATTATTAACAAGCCTATCATATAAAATTTTTAAATATTGGAAACCATTCTTACCAGCTAATACTGCAATGTATAAAGCATCTCTAGGTATTTTCCTGCCTCCTCGAATAAATCTTCGTCCTTGCTTATTACCACTATCACGAGCATATGGAGCTATACCAACAATTGATGACAATTCATTGCTACTATAATTTTTATCCCCTAATTCAGGTACAAAACTAATTAGTTTTGTAGCTAAACATTTACCAATACCAGGTACAGTCTCTAATATTTTTACCTTCTCTTTTAACTCTTCTGACTCATCTATTGTTTTGTTTAACTTTTTATCAAGCTCAGCTATTTCATTCTGTAAAAATTTAATGAGCTTTTCTATACTCTCTTTATCAATACCATCAATGCTATGATGTAGTCTTTTCTTTTCATTGCTAAGCATTAATACTAAATCTTCTCGTCTTTGTTGACATCTCTTCAAAGTCTCTGATTCAACTTGATATATATAATTCGCTGAAAGCTGCATCTTATCCGCATAATATGCTAATTTAAATGCATCCTTCCTATCAGTTTTACACAAATTCACCGATTTACTAAAAGAATTAAAACTATATGTATTGACCTTATGTATTTGTTGGTTATTATTATCCAGCTTTTGACAAATCTCAGCTTCGTATCCTCCAGTAGGTTCACATATTATTAGCTTAATCTCTTGCTCTTTTGCTAATTTAATCATCTCTTCATGACCAGCTGCATCATTGGCAAAACGATGATATTTAGGTTTATCTCTTGTATTATATACACATATATCAAGCCAGTTTTTACTTACGTCTAGACCTATTATTTTATTCATGATATAATCTCCTTCTTCTTATTGTGCAAGGCTGCTCTTTTTAAGACCACCTTCTGCAATTTGTTCAAGGTAAACTACCAAAAAGAGGGTACTTATTCTCTTAGCGACTATTTTAGTCAAGGTCTATTCAAGTCACCCTCTTTAATTACTTATAACACATTCTTAAGATATAAGGCTCTTACACCTGATAAACACACTTATATAGATTAAGAATTAATTAGGCTACATTTAAATTGTAGAAATTATGCAAAAATTATTTGACTATTTAAAAATTACCTCTCAGCTGAACTCTCAAAGTTTGTTTTTTGACTCTAGATTAGCTAAAGCTGGTGACATATTCTTCGCCATTAAAGGAGCAAGTTCGGATGGTAATAAGTTTATTGATGATGTAATAAACAAAGGAGTAAAATTCATTATTACCGATGATGCTGAAAGTTTAAAAAACCCTAACATTATCGCTAATGGTGTACATATAACGCTTGTAAGTGATGCACGGGTGGCACTAAGCCAAGCTGCTAATATTCTCTACCCTTTATTACCACAATATATGGTAGCTGCTACTGGTACTAACGGTAAAACCTCGGTAGTATCCTATTGTAGGCAACTATACACATTACTAGGAATACCCAGCTGTTCTATCGGAACCATTGGCGTAGAATGTTCGGGTGGTTTGGATTTAACAAGCATCCAAGAAATTTTAGACAAATCCCCGGCTCTTACTACTCCTGATCCTGTAACTTTGAGGCATATTCTACATAAGCTAGCTGAGAATGGCACAAAATATCTAGCTTTTGAGGCTTCTAGCCATGGTCTAGAACAACAAAGATTACTTGGTATAAAAGTAGATGCTGCCTGCTTTACTAGTTTTAGTCAAGATCATCTTGACTATCATAAGAATATGGATAATTATCTTTTAGCCAAGCTAAAATTATTTACAGATAATTTATCGCAGACAGGAGTTGCTGTATTAAACTCGGAAATAGAACAATTAGATTATATCAAAAGTTATTTACAGGAACGTAATATAAAATTTTTAACCGTTGGTATGAATGGTGATCTAAAAATTATCGACAGGACAATTTGTACTTATAACGGGCAGAAATATAATTTTACTACCGATATAGTTGGTAGTTTTCAAGCAACCAACTTGCTGATTGCCGTTATGATGGTGCATTTGACTGGCTTTCCTTTTGAACAAGTCATATCGAAATTACCACAAATTAAAGCAGTTAAAGGGCGTTTAGAGAGAGTAGCTAATAGCAATATTTTTATTGACTATGCTCACACTCCAGATGCCTTAGAAAAAAGCTTGCTAGAACTAAAAAAAATAAAATCAAATAAGGGGTTATTGAAAGTAATTTTTGGTTGTGGCGGGAATAGAGATAGTGGTAAAAGAGCATTAATGGGGGAAATTGCGGCGAAAATTGCTGATGAGGTTATTATCACTGACGATAATCCGAGGAATGAAGACCCAAAATCAATACGGCAGCAAATTATACAAGGTATTATAGCTATCACTAATAGTTTTATAGAAATAAAAAATAGAAAAATTGCAATTATTGAAACAATAAATAATCTACAAGAAGATGATATTTTGCTGATTGCCGGCAAAGGTCACGAAAATTATCAAATAATCGGTAATAAAAAACTACCATTTAGCGACTTCGATATAGCCAAGGAAGCTCTACAAAGCAGAAAAAGATTTTGAATTAAAAAATATCAACTAATAATAAAATGATATGCAAATTTTTAGAATATTCTTAGTCTCCTTCTATATAATTCTACCATCCTTATTAACTATGCATTCTGTATATGCCACTCCATTTAACCATCCAGAAACATGGAAAAAAGTTGATATCTCAAAATTACTTAAAACATCTACAATACACCATATAGAACCTATGAGAAAGTTTCTCACAGAGAAAGGTAAAAAAGCGGAATTCAATGGAGAAGTTTTTTTAGTTACTTTAGATGATCAGGTAAAAGCTGTCTTTAAAAAATTACCTGCAGATGATTTAGGAGATGCACAAGCTGAAGTAGCAGCGTATCAAGCTTCTCTAATTCTAGGTTTCCCTCATATTCCTCCAACAGTAATGCGTAAAATTAATGGAATGACAGGATCATTGCAACTCTACATTGATACTAAAATTGATCCTTTAGTACCTGAAGAGTATGAAAAAGCTCTTCAAGAGGTTTCCATAGAAGATCAAATGAACCTACGAACTTTTTACTTTATTTTTGGGCAGTGGGACTCTGGATCACATAATTTATTAATATTTAAAGATATTAATAAAACATATTTTATTGCAATAGATAATTCAGGTATTCGTAATCGCCAACATGTTAAATTTGGTGAACTTCCTTTTGTTAGAGTACTGTATAGTGATAAATTAAACACCAATGATTATGACAAACCATTTCCTTTTGATAAAGCAGAGGTTATTGATCTCCCTAATGAAGAAAAGCTAAAACAAAGATTTAAAAAACAAATACCTCCTACCTTTTACAAAAATTTTCAGTCTTATAACAAACCTTTGCGGTTTGTTATTTATCAAAATAGCCTATGGCGTCAATATCATGCATTTGATAAGAGTTTTATAATATCTTATCCAACACAATGTTATGACGACACTATAAAAGCTATAAAAAAATTAGACTTACCTATTCTTAGAAAGATTTTTATAGCAGCAAAAGGTTCTGATTTTTTAAATAATTCTTACCTTAATGCTATATTAGAACGCCGTGATCAAGTTTTAAGGCATTGCCTTAAAATTAAATAAAAGAAATTTCATACTATAATTTTATTAATTCGGCTTTTTTTGTTAAAGATTCTATGCCATTTAAGTCAGTTGCAGTCACCCATAGCTGTAATCCTAATTCTAGGAAGAAATCAATTAAGTACTGTCTCCTTTTGTTATCAAGATGTACAAAAACCTCATCTAACAGTAAAATAGGCATAGCAATGTTTTCTTTAATAGAATAATTAACTTGGGCAAGTATTATGGCAATGAGCATAGCCTTCTGTTCACCGGTGGAACAGTGTTTAACTAAGGCATTTTTTTCTTTATGAATAACTACAAAATCACTTTTATGTACTCCAAAATTAGTTCTATTAGATATCTTATCACGAACACGAGACACCACTAACTCATTTTTTATAAAATCAATATCTATTTCAGAATTTTTTAATATTATATCTTCTATAACCCCATTAATTGATAAAATAGCTTTAGGAAAATCATTATCCAAATCTGAGATAGCTTTTTGCATATGTTCTAAAATTTTTAGCCTATTAATAGCGATCTCAATTGATAATTCCGCCATTTTTTCTTCAACCACTCTTAGCCAATTTGTATCCACTTGGTCTTGTGCTAGTATTTTGCTACGTTCATACATATAATATTCGTATTTACTAACTATTCCTGCATGCGATGGATTAAAGTTATAAACAATCCTGTCAAAGAATTTACGCCTATCGCTAATACTGGAAGAAAAAATACCTTCCATTTGGGGTGTAAGCCAAATCATAGCAGAGAACTTACTTAGTTCATTATTTTGTATTTTAACACCGTTAAATTCCGTAAAACGTCTATTAGATTCACGCTTTAAATTAGTTGAAATTTCAACTAAGCCAAGTTTACTGTGTAATAATGCATAAGCTAAGCAATGATCTTCTCCCCTTTGACAAATATCATCTAATTTAGCTGATCTCAAACCTTTACCAGGTGAAAATAGTGATATTGATTCTAAAATGTTAGTTTTTCCACTACCATTCCCCCCTATTAGTATAACAGGATTATTACCAGCACTAATATCTAAATTCTGAAAATTACGATAATTTAATAATTTTAATTTTTGTAGATAAATATTATGCATAACTTATTTGAAATAGTGAGAAAAAAACCTAATCAATTAAAATCAAAAGCTCTTTTGAATCTAAACATATACTGCTATACTCAAATGATTTGAAGAATTGGATTTGAAAATGAATGGTGAGCATGCTAGGTGTACATATAGTATAATTACGCATGCGAATCCATGATATTTTCAAAAAACAATTCTTCAAAGCAGAAGAGTATATAATTTCAAGAGTGGGTAGACGATAATAACTTCAAGAAGAGCTAGCTGTGCTGTGATATTTAGGGTACGATGACCTTAATTCTTGAAGTTCTATACCCTTCGCCTTTCAAGTGTTGGCGTTGTGGCACGATGGGACTTCGCGTAGGAACAACGGTTTGACTACGCCTAGCCAACTCTTGAAATTCATCGGGTATACCTGAGTATATACTCAAATCTAATTCAAACAACTAAAATATATCCATGACTTTATCCATGTCTTTAGAAGAATTTCGCCATAAATATAATTATGATCAATCAACAAAGATGATGCAACAATATTTAGACATCAAATTTGCCAATCTTGATTGTCTTCTATTGTTTAGAATGGGTGATTTTTATGAAATGTTTTTTGATGATGCAGTTCTTGCCAGCCAAGTTTTAGGTATTGCTCTTACCAAAAGAGGGTCTAATGGAGACTCTGAGATTGCTATGTGCGGAGTACCCCATCATGCTCTTGAGACATATTTAAATAAATTAATTGAAGAAAATTACAAAGTTGCTATTTGTGATCAACTAGAAACACCGGAAGAGGCAAAGAAACGCGGTGGCTATAAAGCTGTAGTAAATAGGGATGTAACGCGTATCATCACTCCAGGTACTGTTACTGAGGAATCTTTAATTGATGTTTGTGAACCTAATTATTTGGCAAGTTTAGTTTTACTAAAAAACGGAGCATCAATTTGTTACGTTGACATCTCTACTTCAGAAATTTCAGTTATAGAGATTCCGCAGAATGAGATTATCAACGAACTATCACGTCTTAAGCCTAAAGAGATTTTACTTAGCGAAAATTTGCAAGGAGGACAATTAGCTAATAGTATTCAGCAGCAATTACATTTCCGTGTCTCGTATCAAGTTGATAGTTTTTTTGCTCCTAAAAAATGCCATAAAATCATTTTAGATTTTTATAAAATCAATGATCTAAAAGCCATAGGCGAAATATCTGAATGTCAAATAAGTAGTATTGGTAGTATCTTAGAATATTTATCACTAACGCAAAAGCGAAATATACCTTCGCTACCTTTGCCTCGGTTGGTCAATTACCATAATTTTATGATTATTGATTCGGCGACTCGGCGGAATTTGGAAATTACTAATAATTTATTAGGAAAAACCAAGGGTAGTTTACTGGCCACTATTGATCACACAGTTACTAAGGCTGGTAGTCGTTTATTATATCACTTTTTATCTACACCACTAATAGATATTGATGAAATAAATTATCGACAAAATATCACAGAATTTTTTTATTCAAATATTGAACTAGTAGGAAATATTAAAAAGTTACTCAAGAAAACTGGGGATTTAGAACGTTGTTTGGCTAGAATTACCATGAATCGTGGCTGCGGGCGAGATCTGCTAAATATTAAATATACGTTAAATGCTGCACTGGAAATAAAAGGAGAGTTTATTTCCCATTATGGGCTAAATTTGCTAGATTATATAGAGAAGTTAATTAAACCTCTATCTGGAGATGAACAGTTATATTCATTAATAGATCAAGCAATTAGAGAGGATGCACCTAATACTATCAATGAAGGTGGGATAATAAATCATCATTATCATCCTAAAATACAAGAATTATATGACTTAATTAACAATGGCAAAGCCCATGTAGAAAAATTAAAGAATGTATATCGTCTTGATACTGGCATCGACACCCTAAAAATATCTCATAATAATGTACTTGGGTTATTTATTGAAGTTACCCTAAGACATAGTGATAAAATGTACGCATCAAAATTTATTCACCGGCAAACAACTTCTAATGCTAGTCGCTATACTACTATTGAATTACAAAAGTTAGAAAGCGATATGGTCAACGCTAGGAGTTTAGCGATTAATCTTGAACTAGAATTATATAAAAAAATATGCCAGCAAGTTATTGATAAAGCTATATTCTTACGATTACTTAGCTATTCCTTGAGTCAGCTTGATGTATTTTGTAATTTTGCTTATATTGCTGATGAATATAATTATGTCAAGCCTAGATTAAGCAATGATTTGAGTTTTGAGATTATTGAAGGGCGGCATCCAGTCGTTGAGCAAAGTTTATCAAATGATAAAAAAAGCTTTATTCACAATAACTGTACTTTATCGGAAGCTAATAGAATTTGGTTAATTACTGGACCTAATATGTCAGGTAAAAGTACTTTTTTACGGCAAAATGCCCTAATAGCCATATTAGCTCAAATTGGTAGTTTTGTGCCGGCTAAAAGTGCCAAAATAGGTATTGTAGACAAGATATTTAGTAGGATAGGTGCAGGGGATGATTTACAAGCAGGTCAATCAACTTTTATGGTGGAAATGCTTGAAACATCAGCTATTTTAGCACAATCTACTAAAAATTCTTTAGTCATATTAGATGAGGTTGGTCGTGGAACTTCCACCTATGATGGTGTATCAATTGCTTTCGCGGTGTTGGAATATATTCATGATAATCTCAAATGTCGATGTTTATTTGCCACGCATTATCATGAATTAACCAGCATGAGTAATTTTTTGCCAGCCTTGCAAAATTATACGGTGGCTATTGAGGAATTAGGGAAAGAAATATTATTTTTGCATAATATTATAGCAGGGATGGCTGATAAATCTTATGGAATTCATGTAGCCTACTTAGCGGGCCTACCAAAATCTGTTATAATTAGGGCGAATGACATTTTAACAAAATTAGAAAAAACCGCAACGTACAAAAGCAAAAATATATTAAACACTGAATCAAACAATTTAAGTTTATTTGACTTACCAATAGAGAGTAAAAAAGAAATAAAATTTAATAAGTTAGAAGAAGAAATTAATAAAATCGATCCCGATCAACTCTCTCCTAGACAAGCTTTAGAGTTGGTTTATAAATTAAAGAAACTAATTTTTTAAAATAGGGTTGCCTTACATGATAGTACCACTAGAACCCAAACGTTCAGTAAATGGAAAAATTTGGCAACAGCGATCAGTAAACGAGGATGATGTTTCAGAACTTTGTCGTTCTGTAGGAATCAGTGATTTTCTAGCACGGGTTCTATTTCCTCGCTTAGAGAACTTGTCACAAGCTATAGATTTTTTATCACCTAAGCTCAAGAATTTACTGCCAGATCCTTTTCATTTACTTGATATGCAAAAAGCAGTAGATAGGACTATAGAAGCTATTATAAATAAACAGAAAATCTGTATATTTGCTGATTATGACGTTGACGGAGCTACTTCTTCATCACTACTTAAGAATATATTTAGAGATTTGGGGCAAGAAGCTGATATTTATGTTCCAAACCGAATTGCTGAAGGGTATGGACCAACCCCAGCTGCTATGCAGAAAATTAAGGATAATGCTACTGAGCTACTTATTACTGTTGATTGTGGAGCAATGGCACATGAGGCTCTAAAATATGCAGCACAAGTAAAGCTTGATGTAATAGTTATCGATCATCACATTAGTAGTGATATATTGCCTGACGCTGTTGCTGTTGTTAACCCGAATCGTATCGATGAGACCAGTAGATATAAGTACCTAGCAGCTGTAGGAGTATCATTTTTATTTGCTACCGCCTTATTATCCGAGTTAAAAAAACAAAATTTCTTTACCGATATAGCTTCGTGTTCGATACAAAATAGTGTATATTCAAAATGCCATACTCTACCAAATTTAATGCAATATTTAGACTTAGTCGCACTTGGAACAGTATGCGATGTAATGAAGCTTATTCACTTAAATCGTGCTTTTGTTGCTCAAGGATTAAAAATCCTTGGTCAAAGAAAAAATTTAGGTATGAAGACTTTATGTGATGTTGCTGGTTTAAATGAAAAACCAAACTGTTATCATTTGGGATTTGTCTTGGGGCCTAGGATCAATGCCGGTGGAAGAGTTGGTAAATCATCCTTGGGTGCTAGTCTTTTATCTACCGAATGTGCAATAGAAGCAAATCTACTTGCACAGGAGTTGGAGAAACATAATAATGAGCGAAAAGTAATAGAGCTGATAATGATAGAGGAAGCTACTCAAATAGCTTTAACCCAAGAAAATGATAGTTCATTATTTATAGTTGGTAAAGGGTGGCATCCTGGTGTTATCGGCATTGTCGCTGGCAGATTAAAAGAAAAATTTAATAAACCAGTTGCAGTTATAGCTTTAAATAATGCAATCGGTAAGGCTTCTTGCCGTTCTGTCAAAAATGTTGATTTTGGTAGTAAAATTATCAATGCCAAGGCTAAAGATTTAATCATAGCTGGCGGGGGACATGCAATGGCAGCTGGATTTACAGTATTGGAAGAGAAATTACAAGAGTTACAAGAATTCTTAAATCACGCCTTTAAGATTGATATGAGTAATCAGAATAACCATATTTGTGAGGAATATGATGCGGAACTTACTACAAGTAGTGTAAATTTACCGCTAATGGATGAGCTAAGTAAACTCGAACCATTTGGCCAAGGAAATCATGAACCAATATTTAAATTCTCTAATCTTTTTGTATTAAAAGCTGACATAGTCGGTGGTAAACATATAAGATGTTTGCTTGCTCCTTCTAAGGAAACTTTTGGCTCTAAAGCACTTCCTGCTATTGCTTTTAATGCTGTATCTAGTCCTATAGAAAATATTTTACTTAATATTAAGTCATATAATATTTCTGTAATTGGTTCATTAAAAATGAACAGTTGGAAAGAGTCTAATACTATTCAATTACAAATAAAGGACTTGATAATATGATATTTGTTAGCTATAGAAAATTAAGAGGATGGATATACTCTTCTGCTTTAAAAAAATGTCATCCCTGCTTCGGTGCAGGATATCATAGTACATTTTTTATATAACCACTATTAAAATGGCTGCTGATCGTCATTGCGAGGAGTCGCGAAAAAGCGGTGAAGCGGCAATCTTTATGCAGTATTATACCAATTGCAATAATTAACACGGTGTATTTATCCAGTCTCTATACATAATTGATTTTACTAAATCTACATTATGAGCAAATTGATTCCAAGCGTAACAAGCCATAGTGACGATATCTTCATATACACCATAACATTGGTTAGACAAGAAATGATTTTTGATCCATTCCCAAACTTGTTCCATTGCATTAAGTTCCGGTGCATAGGGCGGAAGCGGTATCAAAGTGATATTGCTTGGCACAGTTAGTTTTTTGGCTGTGTGCCAACCTGCATTATCCGTTAGTAAAGCTATATGTCGGTTGCCTTGAATACTGCGAGAAAGGTCTTCTAAGAATTTATTCATTGCCTGTGTATTTGCATATGGTAAAATTAATGCAAAAGCTTCTCCTGTATCATGGCAAGCAGCTCCATAAATATATGTTGAAATGAATTGCTGTTGCCGAACTTTACGGGGTCTAGTGCCACGCTTAGCCCATATACGAGTTAAGCTACCTTGTTGCCCAACTCGAGTTTCATCCTGAGACCATATATCAACTTTACATCTATCGATATTTTTTGGTAATAATTCTGTTAGCATGTCTGGGAAGTTTTTTTATATGTATTTTGAGTCTCTTGATTTGACTTTGGATGCATTGAACGAGAAGTAATCCAGCTAAAACCAAGGCGGTGCATAGTATTGTAGACTGTTTTTAAAGTACATTTAGCACCATATTCCTCAAGTAACATGATATGTAGCTCCTTTCCAGTTATATACCCACCAGTTTTACTTTCACTGAGCGTATTGATTTTATCAAAAAGAGCAGACTCTTGTATAGTGTTAATCTTCCTAGGGGCACCGCTTCTTTGTGATTCAAATAATCCTTCAAAACCATGATTCCTAAATCTTCTGAGCCATGATTGCACAGTTTTCCAGTGTGACTTCACTATTTCAGATATGGCTTTAAAAGATTTGCCTAATTGAAGGTAATACATCGCCAATAAACGTATACGATTTCGACCATGCGGCTCATGTTTCATCATTTTTATAAAATCATGACCATGAAAACCTTGCGGTAATATTAACCTAGCCATTTGAGTACCTTTATCAGTTAAAAACCCATTTTACACCACTGCGTTAATTATTGCAATTGGTATTACACCTCACCTCACTAGATCGCCACGGCATCTAACGCACAACTGTTGAAAGTTTACAAATACCTATACCATTTCTATTCCATACACCGCATACTAACCTCGTTTTATGGCACAATTTTGATCCTATCCATCTCGAAGATAAGTCGCGTTAGCCGCTTTAAGAATGCATTTTTCCTTATATTAAAACCGCTTCCTCTTCTAACTTTCAACAGTTGATGACATCGGAGCTATTAAACCGATGTCTTACATCAATAGTTGAGGTTAACTATACTGAAAAACTTAAAGTATTTGCAAAAATATCATAAGTTACAAAAAAGTTACTATTTATTAGAGTTATTAATATAATTTTCGTGATGTTATTTGATATTACTTGATTACTGGCTATAAACCTGTCTTAATCTACTGAAAGACGTCTTGTATCGCTAAATTATGAAAGAGGAAGTTTTGGAAAAAAATTAAGTAAGGAGTATAAGTGGAACAAGATATGTATAATTCCTTACTTAATTTTGACAATAAGATTACCTTACAAGAATGAAGTTATGCAAGAGCCTATTTCTACATACTAAAATGTAATACTGGAGTACCAGTAGTACAAACGCTGTCATTCCCACCGTAACTCGGATGACAGCTCTATGTGTAGTCCAACTGAAGTTGGACAGCAGGTTTAGATAATATAAAATCTAACTGCTAATAATTAAATAATAAAACAATAACTATACCAGGAGGATATTATGTTTAGAAATATTAAGAAATCTAGTCCAAATAAGAGTGCTAGTCTAGATAGGAGTACTGTTAATGATACTAGTACTGAACCTGTTTTAGCACTCAAATTTAAATATTTCCAAGAGGCACTTGGAGCTTTAAATCAACAATATGGTGATATACAAAAGATCAGTACGGCTCTCGAACAATCCAGTTATACTGCGGCTCAGGCTCAATATAAAATTTTACATGACGAGATCAAAAAAGATCGTATCCTTAAACCTGAAGAAACAAAGCAATTATTATTTAAGACATACGAGTATCAAGCTATTAGTGCGTTCCGAGCAGGTAAGTTTCAAGAACATAATAAACATTTATTACATGCGTATAAAAATTATGGTCCTGATATAGATAAATATATAATAGGACTAGAAAGATGGGTAAAGATATATACAAATCTTGATAAAGATGTACAAACAAAAGTACCAAGCATTTCTGAAGAATACAATAGTTTATTAAAAGAGGTCAAAGAAGAAGTTCAGTTACTAATTAAGACTGGAAAATATGACCAAGCTCGTACAAAAATGGAGTATTTGAATAAAAATAGCCATAATTTCCAAATATTTGATCTATACTTTAGTACAATAAAAGATCCAAAGGAAGCTTTGAAGTATTTTGAAGACAAATCAAATAATAATCTTACACAACGTCAAGATATTCATGATATCCTTAAAAAATGGCAAAATCACCTTAACCAAGTTAATGATCAAGAAGTTGCTGCCAAAGCTGCTGCCTATGCTTCAAAGTACAACCCAAATCCAACAGTTGCTACGACACCTGTAAAGAAAGCTGTAAAGAAAGCTGTAAAAGAAGTTGAAAGAGATAAAGAGAAATATGACAAATCTACCCTTAAGTTAAAGACGGTTGTAACTCTTGATGTACATACTAAACAGTTAGAAGAACTTAAAGCTAAACACGAAGCTGAATTAAAAGCTGAATTAGAGAAACTTAGAACTGAACACAAAGCTGAATTAGAGGCGCTTAAACCTAAAGATTCACCTACAAAAGATACTAAAGTGGATGAAGCCAGTGACTTTTCTCCTACTTCATCTCTACCACCAGCGTATACCAGTATCCCATTTGTGGAAGTTGCTGAAAAGACTCCTACAGCTCCTATAGCTCAGCCTCTTGCCGAAGGGGTTTTAAAAGAGTTAAATAAGTTAGCTCATTTGATTCCGTCGCTTAATTGGCAAAATTCAAATTATAACACTACTAAAGATAAGGCAAAAAGTCTTTTGAGTGAAGCTGTTAAAGAGAATTCTGATGTATATACAACTATAGAGGATTCTAAAATTTTGGTGCTTCTTGCTGACGTTCTTTTGTCTTCAAATGAAATGGAGAAAGCAAGAATAGTTTGTAAAAAGGCTCTTGACAAGGATCCAAATATATGGCAAGCTACCGATGATCAGATAGTTTTGCTAAATTTAGCTGGAGTTCTTTTACCTTTAGATCAACCAAAGGCTGAACAAATTTATAGTAAAGCTATTACGCGTGTTATTTATCAAGATGAATGTAATAATTATAAAATTGATAATCATAGGACTACTATAGCATCCAAGACTGTTGCTCAAGATGGATATAGTAATACAGAGAGGGATTGCTTAGTTAAGGTCTGTTTAGCTGGTAAAGTATATCAGAAAGCACAAGCTCTAAATTGTTATCCACATACAAATGTTGCTAAAAGAGAAGCTATAGCTGTGCAATTAAAACAGTTAGCTAAGCAAATACAGGAGTTACACCAGTGTGGGTATAAAGACTATGTGTTATATTCAGAGGCTTATTCTGTTCTAAAAAACGATCAAGTATTATTGCAGGATATGAAAGCAGCATATGAAAGTAGTAGTCTCAAGATGAATCCTATACTGTTTCCTTGGCCCCCTACTGAAGAATCTACTTGCCACCTCGCCGGTATGTGTGCTGATAGCGATTATTAAGGCTTCTCATAAATAGTGAATAAAGTGCCATAAATTAATTCCTCCTACTTCAAAGCCATTAACAGCTTTTGAGGTAGGAGGGATAGTTGCTCAGGGTAATTTTAAAATTGGGCTGTTTTAAAAACAGCCCGGCTTTTAAATTGTTCTGTTGCTATCCACAAGCGGTTAGTTTCGAGAGAAGTCCAATATTAAAAAAATACTAAAAAGATAAAATATCGAATAGGCAAATAGTTTTTTAGCTTGTTTATGATCTTTATCACTAAACAGAGAGGCAGCATAGTATAAAAAAATTAGCCCCAGTATAAGTGCAGTTACTAAATATACAAGATTACTTATTCCTAAAAAAAAGGGCGTAAATGTAGTAATAACCATAATGATACTATAGGTCAGAATTTGCTTTTTAGTATAATATTCTCCCTTTACCACTGGCATCATCGGAACACCACAATTTTTGTAATCTTCTGAGCGAAAGATTGCTAATGCCCACGAGTGTGGCGGTGTCCA
Source organism: Candidatus Tisiphia endosymbiont of Metellina segmentata (assembly GCF_964030715.1). Taxonomy (NCBI): domain Bacteria; kingdom Pseudomonadati; phylum Pseudomonadota; class Alphaproteobacteria; order Rickettsiales; family Rickettsiaceae; genus Candidatus Tisiphia; species Candidatus Tisiphia endosymbiont of Metellina segmentata. Next base: position 924,346 of record NZ_OZ034919.1, read on the forward strand.
GGTTAGAATAATCATAAATAAAGAAAAGGAGAAAAGTGAAATCTCATTAGTTACTGTTGCCCAGCCAATCATAGGAGGCAATGCACCTGCAACCCCTCCAATAACTATATTTTGCATTGTTGAACGTTTTAGCCACATGGTATAAATGAAGACATAATACAATATGGTTATTAGTAACAATAAAGCAGATAGTAGATTAACACAAAGTCCCATCAAAAAAACTGAAAAGAACCCCACAACCACGCCAAAAGCTAAAGCGTCCTGTGGTTCTATAACCCCAATAACTAGAGGTCTATTTTGTGTACGTTTCATTATCGCATCAATATCCCTATCATACCACATGTTAATAGCTGCACTACTACCAGCTCCAAGTGTAATACAAAGCATAGCGATGCAAGCTATAAATGGATGGATGGGGTATGGAGCAAGCCATAGACCAGAAAAGCTGGTAAATACAACAAGTGCCATAACTCTTGGCTTCATGAGTAGGATATAGTCCATAACTGAGCTATTATTAGACCTTTTTTTAATAGTATTCATCTCTAGTTTTGTAATAGGTCTATTAATATAATTAGAGGAATTATTCATATATTTTCATCTTAAGAAAATTTATTATTTCTAGGGAATCCACTAGGAGGGATTTTACCAACCGAACCTCGTCGTCCAAGAAATGGTAAAAGATCTTTCTCTACCCTAATCTTTTCTCCTACTTTCCAGCTTAGTCCTAAACTACTATCAAATATCTTGACATCCATAAGTTTAGCATTTTTGAACTTTTGTAGAATTACCCCTTGTCCTCGTTTCATTATTGGTATTTCGTCTAGTTTAAATACTAGTAATTTCCGGTTCTCACCTATACAAGCTATACAATCACCTTCTACAGGCACACAAGCAATACAGGAATGATTTGCAGGAATTTGCATAATTTGCTTACCGAGTTTAGTTTGTGCTACTACCTCATCTGAATCAATGATAAAGCCTTTGCCAATACTACTTGCCAATAAAAGTTTTTGGGTAGTCTTATAGACCAACATGCTTATTATTTCTTCATTACCTATATCTATCATCAATTTTATAGATTCTCCATTGCCTTTGCCTTTAAATATATTATCGGCTAGGATAGTGAAAAAACGCCCCGCTGCACTTAATATAAGAATTTTGTCAGTAGTATAGCCTTCTAGAATAAAATTTTCTGCGTCTCCTTCCTTATATTTAACAGTTGATAAATCGTTATTATGACCTTTGAAAGAGCGAATCCACCCCATTTTGGAACAAATTATGGTGATAGGTTCTTTGGTTATAAAAGCTGAAATATCAACAATCTGAGCAACAATATTAGCTTCTTCAAAACTAGTTCGGCGTAACCCCAATTTAGTGCTAAAACCAAACTTTGTTTGCACCATTTTAACTTCTTTCTTAACTATCTTTTTTAATTCACTCGGATCTTGTAGAATTTTCTGTAAATTCGCATGTTCTTTTTCGAGTAGATTATGCTCGTTAATAATTTCTTGTTCTTCCAATTTTCTTAAAGATCGCAATCTTGTATTAAGAATTGCTTCAACTTGCACATCAGTTAAAGCAAACTTAGCTATCATTACTTGTTTAGGTTCATCTTCTTCACGAATAATTTTAATTATTTCATCCAAATTTAAGTAAGCTATTCTTAGACCTTTGAGAACTTCCAACCTATGTTCAATTTTGCCAATAAGAAATTTAGATCTGCGAGTAATAATATTTTGTCGGTGTAATAAAAACTCCTGCAATATTTCCAATATATTAGCTACTTTAGGAATATTATTTGAACCTATGACATTCATATTAAGTTGAATTCTATTTTCTAAAACTGTCAGTTTGAATAATGACTCCATAATTACATTAGGATCACAATTACGATCCCTAGGTTCAATAATTAATCTTATATCTTCTGTAGATTCATCTCTAATATTGCTTATTAAAGGAATTTTTTTGTCTTTTAACAGTACAGCTATTTGTTCGATAAGTTTAGATTTTTGTACTTGATAAGGTATTTCAGTAATTACTATCTGATATAAACCATAACTTAGGTCTTCCTTTGCCCATCTTGCTCTTACTCTAAAGCTACCACGCCCTACGCTATAGGCTAGGCGGATTGAATCTATTCTATCAATAATTATTCCACCGGTTGGAAAGTCAGGACCTTTGACAAATTGCAAAATATCGTTAACATTTGATTGAGGATGGTCAATTAAATATATTAGTGCATCACATAATTCATGTAAATTATGTGGTGGTATACTGGTTGCCATTCCAACTGCTATACCTTCTGAACCATTAGCCAATAAATTAGGAAACATAGCAGGCATAATGACTGGTTCGGTATCGGAATCATCATAGGTAGCACGAAAATCTACAGTATCTTGATCTATATCTGACATTAATAAGGTACAAATTTCTGTCATTCTTGATTCCGTATAACGCATAGCTGCAGCGTTATCGCCATCAATAGAACCAAAATTTCCTTGTCCATCAATTAGTGGATATCTAAGAGAAAAATTTTGTGCAAGACGTACTAATGTATCATACAGTGCAACGTCACTATGTGGGTGATATTTACCCATTACATCACCGACAACTCTTGCACATTTCTTATGGGCAGAGGTCGGTTCTAACTTTAGTTGGAGCATGCCATACAATAATCTGCGATGCACTGGTTTTAACCCATCACGAACGTCTGGCAAGGATCTTGACATAATTGTTGATAAGGCATAAGAGAGGTAACGCTCTGATAATGCATTACCAAAGTCTATATTTTCTATTTTAGCATCATCTATCATACAAAACTGTTTCTTATATTTATTCTGTGTTTAGTATAATATCCTAAATATATGCTAGCACTAATAGCAAAATGGTATTAAATAATAAAAATTATACTTTTTCTTCAATACTTGAGGTTATTATAGGAATTATACCTTACTCCTGTACAAGGCATAATACTTTAAACAATAGTCCCATTTTGTTGGGAGCGATTAGCCTATCAACTTGTTTTGCTATTATATTTGCTTCTATAATAGGTAATTTATTTTGCAATAGTTTACTTCGTAATAATATACCATTATTAATCAAAAAGTCACGCTGTGTTATTGAACCATAAACATTTAATCCTATATTGATGCTTACTGTTTTTAAGGCATAAAAGTCAACATGAGCCGATAAATCTGCTTCCCCTAAAGTTTCAAGCAGAGGATAATATTTATGATTTTTTATCGCTTGTAAGGTAGGATTATATTGGTTACGCGTCCTTTTTATTGGATCTATATCATAACCATAATCGATAACCAAGCTTGCCCCACCAAATTTCATGATATGCTGGCTGATAAATTTTATAATTTCTAATGATTTAGGTGATTCTTCTATCACTGCCCCATCACGTGCGTTTGAGTGTTCTTGCAGCAGATAACGTTGCAATTCCTTACTAACTTCTATTTTATCAAATTTAATTTGACCATCAGCTGGGTCAATAATAAGTGTTGATTCATACCAAAGTTCTTTAGCTTTAATATATTGCTTGATTGGCATAGCGTCAAAAAATTCGTTAGCTATTATAATAGAAGGAATTTTAGAGATATATTGTACTGCTGTATGGTGTTTGATAGGTAAACCCGCCATCTTTAGGTTTGTTTGTTGTTTCTTGATGAAATGGGGATTAATATCAATTAATTCTATTGAGAGAGATTGGTAAAATTCTGGAACTAATTTAGCAACATTGAGCAAATCCCGCATTAATACTCCCTGCCCAGGACCTAGCTCAACTAAATTAGTTTTTTGAGGACAATCCATTTTATACCATTGGTCAATAGCCCATAAAGCTATCATTTCACCAAAAAGTTGGGAGATTTCCGGAGCTGTGGTAAAATCTCCTAAACAACCTAATTTGTTTTGTTTTTGATAATAGGAAGAAGGGGATACGGACGTTACTTGAAGCATCATTTCATCAAGCTTAATACTACCATTCTGCTCAATAAGTTTTCTTATTTTGGAGTCGATTGGCATTTAATTCGTATTATTAAATAGATTCCTACTATTAGCATCGGTAATGATAAAATTTGCCCTACAGTTACATTATTAAAAATAAGACTTGTATAACAATCTTCTGGTTCACGAAACATTTCTATAATAATTCGAAACACCGAATAGAATATTAGAAATATAGCAGAATTCAAACCATAGATTTTTATGCTTTTATATCTAAAAGTAGCATAAGCTAGAATTAAAAATAATATAATTCCTTCAAAAAATGCCTCATAGAGTTGGCTAGGATGTCTTATTTGTAAGTCACTATTTGGAAAGATCATTCCCCAAGGCATTGTAGTCACTCTGCCATATAATTCGCCATTAATAAAATTAGCTATTCTACCTAAAAATAAACCGATAGGACCAACTGTAGCTAATATATCACCTAGGCAAAAGAATTTAATTTTATATTTGTGGCAGAAAAAATAGCAAGATACAGCTATACCAATAATGCCGCCATGAAAGGACATACCACCCTCATAGGTCTTTAAAATGCTAATAGGATTAGAAAAATATTTAATCGGATCATATAGTACTACCTGACCTAATCTAGCACCTATTACAATGCCTAAAACAACCCAAGTAATAAAATTTTCGAAGGCTTCCGTGGTAACACTAACATCGAATCTTTTTATAATTCTATAAGCATAGAACCACCCAAATATTACGCCAAAAACGTAAGCCATGGAGTACCAATAAACGCTAAATGGTCCAATAGAGAAAATAACAGGATTGATATTTGGAAAGGTCATACGGTCATTATATACGCAAGCTTTATCGATTGCAAGCAATCGGAGAAGAAACATTAGACTTGCTGCATAAATCAAAGATAGTTGAGGGATTTTTAGGAGAAACGAAGCCGAGCACCGCAGCGTACACAGACGTACGTGAGGAGCGGAGGCGAGTTTCGACGACAAAATCACCAACTAGATTGACTTATGCAGTAAGTCTATTAACTACCACTTAAATAGATATTATACCAATTGCAATAATTAACGCAGTGGTGTAAAATGGGTTTTTAACTGATAAAGGTACTCAAATGGCTAGGTTAATATTACCGCAAGGTTTTCATGGTCATGATTTTATAAAAATGATGAAACATGAGCCGCATGGTCGAAATCGTATACGTTTATTGGCGATGTATTACCTTCAATTAGGCAAATCTTTTAAAGCCATATCTGAAATAGTGAAGTCACACTGGAAAACTGTGCAATCATGGCTCAGAAGATTTAGGAATCATGGTTTTGAAGGATTATTTGAATCACAAAGAAGCGGTGCCCCTAGGAAGATTAACACTATACAAGAGTCTGCTCTTTTTGATAAAATCAATACGCTCAGTGAAAGTAAAACTGGTGGGTATATAACTGGAAAGGAGCTACATATCATGTTACTTGAGGAATATGGTGCTAAATGTACTTTAAAAACAGTCTACAATACTATGCACCGCCTTGGTTTTAGCTGGATTACTTCTCGTTCAATGCATCCAAAGTCAAATCAAGAGACTCAAAATACATATAAAAAAACTTCCCAGACATGCTAACAGAATTATTACCAAAAAATATCGATAGATGTAAAGTTGATATATGGTCTCAGGATGAAACTCGAGTTGGGCAACAAGGTAGCTTAACTCGTATATGGGCTAAGCGTGGCACTAGACCCCGTAAAGTTCGGCAACAGCAATTCATTTCAACATATATTTATGGAGCTGCTTGCCATGATACAGGAGAAGCTTTTGCATTAATTTTACCATATGCAAATACACAGGCAATGAATAAATTCTTAGAAGACCTTTCTCGCAGTATTCAAGGCAACCGACATATAGCTTTACTAACGGATAATGCAGGTTGGCACACAGCCAAAAAACTAACTGTGCCAAGCAATATCACTTTGATACCGCTTCCGCCCTATGCACCGGAACTTAATGCAATGGAACAAGTTTGGGAATGGATCAAAAATCATTTCTTGTCTAACCAATGTTATGGTGTATATGAAGATATCGTCACTATGGCTTGTTACGCTTGGAATCAATTTGCTCATAATGTAGATTTAGTAAAATCAATTATGTATAGAGACTGGATAAATACACCATGTTAATTATTGCAATTAGTATAACTATGAATAAATATATAATGTTTTGTGGTATGAGTTTTGCTGGAAAAAAAGAATATAGACAAATGTCTGTAGAGTATCTTGTACAAGAAAGAAAGGTTGCACCAGAACTTATCTCGATTGTAGATGATCCCAAAAGTACTGAGTTTGGAGAGAAAATTGTTCAATTTGATAGAGTAGAAGATAAAATTAACAATACAGTAAGTGGAGCATTATATATAAGTGCAAGCTGTAATATCTATGATAACCTAATTAGTACTGCTTTAAAAAATAATCAGTACATATTTTGTAAAGGAGGGTTTCCAGAAGTAGTGGGATACCAAGGGGCTGTTTGTCAAGATCAAGGATTTAGTTGGGAGATGGTAAAAAAACATTATACAGATCAGGTGCAAACTACTCATAAGACCGTACAATTTCCTGATATAATATTTATTTGTGTTAATTCTTTTATTAGATCACAAATAATGGCTAAATGTAGTAATAGTAAAAGCTGGGAGTCAAAAATGACTGTAGATGAGTACAATCATTATTCTAATAAAATGAGAGCGACTTATGAAATTATTGTAGCAGATCACGAATTTACAGCAAGAACAAAAGTATTGCTTATTGATCCTATGGATTGCACATTTGCTAAAACTTGGGAATCGCAAATAAAACCTGAAATAGATCAGTTAATGGGTTTGGTCACAGAGACCTGTGATTATTGTTAGTGAGTATACTCAATGAATTGCAAGATTTTGGAATATATACTCAAATCAATCGAAATTTTTTCTTAAAAGCTTGACCTTTGGTTAAAAACTGATTATGCAAGAGATAAACAACTATAACTATTATTAAAATGTTTTTATTAGAACTAAAAAAAATAAACGGAACTCTTGATACGATACATTTTATAGGTATCGGAGGAATCGGTATGAGTGGCATTGCCGAAATACTACATAATCTCGGATATAAAGTGCAAGGGTCTGATATAGCAGAAAATTATAATACCAAAAGACTAGAAAATAATGGTATTAAGGTTTTCCTAGGTCATCAAGGACAAAATGTCACTAATGTTTCATATGTAGTGGTATCATCAGCTATAAATAAAGATAATCCTGAAATTCAGGAAGCCTTACATAGAAAGATACCAATAATTAGGCGTGCTGAGATGCTGGCTGAATTAATGAGGCTAAAATGTTCTGTAGCAATCTCTGGTTCGCATGGAAAGACTACTACAACATCACTAGTTGCTTGTTTATTTGAAGCTGCCGGGCTTTGTCCAACTTTAATTAATGGTGGTATTGTTAATAGTAAATCTACTAATGCCTATCTTGGGTCTGGGAATTATCTGATAGCCGAAGCCGATGAGTCTGACGCAACTTTCATTCACATACCAGCAACCGTTGCGGTAATAACTAATATCGATCCTGAACATCTAGATTTTTACCATGATTTTGATAGTTTAATTCAAGCTTTTAGAAGTTTTATAACTAATTTACCATTTTATGGTTTTGCAGTTGTTTGTATTGATCATCAAGCTGTTAGAAAACTAGTAAATGACATAGTTGAGCGTAGAATCATAACTTATGGAATAGACTCGGATGATGCTAACATACAAGCCTTTAATTTAGATTCTGATATTGAATCGTCAACTTTTGATGTGCGAATTAGTTTACCTAATGTAAATGGCGTAACAACTATCGAGAGAATCACTTTACCTACCCCAGGAAGACATAATATCCTTAATGCTCTTGCTGCTATCGCGATAGCTGTGGAGCTTGATTTTGGTATCAAAATTATTAAAAATGGATTTAATAGCTTTAAAGGGATAAAACGCCGATTCACTAAAGTGGCAGAATATAACAATGCTACGATAATTGATGACTATGCTCACCATCCGGAGGAAGTAAAAGCTACACTTGCTACGGCAAGAAATATTGCTAATAAGCGAAATAGTAAGGTTATAGCAATCTTTCAACCACATAGATATTCAAGAGTTAAATATTTATTTGATGATTTTGTAACTTGTTTTTCTGACGCTGACCAGTTGTATATTACAGATATATATGCTGCCGGTGAACAGCCAATAGATGGTATAACGGGAAGAGATTTAGTAAATAAAATCAAAAATACTAAATCTCATCCAATGGCAGCTTTTATCGAGGATCACAAAGATATAGCTAAAATTATTATTAGTGAAGCTATGCCAAATGATATAATAGTAATGATGGGTGCTGGGAGCATTTCTGCTTGGGCCAATGATTTGCATCAGCAATTTACGCGAGAACGTCATTGCGAGAAGGCATAAGCCAGTGAAGCAATCCATTTTTGGTCATTTTTTGGATTGCTTTGTCGCTACTAAAGTAGCTCCTCGCAATGATGGCATGGACTCCGTCCAAACCCATCAATGGACTTCGTCCATATATACTGCTCGTAAATGAAGAGTTGGTAGACGATAGTATAACTTCAAAAAGAGCTAGGCAGTAGCAAAGTCGAGCTGCTAGGCGTACATTAGTACGTGAGCAGCGGAGATCTTTAGACACGACAACGCCAATTCTTGAAGTTCTACCTGAGTATATGACGTTATTTTAACAAATTTATTAAGTAGATATTTTATAATTATGGAATTACTTGGTGAATATAGGAATAATTACAATCTAAGTCATCTAACTTGGTTTAAAGTTGGTGGACCTGCGGAGATATTTTTTAAACCATTAGACTCAATGACTTTAGCAGATTTTGTAGCACAAAACCAACAACAGAGACCAATAACTGTTTTAGGGGCTGGATCAAATATTATTATTAGAGATGGTGGTATAGAGGGAGTTGTAATAAAACTTGGTCAAAATTTTACTAATATAGAATTAATGCCGAATAATCAAATATCGGTAGGGAGTAGTTGCCTTAATTTTAACCTTGCTAAATTTTGTCAGGTACATTCAATTACTGGCTTTGAGTTTCTCAGCGGTATACCGGGTACTATAGGTGGTGGAGTGGTTATGAACGCTGGGGCGTATGGTTCAGAGTTTAAAGATATCATTATAGCAATTGAAGCAATAGATTCTAGAGGGAATTTTATCCTAATCCCTAATGAGGAGATAGGTTTTAAATATCGTGGTAATAATTTACCACAAGAGTTGATTATAACCAAGGCGATCTTTAAGACAGCTATAGGAGATAGTCATATGATCTTAGAAAAAATGAATGAAATAAATAAAAATAGACTAGCAACCCAGCCGATTAAAGAACGGACGAGCGGCAGTACATTTGCTAATCCAGAGAATCATAAAGCATGGCAATTAATTGACAAAGCTGGTATGAGGGGATACAGAATTGGCGGGGCTTCTATGTCACAACTACATTGTAATTTTATGATAAACCATGGTAATAGCTCTGCTCGTGATTTAGAAGATCTAGGTGATCTTGTTAAAAAAAAGGTATTTGAAGATAGTGGAATTAGTTTAGAATGGGAGATTAAACGAATAGGGAAATATGCATAAATATCAAACAAGCTTTATTGCCAATTCTAAGGTTACAATATTAAGCGATAAAGGAAAAAAACATGTGGCAGTAGTAGGTGGCGGTATGTCGGCTGAGCGAGAAGTTTCTTTAGTATCGTCTTCGGGGGTTAACCAAGCTTTGGTAGATAGTGGGTATAAAGTTACTTTCATAGATATGGGAGTAGATATTGCTTCAGTATTGTTGCAGATAAAGCCTGATATAGTTTATAATTGTTTACATGGCACTTATGGTGAAGATGGTTGTTTGCCTGGATTACTCAATATCCTACGAATTCCTTATACTCATAGTGGTGTTCTTGCTTCTTCTTTAGCATTTAGTAAAACACATGCAAAAGCATGGTTTGTTGTTAATAATATTAAGATAGCCAAGAGTATTGTCATTAATAAATCTGACAATATTAGCAACGACCCTATGCCAAGACCATATGTGATAAAACCTCTCACCCAAGGATCAAGCATAGGCGTTGAAGTAATATTTGTTGAAGATGATTTTAACTTTGCTAATTATGATTTTCCTTATGGTGATCAGGTAATGATTGAAGAATATATTAAGGGGAGAGAAATGCAGGTAGCCGTTTTAAACGGCAAAGCTTTAGGGGTATTGGAAATAAAACTCCTGAAACAGCGTTTTTATGATTATAAGACTAAATACACAGATGGATTTGCTGAGCATTTATGTCCAGCTCCACTACCACAGAATATGTATAATAAATTATTAGAAGAGTCGGAAAAAATATATCAAACCATGAATTGTAGAGGTGTAGTTAGAGCGGAGTTTATTTTTGATGAAAGCAAGAATGAATTTTTTACTCTAGAAGTTAACACCCATCCTGGTATGACTTCCTTATCGATTATACCAGAAATAGCTGCCTTACAGGGGATGGATTTCCGTACACTAGTTGAAAGAATTTTAGAAACAGCATGTATTGACACATGAAGAGGAATAAAGCGTCTAGTAAGAAGAAAAAAGCCAATATACCGCTGCGACGAAAGTTGGCAGTGTTGTATATTAGAGTGGTATTTTTTATTAAAATTGCCCTAGTGGTTTTGCTGTCTGCATTTTTCTTTACTAGCTATTTTGCTCCTATAAGACAAGAAATTATCCAAAATACTTACGAATTTACTTCTGATATTGGATTTAAACTTGAAAATGTTTTAATAGAAGGACAATATAATACTAAGGCAGAAGATATATTGGCTACTTTAAATGCTGATAAGGGTACACCTATTCTTTCTCTAGATATGGAGGCAATAAAGAATAATTTGGAACGCAATCCTTGGATTAAAAATGTTGCAATTATCGAGAGAAGATTACCTAACACTATTTACATAAGATTAATTGAGAGAGTGCCTATTGCTATTTGGCAGATTAACGGGCAAGTTTTTCTTATTGATCAAGAAGGATATAAAATTACCAATAATATAGGTAGTTTCTCTAATCTTTTGCATGTTGTGGGATCAGATGCTAATATTTATACTAGCAAATTAATTCAGGATTTAGCTAAACACCCTGAATTAGCTAAAAAAATTATCTCTTCTGTACGTTATGGAGGAAGACGTTGGGATTTAAATCTAGAACAAGGTATTACTGTTAAAATGCCGGACTTAAGGTTTGAACATGCTTTAGATTATCTTGCAGGATTGGATATGAAAAATATATTATTTAATCAGAACTATAAAATTGTAGATTTACGAGATTCGAGTAAAGTTTACATGGAAAAATATTAAAAGTTATGAAAGCCAAATTGTCTAACTTTGTTACTCTTGACCTTGGTAGTAGTAAAATAGCTTGCATTGCGGCATATATTGACAAAAGAGAGGAAGCAAAAATAATAAGCCAAAATCTGTATTACTCAAAAGGCATTAAATCAGGAGTCATATTAGATTTAAAAGAGGCAGAAAATAGCATAGTCGGGGCGATTTATGCATTAGAAAAAGATTGCGGTAAAAACATAAAAAAAATAACTATATCACTAACAGGCTATGGCACTAAGTCTTATTACATAAATAATAAAATAAAACTTTCTAATCAGCCAATTTCACAGCAAGATATCAAAAAACTTATCAAAAAAGCCTTATTGGAGTTCAAGCTTAAAGACCGAGAAATTATTCATTATTTTCCTATAGAATTTATTCTTGACGATAATAATGCTATTGAAGACCCAGTTGGGATGTTTGGCAAAGAATTAGGGTGTGAATTACATATTATTACAGCAAATTCTAATATGCTGATGAATATTACCAATTGTTTTGCAAAATGTCATGTTGAAATAAATAATATTATATTAGCAATTTACGCTTCGGGAATTGCTTGTCTTTCAGAAGATGAAAAAGCTCTTGGTTCTATTATAATTGATATGGGTGCTAGAACTACCTCATTTGGTGTATTCGTCTCAGGTAAATTACTATATACAAGCTACATAGATATAGGTAGCTTTCATATTACATCTGACATAGCAAAAGTCTTTTCAGTAAGCCTTGATGTTGCAGAAAAACTTAAAATTCTTCATGGTAATGCTATGCCATCTTCTTTTGATAAAGATAGTGTTATTATTTTAGAAGATTCTGAAATGGAGATTCCTGATAGCGGTAGACCAACAATTACTTCAAAATATCTTGCATCTGTCATTAATCCAAGAGTAGAAGAAATATTATTGATGGTTCAAGCAGAATATGACAAAGTTGTTGCAGGCAATATGATCGCTTATCGCATTGTTATTACCGGCGGTGGGGCAATGCTTCGAGGAGTAAAAGAACTGGCAAGCAAAATTTTTGAAAAACAAGTACGAATTGGTAAACCAGAGGTCTTACTAGGTTTTGCTGAAGATTATAATCCCCATATATACTCCACTTCTATAGGTATGGTAAAAAATCAATCTTTAAAAATACAAAAAAATAATTTTGATATTAATGATAATAACGATACTAGTTGGTTTAAAAAGTTTCTAATTTGGCTAAAAGAGAATATTTGAAAAGAAAATGCCTAATACTCGATAATCAAGTTTTTTAGAATTATTAAAAAATACGTCATTGCGAGGAGCCGCTGAAAGCGGCGACGTGGCAATATTTTGAAGTAGCAACCCTTACTTCACAAGATCGCCACGACACCTAAAGGTGTCTCGCGATGACGATTATACAAAAAATGTACTACGCTATTAGCCTTACAGGCTGACTTTAAAATTACCCTAGCTTGAAGTGGTAGGTTTGTGGTTTATTCTTTAGAGCCTTCGCTGTCGTCTCCTAATATTGGTCGATCATCCTGCTCGTCAGTGAACCGTAAGGTAGCATTTAAATTAGACGTTAAGGAAGGCTGTAAGGCATTATCAGTAGCATTAGGAAACTGTAAGGCATTACTAGGTTCTGTTGACAAAAATTATAGTTAGGCAAGAGGAATAAAAAGTTGCCATAGTAAGAAGAAATGGTAGTTTCTAGTTATCAAAAAAAGGAACTACCAATATGAAGTATTACATAGAAGAACAAGCATGGGAAGTAATTTTATCATTTTTTAAGGAAAGAAATGGTATACACAACAAGAATGAAGAAAAAATGAGACATTTTATTGAAGCAATATGGTTTATTGTTAGAACAGGTTGCCAATGGCGTCTTATAGCTGATGATTATGGTTGTTGGTACAGTATTTATCGTAGATTTAAGAGATGGGTTGACAAAGGTATATGGGAGGATTTAATGGATTATGTTAAAGTAGATGCAGATATGGAATCAATTATGATTGATGCAACTATTGTGAGGGCACATGCTTGCTCATCTGGATATATCAAAGGTAATCAAGAAGAAGCGGCTTTAGGTAGAAGTAGAGGTGGTTTTAGTACTAAAATTCATGCCCTTGTTGATGCCCTTGGTAATCCATTAAAGTTTATACTAACTGCTGGGCAAAGAAATGATATAACTCAAGCGGGAAATCTTACTCAAGATGTTCAGAATACGACTGTGATAGCCGATAAAGGATACGATAGTAGTGCATTTGTAGAAAGTTTAGAAAATAAGGGGTGTGAGATTGTTATACCACCAAAATCTAACCGTAAAGTACAACGTGAATATGATAAACATAATTATAAGGAACGATATTTAATTGAGTGCTTATTTGGTAAAATCAAACATTTTAGGCGTATATTTTCTAGATTTGATAAGGCTCCAGCCACTTTCTTAGCTTTTCTAAATTTCGTTGGAACTTTAATATGGTTACGTTAAAATTTTTGTCAACAGAACCTAGGGGTAGTAGTATTATTAGGGGGAGTAAACTGTAAGACTAAGTCATTAGCTTTGCAAGTAGTGTAGTGGTCGAGAGTCTTGATCTCGTATAGGAAACGCGTCATATATAATTGTCCTTTATTAATTTTTAGAAGTATATTATACACATAATATCAACTGTTAATTAGGAAATGATAAATTCTTTATTAGACTTTCTGCATCTTCGATGTTACCCCACAACTGTTGAAAGTTTACAAATACCTATACCACAGCGTCATTGCGAGCGTAAGCGAAGCAATTATAATTTCACCGAATTTGAGTATATAAGAATTGACAAATTCTTATCCTAAATTCGCGTGTCTTGAAAATATATTAGACTTACCTAAATAACTTATCTATATTAGATGTATATAAGCTATATTAAACTCATAAATTAAATAAAGCGGAATCATGTCAGGGGAAGTTGGAAAAAAAGAATTAAACTGTTCTTTTTGTGGTAAAAATCAATATGAAGTAATAAAATTAATTGCTGGACCAACAGTATTTATTTGTAATGAATGTATTGAACTGTGCCGTGATATTATAAAAGAAGAGACTAAAGTAACTCTTAAACAAGTTGCCTCTTTAATTCCAACACCACACAGAATTTTTTCTACTCTTAATGATTACGTAATTGGTCAAGATCAGGCAAAAAAAGTTTTATCAGTTGCGGTATATAATCACTATAAACGATTAGAATATATCGAGTCAGGTAATAATGATGTCGAATTAAATAAATCAAATATCCTAATTATTGGTTCTACTGGCTCTGGTAAAACCCTTTTGGCACAAACCTTAGCAAAGATTCTTGATGTACCTTTCACTATGGCAGACGCCACTTCTTTAACCGAAGCTGGCTATGTTGGTGAAGATGTTGAAAATATCTTGCTAAGATTATTACAAGCAGCAGACTTTAATATAGCCAAAGCCCAACGAGGCATTGTTTATATAGATGAAGTAGATAAAATCGCTAGAAAATCTGAAAACCCTTCCATAACAAGAGATGTATCGGGTGAAGGAGTCCAACAAGCATTACTTAAAATCATGGAAGGAACTATTGCTTCTGTTCCCCCCCAAGGTGGCAGAAAACACCCACAGCAAGATTTTGTTCAAGTAGATACTTCCAATATTTTGTTCATATGCGGTGGAGCTTTCATGGGGATAGATAATATCATTAATGCCCGTACTGCTCAAAGTTCAATTGGTTTTGCAGCAAATGTCCAATCAAAACAAGAAAAAAACCACAGCGAAATACTCAAATCATTAGAAATTGAAGATCTAGTAAAGTTTGGGTTAATTCCAGAATTCATCGGTAGGCTTCCAGTAGTAGCAACTTTAGATGACCTAGACAAAGCATCTTTGGTGGCAATTTTAACTCAACCCAAAAATGCTGTTATCAAGCAATATCATAAATTATTTGAGTTAGACGATGTTGAACTATCAATTGATAATGATGCTTTAGAAGGAATAGCCGAGAAAGCGCTGGCACGAAAAACCGGAGCTAGAGGTCTTAGATCGATAATTGAGACACTGCTACTTGACAGCATGTATAATGTTACCAATCTGAAAAAAATGCATGTACATATTTCAAAAGATGTTATAGATGGCAAAGCTACCCCCTTAGTTACACCAAGAAACTACGGAAAAGCTACTAAAAAGCGTATAGCGGTTTAGGGTAAATTCTATGAATTTATTAATCTATTCTAGATTTATATAATTAATAGTTGATATCCTTTCTACAGATAGTTATAATTTCCTTTATATTTCAAATTAATAGAGGGCTATATATGATAAATAATGATTCAAAGAATAATTAACCGGAATTGTCTACATCCTAAGCATGTAGCAGCTTTAAAAACCGCCCTTATAAATTATTTCAGAAACAACGACTTGCTTTTTAAGCTGCTTAATAATAGGTCGTCCTAAATACCCCTTATCAACAAATAGCCAACCTTGCAATTTTTCATTAACTTTGCTACAGGAAAACGATCATTAACATTTGCAGATGTCATTTTACAAGCCATTAACTCACCTTCATTATTAATTATCAAGTAAAGTTTTAAGCCAAAAAATATCCCATTGAGTTTTTGCCTTTTGTTGCTATGCCCTTAAAGACCTTGTGCCTTTTTTCTCTTTTTATATGATTATATGACAAACATCTAGTGTTGTTGAATCTGCAAAATATATTCCTGTTTCTTTATCGGTAATGCCATGTAAAAAAATAGTAAGGGGCATCAAGCTACTTTCCATTAATTCAACAAATCTATTATAACTCACTACCTTTGGAAAATAAGCTTTTAGAACTCTTAGTAACTTTAATTCACTTCCCACTACACTGCAACCCTTATATCTTTATATAATCCTTCTACACTTATATCGAACTCAAATTATATTACAACCTTAAGTAAAGTTGAGATTGAAAGCTTAGAGAAAAGCGGAGTTTTGCAATATAGTTTTTTTGAAGAACAGCTATGTGAAATAACTAGTAATGGTAAAAGATATATTTTAAGAAAAAATGGTTCTATAGCCCGAAAAGTTGAGTTTGATAGGAATAACCGAGTTAAAAAACTAGTTAGCAAGGTGGAAGAACGTAATATATATGTATCAACGCATAAGAAAGCAAAGCCAAAAACTGGTTTAAATAATATTCAAAAAATTGCTGAAGAATGGCGGATAGATAAATTTATCAACCTAAAATTAAACGGCAGCCAAATAGTGGTTGAAATTGATCAAGATAAGAAAAAAGAGTTATTTGCTCTTGATGGTTGTTATGCGATTGAAACACAGATTGAAATTAAACTGATGAGTAAAGAATTGGTTGATAAAGCTTACCATAATTTACATGAAGTAGAATCGAATTTTAGCAGTATAAAGACGGGATTACTCGAAGTAAGGCCGATTTTTTTAAGATATAAGGTCTAATAGAACAAAGGGACATGTATTTGTCTGTATGTTGGCATTAAAAATATGGCACTACATGAAAAATAAGTTGAAACAGGGTCGTGGAGTAACTAAGGATGGTAAATATAATGTGACCATTGAGGAAGCATTAAGAGAGTTGGGAAAATATGTTTTTTATATTACACTATCAAAGGTTGTAAAGTAGCAAGATTATCAAAATTAACGTCTATTCAGCAACATTTATTCAATTTATTTGATCTAACAATGCCCCAAATGACAAAATCTGCAAAATGATAAAATGTAGTCAGTAAAGAAAATTTAATTTTCTATCCCATACACCGCATACTAACCTCGTTTTATGGCACAATTTTGATCCTATCCATCTCGAAGATAAGTCGCGTGATATCACTCATCTCCTATTTTAAGAGCAGCTATAAAAGCAGATTGAGGTATCTCAACATTACCAATATTACGCATACGTTTTTTGCCAGCTTTTTGTTTTTCCAGTAATTTACGCTTACGAGTTATATCACCGCCGTAGCATTTAGATAAGACATCTTTACGCATTGCTTTGACAGTTTCTCTAGCAATTATTCTACTACCAATAGCAGCTTGAATAGCAATTTGAAATAATTGCCTTGGAATTAAATCGCTAAGACGTTTACACAACTCCCGCCCCCGATATTCTGATCTTGAACGATGGACTATAGTAGATAAAGCATCAACTGGCTCACTATTAACCAAAATAGATAATTTTACTAAATCACTTTCCTGATAAACATCTATTTCCCAATCAAAGCTAGCATAGCCTTTTGTATAACTTTTTAACTTATCATAAAAATCAAATACTATCTCATTTAACGGTAATCGGTAAATTACCATAGCTCTACCGGCTACATAAGTTAATTCAATCTGCACCCCTCTTTTATCGGTACATAAAGATAACACATTACCTAAAAACTCATCTGGTACTAATATTGTTGCCTTAACCCAAGGCTCTAACATTGAGTCGATATTTTGCACAGGTGGCAAATCAGCTGGATTATGTATTTCTAATTGATTTCCATCACGCATATTAATCTTATAAATCACACTAGGAGCGGTGGTGATCATATCAAGGTCAAATTCGCGTTCCAATCTTTCTTGTACTATTTCAAGATGTAGTAACCCTAAAAACCCACAGCGAAAGCCAAAACCTAAGGCTGTTGAACTCTCTGCTTCAAATTCAAAGCTAGCATCGTTAAGTTTTAATTTAGCTAAAGAATCTTTTAAATGCTCAAATTGCGAAGCATCTGAAGGATATAAACCACAAAACACTACCGGTAAATGCGGCTTAAAACCAGGCAGAGATTCCTGACAAGGTCTTTTCTCGTCAGTTATTGTGTCCCCAACTTTACAATCAGCAACTTGTTTTATTGAAGCAGTAAAGAAGCCTATTTCTCCTGGGTATAAAATATCTGATATATGTTTTCTAGGAGTAAAATATCCAACATTGTCAACATTATAAGTAGAATTGGTAGCCATCATTTTAATACGCATATTCTTGCGTAAAACTCCATCGATAACTCTAACTAAAATTACTACCCCTAGGTAAGAATCGTACCAGCTATCAACCAATAATGCCTTTAGAATATCTGTTTGATTAGTTTTTGGACATGGCAGCCTATTAACAATTGCTTCCAGTACCTCCTCTATTCCTATACCACTTTTTGCAGAAATCAATAATGCATCGCTTGCATCTATGCCAATTACGTCCTCTATCTGTTGCTTAACTTTATCAGGATCAGCAGCTGGTAGATCAATTTTATTTAGGACTGGAATAATTTCATGATTATTATCGATCGCTTGATAAACATTTGCTAGAGTTTGTGCCTCAACACCTTGGCTACTATCCACTACTAACAAAGAACCTTCACAAGCAGCTAACGATCTACTCACCTCATAAGAGAAATCCACATGACCAGGAGTATCCATTAGGTTTAGATAGTAGGTATTACCATTTCTTGCTTTGTAAGTTAATCTAACAGTCTGTGCTTTGATAGTGATACCACGTTCTTTTTCTATGTCCATTGAGTCAAGTACCTGATGACTCATTTCCCGAGCTGCCAACCCCCCACAATATTCAATTAATCTATCTGCTAGAGTAGACTTACCATGATCAATATGAGCAATGATTGAAAAATTTCTGATAAAGTTTTGATTATTCATGGTATATTTGGTATAATGTTAAAATTAGAAAGAAGTTTTATCTTTATATAATAAAATTCCATTTTATAGTAGGAAAATTAATAATGCGTGCTGAAATTGAACATTATGTAAAAAAAATCGAACAGTCTTTAGAGCTGCTCAGGAGGTCGCTTTGATTTCGATAACGCAAGTAAAAGGCTTCTAGAGCTAGAAAATATATCAGAAGATCCGGATCTGTGGAATAATCAAGAGAAGGCCTCGAGTATTCTAAAAGAAAAAAGACTTCTAGATATCAAGCTTAACTCGTTTAAACAACTTCAGTCTAATTTTACGGAATGTTTAGAACTTGAGGATTTGGCATTTACTGAAAATGATCAACAAGTTTTGCAGCAAGTTCAAGAAGATTTAGGGAAACTATCTATTATTGCCGGAAAATTTGAGACTGAATGTTTATTTTCTGGAGAATTTGACAGTAATAATTGCTTTCTAGAAATCAACGCCGGAGCTGGAGGAACAGAAAGCCACGACTGGGCATCAATTATGATGCGTATGTATTTACGCTTCGCAGAAAGGCTGGGTTTTAAAAGCGAAATTATTCATCTTATTAATGGCGAAGAAGCTGGAATAAAATCATGTACTATCAAAATTAATGGCTACCAAGCATATGGTTGGTTTAGAACAGAATCTGGTGTGCATAGGCTAGTTAGGATATCACCTTTTAATGCCGCAGGTAAAAGGATGACTAGTTTTGCTAGCAGTTGGGTATATCCAGAAATTGACGATGATATTTCCATTACAATAGATGAAAAAGATCTTAGAATTGATACTTATAGGTCTTCCGGGGCTGGGGGGCAACATGTAAACACTACCGATTCTGCAGTAAGGATTACCCACTTACCGACTAATATCGTAACCCAGTGCCAAAATGATAGATCGCAGCATAAAAATAAAGCACAAGCTATGAAAATGCTTAAAGCAAGGCTTTATGAGTCGGAGTTAAAAAAACGTACCGATGATATTAATGAACAAAATGCATCCAAGACTGAAAATGGTTGGGGACATCAGATAAGATCTTATGTATTACAACCTTATCAGATGGTTAAGGATTTACGTACCAACCATGAAACTTCTGATACTAAGGGGATACTTGACGGAGATTTAGAGAAATTCGTTTCAGCCAGCCTATCAATGAGTGTTGGTAATATTAGTCATTAGACCTTTTTCAAAACTCTACTTCTGCTGGTAATTTTGTCGTCGAAACTTGCCTGTACTCCTCTCTTACGTCCATGTACGTTGCGGTGTTCGGCTTCGTTTCTCCTAAAAATTTCTTAGCAAAAGCGAATTCTGCAAGAAGTCTATTAAGAAAAAACTGTCATTTTTTCAATAATCCGATTAAGAATCCTCCAGCCATAAGCATAATAGATATCCAAATAAAACTCATCATTGGTTTGTAATATATTTTTGCGTGAATTACATCATCATCAATTTTACTTAGAACCGCGTAAAGATCATAAGTTAAATAAGAATATATATTACTTTCTTGGGATAGTTGTTTTTCTATTATATATAATCTATTCTCAGGCTTTAAGATGGTGATATTATTTTGTTGATCCTCAATCCAAAATTCAGCAATTTGCCGATAATAATTTTGGGCTGAGGATACTCTCATATCTTTTAAGGTAACTTCAAACCCACCGGCTGTTACCTTGTCTCCAACTTTTCCTATAAAATCTACTTCACTTTGTAATAATGAATTAAGAGTAATAGTTAAAACAAGTAAGCCAAAGCCTAAATGCCCTAAGATCATAGCAATATTAGCTTTTAGTTTGGTTCTAAAAAAATTGCTTTTTGCTAATATATAATAACAATTTTGTATTATTAGAAAAAGAGAAAATGTCACGGCACATTCTGAAATAAAACCATACTGAATTTGGTATGAGCTAATAACAGTTATTGCAAAAGAACTAGCTAAAATTAGTAGCTGTTTTTTTCTAGTATTATAAGCAATGCCAACTAGTAGAACTGTTGGAATAATGAAGATTATAAAATTATTGATAAAAAATCTTTCACTAATGGTAATAGATTCTTGGTATAATAAAGAATAAACTACTGGGTAAATGGTGGCACATAGTAATATTACTAGGGCTGTTAAGAAAAATATACTACCCCAAATAATAAGTTTGTACTTAAATTTATGCTTGTCTAATCCTGTAGAATCAGGTTGAGTGATATTTTGTCCTTTTACTAACAGTAACACTAAGCTTGATATAGCAATAATAGCAAATATTACCAACATGTAGATTGCTCGCTCAGGTGATGAGGCAAAAGAATGGATTGAGGTGATTAGCCCTGAACGTACCAAAAACGTACTAAATACTACTAGTAAAAAAGTGATAATTGATAGGGTTATGCTCCAGTTTGTCATTCGTCTAGATTTTATCGTTACCAAGATTGAGTGATGTAGAACGATAGCCGACAGCCATGGTAGTAGGGAAATATTTTCTACTGGATCAAAAAACCAAAAACCACCCCAGCCAAGCTCTCTATAAGCCCACCATGATCCTAGTGCTATTCCTAAGGTTGAAAATAGCATTCCTAAATTGGTAAATATTTTAATTGCTCTGAGATTAACAAAGTCTAAACTAGACGTAAGCGAGATTACGCAAGCAGATGTGAAAGGTACGACGTAACAGACATAGCCTAAATATAATATAGGGGGATGTATTATTAGGGCAATATCTTGCAGCATGGGGTTTAAGCCGAGTCCCTGGGCGGGACGGAAGGATAGGCTGTCAAATGGGTTAGAGGTAAAATAAATGAAACTACCGAACAAGATTTGTATTAGTGCTAGTATAATTATGTGATAGACTTGAATTGGACGGCTATTGAATAGTGCAATATAAATAACAGCTATAGTTTGCAATAAACATAGCCATAATAGGATAGACCCCTCATGACTCGCCCAACTAGCAGCAATCTTAAATCCTAGAGGCTTTAATGTACTAGAATTAAAAAAAACATTCTGTATAGAAAAATCCGATATGATAAATCCATATACTAATAGCAAGAAAGATAATAATGTTGACAGGAAACTAAGGTAGAAAAAAAAAGTAGCAGAACGATATAAATATAAAGAACTAACAACTGTTAGTATGCTGAATAAAATTGCAGATATTTGTAAATAATTGCCAAGACTACTTATCACTTTCAGATTCTTTATTTGGTAGAATAATGACTTTTATGCTATCAAGTCTGTTACCTATTTTTTTGTTAATAGTGATACTTAAATTAAATATCTTGATAGATTCTCCTTGATTGGGAATACGCTCAAGTTTATGGATAATTAAGCCAGCTATGGTATTTGCGTCATCATCAGGTAGACTCCAATTTAATTCTCTATTTACATCTCTTATGGTTACAGATCCATCAATAATAAACTCCTCATCAGATTTTTTTACAATTGTGTTAATAGGATAATCATGCTCATCGATAATAGGACCAACAATCTCTTCTAGAATATCTTCTAGAGTAATAATACCTTGTAGATCACCATATTCGTCAACAACACAGGCAAAATGGCTCTTTCTTTCTCTAAAAGCATGAAGTTGATGAGTTACCAAAGCATTATCAGGTATAAACCAAGGCTGATTTACTAATTCTTTGATATTAATTTTTTTTGCATCGTTATTCTTTTCATAAAGAGCCCGGAGTAGATCTCTCATGTGAAGTACGCCAATTATGTTGTCCTGAGTGTCCTTCCATAATGGTATTCTTGTATGGGGGCTAGATAATAATGCTCGCCTCACTATCTCCTCTTTAGGCAAATCTACATTAATGGCTACTATGTTACTTCTATGTATCATAATTTCAGATACTGTCATTTTCCTAATATCTAATATACCCCCTAACATGTCACGGTCAGATTTATAAACATTACCTTCTTGATGATAATGTTCAATAACTCCTCTGACTTCTTCTGCCCCCGAGATATTTTGTTGTAGATTAATACGGAAAATAAAACAGAACAGCTTAACTATAACTTCAAAAATAGAATTAATTGGTTTCAAAAGCTTTAGGAAAAATATAATTGCTGGAGAAGTGAATAATGCTAACTGTTCTGCTTTTGCTACAGCAATAGCTTTAGGTATTATCTCGCCGAAAACAATTATCACGAAAGCCATCACTGCTGAAGCTACGACAGTGCCACTATCACCTAGCCAATCGATAAATATACTGGTAGCAATGGTAGTGCAAACAGTATTAAGCAGAGTATTACCAATCAATAATGTGCCAATTACTTTTTCTTTATTCTTGAGAACTTGTAATACAGTGTTACGTTTAATAGCTTTTGCCTTAAACTTTTGTATTTTCCCCGGAGAAGACGCGGTGATGGCCGTTTCAGTAGCTGAAAGCAGTGCGGCACATCCTATCATTAGAACAATAATGATTGTCAAAAAAATAGTCATTGATCCTTGTATAAATTATTAGCGTAAATCTAATTATATTGGCAACTGTGCAATTCCCCTAATACTTTTTTATTATGCTCTTGCCTTAAACTCATGCTACAGGGCTTATTTCTTTTCTTGACTGAATTTGCTAAAAAATAATTTTGATTATTTTTATCAAAATACTTACAAAAATCATCAATTGAACAGAATATTTCCTCTAGGGAAGCCAACATAGTTACCTCTTTAATTGTCAGTTAAAATTAGTAATTTTAATTCACTTCCCACTACACTGCAACCCTTATATCTTTATATAATCCTTCTACACTTATATCGAACTCAGGTTAACTAACCAACTGATGTAATGAAATAACATTGTAGAGGTAAACAGAATATTAAGAGATTCCAACCTAGAATATGCGAAAGAAAATGATAATGATGGTAAATAAGACAACCTTAGCTTACAAAAAAACTGATTTATCCAATGGCTCTTTGAAGGCGACGAGTTGATAAGTATAGTTTGTAAGCCAGCGAATTCCATCAGGGTTGTAGAGTAAATTTTATCTGTATTATTGAAAATATTAATTCACTTTGCTATAAGCCCGGATACATGGATGCATTTGCTTTTTTGCTATTGACGTTATTTTTTTTCTTGCATTATAGGGTAGATCCATACATGAACTAGGGGCGATTCAAAAATTGCTGGATTTAAACATAGTAATAAGGTATTGTAGGCTGAATTTAGTTCGTTATTAAATAATAATTATGCAAACAACAACTGCGGTTACCAACAAAAAAACACAAATTAAAGAATATACATCTTTTATCTTTACAATATTTTTGGCACTGATGATAAGATTTTTTGTCATGGAACTTTTTTTTGTGCCAACAGGTTCAATGAAAGCAACAGTGCTAGAGAATGATTATATTTTTTCAACAAAATATTCTTATGGATATAGTAATTATTCTTTTCCTTTTAGTCCCAATATTTTTAATGGGAGAATATGGGCGTCACAGCCACAAAGAGGAGATATAATAGTTTTTCGCCCACCAAATAATATGGATATTCGATTTATAAAAAGACTAATTGGGCTACCTGGAGATAAAGTACAATTAATCAATGATGTAGTGTATATAAATGATAAAGCCATAGAACGCACTGAAATTGGTACATATACAAGTGAAGAAGGGAAAAATTATATAAAATATAAGGAAATATTACCTAATAGTGTAAGTTATTTTTCTTATAAATTAAAACAAAATAATCATTCATTAGTAAACAAATATGGTAATACGGAAATCTTTTATGTACCTGAAGGTAAGTATTTCTTTCTTGGAGATAACAGAGATGAATCGAATGATAGTAGGATAGATCTAGGATTTGTACCGTTTAAAAACTTTATTGCCAAAGGACAATTTATTATTTTTTCTACAAAAGAAGAATTATGGCAAAGTGATATTGGGATAATTAATCAAATACTCCGTGTTGGTACTTGGCTGGCATCTATTAGATTTAACAGAATATTTACGTCCCTTTATACAGATAAAATACAAAATGATAACAAGTAAAGAATCAGCTCTTTCTGCTCCGGAAAAGCTTGAACAAGATATAGGATATAATTTTAATAATAAAGCTCTTTTACTTGAAGCGTTAAGTCATCCTTCTCTTAAGCAACATGTACTAAAGCATGGAATTCAAAAAAACTATGAACGTTTAGAATTACTTGGTGATGCAATAATTAATTTTATCATTACTGAAATTTTATTTAAAAATTTCTCTACTTATGATGAGGGGAAATTAGCAAAAATTAGAGCATATCTAGTCTGTAAAGAATCACTTTGCAAAGTAGCTGCAAAAATCAATTTGTCAGACTATATTATTATGACCCATGGCGAGGAAGTATTAGGGGGAAGGCAAAATCCTAATAATATTGAGAATACTATGGAAGCATTAATTGCTGCCATTTATCTTGATAGTAACATTGATACGACCCAAAAAATAGTATATAATTTGTGGTATGAGTTTATATCTATTACTGATTTAGCTGATTATGACCCTAAAACTACTCTTCAGGAATTAGCACAAAAAAAGGGAATTGAAAGACCCGTGTATGAAGTGATAAAAAGAGAAGGATCACCACATGCATCTATCTTCACTGTATTAGTAAAAATGGAAGCCTACCAACAAACTGGTACTGGTCATTCAGTTAAAGAAGCAGAAAAAGTTGCTGCTCGTAAATTAATGAACTATTTTAATCTGAGTTCGACGTAAGACATTGATTTAATGGTTTCGATGTTCCCTCTATATATCAAATTCAGGTTATTTTGAGCTGGTGAATTGTATGCCTCAGAAGACAATATCTTTATGTATAATCGGCAAACCAAATGCTGGTAAATCATCATTATTAAACAAACTTATTGGACAAAAAATCTCCATAGTAACGAATAAAGTTCAAACGACTCGCTCCATTATAACTGGAATAGTTACCATAAAAGATACGCAGCTGATAATATTAGATACGCCAGGTATATTCGAGCCAAAGAAACAGCTGGAAAAAGCAATGGTACGGTGTGCATGGTCAAGTTTACATGGCGTAGATTTAGTTTTATTAATAATAGATAGTACGAAACCTATTGATCAATTTACGTTACAAATACTTAAAAAGTTGCAAACTCTTAAAATAAATTTAATCTTTTTGTTAAACAAGATTGATAGCCCTTCTGAATATCTAGAAGAAATAGAAAATACTCTAAAATCTCAGTTCATAGATAATTATATATTGAAGACGTCCGTTTTATCCGGTAAAAATATCAATAAATTACTCAATTATATACAAAGCCAAGCTAAAGAATCGCCTTGGTTGTATGAAGAGGATGATGTTACTAATTTGCCTATGCGATTTTTAGCTGCTGAGATAACTAGGGAACAATTATTCTTGAATCTTCACCAAGAATTACCTTATAATTTAACTGTTCAAACTGAAATGTGGCAGGAGAATAATGATAAGTCTATTAAAATTCATCAGGTCATAGTGGTTTCAAAGAATTCTTATAAGACTATTATTTTAGGAAACAATGGTTGTAAAATTAAAGAAATAGGATCTAAGGCAAGAATAGAGATGCAGCTAGCTTTTGATTGTAAAATTCACCTTTTCCTTTTTGTGAAAGTACGTGAGCTTTGGGAAAATGATCCGCTCTCATATAGATATATGAGATTGAAACAAGTTTAAATATGAATTTTAAAGATATAGGTATAATAATTGCCAAAAAACCACTAAAAGAAAATACGGCTATTATTACAGTTTTTACTGAGAATCATGGCTTATATTCCGGTGTAATACGAGAAACATCTAAAAAATTTGGTTCTGTAAATCAACAAGGTAATATTGTTGATTTTTTTTGGCAAGCTAGATTACACGAGCATCTAGGAATGGCTAAATGCGAATTAATAAAATCTTACGCTGGTCTTTTAATAACTAATAAAATTAAGCTTTACGCTTTTAATTCAATTATTAGCCTTATTAAGATGGCATTTCATGAAAGAGAAAATCACAATAAATTTTTTCCAATTTTTGTAAAATATTTAAGTAGTCTAGCAAATAATTTTATTTTTGAGGAATATATTAAATTTGAATTAGCCATACTTCAAGAATCAGGTTATGGTCTTGATTTGCATAAATGTGCAGTAACAGGTACTAGGGAAAATCTATCTTACGTCTCGCCAAAATCTGGAAGAGCTGTATGCTTATCAGAGGGATTACCATATCAAGACAGGCTTCTAATCTTACCACAATTCTTAACCTCCACTAATAGCCAAATTACTAATAATGATAAAAAACAAGCTTTTAATTTAACTACATATTTTTTTAACCGGTATTTCTTTCACAACCAACAACAACTACACGTACGAGAGAATTGCATAGAATATATTATTCGATTTGCAACATTCACATAAAATAAAACCTATAGAAAATCAGCCTCCAAAAGCAGATTCTGAAGAATTGTTTTGCTTTCTAGAACCACCCCGAAAACTACTAAGTTTTTTAGATCTAGTCGGATGCTTCAATTTGCGTAGTGCTTTGGACTCTATTTGCCTAATACGTTCCCTAGTAACGTTGAATTGTTGTCCAACTTCTTCTAGTGTATGATCGGTACTCATTCCTATACCAAATCTCATTCTTAGAACTCTTTCTTCACGAGGAGTAAGAGTTGCTAAAACTCTAGTTGTGACCTCTCGTAAGTTCGATTGAATTGCTGCGTCAAGCGGTAATATAGCATTTTTGTCTTCAATAAAGTCTCCAAGATAACTACCATCATCATCGCCTATTGGATTTTCTAAGCTAATTGGTTCTTTAGCTATTTTCATTACTTTTCGTACTTTATCAACTGGCATAGAAAGGCGAGCAGCAATTTCTGCCGGAGTCGGTTCATAACCTAGCTCGTTAAGCATTTGCCTAGAGGTACGAATAATTTTATTGATCGTTTCAATCATATGCACGGGAATACGTATGGTTCTAGCTTGATCAGCTATAGCTCTAGTAATAGCTTGCCTAATCCACCAAGTAGCATAAGTGGAAAATTTATATCCCCTACGATAGTCAAATTTATCAACAGCCTTCATTAACCCAATATTTCCTTCCTGAATTAAATCTAAAAACTGTAATCCACGATTTGCATATTTTTTAGCAATTGAGATAACTAAACGCAAATTAGCCTCTATCATAGCTTTTTTTGCCCTAAGGACTTGTCTTTCACCCTTTTGTATTGTATGCACTAACTTTTTAAATTCAATAATTGGCAAACCAATAGTCATTTCCATGGTTTTTAATTCACTAATCATTTGATCAATAGCATCAGATTCTTTAGCAAGGAAATTCTTCCAATTAGATTGCTTGTTTTTTTGCATTTGCCTTTTCCAGTTTTCATCAATTACTGCTCCCATATATTCATTTAGGAAGTTCTGACGACTTATGCCATATTTTTCAGCTAATTTAAGGAAGTTCCCTTCTTTAGTTATTAATTCTCTATTTAGGCTATATATTCTATTAAGAATTTCTTCTGTCCTTTTAGAGTGAAAATGGATACTAGAAATTTCAATAATTAGTAATTGTAGATTCTTGGCATATTTTTTGTTATCATGCAATCCCTTAGGTTGAGGATAACGTGTGTAATGTTTTTTTGCTTCAATTAACAACTCTTCAGAAAGTCTAGAAACTCTTTCCATACGCTTGACAACACTAGGTAATAACTGTAACTCAATAGTAGCTATTGATAAATTACTAGCTTCTTCATGATCTGATTCTATATAATTATTTTGATTCTCTTCAGAATTACTATCATCCCCGTTAACCATATTAGCTTCTAGATCAATCAAATCTCGGAGTAGTATTTTTTCATTAACTAAATCTTCATACCATTTTATAAAGAATTTCATCGATATTGGATTTTCACAAAGTGACTTAACCATTATCTCTTTGCCTTCTTCAATATCTTGGGCTACTTCTATTTCAGTCTCACGAGAAAAAAGCCCAACTCCTCCCATATCTCGTAAATATAACCTTACTGGATCATCGGTTGTACCTAAGTTTTCTTCTTCACTTTCGTCTTCAGGCTCACGATCAACATTATTAGACAGTTTAAATTCATCATCTACATTAATATCAAGTTTGATCTCGTCATCATCACCTTCTATAATATCAACTCCAGCCTCAGAAAACTTTGATATTACCTTTTCTAGATCTTTTACTGATATATTATTAGTCATTGGAATGACTTTATTTAGATCATAATAAGTGACTGCAGTGCCTTTTTCTTTAGCTGTTTTAACTAGGTTATCAACTGCAGTACTTTTTACATCTATTTTCTCTTTTGCTTCTGTCATAATTTATAAACCTTGGGTCAATTAGTAAAAGATTCGTTTAGATTATAAATCTCTTTGGAGATTTTCAAAATTTCTTCTCGATATAATATAGCTTTTTTTAGCTCTTCGTCTGAGCCATTTTGAATAATTGAGCTATATTCTTGTTTTAATAGTACTAGGTGATGTTTTTTATGCAACCATTGCCAAAGTAAGTCAGAATCGATATCGTCCTGATTAAATGACAAATCTAGAAATAGATTATTGGATTTTGACAATACTGAAAAAGTGTCATAAAATCCAGTTTTTTCTGCCAAAGCAATAATATTTTCCTGATCTAATATATCGTTGCTAATAATTTCTGCAAAATACCAATCACGAAAAGCTTCAAGCATTTTATTTTGGAAATTTAACGTTAACAAGAAATCCTTTATTTCTTGCTTTTTGGTCATTTCAGGAAATTTAACCAATATTATACAAACAGCTTGTTCTAATATTTCGATTTCTGAATAGTTAGGAGTGGTAGATGTAATATTTGAACTTGTTATAGTTACTTTATTTTGCCGTTTAATTAAATTTTGCCATATTTGATCTTTAAAATATCGATAATAATTATTGCTAAGTAGTTTATCCTTTATTTGTTTACAATAATCTCCAAGATTTCTTTCCAAAATAGCTTTGTCTTCTGGAGTTGAAAAAGTCTTACCTTCATATTCGGAACGCCAAATCATTTCAGATAGATTAATTCTTTTATCAAAAATTTGTGTGAAACTTCCCGCTCCATCTTTATTTATAATATCATCAGGGTCACTTCCGCTAGGTAACATCACAAAGGAAATTTTCTTATTGCCATTTATCAGAGGTAGTACTAGATTAATTACCCGATGGGTGGCTTTTATTCCTGCTATATCACCATCTAAACAGAGTACTATTTCATCTCCAGCACGCCATAATTTTTGCAGGTGATTCTCTGTAACCGAAGTACCAAGACTTGCCATTGCTTCTTTAAAACCAGCTTGGTGCAAGGCAATAACATCCAAGTACCCTTCAACTAAGATTGAATGATTTTTTTTATAGGCAACACTAATTGCATTATTCTCCCCATATAATGTTTCATTTTTTTGAAATAATATGGTTTCCGGAGAATTTAAATATTTAGGTAACCCATCACCAAGCACTCGCCCTCCAAAACCAACTACTTTATTATAAACATTTTTAATCGGAAAGATTATCCGATTATAAAATATCTCATATATTGTACCATCATCTCGCTTGCCCACTAAGCCTGCTTTTTGAAGTTTTGTCAAAGATATTGATTTTTTTTCAAAAAATTTCTGTAATGCTTTAGCTGGAGGAGCAAAACCAATGGAGAATTCCTTAATTGCTTCTTTACTAATACCGCGGTCATGTAAGTAGCTACATACTTCTTGTGACAATTGTGATGTAAAAAATCTTTCAGCCATCTCTAAGATATCAAATAGTTCATCCGATTCTTCATAGAGTTTTTGTTGTGCTACTGTTAATTTAGGCAATTCAATGCCATAATCATTAGCAAGTTTAATGGCTGCTTCCTTATAAGATAAACCGCTAAAGTTAGAAACAAACTTTATAACATCCCCGTGAACAGCACAGCCAAAGCAATAATAAAACTTCTTGGCATCATTTACAGTGAATGATGGAGATTTTTCAACATGGAAAGGACATAGTCCCAAGTAATTTCCAGATTTCTTAGTTAAGACTACTTTTTGTCTAACAACATCTGATAAATTAATCCGAGTTCTAAGAAGTTCATAAAATTCTAATGGAATTCTCATAAACTTAAAATAAAGGTGAATATGATTGTAGAGAAGCAGTAGCTAAGAGGTATTAATAAATTATCGTTTATTGATAACTCTTTTGAGTAGAATTCACTAATAGTAGCAACTATAGAACTAATTATGATAACAGTAAAACTAGTGTGATAGCCGATGAAAAAATACACTAATATGCTAATAAAAATTGCAGAAATTAGAAAGGCAATAGAACCTTCCAATGACTTGCCATTTTTTAGAGGTGTACCTATTTTTGTACCCACTAGTGCAGCAAGACAATCAGCTATTATCAATATAAGCCAAGATGAAATCGCTAAACCTTTTGAAAATAAAAGAGCAGTTAAGAAAAATCCAACTACCATAAAACTGCTACCACTTAGTCTGAATAAACCACTCTGTTCTTCAGGTCTCATAAACTTTCCAAGAAATTTATCTGTAAATTTCTTAACATATAAATTATAATGCCTTGTAATATCTATATATAATACACATATTATAAGTAGAAATAATAGTGTAGTAACAACTAATTTAGATGAAAATAAATAAAAAAGTGGTATAATCAAGCTGTATAAGTGGAAAGTTTTACGTTGTATTTCAAAATTAAAGAGTTTAGTTTGCATAATAACCTAAAAGGCCTATTTGACAAAGTTTGACACAACAAATATACTAGAAAACTTAACTTAGACAAGACATATTATTATGGCAGATTTTCCTATTACACATAAAGGGTTTGATAGTTTAGAAAAAGAAATTAAACATCTTAAACACATAGAACGACCAAAAGTAATTGAAGCTATAGCAACAGCTAGAGATTTTGGAGATTTATCTGAGAATGCAGAATACCATGCAGCACGGGAAAAACAAAGTTTTATTGAAGGTCGCATTGTGGATCTTGAAGATAAAATAGCAAGAGCTAAAATTATTGATACCTCAAAACTCTCCGGTGATACCATAAAATTTGGGGCATTAGTTAAGTTGATCGATGATGAAACAGAGGAAATAGTTATATATCATATTGTTGGAGAGTATGAAGCAGATATAACCAAAAAGAGGGTATCCATAGTATCGCCAATTGCTAAGGCTCTCATCGGTAAAGGGGTCGGAGATATAGTAGAAGTAACCACTCCTAAAGGTTCAAAATCTTATGAGGTTTTAGAAGTGTCCTATCAAGAATTAGTAGATATTTAAGATAATAACTATTAGTGCTAGCTTATTTATATGTTATAACCTGAATTCGATGTAACAAGTTACATCGAATTCAGTATTGTATATAGAAACAATCAGGTTTGAAGCGGTTCTACTCGATAATCAAGTTTTTTAGAATTATTAAAAAATACGTCATTGTGAGGAGGCACTTTGGTGGCAACGAAGCAATCCACAAAAAATATAATAAGTAATTTGGATTGCAGTGTCGCCACTAAAGTGGCTTCTCGCAATGACGTTTGACTAAAAGTTGTATACATCTTACTAATTTTGTGTACATTGCCTAGGTTAACGGGGTGTTACCCCTATGGAAACTTTTTAAGAGCTTAAAAAAAATGATTAAAAATGAAATATTATCTTACCCAGAAGTAAAAAGTTTGAATGGCCAATGTAAAAAGCTTGTTGTGTTGTTACATGGGCTTGGTTCAGATGGGCATGACTTAATAAGCTTAGTTCCCTTTATATCTAAGGAATTGCTAGATTGTCATTTTATTTCGCCGCATGGAGTTGAAGAATTTGATAATGCACCGTATGGTAGACAATGGTTTAGTCTAAATGATCGTACTCCTCATGTAATAGGGGAATTAGTTGCTAAAAATAGTGGTTTAGTTACAAAGATAATTCAAAAAAAACAAGCAGAACTAAATTTAACTAATAAAGATACTATCATAATTGGTTTTTCACAAGGCACTATGATGGGACTATATTTAAATTTGGTACAAAAAGAGCCTTTTGCTTGTGTGGTAGGCTTTTCTGGTAAATTAATCGCCCCATTAGAATGTATCAATAAAACTACGCCAGTTTGCGTAATACATGGCGAATTAGACGATGTGGTTGATGTAAGTAGCATGGACGAGATAATAGAATATTTACAGAAATATAATATTGATCATAGTAATTACAAGATACCAAATCTTATGCATTCTATTGATGATAGGGGGCTACAATTTGCCGTCAAGTTTATAAATACTAAAGCACAGTAAATTGTAATACGACGTTTTTTTAAGTACTTAATCCCAAGGAGTTTAGCAGATGTTTTACTGCTTAGGCAAGTAGCTTAAAACTTCAAATCATTTGAGTATATATGATTAGCTTATTATTGAATTTTTTATATATATTAAGAATAGTAAGCAAGCAGCAAATACTGACTTATCCTGGTACAATAAGATTACCATCTAGGTTAAAAATTCTTGGCTGGATGATAACCATAGTATTTTATCCAATTGGTTTATTTAAAACACCAAAAGATGATTTTGGTATAAGGTTAACCGATTGTTTTAAAAAATTAGGTCCTGTTTATATAAAATTTGGTCAAACTCTTTCCACAAGACCGGATCTTATAGGAGTTAAGATTGCCCATTATTTGCAGTCTCTTCAAGATAAGTTGCCACCTTTTAGTAGTAGTATAGCACGAAAGATTATTGATGAGTCTTTTGGTCAAAGTACCGATGAGTTATTCTCCGTCTTTGAGGATATACCAATTGCAGCAGCTTCGATTTCTCAAGTACACAGAGCTAAGTTGAAGTCTGGTGAATTCGTTGCAGTAAAAATATTACGTCCGAGAATTCATCATACATATAATAAAGATATTAAACTTTTATATATTCTTGCTAAACTAGTAGCAAAAATATTTATAAAATTTAAAAGATTGCGACCAGTAGCGGTAATAGATGTATTTAATACTACTATGAAATTTGAGCTTGACCTACGTTTAGAAGCAGCAGCAGCTTCAGAACTATCTGATAATCTGCAAAATGATGTTGATATATATATTCCTAAAGTTTATTGGCAACTGACTCATGAATATATAATAACCACAGAATGGGTAGATGGAATATCAATTTATGCTCGAGATAAGCTTATAGAGCAGGGCTTAGATCTAACTAAAATAGCCCAAAGATTTGCTACAATATTTTTTAACCAAGTATATAGAGATGGTTTCTTTCATGCAGATTTACACCCCGGCAATATTTTAGTTAGGTCGGATGGTAGCATAGTATTACTAGATTTTGGTATTATGGGTAGGTTATCTGATAAAGACAGAATGGCAATTGCTGAAAGCCTATTTGGTTTTTTAAGTAGGAACTATAAGTTAGTAGCACTTGTCCATCTTAGGGCTGGTTATATTCCTCAGAATACTGATCTTGATCTTTTTGCTCAGGCGTGTAGAGCAGTAAGCGAACCGATTATAGGATATGCCGTTAAAAATATTTCCATAGGTAGGTTACTTGCACAATTATTTAAAATCACCGAAGATTTTGGTATGGAGGTACAACCACAATTGCTATTATTACAGAAAACTATAGTAGTAGTAGAAGGAGTAGGACAACACCTTGATCCAGAAATTAACGTATGGCAGCTGATAGAACCATGGATCAAGAAATGGGCGGCTAAGAATCTTAGCCCAGAGGCAAAAATTCTTAGAATTCTAAAGCATGTTGTAGTGGAAATATTGGAGAGATTTAATAAATGAAAATAGTAACCTGGAATATTAATTCGGTACGCTTGCGACTTAGTTTGCTCAAAAAGCTAATTGATGAACATCAGCCTGATATTATATCTCTGCAGGAGATTAAAACAATTAATGAACTATTTCCTTACCAAGCTATTAATGATATGGGTTACCAGCATATATATTGTTCAGGAGAGAAGTCTTATAATGGAGTAGCAATTTTATCAAAATTTCCTTTTACCAATAAATTCATTCTTGAATTATATAATAGTGATAAAAGGCATGTAGCAGTAGAAGTTTTAGGTATTGAGATCCATAATTTTTATGTACCGGCTGGTGGTGATATAGCTGATGTGAATGTTAATGAAAAATTTAAACATAAATTGGCATACGTAAAATTAATACAAGAATGGTTAACCAATAATCGGAGTAAAGATAGTAAGATTATCATAACGGGAGACCTAAATATTGCCCCTCATGAGCATGATGTATGGTCTAGCCGTCAATTGCGTAATGTTGTCAGCCATACAGACATAGAGCGTTCAACTCTGTTGGAATTACAGGCTTCCTTAGGTTTTATCGATAGTAGCCGCTATTTCATACCGTATAATGAAAAATGTTATACTTGGTGGAGTTATAGAAATATAGACTGGCAAAAATCTAATCGGGGACGTAGATTAGATCATATTTGGACTAGTTCTAACTTACAAGATAAGATGCTATCTGTTAGCTCCTTATCAGAAGCTAGGAATTGGCTTATGCCCTCTGATCATGTACCTTATTTTTTAACATTGGGTAGTTGTGTGGGGGTAAAAACCTCAATTTTGGATTAATTTCATTAATCTAGATAATAAAAAAACAAGAAGTATGGAATTAATAAATGAAAGTTCAGGATTATAAATTTTATAATGATTTAATATCACAGATTGTGGTTGAGGAAGTTTGGTTATTTGGTTCTAGGGCAAGGAACGATAATCAGGATAGAGCAGATATTGATTTAGCTATAGTATGTCATAATGCTACTACTAAGGATTGGTTGAAATTACAAGAAATTGTTGATAATGCTGATACACTCTTAAAAATAGATTGTATAAGGCTTGACGAATTAGAGGATTCATCAGACTTAAAATTATCTATAATACGAGAAGGGGTGAAATTGTATGAAAGATCCTAAAAAATATACTAAAATAGAGTTAGGTTTTTCAAAGCTAAGTAGAGCTTTAATATCTTTAGAAGATATTGTATTTAAGCCCGTGCTAGAAGATCGAAGTAACATAGATGTTAGCATTCAAAGATTTGAGTTTACAATAGAACTATTTTGGAAATTATTAAGGGTAATTCTTGAAAGCAAAGGAGTAAAAGTGCAATATCCTAAAGATGTTTTAAGAGAAGCATTTAAAGGACATCTGATTGATCATGAACAAGAGTGGTTAAAAATGCTGCTAGATAGAAATATTACCTCTCACACTTATGATGAGCAGCTAGCGGATAAAATTTATAATAATATTAGATCTTACATTCCCACATTAAGAAGTACATTTGATAAATTGAACTTTCTTAATCACTTACCTTACGTATAATCCCCATGGCGATTTAAAAGTTATAGGAAAAACAGCCTAGCGTCATTGCAAGGAGGCATAAGCCGACGAAGCAATCCATTTTTGGTTATTTTTTGGATTGCTTCGTCGACCTACGGTCTTCTCGCTAATAGACGTTGACCACATACAACTTTTAAACTGCCCTGCCTAAAACCGCTGCCTCTTCGAATTTTCGACAGTTGTGGATCGTAGGTAACCTGAATTCGATGTAACAAGTTACATCGAATTCAGTATTATATATAGAAACAATCAGGTTTGAAGTGGCTGCCCACCTGATTGTTAAAATATAATACTCCATTCAATATGTGATTTTAATTATTAAAATCACATATTGAATGATGAAAAAAGTTAAAATGCACCCGCGTTAGCCGCTTCAAGAGTGCATTTTTCCTTATAACAAAGCAAGTATACTGCTCGTAAATGAAGAGTTGAAGGAAGAGAAGAAAGAAGCTAGAATATGATAATGGGAAATATTTTAACATCTGAACAAAGAACGGCACTGAAGTCACGTCATGGTAATGAACGAGATAGGAGAGTATGTGACCGAATTAAGGCAGTTTTGCTGTATGATAAAGGTTGGAGCTATGGAGAAATAGCAGAAGCATTGCTGTTAAGTGAAGAAGCTATATATTTTATGGATAGCGTTCATCCTCAGTATCAAACAAAAGCCCGTTATGGTTGGATCAGAAAGAATCAAAATAAAACTTTACCAACATTTAGTGGCTGGAAAAGGAAGCATTTAATAGGAGCAATTAATTTATCTGATTTGCAATTAGTTAGCACAGATAATCCTAAAGTAAGCGGTGATTATATAATCAATTTTTTACAAAAATTAGAAGCAGAAAATCCTAATAAAGAGAAGATATATTTGATTTGTGATAATGCTGGGTATTATAAGTCAAAGAAAGTAAAGGAGTATCTAGTAAATAGCAAAATAGAATTAGTATTTTTACCTCCCTATAGCCCTAATCTTAATCCGATTGAACGATTATGGAAATTTATGCATAGAATTGTAACAAATAATAAATTTTACCATAATTTTGCTCAATTCTCAGAAGCTATAGATAGATTTTTTGCTAATATTGATAAATACAAAGGTAATTTGCTTACTCTTATAACTGACCAATTTCAGACTATAACTTTTAATCATTTTGCCAACTCTTCAGGTTAATTGAGTATATATATTATCATCGACCTGAACCTACGTTCTGCATTCTATTAACAGAATGGTTATTAGTATCAAGCCCCCGAGTCTTTGATAAACTTTCAGAGAACTTATGGTCAGACTTAACTAGATTTCGCACACTCTCTTTAAATTTTTGTACTCTGGCACTAACAGAGTTAAATTTACATGCAATAACAGCTGCAATAACTAAAGCAGCTGAAGAGATTACTTTGAGAAGATTTCGACCCGTTGAAGTATTTTGTATGTTTGGTTGATCTGCACATAATTTATTTAATCGTACACATCCTTGTTGGACACCTTGTATATTACCTTTTTGACAATGTTCTGTCATTAATTTAGTTATTGCTTGAAATTCTTTAGCCTTCTCTTCCCCCATTATTTCAGGCAAGTCGTTGTTATCATTTAACGCATGAAGAACATCAACTACCGGTTTAACAGTTTTATTATTAGGATCTCGTTGAGTTACAGCATTGGGGGGGCTAATAAATGACTTAACATCTTTAGCTATACTAGCCACTCCATGTTGCAACGTAGGAGTTGGTAATTGTGGATTTAAAGCTACCGAGGCTGTAGACTTGGGTTCTGCTGTGGGCATAGCAACCTTAGGTTGAGTTGTATCCAAATTTACTGTAACATCCTGCTGTTTGCTAAATAATTGGTCTAATTTTGCACGTAGTAAATGTGATTCGTCACTAGGGACATTTCCTAGTTTACATATAGTGTTAAAACATACATTTCTTTAGGACCATAACTAGTACTAGCAAACATCTCTAACGCACCATCTAATGATTTTTATTCTCATCCTCCATACATATAGAATATTCTTGTACTAATTGCCTTGCTTGTTCTAAGGAGTTATTTGGGTTATTACGATTAATTTCTGTTTGCTCTTTTGTTACAGTAGTTACCTTATTTACTGCCATCTCCTGCTGTTTGTCAAATAGCTGGTCTAGTGCTGTACGTAAGGTGTCTTTGTCCTTGAAAACAGATCCATAGTTAGTTATTTTTTCAAAAATCTTATCTTGCTCTGCAAGAGACTTGGCATCAGCGAATTTTTGCAATTCCCTAGATACTTCTGTTGGATGCGTAAAACTGAAACTATAGCTTTTAACTAAATCTTGTGCTTGTTTTAATTTATTATCTTCACTCATAAAAGTTACCTTTAGTTATTAACTAAACTATTAACCACTTAAAACTGAAAAGGTCTTAACCATAGCTCATAGGCATAGGAATTAAAAATTAGCAACAAACGTCTATTAGCAAAGAGGCTAAAAAATCGCTGCTGTGACAATCTTTATGCAGTATTACTCTCCCACCTCATAAAGATCGTCACGGCATCTAATTAGCTTACTATTACCCACAAATATTAGAGTTAGCTAATTGATACCCTTGAACTAGGTCAAATAAGAATTGTCATCCTCTCTACAATACAATAGGATCAGGTTCTAGATCATTTTTTCTTGCTAAATACCCGCATAATTTAGCAACCCATATTATAAAGTAATAAAAAAATTCTCCAAGCAATTATGTTCATGACTGTCAAGTATTTTGTTAATCTTTCTCCTGTTCCAAGTCTACATTGTTCAACCATAAATCTAGATTTTAAAATTTCATGAAAAATTTCAATTCTCCATCTTATAGCAAATCACTATCTATTTAATGATTTCTACTGAGTCTAAATAAGAGTTCCTGCAAAATGCAAAAAAGATAGAAAAATATTAACCAATTTGTTATTATTACAAACTCTCATGCATTTCCAACTATAGTTGTTTCTGTTGCCTATATAGCTCTGTTAGTCTTTTATCTATCGTGGTATTTTTTAAATATGGAGCAAGTAGCTTATCATTCATCCTATATTCAAATATAAGTAATTCTGTTTATTAGATTCTTCAGATTATCTCTACCAACTCGGTTGCCTAAATTCCAAGGCAGGACGATATAATTACCTTCATCCTTAGAATTCATGGATATTTTAGTGAAAGGATGCCCAGTACCCAAATAAAAGCTTAGTGATGCTTTAGGAAATTCTATAATTTTAGTGCCGCTCGCAGTTACTATGTGCAGCTCTGCTTTTTCTACTTGATTTGGTATAAAAATCTTATCGCCTAAGTGAAATTTAGCGATATCCGGTAAATGATCACTATTACTTCTGTAAACATTTTGCATGATTTTTCTAAGATTATCGATATCTTGTGATCTGTTAAATTCGACAATAATTTTTCGTATTTTTCCCATATAATCCCCTGTAGTATCTGTATTGTAGGGGAGTTATTATATCATAAAAAATCACAATTTACATCAAGTTTTGTACTATTTTTACATCATATTTTCACTAATATAAGTTAAGTTGTTTTTCAACTTAATTTAGCAAATATTTATTACTCAAAAACTATATAACAAAACGAAAAAACTGTTGCCTGTTAAAAGTTTTTATGTCAAAACACATTAAGGAACTCTCTAAAATTAGGTAGGTAAAATGACTACTAAACGTTCGAAGCATGACCAAATCTTTCGCAAAGCAATGGAAAATCCACTAGTAGCACATGAATTCTTAAACGCTCATTTGCCTAAACATATTAAAGCTCTGATAGATTTTCCTAGTTTAAAATTTGAAAATACCAGTTTTGTAGAGCAGAATCTAAGAGATTCTATCTCTGACGTGTTATTTTCTGCTAAGTTTGATGGTAAGGATGGTTATCTGTTTCTCCTAGTTGAACACCAAAGTTCGGCTGATCATTTTATGGCATTCCGTTTGCTACGATATAAGTTAAATATCTGTGATAGATATTTAACTTTAAACCCTAAGGCAAAGTCTTTGCCATTAATATACCCCCTCATATTTTTTAATGGTGCAGGGGACTATAATGCCTCTCGTAATTTGTGGGAACTTTTTGAAGATAACCTACTAGCTAAAGAAATTTGGACAAATGATTATCAAATAGTTAATGTTAATGATATTCCTGATGAACAGTTAAAGCAAAGGGTGTGGTCTGGGATATTTGAGTTTTTTGCGAAACATATAAGAGAACGCGATCTACTTAGAAGATGGCAAGAAATAGCCTATATGTTACCTGAACTAGTCAAGGTAAATATTGGTTATAACTATATAGAGCTGCTACTATACTATACGTTGACAAGAATAAATAAAGAGGATAAACTAGAATTAGAAAAGCTATTAACAAGTAAGTTAAATCAGGAAACAGGTACAAGGCTTATGGGTAGTTTGGCACAACACTGGGAACAAATAGGAGAAGCTAGAGGAGAAGCTAAATTAATAAGAATGTTAATGAGAAAAGGAAGGGCTGTTAAGGAAATCGCTACAATGACTGGCTTACCTATCAGTAAAATTAACGAGCTATTAAAAATAGATATTCAAGAGGAAAGTCCGGAATAATAGAAACAATAAGAAATGCTTCAGAAGAAGAGGAGCTATTTGGCAAGTAATCAATATCTGTTAAATTGAAACTATAAAGCTCGATTAGTATAGATTAGTAACTAGCTAAATATAATTCCTAATCAAAATTTCTTCTGCGTTTTTCCTTCCATCAACTTTACAATTGATAGTACGAGGTGCTTCGATAATCTCTATATAGAAATCTTTATACATATGCCTTATAAACGGAATATTGGAATTTGAAAGCATAAAATATACACCTTTATCGTTTAACTCTTTACATTTTTGATAAAGTTTAATTTGGTCTGTTTCTGTAAAATCAGATTTTGTATATTTAGTAAACGATTTATTATTTATAGGATAATAGGGAGGGTCAAAATAAACAAAATCACCTTTATTTGGAGAAATTTCGCTGAAATCTTGATGTTTTATATCAACATTTTGTAGTAATTCACTACAAGCTACTATATTTGTTTCATCAACTATTGCTGGATTTTTATACGTTCCCATAGGCACATTAAATTTACCTTTATTATTGACTCTATAAAGACCATTATAACAGGTTTTATTAAGATATATAAAATGTCCAGCAATTTCTATATCATTATCATTGACCATTAATAAATTGTTTTCGGATTTTATAATAATATTCTTCACAATGGTTTACTTTATGTTTTGCCAGTAGCTTTATCAATTCTTGAGGTTTATGTTTAATCACAGCATATGTAGTGTGGCAATAGCTGTATCAACCCGATCAAGTAAATATCTTCGTAAATTATTGGTCAAATCTTGCTTGAATCTAGTTATATCGAGACTACTAATTGTACTTTTACCACTTTGTTGTTGTAAATGTTGCTCTAGTAAATGATCGGGTAGTAGTGCCATATCAGGTATTAAATATGGCTTATTGTCTATTTGCTGTACTAAATGTTGATAAAGATGCCAATTACTTTCATTAATCCCATATCTATTAAGCAAAGTTTGTAAATTATGATATAGCGAATTAAAGGACTTATTGACTTGTGATGCTAAATTATGCGATAACAAATTACCAACTGTAGATTTCCAAGTATTATCCCACCATTCCATAAAGTTTAGTTTAAAAAATGCATTGGTAAGTTTAAATATGCTACCAGATACTGGGTATTCTCCTGCAAAACGAGAATGGTTATGACTAAGCAATGAATCTACAGCGATACCAAGCAACCCACCAACTTCTTTCCTTGCTTCACCATTAAATCCTGTAGTCACCACTTGTAATAAATTAGCATAAGACTGAAGTAGTGGTATGCCATTATTCTGTAACTCACTGACAAAACTTATCATATCAGGGATTGAAGAAAGTACCACTTTGCCAAGATTTGCCATACATTTCCAAGCACGATAAGCCCCAAGGATACGGTCAACTGATGGTATTTGTGGTTTAACTCCTAGGTTCTTATATCTTAAGAATGTGTTATAAGTAATTAAAGAGGGTGACTTGAATAGACCTTGACTAAAATAGTCGCTAAGAGAATAAGTACCCTCTTTTTGGTAGTTTACCTTGAACAAATTGCAGAAGGTGGTCTTAAAAAGAGCAGCCTTGCACAATAAGAAGAAGGAGATTATATCATGAATAAAATAATAGGTCTAGACGTAAGTAAAAACTGGCTTGATATATGTGTATATAATACAAGAGATAAACCTAAATATCATCGTTTTGCCAATGATGCAGCTGGTCATGAAGAGATGATTAAATTAGCAAAAGAGCAAGAGATTAAGCTAATAATATGTGAACCTACTGGAGGATACGAAGCTGAGATTTGTCAAAAGCTGGATAATAATAACCAACAAATACATAAGGTCAATACATATAGTTTTAATTCTTTTAGTAAATCGGTGAATTTGTGTAAAACTGATAGGAAGGATGCATTTAAATTAGCATATTATGCGGATAAGATGCAGCTTTCAGCGAATTATATATATCAAGTTGAATCAGAGACTTTGAAGAGATGTCAACAAAGACGAGAAGATTTAGTATTAATGCTTAGCAATGAAAAGAAAAGACTACATCATAGCATTGATGGTATTGATAAAGAGAGTATAGAAAAGCTCATTAAATTTTTACAGAATGAAATAGCTGAGCTTGATAAAAAGTTAAACAAAACAATAGATGAGTCAGAAGAGTTAAAAGAGAAGGTAAAAATATTAGAGACTGTACCTGGTATTGGTAAATGTTTAGCTACAAAACTAATTAGTTTTGTACCTGAATTAGGGGATAAAAATTATAGTAGCAATGAATTGTCATCAATTGTTGGTATAGCTCCATATGCTCGTGATAGTGGTAATAAGCAAGGACGAAGATTTATTCGAGGAGGCAGGAAAATACCTAGAGATGCTTTATACATGGCAGTATTAGCTGGTAAGAATGGTTTCCAATATTTAAAAATTTTATATGATAGGCTTGTTAATAATTTTAAACCTAAGAAAGTTGCGATAGTTGCTTGTATGCGTAAGTTACTTGAAGTGTGCCATAAACTTATTCAACAAAAACGTGTTTTTGTTATTAAATAATATTTATCTATTTTTATAAAATTTAGATAAAAGATAATTGCTGTTGACAAAAATTTTAACGTAACCATATTAAAGTTCCAACGAAATTTAGAAAAGCTAAGAAAGTGGCTGAAGCCTTATCAAATCTAGAAAATATACGCCTAAAATGTTTGATTTTACCAAATAAGCACTCAATTAAATATCGTTCCTTATAAGTATGTTTATCATATTCACGTTGTACTTTACGGTTAGATTTTGGTGGTATAACAATCTTACACCCCTTATTTTCTAAACTTTCTACAAATGCACTACTATCGTATCCTTTATCGGCTATCACAGTCATATTCTGAACATCTTGAGTAAGATTTCCCGCTTGAGTTATACCAATTGTAATAATTAACACGGTGTATTTATCCAGTCTCTATACATAATTGATTTTACTAAATCTACATTATGAGCAAATTGATTCCAAGCGTAACAAGCCATAGTGACGATATCTTCATATACACCATAACATTGGTTAGACAAGAAATGATTTTTGATCCATTCCCAAACTTGTTCCATTGCATTAAGTTCCGGTGCATAGGGCGGAAGCGGTATCAAAGTGATATTGCTTGGCACAGTTAGTTTTTTGGCTGTGTGCCAACCTGCATTATCCGTTAGTAAAGCTATATGTCGGTTGCCTTGAATACTGCGAGAAAGGTCTTCTAAGAATTTATTCATTGCCTGTGTATTTGCATATGGTAAAATTAATGC
Organism: Candidatus Tisiphia endosymbiont of Metellina segmentata; assembly: GCF_964030715.1. Lineage (NCBI taxonomy): Bacteria > Pseudomonadati > Pseudomonadota > Alphaproteobacteria > Rickettsiales > Rickettsiaceae > Candidatus Tisiphia > Candidatus Tisiphia endosymbiont of Metellina segmentata. Next base: position 968,578 of record NZ_OZ034919.1, read on the forward strand.
AAAAGCTTCTCCTGTATCATGGCAAGCAGCTCCATAAATATATGTTGAAATGAATTGCTGTTGCCGAACTTTACGGGGTCTAGTGCCACGCTTAGCCCATATACGAGTTAAGCTACCTTGTTGCCCAACTCGAGTTTCATCCTGAGACCATATATCAACTTTACATCTATCGATATTTTTTGGTAATAATTCTGTTAGCATGTCTGGGAAGTTTTTTTATATGTATTTTGAGTCTCTTGATTTGACTTTGGATGCATTGAACGAGAAGTAATCCAGCTAAAACCAAGGCGGTGCATAGTATTGTAGACTGTTTTTAAAGTACATTTAGCACCATATTCCTCAAGTAACATGATATGTAGCTCCTTTCCAGTTATATACCCACCAGTTTTACTTTCACTGAGCGTATTGATTTTATCAAAAAGAGCAGACTCTTGTATAGTGTTAATCTTCCTAGGGGCACCGCTTCTTTGTGATTCAAATAATCCTTCAAAACCATGATTCCTAAATCTTCTGAGCCATGATTGCACAGTTTTCCAGTGTGACTTCACTATTTCAGATATGGCTTTAAAAGATTTGCCTAATTGAAGGTAATACATCGCCAATAAACGTATACGATTTCGACCATGCGGCTCATGTTTCATCATTTTTATAAAATCATGACCATGAAAACCTTGCGGTAATATTAACCTAGCCATTTGAGTACCTTTATCAGTTAAAAACCCATTTTACACCACTGCGTTAATTATTGCAATTGGTATTATATCATTTCTTTGCCCAGCAGTTAGTATAAACTTTAATGGATTACCAAGGCCATCAACAAGGGCATGAATTTTAGTACTAAAACCACCTCTGCTTCTACCTAAAGCCGCTTCTTCTTGATTACCTTTGATATATCCAGATGAGCAAGCATGTACTCTCACAATAGTTGCATCAATCATAATTGATTCCATATCTGCATCTACTTTAACATAATCCATTAAATCCTCCCATATACCTTTGTCAACCCATCTCTTAAATCTGCGATAAATACTGTACCAACAACCATAATCATCAGCTATAAGACGCCATTGGCAACCTGTTCTAACAATAAACCATATTGCTTCAATAAAATGTCTCATTTTTTCTTCATTCTTGTTGTGTATACCATTTCTTTCCTTAAAAAATGATAAAATTACTTCCCATGCTTGTTCTTCTATGTAATACTTCATATTGGTAGTTCCTTTTTTTGATAACTAGAAACTACCATTTCTTCTTACTATGGCAACTTTTTATTCCTCTTGCCTAACTATAATTTTTGTCAACAGAACCTAGAACAGGTTGCCAATGGCGTCTTATAGCTGATGATTATGGTTGTTGGTACAGTATTTATCGCAGATTTAAGAGATGGGTTGACAAAGATATATGGGAGGATTTAATGGATTATGTTAAAGTAGATGCAGATATGGAATCAATTATGATTGATGCAACTATTGTGAGGGCACATGCTTGCTCATCTGGATATATCAAAGGTAATCAAGAAGAAGCGGCTTTAGGTAGAAGTAGAGGTGGTTTTAGTACTAAAATTCATGCCCTTGTTGATGCCCTTGGTAATCCATTAAAGTTTATACTAACTGTTGGGCAAAGAAATGATATAACTCAAGCGGGAAATCTTACTCAAGATGTTCAGAATACGACTGTGATAGCCGATAAAGGATACGATAGTAGTGCATTTGTAGAAAGTTTAGAAAATAAGGGATGTGAGATTGTTATACCACCAAAATCTAACCGTAAAGTACAACGTGAATATGATAAACATAATTATAAGGAACGATATTTAATTGAGTGCTTATTTGGTAAAATCAAACATTTTAGGCGTATATTTTCTAGATTTGATAAGGCTTCAGCCACTTTCTTAGCTTTTCTAAATTTCGTTGGAACTTTAATATGGTTACGTTAAAATTTTTGTCAACAAAACCTAGCAAATCAAATTTTAATATTTTACCATCCTTTGCCACAACCGGCAAATACCGACCATCTTTGGTAGGGAAAGTATAATAGACACTCTTTTTGTCAGATGTTAGTTGCCATTTACCTTGTTGTAAAGATTCGCGTACTTTCGCAGCGGCGGTATATTGTCCTGTTGGGTCATTTGGCAAAGATTAGGTGAAATGCTCAAAAGGGTTGACTTTCCAAATCGAGTGGAAGACCATTTCAATGTTCTAAAACCAACAAGATAGGCTTGTAGCCTATCTTACCTTTCGGAAGCCGGGGGGGAATGCGGTAGCTCTGCATGTCCGGTTCTGAGGAGGAGCTTAACCAAGCAATTGGTTAGGTCTACTCACACGTCCGACCTACGGTCTCCTCGCTAATAGATGTTTTTTTTAACTTTCAACAGTTGTGGCGAATACCCCGCAAGTATTTGCAAGAGGCAATTCTTCAAAGTATTCAAGTATCTGAGTCAATCTGCAGTCAATTGAATAACAAAATTTGGCATTACTCCCTGCTCAGTTGCTGCAATTTCCAAATGGTACATTTTTTCTTCAATAGTATGATACTGGTTATGAAACTTTGTAGCATTACCTGTTAATACTAAAGCTGAATTAATTCCTACTTTATTCGCTCCTAAAATATCAGTATAGAAAGTATCGCCTATCATAAGAATACGTTCCAATGCAATATTTGGTAATTGGGTTAATACTTTATGATATATTTCTATATAGGGTTTGCCGGTAAAAATTACTTCACCACCAAATTGTTTTATTTTTGCAGCAAAGTATCCAGCACAATATCTCTGTATTCCTTGTTGTCTAATTCCAAGGTCTGGGTTCGCACATATGCTAACCATGTTTCTTTTAACTACAGTTTTTAATAAATCGTCAAACTCATCCAAATTTAAATTTTTTCCTTCATCACGATAAAGCGTTAACAGCAAAATATTAGCTTCATTTATGTTTGTGGTGGTAGGCGTCTGTAATCCGTCCATAAGATCGTTACTTTCTTGACCAAGATGATAAACTATAGGATTTTTTATACCAAATCTTTTATCACTTTCTAGTATCATATCAATTGCTACTTCACCAGAACTAATAATCATTTCTTTCGTTGCGTTAATGCCCCAGCTGTTAATTTTAGTAAATAAGGAAAATGTGTTGCGTGGGGCATTAGTAACAAAAAAAACTTTCTTTTGTTGTTTAAGTATCTTGTTAATATTGTCAACTACTCCGGGATAAATTTGGTTACCTTCTACTACCACTCCCCAAAGATCAAATAAAAAAACATCATAATCATCTATTACAGATGAAATATGTCTAAAATCTAGTTTTGTCATTTTGCACACTATACTTATAGGATAATCTGATGATAATAGACAATAAATATTTTTAGTAAAATATATTTGTTGAAAATTGTAGGGTAATTTAAAAGCCTACCCTAAAAAAATAAATTATGTTAACCAATTATTTTGGTTTCCTTAGAAAGGTTGGAATATCATGGATATCAACTTCTACATTATCCTTCTGAAGAATAGGGGGTGTAGGCTTTTTTATTTGCTCCTGAGTTTGAGTAGTATTAGATCTGAGTGAATTCCACATTCTACTTAGTAAAGATGATTTTGCATCATTACTGCTTATAGTTTGCTGATTTAGCATATCAATTGATGTTGCTTGAACACTTAAATTTAAATGTTGTGTTTCAGAATCCACTAAACTAGGCTTTTCACCAGTATATTGAGCAAAATCTGGAATTTCTTCTAATATTGTTGTTTCTATCGAATTGGACTGACTATCCATCTGTTCAGAACTCGTAGTAGTACTTGCTATTAATTCAATAGGTTGGGATTTGCTACTTATTGAGTGATCAGCATCAATACCAGTAGCAACTACCGATACTCTAATAACACCATTTAATTCTGGATTAAACGTAGAGCCGAAAATAATATTAGCATCGCTATCACCTACTTCTTCTCTAATTCTATTAGCAGCACTATCAACTTCAAATAATGTCATATCCGTACCACCAGTAATGTTAATTAAAACCCCCCTAGCACCACGCATTGAGTTATGATCTAATAATGGGTTAGAGATAGCTGCTTCAGCAGCTTTAACTGCCCTATCCTCGCCAGAGGATTCCCCTGTACCCATCATAGCTTTACCCATTTCGCTCATCACCGTTCTAATGTCGGCAAAATCTAGATTGATAAGCCCTGGCATAATCATCAAATCAGTAACCCCTCTAACTCCAGCATGTAATACATCATCTGCCATTTTAAAGGCATCTGCAAATGTAGTACTCTCATTTGCTATACGAAATAAATTTTGATTCGGTATTACTATCAAAGTATCAACAAATTTCTGTAAATCTAGTAAACCTTGCTCGGCAGTTCTAATTCTATGCTTTCCTTCAAAATGAAAAGGCTTAGTTACCACTCCGACAGTAAGAATTCCTAGTTCCTTGGCTATCTTTGCAACAACCGGAGAAGCGCCTGTACCAGTGCCTCCACCCATCCCGGCAGTGATAAACACCATATTGCTACCCTCTAAGTATCCCTTAATCTCGTTAGCTGATTCTTCAGCGGCTAAAGCACCAATCTCTGGAGATGCACCAGCTCCAAGACCCTTAGTAATAGCAACTCCTAACTGTATTTTATTATCACATAAAGAATGTTCCAGTGATTGTGCATCAGTATTAGCAACAACAAAATTTGCTCCTTGTAATTTTGCAAGTACCATATTATTTACCGCATTACCACCAGCTCCCCCAACACCAAATACTGTAATAACTGGTTTAAGAACTATATTCTCTAGTGCTTTGAAATGTAAAGCCATAATAATACTCTACCTGTTAAGTTAAATTGTTGTTAGTATAGTAAAGAATCCAAAAATTTCTACCATAAAATAACCTTCCTTATAGTTAAGAGTTGTTTTAAATTACTCGAATAAATCAACATGAGTACCACTGCGGTGTAATATAACTAAGTCATCAGTTATTTCATAAATAAGAAGCCAGTCAGGTTCAATATGACATTCATATTTCGAACCATAATTTCCAATTAATTTGTGTGAACGATATTTACTTGGCAAAGGAATACCTTGTACCAATATTTCTACCACCTATATATAGTTTTTTTAAATCTTTATTTCTTTTAACAATACGCTTTAAGTCACGCTTAAAAACTGTAACCTGTATAATCTGTTTCAACTTTAGTCAATATTTAAAGATTGTTTAAATTCAGCCAAGGAAGACTTAGTGTAATCACCTTCTTCACTTTCTTTAAATGCTTGTAAAGTTTCAAGGTTTGGCTTTTTTACATGTGGTCTAAAGGGTAGTCCTCTAGAATTGATGGATTGCTTTATAAATATCCTGATAGCTTCAGACAATGTCATACCCATCTCATGAAATACTAATTCTGCTTCATCCTTAATTTCTGAAGAAATACGTAGCCTAATGTCAACATTATCCATAAATTCCCCTTATTATACATATAATGTACGTAACATTGACATATATCGTGATATATGTCAATAGACTTCTTGCAAGACTTCATCTGCCCATTATATCATACCATATTTTCTGCTAGCACTAAGCTATCAAACTCTTCACCTGATAAAAAATTTAATTTTATAGCCGCTTCTCTTAAAGTTATGCCTTCTTGATAGGCTTTTTTTGCAACTTTTGCCGCATTATCATAACCTATATGTGGATTTAATGCTGTTACTAACATCAACGATTGCTCTCTCAGCTTATCAATACGTTCTATATTTGGCTTCAGACCTTCAATACAATGCGTAACAAAACTATTGATGCTAGAAGAAATTAACTCTATTGACTGCAAAATATTATATATTATAACAGGCTTAAAGGTATTTAGCTCGAGACAACCGTTTGATCCGGCTACAGTTACTGCAAGATTATTTCCCATGACCTGAACACAAACCATAGTTAATGCTTCAATTTGTGTTGGGTTGACCTTACCTGGCATAATTGACGAACCAGGTTCATTTTCTGGTAGATGTAATTCACCAAAACCACATCTTGGCCCTGATCCTAACAGTCTAATGTCATTGGCAATTTTCATTAAACTTACCGCTATAGTATTTAGGGTACTAGAGAATTCTACTAATGCGTCATGAGTAGCTAGTGCTTCAAATTTATTAGCAGCACTTTTGAACGGATAGTTAGTATATGAGGCAACTTTATCAGAAAATTTTATCGCAAATTCTTTACGGCAATTAATACCAGTACCTACTGCAGTTCCACCTTGTGCCAAAAAATATACTCTTTTGAGTGATTCTTCAACTCGTTCTATGGCATATGCTATTTGTGTTACATAACCAGAGAATTCTTGCCCAAGCGTTATTGGCGTGGCATCCTGTAGATGAGTACGCCCTATCTTAACTATTTTATTCCAAGCTTGAGATTTGGTATTTAACGCCGAATGCAGATTTGTTAAGGCTGGAATCAATTGTTGCTTACTAGCAAGTACGGTTGCTATATGCATAGCAGTTGGGAAGGAGTCATTGGATGATTGTGCCATATTCACATGATCATTAGGGTGAATTGGTGATTTACCACCCTTTTTACCTACTAGCTGTTCATTACCAATAGAGGCGATTACTTCATTCATATTCATATTAGTCTGTGTACCAGACCCGGTCTGCCATACTACTAAAGGAAATTGATCATCAAATTCCCCATCTAATATTCTAGTGGTAGCTTGATCTATTGATTCTGCTATTTCAGGCTTAAGATCACCTAATTCCTTATTGACCTTTGCTGCACATTTTTTTAAAATTGCCAATGCCTTAATCAATTGGATAGGCATTTTTTGATTACCTATCTTAAAATTTTCAAGAGACCTTTGAGTTCCCGCACCCCAGTAAGATTGATTATCTACTTTAATTTCTCCAAATGAATCAGTTTCAATTCTATAATTTTTCATAACAATCTTTTCCTGTTCCTACCTATCTGTATTAAGAGCCTATTCATCTGCCCAAGCTTTTGACTTACCTTGTTCATCAAGAGGGTTACCGTCATCATCAGTAACCAAAGATTGCTCCGTGAATTTAAAGAAGAAAGCTTTATTTGTATTATTAGGCGTTTCTACAAATATAGCTCCATCTTGATAAATACCATTACTTGCACTTTGCGGCATTATTAAAGAAGTACCTTGGTTCATATGTATATCATGTATACCTCTAGGAGGTAGATGATTATATGTTTGTCTTAGATGTAAGCCATAAGGTATCTCTTGTATTGTTTCACTATCATAATACGATTCACCTAAAATACACACTTTTGTACCACATATAAGATATTGGTCTAACAAAGCTGATATTTCTTGCCATGATTTTGGTAGCATATTCTTTAAATCAGCTACTTTTAAAATTTCACTACGAAGATAATCAAGCCTAGAAGTGTAAGGTAACTTATCCAAACTAAATAATCCTTCATTTCCTAGTTTATCTAAATTAGTTAATAGCTCATTACTAAACTGATCGGTATAGTACACCTTAACATTAGGTATCGAATCGGACTGAGTGTCTATATTTACTTGATAGTCTAATCCATTAGCTTGTACTATAAGATTATGATGAGTCATTGTGTGTTTTATATGATCTTCTAAATCCTGTGATACGATTCCCTTTAAACACGAATAATTTTTTAACATACTAATAACCTTTTTATACAGAGTAAATTTGCTCATTCTACTATAGAAGCTTGTGAAATGCTACCGTATTTTAAATTCTTTATATTTAAATTACTTGACTCTTTTTCCTACTATATTATACTAAATATGTCATATTAAATATATGGCATAACATTTTCTATCTATTATAGGTTATTTTTATGTTAAAAGAATCAGATGATTTAAAAAACCCTCGATTATCAATAATCGTTAAAAATACTAACGAAAATTCTATCTTCTTTCCTTTTGCCGCATATCCTCATCATTTTCACATGTATTGGTGCTAATCACCTTATTTCTATTTTTCCAAAAAGCTTTAATTCTTAATTTAACAACACATAATTTAACCGCGATTTTTTGTTTTCTCGCTTAATTTATGTGAATTTTTAAAAAATGTTATTGAAAAATGCTGTCGTTTGACGTGCGTGCTAAAGAATCTTATTAAGTTTTAGTAAGTTCTTTGGCTTGACCTTAGAATGACCTACTTTCATATAACATTCAAATTCTAACATTATATTGTAGGTGTTTTATGAGTACAATTTTAAATGTACCAAATTCAACGAGGTTTCCCAAATTTTTAATAATACTATTCTTTGTTGAAATGTGGGAGCGGTTTAGTTGTTATGGGATGAGGTCTCTTTTAGTGCTTTTCTTGACTTCCCGTCTAGGGTATGAAGATGCAAAAGCTTATGCCATCTATTCATTATTTGCAGCGGTTGGTTATGCAGGTCCTGTGCTTGGCGGCTTCCTCGCTGACAAATTAACAGGATTTCGTAATATGGTACTACTTGGCGGTATCATTATCACTATTGGTCACCTGTCCTTAACTTTAGTTGAATTGGAGTCTGAGCTAATATATATAGGCCTGGCGTTAATTGCTGTAGGTACTGGTATGTTTAAAGGGAATATAACTAATTTGTTAGGTTCATGTTACAAGGAAGACGACCCAGAACGAAGTAGAGGATTTACTTTATTTTATGTAGGTGTAAATCTAGGATCATTCATGGCATCCATATCATGTAGTTATATAGCTTATTTATATGGTTGGCACTATGGTTTTGGTATAGCTGGGGGTGGTATGATCTTAGGACTTACTATTTTTATCAAATTTCAACATTTGTTAGGAGATAATGGTATTTCCCCACGACCAGAACTGATGAATAAGAAAATACTAGGGTTAAATATTTTTACTATATTAATGATAGCTAGCCTTCTTTTTGCTCTTGTAGTTGCTAGAATGCTTATATCAAGTGAGTTCTTTGCTAATATACTTGCTTTGTGTGGTATTCTAATTTTAGGTATATTTATTTACATAATAGTAAAATCATCGCCACTACAAAGAAAAAGATTAACAGTATTATTAATACTAATTACATTTTTTATGTGTTTTTTTGCATTAGAAATGCAACTTGGCTCACTAGTCAACTTATTTACTCAAAGAAATGTTGTAAATGAAATATTGGGTTTAACAATTCCACCTGCTGCTTTTCAAGCAATAAACCCTTTTTCAATTATAATATTTGGTTCTCTATTAGGGGCATATATGAAATTTGATAAAAAATATGCCACTCCTATATTTGCTTTTGGTATTTCTACCATGGCTATATGCTTTTTTATATTATATATAGGATGTTTAAATGCAAATATAGAAGGAAAGATAGGATTACTATACTTAGTAAGTGGTATAGCATTTATAGGGCTTGGAGAACTATGTATAGGACCATTAATACAAGAACAAGCAACTTTACTTGCACCTAAACACTTAAAAGGCTTGGTAATGGGTATAATAATGTTATTTGCAGCATTTGCTAATTTAGCAGGAATTTTAATATCGAAGTTCATGGCAATCCCTTCCATAAATGGGGAAGTAGATTGTCTAGAGTCCTTAGAGATATATAAAAAAGGATTCTTAAAGATAGCAACGTTTAACTTAGGGTTAGCACTCTTATTTTTACCTTGCTATCTGTTTGTAAATAAAGTTATAGCACAGACGAGTACAGAAAAAGTAGACCAAAAATGCCAACGTAAGTAATGGTATACTGCTTGTAAATGAAGAGTTGATAGACGATAGAATCAAAATCATGATAGTAACAGGAGTCGTAGGGTCGAGGTGCTAGGCGTACATTTAGTCATACTACTGGACAAAAGAGATGGCGTGGTTGTAAGAGCTAGTAAATAGAGTATTTTAGATTGAACACAAAAAAATCTGTGGTACTCTATGTTACTAGCCGAATTACTATATAACCATTTTGAAATGAAAGATACAAGACTAAACACGTTCAAGGGCATAATAAAATCATTAATATTGTGTCGAGGAAGCAAATATAAAAATATGGCAAGAAATAGAAGGAGATAAATTATTAGATTCAAAAATAAAAGCGGTATATAGATTTCTTCAAGAAGACAATATCAATATTGATGATTATTATAAGTTTATGAAAAATTATATTCCTCAAGGGAAAGTGGTTTTATCAATAGATAGAACCACTTGGGAATTAGGACAGAAGCAATTGGAGAGCAAGAGCAACCGATAAAAATAGACCTTATATCTTAAGAATGTGTTATAAGTAATTAAAGAGGGTGACTTGAATAGACCTTGACTAAAATAGTCGCTAAGAGAATAAGTACCCTCTTTTTGGTAGTTTACCTTGAACAAATTGCAGAAGGTGGTCTTAAAAAGAGCAGCCTTGCACAATAAGAAGAAGGAGATTATATCATGAATAAAATAATAGGTCTAGACGTAAGTAAAAACTGGCTTGATATATGTGTATATAATACAAGAGATAAACCTAAATATCATCGTTTTGCCAATGATGCAGCTGGTCATGAAGAGATGATTAAATTAGCAAAAGAGCAAGAGATTAAGCTAATAATATGTGAACCTACTGGAGGATACGAAGCTGAGATTTGTCAAAAGCTGGATAATAATAACCAACAAATACATAAGGTCAATACATATAGTTTTAATTCTTTTAGTAAATCGGTGAATTTGTGTAAAACTGATAGGAAGGATGCATTTAAATTAGCATATTATGCGGATAAGATGCAGCTTTCAGCGAATTATATATATCAAGTTGAATCAGAGACTTTGAAGAGATGTCAACAAAGACGAGAAGATTTAGTATTAATGCTTAGCAATGAAAAGAAAAGACTACATCATAGCATTGATGGTATTGATAAAGAGAGTATAGAAAAGCTCATTAAATTTTTACAGAATGAAATAGCTGAGCTTGATAAAAAGTTAAACAAAACAATAGATGAGTCAGAAGAGTTAAAAGAGAAGGTAAAAATATTAGAGACTGTACCTGGTATTGGTAAATGTTTAGCTACAAAACTAATTAGTTTTGTACCTGAATTAGGGGATAAAAATTATAGTAGCAATGAATTGTCATCAATTGTTGGTATAGCTCCATATGCTCGTGATAGTGGTAATAAGCAAGGACGAAGATTTATTCGAGGAGGCAGGAAAATACCTAGAGATGCTTTATACATGGCAGTATTAGCTGGTAAGAATGGTTTCCAATATTTAAAAATTTTATATGATAGGCTTGTTAATAATTTTAAACCTAAGAAAGTTGCGATAGTTGCTTGTATGCGTAAGTTACTTGAAGTGTGCCATAAACTTATTCAACAAAAACGTGTTTTTGTTATTAAATAATATTTATCTATTTTTATAAAATTTAGATAAAAGATAATTGCTCTTTCGAAACTTGCTTGTGCTGAGGGATTTGAAGGAGACGCTTCACCTCGAACCGCAGCGTACTCTAATTCCGTTACGGATTCGAGTACCGCATCATTGTCCAAATCACCAGCAGAAGTAGAGTTTCGAAGGAGGTCTATTGTATTACTGAAAATTCTTGTTCTATAGATAAAAAATTATAAAAACCTTTGAAAGGTTGGAGGTATTTGGTGGAGACAGGGGGAATCGAACCCCCGACCTTTTGAATGCCATTCAAACGCTCTACCAACTGAGCTATGACCCCTAAATACCCTATATATTCTTTTGCGGTGAGTATACTCATTATAGCTAACCCGCTTAGCATTTAGCCATAGTAAACTGGTGTCACTGCGAGGAGGCAGAAGCCGACAAAGCAATCCATTGCTAATCACTTTTATGGATTGCTTCGTCGCTACTAAAGTAGCTACTCGCAATGACGTTTGTGAATTTGGCTAAATATTAGTCGGGTTAGCCATAGTCCAGTTTTATACTATAGTTATAAAGATGAATCCATAAATTTTTTGAATATTTCGTTATTTTCTAATATTTTAAGCTCTTCCTTACACCAAGGGGAAAAATTTTCGGAGTATTCCTCTATGTATAACTTAAAACCTTGCCATTTAAGTAATTTTACTTCTGCTATTTCTTGTTCATTTATTTTTATGATATCATCTGATAAAGCTAAATATATCGGGCATATTTCATTTTCTACAATATTATTTATAGCAAATTTATAGCGATAATTAGCAATAATATCTACTCTCTGTAGGCTTACTAAACCTAATTCAAATTTTGCATGCCTATAAATTGCTTGTTCATAAGTTTCGTTAATTTGTGGATGTCCACAAAAACTATTTGACCAAAATCCACCCCAAGTTTTTTTGAGTAAACTTCTTTTTTGTATAACAATTTCTTTTTGACTATTGAAAAGAAATACAGAAAAACCCCTATGCAATGGAGTATTAGAATTATGAGCTTTTAACTTATCCTCTATTCCAAGGATATTATCTTGTTCATCAACTAATACCACATGTTCTGAGTATAACATAACACTAATTTCCCACTAAGTGTTTTTCTATAATATTTAAATAATTACCTAAAATTTGTTGGTTTTTATTGACAAATTCCAAAGCATTAGCCTGATAAACTTTAGCTTCCTGAGTACCAGTCTCAGATAGAAGATACTCAATTTTATTCAGCAAATCGTTTTCATCTCGAATTTGAGTAGCAGCTTTATTAGTAAGCATTTCATTAGCAATATTAGCAGAATTACTCATATCTGGTCCAAATATAATATAATTGGCAAAATATGCTGGCTCAAGTACGTTATGTCCACCTTGTTTAAATGAACCGCCAACAAATGAGATATACGCTATGCTAAAAAATAATCCTAGTTCTCCAAATTTATCAACGATGTAAAGATCATCAGTTAGAATAGGTATATTTTGTTCGGACTTGATACTATAAGTTAAATTTAATTGAGTACACGCTTTTCCTATATCATTCTTACGCTCAGGATGGCGTGGAATTAGAATAAAATAGCAATCTGGGTGTCGTTGTTTTATTGGTTTTATAATATTAAGTACTACTACCTCATCGTCTAGGTGGGTGCTAGCAAATACAATAACTCTTTTACCACTCATATGTTGTGTTAAAATTGTTAACTCTTGTTCATGTACAGGTAATTTTTTGTTGGCAAATTTAATGTTACCTAAATTAACTATATTTGTCACACCAAGTTGCGTAAATTTCTGGAAATCACGGTTACTTTGCACGATAATCTTACTAAAGTTAGTGGTAACTAACCTAAAAAATGAACTTATTTTTTTCCACGATTCAAATGATTTATCAGAAATACGTGCATTCAATAATAATAGTTCACAATGTTTTGCCCCTTCACTAATGAGACATGGCCATAACTCTGATTCAACAAAAATTCCTAGGTTTGGTTGCCAATTTCTAAAAAACTTTTTAACAAAAATAATATTGTCTATAGGAATGAATTGATGAATGGCATTTTGCGGTAGTTTTTGTTGTAATATTTTTCCAGAAGATCTAGTTCCCGAAGTAACCAAAAACTTTAAGGAGGTTTTTGGCATAGTTCTTTTTAACCAAAGATTATTAATATTTTCAACTAAGGTAAAAGCTATAATAGATTCCCCTACACTGGCTGTATGTATCCAAACTAAAGTTTCATTTCGTTTAGTATGTGTATGCCCAATAGCAAAACGTTCACCAATATTTTTTATCTCTTCTTTACCAACAATAACTCTTAATACTAATAAAAAAAAATACACTGGAAGAAGTAGAAAACTTAAGATATGGTATAAATAGATCATAGATAGATTTACTTCAACCCTGTTAATGCTTGTGCTAAATTAATATTGTCTTGGTTTTCATTTCCTACAAAAGCTAGTGGTAAGCCTATAAAAGTTGTTATTTTACCAAAAGGTAGAGGCATAATCAGTTTATCCCAACTTTTGAGTAAAAAATATCTAGAAGCACTACAAGAAACTGGTATCAATTTTATATTATATTTTTGAGCAATTTTGTTAATATTACTATTTATTTTATAAATAGGTCCACGTGGACCATCTGGTGTGATCACTATATTACTACCGTTATGTAACTTTTTGACAATTGTTTTTAAAGCTGCTACGGAATTTTTATTAGTCGAACCATTTATTACCCCAAAGCCAAACTTATTGACAATATTACCAATTATTTTACCATCCGAATGAGGAGAAATAAGTGCATAAATATCTTTATGACCAGCAAATATTCCTGGACCGAAAGCAAGTCTGTTATGCCAAAAGGCAAAAATCACCCCTTTTTGTGCCAAAAATTCTTGCTTATTGTAATTATCTGAAAAAACAAATTGCCAGCGACAGGTAAAATAAACCACTCTCAAATAAGTATACAGCATCTTAGTAACTACACTAAGTACAAAATTGTTTTTTTTAAGGATTTTTTTTATCACGTTAATTGATTACAAGCATTCTTTATACGCGAGCATGCTTGCTCCAAATTTTCTATCGAAGTTGCGTATGAAATTCTAAAATAACCTTCTAGACCAAATGCAATACCAGGAATAACCGCAACGTTACATTCTTCAAGCAGATATTCTCCAAAATCGTTACTATTTTTGATAATTTTACTAGTAGGCGTTTTCAAACCAAATAATTCATTACATTTAGGAAATAGATAAAATGCTCCTGCTGGTTTATCGCAACTAATACCCTTAGTATCACTTAGAATTGATAAGGTTAGGTCACGTTTTTTTTGAAAGTTTTTTGCATTAGGTCTAATAAAATCTTGAGTGCCAGTTAAAGCTTCAATAGCTGCCATTTGGCTTATAGAGCAGGGGTTAGAAGTACTTTGTGACTGAATAATAGTCATTGCCTTAATTAATGATTTAGGACCAGCCCCATATCCTATACGCCATCCTGTCATAGAATAAGCTTTTGATACACCATTTATCGTAAATATTCGATCTTTTAAATCCGGTGCTACTTGGGTAAAAGTATAAAATTTAAAATCATCAAAAATAATATGCTCGTAAATATCATCTGACATAACATTTACATTGGGATATTTGCGTAGTAACTCAGCAATATCTGCTAACTCTTGGTAAGAGTATGCAGTCCCTGTTGGATTACTTGGTGAATTAATAATTAACCATTTAGTTTTTTGGGTAATTACTTGTTCTAGAGCTTCAACGGTAAGTTTAAAATTGTTGTCAATGCCACAATTAACAAATACTGGAATCCCTTCAGCTAACATTACCATATCTGGATATGAGACCCAGTAAGGACTGGGAATAATTACTTCGTCCCCTTGGTTAAGGGAAGCCATAAATAAATTATAGATTACTTGTTTACCACCGCTTGACACGATTATTTCATCTAGATCATAATCTAAATTATTTTCATACTTGAATTTAGTCTGTACTGCTTGTTTTAGCTCCAAAATGCCATCAACATTAGTATATTTTGTGAAACCATCTCGCAGTGCTTTAATTGCAGCCTCTTTGATATTATTGGGTGTGTCAAAGTCAGGTTCACCAGCCCCAAGAGAGATTATATCTCTACCTAGCTTTTTTAGTTCAAATGTTTTTTTTACTAAAGCTAAAGTTGGAGATGGTTTTATTAGATCTAAGCGTTTAGCAATAAGTGGCATGATTCTATAAAACCTTATAATTATTTTCGTATTACGCGAATTTTGGATAAGAATTTGTTAATTCTTATCCAAAATTGGGGTGTATTATACTATAATTGTTAAAAAAAACAATTCTTGAAAGCAGAATTTAGTACAATATGATTTATTTTATATAATTTATTACTATTAAGTATTAGTGTCATTTGATATATATGTTATCATATGATGAATATATGTTTAAAAAATCAAATTTATAGCAATTTATGTTCGGCAGCAAAATTATTCGTAACAGTTACGGCTCAATAAAAGACAAAATAAAATTATACTATAATTATAGTAAGAATTTCCCATCTTGGTATAGGGAGAAAATCTTTACATCTATCAATTATTTTGTCGATGTAAAATATAAGGTAACACACTTAAAAGAAACTAATTTTAATCTTGGTATAGAACATTTGTATAAAAATAACTTAAATGACGCTATACTAAGGCTTAAATTGGTTGATAAAATTCTTTCTCCTAACGACCATCAAGCTAATTATTGGCTTGGTTGGACATATTTCTTAAAAAATAACTATGAAAAAGCTTTGTATCATCTACAAAGAGCTTTTGAAGCTGATCAAATAAAGTTAGCATCTTTTATACAAAATTATAATAATTTGTCAGAGATTCCACCGCAAATTTGGCATCAATATAAAAATCTTACCGCTGAATATTATGGCAATAAATTTCGTAGTAATAATAAACTATACCTACCTTACAGTTTTGTAAGTACAACTATGAATAACATAACAGACTTACCTGATAATTACCATATTTTGGAGTTAGGTAGTAATATAGGCTTAGTGGGTTATGAAGTGACAAAGCGTTTTCCTGATGGCTTTACTTTTACCGGTGTTGAAAATTCAGAAATTATGAATAAGCTTGTTACCGTATATGGCAATATTTATGAACAGTTATTAGAAATTTCAATATCGGATTTTATTAAACACGACTCTAATAAATATGATGTAGTACTGAGTTTTAACTCTCTTGCGTTTACTAAAAACCTATTAGATTACTTTAATTCTATTTATTCTATAGTTAATGTATTAGGATATTTTGCATTTTGTTTACCAATAGATAACGTCACAAACCTTTCATTAAAGAGAAAAGAATTTATTTTTACTATAGCAGATATTAAGAAAGCTTTAGGTCAAACTAAGTTTACCATATTAAATAGTGAAGAATTAGCTCTAGAAAAAAATGATAAATACTATATGGTGATTTGTAAGAAAAACCATTAATGATGCCATGAAGCAATTTATATTACTGTTGTTAGTTAATTTTTCTACTATAACTGCAATAGCGAGTACTCAAAATACTCAAGATGATGAAGATTTTAGGTATGTTTATAATGAAGGTAAGGGATGTACTCAAGTCTATGACCCTTATGAGAAACTAAATCGTAAATTTTTTGCCTTTAATTCTGTTTTAGACTATCTATTCTTACGCCCTATTAGTATAGGCTATAAACGAATTAGTAATAATTATACTAGGGCTAGAGTGAGCAGTTTTCTAGATAATATTAGTGTGCCTTTGACTGCCGTCAATTATGGCCTACAGATGAATTATGACCAAACTATGAAAAGCTTATGGAGATTTTTAATCAATGCTACGTTTGGTATAGGTGGGTTATTTGATGTAGCAGATAAAATTGGATTGAGAGTTACCAAACAAACTTTGGGTAGTACTTTTGCCCACTATGGAGTTGGTCCTGGACCATATTTAGTCATACCATTTTTTGGTAGTACTAATGCAAGAGATAGTACAGATGCTATATTTACAAATAGTTACTTAAATCCTATAATGTACGCGGTACATAGAGATTTTGAAATCATAGTTTCTAGTGTACAAGTTATAGATACTAGGTTAGGATTATTACCGTTTACTGACTATATAGGATGTAGTTCTACTGACCCTTACATAGCTGTAAGATCAGCTACGCATCAAAATCGTGAATCGGTAATTGTCTATCCTAATCAATTTAAATGCCCTAAACCTAATTAAGAGTAGTTACTTATGAAAAAAATTATTGTTTGCTTAATTTTAAGTTGTCTATCTTTGTCAGCCTATTCTGCTACTGATGACAAAATGGTGGTTGATAATTATGTTAATCAGCTAATAAGAGATGGGCTAGATGTATGTAATGATGAGAGTTTAGATCAAGATGCCAAAATAGCTAAAACTAAAAAGCTAATTTTAGCTAACTTAGATCTGAATTGGATGGCTAAATTCACCCTTGGTGTTTATAGAAGAACTCTAACTCCTGAACAAATTAAACAATTCACAGAAATTTACAGTAATTATGTAAGCAAGGCCTATGCTGATTTAGTAAAGAATTACCAAGGTCAAGAACCTAAAGTCCAACAAGTACGTGTTCTTGATGAAGGAGAGTTTATGGTAGAAATGTTAATAGGAACTGCTAAAGTAAATTACTTAGTACGTCAAGTAAAGGGTACAAGCGATAAAACTAATTTAAAAGTCTCAGATGTTATTACAGAAGGTGTTAGTCTTATCAATTCTCAACAGTCAGAGTTCATGAATATTCTCAGTAATAGTGGTTTTGATAAGTTAATAGATGAATTGGGAAAGAGGTCATAAAACCTACGAAGATTGATATACTACTCGTAAATGAAGAGTTAATAATTTTTTCTGCTATTGAATAAAAATATTTTTCATAAAACACTTAGTGCAAATTATAATTATTATATACTACAAAAACTTAAACCAATTATTATAATTAGCATGAAAATTCTTGCAGGTCTTAGTCATAAAAAATTAGCTAGATATTTAGCTGAGGAACTAAATTGTCAATATGTGGAAACTTATATTACAGCTTTCGATGATACTGAAACAAGGGTACAAATCCTTGAAGATATGCATAAGTGTGATGTTGTTATAGTACAATCTACTTCTAGACCAGCCAATAACCACTTGATGGAACTTTTATTATTAGTTGATACGGTAAAAAGAGCAGGAGCTTCACAAGTAACTGCGGTTATACCGTATTTTGGTTACAGCCGCCAAGATCGTAGATATTGTAGTTTTACTCCAGTATCGAGCCGCCTTGTAGCGAGTATGTTGGAAGTTGCTGGTGTTAATCATGTAATAACTGTCGATTTGCATTCACAGCAATTAGAGGGTTTTTTTAAAATTCCAATACAAAATCTTGATCCAATAAGTTTATTTGCTCCGATTATTGAAACTTATAATAATTCTATTATTGTATCTCCAGATGTTGGTGGTTTTGTACGTGTACGTGATGTGAATAGGCTTTTTAACATGAATATAGCTGTTATTAATAAAAGTAGAGAGGTCAAGAGGTCTACTGATAAATGCCAAATGTCAGAAATAATAGGTAACGTTTCCGGCAAGCATTGTGTATTAATTGATGATATTGTTGATAGTGGCGAAACCCTGTGCAAGGGAGCTAAGCTATTAATGGAAGTAGGAGCTTTATCTGTCAATGCTTTTATAACTCACCCAGTGCTTTCTAGCATGTCCAAAGAAAATATTCAGAATTCTGATATAATGAACGTATATATAACTGATACAATAGAAACTACTGATTTACCATCTAAGTTCCATGTAATATCAGTTGCTCCAATTATTATAGCAGCATTACAAAAATCTACAAAATCATGAGAATTTAAGACTTTATGCATACTGATAGATGTACACTTGAAATAGACTTAGCAAAAATTCGTGCTAATTATCGTATTATTTCTAAAATTTGTAAAACTTCAGAGATTGCCTCCGTGGTAAAGGCTAACAGCTATGGACTTGGTGCTGATGCTATCGCACCAGCCTTACAGATGGAGAATTGTCAGAGTTTTTTTGTAACCTCAGTTGATGAAGGAATATCATTACGTAAAGTATTGGGGCAAAAATCTAATATTTTTGTGTTTAATGGTGTATTTAGCAATGACGTTGAGGAATTTAGAAATAGTAATTTAATTCCTGTGCTTAATAGTTTAAAACAAGTTGAAATTTGGCAAGAGTTTGCCTCTCTTAAAAAAGAAGTATTACCTTGTACAATCCATGTTGATACTGGTATGAATCGCTTAGGAATGATTGACACAGAAATGCAACATATAATAGACAAACCTGATCTATTAGTTGGTCTTGAATTGCAGTATATTATAAGTCATTTATCTGCATCTGAAATAGTTGATGATCCTTATAATTTACAACAATTAAAAAAGTTTAAGCATTATTTAAAATATTTCCCAAAAGTCAAAGCTAGTCTAGCTAACTCTAGTAGTATATTTCTAGGGAAAGAATATCATTTTGACTTAATACGCCCTGGTGCTGCATTGTATGGTATTAATCCTTTGGGTAATACATTTAAAAATCCAATGCATAATCCGATAAGACTGACTGCTCCAATAATACAATTGCAAGAATTACCACCGGAAAGTTACATTGGTTACAATATGACCTTTAAAACAAATAGTAATAGACTAATTGCTACCTTGCCTCTTGGTTATGCTGATGGCTATCCCCGGGCTTTTAGTAATTGTGGGGTAGTAGTTATTGATTCCCATTCAGCTCCTGTAGTTGGCAGGGTATCAATGGATTCAATTACTGTTGATGTTACTGAACTACCACCAAACAAAATTTTTCTAGGACAACAAGCTGAAATTATAGGGAATTATTGTACTTTAGATAAAATAGCGAATATAATAAATACCATTGGTTATGAAATTCTCACTCTACTAGGCAGCAGATATAAGAGAGTATACAAAAATGATTCTTGATACCGTTAATTTATTAGGTAAACATACTATTGGTTTTGCAAGGACTATAGGGGCTTTTTCTCTATTTACTATTGCGGGAGTCACTAGTATTTTTAAAAAACCTTTATACTACAACTTAGTGTTAAAGCAGTTATTGTCTATAGGTTTTTATTCCCTACCAGTTGTAGCTATGACTACCTTTTTTTCCGGTGCTGTGCTGGCATTACAAAGTTATACAGGTTTTTCTCGTTTCTCGGCTGAAAGTTCAATAGCTACGGTGGTAGTCCTTTCAATAACTAGAGAGCTTGGACCAGTTCTTGCTGGTCTTATGGTTGCTGGTAGGGTTGGTGCATCAATTGCTGCTGAAATAGCTACTATGAGGGTGACTGAACAAATAGATGCACTTTATACTTTGTCGACTGATCCCATAAAATATTTAGTTTTTCCAAGAGTACTAGCCGCAGTTATTACATTACCATGTTTAGTATTAATAGGTGATATATTAGGAGTAATGGGTGGTTATTTGGTAAGTGTTTATAAGCTTGATTTTAATAGTTTTAATTATATAACGAATAGCTTTAAGTTTTTAGAACCAATAGATATCATTTCTGGTTTGGTAAAAGCAGCAGTGTTTGGTTTTATTATCTCAATAGTAAGTTGTTATAGTGGTTATTATTCAGGTACAGGAGCAAAAGGAGTTGGGACGAGTACAACTTCCGCGGTAGTAAATTCTTCAGTTCTTATTCTAATCAGTAATTACTTGATAACAGAGTTGTTTTTTAAAGTATAAGACTCGAGAATAGATTATGGATGAATCAAAAATAAAAATACGTTCATTATATAAATCTTTCGGCGATCATAAGGTACTTGATAGTATAGACTTAGATATAAAACGGAATAGTTCAATAGTAATTCTTGGGGGATCAGGAACTGGTAAATCAGTGTTAATAAAGACTATAGTTGGTTTAATTCAGCCTGATGAGGGTAGTATAGTTATTGATGAAGTGGAAACTGTAAATATTTCAAGTAAAGATAGATTTAAAATGATGGAAACCATGGGGTTTCTATTTCAGGGGGGAGCTCTTTTTGATTCTTTAACTATTCAAGATAATATTACATTCTTTACTGAAAAACTGTATAAATTATCTCCAAAAAATAAAGAAGAGTTAGCTGCATCTAAACTTAATTCTGTAGGTTTGTCTAAAAAAATACTGGGTCTTTATCCATCTGAGCTTTCCGGAGGTATGCAAAAGCGAGTATCTTTAGCTAGGGCTATTTGTGGCGATCCGTTGATTCTTTTCCTTGATGAACCAACTACCGGTCTTGACCCTATAATGGCTAATGTCATCAATGAATTAATAATTAAAGTTCAAGAAGAGCTAAAGGCTACTACCATCACCATAACTCATGATATGAATAGTGCTTATATGATAGCTAAAGAGGTTGCTATGATTTATAAAGGGAAGATTTTATGGTTTGGTAAAAAAGATGAAATAAAAAATAGTGATAATCCTTACTTGCAACAGTTTGTTAATGGTTTAACTACTGGACCAATTGAGATTTAGTATGGTGTATTCAATAATAAAAAGTCAACTAAATCTACAAAATTAAATAACAACCTCCATAGAACCTAATGAGTTTCTTAACCAAGTTTTTTGAAAATTGAAAAAATGTTATAATTATTTCAATCTTAGGTACAATTTTTAATTGACTAGCTAATGTATAAGTTGTAAAATATGTCTTTTAAGTAGCTTCTTGGTATACTGCTCGTAAATGAAGAGTTGGTAGACGATAGTATAACTTCAAGAAGAGCTAGACAGTAGCAAAGTCGAGCAGCGTAGCGTACATGAGTAACGGAGCAGCGGATATCTTTAGACATGACGACGCCAATTCTTGAAGTTCACCGAGTATACAAGCATTATTTATCGATAGCTTAAAAAAATTATCGTATATTACTTAGTGCTTGAGAATTTTTTTGCTATACTACCAATGAGTATCATATATATTTAAGTTATTTATTATGGCTATTTCCCGTTTTCTTGATCCAAAAAATGATTTTTGCTTTAAGCAAATCTTTGGTACAGAGAAAAATAAAGATATATTAATTCACTTCCTTAATGATATTTTGGGATATCAGGGAAAAGATCAAATTATTGAGGTTAGTTTTCTTAAAACCATCCAAGACCCTGCTATTGCAGCATATCGGCAATCTATAGTAGATGTTTTGTGTAAAGACCAAAATGGCACGCAAGTAATTGTTGAAATGCAGGTTGGCGAACATAAGGGATTTGAGAAAAGAGCTCAATTTTATGCGGCTAAAGCCTATTCACAGCAAATACTTAAAGAAGATGAAAATCATAAAAAATTAGCAGTATATGCTAAGCTTAAAGGGGTAATATTTTTGGCTATTGCTGATTTTATCATGTTTCCTGACAAGAAAGATTGGAAATCAACCCATAGATTGTTAGATTCCAAAAGTTATGAGCATGATCTTAAGGATTTTTACTTCATCTTTGCTGAACTAAAAAAATTCCATAAAACCATTGATCAGTTAGAGAATATTGAAGAAAAATGGATGTATTTCTTTAAACATGCCCATCATAGTACTTTAGTAGAAATGGAGCATTTAATTGGTCACGATATTATCATTAAAAGAGCTTTCCAAGCAATAGATCAAGCCTCTTGGACGGAAGAAGAGTTAAATACCTATGATCATATAACCAAAACTCAACTAGATAATCTAGCGGTAGAGCAGTTCAAAATCGAACAAGCTGAAAAAGCTGCTGAAACTAGAGGTGAAGCTAGAGGCGAGGCTAGAGGCGAAAAGAAAAAAGCTATAGCTATAGCTAAAATTTTACTTAAAGAAAATATGACGTCTGAGTATATAGCCAAGATTACCGGTTTGAGTATTGAAGAAATCAACAAGCTAGAAAAGTAATTGATTACTTAACCATTTCTGTCCTCTAATTGAAAGTAGAGGATAAACTTGTTGTTTAATTTTTTGATAGTATTGTTTTATATAATTTATCTCATCTGCATTTAGTATTCTGCGATCTATTAAATCTTTTGCATAAGGAACAAGGGTGAGAGTATCAAACTCTAGATAATTTTCATCCTGTGAAGCATTTTTGACATACATCAGATTTTCTATTCTAATACCAAATTCGTTTGTTTTATAATAACCTGGCTCGTTGGATACAATCATACTAGGTTCTAGAATAATGTTACTGCGTAAACTAATATTTTATGGTCCTTCATGAACACTTAAGAAGCTACCAACACCATGACCTGTACCATGTGGGTAATCTTGTCCATCTCTCCATAAAAACTGCCTAGCTAGCACATCTAAATTACCTCCAGTAATAAGATTAACTGGAAACTTAATCATCGACAAAGCAATATGCCCCTTAAGAACTTGAGTATAACGTAATTTTTGTTCTTTGCTAGGGGATTACCCACCTATAGCAAAAGTCCTAGTTACATCAGTAGTACAACCTTTATATTGCCCACCAGAATCAATTAATAATATGCCTTTACCTAAGATTTTCTTTGCCCCTGTGCTTGTTGCTCGGTAATGAATTATAGCACTATTTTCCTTAAAGCCACATATAGTCGGGAAGCTATCCATAACATATTGATCTTGCTTAAATCTAAACTCTGTTAATATTACTCCTAAATCATATTCAGTTTGATCTTGCAAATTTGGTAGTTCGAATAAATATGCAAAGAATTCGCATAGTGCTACCGCATCCTTAATATGGGAATTAATTGCATGGTTAATTTCAATATCGTTTTTACGGGCTTTAGCTAATTGACAAGGATCATTTATTTTTTCTATTATCTTAGTGCTTAGCAAATCTATGATATAATTGGAAGTGAAGTTTTCGTCAATTAGGACTTTATTAGCTTGACTCAATATATCAGCAAATTGTGCAGAAGGTAATATAGTTACATGAGGACGAGCAAGTATAATATCTTGGTCTACCCTATTTGGATTAATAAATAAATATAGTTGGTTCTTAGTGATTAGGACTATACCAAGCATCAATGGTGAATATGGAATGTCACTTGCTCTGAGATTTAATAACCAGCATATTGAATCTGCTGCAGTAACAATCATGGTATCTGCAGAATATTTAGTGAGTAGATTACGACACATGGTAATTTTATCACTATACGATTGACCAGCAAACTTATCATCATAAATATATATTTTTGATGATGGCTCAGCTGGTCTATTACGCCAAATTTGATCTACTAAATTATTAGATACTTTATGTAAACGAGGCTTTATTTTAGAAAATATTTTTAACTTAACATTAGTGAAGAGTTTCGCATCATATCCTAATATACCATCATTACCTAAATAATCATCCCAAGGGAAATAGGGTAAATCTTTAATATCAAAAATTTTTGGATCTAGTTCACACTTACTTTGTTCTAGATAACGACCATCTGTGAAAAATATAACATTATTTTTGCAGATCACCACAATACCATTTGACCCACTAAAGTTAGTCATATATTGCAGTCGTTTAGCACTTTCATGAACATACTCGCTAAGATATTGATCATTAGACGGTACTATATAGGCATCTATTTTATACTTAGCGAAAAGACCCCTAATATTGCTAATACGTTCTTGCATTAAATTATCATCGAAAGAGATTTATCACCCTCTACTCCTATTAGGCGATTTCTTAATTAAAGAACTCACATGGCTGGGAGCAACATTATCTGTAGTCAGAGCTTTAGGTGATATATCACTTGCAATAGATTTCCCAATCAGTTGAGCAGCTTTTAGAACTTCAGGACTCAATGTTTTTAAGCTATCTAAAGATCTGTCTACCTGCTTCTCTCTTCCAAGCTGCAAAGTTCTACCTAGCATTTCATCAATAGAGCAGTCAAAATAATCAGCAATAGCTATAACTGATCCAGTACTTAGCATTTTTTGCTTATTATCATCTTCTCTTAAAAAAGCTCGAATGCTGTCTGGACTATCACTAACTTCTACTCCTAATTCGTATTGAGTCATTTGGTTTTTATTCATCTTTTCGGTGATAAAACTCTTCAAATTAGCACTTAATGCTTCTGGAGATAGTTGCATATATTCTTGTTTTTCTTGAAGCCCAAATCTCTTTCTAACTAGGACTTCATCAACAGAGCAGTCAAAATAATTTGCAAGTTTGATTATGTTTTTTATTTCAGGACGTCGATTACTCAACATCCCTCTCATAGTAGTCGTAGGAATGCCCGCAAGTCCAGCAAGATCACTCGCCTTCAGTTGTTTTTCTTCCATTTTATCCCGAAGGAATTCTTTTATATTTTCAATCCAGCCCATTGTAAATATTTTTTTTATAAAATTGATCCGTGAAAAACGGTTTTTTCTTGACAACAAAAAATTGTCACAGTAAAGTTGTTTATCTTACTAAATGAACCAAGGAATTATTTAGTAAGATAAACTTTAAAAACTAAAACTATTCAGTACATAAATTCAACTACTACAAATATAGGTAAGTTGAATAAAAACGAAATAATACTAAATGTTAGTTAAGCACAAAACCTCAATCATAAAAGGAAATGCCTTATGAATATATACAATATTTGCTCAGTAATCAAATTTATTCTTGCTTATTTAGCAACTTTCTTTTTAAAAATGCAACCTCAACTACCCTATCTAATAATGAATAGAAATATTTTGCCTACAATCATAGTAAGAGGGTTTTATGCAAAATGATTTTAATGATAAAGATCTAAAACAACTATATAGCAAGATTATGACTATATCAGGTTACATAGTTGCCATGAGATCAGAGTGTATAAGAGAAGCTAAAAAAACTGAAGATGCTCTAAAAATCCTAATCAAGCGTACATATGACATTAGAGGTGGGCTTTGGATATGTTTGATTACTATATGGTTTTTAGCCATACTTTTTTTGCAAAAAAACTTTTAGCCAGTACTTATTAAATTTACATTTTCGGCTACATGTTATTATTTGCAGATTTTGTCATTTGGGGCATAGTTATTCTTCTTCCATCTATTATGAAACCAAAACCATTGGCCTGGATTTTCTTTAACCCAATTACCTAAAATTTGGTTAATGGTAAACATTATATTATAACAATCTGTTTTACTATTATTAGTTTTTTGTAATTGTATTGGTGGATGGATAATAGCTTTAAAATAACTGTTATTACTATTAGTGCGAACCACTTGTAATGGTATAATCGGGTAGCCGAATTGCAAGGCAATTTTAGCAATTGCGTGAGCAGTCATGGCCGGTCGGTCTAAAAATGGTACTTCAATGCCATTATTCATTTTTTGATCTACAAGCATGCCAATTGCGTATCCTGATTTGATTGCAGATATGAGATCTCTTGCACCCTTTTCTCCTTTTGGAATTAGCTTTATATCACTAGTTTTACGCCTATCATTAATCAGCTTATCAATATAAGGATTATTTAATTTACGATAGATAATAGCAAATTTAGGATAAAATTTATTTATAATTTTAAGTGCAAAATCCCAATTAGCAAAATGTCCTGTAAATAATACGAAAGGTTGCTGTGATTTCTGAAATTCTATTATATTATCAAGTCCGATTATTTCTACCCTTCTAGATAATTCTTCCTCTGACATATTATTAACATATGGAAATTCTCCTATAAAACTGCTAAAATTATCCCATACTTGATCAATGGTTACTTGAGTCTCCATGCTTAGACCATTTGTCTGATTCTTGCCAAAAATATTTTGAATATTTTCTTTTGCAATTTTATTGACTGGCAATAGAGGACCTATTTTCCTTGCTATATACCGACAAATTTGTACAGATTTGTCGATACCAAATGTTCCTAATATCTTTAGTACTATTAAAACGAAAAAATACTCAAGCAAATACTTAATATTTTTAAAGAATTTTTTCATATATTAAATCTGCTAATAATTTTTGATTATTTAGTAATAAATGTACATCACAACATATTACTGACAAGTCAGTATCACATATTTTTACGTAATCTTTTCTAGTTGTTATTAGAAGAGAATTAGATTTTTCTGATTGTTCTTTTAAATAGTCTAAATCTTCTTCACGATATTGATGATGGTCCGGAAAAATTTTATTACCTACTAACTGCAATCCATAATTTTCTAATGTAGAAAAAAACCGTTCAGGATTACCTATACCACTAAAGGCAAAATATCTCTTTGTTTTATCTATGTCTATAGTTGGAACTATTTGGGCTTGAAAAAAGGGAAGCTCCTTATGTAAGAGAAAAGGAGCAACATTAGACTTCTTGCAGAATTCTACTTCTGTTGGTAATTTATACGTCGATCCGGTACTCAAATCCTCACGTACACTAGAGTACGCTGCGGTTTTCCGTTCCGTGTCTCCTATAAATTCCTCAACAGCAGCGAATTCTGCAAGAAGTCTATTACTCGAACCGACAAGAATGACTATATCCGTTTTTTCAATAGCTTGTTTAGGATACTCACGCAAAGGACCGGCTGGAATTAACAATTCGTTGCCAAATAACCTGTCAGCATCAACTGACAGAATAACAATATCCTTATAAAAATTAGGATTCTGCATTGCATCATCTACTATAATCACCTTTGGCTTAATTCTCTGTATAAAAGGCAGTATATATTGAATTTTTTTGCTAGCTATGACTTTACCATATTTTAATAGCATTACTGCTTCATCTCCGACATCTAGTGCTGTATGATGTGGTTCAACTAACAACGCCGTTTTCAGTTTACTGCCATAACCTTTAGTAATAATTATAAAATCAATATTAATAGCCTTCAACATTTTCGCAAGGAAGATCACTATTTGAGTTTTACCAGTACCTCCAATGCTTATATTACCGACACAAATTACTTTACAAGGAAATATTATAGGACGTGCAATTATTTTTCTTAAATAACTAGCAAAAAGATATAACCAACTTAGTGGTAATAATAAATATGCTATAATGTTCTTGGTGTACCAAAATTTAGGATAAATAAGCCTGATCATAAGTTTAAGACAACTTAAGCCCTATCATAGAAATTACCATAGTCGTAATAAAGAAAACTCGCATGGCAGAGTATGGCTCGTTAAAACACACCATCCCTACTATTACTGTTCCTACAGCTCCGATACCAGTCCATATAAGATAAGCAGTACCAAGAGGAAGTTTATCTAGAGTTTTACTTAGACAAACAAAACTCAATATAGAAAAAATAATAAAAGCTATAATGGGTTTTACTTTGGTAAAACCCTCTGACAACTTCAGCGATATAGAGAAACCTACCTCAAATAATCCTGCAAATATAAGGAGAATCCAAGTTACTAGCATATTGTTACCTTTGTTTAATTTGTCCTGAAGATTTACTATTTTTGTTATTTTGTAAAGACTTTTTACTAGGTAAGTTAACCGATACCTGATCTTTTATTATATTTAATTTGTTAGATTTTAGATTGACTACCGACTTTATTTGACTATCTAATTTTTGCATGGATACATTATGCTCTACTACTCGCTGTTGAGACAAGAATTCCTTATTATTTTTCCATAAATTAGTTTTTAGAGCGGTAATTTTTTCTTCTTGCACACTCATGGATTTATCCTGACTCAGAATTACCCCGCCAATTTTTTCGCCGATTTTGGGAGCATATTCTATTGCTAGAATAGAAGCTGGTACTACCATAAAAGCAAATGTGGCACCAGCTGTTGCAACACTGATAGCCCCAACTGCTAGAACAGAAATAGCAGTTATAATTTTACTAGTTGCTTGTTTAAATATTTCAATTTTCTTATTATGTTTTACTGCAACATTTAATATTCTATTAATTTCTAATCTAGCATTAGTGCTGACCTCCTTTGGGTTTCGATATTTTTTTACCGCATGCATTACCGTTGTACAAAATATTTCTGGTTCAAGCTGTATAAAATTTGTTAATTCATAACTATTCCTTGCTGCCAGTAAATCTTTTAACACTTGTTTTATTACTTTTCTCTCTTCAGAATTTGCCTTACCAAAATTTGTACTTATTAGTGTATCAATTATTATATCTTCTGATTTGTTTAGAATATTATCTCCATCTTGATATTCTACTGCATCAGGCGAGATTGCTACTGAAAATAACATTAAAACTGTTGAAAAACTATCATCCGTAATAACTTTCTGACCGAGAAAAACTCTTAATTTACCAATACAATTACTTATATGGACATCAATCTCAGGTGTTGATTTAAGTCTAATTTCGTAATCAATAGCTATTATATTAGCAAGTGTTAAACATGCATGTTTTGTTATATTATTAAATAACTCTTCACTTATTCTTTTTTTACATATAGAAATGTTTATACTGCTAAAGATGTTCATTAGTCTTTGGCTCTTTATTTTTTAACATGAGAGTGTTTTTTTACAAATGAAGCTATCGTATCCTCAAAAAAAATAAATTTTTTATTTAGTAAGTCAATTTGCTTAGTTTTTTCATCTTCTGTTAAGAAAGAATATTTAATACTATTAGACACTATTTCTTTTAGCTTATCATAAGATGGTTTATAGCGAGTGACAAATTTTAAATATTCATCTGTTAAATTATTACATGACACCCCTGGATCATCAGTAGAAATTGCAATTGGTACTCCATACCGCATATAAAGTCTCACTGGATGATCATCACCTTGTACTCCTAACGCTTCATTACTAGTCAAATTAATTTCTACAAGTATATTTTTGTTTAATAATGTATTTATTAATTGGTAGGGGTTAGATTCGTACATAATATCGACACCATGTCCTATACGGTTTGCCTCTGCCACATTAACCGCATCATTAATATGATAACTCAATTCTTCAGGAGTAACTTGACCTAAAGTAATCTCTCCCGCGTGCAGCGACAATTTTACGTTAGGAAATCTTTGTTTTAAGAAACGAAACATTTTCATATGCAACTTATAATCACGTAAAGCAATAGGATGAGCCTAATTACCAACAATGTTAACTCCAACAAATTTGCTATTATTTTTGACCATTAAAAACGCTGAATATAATCCAGAAAATATCAGCGATGGGTTGTTGAAACGTACTACATATGGTTGAAATCGCATACTAAAATCATCATCATCAATATCTTTGGAGTTAGATACGATTTCACGTAAATTTTGAGCGATTTCATTTTGTATAATGCTATCTTTATCTAAAACATCAACAGCCTGGCTTAAAACGCTATTGGTAGTAGTATCATCTGTATTACTTGTTAGTTGGTTAATCTTATCAAGAGCAGGATTATCACTAGTTGGAGATGGGAATAATATAGTTTCAATATATTGGATATTTTCTGATTTAGCTCTTGCCTTTAACAAAGTCAAACTACTTTTAACATCTACCGCTTCTATTGGAGCTACATATCCAAAAACATTAAAGAAATGTTTTAATCCATCTTCTTGAGTACAGTTATGATCGTAAAAGAATCTACCATATGACCAGCGACTTAAAAGAGCGGTATATAGATCATAATTATCTTGGAGAGCAGTAATACTAAGGCATGTTTTATTTAGTTTATTTGGTTTATTTTTTTGCACGTGATAGCTATTTTTATCTATACAAAAACCAGCCTTATTAATAAGATCTAAATAATTTTCTGCATATATAGCTCCACTAAAATGATGATGAAGCTCCCCTCCTTTGGGTAATAAACTTAAAAACATATTAAGCTCTGCCATATCGTTACTGGATATCAAATTATGGTAATATTGACTAGTAGCGATATAATCTTTTGTTTCTTTTGATGAGGAGTTACTAGCCATCGTCACTTCTGCAATAAAAATAATATTTAAAATAATGATAACTCTTACTAACTTTTTTACAACAATATTCATATATTTCTCTAAGATTTATTAATAATTTTGTTATAAACAATATACGATAACTACTTGAGATTACAATTACTTATTTGCCGTTATTTCTCTTATACGCATGTTAAGTTTTGTAAATATCATATCAGGTGTTCTTTCTGTTGATAGTTTATAAACAACCTTAGGTTCTAATACATCTTCTTTCTTTATGTCTATAGATAGTACAATAGTATTCTCCGGCATACAAGAATAGATTTCTCTTATAATTGTCAAGAAAGTTGCAAAATCTTTAGTGGCAAATCTTATGTAAACATCATAATTCTTTATCCTTATAGTATCCTGCTTTGTTCCCACCATTGGGTTAATACCACTTAAGAATTCTTGTTTAATTGATATAGTAATAGGCTCATTTAAGTTGTATTTTTTTGAGAAACTATCAATTGTTGTTATTAACCTTGCTCGTTCTAAACAATTTTGTCTAGCAGAAATAGATAATAGTTTTGAATATCTTGCATAAGTTTCTAGTATTTTATGTTTGGAATTTATTATAGAATACAACTTTAACGTTTCTTGAGCTAGAGATTCTTCTATATTTTGATTCTTGGCAATTGATTCCATATAATCTTTATTAATACTTTGCAGCAACCATAAAATAGTAGAAATACACAGACAACACATAATAAACTTAAAGAATATAACATTTTTTAGATGAACAATAAAATTTTTAAGCATCTCTTATCCTTTTTTCTTAGTAATAATAACCTCAGCAGGTATTACTACTCTATTAGGTAACTCTAATATTTGATCAGTAAATATCATAAAATTAATATCCATATTGCTAAATATTTTACTAAAATTTGCAATTTCTTGTTTTAAGAGCTGAGTAGCATCTTCAACTAGCATATCACTAACGATAAATTTTAATAATATCTCGATTTTTATATACTGATTAGATGATAATAACGTATTATCTAGATCCGACCTTTGCCATTTAATCTCCTCTAGGTGCAGATTAGGTGGTAAATTTGTTAAAAACTTTTCTAACGAGTCAAATGGCGTTGGTACGGGGATTTGCAATAATGCTTCAAATACGTATAAATCAGCTAAATTAGTGGTATTTTGAATATATGGATAGGCTTGCTTAACATTATAATAATCTTGTTCAGCACTAAAATAGTGTGAATTTAAAAGATCCAATTTTCTGTAATTTGCTACGGTTTTAATTTTGATAGCACATGCAGCAAATATCAATACTATTATTATAGTGATAAATGGTTTGAAAATTAAAGAACTGATAATATTGAGTTTAGCTATGGATTCTAAATATTTGTTAGAGGCTAGAAAGCTTTTTTGTTCATTAAATAACTTGACAACCATTGCATCTGAAAATTTGCTATTATCACCTAATACACTGCTAGACTTACATATTACTGGATGTTCACCAAAACTGGATTGTTCTAATAACAACTTTAGACTTTGGTCTACTATAAGAATTATACAAACTTTAAGGGTTAAACTATCAATATAGCTTTTACAAGATATCAAACAATCTTCCACTTCTTGTTCAATTATACCTTGAATATATAAGGCTGACTTATCAGCTGGATAATCAAATGTTTGAATTGAGATTATATTACCTTGATGTTTAACAACAAGTTTAATACCGTTTGTACTTAAAATACATACAAAAATTTGTAAATATTCACTATACTTATTATTTTCAACATTTTTTACAATTTTATCTATAATTGTTTTCCATTCCAAAGCTAAAAAATAAATCCCACCAAACTTTTTCCTCTTACTTGCCAAAAGATTCTCAAGTAACTTACTTAAAGGTGGGGTATAAGGAGTAGATACCAGCAAGGTATTCCACACCTCACTATATTTGGTATTTATGTTATAGACATTGTAAGCAACTATATCATCTATAGAAAAATACTCCTCTATAAACTTTTCTACAGGATTGGTTTTTACTATTGAATGTAGTACAGGTACTATATCATGGCGTACTTCACATGCAGAACCGTTTAATAAGAAGAAAACGTAATAGTTTTTGAATTTACCAAAAAATTCTTTATAGGAGTCTAAATTATCTTGGTTTTCAGCAGGAACAAATAAAGTATCCACAATTTTATCGTGTATTAAAGCACAAAGAAATGTACCTTTATCGCCTATTAAAATAATAATATTTCTTTTATATAAAAAATATACAACCAATTTATGTAGTTTTTTTAGTAAAACTTGTAGTTTAGGTAGTTTGGATATGTTAATCATGTAACTAATACTTAGACTTAAATATTTAAACATAGACTATTATAACAGCAATTATCTTTCCACTAAGCGGATTTAGTATTTTTTTATGATTTATCTATAAAAAAATACTAAATCCTATTGAATAATTATAATATTATCCGTTTCAAACGGATAATGGCTATGTGAATGATATTAGGTGCAAAACCTTAAATTACTATTATTTTAAAATAAATTTTTATTTTTGTAATATTTTGTTGAACATTCTTAAATAATAAATATACTCTCCTTGAGTTAGGTTATTATAACGAATTATAAAGGACGATAACCTAATAAAATTCTAATGATCTTAATAATTGAAAAATGAGCATACAAAATATAGATACAGCTATATTAGGTAAGAATAGTATATTTTGTAGTATTACAAAATCAATTATTAGTAATATGTTGAACAAATTGAGGATTATATTATTATGGCTAAACAACAAAATTATTGGTTTACAAAACAGGATGTAGAGAATGCTTTGGTGATACTTACAGCTGTGCAAGCAAAAAACATTAAAGCTATATACACAATAATAGGTTTACCTAGTGCAATACAAGAGAAACTTATTGGTAAAACTAGTATAGACGCTGAAAAGATATTGACTACACAATTCCCAAAGTTAACAAAGAGTTATGCTAAAGATGAAAAAGAAATACCACATATAGACCCAAAGTCTCAAAAACTCAAACTAAACGCATTATGCACAAAATTAGCTGCAAAAAAACAAGAATTAGAACAAGTAAAAAAATGTCTAGATTTGATTCATGCCATTAATGATCCAAATGTATCTATTAAACAAATACTTAATATGAGCGACGTATCTTATCGTATAATAGACGAACTGAATTTAGACAATAAGTATACAACTATACCTACAGTTGTAAATGAATTGAATAACTTATTGTCTAAATTTGATGCTCCATCACTAGAAAATGATTCTGATTATGCATCTGGCGATGAGCTTCTTAGTAGATCAACTAGTGAAACACAACACACAGTGAAGTCTCTAAGTAATATAACAAATCCACAACATGACATATTGTTAAAGCTCAAAGAAGCAGCAAATGAATTCACTCTAAAGAAAGGACTCGACAACACTACACATACAAATAATCATATTGATGAAGTTATTAACACAGTAGGAGAACATCCTGATACGCATTAAACTATAGCTAGCACGGAAAGGTTAGTTACAGTAATGGAATAGAATCAATGTCATTCCCGCTTACGCGGTAATGACATCTTTTTTTCTCTTCATAATTTTTAAACTACCATGGCGGTTATATACTAAAAAAGTTGTTATTGCAGTAGACACCACACCCCAAATTCTCTATAATACTGCTCTCTTCAAGAATTTTACAATATTAAGAGCCTAAATTATACCCCAAATTTGAGATTGCTAAGTTTTAATAACTCTTGATTTGCAAGTATGTAGAGTCAGTATAATTCCCAATTGAAGAGGTGAATTTAATAAAGAGAGTTTAGTATGAATAAATTGTTGAATATAATTCACCCCCATCCTTCTAAAGACATATCAGATAAAATTGGGGGCAAGGAGAGTTATATCAATATGACAGTAGGCAATCCAAATTTCAACCTTCCTGAAAAACTTTTGAATAGTTTAAAGGCTACAATAGAAAGCAATGATAGTACCCTTAATAAATATGCAGATTCAAGAGGTTTTTACCCTTTACGTACCACAATTGCAGAAAGATACAAGATAAAATACAACATTAAGCTGCAACCAAATAACCAAATACTTGTTACTAACGGTTGTGCTGAAGCTATTTGGTTAACAATCTTTACTGCAACTAACATAGGAGATGAGGTAATAATTCCTGATCCATGTTATATGCTTTATGAACCTATTGTTATTTCATTAGGACGTTTACCTGTAAGAAGTGTTACTTCACATCTTAATAGATTTGAATTAGATGTTGACGATATTTTAAAGTGCATAACTCCTAAAACCAAATTAATCATCATTAATACTCCGTGTAATCCAACGGGTACAGTTTATACTTTAGAAACATTAAAAAAATTGTACCAAATTATAGTAGAAAAAGATATTTATCTTATGCAAGATGAAGTTTTTGATGATTTTATCTTTACAGGACAACCTCATATACCAATAATTAAATTTTGTGATAACATGCATAATTTAATTGTTGTAAACAGCTTTTCAAAAAGATTAGGCATTACTGGTTGGAGAGTAGGATGGCTAGTTGCATCAGAGAAGTTTACTGCACAAGCACTAAAGGCTCATACTTATAATTGTTTGGCTGTCAACACATTGATACAAACAGCACTAGTTGAGGTAATGAATGATCAAGAGGTAATAAATACGACCAAAAGTAATGTATCACTGTTAGAGAAAAAACTAACTCGCTTTTTCTCTTCACTGCAAGAAATTGATGGTTTTGAGCTTGATAAAGCTCCAAATTCAGGTATGTATTTATTTCCTAACATTAGTACGTTATACAAAAAAATCCCTAATAGCTATCAGAATAATTCTGTAAGTGAATCTGTTGCTAATTTTATTTTAGATAAAACTCGTGTTGCGGTTGTCCCTGGGACAGCCTTTGGTAAAGCCGGAGAGAATCATATAAGAATATCTATAACTGGCTCAGAAGAAAGTTTATTGGAAGCCATAGAAAGGCTTAATACGCAATTACAGTATGTCTAATTTTTAAGGATCATTACTAATGACTAAACTTACCACTGAAGAAATTAGAAGTAAATTTATAAGTTATTTTGTTGCAAATAATCATATACACGTTCCAGCTAGTTCCCTAATTCCTCATAATGATCCTAGTTTAATGTTTGTTAATTCCGGGATGGTACAATTTAAAAATGTTTTTACCGGTCAGGAAACTAGAAACTATCAAAAAGCCACTACTAGTCAGAAATCACTACGG
This sequence comes from Candidatus Tisiphia endosymbiont of Metellina segmentata, assembly GCF_964030715.1. Taxonomy (NCBI): domain Bacteria; kingdom Pseudomonadati; phylum Pseudomonadota; class Alphaproteobacteria; order Rickettsiales; family Rickettsiaceae; genus Candidatus Tisiphia; species Candidatus Tisiphia endosymbiont of Metellina segmentata. Next base: position 1,004,963 of record NZ_OZ034919.1, read on the forward strand.
GCTGGTGGTAAGCATAATGATCTTGAAAATGTTGGTTATACTGCACGACATCATACGTTCTTTGAAATGTTAGGTAATTTTTCTTTTGGTGATTATTTTAAAGAACAAGCAATATATTACGCGTGGAATCTCTTAACCAAGGAATTTGCTATCGCCAAAGAAAAATTATATGTAACTGTTTATCATACTGATGAAGAAGCAGCAAGCTACTGGAAAAAGATTGCTAATTTAAGTGATGACCGAATTATTAAAATAGCAACCAATGATAATTTTTGGTCAATGGGAGATACCGGACCTTGTGGACCATGTTCAGAAATTTTCTATGATCATGGAGAGAAGATACCAGGTGGCTTACCTGGTACAAAAGATCAAGATGGCGATCGCTATATTGAGATTTGGAATATGGTCTTTATGCAATTTGAACAATTGGATAGCAATACTAGGATTGCCTTACCTAAACAATCCGTTGATACCGGCATGGGACTAGAACGTATTAGTGCTGTATTGCAAAATGTATATGATAATTATGACATAGATTTATTTAAGGAAATAATTGCTTATACGGAAAGTATAGTAAAAGTTAAAGTAGAAGGGGAAGCAAAATTTTCTTACCGGGTTATTGCTGATCATTTACGAGCTTGTGCCTTTCTAATTAGTGATGGTGTCATGCCGTCAAATGAAGGCAGAGGATATGTACTTAGGCGTATTATGCGTCGAAGTATGAGGCATGCCCATATACTTGGTAGCAGTGAACCTTTAATGCACCGATTGCTAGCAAAATTAGTAGATATTATGGGTGCAACTTATCCTGAACTGAAGAGGGCTGAGCCTTTTACCCGTAGTATCTTGGAACAGGAAGAATTAAGATTTAAAGCAACTCTTGAACGAGGTCTGAAACTGCTTGATGATGAAACACAGCATCTTAGTAAAAATTCAGAACTTTCAGGAGAGATAGCCTTTAAATTATATGATACATATGGTTTTCCTCTCGATTTAACTGAAGACATATTAAAAGGTAAACAGATATCAGTTGATCTTGATAGCTTTAATAATAAGATGCAAGAGCAAAAAGAAAGGGCAAGAAAAGCTTGGTTAGGTTCAAATGAGTCACAAATTGACCAAATATGGTTTGATATTAAAGGCGAATTTGGTAGTACTGAATTTTTGGGTTACTCTTTGGATAAGGCAGAAGGTAAGATATTAGCTCTAATTAAAGATAATAAGTTAGTCAACAATATAGAAACTAGCGAAGAGCAATTTATTCTAATTAGTAATCAAACTCCTTTTTATGGAGAATCTGGTGGACAGATGGGAGATATAGGCTTTATCAAATCAACAGGCAGCAAAATTAGAGTAATAGATACTTTAAAATATCTTGGTTCAATAATTGCTCATATATGTGTTTTACAGGAAGGAGCTATCCAAACAGGAGATAGTGCTGATTTTGCTATTGATGTCAAGTACCGTAAAAATTTAAGAATTCATCATTCTGCAACTCATATATTACATACAGTATTACATGAAGTGCTGGGCAAACATGTAACACAAAAAGGATCGCTCGTAGCACATGATCGTCTGCGTTTTGATATTAGCCATATGACACCACTAACAAAACAAGAAGTTATATTGATAGAAGATAAGGTAAATCAAATTATCACTGATAATTTTAAGGTTACCACAACATTAATGTCAACAGATGAAGCTATTAAGGCAGGTGCTATGGCTTTATTTGGTGAGAAATACGATTCTGAAGTAAGAGTGGTGGCAATGGGCAACTCGCTTGAGTTATGTGGTGGCACGCATGTTAGTAGAACTGGTGATATTGGAATATTTAAAATTATTAGCGAAAGTAGCGTTGCAGCTGGCGTTCGAAGGATAGAAGCTGTTTGTGGTGAATTTGCCTTAAAATTAATTAGACAAAACGATACTATAATTGATGACTTGTCTTCAACCTTAAAAATAGGTAAGAATGAAATTACTGATAAAGTAAATAACCTGATTGCCAGTAAAAAACAATTAGAAGATAAGCTAGTAGCTACTCAGGTCTCTATGCTTGATTTGAATATTGAGCAAATTGCCAAAGAATCAATCCGTGTATCAGGTATAAATTTTCTCTATAAACTAGTACAAAACTTGGATACTAAAGTATTACGCTTATCTGCCCAGCGAATAGTTGATAAGTCAGATAATCTAGTGATTGTATATATAGGTATGCCTGATTTGCAGGGTAAATTATCTATTACTATTGCGGTTAGTAAAGAAATTAGCAATAAGGTACATGCAGGTAACTTAGCTAAAGAAGTGTCTGTATTCCTTGGCGGTAGCGGCGGTGGTGGTCAGGCGAATATAGCCCAGGCTGGTGGCACGGATGTAAGTAAAGTAGGAAAGTTACAAGATATGATAAGGGAGTTGTTATCTAAGTTCTGAATTATTAAACGTCGGCTATATACGATATTTTTACCACATTTATCCAAGAGTTTAATGCTAAAACTATTTTAGGCTTTTAAGTAACAGTATGATAATATATAATACACAGGTAGGATGTTTAACAATTTTTTCTGTTAAGCAAATATAATCAATAGCTTTATTTAAATTAAGGAGTTTGTTATGCTAATACAAAAAACTGCAATAGCTTTTTTAGCACTATTTGTGCTTTCTGGGTGTGGTACTAAAAAGAAACCGACAGAAGCGGAGGTGACTCCTAGTGTCGAGGAAAGTTCTTTAGCTGCTGATTTCGAAAGAAATGTTGGTGATAGGATATTTTTTGCTTTCAATAAATCAGATATTTCAAGTAAATCAAAAGAACAGCTAAATAAACAAGCCGTTTGGTTAAAAAAACATTGTTGTACTAAAGCTACTATTGAAGGACATTGTGATGAAAGAGGCACAAGAGAGTATAACTTAGCACTTGGTGAAAGAAGAGCAGAAGCTGTACGAAAATACTTGATTGGTCTAGGAATTGATAATAACAGACTTGATACTATCTCTTACGGTAAAGAGAAACCAGCTGTTATGGGTTGTGACGAAGCAGCTTGGGCACAGAACCGTAGAGCTGTAACTGTTATAAAATAAAGTATCCTACTAAGTATCCTACTATTTGCTCTTTTCAAGAGTTGTAAAAACAACTCTTGAAAGTTAAAAAATCGTCATTGCGAAGCACCGTTAGGTGCTGTGGCAATCTTCATGAAGTAAGGTCTCCTTCACAAGATTGCCACGTCGCCGCTTCTCGCAATGACATTTATGCATTAGACCTCTTTCGAAACTCGCTTGTGCTGAGGGATTTGAAGGAGACGCTTTACCTCGAACCGCAGCGTACTCTAATTCCGTTACGGATTCGAGTACCGCATCATTGTCCAAATCACCAGCAGAAGTAGAGTTTCGAAAGAAGTCTATTTTAAAAAACAAACTTTTCTATCATTAGTTGGGACTTTTAAACTGCCCTGCAAACAGCAGTCATTTCTTGTATATCACCACTACAATGTAATACTAAGTCACAACCAGCTACAATAGTTTGTCTAGCAACTTCAACTATACTTGTAACAAATTCTGCCTTCAGTTTTGGGAATTCTTCTACTAAATATTTTTTTAGTCCGGTTTGGTCGGATTTGTCTTTAATAATTCCGTATTCAATAAGTTTTTCTAAATCTTGATTACTTATCGTAGTCGTAGAATCCTGCTTTTCAAAAATCGTCAGAGGTTTTTTAACTATTGAGTATTTAGCTCCAATTTCACCATGCAGAGCAAGCATACAAATATCATCTGAAACTAACATACCTTTAAAACCAATGTCATTTCTAATGAATTTTATAGCAGTGGGCGATAAAGTTACTGGTAGATTGGTAGTATCTAAAGCCTCAAATACAATGTGAGCTGTCATAGCCCATCCTGCCTTAGCATTTTTAGATAGTTGTCTAAACACTTCAAAATCTGTATTATTTAATTCAGCAAGCGAACTGGTAACACGCGGCAACTTATAATGACTATCACACGTAGCTCGACCATGCCCTGGTATATGCTTAATAATGGCAATGCCTTCCTGCTCTTCTATCGCCTCTATTGTTTTTGCACATAAGCCAACTACTTTTACTACAGAATCTCCAAAGCTACGATCTCCAATAGCATTATCAGTATAAGGGTAACGCAAATCAGCAACTGGACAACATGGCGAGTCTATTCTATATTCTTTTAAACTCTTCATCAGGCTTGAATAATTTGCAAAAACTTTTAAATATGCATTCTCTGCACCTTCTTGATCATATATTCTACCGAAATCACCAGCAGGGGGATATTCTATATCTATGATAGGTGGCTTCAACCTTGCAACCCTGCCTCCCTCCTGATCGACAAAAATCAATATATTATAGTCATATAAGCCTCTTAAATCTTGTACTAACTTTAGTAACTGTTCTCGATCCACAATATTTCTTTTAAAGAGAATAAAGCCATATATTGAATTTTTTGATAATAATTCCTTTTCTTGCACAGTCAAACTAGTACCAGCAATACCAAATATTAAAGGTTTCTTGAACATATTATTATCCCTATAATGCGAATTCGGGATAAGAATTAACTAATTCTTATCCTGAATGGGGGTCTATAGTGTTTTCTGTAAATTACTAAATTTTGAATACTGACCATCATAGTGAAGTTTTACGCTACCAACACGACCATTACGATGTTTTGCTATTATAATATCCGCAATATTATATACTTGATTTATATTATTTTGCCACTTTGCATGTTCTTCATTACCTGAAGAAGGCTCTTTACGAGTTAGATAATATTCTTCTCGATAAATAAACATCACTATATCCGCATCTTGTTCAATAGACCCAGATTCTCGCAAGTCAGATAACATTGGTCTCTTATCTTCTCTAAGTTCTACAGCTCTAGATAATTGTGATAAAGCAATTACTGGAATATTTAATTCTTTGGCTATAGCTTTCAATCCTTGAGTAATTTCTGAAATTTCATTTACTCTATTATCATATTTATTTATCCCTCTAATTAACTGCAGATAATCTATAAATAATATACCAAGGTTATGTTTACGCTTCATTTTTCTTGCCCTAGTACGAATAGCTGCAATAGATAAAGCTGGCGTATCATCAATAAGAAATGGTAGGCTTGACAGATCTATAACTTCTCTACGTAATCGATTATAATGTTCTTCCGTCACATGACCTGTACGTAGCGAAGACGAGTTAATTTCAGTATGCATGGAAAGAATACGAGTAGCAAGCTGCTCAGATGACATTTCAAGAGAGAAAAAACCTACTGACTTATCTTGTTCTTGTTCCTTATTTTTTAACTTCATAGAATTACAAGCATTTATCGCAAGATTTATGGCAAAAGCTGTTTTCCCCATTGATGGGCGTGCAGCAATGACAACTAAATCTGAGTTATGAAAACCTGATAACTCCTTATCTAAATCAATTAATCCTGTAGAAATACCTATTACATGATTAGAATTCTTCATTGCTCTGTTAATATTGGCAAGGGACTCCGAGAGAGAAACAGCAATTTTAACAAAACTCTTGTCATTAACTCCTTCACTAGCAAGGTTATAGAGTTTACCCTCTGCATGCTCTATTTGTTGACTTGCATCATATTCTAAAGAGGAGTCATAAGCATTATTAACTACCTCCTCCCCTATCTGAATTAAATTACGCCTTACTGCCAAATCATAGATTATTCTTCCATAATCAAGAGGATTAATTACCATCATTGACAGAGTAGCCAGCTTATTTAGATAGTCACTGCCACCTAATTGCTGAAATAATTCGTCTCGTTCTAACATGCTTCTAAGCGTTACCGGAGTAGCAATTAAGCCTTTTTCGGTAATAACTTCAATAGCATTATAAATCTTTTGATGTATCGACTCAAAAAAATGATCTGGTCTTAGGAATTCTGAGACAGTATTTAAGTAATCATGGTTGACTAAAATTGCTCCTATTAACATTTGCTCGGCCTGAACATTTGCTGGCAAAGTTCGAGCAACAGGCAAAATTATACTTGACTCACTTGATCCTCTTGACTTATTTAATTTATCACTCACTTTTTTACTACGAGACATAATTTTAATTTAATGATTTAAAAACTTTTCTACTTCTAAAGCTGCCATACATCCTGTACCAGCAGCGGTAACTGCTTGTCTAAAAATTTTATCTTGTACATCTCCAGCAGCGAAAACACCTTTAACACTGGTTTCCGTTGAATTTGGTTTAGTAATAATATAATTATCACTATCTATATCTAGTTGCCCTTTGAACAAACCAGTATTCGGCATATGACCAATTGCTACGAATATACCAGTACAATTAATTGAACTAAGCTCCCCTGTTTGAGTGTTTTCAAGCTTGGCTGAATTAACCGATTTAGGATTATCAGTACCAATGACCTCAATCAGTCTATGATTCCAAATGACCGATATTTTGGGATTTCTAAATAATCTCTCTTGTAAAATCTTCTCGGCTCTAAAACTATCCCGACGATGAACAATAGTCACCTGACGTGCATGATTAGTTAAATATAATGCCTCTTCAACAGCACTATTCCCCCCACCAATAACTAATACATCCTGATTCTTGAAAAAAAAACCATCACAAGTAGCACAAGCTGAGACACCATATCCTTTGAATTGTGCTTCGGAAGGAATATTCAGCCACCTTGCTTCTGCACCGGTACATATTATAACGCTGTCCGCCCTAATTATACCAGACGAGGTGGTTACCACTAAGGGTTTTTTTGAAAAATCAACCTTTTCTACATAATCATAGATAATTTCTGCACCAACATTTTTTGCCTGTTGCGTCATTTGTTCCATTAACCATGGACCTTGAATAGGCTCTGCAAAACCTGGATAATTTTCAACATCTGTAGTAATAGTTAGCTGCCCACCTGGCTGCATACCATGCAATAATATTGGTTTTAGTGCTGCCCTAGCTGTATAGATTGCTGCACTTAGTCCAGCAGGGCCTGACCCTATAATAAGTACTTTAGTAGAACGATTCATAACAACCTAAATTTTTATATTTTCAAAGCATTTACCCAAGATTTTATATAACTAATCTGATCATCGGTCATTAATGAAGGTACATGACCAGCATAATCAACAACGAACAAATCAAAATCTTTGGTTTCTTTCATCTTCTCAATAGTAGATTGTTGCAAAATTTCTGATTTAGCCCCGTGGATAACCAACAATTTACAAACAATCTTATTCCATATAGTCCATATATCAACATTTTTTGGCTTATTTGCATTAGCATTCATACCTTGTACTATGGCAGGATCATAATTCATTTTATATTTTCCCTCTTGGATTTTTATAAAACTATATTTGGTAAGATGATCCCAATCTTCCTCACTACTAATACCGAATTGGCTATATATTAGCTTTAAATGTTGCTTGGCACTAACTAAATCAACAAATGAGGGAGTTTGACCTGCATATTGACCAATTTTAACTAGAGGAGATGCTGGAATAAAAGGTCCTACATCATTTATAATCATTGCTTTGATAAGTTCCTTATATTTACTAGCTAGCACATAACCAATTATTCCACCCATGGAAGTACCAAGCCAAATACAGTTGTTAATACCTAATTTTTTTAAAAAAAGCACCGTATCTTTTACATATACTTGATAATTATAATGCTTTTTCGTTTTAAAAACATCACTATCCCCACGTCCTGGATAATCTATAGCAATTACTCGAAAATTATCACTTAATACCATAGCGATTTTATCAAAATCATGAGCATTCCTAGTTAAACCATGGGTACAAATTATTACATTTTCATTATTAGGGTCACCAAACTCAAGATAAGCTATTTTATGAGCTGGAATATATTGTGAGCCTAACCAATTAATATAAGGTCCAACTTGGATAAATTTTTGTATCATTTTTTTATATCATTAGTGCTATAGCTAACCTGACTAGCATTACACCAAATTCACAGACGCTATTAGCGACGAAGCAATCTATAATTTCGCGTTAATCAGGTTAGCTATAATAATTAATTCAAATCACTTAAAAATATAGTTACCATAACTGGTATATATACTACACCAAAAAGCAGGGAAAGAAATACTGTGGTAGCAACTTTTTCTGGATAGAATTTTTGTAAACTGGCTATGACAATTACGTTTGCTGCCATAGGAGCAGTTGAAAGAAGCCTTAAAGCATTGTAATAATTCTCATCATACCATCCTAAAACAAACTTATCCAAAAGAATAAATATGTTAACCCCTAGTGGATAGAATAAAAATTTTGCCATGAAAGTAGCTAAAGTAAACTTTATGTCTATTTCAAACTTTTGCAAAGCTGAAAGAGCTAAACCAACCATAACCATACCAAGTATAGAAAATGCCCCCCGCATGTTATATATAAAATCATCTAGGAAATCAGGTAAAGTAAAACCAGCAAAACTAAATAAACAACCAAGTAAAAAACCGTTTAAAATTGGTAACTTTACAACCTTCAAGATACTTTCACTACTATTAGCAAAGCTCCTAGCACAAATATAAAAGCCTACTGATGATTCGAAAATATTTATTCCTATAACTGCCATCATATAGATGCTTAAAACATAATCATCAAAGAGAGTAGCGGCTATTGGCAGCATAAAATAACCACCATTAGCGGTACCTGCAGATAATGCTATAATGTTTCGTGTATGATCAAGCCAATATCGCCCAAAAAAATAGTAGGAAAATATTGATAACGAAGTGGCAATGAAAAAAACAACTACAGTAACGCTTAATGCTGATAAAGTCAAAGTAGTACTGGCGGGAATAGCAAAAAAAACAATAGGAGATATAAAATAGAATAACAAAGAAGCTATACTATCTCTCTCAACTTTAGAATATCTTCCTGCTAAAAAACCAATTACTACACTCAGTAATACAGAAATGGTTTTAAAAAAAACTATAGTAAAAATTGCCATGCTCTAAAAGCCAAAAGATATCAGATGCTGTTTTACTTAACCTTTTAGAAAATAGCAAATTTATTCCACAATTAACATAAATAAAGTACCTTTATTCACCTAATTCTTGTATAGCAAGACACAGATCTGCTAATTGAGTTCTATATTTTTGTTTACTAAGATAGCGACTATTTAATTTAAGATTTTCAAAATCTTTATTACTGGTAGGTAAATATTGACAAATCTGTACTAATTCCTCATCAGAAATAAAATGTCTCCTTGGTAAATCTATTGTACTGGCTTGTTCCTCCCGATAAGCTGCCATAATTTTCATTTTATGAATAAAAGACTCTGAATGATTATTGAATCTAACTTTTTGCCAAGCTTTTTGTACATTAATAATATAATTTTCAATATTAAGCAAAGATTTTATTTGCTCGTCATATTGGTTTTGTAAGTTATTATCTTGAATTACTTGTTGTAATACCTTGTAAACCGGTTCTAAATATTCAACATCTTTAATAGCATAATTTAACATATTAGCATTAATTGGACGCTTTAACCAATCAGACCGTTGGTAAGTTTTATCAATGTGAACAAAGCAAATTTTGCTACATATATCCGAATAACTTAAATGTTTACCAAAATCGCAAATACCAGCAGCAATTTGTATGTCAAAAACATTTTTTGGCAGTTTCTTAAATAAACGATAAAATATCTCAAAATCCTCTCTAGGGGCGTGAACTATTTTAAGAATTTTATCGTTCAGAAATATTTCGTTAATAGGAGAAAGATCCAAATTGCTCAAAGTGTCAATTATCACTTTATAACTACTGGCCATAATTTGAATTATGCTAAGCTGAGCAAAATAGGTATTTTTACGCAAGAACTCAGTATCAACACTTATAGTCTTACAATCCAATAACTGTCGACAGAATTTATTTAATGCTTTCTGATTATCAATAATAAGTATTTTTGAAGTATTAGTAATTAAATTGCTCCTATATAATAAACTTGGTATTTTTCTATACGCGAATTTGGGATAAGAATTTGTCAATTCTTATATACTCTTCTGTTTTGAAGAATTGTTTTTTGAAAATATCATGGATTCGCATGTGTAACTATACTATATGTATGCTACGCCTTCTCACCATTCATTTTCAAATCCAATTCGTAGGATCATTTGAGTATCCTAAATTCGGTGAAATTATATATTGCTTCGTCGACCTACGGTCTCCTCGCTAATAGACGTTTTATAGACGTATATGTCTATTAGCGAGCGAACGTATGTGAGCGTGGCAATCCATTTTGCTAAAAACATGATTTTAATCTTTTAAAATCATGTTTTTAGCTTTAGAAAGGTTTAAAATGTATTCGCGTTAACCGCTTTAAGAATGCATTTTTCCTTATATTAAAGCCAATTTTGGATAAGAATTAACTAATTCTTATCCAAAATTGGGGTTCTATGTTTTTTTGTGGTTAAAAGTAGCGTAACACTTTTACGCTACTTTGTCAAAGATGGAATCCTTAATTTATAAAACTCATCTTAAAATAAGTGTTTCATAAGTGCTACAATTAAAAAAACAATTAAGACATTTCAAGAAACAGATAATCGGAACTATTAAACCGATGTCTCCCATCGAACTAAGGTAAAATAGTCAAATAAGATTCTAATAATACTATTAACGCGAATTCGGGATAACAAGTTATCCCAAATTCGGCTGTATATATAGAAACAATCAGGTTTGAAGCGGCTGCCCACCTGATTGTTAAAATATCATTTGCGTTCAATAGATGATTTTAATTATTAAAATCATCTATTGAACGGTAAAAAAGTTAAAATGTACTCACAGAACCGCTTCAAGAGTACATTTTTCTTTATATCACAGCTAATTCGGGATAAGAATTATAATTCTTATCCCGAATAGGGTTATTAGAATTTCATAAGTGTGAATTTTAACTATATCCACTCTTTCAATTCTTGTATATTACTAATTGGGCAAATTAGGTTATTACTTAACTTTTCAAGTTTGGAGCAAATTAATTTATTGAATCCTAATTTCGTTGCTTCTTTTATTCTCATTTCTGCTGCATTGACTTTTCTTATTTCACCAGATAAACCAATTTCTCCAAAAAAAACACTATGTTCTAGCACAGCTTTATTATTTGCTGCAGAAATTAAAGCAGCTGCAACAGCTAAGTCTGAAGCTGGTTCTGAAATTTTAAGCCCACCAGCAACAGTTAAATATACTTCCTTAGAAGTTAAGTTAAGACCAAACCGTACATTAAGTACAGCTATTATCATTGATAATCTATTTAAATCCCATCCTACAACCGAACGTCTTGGCATTGGCATATTGGAAGGGGCAATTAATGCCTGAATCTCAATTAATAACGGTCTAGATCCTTCAATTCCAGCAAATACTGTTGTTCCGCTAACATTTTTATCCCTTTTCATCAGAAATAGCTCGGAAGGGCTAGAGACTTCCATAAGACCACTTGCAGTCATCTCAAAAACACCGATCTCTCCTATTCCACCAAATCTATTTTTAATGGAACGCAAAATACGAAAATGACTATTATGATCACCTTCAAAATATAGTACGGTATCAACAAGATGTTCGAGTAACTTAGGACCGGCTAATTGTCCATCTTTTGTCACATGACAGCTAAGTAAAATAATAATATTATTTTGCTTAGCATAGCTAACTAATTCATTAGCACAGGCCCGAATCTGCGAAATAGTGCCAGGTGGTGATGATAGTGTGCGAGTTACCATTGTCTGAATTGAATCGATTACTACCAAATCAATATTGTTCTTATTAGCATCAATAGTTGAGATAATATCTTCGATATTAGTGGCAGCTAAGATAGATGTTGTTTCATTATTAAGACCTAATCTTAAGGCTCTTAGCTTTATTTGGTCAATGGATTCCTCACCAGTTATATATAAGCAATTCATTCTAATTTTATCACAAAAAGAACTTGCCACTAAGTGTAATAATAAAGTTGATTTACCAATTCCAGGATCACCACCAATTAAAATTGCCGAAGAGGAAACCAACCCGCCACCCAACACTCTATTTAATTCATTTATAGGCGTAGGAGTACGTAATGATTCCACAACAACACCATCAAGCTTTTGTATTTGTTGTTTATTGCCTAACCTAACTTGTACTTGACTAATTACCTCTTCCTCAATCGCTCCCCATAAGCCACAATCAAAACATTGTCCCGCCCATTTTGATGTACTATTACCACAATTTGTACATATATATTGCTTTTTAATTTTACTCACTTTCCTAATTTTAATTCCTTTTCGCCCTATATGATATTATGCAACCAATAATTGCTCCAATAGACTATTCGCTTCCTCTATAATATCTTTTCCTACCAATGTTTTGGTAAATACTAACTTAGTATCCGGTTTTATTTTGGTTTGCTGAGGATACTTTATAACAAAATTTCTAATCTTATCAGCTATATCTGATTCTTTATAAAATTTTAAAACAAATCCTCGATCACCAGAGTCTAAATTTTCAATATTAAGCTTACTGCATTTATGCTTTATTTTTACTATATTAAGTAGATTATTAAATTCTGATGGGATAGGACCAAAACGATCAACCATTTCGTCCTTAAAATTTTCAATATCTACATCATCAATTAAATTTCCAACTCTTCTGTACAAACTTAGTTTAAGAGCAGAATCTGCAATATAATTGTCAGAAATGAAAACAGGTAATCCCAAATTAATTATTGGAACAAAAGCTTTTGGCTGCTCAATAACTTCATCCTTAAGAATTGCTATTTGTTCATCTAACATCTCCTGATAAAGCTCCACTCCTACTTCTTTAATCTGCCCAGACTGCTCTTCTCCTACTAAATTGCCAAAACCACGTAAATCCATATCATGGCTGGCAATGGTAAAACCAGAACCAAGAGTACAGCTACTTTGCATTATTTCTAGCCGTTTTATTGAATGTGCGGTCATTTTCTTATAATTAGCTAAGGTTAAATAGGCATAACCTCTGACTTTACTTCGTCCTATCCTACCTCTGAGCTGATATAACTGACTCAAACCAAGCATATCAGATTTATGAATAATCATTGTATTAGCTTCGGCAATATCTATACCTGACTCAATTATTGTGGTAGAAACCAGTATATCAAACTTACCATCACAAAATTCGCTCATAATCTCATCTACTTTGGTAGCTAATATTTGACCATGAGCAACTTTGTACTTTAGTTCAGGTACAACCTCCTGTAAGTATCTCTCTATATCCGGGATGTCCTTAATTCTAGGCACTACATAGAAACTTCTACCACCACGGAAACGTTCTCTAAGTAAAGCATCTCTAATAATCACCGGATCAAACGGCATAACTGTTGTCCGAACTTCTAGCCTATCAATCGGTGGTGTGGCAATGATACTAAGGTCTTTCAGCCCTACCATAGACATCTGCATTGTACGAGGAATTGGTGTTGCCGAAAGAGATAGAACATGCATTGTAGTTCTTAGTTTCTTTAAATGTTCCTTTTGAGCAACACCAAAATGTTGTTCTTCATCAATTATTAATAATCTAAGGTTACTAAATTCTATATTCTTACTCAGCAAGGCATGTGTACCAATTATTATATTAGCTGTACCCTTTTTGATTTGTTCTTTAACAATTTTAGCCTCACTATTGGTAACTAGGCTAGATAATTGTACTATATTCAGCCCTAAATCCTTAAATCTTTTACGAAATCTTAAATAATGCTGCTTACCTAGAATAGTAGTTGGTACGACAATGGCTACTTGAGGGGAGACGTCACAGTTTGCGTCACAGTTTGATTTAGCTACCATAAAAGTTGCCCTTATTGCCACTTCAGTTTTTCCAAAACCAACATCACCACAAATTAATCTATCCATTAAAATACCTGAGTCAAAATCTTTTCTAATATCATTTATGGCATTTAATTGATCTTCAGTTTCGGTATATTTAAATCTCTGACAGAATTTGTCATATTCTTCATGATCAAACTCTATTGGATTAGTTACAGTTAATTTCCTCTTAGCGGCTATTGCTAATAATTGCTCGGCAATTTCTGTAATACGATTCTTGAGCTTAGCCTTACTTCTTTGCCAGCTACTGCTACCTAACTTGGCTAGCTGTGCTTCACTGCTACCATATTTCTTAATTAGCTCTATATTCTCAACAGGAATATATAATTTATCATTATTCTCATATAAAATTTTTAGGAAATCATGAGCTTTGCCTTTAACATCTAGTGTTTCAACATTAAGAAATTGACCAATACCATGATCCTTATGAACAACTAACTCCCCTTCGCCTAAATTATCTAATTCCATTAGAATGTTTTTAAGCTTACGTTTAGCACCTTGCTGGCGAACGTTTATCGCACTTTTTCCTAAAATATCGTGAGCTGCAATAAACAAATATTTATCACTATAAAATCCTTGACTAAGTTGGACATATGCAAGATTTATCACACCAATTTTTGCCTGTTGTAGATTGTCTATCTCGATATATTCTCGTGAGTAGCTATTTATCAAGCTCTTCAGTCTTTCCAAATTACTTTTAGACTGACAAAAAATAATTGGTATTTTAGTATTATTGTTCTCTATAATCTCAAATAGCTTATCAAAAACTGTCTTATCCTCAATAAAACTAGTTGCAATAATTTTTTCTAATGAATATGCATAAGATGAATCTTCAGGACTAATTAAAATATTCTTATCCTGTTCTAGTAAAGTTTGTATTTCTTGACTGGTAAAGTAAATCTGCTCAGGAGGCAATGCAGGATAGAATGTGTTTAATTTTATTTTGTTAGACTCAATCCGCGACCTGTAAAGATCTGTATAATTATTCTCCTGCTCAATAATTGATTGTAACGACAAATTATCATAAATAATAATAGGGTCATCTAAATAATTAATTAAGCTACTGAAAGAATTATAGAATAAAGGAGATAAATGTTCATATCCTTGAAATTTTTTTCCTTCAATTACTGATTCATATAAAGGGCTATTCACGTAATTAACACCAAAAGCTTTTAGATAATTATCTCTAAAATTCTTTATTGTTTCTAGATTTAATATTACCTCACTGGCAGAATTAATTATTAACTCCGTGCAGCTATTAGTAGAAATTTGACTATCAATATCAAATTCTCTTATTGACTCTATGTGATCCCAACTAAAATTAATACGATAGCCCTTATACCCTGGCAAAATTATATCTACTATCTCTCCTCTTACTGAAAATTCACCACTATCAATGCTACTATTACTCCTTGTAAAACCATTATGTACTAGGAATTCGGCGAGCTTGCCCGCTGAAAACTTCATTTTATTATGTAATTTCAGAAAAGACTTAACTAAGAATTCCGAAGGTGGTAATTTGCTCAGTAAATTCACCGCATTAGTAACTAACAATTTTTTTTCATTATTAGTTGCTAAATAACTTAGTGCATTAGCTCTTTCTGATAAAATGTTAGACTGGGGCGAAATGCGATCATATGGTATAGTATCAAAACTAGGAAAATATAATATATTACTAGTCTTAATGCTTTTTGCAAAAAATAATAATTGTTTATAGCTATTAATTGCATCATCTTCACTGGCAAAAATAAGTAAAATATTCTTAGTTGGTTTATTTAAGAAATACTCATTAGCAAAAAAACTTTTTGCACTGAGTGGTAGAGGTTGTTGTATCATTGTTTATTAAGCTTATAGGCGGTTAATATCAAAATTAAGTATTTGTAACATCACTTTTGAATTTAAGTGAACAGGAGGAGTTGTTTTATTGGTAATCCAATCATAAATATCTATATCATTTTGATTAAGTATTAAAGCAAAATCTGTTAAACTATCTATATCCATATTAGCAAGAAATTGTTCAGCAAATTTACCTAATATTAACCCGGTTTCTTTGCAACCACGATTTTTGCTTTGGTATAGTAATTTTTTAGCTAGGAATGCTTTTTTTAAATAGTCCATATTGATAATCTTATAAAAAAATATCATAATATGATTCAGATAGTTTGACAATTACCAAATATAAAATATAAAATGTAAACTGTATATTAAGTAGTATATACTCAATTAGTCTAAATCTTGTTCTTATTCAATAAATTTTAATATATTCAAAAAAATGCAGATGCCTATAAGTATCAAAAATATATCTTCCTTAGAAGCTTATAAGTTGCTAGAAATGGATGAGTGTACCATTGTTGTTGATATTAGAACTACTGAAGAATGGCAAAAAATAGGTATTCCAAAGCTTGATAAATATCAAGTACTTTTTCTTAGCTGGCGTTTATTGCCTGATATGTCATTAAATCGTGAATTTAACAACCAGTTTATGTCGAAAGTCAGTAATAAAAATAATGTATTATTCCTTTGTCGTTCAGGTGCCCGATCTCATGAAGCGGCCTTGTGTGCTGGTGGTTTAGGTTATACAAAATGCTACAACATCGTTGATGGTTTTGAAGGAGGAGGTAATGGAGCTGGTTGGAAACAAAATAATTTACCATGGCAAGTTCTGTGAATACTAACCAAAATCAATTGACTGTAGAAAAGGAAGTAGCTCATTATAGAGATATTTGGCAGCATGTGTGTTCTGATCTTAATAAATATTACGGTGAGTCTTTGTATAAAAGTTGGTTCAGTAAGATTAACTTTCTAGAAGCTTCTACTACTACTGTTATACTTTCTACACCAACAAATTTTATCCGAGATTGGATAAAATCAAAATATGCACGTGATATATTGCAATCTTGGCAGTCTTATGACAAAGATATTAAATCAATTGAGATAGTTACTAAAGAATTACTAGAACAAAATCCAAATATACCTGAATATTTAGCAAAAATTCCATCAATAAAAGAAGGAATGGATCTCAATTCCGAAGGCATTTTTTCAGCATTAGACTTACGATTTACTTTTGAAAATTTTGTAGTTGGTGGACCAAATGAGTTAGCATATGCAGCCTCTAGAGCAGTTGCTGAATCAGAAAGTGCCGTAGCTGAATCTAACCCCTTATTTTTGTATGGGGGTGTTGGTCTTGGTAAGACACACTTAATGCATGCTATTGCTTGGTATATAAGACATAATAACCCGACTCGCAAAGTAATTTACATGTCGGCAGAAAAGTTTATGTATCAATTCATCAAAGCACTTCGTAATAAAGATGTTATGTCATTTAAAGAAGAATTTCGTTCAGTTGACGTGCTAATGATCGATGATATTCAATTTATATCTGGTAAAGATAGCACTCAAGAAGAGTTTTTTCATACTTTCAATGCTTTGATTGATAATAATCGTCAAATGGTTATATCATGTGACCGTTCACCGTCAGATTTAGATAATATTGAAGAGCGGATTAAGTCTAGACTTGGTTGGGGCTTGGTTGCAGATGTTCACAGCACTACTTATGAACTAAGATTGGGGATATTAGAATCTAAGCTTGAACAGATGAATATTCACATACCTAAAAATGTTGTAGAATTCTTAGCATCAAAAATAACGTCAAATGTCAGAGAATTAGAGGGGGCTCTTAATAAAGTTATTGCTCATTCAACTTTAGTTGGTAGGGAGATAACTTTAGAAAATACCCAAAATATTTTACGTGACTTACTACGTTCCAATGAAAGAATTATAACGATTGAAGATATTCAAAGAAAAGTAGCTGATCGTTATAATATTAAATTTTCTGATATGTCTTCTCCTAGACGTATTCGCTCAATAGCTAGACCAAGGCAAGTAGCTATGTATTTAAGTAAAACATTAACCCCAAAAAGCCTTACTGATATCGGCAAGAAATTTGGTAAGAAAGATCATACTACAATAATGCATGCTATCAAAAAAGTAGAAGAATTATGTGAAATTGATACAGAATTTCGTGAGGAACTTAGTCTGTTAATGAAAATACTGCAAAACTAGATTACTATGAACTTAAAGAAAAGCACGTTTCCCATAATAGAAGTCTTATCCCGAATTGGCTTTAATATTTCGAGGTATTATGCTATTATAACCTCAGCATCCGTAATGGAAGTCAATAAGAAAATAATAACTTAACATAAATTTTCATTGCAAGAAGAATTATTTTTGACAATAGAGTGCATAAAAGCTAGTAATTTACGCATAACAGCAACAAGAGCAACTTTTGCTGGTTTATGTTTAGCAATTAAGTGGTCATAAAAATTACGTAAACGCTTATTACATCGTAAGGCAGCTACTGCAGCCATATAAAGAACTCTTCGAAGATTACCTCTACCTGCAAAAATACTTCTTCTACCTTTATAACTACCGCTTTCTCTAGCAAAAGGAGCAAGAGCTACTAAAGCAGTTAAGTTTCTAAAAGTAATATTGCCAAGCTCTAGTGCTTCACATATTACTTTTAGAACCTGAATGGCGAAATCTTACTAAGTGGTAAACAATTAAACAAAACTTCTCGTCAACTTCTATCTTTGATAGTGTCTCGTATACAATTTTATAACAAATGCTAGAGAAATAGAATATTTTTTTGAATATTAATATATATACTCGGTGAACTTCAAGAATTGGTGTTCCTGCGACCAAAGATCGAAGCTGCTCCGTTACTCATGTACACCTAACAGCTCGACTTTGCTACTGCCTAGCTCTTTATTTACAAGCAGTATATATAACATGTGTTTATCAGACATCTGAGTTAGAGAACAAAAAATATACAAAAAGGGCAAAAAAACTATACGACAAACTTTGCCGTTTTGGTATAATGTATGAATAAAAAATATTATGTTTTACGAATATTGGTTGAATATGTAAGAGTTTCGTCTGAAAATGAAAGATAGAATACAGATTTGCAATATAATGCTTTGATAAAAGCTTGAGTTGATCAACGTAATATATATAAAGATCAAACTAACTTACACAAAAGAAATTATTTACTCGATGTTAGTTATATGTGGACCTACCGCTAGTGGCAAGTCTTATTTGGCACATTATTTAGCTAAAATGTATAATGGTGAGATAGTTAATTGTGATTCTATGCAGATATATAGGCAGATTCCCATTATTACTGCCTCGCCATCACAAATATACCGTAATGAGATTCCTTATCATCTTTATAATTTTTTATCTATAGAACAAGAATTTTCAGTAATACAATATGTAAATCATGCTCTTGAGAAAATTACAGACATTCGTAGTAGAGGCAAGTTACCAATAATTGTTGGTGGTACTGGGTTATATATTAATTCATTACTTTTTGGTTATAATGAAATACCAACAATATCTCCTGAAATTAGACAATATGTTAGAGAGCTACACTCTAAGATTGGTTCGACTCAGTTTTTTTATAAACTAAAAGAGCTAGATAACCTAGCTGTTCAGAAGTTAAATGAACACGACACTCAAAGGGTTATAAGAGCCTATGAAGTATTTATGGAAACCGGGCAATCTATATTTGCTTTCCAAAGCTTACAAAATAAATCTATTCTTCCAGCATTTGATTTTAAGGTAATTTTTCTACATCCAAAGAGGGAATTTCTTTATCAAACATGTAATACTAGGTTAGAAAAATTATTTAATGAAGGAGCAATTGAAGAAGTAGCTCAAATTAAAAAAGATTTTCCTGATATATATTCTTCTGCAATAAAAACCATTGGTCTACGGGAAATATTATGCTATTTAAATAATGAAATTACTTTGCAAAATGCCATAAATCTAGCACAAATTAAGACTAGGCAATACGCAAAAAGGCAAATTACTTGGTTCAAAAACCAAATAAAGGACAAGGTAACTCTAGAATATTCTAATAATCAGCAATTTGAAGAGTTGATTATTGATTTGTCGATGATTTTATAAAAAATTTTTCAAATAATTTGCATATATCTATTAGTGTAGTTGATTTTTGTGATATATTGTCATGCGGGAAGGATGAGTTTTATAGTTAATCCGTTATATGTTCTAGATCAGGAATCTATTCGAGTTAGCTATAACGAATCTATAGGGTATTGTGGTTCAATAACTTCTTTCGAAACTCTATTTCTGCTGGTGATTTGTACATGATACCGACACTCTACTCCTCAGGTACATTCAAGTATGCTACGGTTCAAGGTGAAGTGTCTCCTTCAAACCCTTGCACATAAGTGAGTTTCGAAAGAAGTCTAATTTATTGGCTTTTATGTTAAATGAACGTATAACTGAAAATATTGTTAGGAATCTATTACGAGAGAAAGGTTATTATAATGATGATAACCTTATAATAGAAGAGCAATCATCAATAAATCCCAAAATAGATAAATTACTAAAAAATTCTTCAAAAAGTGGTAATGGTGCAGGACGTCCTGAATTTATTATATCTTTTAAAAATAATCCGGATAATTTAATTGTCATAGAATGCAAGGCAAGTATATCACAACATGAAAGTAAAAATAGAAACCTATATAAAGATTATGCTGTAGATGGTGTTTTATTATATGCTTGTTATTTAAAAGATGCTTTTAATATAATCGCTATTGCAGTTAGTGGACAAAATGAAATAGAGAAAAAAATCTCAACTTTTTTGTGGTTAAAACAACATTATACCTATAAGGGTATGCTCGACAATATTTTTCTAAAATCCATAGAGATTGAAAATATTATCAAACAGCAATCTAAGCCATTTGCAGAAGAAGAGCTTATTAAGAAAGCAATAGAATATAATTCATTTTTGCATAATTATTCTATACCAGAAGTCGAAAGATGTACGTTAATAAGTGCAATTTTAATTGCATTGCAATATGCTCCCTTTTTGAATAGCTACAAATATTACACATCCAACAAAGAGCTAACTGAAGCCCTATTATCTGCTTGTGAAAGTGTTTTGAAGCAAAATGATTTAGATTCTGAGAAAAGACAAATTATAATTTTAGAATACTCGAAATTTAGAAACAATAATGATTTTAGTTCTGATATAATTTACAATAAAAAGACAAAGAAAGATGAGAAAAACACCCTTTTGAGGGATTTTATTTTATCTATCAATCAAGATATTTTACCCCATATTGATGAAAGTCAATTTGATATTTTAGGAAAATTTTATACCCAATTTATAAGATATGCTGGAAGTGACAAAAAAACTGGTCTTGTATTAACCCCCTGCCATATTACAGATTTCTTTTGTGATATCGCAGAATTAAGCACTGATGATATTGTTTTTGATCCTTGTTGTGGAACGGCTGGTTTTTTAGTAGCTGCAATGAATTACATGCTTAAAAAAGCAGGAAATAATACAGATAAACATAAAAAGATAAAATCAAGCCAATTAATTGGCATTGAGAAAAGAGCTGATATGTTTTCTCATGCTTGCTCTAATATGATGATGAGAGGAGATGGTAAAAGTCATATTTTATATGGTAGTTGTTTTGATGAGAAGAACAAAAAAATAATAAAAGAACAAAAGCCAACAAAAGGCTTTTTAAATCCACCTTACCAAGATGGAAACGCTGATGAACAATTAGAGTTCATAGAGAATACTTTAGAATGTTTGACTAAAGGTGGCATTTGTGTTGCTATTTGTCAAATGTCCACGGTTGTTTCTGAAGCTAGTAAAGTAATTGAAGTTAAAAAAAGATTGCTAGAGAAGCATAGTTTAGAGGCGGTTTTTTCTATGCCAAACGATTTATTCCATCCAATCAACGTTAACAGTTGTATATTAGTTCTTAAAGCACACTATACACATTTAAAAAATAAAAAAACTTTTTTTGGTTATTTTAAAAATGATGGATTTGTAAAACAAAAAAATAGCGGTAGAATTGACAAGAATGATCGCTGGAAGAATATAAAAGATTTTTGGTTAGAAAAATACATTAATAAAGAGAGTGTTGCTGGTATAAGTATAATAAATAATGTTACCGCGGAACAAGAATGGTGTGCCGAAGCGTATATGGAAACAGATTACACCAGACTAACAGAAAATGATTTTATTAAAACTATTAAAGATTATGTTGGATTTTTATTTCTGAATAACTATATGCAACTTGCAACAAATAGTGTATTCTCTAATCAAGATATTAGTTTAGAAACTATAAATTGGCAATATTTTTACGTTTCAGATATATTTGAAATTTTAGAAAAAGCTAAATGCAGCAATGCTTCAGTACTTTTAACTAGCGGGGAGGATATTTTTTACATAGGAGCTAAAAAAACAAATAACGGTGTTATGGAAAAAGTTGTAACTGTTGATAATCTAATCTCCAAAGGAAATAGCATAGTATTTATAGGAGATGGACAGGGTTCGATTGGATACACAAATTACCAACCATTTGATTTTATTGGTTCTACAACATTAACCTTAGGTTATAATCAGAAATTAAATAAGTATAATGCCATGTTTTTAGTAACTGTGCTTGATTTGGAAAGATACAGATATTCCTTTGGTAGAAAATATGGAAAAAATATTGTTAGTAGTGCAAGGATTAAATTACCAACAACACTACAGGGAACACTAGACTGGGAATTTATGGAAAACTACGTAAAATCACTACCCTATAGTGGTTCTCTATAAAGAGAATAACACTATACTCAAATCATTTGAGTATACTATACCTTTACTGTCAATTTTAATTTGATCAATTAAATCATCGAAAGAAGTCTATTGCTTACCGCAAACCGTCTTAAGTAAGTTAAGCCAAGCAATCCAGTCACGTTTACCTAAATCTTCTTCAAATGATAATAAATCTTGCACCGATTTTCTACAAGTTTCTTGAGATGGTATGATTAACTCCTGATTTGTGGAACATGCTAAACATTGGGTTTTACATGCTTGCTCTAAATGATAAGTATAAAACATAGCTTCATGTATTGTCCTACCACATACTAATATTCCGTGATTACGTAGAAACATAACATAATTTTGCCCGAGATCATCAAGCATTTTATTACTGTGATTAGACGTAAGTATAAGAGAGTTATATTCATGATAAGATAGTCTTTCATAAAAATGCAATGCCCACTGACTTATTGGCATTAATCCTACTCGCATAGATGATACAGCAACAGTTGCAGGAGTATGCAAATGAAAGATAGATGAAATATCCTCTCTTGCTTTATAGATATTACCGTGAGTGACATAACCGGTTTCATTGTAACTATATTCGCTACCCTCTAAAACTGTTCCATCCAAACTAACTTGCAGTAAATTATTGCTAGTTACTTCCTCAAACCTTAAGCCAAAAGGATAAATATAGTAAAAATTAGCTCCTTTAGGTCTTGCCGATAGATGAGTATATGTATGATCGTCTAAGCCCAAAATTGCAAGAATTTGGTAGGCAGAAACTAAATTAGATTTGATTTCTGAAGTCATTATTATATCATTTTAGTCAGAACGCCCTCGCAAAGCGAGGGGCTTGACGGTTATGAGCAGCCCAAAGGGCTGCCATTGTTAATTAAAATTCTCCTGATTCGTCAGAGCCTAAACTATCAAGTTGCTCTTGATTCTTAATGTAGTGTTTGATCTGATTCTCTTCAAATCCTACAGTTGAGACCGCATAACCTCTAGCCCACAACTTTTCTCCATTAAAATTACGTTTTCGTCCACCAAACTGCCTAGCAACGGCTATAGCACTTTTCCCCTTGATATAGCCTATTACTTCAGCTACAGAATATTTAGGAGGAATCTTGATGAGCATATGCACATGATCTTGTACCATATGCCCCTCTATGATCTTTCTCCCACGTTGAAAAGCTAACTCATGGAATACGTTCCCAAGATATTTTCTAACCTTCCCGTACAATTCTTTTTTACGACACTTTGAAATAAACACAATATGATATTTGCAATCCCATTTAGAATGATTTAAACTTTCGTATGTTGTCATATATTTTCTCCTTTGACCGTCAAGCCAAAGAAGTTATATATGATAACTTTTTATTTTATACTAAATCTAAAGGCCAAGCCTTGATGGTCTCACTAGTCAAACTAGTGGCTTACCTATCATTGAGTTAATTACTATTTTGAAATATTTTTAATTTGAATTCAGGTAGCACTGCAAACAAATGATCAAAAATATCTGATTGAATATCTTCATATATACCCTTCCTTATTTCATGAGTAAAGACATATAACTCTATTGGTAAACCATTAGGAGTTGCAGGCAGCTGACGTACTAGAAATGTAAAATCTTGTTGACATATCATCGGGTGATTTCTCAAATATTCTTTTACATACAGTCTAAATATTTTGATATTTGTTACATAGTCACCTAGCTGTTCCAAACTCACTTTATCCATTGCTTCTTTTGTTAAATATGGTGATTTTTTCAATTCTTGTATAAAAGATACAGTTGAGACCAATGCAATAGTATTTATGTCAATACAGATTGGTCCCTGAATTTTTTTTGCCATTGAGTCAGTTATACCACGCGAGTTCACTACATTAGTTGTTAAAAGACTAGAAGTGGGTATTGTCGAAATAGTTTGATCACTATTCCTAATTTTAACGGATGTAATAGTAATTTTCTCTACAGTACCTTCAACATTATACTGGCTAATACTAACAAAATCGCCAATTCGTATTATATCCTGCGAAATTAGCTGTAAGCTTGATATCAAAGCCACAACAGTATCCTTAAATAGAAAGGTTAACAACGCTGCTGCTGCTGCTAAACTAGTAAAAAATGCACTAAGGGAAACATTTAGAATACTGGAAATAATTATAATGGTAGCAATAGAAATAATAAATATTTTCAATATTTGAGTGTATAAACTTAAATAGGATTGGATAGAAATTGTTAGTCTATTTCGATAAATATCTGCAAAAGTATCGATAAGAGATAAGATTAGCATTGTAACGAAACCGCCTGTATAGAGGATTATCGCAATATTCTTGATGCTAATTATCCAAGGTAAAGTAGGAAATGACTGTAAGATATTGCCCCAGAATATAATGTATAAAGCTAGTAATGTATGTAATAAATAGGTGTATATAGAATATTTTTTAAATATTATTTCATAATCATGATGCCATTGATCAATATATTTTTTGATCATTGAAAAGATTATTGTTTTAATAAAAATAATCAATGGAATGATCGAAGCTATCATAGTTATTAACATTAAAATCTCTTTATCATATTTACGATAAAGATCCAATAAATATTGTACTGTCATATAAGCCAACCTTTTTGTTAAAGATAGATAACATTAATTTGGTATAAGAATAATTATTTTTCTACCTAATTCTTATAGTATACAATAATTATAATGTACACTAAGCATTATAATGAATATTTTATAAAAAAGATTATATTTGACTAAATATAATACCAATTGTAATAATTAACACGGTGTATTTATCCAGTCTCTATACATAATTGATTTTACTAAATCTACATTATGAGCAAATTGATTCCAAGCGTAACAAGCCATAGTGACGATATCTTCATATACACCATAACATTGGTTAGACAAGAAATGATTTTTGATCCATGCCCAAACTTGTTCCATTGCATTAAGTTCCGGTGCATAGGGCGGAAGCGGTATCAAAGTGATATTGCTTGGCACAGTTAGTTTTTTGGCTGTGTGCCAACCTGCATTATCCGTTAGTAAAGCTATATGTCGGTTGCCTTGAATACTGCGAGAAAGGTCTTCTAAGAATTTATTCATTGCCTGTGTATTTGCATATGGTAAAATTAATGCAAAAGCTTCTCCTGTATCATGGCAAGCAGCTCCATAAATATATGTTGAAATGAATTGCTGTTGCCGAACTTTACGGGGTCTAGTGCCACGCTTAGCCCATATACGAGTTAAGCTACCTTGTTGCCCAACTCGAGTTTCATCCTGAGACCATATATCAACTTTACATCTATCGATATTTTTTGGTAATAATTCTGTTAGCATGTCTGGGAAGTTTTTTTATATGTATTTTGAGTCTCTTGATTTGACTTTGGATGCATTGAACGAGAAGTAATCCAGCTAAAACCAAGGCGGTGCATAGTATTGTAGACTGTTTTTAAAGTACATTTAGCACCATATTCCTCAAGTAACATGATATGTAGCTCCTTTCCAGTTATATACCCACCAGTTTTACTTTCACTGAGCGTATTGATTTTATCAAAAAGAGCAGACTCTTGTATAGTGTTAATCTTCCTAGGGGCACCGCTTCTTTGTGATTCAAATAATCCTTCAAAACCATGATTCCTAAATCTTCTGAGCCATGATTGCACAGTTTTCCAGTGTGACTTCACTATTTCAGATATGGCTTTAAAAGATTTGCCTAATTGAAGGTAATACATCGCCAATAAACGTATACGATTTCGACCATGCGGCTCATGTTTCATCATTTTTATAAAATCATGACCATGAAAACCTTGCGGTAATATTAACCTAGCCATTTGAGTACCTTTATCAGTTAAAAACCCATTTTACACCACTGCGTTAATTATTGCAATTGGTATCAAACGACAATCCAAAGAATGTTTTACACTTAATACTTGGGAATAGCTGGCAGACATAATCCTTTTTGACGGATCATGTCCTAATATCCAAGCTGGCCATGCTACCCCAATACACACCGATTTTAGAGACCTAGGCGGCATATTGATGATTAACCTCTTAATATCCCCATTCTGTACGGCCTGCAAATATTCAGCAATTAGCTCAATATGCCAATTGGCTTGATATTCTGTGCCAGGATTAATGGTATTAAATACTTTATTGATAAAACTATTAAAATCTTGTCTCAATATTGCATGTAATAATTTCTTTGGATAAGTCATTGATATTTACTCAAAAATTCAGCTATAATCTCTTTATCCTCTTCTTTCATTATGGTGTTTTCATTTAAATACTCATCTTTACTGAGCTTATTTAGCTGGATAATTAAATTAACTAATTTATTCAGTGTTTCAGTAATATTCTTTTTAATTATTATCTCCCCCTTGGATTTTCTTGATTCTAGCTCGTCTAGTTCATTTTCAAGTAGAGAAACTATCTTAGCAACGAAACTATGTAATATGGTAATTGTGTCGTTTGTCATAATCTATCTCCACCATCTATAGGCTTAAGCCCAACAAGAGACCTTTTCTCGTTCAAAGTCATAAAACTAGCATTGGATATTTTAGCCCATAAATTCTCGCGTTTCTCGGTTAATGCTGAAATACTATCACGATCAAAATCAATAATAATTTCCTCTTGATACCAATGTGACAACCAGTTACTTAAAGCATCTGATAATTTATCAAGTAAAGGAATTAACGTCTCTTCCCACAGAGCTAATCTAGCTTCTTGCATATTACTATAGGTATTATCGCCATTAATACCTAGCAATTGAGGTGGAATGCCAAAAGCTAAAGCTATTTCCCTAGCTGCCGAATTTTTTGCCTCAATAAAATCCATATCTTTTGGATTAATGCTCATTTCCTGCCAATCAAGCCCTCCTTCCAAAAGAAGAGGTTTACCAGAATTATTACTACTGGTAAATTTTTCCGTAAGCTGCTCGTGTAGCCTATCAAACTGTTCGTCACTAAGATAACCATTACTCTCTTTGACTATCAACGCCCCGCTTGGACGGGCTCCATTCCTTAGTAAAGAACTATTCCAGCTAGTAGCTTGTGAATGTAAATCAATTGGTAAAGAAGCAGCATCAAGGCAAGATAATCCATAACACGAATTAGTAGGATGATAATTTTTTAAATGTAATACCTTACTCATTCGATTAATTGCTGAGATAGGATAAATTTTCTCTCCACTACTACTCATATATCTATACGCTACTGGATAGTTCTTATCTAACACTAACTCAGTTGCATTGCTAGGCAGTAAGTACATTTCCCGGGGGCGATTATTCATTAACGTAGCTAAAATATAGGCATTCCCATATAACAGCTTACTTGCTATCACTTCACCGAAGAAATCTGCCCCCGCTTTTTCTGGATTAGGTTTTTTCAATAAATTATAAACAGGATGATTTGGTATTTTTTCCAAAGCTCCTCGATTATTTTTACTAACTATCCAAGGTACATGACTTGCTGACTGTGCTATTAAATTCACACATCGATAAACTATAACATTTTTACGATATGCCTCTATACCAACTTTTACATCCCTAAATTCCGAATTCCCTAAAGCAGTAAAATCAATAAATGTATGTGATTTACAGGACTTAGCTTTAAAGATTTTTTTTAAATATTTTGTTATCATATTCACCTAAAATAAATAATAATTGTCACTTATAACATATTTTGTACTTGCACTAAGTATTTTGGTGCATAAATAACTTCCAAATCTTTAAATTTTACAATAGAATATGTATAATCTTAAGTTCGATGTAAGACATTGGTTTAATAGCCTAGGGTAACATCACACCCCTAACAGAGATGACACTGAGTCTAGTGTTAACTTGTTACATCGAATTCAGGGATATATAAGGAATTCAAACTAATAGAGTTATATTAATGTCTGCTCAAATAATAGAGTTGTTAATTTTTGCTGGAGTTGCTTTTATTATTATAAATAGGCTAATTGCTACTCTTGGCTCTACATCAGAGGACGATCCAGCTAAACGCAAATCTTCCTTTTTCGGTGAAACAGGAATCAAAGACGTTACTTATACAGCAAAAACTGCTGCTGGTAATATTTTTAAGAATAATTTGCCTCATAGCGTGGTAAAAACCCCTACTATTAACCCTATGGAGCTTGATGGGTTAATAGTTGAAGAGAATTCCACTGCTATAATAGCTGGTCTTGAAGCTGTATTGGCTAAACTTCCATCATTTAAAGCAAGAAAATTTCTACATAGTGCAAAAGCAGCCTTGGAACTGATTATTGAAGCCTCTAATGATGATGATATTGAAGATTTACTTACATTGGTGGATAAAAGATATATACAAGAATTCCATATTTTTTCTGAAACTTATGGAGAATTTGTCAATGGCAGCGTACTAGATGCTAAAATTTCTGAAGCTTATACATTCGCTAATAATATTTTCATAAAAGTATTATTCACAGGTGAAAAAATAACTAGTAGTATAAAATATATGCAAGAAGAATGGACGTTTTCTAGAAGCCTTATCTCTAAAAATACAGATTGGTTCTTAACTAAGGTTGATCGCTTGGAAGAGGAGAAACAGTCAGTTTCCTAGCTTCTATTGATTCACTCCCAAATTTGTAGATCCAATGAAGTTTCAACAAGAGTCTATTATTTTAAACAATGAACAAGATTCTATATCGTTTGCACAAACTATTGCTAAAAATTTAGAATCTAGTGAAATTATAACTTTTTCCGGTGGTTTAGGCTGCGGAAAAACATTTATATGTCGAGAGATCATAAAGTATTTTTGTGGCTCTGCTACTCATATTATTAGTCCTACTTTTAATTTGCTACAAATTTATACGACATCAAAATTCACGATTTATCATTTTGATCTTTATCGTTTAAACTACTTAGAAGAAATTTATGAACTAGGTATAGAAGAAGCCCTTCAGGGTAATCTTTGTCTAATTGAATGGCCAGAACTAATTGAAAAAATATTACCTAGACCTATAACCAAAATTCATTTACAAATACTCGAAGGTAACAAACGATCTTGTAGCATTGCTTGTTTCTGATATCCTTTGACAAAACGATTTTTATAGTCGCTATAAAACATAGAAAAGATATATATAAAGATAATTGCAGTTATTGAAAAAGTTTTTTTATATTATACTCTGCCACTTTCAATAAAAATAATTAGAATGACCCTTGATAATATTATTGTATTAGTATATTTGCTATCAATACTTATTGTTGGTACATACTACAGATCTAGACTTATAAGTTTTACAGATTATGCTACCGTTCAAGGTAAGACTAGCAATAGTAAACTATTGTTGGTTGCAACTATTTTTGCTTCATCTGTTGGTGGAGGTGCTACTTTTGGTATTGCTGAAAAAGCCTTTTCCGGTGATTTATCGTATAGCTACGGACTAATACTTACTCTACCAATCGATATACTCATAGCTATTTATCTTGTACCCCAAATAACTAAACATTATGGAGCAGAAAGTGTCGGTGATATAATGGTAAAATATTATAGTATATCAGGTCGTTTTATTGCTGGCACTGCATCTGTTATGGTATC
Organism: Candidatus Tisiphia endosymbiont of Metellina segmentata; assembly: GCF_964030715.1. Lineage (NCBI taxonomy): Bacteria > Pseudomonadati > Pseudomonadota > Alphaproteobacteria > Rickettsiales > Rickettsiaceae > Candidatus Tisiphia > Candidatus Tisiphia endosymbiont of Metellina segmentata. The sequence goes on from NZ_OZ034919.1 coordinate 1,034,986, forward strand.
TATAGGCTTTGTTGCTGCCCAAATTAGCGTTAGTGGTTATATTTTTCAATATATTTTAAAGATTAATTATTTAGAAGGAGTAATATTAAGTTATGGAATTGTTATCATCTACACAACTATTGGTGGATTACAATCGATTATGTTTACTAATTTATTACAATTCTTTGCAATGATAATGGCTATTCCAGTTATTGCCATATGTGGTCTCAATAAAGTTGGCATCAGTGAATTTATCCAACAACTACCTAATGAAAAAGTGTATTTTATCTATAATAATAATTTTGCCAGTGAGATATTTATTAATACGATAACTGTCATGCTAGGTTTTTGTGTAATGAATTTATATCCTAATTTTATTCAGAGGGCTCTAATTAATAATAATGCAAAAAAGACTAGTACCGCTATATATATAAAATCAGTTATATATGCTATATTCTTAATATTTATCACCTTAAATGGTTTGATTGCCTATAATCTTTATCCCAATTACTCCTCTAATCTTGCATTACCACACCTAATTGATCAAATAGTGCCCTCAGGGTTACAAGGCTTTGTGATAGTTGGCTTACTTGCAGCAGTTATGTCTACTGCTGATTCTGATTTAAATGTTACCTCAATAGCTTTAGTGAAGGACTTATTAAATCCTATTTTTAGGATACAAAATCAAAAGAAATTATTGTTAATTGCTAGAATCACTAATGTCGTAATCGGCAGCTTTGCAATAATTGTTGCCTTAAAATTTAATAATGTAATTGATTTAGTAATGTTTATTACTGGATTTTGGGGACCACTAATATTAGTCCCTCTAGTATTTGCTCTTTTCAACATTACTATAACACAAAAAATGATGGTTTTATGTGGATTAAGCGGGGTCACATCTTTTCTCATTTGGACATATTTTTTCACTCATAATTTTCGTCTAAAGGCTGTCTTTGTTGGTACTATGTGCAGTTTGTTAGTCTTCTGCATAGGATTAATTACCAAAAAGCTAGGTAATTTGAAAGTTGAGCTATAAGCCTTGATAAATAAGGAGTATACTCAGGTAGAACTTCAAGAATTGGCGTTCCCGCGACCAAAGATCGAAGCTGCCTAGTTACTCATATACGCTACGCCGCTCGACTTTGCTACTGCCTAGCTCTTCTTGAAGTTATACTATCGTCTACCAACTCTTCATTTACGAGCAGTATACAGTCGTACGTACAGTTAATGTTATGTCAAACTCAGGTTGTTTGGTAAATTATGTTACAAAAATCTAAACTTATAGGTAGTGAATTAATAAAATCTCATCTTGAGAATGCTCCTAATCTTCCTGGGGTTTATAAAATGCTGGGTGCTGATCAGCAAGTTATCTATGTGGGGAAAGCTAAGAATCTAAAAAAACGTCTTACTAACTATATTAAAACTGATCTTGACAATAAAACAATACGCATGGTATCTCTAACACATCATTTAGAGTATAATGTTACTAACTCCGAAATTGAAGCTTTATTACTTGAAGCACAATTAATCAAAAAGTTTCAGCCAAAATTTAACATATTACTTAAAGATGACAAATCTTTTCCCTATGTCAAATTACGTTTGGATACTGATTACCCACAATTAATTAAATATAGAGGAAAAAATTTATCTAGTGGTGAATTCTTTGGTCCGTTTGTTTCTTCAGAGCAAGTAGATACTACCCTAAAAGAATTACAAAAAATTTTTAAACTACGTTCTTGTAGTGATAATTATTTTAAGAACCGCAAGCGTCCTTGTTTACAATACCAAATTGGTAGATGCTCTGCCCCGTGCGTTGGCAAAATTACTAAAGAAGATTATAGTGAGCTGGTTAGCCAAGTAAGAGAGTTCTTAATTGGTAAAACTAAGGAACTACAAAAAACTCTATCTGACAAAATGGAACAATTAAGTCTACAATTACGTTTTGAAGCTGCTGCCGAAATACGAGACCGAATAAAAGCACTGAGTTATATCCAACTAAAATCAACCTTATACAGTAGTTCTATAAAAAATGCTGATGTTATAGCTATTGTTGAAAAAAATAATTATTACTGTATCCAACTATTTGTATATAGATTCGGTCAATCTTACGGGAATATACCTTATTTCCCAATTCACACTGAAGAGAGCAACAAAGCTGAAATTTTAACACAATTTATCAATCAATTTTATCAAACTGCTCAGATTCCAGATGAGATAATTATAAATCATCCAATCATTGATCTAGAATTAGTAACTAAAGCTATTAAACAACTTAGTGCTAATAATAAATTAGCTATAATACACCCTATCCGTGGTAATAAAGTAAAATTATTAGAAAATGCTGAATTGAATGGCCAGCTAGCACTTGATCAGCATTTAAAACAATTTGCTAAAAATCAAATGATCTTTCAACAAATACAACAATTATTCAACCTACCACTACTACCAGATAGAATAGAAGTTTATGATAATAGTCACATTATGGGAACATTTGCCGTAGGTAGTATGATCGTTGCAACTAAATTCGGTTTCGATAAAAAAGAATATAGGATTTTTAATATACCCGCCTCCAGTGGTGATGCCAAAGGAGGTGATGCTAATAGAGGTGATGATTATGAAATGCTAAGAACAGTCCTAACAAGAAGATTTACAAGATTAAAAAAAGAACCTCTAAAGAGTATAGTTAGTTTGATGATTATTGATGGAGGAAAAGGACATCTATCAGTAGTACAAAAAATAATGGCAGAATTCGACCTTGCAATTCCATTTGTTTGTATGTCAAAAGGACCTGACAGAAATGCCGGATGCGAACAATTTCATATGCCCGGTAAAGAGTCTTTTACAATCGATAAAAACCTGCCAATTATGAAATATTTACAGATTCTGCGTGATGAAGCACATAATTTTGCTATAAAAAATCATAGGCTACGTCGTTCCAAAGCCATTAAAGTTTCTAGTCTAGATGACATAAATTCAGTTGGTCTTATCCGAAAAAAAGCCTTGTTACATTATTTTGGCTCATATAAAGCAATATGTGATGCTACTATTGAGGAATTATCTAAGGTAAAAGGTATAAGCAAAACTCTTGCAAAGCATATTTTCACATCATTACATAACAAATAACCTAAATTTGATTATAACTCTTCTAAATAGTTTTTATAAAATTTAGATAAAAGATAATTGCTCTTTCGAAACTCGCTTGTGCTGAGGGATTTGAAGGAGACGCTTCACCTCGAACCGCAGCGTACTCTAATTCCGTTACGGATTCGAGTACCGCATCATTGTCCAAATCACCAGCAGAAGTAGAGTTTCGAAAGAAGTCTATTATTAAGATTAGATAAGTCTAGAACTATACCACCCCGGTAAGCTACCTGTATCACGAGTAACAGGTAAAGCTTGTACTTTAACTACAAAAAAACATGTTAAAATTAAGATGATTCGAATAATCATTATTGTCTCATAGCATATTTTTAGCCAGTTTGTCTTTTAACTACGTTAGGTGAGGCTGGAGAATAATTTTCATCATGCTTAGTTAATAACTCACGAGCTATGAATATATTACCTGATAACTTACCTACAGCTACTATCCCTTGATTCTCACGAAATAAGGCGGGTAAAACTCCTTGGTAAGATATTTCTAGGTCTTTAATGTCATCTGTAATGACAAAATGCACTTTATCAGCAGTAATTTTTCTGATTGAGCCTACTTTAACTAAGCCCCCTACTCTCAATTCTTTGCCAAGTTTTGACTCGTTAATTTTTGACGGAGGGTAAAAAAATACTATACTATCTTCAAGATTGTATAATATCATATATATTCCCCCAGCACTGCATAAAAGGTAAAATAATATAAACTTTAATCTATTTTTTACCTTTTTTTGCATTACTTGATCTAACTTTAATTTTATTATAATTTAACCAACTTGTTATTAACAATAATGCAAGAGCAGCAAGAGCAACCAGGTATGAGGCTAGTAGATAATTAAACATCTTAATATCTTTTTTGATTTTGCTGCTTCACTCTAATAAAATCTATAATCTCTTGAGCAGAACTATTTAAGTAAAAATGCTTCATATATTTCCCTTGTTGATCCATTAAATAACTAAAAGAAGAATGATCAATCATATAATTTTCACCATCATTTGCTTTAGCATAATACACTTTAAACTTATCAGCAACCTCTTTAATTTGTTGTTCATTACCTGTTAAACCAATAAATTTAGGATTAAAATGCTTTAAATATTCTTTAAGCACTGCTGGAGTATCACGCTGAGGATCTACAGTAATAAAAACAAATTCAATATCAATTTTATATTTATCAAGAGTATTAATGACCTCTGTTAATTTTTGCAAAGAAGTAGGACAAATATCAGGGCAATAAGTAAAACCAAAATAAATTAAACTTAATTTTCCTTTCAAATTATCACTATTAAAAGTCTTGCCGTCTTGATCAGTTAGCTCAAAGTTTCCACCAATTTGCACGTCAATATTATCCTCTCCTCCCTTCCCAGCAAGGGGTTTTTGCGGTATATCAAAAGATAACCAAAGATACAATGACGTAATAGTTATCAATAAACCTACTGCTAAAATAATTTTTATAATAATATTAGCCTGACATTTTTCTTGCATTGTATTCTTCACCTTTGCGATACTATTTTTTTATAACAGACTGCTTATTCAATATTTGTGCTACTTCTAATGCAGCATAGCTAACAATGCCCTTTGCTCCAGCACGCTTAAAACATACCAATGATTCTATTATGCTTGCTTGCCAATTTAAGGCATTGGCATCTGCCGCAAATCTTAACATGGAATATTCACCACTTACCTGATAAGCAAATATAGTAGTATTAAAGTTATTGACCGCTTGTGCTATGATGTCTAGAAACATCATACCAGGTTTAATCATAATCATATCTGCACCTTCGGCAAGATCATGTTCTATCTCTAACATAGCTTCTCTGCTATTACGTACGTCCATTTGGTAGGTCGCTTTATTTAGATAAGCTGTCTTATTATTGTTCAATGCATCTCTGAATGGACCATAAAAACTTGAAGCATATTTTACCGCATAAGATAGTATATTAACGTTAATAAACCCTTCTGAATCTAGTATTTGACGTATGCCCATAATCCTACCATCCATCATATCAGATGGGGCTACAATATCTACCCCAGCTTTTGCTAAAACTAAAGCTTGATTGCACAAAGCTTTAACCGTTCTATCATTATCTACATCCCCATTATGTAGAATACCATCATGTGCATGGGTAGTGTAAGGATCTAGGGCAACATCACATATTATACCAATATCGATGTTGGCATTTTTTATACTTCGTATAGTTCTACACATTAAGTTGTCTAGATTATATGCTTCATCAGCATTATCGCTTTTTAATTTTGGATCTATACAAGGGAAGAGTATTATAGCATTTATGCCATTTTCATAAGCCTGCCTAGCCGTCAATACTACTTGATCAATAGATAATCTATATATGCCAGGCATAGTTTTGATCTCTTGACGCTGGTTCTCGCCCTCAACCACAAATAATGCTAGCACTAAATCATCCACGCCAAGCCTATTCTCCTCTACTAATTCTCTTAGCCACCGCGTTTTTCTATTTCTTCTTAATCTTATTGTTGGGTACATCACTTTTCCACGTTTTTTTGTTTAATAGCACTAGTCTATTATTTTTCATTCAAAGCCGCAAGTAGGCTTTTAATTACCCTGTCTTAGTGTTTACTTCATAACTTCTAGTTACTACTTATATCACAATTAATGCACCCACTAAGCGATATTTAACATTTAATCGATAAAAATTATCATTTTCTTCACTTAACCTGATAATTCAATGATCTTTAGTCTTTAAAGACTCTCCTGTTCTTAATTACTTTGTTTTTATTATAGTAAGATTAAGCCAAATCACAGTACTTCTTTTCCATTAATCCTTTCCAAGCAAATTTTTTCCGTCACTGTTTTTAATTTTTTAACTCTATCAATAAGGTAAAGTAGCTGTTCTTTAGTTATTTTATAATCTTTGTTATAGCGAGCTTCAATATAAGCCTGTTCAAGTAATCTAAAACATTGCCTTTGTTCAATGCTGGAATGAGGAAATATTTGCCATAGTTCTTCATTGTAATTTCCAGCTATGCTACCTAATTTTCGTATATCGTGCAGTTTCGGTTTATAACCGGAAAAAACTAACAGGATAGCATTATAAAAACTTTCGGTAGTTTGATGAAGGTAAAAAGCTGATAAAGCATAATCTTTTCTTTCTAATGGATATTTACAATCAATAAAAAAACCTTTGCCTCTTGCAAACCAGTATTCATAATCCTCTTTAGCTATTTGTCTTCTTTCTCTTAACAAACTTGTGGTAAAGGCTCTATTCTGGTCACCTCAAAACCCAATTTTGCAGCCTGCTTTTGAAGATTTATCACCATCGTTTCCTGGTATTGTTTTTCATAAGCTTCAATTCCCTGTTCTACATAGTCTTGACCATATTTTAACAAGCGATAAAACATACATGCCAGTTTTCTTGCTGTAGCAGTAATAGCTTTTGGAGCATTAGCTCTACTTTTTATTCTTCTGTAAAATCCTGCTAGTGCTGATTTACCTTTACCTAGGTTAAGTGTTGCCATCCTAAATGCCATACTTGCTTTATTTTGTACCTTCTTTGTTCTGGTATCAAATACTTTACCACCAGTAATTTTATTAGTAGGGCTAAAGCCAAGCCAGGATACGAAATGTTTCTCTGTTTGCCACTTACTCATGTCTAATCCCACTTCCGATATTATTGTTTGTATGCTTAATTCGCTAAGTCCTGGAATTTGGCTACAGTCTACTCCCACTGTGTTATATAATGATTGTTGCAAATCAAACTTGGGAGCATTTTTACTCTTGTGTTGCCTTTTACCATTTGGCAAATCACCGTCACTACGTTTATCAAATTTTTTGTAACATTCCTCTATGACGGAGTCACACTCACTAACTTGTTTTAGATAAAATTCGTAACCTTCTAGTTCTTGCTTTAACACCATCAGATGTTCTTTGCGATAATCTCCTTCCAGTGCTTTGATTATAGTTTTCTCGTTACTTTTTATACGAGAATCTCTAAATGTTGCTAATTTGTTTGCATCCCTCTCACCAGCTATAATTGCTTTTATTATGTTCATTCCTGTTACACCTGTTATATCACTAATCACATGATGTAATTGGATATTCATTTCATTAAGCGCTTTCTGCATACGGCGTACATGTGTTGCAGCATTTTTTATTAATCTATCTCTTTGTCTGGTAAAAGCTCTTAGTTCACATATTTGGTCTTCAGGACGAAATGAAGCATTTAATAATCCAAAATTATGTAATCGCTGTAACCACTGACAGTCCTTAATATCTGTCTTATGTCCTGGTACATTTTTTACATGTCTTGCATTAACTAACATAACTTCAAAGCCACTGGTCTCTAAAATTTGGAATAGAGGAATGCCTGGTAGCCAGATGGTGTTACCACCATCCAGCCCCATAAGAACCGTGCGTAAATGTTTCCATTTACACGGCTCAGATTGTTATAAAGCCACTACTTGCGTGACCCGACCTTTTGTTCTCCATAAGGTATGAATATCAACTTTCATACCAATAACTACCACTTTTGGTCATTGGAGATTTACTAATTCTCCATTGCACCTTTCAATCGTTCATTTAGGTATTCTCTATAAATTGGATTGTAAGGTGTTACCTCAGCTCTTATTTTGACATGTCGTCTTATAGGAGTATCAGCTGCTTTTATTAAGTTAAGATATGATTTATTTCCATCTTTGTCTTGTATTTTAGCAGAAAATACCCAATTTCGCAGTTTATCTTTATGAAAGTATTTATCCTTAATCCACCTGACTCCTTTCTTAGGATGTCGCCTTTTACACCAACGCCATAACGCCCAAAAGATTGCATTATCTACATAATTAAAGATTCTCTTCGAACACACATGTCGGTAGTAATTTGCCCAACCTCGAACTTTTGGGTTCAATTGTCGAATTAAATCTTCCATTTTAGTAGTTGCGTTAATTTTGATGATTCTTCGTATGTCAGCAAGAAATCTTTTAATACTACTCTTTGCAGGCTTAATGATAAGCTTGCTCTTATACTTACGTATATTCATACCTAGAAAATCAAAACCTTCATTGATATGGGTGACTCGTGTTTTCTCTTGAGAAAGAGACAATCCCCTTTCTCTTAAAAATGATTCTACAGCCGGTCTTACCTTGTCTTCCAACACTTCTTTAGTTGCTCCTGTGATAATAAAATCATCTGCGTAAATGCAACTATGAACTTTATATTTACGACTAGATGCTGCCTTTTTAACGGTTGCCTCTAATCCACTAAGTGTAACATTCAAAATTGTTGGTGAACATAATGACCCCTGAGGAGTCCCTTTTTCTGTAGGATTCCATCTACCCTTATCAATGTAGCCAGCATCAAGCCATTTCCTTAGCATTTCTTTATCCATGGTTACATTGTCCTGTATCCATGATTTCGAAATGGAATTAAAACAGTCTTTTATATCCGCCTCTAAAATGTATTGTGCTGCATCTTTTCGACCAAGTAAAATAAAACATTGTCCGATTGCATCAGCTGTTGATCTTAGAGGTCTAAAACCATAAGCATTTTTATCCACTAACATTTCTGCTACAGGTTCAAGTGCCAGTAAGTGTAATGCTTGCTGACCTCTGCACCTCATAACAGGAATAGAGAGTGAGCGAAATTTACCTATTTGCTTCTTAGGAATATAAACTCGCTTTAATGGTTTGGCCTTATAGCCTCGCCGTTTAAGCGATAATGCCGCTTGCATTTTCTTTCTTGGTGTATTCCAAACAACACCATCCACTCCAGGTGTCTTACCACCTTGATTTTGAATAACTCTTTTAACTGCAAGTAATTTTGCAGAAAATGAGTGAGTCAGAACGCCCTCGCAAAGCGAGGGGCTTGACGGTTATGAGCAGCCCAAAGGGCTGCCATTGTTAATTAAAATTCTCCTGATTCGTCAGAGCCTAAACTATCAAGTTGCTCTTGATTCTTAATGTAGTGTTTGATCTGATTCTCTTCAAATCCTACAGTTGAGACCGCATAACCTCTAGCCCACAACTTTTCTCCATTAAAATTACGTTTTCGTCCACCAAACTGCCTAGCAACGGCTATAGCACTTTTCCCCTTGATATAGCCTATTACTTCAGCTACAGAATATTTAGGAGGAATCTTGATGAGCATATGCACATGATCTTGTACCATATGCCCCTCTATGATCTTTCTCCCACGTTGAAAAGCTAACTCATGGAATACGTTCCCAAGATATTTTCTAACCTTCCCGTACAATTCTTTTTTACGACACTTTGGAATAAACACAATATGATATTTGCAATCCCATTTAGAATGATTTAAACTTTCGTATGTTGTCATATATTTTCTCCTTTGACCGTCAAGCCAAAGAAGTTATATATGATAACTTTTTATTTTATACTAAATCTAAAGGCCAAGCCTTGATGGTCTCACTAGTCAAACTAGTGGCTTACCTATCATTGAGTTAGAATCCATTGCAAAGCTTTAACTTTGTTATGTTTCCCTTCCCGAAATGCCTTTGCGATTCTAAATTGCAGCCTACGTACCTGTACCTTAATGGTTGACCAATTAATAATCTCCCAATTTGGCATCGAAGCTAAGGTAGCACCAGCTGATGGGGTTGCCATCGCCGTCATTTGCTTTTCCTCATACTGTTGGTTCTACAATATTCTTCACAATTAACAACCAGTTAGACGTTTGCTCACTTTCGTGCTTGGTAACGTTTAAACCAATATCCACCCCATTACAGAATAGCCTTCGCTTCTTCTAACTTCCCAAACTCACACCTCCTTAGGTCAATTTTACAATTGACTGTCCTAATTTCTAGGAGAGATATGAGGTTTCCACGTTTCCCCATGAGAGCAATGCTGGGTTAGATGCCCGTTATCGTCCGGAAAGCTTTAATATTGACCACGAATGAGAATACTGGAGTCATCATTCCTACTTTCATTGCCATTTTGGCTCAGGTGTTTCAGCCATTACACCTGTTAGGCGTCACGAACTTTAACACGGGTTTACATCTGTTCATCATACCAGCTATCTAGTGCTATCCCGATTTTGGCTATCAGGAAAATACATCTCTCACGATTTGTATTTAGCACCATTGATGCTTTGCTACATTGTCAGGGCTGCTCTTTATTCAAGCCCTTAGATTCACTTGGTGGTACAAGTGGTCTTCTCCCTTGCGGTGAAGACAGCTCTCATTGACGACCTCGTGTCACAGCCAATAGACTCCTGTTGATTCCATAGCGATTGTTTTAATACCACACTGTTTTAACCAAGTTGCCATTTCTTTTAGATCACTTGTAAAAGCTGCAAATTTTCTAATGTTCTTTTCATCCCTGTCAGCTGGTACGCAAACGTAATGTTCTCTAGAACCAACATCGATACCTGCTGCGTCAGGATTAATTACAGCCAATTTTTGCTCTTTATTATTTGTCATAAAATTACTACTCCATTAAATTAGACCGAGCTAATTTAAAGTTGGAGTGTTTAGTGAAATTAATCTCTTAAACGAGGTCACTTATGTATTATAGAACACATAATGCCATCAATGATTTTACCACAACAGCTCCAAAACCATGCTTTCCAACGGACTTGCATTGCACCAGTGACAGTACCGGTTATATCTCTTTAACCAACTCGGCTGACTTAAACTTTAACACAGGATAACCGCAAACACCACCCCTTGTGGTTGATAGTTCACCGATAACAGTTTGTTTATGTTATTACATAATGCGAAGCATTTTGTTTGGTGCTTACCATGGTAAATTTTTAGCTTCTGCCAGCTGAAATTCACCGCTATCATATAAAAGAATTCCTTCTTTTTTTATATCGGAAAAGAAATAATGCCCCTTCTCTAACTGACTATTTACCGTCTTAATTGATTCTAGCACCAAAGTTACCCATAACTCAAAAGGACTTCTTAATGATTTTTTTTCCAACCTTTTTTCTATTTTATCTTCTATGGATAAGCCTGCAAGACCGGCATGTTTGCCTTTCTTCATCACCAACATAAGATCGAGATCACTTTGATAACTATAAGTAATGTGTCCTTTTTTATATTCATCTTGTACCCAATCTCCCCTAGCATAAGAACCAAATAAAATAATCATCGCTATCTTATCTTTTCCAACTGCTAAAATTTCTTTTACAATCTCATCAAGCTTTTCTTGAATTATCATAGAACAGCTAGGTAAGGTAGTTTTCATATAGATTTATCGTTATATTTTGAGAATATATTGTATAATTTTACTTATTTTGTTGGCAATTTAACTAGAAGATTCCTTAAAAATTTGCTTTATGCATAATTATCTCCAATCAGTATGTTTTAACATAAACTTGTTGATATATATCAAAGCCAGCTGGATTTAGCTTGTAATCAATTTCTGCTTGCTCTAAATGTTTCAATGTTTTAATGCAATTTTCTAAGTTAACCTTATTTAGAGCTTGCTTAAAATTTGGCACATATTTATAGAAAATTGGTGGAGATACTGATTTTATAGCCATATCTATATTAACACCCATTGCTAATTTATTCAATACAGTGTATAGATTTAGATAATACCTGATTAATGCTCTGATAATTAGCACTTCATTAATATTTTGTTGTTTTAGTTTGGTGAATTCTTGTAAAAAATTATCAAGATTTCCTGAGGAAAAATAAACGCATAAATTATCCCCATTCCCTGTAAAATCATCACTAACTACAGCTAGTGCGTCATCCAAGGTGATTTGATCTTTATCAAATGTAAAATATATTAACTTATTGATTTCATTAATTAGTGTTTGATGGTCACCTTTTAAACGATCTGTTAAATAGTTAACAGTATCTTCACTTATAACCTTACCAACACTGTTACATTTTTGTAAAATTATCTTAGTAATTTTGTGTTCATCATCGTGATAGCAAGCTAGAGAAGCTAGATAAGTTTCAGTTTCAAAAAACTTACGTATACTAGAAGCAGTTGATAATTCATCAGCAATAAAAACTAAGAAATGCAATGACTCTTTACTGAGAGCCAGTTTTAAAGATTTATCTATAGACTCACCAACTGACCTTACTATAATCAATTGTTTTTGCATAAAGAAATTTTGGGTATTAACTAAAGTCTCGAGAGATCGATTTTTAATTTCAGAATATTCTATAGAGGTTTTTAGTAAGTCAAATTTCTTCACTAAAGTCTTACAAACTTTATCAATGTACCCTTTATCTGGGCCATAAAGCAACAGAGCCTTAATTTGTCCATTTTCTACCTTATCAAGTAGCTGAATGATTTGTGATAGGTAAAGCTTCATCTTTAATTCTATTTTGTTAAAACAAACTGATTCTTTTTGGTAATTTTGTCGTCAAAATTTGCTTCCATTCCTCACGTACATTAAGTACGTTGCGGTACTCAGCTACATTTCTCCTAAAAATTCCTCAAAAATTATTCAGTTCGTAGGCACTCTCTTAAAATATAAAATTAATCTTGCTAGGATATCATCTGCTCCTTGTTTTGTAAGGTCTTTCAATGCTACTTCTTCATCTATATAGCTATGATATGGTAAAGCAGCTGTACTATAAGAGGTTATATGACTAAATGTTCCTGTTGTCACTTCTCTATTAGTAACAATATCAACTAACCTATATTGAACAGTTTGACTGATTGCTTCTCTTAACACATCAGAATTCTTTTGAAGAATAAGTGGTAAACGTTTGTTGGTAAATTTTACCTTTAATAAATACTTTGTTGTGGCTGTTGTAGACCTTGGTAAAATACTCGATAAATAGTAACAAAATTCTGCACCTTCAATAGATGCTATTGGTTCAATTTCAATGCTACTTAATTGGCTTAATTCCTGCGTGCTATATTTATTACTATATACAGGTTTTAAACTACAAGAGGTAAATAAAAATAAGTAAGCAAGAGCTAATAATAAATTTAAACGTACCATATTATATTTACCATTTTTAACTATTAGCTACCTCCTGAGATTGTCCACTATCATTGTTATTTACCTTACGTTTATTATAGTTACGTACTCTAGAGGGGCGAGAATAATTTGATTTTTTCTCAATATATTTACGGCTTGACTTATTGGTGTCAAGGTCATTATCTCCGTTATCCGATTCATTTACCACTACTGGCTTATTAGTTTCTTTAATAGAATCAATTACCTCTTTATCAATTTTTTCTATATCCTTATTTGATTCACTACTAGTTTCTAATTTATTAGGTATTTTCCATTTTTGCTTCTTCTTGTTAGGAACAGGAGTCTCTTTAATACTCTTTTCTTCTTGATAATTAGAGGACTGATTCTGAATTAATGGCTTATTACCAGTTTCTGTATGGCTAGATTTCTTCGGCAATTTTATTTTTTCAATTGAATAATTATCAGAAGTGGCAGAAGGATCAACGTGGAATTTTAACTTTAAATTATATTTGTCTTCAATTAGAGATATTTCTGAACGTTTATTATTCAGTAAATAGATAACTGAATGAATATTAGCAAAAATATTTACTAAATCAATATTTTCATTAAAAATTTCATTTTCTACTGTACGTAGAATCAACATAGCATTTGACTCATCTGCCCTAACAAGACCCTTACCGTTACAATATGAACAAATCGATGAATTTGATTCCAAAAATGAGGGGCTTAATCTTTGACGAGACATCTCAAGCAAACCAAATTGACTAATATGAGCAGTTTGAATTCTTGCACGATCTCTACTTAGAAATTCCTTAAAAGACCTCTCGACAATCCTACGATTTCTAGCCTCATACATATCGATAAAATCAATAACCACTAAGCCTGATAAATCTCTTAATTTAATTTGCCTAGCAATTTCTCTAGCAGCTTCTAAGTTAGTCTTTAATGCCGTTTCTTCAATATTTTTTTCAGAAGTTGCTTTTCCTGAATTAACATCAATTGAAATAAGTGCTTCTGTTGGATTTATCACTATATAACCACCAGAAGGTAAAGCAAAAACTGGTTGGTATAGTTTTGCTAGTTGTTCCTCAACAGCAAATTTTGTAAAAATTGGCACCTTATTTTTGTATTCTTTGAGCTTAACCAAATCAATAGGTAATATATCCTTCATGAATTTCACAGCATTTTGATAAGCCCCACTACCTTGTATTATCAACTCTTTAACAGTAGGATCACACATATCTCTTATGACTTTTTGAATTAGACCATCTTCTTCATGTATAAAACAGGGAGCTACAGATTTAAGAGTATTCTCCCTAATTTTATTCCATAATCTTGCTAAATAATCATAATCTCTTTTTATGTCTAAAGTAGTACAGCCAGCACCAGCTGTACGAATTATGATACTTGACCCACTACTGTTATTATTTGCAGTTATTTTACTGACTATATTCTTAAGCCTTTTTCGCTCATCAGCATTGGATATCTTCCGTGATACACCATTCTGCAATGGAGTATTAGCCATCAGAACGCAATACTTTCCCGCAAGAGATATAAAGGTTGTAAATGATGCACCTTTATTAGCTCTTTCCTCTTTTGTAACTTGAACAAGCATAACTTGTCCTTTTTTTATTACTTCTTGAATTTTGTATTGCTTTTGTTTATTGTCTTCCTCTCTATCACTTTTGTCTACACTTATTGTTTCAATATCATTATCTAAGACATCCAAATTAAATTGGACCTGAATTTTTTCGTCCACTAATCTTTCTATGGCATTTAAATCAATTTCTTCACTATCTATTATCGGATTATAATCCCTCTTTGTTTCAGATTCTACAAAATCATCTTGGGTAATATCTAAAAGAGAAATTTCTTGTAATTTATTTATAGAAGTCAAAGATTTAAGATCAGATACTGGTACATTATAATAATATGGATGAATTTCATTGAAAGGCAAGAATCCGCTTTTGTCCGGACCATAATCTATAAAGGCAGCCTGCAACGCTGGTTCAACTCTTATAACTTTTGCAAGATATATATTACCTTTGATTTGTTGTTTTATGGCTGTTTCATATTCAATATCCTCGATATTGTTACTATGATTCAGTAAAACCACCCTTGTTTCATTAGGGAAGTTAGCATCAACTATAATTTTTTTACTCATTAATTTTTTACTCGTAAATTTCTAGGTATACTCTTCTGCTCCTACGAATTGTTTTTTGAAAATATCATGGTTTGCATGCGTAACTATACTAATATGTACGTCTAGCATACTCACCATTCATTTTCGAATCCAATTCTTCAAATCATTTGAGTATATATCTCTAAGCTCTGTAAATTTAGCAATATTAGAGAATATTATAACAAATTTAAAACTTAATATTAAGTTTTAATGAGAAAACATTTAACAAGTACATTAACCTAACAAATAACTAAAAAACTCTACTTAACCTAAATTCGATATAACATTACTATGCCATTGATCATTCCTAGCTAAAAGCGGAAATCCATGATACCTAACAGTTATTCAGGCTGTTTGGCTTCTACAGTGAAGCGGGGATGACATCGAGAACTATTATACCTACTTGGTTATATAATATTTTATTAATGGTCAAAATAACAAATTAATTAGACAAATCATAATGAGTGATATAATGTACTTTTGGTTATATAAAAACCTCTGAAACGCCTCTCAACTAACAAAATTTATATACGATGTAATCTAGTTTAGCAAACAATTATTTATGACCCAAAATAATCATTTCAAAACAGTTTTGCTATTGTTTCTTAGCGTATTTCTTTTTGCATGTATCACTTACATCAATGCAATTATAATGCCAAGTTTTCTGCTAAGTAAAGGCTTATCTGGAGAGGAACTAAACCATATCGAATCAATCGAAATGTTAGGTTATATAATAGCTGGTTTATTCTTAACCCCATTAATTAACAAAATCAGTGATAACAAAACTACCATTATTAGTTTAGTTATACTTATAATAGGTATATTAAACATAATTATGATGCAGGACTACACACTCCTTAGAATCAATTTTATTGTAATGGCCTCTGCATACTACACTTATATAACCATAACTATCATAAAAATTATAGAATCTACCAATAATTACAAATATTTCTCTCTTATCATTTTTTCTTTGTTATGGATAGCTGGGTATTTTGCAGTTAATTCACTAACCGACTTTTTCGTATCAGGCATAAACGGGTTATTATTATGCGTATTACTTTATAGTTTCATTATTATAACTTGCTTACAAAGAGAGAGTGTTAATAAAAATACAACTTTAGTTTCTAGGTTTTCATTCTTAATAGAAAATATAGAATTACAGATACTAACAGGCTTTATGGTATCTTACATTACTTTCGATATATTGTGGTATTATGAAGAATTTGCATTGGAAAAACATCTTCCTGTATCAAAGATAGAATCTATTACACATTCTACACTTATAAGCATATTTTTCTTGATATCACCTGTTATTCTATTATTAAAAATAATCAATAAATATCTTGCTAACTTAATATTGATAATTATCCTTTTAGTCAGCTTTATTCTTTTACCGAATTATGGGGTAACTTTAATAGGTAATATCTATCTCCTTTCTACAATTGGCGTATGTTTATGTGCTATTTTTATTTGTAACATATTAATATTATCCAATAAATTTGAGACACAAGATTTTAGAACCGCACTTGTAATATATTTAACTATGTGTGCTATTGGTGCGTATTCTGGAGCTTTATCTTCATATATATCTTATGGTCTTTCTGATGAACAAGGTTTTTTATTTTCTACATTTAGCGTTGTTGGAACTTTTGTACTTTATTATTCTTGGTATTTTTTTAAACGGAAATTGTACAGGTGGTAGGGGTATAATCTAAACAGTTTCCCAAGACTAAATTGCTACTCGGAGTACCAGTGTCAAGTACTGGAGCGTACAACTAGTCACACTACTGGACAAAAGAGATGGCGTGGTTGCAAGAGCTAGTAAATAGAGTATTTTATAAAATGTTTATTTATAGCATATGCAATGGCAATAAAAATAGGAGCAATTGGAGAGCAAGAGCAACCGATAAAAATGAAGAAAACGCTAGGATGTAGGAGTTATTCTGTACTACAGTTAGGTATAAGATCAATTAAACAAGCTTATAGTCGTTCTAAGCAATTTTTTGATTCCTTAATCATAAAATTGTTTAAGTTACACTTTGTACAACCAACCTAACCTTTTTGTCCAGTAGTGTGACAACTAGTACATGAGGAGCGGAGATATTTGGTCGCGAGAACGCCAATTCTTGCAGTTCACCGAGTATACTAGTATCCACACGGGTAAAGCCTGTACGGGGATGACATCAAACCTATTACATCGAACTCAGGTTTAAGTTGCTATGAAGATTTATGAAAAAAATAAGACTTGACCAGCATTTGGTAGAATGCCAATTAGTTGATGATATTAACGTAGCACGAAGCTTAATAATACAAGGCAAAGTATATGTTAATCAGCAGCAAAATACTAAACCAGGTACTGGCATATCAACTGATACTCGTGATATTATTATAAAACGCCCGATACATGATTATGTATCACGAGGGGCGTTAAAGTTAATTGCTGCTCTAGACCATTTCAATATTGACCCACAAGGGCTAGTCTGTCTAGATATAGGCTCTAGTACTGGTGGATTTACTGAGGTGTTGCTCCGTAGGAATGCTGAAAAGATTTTTGCAGTAGATGTAGGATATGGTGAACTACATCATAAGCTACGTAATAATCCTAGAATTTCAGTAATTGAAAGAACTAATGCCCGGTATTTAACAATTGAGCAAATTAGTTTACCACCAGACCTGATCGTTTGCGATGCTAGTTTCATTAGCCTTACCACCATATTACCCACTGCATTTAGCTTGGCAAAAGATAATTGTAGTTTAGTTGCTCTAATTAAGCCCCAATTTGAAGTGGCAAAGAACGAGGTAGGGGATGGTGGCATTGTTAGAAACCAACTCTTACACCAAAGAGTATGTGATAAAATTCAACAATGGCTAGAATTAAACTATAATTAACCCGAGTTGCCAATTCTTGAAGTTCACCGAGTATAATCTGTATTTATATTGCACGAGGCGGTAACTGAAATTTCTCTTGTTCATTAACAATAGTACTATTCACTCTATTATTAGTGTCGTTTTTACCAACTTCCCCATTAGGATCATTTACCTTTATATCATCATAATCTTCACTAAGAAATTTTCTTTTCATTTCTGATTTATTGAGCACACTCTTAGTTTTATTAGTTTCTAGCTTTTTAATTGTTTTATGACTATCTGTTTCTATTGGTAACATATCAGCACTTTGTGTTTTAACATTTTTCCCCGCAGGACAACTATACTTTTCTAAATCTTTTTTAGTTTCATGCAGCATAGCTTTAATTTGCTCTAGCTCTTTGTGCAACTTACTGTTTTCCTCATCACTATTTCGCTTTTTTACCCTATCACTTGCTAAGTTCAATGAAGGATAATCTTTATCTTGATTTAACTTCTGCCTTCTTTTGCGATCTGCATCCTGTTTTACCATCTTAAGATACATCTGACGATTTCTTAAAGTTGGATTAATTGTTTCCGTATCAGCTTCACTAAGTAAATCTTCCTCATCGTCATCAAAATTTTCTTCCGTGACGTTCCTTTTTGCCATTGATATATACTTCTTATTATAAAGAGGCGGTCGCTTACCACCTTCAAAACCTTTTGTATCTATAATTTTATTATTAGCAGATTTTTTAAAATATCCTCTAAAACCATCAGTACAACCTGAAAGTAGGAACAATCCCAAAACTGTAATAATAGTTTTCCTTAACATAAAGCAATCCGATAATTTTTTAATAAGCCATAATTAATGACACAGAATTATTAAAGTTGCAAGAAGCAATTCCCTCAACTGAATTAAAAAGTCAGCTTATTATTTCTTCTACTGCATCAGCTAAAACCTTACTACCATCATTCTTCCTTTTTAATAACTCAATAGATGTTTTTTTTAGTATATCACGATTTTTTACCAGCACTAAGATTTTATCGGCTAATTTTTCTGCTGTGATTGTACTTTGTTCAAAACACCACCCTGCCCCACTATCTTCTAGAGCCTTGGCATTATAGAATTGATGGTTTTCGCTAGCTGAAGGTAGTGGAATAAAAATCGCCGGCAATCCTACATAACAAAGCTCAGAAATAGTCGATGCCCCAGCTCTTGATATTACTAATTCTTGACTCGCATATTGCTGTTCCATATCATAAAAAAAATCTGCTAATTTATATGGAATTTTCAACTGAGCATAAATTTTCGCAATATTATCATGATCTTCTAAGGAAGCTTGTTGGGTAATATGCAATTTAATATCAGGATTTGATTGCACTAATATCTGAATAGCTTCAGGTATTAAAGTAGAAAAAACCTTTGCTCCTTGGCTTCCTCCAAAAATAAATATTCGGAAAGTATCATTATTAAAATTTTCCCTAACTTTCAGGTTTTTAACATTTTCCCGTACTATATTTCCTATAACCAATTTCTTATTCTTATCAAGAATATTATAATTTTTAGTTTCATCATATGTAAGAGCAACTTTCCTAGCATATTTTAAGAAAAATCTATTAGCTTTACCAATAAAGCAATTTTGTTCATAAACTATGATAGGAATACGTAAAAATACTGCAGCGAGCAATGGAGGAAAAGTCGGATAGCCACCAAACCCAATTATAGCATATGGTTTAATCTTCACTAATAGTAATAACATCTTAAAAGTTACAAATAACAAAGAAATCAATAACTTAAACCTATTAATTAACCCTTTAGGTGCTAATCTAAAATTTATTATATGTGGTATAAGCTTTAAATCTTCAGTTAAATATTTTTGGCATCTAACATCGGTGATAAGGTGCAACTCATACCCACGCTGCATTAATTCTTCACCTAAAGCAATAGCGGGAAACAAATGACCAGCTGTACCACCCCCAGCAACAATTATATTAGACTTCTTGCATAATTCTACTTCTGCTGGTAATTTATTCGTCGCTCCGGTACTCGAATCCTCACGTACACTAGAGTACGCTGCGGTTCTGCGTTCCGTGGCTTCTTTAAATTCCTCAGCAGAAGCGAATTCTGCAAGAAGTCTATTCTTCATATGTCAATATCTTGAATTTTATACTTACTAAGAGAGGTTTTATGTTTGGTAAAACCAAGCAGCATCCCCGTAGCAATGGCTATAGCAAGAGTTGAAGAACCACCATAACTAATAAAGGGTAACGTCATACCTTTGGTTGGCAATAAATTCAAGGTTACACCAATATTAATAATTGCTTGTAACCCTATTTGGGAAATAATACCACTTGCTGCTAATTGAATAAATTTATCTTCTTCATTAATAAGTTTAAGTAAACTACGAATAACTATAAAAGCAAATATCCCTACAATGATTAAGCAAATAATTGCCCCAAATTCTTCACCAGCAACAGCAAAGATAAAATCAGTATGCGAATCCGGCAATACTTGTTTTACCGCCCCTTCACCAGGACCACGACCGTATAAACCTCCATGCTCAAACGCCCTGATTGACTTACCAACTTGGTAATTACTACTACTATCAGGATCCAAGAAACTATTAATCCTTTTTGTTACATGAGGAAGCCAAAAGTAAGCTGCTGTAACCCCAAATACCAACATAAAAGCAGCAAGTATAATCCAAAATATCGGCATACCAGCAATAAAAAGTTGAATACCAAAAACAGCAGTCACCATCACTAACATACCAAAATCTGGCTGGATAATTAATAATAAAGCAACGATACTATAAAGACTTATGCAAATAGAAAAACTTGGAAATTCATCTTCAAATTTCAGCGATAATATCCAGCCTGCCACCACTGCAAAAAATGGTTTTACAAATTCTGAAGGTTGTACAGAGAGACCTAGAATATTAATCCAACGAGTAGCCCCCTTAACCTCATAACCATAAAATCTAACTAAAATTAATAATAATATACTACCAATAAACCCTAGAATTGAGAATCTCTTTAACCATTTTCTTGAGAAAAAAGAAAAAAAAATGATTAGTAACAAAGCACTAGCAAGGTAGAATAATTGTCTAGATGCAAAATAATACTCATTAAGTCCAATTCTATTTGCTACTGCTGATCCTGATGTAGTAACCAACATTATACTAAACACAAATAGGATTACTAAAGCAATAATCATTTGCTGGTCAATACTACGCCACCACCATTTTATATAGTTGTTAGACAATTCATTATTATGATTATCTTTGATCATGGGTAGCAATAATATTATATAATTTAATAAATAATTCTCCGCGTTCTTCAAAATTTTTAAATTGATCGTAGGAAGCACAAGCTGGGGCTAGCAGAATATTCTTTATACCCCCTATATCCTCCATTGCATCTCTAAAGGCAGAATTAAAAGCCTCTGTTAAATCTTGACAAATTTGGAAATCTACCTTGCCCTTAAGTGACGATGCAAAAAGCTCTTTATCTTGACCAAAAAGATAAGCCTTATGAATTTTATTAAACCATGGCTCTAAATTTGTTATTCCTCCTTCTTTTGCTATCCCCCCAGCTAACCAATATATATTATCAAGCGATGAGATGGATTTAGAAGCAGCAATACCATTGGTAGCCTTACTATCGTTATAAAAATTTATTCCTTGTATACTCTCCTGCTTTGAAGAATTGGTTTCGCAAAACTGCGGGGTATTCGCGTACTCACGTACTTCATGTACGCCTAGTCCGCTCACCCCTTGTTTATTGTCCCCATTCTCCAAATCATTTGAGTATATTGTACCAACATATTGCATTCTATGTGGTAACCCCTTAAATAGCCCGATAGCGGCAATTATTTGTTCTGGTCTTGCCCCTATAATTCGACAAGCTGCATAGCTAGCGGCAATATTTTCTTGATTATGTATACCTTGTAGATAGTTATTATTATGGAAATTAATAGTAATAGGTTCAAAAATATTGTCATAAATAATATTATTACAAATTGATACTCCTTTATTAAGAATTTCATAAGTAGAGATTGGTACTACATTTGTTCTATTTTCCTTTTGTAATTCTAGAGAAATATTCTTGGTAATTTCATTATCAACACTAATTATAGCAAATGAATCTTTATCTATTCGATCAAAGATCTTTTTTTTAGCAGCAATATAGCCTTGCATATTATTATGTCGGTCTAAATGATCTTGCGTGATATTAAGAAGCACCACAATTTTGGCTTTAAAACTGTTTAATAAATCTAATTGGAATGAGGATAGCTCCAATACATATCCTTTACTATCTAACCTCATAGCCAAAACAGGAAAACCTATATTTCCTCCAACTTGATAATCAAAACCACAAGATTGTAAAATATGACCGGTTAAAGCAGTGGTAGTACTCTTACCATTAGTACCAGTTATGCCAATGAAATTAGCTGCCTCAGCCTCTCTTAACCTAACTTCCTCAAATAACAGATCTATATCTGAAGTTATCGGTATATTATAAGAATTAGCCATTGTAACAATGTCATGAGACAAAGGAATACCTGGACTCAGTAGAATCTTATCAAGATTTTGCCACTGCAGATCAGATAAGCTAACAAGACTATCACTCCCATAGATTTTGGTAAAAGCATCCCGACTACTCTTTGCTTGATCATAGCAAATTACTTTAGCTACTTTATTCAGTACTTCCCAAGCGGCTATACCAGTCTTACCCAAACCAACTATACCTATCTTCTTATGTTTTTGTGAAAGAAACGATGACATAATTTTTAGGCTTACCTTGTTACTTATGTTTACTATTTGCATTACTGAGCTGCATTTTGACTAAAAATTACTCAAATAATTTAGTAAGATTGTATTTTTTCTAAACTCATCAAGGGTTTTTTCTTTATCACACTTGATGAAATAATAAGAAACGAGAAGTATACTCGGTGAACTTCAAGAATTGGCGTCGTCGTGTCTAAAGATCTCCGCTGCTCACGTACTAATGTACGCTCCGCTGCTCGACTTTGACACTCCTAGCTCTTCTTGAAGTTGACCTTCGTCTACCAACTCTTCATTTACGAGAAGTATATTAACTCCTTAAGATTTCAAAAATTTTGTTGCTGAATTTTCAGCAATCTCTGACTTATTATCAAGCTCATTACTTAAAGACCTTACATTACTTTTAAATTGTTTAAATTTTGCTAATTGCTTGCCAGCAAGTTCTATGCCTGGAGTAGATTTAACGTGCATAGGGTTTATGTTCTTACCACCTATTTTAACTTCATAATGTAAATGTGGTCCAGTAGTTCTACCAGTACTACCAACATACGCAATAACTTGACCTTGTTTAACTATACTTCCTAGCTTAAGATTTTTAGAAAAATTAGAAGCATGAGCATAAGCAGTTGATAGATTTTGACTATGTTTAATCTGTATAAATTTTCCGTAGCCAGATTTCCATCCTATTTCAGTTATCACCCCATTACCTGCAGCATAAATCGGCGTACCAGTTGGAGCAGCAAAATCAACACCTTTGTGCATTTTAGTATAGCCTAAAGTAGGATGATGTCTATTACCATAATGAGAAGAAACTCTAACTAATTTAACAGGTGTTCTAAGCAAACTTCTTTTGACACTTTTACCATCCTCAGAAAAGAAATCATGATTATTTTGTGCATTATTTGGAGAATATCGAAAAATATTATATTCCTTACCAGATAAATTAAGTGATACATATAAAACCTTACCATGATGAGAAAATTTACCATCCTCGGTAACAAATTTTTCGGTTATAACAGTTACAGTGTCACCACTCTTAATTTGACGTTGAAAATCAATTTGATAACTATATGAGTTGATCATTTCAATTATACTATTACTCGATAACCCTAACGATTTTAAAGCTGACATAAAGTTTGAATTAATAACTACCGACGATTTAGTTAATAGCTTATTGAAAACTTTGGTTACGTCTCTTGCAAGGAAATCTTCACCTTCTCTAATAATTTCTAAAGATTTGACTTTATCATACGCTATAGTCAGTTTATTTAATGTACGTGATTCAGCAGCAAGGTCTTCATCATCTTGTTCAATAATCTTTATTTCGTAATCGAAAACCAGTTGCTGCCCTATCTTCAGAGAAGATTCAATATTTTTATCTTTTGCTATTTTTATAATTTGGGTTATTTCTTTATTTGGAATTTGTTGATGCAAAAGTATTGCCTTTAATGTATCACCTTTTTTGACTGTTATAATTTGGGAAATTTCATTTGACAGTTCTTCTGAAGACTCAAGTATCTCTGGCTCTGCTATGGTCATTGACATAGTATCACTAACAAACTTATTGATCGATAAAGATACAAAAGTAGCAAACCCCATAAAAATGAATATAGAAAAGTACGAAAAACCAGTTCTAAATTTAGAGTTAATTTTTGGGTTTGTTAATATAAGGCGGATAATAGCTTGCATTAAGGCTTACTCTAGTGATATTGATTCATAAGAAAACAAATAACTAACCAAAAATTTAAATATTTTTAGTTTTCATTTGATCTTTATGTAGTGATCCTACCAATATGGAGTATAGAAAAATAAATTACAATAAAAATATTACTAAAGTTTTACTTATTTTAAACTACTAGCGATGAATTACACTATCATAAAATTTTATATATACAATTTTGCTGCATGCTAGTATAATTCAGCACAGTCCAAATTCGGTGAAATTATAGATTGCTTCGTCGACCTACGGTCTCCTCGCTAATAGACGTATATGTCTATTAGCGAGCGAACATGAGTGTGGCAATCCATAATATTAAAGCCCATTCGAGATAAGAATTAGTTAATTCTTATCCCGAATTGGGGCAAATTATAACTTAAAGAATTGTTATTTTCGCATGTTGCAGAAATTGATGAAGCACCTTATATTTGCTAGTATAATGGGGTTTTTATGTATTCTTTCTTCTTATGGACAAGCTGAAGATACTACCCAAAATATGGAATTCCTTGATACTACAGATGAAAGTAATGAATTAAAAAATCATAATTTTACTGAGCATGTTGCTGATTCTAATAACTTACCTAATATACAAAATAATGTTGAACATTCAGAATTAAAAACTTACAGTATTGGTAAGGTTATTGCTTTAAATAAAATCACAGCAACATCAAAGGAGCTGGTATTAAAGCCTAATGAACCACAATATTTTGGTAATATTCAAATTAAACTTCATAAATGTATTAAAAATCTTGATCCTTACAATGAGGATAATTACATGCTATTAACCATTACAGAGCATAAAATTGATGAGGATGCTATGTTAATTTTCCAAGGATGGATTATCTCGTCAAGTATCTCAGTCTCCACCTTTGAACATCCTATTTATGAAATCTTTGCTAAAAATTGTTTATAGGATATTTAAGAATGATCCAATCCCTGTTTTACATTTTAGTAATGCTATTTCCAGTAGTTGGATTGATTTCTGGTTTTTCTGCTGCAGTAACAGTTCCTCTGTTGTTATTAACTATATTAATTGCTTTGCGAGATAAAATCTTTATTCATTTTAAATACGCCACTATTAAAAAAACTTTGTTATCCAATTGGAAACTGGAATTACTATTTTGTCTTTGGTGTCTTATAACAAATTTTTATTCACCTAATTACCCCTCCTCTTTACTTAACTATCTACAGGTTTGTTTAATTGTTCTAATAGGATTTATCGTAAATAGCAATATTGACAAATTATCCATAAATATAAGTAAAATAAAAATATACTTTATTATAGGAATAATAGCAGCAATTGCTTTGTTTTTTATAGAATACGCATCTCACGGTATTATAACAAGGGCTTTCCGTACTGTTTTTCAGCCAAAATCTTCAAATCAATTCTTTTTATTCACTCTTGATCGTGGGTGTTCTTTATTATCAGTTCTTTCATGGGTAGCTATAGCTATAATTATATCATATCATAGATATTTATTAGCACTAATATATTACCTGATAATTTTTTATTTGCTCTATATCTCAGATAGCCTTGCAAGCTTTTTAGCATTTACCGTAGCTGGATTAGTATTTTTAACAAATAGGCTGTTAGTAACCAAATCACTGCAATCTGTTTTTTTGAAATTATTTACCCTTGCTATGATATCTGGTTCAATATTGATGCCGATAATTGCATATAAAATACAACCACATTATGCCTCAGATCACTATGCCAAGTTTCTACCAGACTCTGCTAAGCACCGTGTATTTATTTGGCACTTTGTTGCCAAGCAAATTATCAAGAAACCAATTTTAGGTCATGGATTTGCTTCATCAAGAAATTTTAAAATTGATGAGAAACAAATGATTAGCTATAATCAGTGGACGTGGTCTCCCCTTCCTCTACACCCACATAATAATATAATGCAAATTTTATTGGAAACGGGCTTAATAGGTTTGATATTATTTTTATCTTTAATTTACAAATATATTCAAAAAATTAGTAATATATCCTTAGTGCAGTCTTCTAAAAGTGGTAAGATGAATCGAACGACTGAAAATAACAAAAAAATAGGTGTATACTCAAATGATTTGGAGAATTGGAACGCAAGACAAGGGGTGAGCGGACTAGGCGTACATGAAGTACGTGAGTACGCGAATACCCCGCAGTTTTACGAAACCAATTCTTCAAAGCAGAAGAGTATAGATACGTTAAATTACAAGTCAGTTGCCTATGCTTGCTTTATAAATTATTACATAATAGGTATGATTTCATTTAACATTTGGCAAATATGGTGGGTTTGCAGCTCTTTTGGAGCGATGATTTTGTTTAAGTTACTTCTTTCAAAATCACAGGAGTACAATTACTAATGTTGGAAACATCTAATATTTTACAGGAATACTTGCCTATAGCTGTGTTTTTTGGTATAGCATCAGTTTTGTCATTGGTAATAGTTACATTGCCAAGGCTTTTAGCTCCTCAAAAATATAATAAGGCTAAGTTGGATAGTTATGAATGCGGATTTGAACCTTTTGGTGATGCTAGAAGCAAATTTGATGTACGTTTTTATCTAGTAGCTATTTTATTTATTATTTTTGATCTAGAAATAACTTTTTTGGTGCCATGGGCTATTACGCTTGGACAAATTGGTAAATTTGGTTTCTTCTCAATGATGTTTTTCTTATTGGTACTTACCATCGGTTTTGTATATGAATGGAAAAAAGGAGCTTTAGACTGGGAGTAATGACATGCAAGCAAAGATAGATCTATATGATCAAGATAAGCTCCTTGAAGAAGAAATTTCAAATCGAGGATTCCTTATAACTAAACTCGATGATTTGATAGGTTGGGCTAGATCTAATTCACTTTGGCCCATGAGTTTTGGTCTTGCATGTTGTGCAGTAGAAATGATGCAAGCTGCTGCTAGCCGCTATGATATGGATCGTTTTGGCATGTTATTTAGACCCAGCCCACGTCAATCTGATTTAATGATAGTTGCAGGGACATTAACAAATAAGATGGCTCCAGCTCTTAGAAAAGTTTATGACCAAATGACTGAACCTAAATGGGTTCTGTCAATGGGAAGTTGTGCCAATGGTGGTGGTTATTATCACTATTCATACTCAGTAGTACGTGGCTGTGATCAGATTGTTCCAGTAGACGTATACGTGCCAGGCTGCCCTCCAACTGCTGAAGCTTTGATTTATGGTTTAATGCAGTTACAAAAGAAAATTAGAAGAACTACTAGATTTAGAGAAGGTGACAATGGAAAATATCATTGACGACTTAATAAAAAATCAGAATCTTGAAATAACTGCTTTGCCTGAAAATGATTTGAATATACATTTTACCAGCTATAAAGCTGGTATAGAAAGTTTGCTACCATTTCTATCGGCAATTAAGGAATCTGAGGATTTACGTTTTACTGTGTTGACAGATTTGTTTGCTGCTGATTTCCTAAACCGCTCTAATCGGTTTGAGATAGTGTATAATTTACTGAGTCTTAAATTAAATAAACGTATATTAGTAAAAATTGAGGCTGGAGAACATGACATAATCCCCTCAGTTACCAAAATATTTAGTGCTGCTTGCTGGTATGAACGCGAAGCATATGATATGTTTGGAGTAATTTTTGGTGGTAGTCATGATAATCGTCGTATTCTAACAGATTATGATTTTGTCGGTCATCCTCTCAGAAAAGACTTCCCATTAACGGGTTACGTGCAGGTTAAATATGATGAGAATCTTGCAAAAGTAGTATATGAGCCAGTGAAACTCGACCAACCATATAGAGAATTTGATTTTTCATCAAGTTGGCAAGGACCAAGTTATGTATTACCTGGAGATGAAAAGGCGAAGTGAAATAACTGTCATATTTACCTTCTTGATTATGGTATACTGCTCGTAAATGAAGAGTTGGTAGACGATAGTATAACTTCAAGAAGAGCTAGGCAGTAGCAAAGTCGAGCGGCGTAGCGTACATGAGTAACGGATCAGCTTCGATCTTTGGTCGCGGGAACGCCAATTCTTGAAGTTCTACCTGAGCATATATTCCAGGGAGATAATACTTGCAAAATTGCTTTTTACTAATTATGTTACCAATCATGTTAATGGTGCAATTAGTTTCATAATTTTATTTTAAAAGATATCATGTTAACAATACTAGACTTAGAAAATTTTAAAACCAGTAAAAAAAATAATTCAAAGAAGTTGTTTTCAGCTGTTAGTGGTGATTTGCTGGATGCAATAAACGCAGGTAGTTTTTCTAGGTGTTACGGTCTTATCTTACGGTCTTTCGATGACTATAATTTAAAGCAAGTAAATGAAAATTTGCATGAATGTGCAGTATTTGAGTTGGTATTAAGTCTATTACAGCATAAAACATCTGATGACTGCAATAAATTCCTTAAAACCCTAGGGCAAGCCATCAGTGATTCAGATGTTGACACAAGAGAGTGGTTATGTGCTTGTGCACAGGCAAATTCGTTTTCAATGTTATATGATTCTTTAAGAAATTTGAATGGTTTTGAGCTAAACTATAGTTTAGCTTGTCATGATGCTTCAAATCTCGTCAGTACTCCTGAAAATCTAAATACTAATGACAGACAAAACAGTAACGGCGATGTTGCTCTTGCAGGTGTAGAGGAGTCAATTAATCTATTGGCAGAATATAATAGTTAAATAGTCAATCCTTCAAAAGTCTAAAAACACAACATCTACTATATTTAAACGCAAGAGGTGTCATTCCTGCTTCGGTGCGGAACCTATAGTACCTCAGGGCTTTTTGGAAACCATTTTAGATTCCCGACTTTAGCTAGGAATAACAAGCATTGTTAGTGAGTAGACTTAAAAATTTTGAAAATCCATAAGGTTTTGAACAAAATAAGGTGAAAATCTTATGGATTTTGATGTGATTTTTGACCACGAACATGTATTATCTCTTATGTCTACAGCCTTTTTGACGGATCGACTATATAGGATTTTACTATAATTATCTTTTATCAAAAGGAATAAATTCTCTTTGTACATACCCAGTATATAATTGCCGAGGTCTGCTAATTTTTTGTTCAGGATCTTCATGCATCTCTTTCCATTGTCCCATCCAACCAACAGTTCTTGCTATAGCAAAAAGCACTGTAAACATCTGTGATGGTATCCCCATAGCTTGATAAATAATACCAGAATAAAAATCAACGTTTGGATAAAGCTTACGATCTATAAAATATTGGTCATTGAGAGCAATTTTTTCAAGCTCAGTAGCGATTTGGAGTAATGGGTTATTATTTTCTCCTAATTCATCTAATACTTCTTTGCAGGTCTCTCTAAGTACAACTGCTCTTGGATCATGATTTTTATAGACTCGGTGACCAAAGCCCATTAAGCGGAAAGAATCATTTTTATCTTTTGCTCTTGCAATATATTGTGGAATACGGTCTATTGTCCCAATCTCTTTCAGCATATTAATTACTGCCTCATTTGCTCCGCCATGTGCTGGTCCCCATAAAGACGCTATGCCAGTACTGATACAGGCAAACGGGTTAGCACCGGATGATCCGGCTAAACGTACTGTTGAAGTGGAAGCATTTTGCTCATGGTCAGCATGGAGAATAAATATTTTATCTAAGGCGTTCTTTACTACTTGGTTTACCTTATATTTTTCACAAGGCGTCGCAAACATCATATGGAGAAAATTTTCAGTAAAATCTAAACTATTATCAGGATATATAAAAGGCTGGCCTATTGAATATTTATATGCCATTGCTGCAATAGTTGGCATTTTTGCAATCATTCTAATAGCAGCTAACTCGCGTTCATTTTCTTCTACATTTAAAAAACTTGGATAAAATGCAGATAAAGATCCTACCACAGCCAACATAATTGCCATAGGATGAGCTGAGTGACGGAAAGCCATAAATAAACTTCTAAGCTGCTCATTAACCAGCGAGTGATTAGTAATTTTCTGAGAAAAAGATTTATACTGATTAGTGGTTGGTAATTCACCATTTAACAGTAAATAGGCGACTTCTAAGAAATTACTTTTTTCTGCTAACGTTTTAATATCATATCCCCGATGTCTTAATATCCCTTGATCCCCATCTATGTACGTCATTGCAGATTTACAAGCTGCTGTAGACATAAAACCAGGGTCATAAGTGAAATAGCCTGTTAATGAATATATACCGCTAACATCAATAACATCTTGACCAATCGATGCTTTTTTTATTGGTAAATTAAAAGACTTATCACCTATTTTTAATTCAACATCTTCTACTTTCATATATCCTCATTTTATCATATAGCTAACCCTATTAGGAGTAATGTATAGTCTAGGTTAACTATACTACTATATCATATTTTTATTGCCCACTAATACCAAAATGCTAATATTTTACACCGAATTATATGTATCTTTATCTAGAGTACCTTCACTATTATCGATAATCAAGGTAATTGTTGCATCACCTGTAATATTAATGGTGGTACGTAACATATCTAATATCCTATCAATTCCAGCAATTATAGCAACACCTTCAATCGGTAAATGGATTGAAGACAGAACCATAGGTAGCATTATTAAAGAGGCTCCTGGAATACCAGCACCACCTATAGATCCAAGAGTTGAGGTAATAATAATGACTAAATAATCATGTAATGCTAAATCTACACCCATCATTTGGGCAAAAAATATGGTAGTAAGAGATAAATTTATTGCAAACCCATCCATATTTATCGATGCACCAAGTGGTAATACAAAAGAAGTGCTAGATTCAGAGATGCCTAGACGTTCACGACAAACTTGCATAGTGGTGGCAAGTGTTGCCTTACTACTAGAAGTAGAAAAGGCAAGTATTTGGTATTCCAAACTCTTTTTATAAAAAGGTAATGGTGACATTCGACAAAATACATAAATTAACGCACCAAAAATACCATATTGACATATCATGGCAATCACTACGGCAGCAACTAATTTTGATAAACTAATCATTACATCAAAACCTTGCGTACCGACTACCCAAGCCGTTAAAGCAAATGCACCATATGGAGAAAGTTGAATGATCATTGAGATCATTTTTAATACCATTTTTGATAATCTATGAAATAAATCTTTAACAGGTGCAGCACTAGTTCCCATTTTATTTAGTATAAGTCCAGAAAATATTGCAAAGAATACAATTTGTAAAACATTAGAATTGGCAAAAGCTCCTACGACATTATCAGGCACAATATTCACAAAAAAATCAATCATATTAAAGGATTTCTCTTGTGAAATATTTGAGGCAACATCAAAGTTAATATGAACACCATGACCTGGCTTTAATACAAGAGCAACTGTAAGACCAAAAACTACGGCAAAAAAAGTAGTTCCTAAAAAAGCAGTAACAGCCTTTATTCCTACTCTGCCAAGAGAAGTAGGGTCACTCATACTAGTTATGCCTGCTACTAAACTAAAAAATATTAAAGGAGCAATAATCATTTTGATCAAACGCAAAAAAATATCTCCTACCGGTTTTATATAAGATACATATTCAGGAAAATATATACCAAACATTATACCTAGGATTAATCCCAAGGTAACTTTTTTCCATAATTTCATTGTTCTACTTAATTAATTTAAAGAGTGTTTTGATCCGACGTCATCCTGAAATAAATTCAAGATAATATCCACTTGTGTTCAGGATGACACCAACTTTGGAATTCTAGATATACTCAAATGATTTGAAGAATTGGATTTGAAAATGAATGGTGAGCATGCTAGGTGTACATATAGTATAATTACGCATGCGAATCCATGATATTTTCAAAAAACAATTCTTCAAAGCAGAAGAATATAACATCGCTGACTTAAACTCAGGAAGCAGTGGACTATATAGTTTGAGTAAATCTTAGCTCTAATAAACACTCTCTTAAAATTAGATACTTTGAGTTACCCAATTTAAATAGCTAGACAGCCCATCTTGAATGTCGAGCTTTATTATTTGCGGAAGATCATAATTATGTATATCAGTAATCACCTTTTCTATTGTATTGTAGTTATCAGACTTAGCCTTTATCACAATACGATATTCTAGCACAGAAGATATCTTGCCTTCCCATTTAAAATAGCTGACTATATTATCTACTTGTATACAAGCAGCTAGATTTTCTTCCAATAAGCTAGTTGTTATTTTATCTACCACCTGCTGGTCATTGGTCGTAGTTAAAATCACACAACATCTTTGTACCACTTATACCTCAACAAAGCAATTAGGTGTTTCAAATAATTTGACTTTTGTAATAATAAAAGAACTATTAGTAAATAATTTTGGTAAAATATTCAATTTTAAGTATAGCGCTATATTTTCTGCAGTTGGATTTTCCTGCATATAATATATTTTTTGACCAGTCCAGTCACATATTCTATCCCCCATTTCTCTATCATTTTGGTGTAATATAATATTATGATCAAAATTATCATCTATCCACTTTTGTATTATTGACTTCATGTAACCAAAATCTATAACCATACCAAGATTATCAGTAACATTTGATTCCACTGTAACTTCAAGGACATAACGATGACCATGTAGAAATTGACACTTATTCTCATGTCCAACAACTCTATGACCTGCATCAAATTCAATTTTACGAGTACACTTTATCATCATTAACCTCAAGTATAGATGTAAGACATCGGTTTAATAGCCTAGGGTATCATCCATGCACTTTTGATATCATCTCAGGCGTAAGGCCCCGGCTGGTATCTAAGAAAATAGCCTAGAAGGATGTTATATCTATAGTATCTACATCTTTTATATAACCACTATTAAAATGGCTGCTGATCGTCTATTAGCGAGGAGTCGCGAAAAAGCGGCGACGCGGCAATCTAGGATACGCGAAGCGTTACTCTAAAAAAACAGCTTCGCTGTTTACCTGAATCGCCACGGCATCTAAAGAGCCTTGCTATGACGATTATAGAAAAATGTGTACTATGATGTTATATACTCTTCTGCTTTGAAGAATTGTTTAATTCTTTAAATATGAGCTAGCAAAGATTCATATCTAGCAATATCCAATTTAATAATATCAATTTTTGTATCATCAATTTCTTCGTCTATTTCTTTTTTTAAAGAGTCTATTTTTCTAATTATGTCATATAGTTGCAAACTGCTAGTATCAACAGCAAACTCTGTTACTATATTTACATTTGTCCACGTGACCTCAGCTAACCCTGAGTAGATAAAGTACTTAAATACAGAATTATCTACTGTAATTTTTGTCAATCCATCTTTTAAATTTGCAATCAATAACTCATGACCTGGTAAAACCTCAAATTCTCCTAATTCTCCCGGCATTGTTATCATCCGAGCTTCCATGTCAAACACAACATTCACTGGTGTTACAATTTTAACTCTAATTGTTTTATTCATTATGCCACTTTTTCTTTAAGTGTTTCACCTTTCTCTACTGCTTCATCAATGCTACCAACCATATAAAAAGCAGCTTCTGGTAAATAGTCATATTTGCCAGAAACCAACCCATGAAACCCTTCAATAGTATCAGCTAAACTGACAAATTTTCCAGCTATACCTGTAAACACTTCGGCAACATGGAAAGGTTGAGATAAAAAGCGTTGAATTTTCCTTGCCCTAGTAACGGTTAATTTATCTGCTTCCGATAACTCATCCATTCCTAGAATGGCAATTATATCTTGCAGAGACTTATATGTCTGCAAAACTTTTTGTACCTCACGAGCAACCGAATAATGTTTCTCTCCAACAATTGCCGGATTTAGTAATTGTGAACTACTATCAAGTGGATCTACTGCCGGGTAAATACCAAGCTCAGCAATTTGTCGACTAAGTACGGTAGTCGCATCCAAATGGGTAAAAGAGGCAGCAGGAGCAGGATCAGTTAGGTCATCTGCTGGCACATAAATAGCCTGCACAGAGGTAATTGATCCAAGCTTTGTTGAAGTAATACGCTCTTGCAACTCTCCCATATCTGTTGCCAGTGTTGGTTGATAACCAACTGCTGAAGGTATTCTTCCTAAAAGGGCTGATACCTCAGAACCAGCTTGAGTAAAGCGAAAAATGTTATCGACAAAAAACAAGACATCCTGTCCTCCATCTAAATCCCTGAAACTTTCGGCTATAGTAAGACCACTTAAAGCAACTCTAGCTCTTGCCCCGGGTGGTTCGTTCATTTGCCCATAAACAAGAGCTACTTTAGATTTTTTGGGATTTTTTAAATCAATTACCCCAGAGTCAATCATTTCGTGATAAAGGTCGTTACCTTCTCTAGTCCGTTCCCCAACTCCTGCAAAAACCGTATATCCCCCATGTGCTTTTGCTATATTATTAATAAGTTCCATAATTAACACTGTCTTTCCTACCCCAGCACCACCAAATAACCCAATTTTTCCTCCTTTTGAATAAGGAGCTAAAAGATCAATGACCTTAATCCCTGTAACCAAAATGTTTCTTTCAGTTGATTGTTCAACAAAACTTGGAGCTGGTTTGTAAATTGAAGCAAAGTCAGTTGAATCAATCTTACCTCTTTCATCAATTGGTACACCAACCACATTTATTATGCGTCCGAGTGTGCCAATACCGACAGGTATCTTAATAGTCTCACCTGTATCTATTACTTCTTGCCCTCTTACTAACCCTTCTGTTGGTCCCATAGATATACATCTAGCAATATCGTCTCCTATATGCTGTGATACTTCTAGTATCACTTTCTCTCCATTATTATTGCACTCAAGTGCATTGAGAATTTTTGGCAATTTACCATCACTACTAAACTGCACATCAACTACAGCTGAAATAATCTGCACAATCTTGCCAATAGTTTTTGTCATATTTTACCTTAATTTATTTTTTATACGGCTTCTGCCCCTGCAATAATCTCTATCAAATCCTTAGTAATCAGATCTTGTCTAGATCTATTAAGTTTTAGTGTTAACTTATTAATAAGCTCCTTAGCATTTTTTGTTGCATTATCCATTGCTGTCATTCTAGCTCCTTCTTCGCTAGCTCTATTTTGTAGTAGAGCATAATTAATTTGAGCCGATACATAAAGATTAATCATATGCAAAATAAGTCCTTCACCTTCATATTCATAGCTCAAATATTTCTCATTTGAACATAGCTGTTTTTCAATTGGCAATATTTGCTTTTTAGTTGGAATCTGTATCATAGCATTTTTACAATTGTTAAAATATATTTGACAATTGCTAATTCTAGAATCCTCTACCATCTCCATCAGTTTTTCTTTGACCTGAAATGACAAATTATTATTATGAGCTTTTGGAAACTCATAATAATTATCAATATAATGGGAATATTGCCCCTTAAATGCATCATAACCCTTTTTGCCAATAATAATAAGCCTTACTTGTTTACCAGCATTTTCCAAATTTGCAATATCAGATTTTACCTGCTTGGACAGTAAAAAATTAAAAGCTCCGCACAAACCTCGTTCGGAAGTGACTACTATTAGTAAATGTAACTTATTTATATTAGACCTATTGCATAATTCTACTTCTGCAAGAGGTCTATTCACGTCACCTTGGTATAATAATTCTTCCGAAAAAAATTTTTTCTGTTCGAGAGGCATATCCTGTAAATTATTGCTAGATGCCACACTAGACATTATATCCTGCAGAATCCCAATATAATCCTCTGAGTCCTTAACTTGGTTTTTGGCTTTTGTAAACTTAGTAGCCGAAACTATCTGCATAGCCTTAGTAATTTTTTGCGTTGTTGTAATGCTCTTAATACGAGATCTTAACTGTTTTAAACCTGACATAGCTACCTAATTAATCTTAACCTGAAGTCGATTTAACTTACTGAACAAGCGTTAAAGTTTTGCACAAAATTTTCTAAGAAAATTTTTAACTTTTGTTCCATTTCTTCAGTAACTCGTCCTTGCTCTCTAATAGATACTAAAATATCGTTTTCACTCAGTTTTATTTCTTGTAGCATTCTACGCTCAAATTCTTTTATTCGTTCAACAGGAATACTATCAAGATAATTCTTTACCCCAGCATAAAGACTAACCACTTGTTCCTCAACAGGGAAAGGGCTATATTGATCCTGCTTCAATATTTCGCTAAGCTTTGTACCATGTGAAATAAGTTGTTTAGTTGAAACGTCTAAGTCTGAACTAAACTGAGAAAAAGCTGCTAATTCCCTAAATTGTGCTAACTCAAGTTTCACACTTCCTGCCACTTGCTTCATAGATTTTACTTGTGCTGCTGATCCTACCCTACTCACGGATATACCAATATTTACCGCTGGTCTGATACCTTTATAGAACAACTCATTTTCTAAAAAAATCTGTCCATCAGTAATTGATATAATATTGGTTGGAATATATGCGGAAACATCACCTGCTTGGGTTTCAATAATTGGCAAAGCCGTAAGAGAGCCACCACCAGATTCATCTGACATTTTTGCTGCTCGTTCAAGTAACCTAGAATGTAGATAAAATACATCTCCTGGATAAGCTTCACGTCCCGGCGGTCTTCTAAGTAGTAGTGAGATTTGTCTATAAGCAACAGCATGTTTACTTAAATCATCGTAAATAACTAGTGCATGCATACCATTATCACGAAAATACTCACCAATACTACAACCAGTGTAAGGAGCAACATATTGTAACGCAACAGGATCAGAGGCAGTAGCTGCCACAACTGTGGTATATTCCATTGCTCCTGAGTCTTCTAATCTTTTTACTACCTGTGCAATAGTCGATCTTTTTTGACCAATAGCTACATAAATACAATAAATTTTATTTTTTTCATCACCGTCAAGATGAGCTTGTTTTTGGTTAATAATAGTATCGATAACAATAGCGGTTTTACCTATTTGCCTGTCACCAATAATTAACTCCCTCTGACCTCTACCAATAGGAATTAGGGCATCAATTACTTTAATGCCCGTTTGCACCGGCTCTGTAACACTTTTTCTAACAATTATCCCCGGAGCTTTTTCCTCTATATTCCTATATGTATCAGTTATAATCTCGCCTTTACCATCAATAGGATTTGCCATACCATCAACGACCCTACCAAGCAACGACTTACCAACTGGTACTTGTAAAATCTTTCCAGTTCTTTTTACCGTATCACCTTGTTTGACTTCTCGATCACTAGCAATTAATACAATACTTACAGAGTCTGTTTCAAGATTAAGAGCTAGACCTTTTACTCCTGACGCAAACTCAACTACCTCGCCAGCTTCCACATTATCGATACCATATACCCTAGCTATACCATCACCAACTGTTACAACCTGCCCTACTTCTCGTAAATCGCTAAGCTGATCAATGTTAGCAATTTCTTTTTTTAATATTTCAGCAAGTTCGACAGCCTTTAATTGTTGGGTAGACCCCATAGTTATTCCTCATATAAAATTTATTTAACCTACCTTTGTAGCTTTCAAGGTTTTCGTTATTTTTTCTAACATTCCAACAATAGAATAGTCCCTAACTATGCTATCATATTGCACCACAATACCACCAATAATTGACTGATTTCGGTGGAAATTTATGACAACCTTCTGCTGAAACTCATCTGCTAAATATTTTGTTAACCATTCTTTCTCTCTAGTTTGCAAAGATTTAGAAGAAGTTACTTTTACCATTTTAATATTTCTGCTGTTATTAAGTAGTTGTTGGTATAATACTATTATGTTTGATAAAATAGGCATACGTGAATGCCTTAGTAATATTAACAAAAACCGCTTAACTATAGATTCGATATTAAAGGTTTCTGTAATTAACTCAATTATTTTACATTTGTCAATATCCTTTACTATCGGAGAAAATATAACAGCCTTGATTTGCGGATTATCCTCGATAAATTGATTAATAATGGTAATCTGCTGTAATATTTTATCTTCCAAGCTACTTGCCAATGCATTATCAAATAAAGCAGAAGTATAGTTACGTACTAATTTATTGTTAATCATTATGTTTTTATATCCATAAAATTCTATAATCTTAGCGTCTTATATACTCAAATGATTTGGAGAATGGAGACAATAAACAAGGAGTGAACGAACGCAAGCAGTATATGAAGTACGTAAGCACACGAATCTCCCATAAGTATTTGCAAGAACCAATTCTTCAAAGCAGAAGAGTATACTCGGTGAACTTCAAGAATTGGCGTCGTCGTGTCTAAAGATCTCCGCTGCTCACGTACTAATGTACGCTCCGCTGCTCGACTTTGACACTCCTAGCTCTTCTTGAAGTTGACCTTCGTCTACCAACTCTTCATTTACGAGCAGTATATATATGATCCGTTTTTATTATGCTAAAACTAAATCAAACAATAATAAACCACATACAGCCAAGAAAACAAGCCATGCACGATTGCCCATAATACAGAATGGTTTATATTAAATGAAATAGCCATAGCAAGTGCCGCACCAAATGACACGCCATGCTGCATAACAATGTTTATTCTCCTCCTTGGTGGATAAACTCCATAATCTTCACGGTTCATTTTACTCATTTTTTTTCCTCATATTAATTCTAGGACAATTTATAACATAATTTATGCTTACCACTAAGTAACAAAAAGAATTTTTTTAATTATATATGAATAGCCCTACCATAAGCCTGCAATACTGACTCACCCATCATTTCAGATAAAGTTGGATGAGGGAAAATAGTATTGATTAAATCAAGCTCTGTACCTTCCATAGTTCTAGCAATCACATAACCTTGAATTAGTTCAGTAACCTCTTCGCCTATCAAATGGGCTCCTAACAATTCACCAGTCTTTACATCAAAAATCGTTTTAATCATCCCTTCAGTACAACCATCAACCAAGGCTTTACCATTAGCGATAGACGGGAATCTGCCAATTTTCACTTGGTAACCAGCTTTTTTCGCTTGTTCTTCAGTAAGCCCTACACTAGCAATCTGAGGTGAGGAATAAGTACAGCCTGGAATATTACGTTTCTCTATAGGATGAGCTTTAAGCCCCGCAATAGTTTCTACAGCAATAATACCTTCATGACTTGCTTTGTGGGCAAGCCATGGTGCTGATGTGACATCGCCTATTGCATAAATTCCCTGTTCATCAGTTTGCATAAACTGATTGGTAATAATATGACCTCTATCTATTTTGATATTAGTTTTTTCTAGATTAAGATTTTCCGTATTGCCAACTATACCAACTGCCATCAGCAAAGTTTCAGCTTGTATCTTGTGATTCTTGCCTTCTATCTCAACTTCAATCGTGATATGATCTTGTGTTTGGCTATGATTTAACAATTTGCTATTAGTATGAATTTTTATACCCTTTTTTTCAAAAGTTTTTCGTGCCATTAAAGAAATTTCTTCATCTTCAGCCTGTAATATCCTATTTTGCACTTCAATTACAGTGACATTTGTTCCTAAAGCATTATAAAATGAAGCAAATTCTATACCAATCGCTCCTGATCCAACGATAATCATAGATTTTGGTAATTTATCAAGAACCATAGCCTCTTTGGAGGTAATAACTTGCTTGCCATCCGGCTCAAATCCATCTAAGATTCTAGACCTTGCACCTGTTGCAATTATTATGTCCTTTGCTTTAATCAAAATTTTTTGACCATTATTATTGATCTCTACTACCTTGCCTGTTCCTAGGCTAGCCGTGCCATCAATTATCGTAACCTTATTTTTTTTTAGCAGAGATTTAATACCAGATGT
Source organism: Candidatus Tisiphia endosymbiont of Metellina segmentata (assembly GCF_964030715.1). NCBI lineage: Bacteria > Pseudomonadati > Pseudomonadota > Alphaproteobacteria > Rickettsiales > Rickettsiaceae > Candidatus Tisiphia > Candidatus Tisiphia endosymbiont of Metellina segmentata. The sequence continues at coordinate 1,075,205 of NZ_OZ034919.1, forward strand.
TAACTGCGTCGATATATCTCTAGAACGCTGTACTATTTTTTTTAGGTCAAAACTTGCTTCACCTACTATAATACCATAATCTTTAGCATGTCTAATTTTTTGAAATAATTCAGCTGATTTAAGCAATGCTTTTGTTGGTATACAACCCCAATTTAAGCAAACTCCCCCTAAATGCTCCTTCTCAATCAACACAACTTTTTTATTTAGTTGTGCGGCCCTAATTGCAGCCACGTAACCACCTGGTCCACCACCAATAATCGCTAGATCATAATTTTCCATTAATATATCCACTCATTCTTTCTAGATTTCTTTTATAACTTAATTTAACGGAAGAGTCTATTATTGAAATTTATAACAAGTTTGATTTTTTATACCTTTATGAGTTAGGATACCTTCCTTAACCCCAAAGATTAGATCACGACTGGCCGACGCAGAAGAAATATCCTTATGTAACAGAATATAATCTGTCCTTGAAAACCAACTATTTGGTAATTTTATTTTAGCAAATTCTAACCTAGACTTAGGAGTTTTGACTTGCGATACTACATTATTAACATATAGTTGCAGAGCTTTTAGTATCTGTGTTGCCATAAATTCAATGAACAAGGTAGACTCCCCTACTTTATCACACTCAGCTAAAACGTCATAGTACTCACTTTGTTCGTTTTTTATTAGTACCTCTACCGAAATATATTTAAAAATTGGATTTGCTTTCATTAATAATAATTGTTGCCATAACCTACCCATTCGTCCATTACCATCTGAGAAAGGATGGATAAATTCTAGCTCATAATGAAATACGCAAGCTTTAATTAGCCACGGAATATCCTTGTTTTCTTTTATGAACTGAAATAATTTATCAATTAATAATGGAACACGATTAGCTTTAGGAGCTATATGAGCTATTTGATTGCCTTTAAATATGCCAACTCCGCTAGCTCGAAAATAGCCATTATCAACTATTAACTCTTGCATCAATAATCTATGTGCCTCTAATAAACAATCTATTGATAATGGATTTAATTTATGTAAATTATTGTATAATTTAATGGCATTGTTAACTTCAATAATATCATTTTTAGGACCTAGCACCGGTTTTCCATCAATTATATCGGTTATTTGGTCTAAACTTAAACTATTGCCTTCAATTGCTAAAGAAGAATGGATAGTCTTTATTTGGTTACTTTTTCTAAGTTTTACTGCAGGCAAAGAAAGCTTAGCTCCGGATAGAATACCAAGCTCATATGCAATATCTTGTAGTAATGTAAGTATTTTATTACTTACTTGAAAAGGTGGGTTTTTACTCATAAAATGATAGTATCATATGATACTATCATTGGCTATAAAATAATATTAGATTTCAAACATGAAACATCAGCAGATTACTTTAGATAAACTAGGGTCTGATATTAACATTCCAGTAAGATATAGTACTAAAGCTAAACGAATTAGCATTAGAATAAACCACACAGGAGCTGAATTAGTTTTACCTAATAAAAATTTTAATACAGGATATAAATTTTTGTTAGAAAAAGAATCTTGGGTTAGGCAAAAACTGCAAAAATTCTTAAACAAGCCTCCCTTTGATTATAACACAATAACAGTCTTTGACGAAGTATATTCGTTATTAAATATTGATGCAGATTATGAAAAAGTACAAATCACGGATGATGTTATTCAGATATATTCTTTACCCTCACAACACAAAAGTACTTTAGTAAGGTTTTTAAAAGATATGTTGTTACTAGAAACCACAAAACTGGCTACTCTTCTAGCGAAAGAACATAATATAAACTTTACTAAAATTAAAATTATGAATAATAAGGGCAAATGGGGAAGCTGCTCTAGTAAGGCTGTACTTGCTTTTAATTGGCGTCTTATTTTTGCTCCAAAAAAAATATTAAAATACTTAGTGACCCATGAAATATGTCATATAATTGAAATGAATCACAGTCCTCGTTTTTGGAATTTAGTAGCAAGACTTTATCCTGACTATAAGTTGGCTAGATTATGGCTTAAGGAACATGGCAATACTCTCCATCAATATTTAATGTCTTAGTAAGTCTATTTGTTTTTGATAATCTTTTGATTGGAAAATAAAATTACCTGATACTAAAATATCAGCTCCAGCTTTTATACAGTTCTTACCAGTAACATCATTTATTCCTCCATCTACAGAAAGCATTATAGGTTTACCAAAATTTTTGATTTTTTCTGAAATAATTTTGACTTTCTCTAGCTGATTCTCTATAAACTTTTGGCTAGAAAAACCGGGGTTTACGGTCATTGCTAGAATTAGATCTACTTTATCAATAATATAATCTATAGAATTTGGACTTGTAGAGGGAAGTAATGCCACCCCAGCTTTTAACCCTAAATTTTGAATAGTACTTAAAGTTCTGTCAAGATGGATAGTGGTTTCAGGATGGATAGTGATAATATCCGCTCCACTACTAGCATAGTCTTTAATCGAATATTCTGGGTTATTAATCATTAAATGTACGTCAAATGATAATGTAGTGTGAGGTCTTAAAGCTTTTATTATAGGAGGTCCAAATGTTAAGTTAGGTACAAAATGTCCATCCATAACGTCTATATGGATCATATCAGCACCAGCTTCTTCCAAAGAACTGATTTCTTTTTGCAAATTAGCAAAATCTGCTGACAGTAACGAAGGTGCGATCTTAATTATTTTCACTTTTGTTTTTATCCTCAATATGAACTTTTTGGCTATTTTTTCTTCTTGCTATATTCTGTTTTAAAGCACTAGACAGTTTTTGAAATTTACTCTCACTAAATTTACTCCCACTATTTTGCAATTTCTGCTGCTTTTCCTTTGTTATAAAACCCTTCCTATAAACTTTTTTAAGTTTTTCACTGCATTCTATAAAATACATATCACTTATGTTATACCACCCAAAAACTATAGATATATACCCACAGTTAAAGTGTTTTTAAGCTTATAGCTATTCTATTTAAGGCATTCATAATTGAAATACAAATAGTAATATCTACAATTTCTCTCTCAGAAAAATACTGTAATATTTCATCTTTCATTGCGTCAATTTCCTCGAAGAAACCCCGCGTTATTAATTCACACCATCTTAGAGCTATAACTTCTTTTTCACTAAATACCTCTTTACTAGAGGACCAAATTGGTAATAAATCTAACTTCTTTTGAGGCACATTATTCTTTCTAGAATCTGTAAGATGTAAATTGCAACAATAAAAGCAGCTATTTATTTGTGATACCCTCAGTTCAATTAAGGATCTTAGTCCCTTATCAAGAGGAGATTCATTAAGACTTTTATAAGATTTATATATACATGACATTGTGTTCTTAGAGATTTCGGCATAGTTCATTTTTTTCCTTTGGATTTAGTTATTTAGTAAATATTATTCCTGAACAATGTCTATATCTAAACCATTTCATCTGTCAAGTAAAGAACTGACAAATTCAGTAGTAAGTTAAATTCTATAACTATTCAAATAAATTTCTACTATCTTTTCGACATTTTATTATTATACTACAGGTTATGATTTTATAATGAACTAGTATAGCCATAATGAATCAACATATTGTAAACTCTCCTGAATCACTTGATGAAAAACGTAATAATGCCCGTCAAGGTGGGGGAGGAGAGAGAATCGCCTTACAACATAAAAAAGGTAAGCTTACTGCAAGAGAAAGAATAGAAGTATTGCTAGATCCTGAGAGTTTTGAAGAAACAGGAATGTTTGTTGAACATAGATGCAGTAATTTTGGCATGAACGACAAAAAATTTCTTGGGGACGGTATAATAACTGGACATGGTACCATAAATGGTAGGTTGGTTTTTGTGTATAGCCAAGATTTTACCGTGTTAGGTGGATCTCTTGGGGAATATCACGCTAAAAAAATTTGTACTATACTCGATTCTGCTTTGGCAGTAGGAGCACCAGTTATTGGCATAAATGATTCGGGGGGGGCAAGAATTCAGGAAGGGGTTGACTCTCTTAGTGGTTATGGAGAATTATTTCAACGTAATGTAATTGCTTCCGGTATTATTCCACAAATCACCTTAATTATGGGACCTTGTGCTGGTGGTGCTGTTTATTCTCCTGCCTTAACAGATTTCATATTCATGGTTAAAAATACTTCTTATATGTTTGTAACAGGACCAGACGTAGTTAAAACTGTTACAGGTGAAGAAGTAAGCCAAGAACAACTTGGCGGAGCAAAAATGCATACTACAAAGAGTGGTGTTGCTGACCTTGCTTTTAAAAATGATATAGAGCTACTTCTAGAAACTAGAAGGTTTTTTAATTTTTTACCTCTATCAAATCGTAGTCCCCTACCACATCGTCGTACCGAAGACCCAGCTGATCGGGTTGATATGTCCCTAAACACCTTAGTCCCAAGCATTCCGAACAAAGCTTATGACATGAAAGAATTAATTGAGCGTATTGTTGATGAAGGAGAATTTTTTGAGCTGCAACCAGATTTTGCTAGAAACATTATAATCGGCTTTGGTTATATGGAAGGAAGACCTATAGGATTTGTTGCGAATCAACCATTACATTTAGCTGGCTGTTTGGATATTAACGCATCAAGAAAGGCAGCAAGGTTTGTTCGTTTTTGTGATGCGTTTAATATCCCAATAGTAACTTTAGTTGATGTACCAGGTTTTTTACCTGGCACTGATCAAGAGCATAACGGAATTATTAAACATGGAGCAAAATTGTTATATGCGTACGCTGAAGCAACTGTACCAAAAATTACCATAATTACTAGGAAAGCTTATGGTGGAGCTTATATAGTGATGAATTCAAAACATCTTCGTGGTGATGTAAATTACGCGTGGTTCAACTCAGAAATTGCAGTACTTGGTGCTGAAGGAGCTGCTGAAATAATATTTAAAGAAGAATGCAAAGATACAGAATCAAAAAAACGAAAAATCCAAGAGTATAAAGATACTGTTACTTCTCCTTTCACTGCAGCATCTAGAGGATACTTAGACGATATTATAAAGCCTCAAAATACTAGATGGCGTATATGTAAAGCACTAAACTTTCTTCAAAACAAAAAAATACAATTACCATGGAAGAAGCATGATAACTTACCACTTTAGTATACTTAAGCACGAGATTTTATGACTAAACCATTATTTGATAAAATTTTAATCGCCAATCGTGGTGAAATAGCTTTGAGAATAATGCAAACCCTAAAGAAGATGAGTATTAAATCAGTTGCCGTATATTCTGAAGCAGATACACATTCAATGCATGTACAATATGCTGATGAAGCTTATTATATCGGCAATTCTCCTGCCACTGAGAGCTATTTGTCAATTAAAAATATTGTAAATGCTATTAGAGCAAGTGGTGCTTCAGCAGTACATCCAGGATATGGATTTTTATCAGAAAATTCAAATTTTGCAAATATCTTAAAAAGGGAAGGAGTTGCCTTAATAGGTCCCAATGCTTCTGCTATTAAGAAAATGGGTGATAAAATTGAAGCAAAAAAAATCGCTATGGAAGCAGGAGTCAGCACTGTCCCTGGCTATATTGGTACTATCAGCAACATAAATCAGGCCATAGAAATTGCAGAAAAAATAGGTTTCCCTGTTATAGTTAAGGCAACAGCTGGTGGTGGTGGTCGTGGAATGAGAGTGGTAAAAAACTCTGAAGAAATGGCTAATGCCTTTGAATCAGCTAAGCTTGAGGCAGTAAATAATTTTAGCGATGGTAGATTATTCATTGAAAAATTGATTCAGTCCCCTAGGCATATTGAAATACAATTATTAGCTGATCAGTATGGTAACAGTGTTTGTCTTGGTGAGCGAGAATGTTCAATTCAACGTTATCATCAAAAAGTGATTGAAGAAGCCCCAAGCTCCTTTATTACCGAGGAAATACGGCAAAAAATGTATAAAGAGACCATAGCTTTATCTAGCAAGGTAGGTTATTACTCAGCCGGGACAGTTGAATTTATAGTTGATTTAGATAAGAATTTTTATTTCCTTGAGATGAATACTAGGTTACAAGTTGAGCATCCAGTAACTGAACTGATCACTGGTATTGACATAGTAGAAGAGATGATAAAAATTGCTGCTGGTGAAAAATTATCATTTTCTCAAGAAGATATAAAATTAAAAGGGCATGCGTTTGAATCTAGAATTTGTGCAGAAAACCCCATGCGTGGATTTCTGTCGTCTAGCGGTAGAATTACTGAATATGTAGAACCACCAAAAAATGCTAATATACGTGTGGATACAGGTCTTGGACTTGGTGGAGAAGTTAGTATGTTTTATGATTCAATGATTGCAAAACTTTGTACTTACGGAGAGACTAGAGAACAAGCTATTGAGGTTATGCGTTCTGCTTTAAGTGCTTACATAATACAAGGTATTTCTCATAATATTAGTTTCTTAGAAGCAGTAATATCACATCCTCGTTTTATAGCAGGTGATATAAATACTGCATTTATAGAAGAAGAATATCCAGATGGGTTTTCTGGAGCAAGCTTAACTTCTGAAATCACTAAAATATTCCTAGCTACAGCCATTTTTGTTTATATTGCGGAGCAAAAACGTGCTTCGTTAATTTCTGGTCAAATAGTCGATCAAACTAATAAAATCGGTACTAGATGGGTTGTATCAATTGATGATAAACTATTTCCAGTTTTAATTAAATCAGTAGATTATGGTTATAATATAAGACAAGAAAATGATAGAATTTATATCCGTAGTAACTGGAACTTAGGTAGTAGACTCTTTTCCTGTATTGTAAATGGTAGAAAAGCCAATGTAAAAATTGGCAATATCTTAACAGGTTATATGTTATCACATTCAGGTATTACTGTTAAAGCTTATGTCCGTTCTCCACGGATGTCTGAACTAGAAGCGTTGATGATTACAAAAAATATCCAAGAAGAGCAAACAGAGCTGCATGCCCCGCTTGCAGGACAAATTATTGCAATTAAGATTCAAGAAGGTAGTACGGTAGTTATTGGTCAAGAGATTATGGTTTTAACTGCCATGAAAATGGAGAATATACTTGTTGCTGAGCGTAATGGGAAAATTGCTAAAATCTTAGTTAATGAGAAAGATCAGGTGGTTAGTGGGCAGGTGTTACTTGAATTTGCTTAGGTTTAAACTAGATCTAATAATAGCTTGAAAATTAATTGTAACTAGCATACTCAAATGATTTTGAATAATAAAAATGTTGAATTACTTTTATCGATATCTTAAAAAATATTGTAGTAGCGGTAAATTAATATTTGTTCTAATAATTGTAGCCATTATATTGGCTTGCTTGACTTATTATGTGATTTCAATTGAGTCGAAATCTCTTGGTCCAGACCCAAGTAGAGTTATAGGGCTTATATTAGTAGATCTTGCTGTATTCTTACTTTTAGGCATTTTATTAGCTCGTAAATTTTTACGAGATTTTATTGATAAAGGTGAAAGGGAGACGTCTTCGAAATTACAAAATCGTATCATTATTGCCTTTAGTTTGATTGCTACAATCCCAACTATTATTGTTTCAGTGTTTTCAGCATATTTTTTTAATTTTGGCATTCAATCTTGGTTCGATAAAAAGATTTCTGCTGTGCTTGATCAGTCGATAATAGTCGCAGAATCTTATATAGACGAACATAAACTGCAGTTACGAGAAACAGCATTATCTGTCGCTGATGATTTAACTGAGATGTATTATAATCTAATACATAATCCCCTTTCATTTAATGAAGCATTAAATACTGAAGTTGAGATGCGTTCTCTTGATGAAGCTATAGTTTTTCATAGACCTACTAATACTGTTATTGCTAATACATTCTTAAGTTTCGCAATTTCATTTGCTACTATTCCAGCTCATTTAATGAAAAGAGCTGAGCTAGGAGAAATTGTTGAGATAAAATCTGATCCTAAAAAGATTCGAATGCTTACAAAACTTAAAGATCATAATGATATATATTTGTTGGTAGGTAGATTGATTGATGCTAAAATTATTGATCATATTGATAAAACTAACGGTGCAGCTGAAGAATATTATCGTCTTAAAAAACATATATCCAGTATGCAGATCAAATTTTCTATAGTATTTATTTTTATTGCTTTATTACTGCTATTAGCTGCAATAAGCTGGGGAATGATTTTTGCTACAAAGATAGTAAAGCCTATTCGGAAATTAGTGATTGCTACTGAAAAGGTTAAAAATGGTGACTTAACTATTCAAGTACCAGAAGACCTTGTTAATAAAGATGAAATAAGCGTTTTATCCTCAGCTTTTAATAGGATGATTAAACAAATTGACCATCAACAAAGAGATCTAGTTATAGCTCAGCGTGCACTTGCTTGGTCTGACGTAGCAAGGAAAGTAGCTCACGAGATTAAGAATCCTTTGACACCTATTCATCTTGCCTCCGAAAGATTACTTAGGAAATTTAGTAATCAAGTTGAAGATAAGACAGAGTTCAACAAATACATACAGATGATTGTACGTCATACTGACGATATTAAGAAAATTGTCTCTGAATTTGTTAATTTTGCAAGACTACCAGCCCCAATATTTATGGATTGTGATCTAGTAATTCTTATAAAGAATATGGTTGAATCACGAAAATTAATTAATGATAAAATATTATATAAATTCATCACAACTGATCAACACATAGATTTTATCTGTGATACAACTCAAATTAATCAGATTATGGTTAATTTATTAAAAAATGCCGAAGAATCTATAGGACTTACTAGATTTCAACAAGGTGTTATTGCTGTTTCTATAACCAAGTCTAACCATCAGATCACTATTACAGTAAATGACAATGGAGTAGGATTCCAAGCAAATTTAATTGATAGGGCTACAGAACCCTATATAACAACTAGATCTAAAGGAACTGGTTTAGGACTAGCCATTATCAAAAAAATAGCACAAGATCATTGTGCAACACTAGAGTTAGCAAACAAGTACGAGGGGGGAGCGATTGTCAACATAACATTCAACCTTGATGAATTAAAATTAAAGATCAATAATTCGAAGTCGATAAATCACATTTTCACTTAATATTCTTTCCTTACTTTACCTCTTTCTTGGCGACTCTCTCATATTTAAAGTCATGCTTTATAACAATATACTTAATCTGTAATCGTGATTTTTATCACATATTAGTAAATCGTTCTCTAAAAATAAAATTATAAATACAGTTTTTACTTTCCCTCTCTATGACAATTGCATTAACATTAATTAATCTTTAATAAATAAATTAACTGATAGGTAATAAAATGGTTTTATTTAACAAGTTACAAAATAATTTTCTTATTAATAGATTTAATAGATATATATCTAATACCAATTGCAATAATTAACACGGTGTATTTATCCAGTCTCTATACATAATTGATTTTACTAAATCTACATTATGAGCAAATTGATTCCAAGCGTAACAAGCCATAGTGACGATATCTTCATATACACCATAACATTGGTTAGACAAGAAATGATTTTTGATCCATTCCCAAACTTGTTCCATTGCATTAAGTTCCGGTGCATAGGGCGGAAGCGGTATCAAAGTGATATTGCTTGGCACAGTTAGTTTTTTGGCTGTGTGCCAACCTGCATTATCCGTTAGTAAAGCTATATGTCGGTTGCCTTGAATACTGCGAGAAAGGTCTTCTAAGAATTTATTCATTGCCTGTGTATTTGCATATGGTAAAATTAATGCAAAAGCTTCTCCTGTATCATGGCAAGCAGCTCCATAAATATATGTTGAAATGAAATTGCTGTTGCCGAACTTTACGAGGTCTAGTGCCACGCTTAGCCCATATACGAGTTAAGCTACCTTGTTGCCCAACTCGAGTTTCATCCTGAGACCATATATCAACTTTACATCTATCGATATTTTTTGGTAATAATTCTGTTAGCATGTCTGGGAAGTTTTTTTATATGTATTTTGAGTCTCTTGATTTGACTTTGGATGCATTGAACGAGAAGTAATCCAGCTAAAACCAAGGCGGTGCATAGTATTGTAGACTGTTTTTAAAGTACATTTAGCACCATATTCCTCAAGTAACATGATATGTAGCTCCTTTCCAGTTATATACCCACCAGTTTTACTTTCACTGAGCGTATTGATTTTATCAAAAAGAGCAGACTCTTGTATAGTGTTAATCTTCCTAGGGGCACCGCTTCTTTGTGATTCAAATAATCCTTCAAAACCATGATTCCTAAATCTTCTGAGCCATGATTGCACAGTTTTCCAGTGTGACTTCACTATTTCAGATATGGCTTTAAAAGATTTGCCTAATTGAAGGTAATACATCGCCAATAAACGTATACGATTTCGACCATGCGGCTCATGTTTCATCATTTTTATAAAATCATGACCATGAAAACCTTGCGGTAATATTAACCTAGCCATTTGAGTACCTTTATCAGTTAAAAACCCATTTTACACCACTGCGTTAATTATTGCAATTGGTATAATCCAGCTAAAACCAAGGCGGTGCATAGTATTGTAGACTGTTTTTAAAGTACATTTAGCACCATATTCCTCAAGTAACATGATATGTAGCTCCTTTCCAGTTATATACCCACCAGTTTTACTTTCACTGAGCGTATTGATTTTATCAAAAAGAGCAGACTCTTGTATAGTGTTAATCTTCCTAGGGGCACCGCTTCTTTGTGATTCAAATAATCCTTCAAAACCATGATTCCTAAATCTTCTGAGCCATGATTGTACAGTTTTCCAGTGTGACTTCACTATTTCAGATATGGCTTTAAAAGATTTGCCTAATTGAAGGTAATACATCGCCAATAAACGTATACGATTTCGACCATGCGGCTCATGTTTCATCATTTTTATAAAATCATGACCATGAAAACCTTGCGGTAATATTAACCTAGCCATTTGAGTACCTTTATCAGTTAAAAACCCATTTTACACCACTGCGTTAATTATTGCAATTGGTATAATATCAGATACCACTCAGCCTAATAATGAAACGCTAACCGATAAAGCTATACCACTAGTAAATACTAAAAGTTTACACAACGAATTTCAAGAATTTGCAACAGAAAATGACGGTAATAATCAACGTAAGGAGATTATTACTCGCAGACATAGCATCGAAACAGAACAACCTAAACATTATCAAGATAATAAAACTATTACTCGTACGTTTAGCCTCGAACTCCCCCGACCCCAATCACTAGACGAAGGATTTTTTTCTTATCACAGCAGCACACCAGAATCTGAAGAGGGAGAGTGGAGCGACTCTGAAGATGAACCACTCATAGATACTCCCAAAAGGTTTTCACGGTCATCTTCATTAGCACCATTCGATCCACAATATTATTCAAGAAGATCATCAGATACCTCAAATCTTGATTCTAGTGATGAATCCTTAGATAGTAAACTAGATGACGAAGAATCTAAACCGCCAAGATTATATAGAAGATATTCTTCAACTCTTCCTATATTACAATCTCAAGCTCTAGAAATAGATAGAACTCAAAATGAAGCATCTGATCAAGATGTTGCATCCTCTCAAAATAGTACTGAAGTAGCAGTAGTAACATTTCCCCTACCAATAACTCAAGAACAATCTTCAACAATGCACGCAGTAGTTGAACAAGTTGTAGTATACAATGTGGACAATAAACAAGGGGTAAACGAAAACAACTTAGAGCTACATGAATATTATAATCCACCGAAACTTTATAAAACTAAAAGGCAGAAAAGGAGTATAGCTGTACATGATATATTCGATGAAGATAATCTTGGATTAGAAGAATTATTTAAAGAAGAGGCTGTGCCAATAGTAGCTTATGAGCAACTTCTTGAGGCTGAACATGATGCAGATGAACATCTTGTAGCTGATCATCAACCTCTCGTAGCTGCACCTCAACCTCCTGCAAATGTAGTCCATGTAGAAAATAATTCTCCTGCAGTTCAACCTCTTGAGGCTGTACCTCAACCTCCTGCAGATGTAGTCCACGTAGAAAATAATCCTCCTGCAGTTCAACCTCTTGCAGCTGCACCTCAACCTCCTGCAAATGTAGTCCATGTAGAAAATCATCCTCCTGCAGTTCAACCTTTTGCAGATGCACCTCAACCTCCTGCAAATGTAGCCCATGTAGAAAATCATCCTCCTGCAGTTCAACCTCTTGCAGCTGCACCTCAACCTCCTGCAAATGTAGCCCATGTAGGAAATCATCCTCCTGCAGTTCAACCTCTTGAGGCTGTACCTCAACCTCCTGCAAATGTAGTCCATGTAGAAAATAATCCTCCTGCAGTTCAACCTCTTGCAGCTGCACCTCAACCTCCTGTAGATGTAGTCCTCGTAGAAAATCATCCTCCTACAGTTCAACCTCTTGAGGCTGTACCTCAACCTCCTGCAAATGTAGTCCATGTAGAAAATAATCCTCCTGCAGTTCAACCTCTTGCAGCTAATGAGCAGCATCTTATACCTAATGATCAACCTCAGAAGGATGAACATGATATATTTGATGAAGATAATCTTGGGTTAGAAGAATTGTTTAAAGAAGAGGATGTACCAATAGTAACTAATGATCAAGCCCAAGAGGCTGAACATGATGCAGATAAACGTCTTGTAGCTAATGATCAACCTCAGAAGGATGAACATCTTGTAGCTAATGAGCAACTTCCTGAGCCTGAACATCCTGCAGATGAACAGCTTGTAGCTGATGTTCAACCTATTGCAACTGCAGCTGAACCCCAAATTTCTGCAGAAACTACAATATTAGCTGAAAAAGAATCTTATATCTCACCTATTAATTTTGATATCGAACAAAATATAGCAAAATATACTACATATATAGAATTTGATTACTTGGATTTAACTTCAAACGCTTTAAGTACTCGAAATAATCTATTAAAACCTAATACGGTAAATATGGTAGCGGCAGGGGATAATGATTATTATATTAAAAAAGGAGGGTGGATTCAAGTTATGAACTCTACTAGCAAACAAAAAGGAAATTCTTTACCCTTTAAAAATAATCAGCAAGGCTTCGTTCTAGGTTTTGATGCACAGCCTCTTGATGAACTTATTATAGGAATCGCATATGCTAATGCAAATTCATATACTAAATTTCAAAGCATCTCTAGGTATTTTCCTGCCTCCTCGAATAAATCTTCGTCCTTGCTTATTACCACTATCACGAGCATATGGAGCTATACCAACAATTGATGACAATTCATTGCTACTATAATTTTTATCCCCTAATTCAGGTACAAAACTAATTAGTTTTGTAGCTAAACATTTACCAATACCAGGTACAGTCTCTAATATTTTTACCTTCTCTTTTAACTCTTCTGACTCATCTATTGTTTTGTTTAACTTTTTATCAAGCTCAGCTATTTCATTCTGTAAAAATTTAATGAGCTTTTCTATACTCTCTTTATCAATACCATCAATGCTATGATGTAGTCTTTTCTTTTCATTGCTAAGCATTAATACTAAATCTTCTCGTCTTTGTTGACATCTCTTCAAAGTCTCTGATTCAACTTGATATATATAATTCGCTGAAAGCTGCATCTTATCCGCATAATATGCTAATTTAAATGCATCCTTCCTATCAGTTTTACACAAATTCACCGATTTACTAAAAGAATTAAAACTATATGTATTGACCTTATGTATTTGTTGGTTATTATTATCCAGCTTTTGACAAATCTCAGCTTCGTATCCTCCAGTAGGTTCACATATTATTAGCTTAATCTCTTGCTCTTTTGCTAATTTAATCATCTCTTCATGACCAGCTGCATCATTGGCAAAACGATGATATTTAGGTTTATCTCTTGTATTATATACACATATATCAAGCCAGTTTTTACTTACGTCTAGACCTATTATTTTATTCATGATATAATCTCCTTCTTCTTATTGTGCAAGGCTGCTCTTTTTAAGACCACCTTCTGCAATTTGTTCAAGGTAAACTACCAAAAAGAGGGTACTTATTCTCTTAGCGACTATTTTAGTCAAGGTCTATTCAAGTCACCCTCTTTAATTACTTATAACACATTCTTAAGATATAAGAACCTAGGGAAAAGAGATACTATATCAATTAATAGCAAGACTAACGGTTATGTAGGACGTGCGAAGCTTGAAACTCACTATAAAGTTGATTTAGATAAATTTTTGTTCAAACCAATGGTAGGAATAATATTTGATCGTTTTCTAATCAAAAATTTTACAGAATATAGGAAAGATTTTAATATTAATGTACCAACTAGGAAAGGAAAAAGAGTATCATTTGAAACTGGAATTGATTTCAGTAAACGCATTTTAGTAAGAAATATTTCAATTATTCCTAAGGTACACTTTAAACTAGATCAGACTGTTCTACTAAATAATTCAACCGACATCATTAATTTTACTAGCATAGAACACCATACTCAAACAGTAGCTATCACAAAATCTCTAAGACCATCTCCAAAGAATGTTATGTACACTTTAGGAGGTTGTATAAACATGCAATCTGTATCAGCACTTGAATTAGGTGCTGGTTACGATTATAGTTTAAAGAAAAGTTTTACTACCCACTCTTTCTATGTTAATGGATCAGTGAAATTTTAATACAAGTTGCTAATTATTACATAATTACAACTTTCGTTAAGGATTTCTACTACCACCTACATTTCGGTTAGGTTTTTTATGAGCAAGTCCTTTCATATCTAGAGAACCATCTAGAGCAGGGGTGGCATTAGCATCATGTAATAGCTGAGACGCATCCTTAAAAAGAGGGTCAGCTGTTACACGATCAGGTTGCAACCCGTGAACAGCAGCTGAATTTACCCTAATATTACCCTGGGCATTTTTAACTATTCCTACATATTCTCCTTTGTTTTTAAGGACTTCTTGCTCAAGTTGCTCAAGAGTACTTTTATCTACTGGTAAAGTATAAGTTTTACCCTTACGTTTCAAATATAAAGGTGACTTATTGTCATCAGAACAAGAAAATATTTCTGTAGGTTTGGTCAGATGCACCAACTTGCCATTCTTATAGTGAGCAGTCAAATATACAGCATCTTCTTTACTAATATTACGTCCATTTGTATCTTGTACTGCAAAAGACATATGGCACGCCCCCTGCATATCTATAGATAACGGTATATTTACCATACGAGCATTTTTAATTTCTTCTCCCTCTCTAGTTTTATATTTAGCATTTTTGTCATCATGACTTACATCATAACTCAATGTTGTTTCATTTATTGTCACAACATCCTTACCGTTTTGCTTCAAGTTAAAGCTTTTACCTGATTCTGGGGATATAATATTTTCTTGCCATGCAATATCTTTATACTCAGCTGCAAATTTTTTATGAATATCTGTATAGCCTCTTTGTTCAATATTTTCTATCTCTCGTAGTACATTTGAGTCCCGAAATGCTTCGGATAATTTACCAACATTTTCTTGGGCAAATTGAGCAAAACTGCTTGTAGATTGCAAAGAAAATTTATTAACAATTGGCTGAACTTGCTCTCTTGACAATTCCTTAAAAGCTTGCAATATTTTATCATCGTCATAAACATTACCCTTAGTCTTATCCTGAACTAATACTTTATCTACAGACACGCCACTATCCATCACTGGTCTATACTCTGTACCTACTGATTGATACAACTTTTGCCTATTATCTGTTTGGCTATCAACTGCTCTAAACTCTTTAGTAATAGTCTCTGTTTCCGTACCTATTGACTTACCAGCTATCTTATCCGTTTGAATCCCAACTTCGTATGCTTCTGGCTTAATTTGTAACTTTTCCAATTGACTTAGAAGTGCGGCATTTTGTCTTTCAAGAACAGATATCCTAACATCCTTATCTCTAAGCTCTGTTACCCTAGCCTGTCCATCTTTTTGGATTCTTTGGGCATGTTCCTGAGCGACCTCCAACCTCCCCCAAAGTTCATCTATATCCCCTTTTTGTTTTGTTACTAAAGCATTATACTTTAATTCTTCTGCTGCACTAAGTGTTTCTAGCTGATTTTTTATATCTTTTTTTATTTTTTCTAACTGAGATTTTAACCCCTCATTCTCGTCGGTTACTTTATTTAGCTGAGTTTTAAAGTTTTTATTTTGGTCATATTGCTCATCAGAAATAAGTTTCTCCAACGTTAGGTCTTCTTGAATTTTCTTTAGCTCTGCCTGTTGTTTTTCGTATTCTGCCTCTAAATAATTATACTCTAAATCTTTTTTTCCACTAAGTGTTTCTAACTGTTTTCTTTCATTTTCTATTTTTTCTAACTGAGTTTTTAAACTATTATTCTCATTGGTTAACCCACCTAGCTGATCTTGTAATTCTTTAGCCTGCTCACTTTCTACACCATATTCTTGCTCAACTGCCTTTAGGCTTTCTTGAACGGTTATTAATTCTTGTTGCTTCTTTTCTAGCTCACTCCGACTTTCTTGCTGCTCTGATTTTAGTTGTGATAATTCCTCGTTTATTGTTTGCAATTCTGCTGAAGCTGCCTCTGATTGTTCTTTAAGCATTGCTGCATAATTTTCTTTTGCTACCTGTAATTCCGAATTGGCGGCTTCTTTTGCTTCAGTAAGAGCCTTTATCTGACTTTCCTTCTCCTCTCTTGTTTTTTTAAACTCAGTCGTTAATTGATGCTGAGCCTCGGTTAATTCCTCTACCTGTTCTTGTAATTCTTTAGCCTGCTTACTTTCTTTTCCATGCAATCTTTCAACTTCAAGCAATTTCTCATTAGTACCGGTTAATTCTGCTTTCGTCTTCTGTAACTCTGCCTGTCTTTCTTGCCGCTCTAATTTTAGTTTTAATAATTCCTTATTTATCTCTTGCAATTCTGCTGCATAATCTTCTTTTGCTTTACTATACTCTAAATCTTTTGCTCCACTAAGTTCTAATAGCTGTTCTTTTGCATTTTTCTCTGTCTCTTCTAACTTAGCTCTTAAATTATCATTTTCACTGGTTAACTTATCTATCTGATCTGACAAAGATCCATCTGATTCACTTAGCTCCTGTAGTTCATCTGCCCAATTTTTCTCATTAGTAGGCATACTAAATTGTTTCTGCTCTTTTTCTCCTTTCAGACCTATAATCTCGTCTTGGAGGTCATCTATTAATTTTTGATGTGCTTGTATTTCTTGCTTTGTAGACAATTGTAGCTGTGTTAATTGCTGGTCTAAATTATCTGCTCTTGCTTTTTCAACACTAGTCAGTTCTTTTTGCTGTTTTATCAGTTCATTAATCTCAATTTGACGTTTCACTGACGCCTCAGCATCATTAGCTCTTTCTTGTAATATAGAATACTGGCTAACTGAACCTTCTTGTTGTTTTGCACTGGATAGAGGGGGGTAAGATTTTTGTTCCAATTGCTTTAATTCTTCAAACAACTGCTCTTCTTTTTGCTTGCTTTGTTCAATGATTTTAGTCTTTGCATCTATTTCGTCTTGGATTGTCTTTATTTCTTTTTCCTGGAGTATTATATTTTCATATTGTTCTGCTAGTATAGGCTCTTGTTCTGAAATAGCTTTTATATCTTTTTCTATCTCCGCTTGCCGTTCCTTAAACAATTCTTGTAGTATTGGCTGAGCATCAACTGTCAAATTATCAGCTAAACCTTTCTTTTGTAACTCCTTTTTTTGCTCGATTAAATTTTTATCTCTTTTTTCTAAATTCTGCATACTGGCATTAAGCTCGGTCATAAGATGCAAATTTTTCTCAAGTAACTCTTTTTTGTCATCTTCTTTAAGTAATTCACTTCCTTCAAGGAATTTAGCAAATGCCTTTTTGTTTTCAATGCTCCTATGAGAAGTATCTTGTCTATCTTCATGTAAAAACTGCTCAAACTCTCGGCATAGCTCAAGATTTGATACAATGTTTTCATATTGCTGCTTGATCAGTTCTAACTCTGAGTCTATAAATTCATTTTGTTCTTGAACTGCTTGTATTATTGCGTCTGCTGATTGAGCAGCTAGGTGTCCTTTTATTTTTTCCTGCTGTTTCCAAAGTTTTCCCAACAATTCTGATGCATCATTATCTTCTTGCTGCAAATTCTCTCTTAGAGTATCTAATGCTTTTTGCTTGTCTTGAATATCTTTTTGTAAACCTTTAAGGTCTTTATCAGCTTCTTCAAACATACCCTGTTCAGTTTTCACCTTTTCTTTAAGTTGTTTTATTGCGGATAAAATTTCTTCTGATTCTGGTAATGACATTTTTTTACCCATAGTTTAAATTATCTAAATTAATATTATAAAATTATTTGAGTATAACTATAACTTCAAAAGTTGTTAAAAACAACTTTTATACCAATTGCAATAATTAACGCAGTGGTGTAAAATGGGTTTTTACCTGATAAAGGTACTCAAATGGCTAGGTTAATATTACCGCAAGGTTTTCATGGTCATGATTTTATAAAAATGATGAAACATGAGCCGCATGGTCGAAATCGTATACGTTTATTGGCGATGTATTACCTTCAATTAGGCAAATCTTTTAAAGCCATATCTGAAATAGTGAAGTCACACTGGAAAACTGTGCAATCATGGCTCAGAAGATTTAGGAATCATGGTTTTGAAGGATTATTTGAATCACAAAGAAGCGGTGCCCCTAGGAAGATTAACACTATACAAGAGTCTGCTCTTTTTGATAAAATCAATACGCTCAGTGAAAGTAAAACTGGTGGGTATATAACTGGAAAGGAGCTACATATCATGTTACTTGAGGAATATGGTGCTAAATGTACTTTAAAAACAGTCTACAATACTATGCACCGCCTTGGTTTTAGCTGGATTACTTCTCGTTCAATGCATCCAAAGTCAAATCAAGAGACTCAAAATACATATAAAAAAACTTCCCAGACATGCTAACAGAATTATTACCAAAAAATATCGATAGATGTAAAGTTGATATATGGTCTCAGGATGAAACTCGAGTTGGGCAACAAGGTAGCTTAACTCGTATATGGGCTAAGCGTGGCACTAGACCCCGTAAAGTTCGGCAACAGCAATTCATTTCAACATATATTTATGGAGCTGCTTGCCATGATACAGGAGAAGCTTTTGCATTAATTTTACCATATGCAAATACACAGGCAATGAATAAATTCTTAGAAGACCTTTCTCGCAGTATTCAAGGCAACCGACATATAGCTTTACTAACGGATAATGCAGGTTGGCACACAGCCAAAAAACTAACTGTGCCAAGCAATATCACTTTGATACCGCTTCCGCCCTATGCACCGGAACTTAATGCAATGGAACAAGTTTGGGCATGGATCAAAAATCATTTCTTGTCTAACCAATGTTATGGTGTATATGAAGATATCGTCACTATGGCTTGTTACGCTTGGAATCAATTTGCTCATAATGTAGATTTAGTAAAATCAATTATGTATAGAGACTGGATAAATACACCGTGTTAATTATTGCAATTGGTATAATCTATATTTTTGAGCTTCAATTGAATACCCTTCTTCTTGCTCCCTTGTTGAAACACGAACTAAAATTATTGATTTTGTTGCTTTGTCTGTCATATTTTTTCCTTTGATAATAGTAATAATAAACTAGAGTTTAAATTAATAAGTATTATGCATTCAGAGATAGATCAAATACTGGACAAGTCAAGTTGAGTTTGCATTAAATTACCCGATCCTCTTCAGTATTAAAGCAAAGTGTAACATTTCTTTTTCAGCATTAATAATTTTTGGTTATTGTAAAAATAATTGTTTTAACTCGTAGCAGGAGTAACTTTATCAAGTGCTTTATCATAGATACCCCTATTTAGCTATTTTAAGGCTATTACACAGCTTTTTAGTATCATTATGGTAAGGAACTAGTTTTTGAATTATTACGCTCTAAGTCTAAATATGGGTCTTTTTGATTTATTATGAGTTTGCTTTAAAATAGATAAGTTAAAAACTTAACCGAATACCACTATTTACATCAATCCCCTTATTGATATTCTGTATCAGATATGATACAGATGAATATTTTTAAAATTATACCCCCAGTTTTTTGTTGTGGCTTTCTAGAGTCTCAATTAACAGCTCTTCTACTTGGTAACTAATATTTTCATTGTCAAAATCTGTGAAATCTATTATTATCTTGCTTGTAATTTTATTATTAGACTCTAGAAGTCCCACCAGTGTTATTGCTCCATTGTCAGTAATATTGTTATAGCTAAGGTCTATTTGGCTGATGGTTCTATTAGTTTCCAAAGCTTTAACAAGTTGGACAATCCCAACATCACCAATATCATTATTATTAAGAGATATTTTCTTTATAGTGTTATTATTTTTTAGGAGTCTTGCTAATATGATTGCTCCATTGTCAGTAATATTGTTATAGTTAAGGTCTATTTGGCTGATGGTTCTATTAGTTTCCAAAGCTTTAACAAGTTGGACAATCCCAACATCACCAATATCATTATTATTAAGAGATATTTTCTTTATAGTGTTATTATTTTTTAGGAGTCTTGCTAATATGATTGCTCCTTTATCAGTAATATTATTGCTACCAATATCCACTTGCTTTACAATTTCATTATTTGTTAGAACTCCTGCCAGTATATCCACTCCCTCATCACCAATATCATTGCCTCTAAGACTTATTTGCTTTATGGTTTTATTATTTTCTAGAAATTCATCTAGTATGATTAGTCCTTGAACCCCGATATTATTATATTCAATATCTATATTAATCAAACTATGATTATTCTCTAACAGTTCGATAAGCATACTTAGTCCCTCAAGATCAATATCGTTGTCGCAAAGACGTATTGCGGTTATAAGCTTATTATGTTCTAAAATTTTGCCAAGTATTTCATACCAATTGCAATAATTAACACGGTGTATTTATCCAGTCTCTATACATAATTGATTTTACTAAATCTACATTATGAGCAAATTGATTCCAAGTGTAACAAGCCATAGTGACGATATCTTCATATACACCATAACATTGGTTAGACAAGAAATGATTTTTGATCCATGCCCAAACTTGTTCCATTGCATTAAGTTCCGGTGCATAGGGCGGAAGCGGTATCAAAGTGATATTGCTTGGCACAGTTAGTTTTTTGGCTGTGTGCCAACCTGCATTATCCGTTAGTAAAGCTATATGTCGGTTGCCTTGAATACTGCGAGAAAGGTCTTCTAAGAATTTATTCATTGCCTGTGTATTTGCATATGGTAAAATTAATGCAAAAGCTTCTCCTGTATCATGGCAAGCAGCTCCATAAATATATGTTGAAATGAATTGCTGTTGCCGAACTTTACGGGGTCTAGTGCCACGCTTAGCCCATATACGAGTTAAGCTACCTTGTTGCCCAACTCGAGTTTCATCCTGAGACCATATATCAACTTTACATCTATCGATATTTTTTGGTAATAATTCTGTTAGCATGTCTGGGAAGTTTTTTTATATGTATTTTGAGTCTCTTGATTTGACTTTGGATGCATTGAACGAGAAGTAATCCAGCTAAAACCAAGGCGGTGCATAGTATTGTAGACTGTTTTTAAAGTACATTTAGCACCATATTCCTCAAGTAACATGATATGTAGCTCCTTTCCAGTTATATACCCACCAGTTTTACTTTCACTGAGCGTATTGATTTTATCAAAAAGAGCAGACTCTTGTATAGTGTTAATCTTCCTAGGGGCACCGCTTCTTTGTGATTCAAATAATCCTTCAAAACCATGATTCCTAAATCTTCTGAGCCATGATTGCACAGTTTTCCAGTGTGACTTCACTATTTCAGATATGGCTTTAAAAGATTTGCCTAATTGAAGGTAATACATCGCCAATAAACGTATACGATTTCGACCATGCGGCTCATGTTTCATCATTTTTATAAAATCATGACCATGAAAACCTTGCGGTAATATTAACCTAGCCATTTGAGTACCTTTATCAGTTAAAAACCCATTTTACACCACTGCGTTAATTATTGCAATTGGTATTATTACTCAGGCAATTATTGACGCAACCAATATATCAAAATTCCGCACAGCAAAAAAGCTAGAACAAGAAGCAAAATTATGGATTTTTGGTGGTAGTGAATCTTTTAAAGAAACTTGTCTAGAAGGTGGGATTGAGCCATCTTTTGTAGTAAGAGTAACCAAAGCAATTATAAAGCTACATAAGAATAAATCTAGGCTTAGAAAGTCATCACAACAAAACTCAGTAGATAGTAAAAACAAAAAAACATTATTTATAACAAAATTATAACCTTATTTAAGTTAGCTATAAAATGTTACAATTTAGGTAAAATTACGGTCAAAGAATCGCTTTTTAACTGAACAATATTTTAAAAAAGCAATTTAAAGTAAGTATATATAAGCTTACATTCTATTTAACGCAATTATCAAGCCACAATTATCAAGCCATTATGAAAATTTCAAAATAATGGCTTGAAATTCACATGATTATGCATTAGTTGTATAGATAGGTAGTTGGGTATATGCTAGCTCTTTTCTATTATATACTCGGTGAACTTCAAGAATTGGCGTTGTCGTGTCTAAAGATCTCCGCTGCTCACGTACTAATGTACGCTCCGCTGCTCGACTTTGACACTCCTAGCTCTTCTTGAAGTTGACCTTCGTCTACCAACTCTTCATTTACGAGCAGTATATATAATATTTGACTTAACTAAATTAAAGAGGATTTAATGCAAATATCAGTATCAGGTCAACATATTTCTATTGGGAATTCTTTGCAAGATTATGTAAGAAACCGTACTATGCAGGTGTCAGAAAAGTATTTTTGTGATGTAATAATTAGTGCAAACGTGCATTTTTCTAAACAAGGATTCCAACTAGTTTGTGATATTGTCGTGAATGATGGTACAGGCAGACATATGATATTGAAAGGTAACGCTGCTTCAGATGACATATATTCAGCGTTTGATATTGCTCTTGCTAGGCTTGAAAAGCAGCTTAGAAAGTATAAATCTAAGCTCAAGGATCGTCATGATAGAGTTAAAATATCCGAAGTAACATCTAAAGCAGTTAAATATACTATAACACCCAATCAATATGAACATGAAGACGAAGATAATGTGGCAGCATATGATAATCCTGTAATTATAGCAGAAAAATCTGTAGAAATATTAACTCTATCAGTAAGTGGAGCAGTGATGAAAATGGATCTTGAGAACCTTCCTGCTTTAATGTTTCAAAATAGTCATACTAATCGCATGAATGTAGTTTATTATCGTCGGGATGGGAATATATCTTGGATAGATTCCAAATAAATTCTTGCTGCTTATATATACTGCTATTCACTTGAATATATAACTCTCAACTTCATCAATAATTCCGTGAATTTCAGTTGTTAGGCGAAATAATCTCATGGAGATAATCCTAATTTGATATTGATAATTTCGATAATATAATACGATAAAATCCCCCGGTTGATATTTGATAAAATTTGCTGGCATGATAAATCTTAAAATTTTAGTTTCAGTAGCGGCATTTTTTAGGATTAACTCAATGATAGGTAAGCCACTAGTTTGACTAGTGAGACCATCAAGGCTTGGTCTTTAGATTTAGTATAAAATAAAAAGTTATCATATATAACTTCTTTGGCTTGACGGTCAAAGGAGAAAATATATGACAACATACGAAAGTTTAAATCATTCTAAATGGGATTGCAAATATCATATTGTGTTTATTCCAAAGTGTCGTAAAAAAGAATTGTACGGGAAGGTTAGAAAATATCTTGGGAACGTATTCCATGAGTTAGCTTTTCAACGTGGGAGAAAGATCATAGAGGGGCATATGGTACAAGATCATGTGCATATGCTCATCAAGATTCCTCCTAAATATTCTGTAGCTGAAGTAATAGGCTATATCAAGGGGAAAAGTGCTATAGCCGTTGCTAGGCAGTTTGGTGGACGAAAACGTAATTTTAATGGAGAAAAGTTGTGGGCTAGAGGTTATGCGGTCTCAACTGTAGGATTTGAAGAGAATCAGATCAAACACTACATTAAGAATCAAGAGCAACTTGATAGTTTAGGCTCTGACGAATCAGGAGAATTTTAATTAACAATGGCAGCCCTTTGGGCTGCTCATAACCGTCAAGCCCCTCGCTTTGCGAGGGCGTTCTGACTGCCCTAATCTTTCAGCTTCAAGATAAGATAGTATAATAGGTAGTTTTAAGTTAGGAATAGGTCTATGTGAAAAATTCTCACTATTTATTTGGCAAAAGCTATTATTATAATCATCATACCGATCGATAAAGTTTAGTGCTAGTTTACTAATAATGCTAGTTTTAGAAATTTCTATTTGTTCTAAGTAGCTATTGCTTGATAGTTTAACCAATATTTTGGGACTAATATGACTAGGGGTAGAATATCCACGTTTAGTGAACTTAATTTGTTCCTGATAAGCTATGATATCAAAGAAATATATAATACGCAAAAGGTTAATAACATCAATACAAGACAAAGCTTTATTTAATACCAACCCTTCTACAGCTTCATCAAGAGTTGATATATCGATGTGCTTTAATGGAATACCGCATTTATAAGACAATTCGAGAATTATTGCCGCTAAACTACAAGCCCCAAACTTATTATTAACCCAATGCCCTTTTGCCCATAAGTTACCATCTCGCCAAATATTACTATGTGGCCAAGCTGGGTAAGGCCTAGCATCCCAAGTCCATAAAAACATTTGTTCGATATATTCTTGTGTTTGCCAATATTCAATAAAACTTCGAATAGCTTTACGCTGAATAGAAAAATCAACTTCACCAGTAGAATATCTCGGTACTCCACCATCACTACATAAAGGATCAAAGAATATATTAGGTTGATTAGTTGCTTTATCAATGGAAGGAAAGCCAAATTCTGTAAACCAAATTTTTTTCATTCTTGGTTGCCATTCTGTTGTAATACTAATTGCAATAATTAACGCAGTGGTGTAAAATGGGTTTTTAACTGATAAAGGTACTCAAATGGCTAGGTTAATATTACCGCAAGGTTTTCATGGTCATGATTTTATAAAAATGATGAAACATGAGCCGCATGGTCGAAATCGTATACGTTTATTGGCGATGTATTACCTTCAATTAGGCAAATCTTTTAAAGCCATATCTGAAATAGTGAAGTCACACTGGAAAACTGTGCAATCATGGCTCAGAAGATTTAGGAATCATGGTTTTGAAGGATTATTTGAATCACAAAGAAGCGGTGCCCCTAGGAAGATTAACACTATACAAGAGTCTACTCTTTTTGATAAAATCAATACGCTCAGTGAAAGTAAAACTGGTGGGTATATAACTGGAAAGGAGCTACATATCATGTTACTTGAGGAATATGGTGCTAAATGTACTTTAAAAACAGTCTACAATACTATGCACCGCCTTGGTTTTAGCTGGATTACTTCTCGTTCAATGCATCCAAAGTCAAATCAAGAGACTCAAAATACATATAAAAAAACTTCCCAGACATGCTAACAGAATTATTATCAAAAAATATCGATAGATGTAAAGTTGATATATGGTCTCAGGATGAAACTCGAGTTGGGCAACAAGGTAGCTTAACTCGTATATGGGCTAAGCGTGGCACTAGACCCCGTAAAGTTCGGCAACAGCAATTCATTTCAACATATATTTATGGAGCTGCTTGCCATGATACAGGAGAAGCTTTTGCATTAATTTTACCATATGCAAATACACAGGCAATGAATAAATTCTTAGAAGACCTTTCTCGCAGTATTCAAGGCAACCGACATATAGCTTTACTAACGGATAATGCAGGTTGGCACACAGCCAAAAAACTAACTGTGCCAAGCAATATCACTTTGATACCGCTTCCGCCCTATGCACCGGAACTTAATGCAATGGAACAAGTTTGGGCATGGATCAAAAATCATTTCTTGTCTAACCAATGTTATGGTGTATATGAAGATATCGTCACTATGGCTTGTTACGCTTGGAATCAATTTGCTCATAATGTAGATTTAGTAAAATCAATTATGTATAGAGACTGGATAAATACACCGTGTTAATTATTGCAATTGGTATTAGTAGAATATTGCCAACGTAAAAATCTTGAAGTTATCGAAACTTTTGAAATTATCGAATCTTCAAGCAGAGGTGATCGCAAACAATTTAAAGAGATGATCAAATTTGCTAAAAGCCATAGAGAAACAATTGCTATAGTTGCTGATAAAGTAGATCGAGTACAAAGAAGAATCTCAGAAATTTCATTACTAGAAGAACCAATAAAAGCTGGTAAGATAGAATTACATTTTAGAACAGAAGGTTACATAATAGATAAAGATTCTCAGTCTCATGCAAAGCTAATGTGGGGAATGAACGTATTGATGGCACAATCTTACGTTGATAGTTTAAGTGATAACGTTAAAAGAAGCCTAGATCATAAATTGCGTAAAGGAGAGTGGATAGGACCAGCCCCTCTTGGTTACCTAAATAGCCGAGATGAAAGAGGAAACAGTATAGTAATTCTCGATCCTGTAAGAGGTTCTATCATAAAAAAACTCTTTGAAGAATATGCAACAGGAATGTATACTCTTAGGTCTATGGTAAACATGGCTAAAGAATTAGGCTTAAGAAGTAAAAAGAATTGTCACCTAAATAAAACAGTTATACATCGTTTAATACAACAACCATTTTATTACGGTGAGATGAGAGTAAAAGGAGAGATGTGGTCACATGGTTATCAACCTATTATAACAAGAGAGATTTTTATGGCATGTAAAGATGTACGTTTAGGTTGGAAGAAGAAGCCATTCAAATATGGTGGGAAAGATTTCCTCTTTAGAGGATTAATCACCTGTGCAGTAACTGGCAAAATGGTAACATCTGAAATTCATAGTAAAACATATCCAAACGGTAAAGTGGATGAATGGACATATTTAGCTACTTGGGATCCACATAACCTAGACAAGAAAATATATATAAGGGAAGATGAGGTTTTAAAGCAAATAGAAGAGGTTTTTAAAAGAATAGGTTAAGAGAGAGACCCGGAAATGCTAAAAGAGACCCTTGCCTATTTAAAAAATACAAATGAGCTAAAAAAAGATGAGCATGGGCAAGCGACGGCTGCTTTAAAGAAAGAACATACAGAAAATGAAAATAAACTAAATTCATTAATTGATTTAAGATTAAGCAGCGAACTAAGCAAAGAAGAATTCCAAGCAAAGAAACAACAATTAAAAGATCGTCAATATGAAATTGCTCGTTTACTTAAAGTTTATGAGGAAGCAGACGATAAATTTACTGATACGGCTACAATGCTAATAACTCAATGATAGGTAAGCCACTAGTTTGACTAGTGAGACCATCAAGGCTTGGCCTTTAGATTTAGTATAAAATAAAAAGTTATCATATATAACTTCTTTGGCTTGACGGTCAAAGGAGAAAATATATGACAACATACGAAAGTTTAAATCATTCTAAATGGGATTGCAAATATCATATTGTGTTTATTCCAAAGTGTCGTAAAAAAGAATTGTACGGGAAGGTTAGAAAATATCTTGGGAACGTATTCCATGAGTTAGCTTTTCAACGTGGGAGAAAGATCATAGAGGGGCATATGGTACAAGATCATGTGCATATGCTCATCAAGATTCCTCCTAAATATTCTGTAGCTGAAGTAATAGGCTATATCAAGGGGAAAAGTGCTATAGCCGTTGCTAGGCAGTTTGGTGGACGAAAACGTAATTTTAATGGAGAAAAGTTGTGGGCTAGAGGTTATGCGGTCTCAACTGTAGGATTTGAAGAGAATCAGATCAAACACTACATTAAGAATCAAGAGCAACTTGATAGTTTAGGCTCTGACGAATCAGGAGAATTTTAATTAACAATGGCAGCCCTTTGGGCTGCTCATAACCGTCAAGCCCCTCGCTTTGCGAGGGCGTTCTGACTCTAGCTTCTGAAGCCTATGAAACCTTCAAAGGTTCTGAAATGCCTCAAAAACGCAAAATGATAAATTTCGTATTTCAGAACCTCAAACTAAGGGGCAAAAAACTTGAGACCTCCCTACGTTTCCCGTTCGATATTTTTGAAAAAACGACAACTTGTACCGAATGGCGGAGAGAGAGGGATTCGAACCCTCGATACGGTTAACCCGTATAACGGTTTAGCAAACCGTCGCCTTCAGCCTCTCGGCCACCTCTCCAAATCATAACATGATTATATTATGAGTCACTTATAGCATTGAATCGTTTATATTTCTATAATTATTTTATATAAGTTCAATAGGGTAATTAAAAATCACAATCAATAGTTGATGCACATAGTGTATACTAGGGTTCTGATACTGTCTTAAGAGTCAAGGATTAAAATAGGATTAAAGATAGAATTATTTTTAATTACTCCAAAGACAATATGTAATAATTTACGCATAATAGCAACAATAATAACCTTAGTAGGTTTACCCTTACTAGATAGCTTTTGGGTAAATTGTTTAAATATAGGGTTATAATTTTTAGCTACTATAGCAGGAAAGTATAGTGCTTTACGTAGTTTAGCTGAACCAATCTTTGATATAGCACTTTTCCCCTTAACTGATGTACCAGATACTCTATGTTTAGGTGTAAGTCCTGCATAAGCAGCAAACTCCCTAGCACTATTAAAATATCTAAATCTGGAGATTCTGCCAATATAGCAACAGCTGTAAGTTTACCTATACCTAGAATGGTTTGCATATTATCTATTTTTTGTGTTAGTTTAATATTACTAACAAGTAAGCTATTGTAAGTAAGAAGTCTAATCTAAGCAAGCTTTAAACTTGTATGAATTAGTCGGAGGTAAGAACGACCTCAAGCAAATGTTGATTGCAGAAAAAAATAGGTTTCAATCTCCAAGAGCTGATTTAATCAAGTCTAGTTGTGTTAAAATAATCGAAGTACTAGAAGAGCAAATTGCATCTATTACTAAAGAAATAGATGACTTAATAGCAAAAGATAAACTCTTGCAGGCTAAGAAAGAGACTCACAAACTATTAGTGGTATAGGCACAGTAGTATCTAATGAGCTTATAGCTTTGTTACCTGAACTTGGTACATTGAACCGCAAACAAATAGCATCATTAGTAGGTGTTGCACCAATATCTAATGATGCGGTAACCTCAGCTCGATATAAGACATAATCGTCTATTTGATCTTATACCATATAAGTAACATATTATTTGCATCTTAAAAAATAATACAGACTCAATTGATGCACGAACATTTTTTAGTTATTTCATAGATAAAAGACAAGTCTAATTCTTTGCTTTCATGAATTCTCACTAATAAATGATCATCAGGTATCATGCACCTTAATTTTGACATTTCTATAATCTAAAAATCGCATTAGTTACCTAGTACTATAACATAATAGTATAATATTATTATTTTTCAAAATGTTTTCTACATTTTTTTTGTTTATCCTAAAAAGCTGATAATATTTGTCTAGTCACTTATAGTTTACACAACGATTTATAGGATATGTGAATATAAAGATAAGTAGCTGTCTATTTATACAACAACAGAATGCAAAAATATTCATCTTTTTCAAAAAATATAATAAATTCCTAGTAATATTCTAATTTTTAGTTTAACTTATATATTTAAAATATAGAGTATGTTTTTTTATGGAAGAAGAAATCAATTATTGGGACAACTCAAAGTATGCACCTTGTCAATATGCTACTAGGTTACTGGACAAATTACGTAAGATGAATGAGGAAGTAAACCGACCAATAGATATTGATGAGGTTATAAAGGCTATTTATTACGCCAAGAAATATCATGGCAGCCAAATGAGGCAGTCTGGTGAGCCTTATTACTCCCATCCACTAGAGGTAGCATATATGGTTTCTGATTACCTTTATCGCACTGACATTATTGTTACCAGCATACTGCATGACACCATTGAGGATACAGAACTTACCGAAAAGATGATTGCTTATATTTTTGGGGAGCAGGTTGCTAGTCAAGTAGAATCTTTGACTAGGGTAAAACCTTATGGAAAGATTAGTTCGGCAGAAACATTAGATATATTACTTCAACAAGAAAAATATGATGTGGCTTTGATTAAATTATTTGACCGAATTCACAACTTACAAACTCTAGGAGTTAAATCACCTGAAAAAGCTAGGAAGATTATTGAGGAAACCATACAAGAATTCTTAGTTCTCTCTACATATTTAGGATTGTCAGAAATAAAATATCAACTTATGGAATTATGTTCTAAATACTCGACAGTTACATACCCTTCAACTTTGGATTTATATTCGTTGTTGTCTATAGATAATTTCCAGCCTCTTTTTCCAATTTTTCAAAATGATGCAGACCAAAAGTGTACCCTACAATTAATGGTATCATTATAACTAATAACCCATAATTACCAAAAGTCTTTACAAGATACACAGTGCCAAAAGATGTAACAATATACATAGAAGTATGTGCTATAGCATAGGTTACGTTGGCGTAGGTAAAGCGTTTAAAGACTGGAAAATGTTTAAAAAATATTGCCATCGCTGGTGTTTGAGAAGGCCCAAATACTATAGGTATCAATTGAATTAATAGTAGCACGAAAGGACTTGTGATATTATCTAATAAATAAGGAGATATTAATATTGCTATAGAGAATATTATTAATTTAACTCTAAGAATTATTAATGGATATATTATGTAACTTAAATACACTAATATAAAGTAGCAAATTAATCCGATTATGGAAACAATAAAATTTTGATGAATAACTTGTTCAGCACTATAGTGAAAAGAATTTTTTAAAATATTACCACAATGTATATAAGAAAAATAAAAACATATTGGCCATCCACATAGTGTAAAAAAATTAGCAAGAGTAGTCAACACCTTAACCTTTTCTTGTACAAGAGTATTAGTTTTTAAAGAACCATCTAATTTATTTTTTTCTAAAATATATTTTATTTGACGTTTGGCATCCGCAAATTCTGGGGTTTCTCGAAGAGCTGTTCTTGCAAGAACACCAATAATTGCTATACCAGCACCGATCCAAAATGCTATACGCCAATTAAAACCTTGTGAAGTAACCAATGACGCAATAGCTAAAGCAAAAGTTCCTCCTGCAGCAGATAAACACCCAATTAAGGTTACAGCTGGATATTGTATTGGTGGTTTGGTTATCTCAGTAACATAAATACTAGCTCCTACTTTCTCTCCCATTGAGCTAATACCCTGCAATATTCTACATGCTGTAACTATCCAAACAGCCCTAATCCCAATTTCCTCATAAGTTGGTATACTAGCCATAATTATACAAGAGAGTGACATTAACACGGTGGTGATGATAACCGTAGATTTTCGCCCTATATGATCGCCCAGCCAACCAAAAATAAAAGCACCAAGAGGTCTAAATAGATAGGTAGAACAAAAAGCAGCAGCAGATACAAACGCTGCCGTATCAGGATCAGTTTTAGGAAAAAACAGCTCATTCAACAATACAGCCATATGAACATAAAGCATCAGATCAAAATACTCTAAGAAAGTACCTATAGAAAGTAACCCTATAACTTGTTTTTGTTCTCTAGTTAGCCTGGTTTGGGGATAGATAACCCTGCCATCTGCTCGTACAAATTTGCTCATATTAGTGTTTAAACCCTTAAGTTATATTGTCTAGAGTTGTATATAATTGTGTTAAAAAACCCCTATACCAATTGGCATAGGGGTATGGAATTGATACTACATAATTTCACAACAGACATGAAGCTTAGTACTTCCAGCTAGTACAATATCTGCTTCCGAGTCAGACGTATCAGGGCAAGTTTCGTACGAAGCATTAAGCTGGGAAGAAGATGCCCCCTCAAATGTGTCAAGTGTAGGATATAAGAAGGAGTATTCTACTACTTCTACAAAGTCAGCATAACCTTTTATTGACCCAGGTAAAATATTTTCTTCAAATGTTGGTTTAGAATGAGATTTTAATATTTTATCAAATAGTTTACCGTAGCCTATAGCTTCTTCATAGGTAATTTTTTTACTTCCTACTTCTCTTGCGTTTTTGTTAATCTGTGTTATACACTTATCTGCTAAATCCTTAGCATCCTTCGGAATAGGCTCATCCCCAACCAATTCAATTGATTTTTTGTCACCTAGTTTAACACCTATCGCCATAGATAAGTAACCTAAGAATTCATCTTTTGTTGTACCAAATCCCTCCCAAAAACTTGATGCCAAATAAAAAGCTGATTCTTTTACCCCTATTGATAAATATAAAAAGAACTCCCATGCTTCATCTAAATTACTCATTGTTATGCAGTCTCTGACATTAGCATTAGTATTATATGCTTCAGTGTTTTCTGTTTTTCTACTTACATCATATGATTCTTGCAAATCAGTGAACCGCCCATTTTTATTATAGATACCTGTCAAATAATTATCTATTGTCTTCTTTTCCCTTGCATTATCAGGTAAATTTACTCTTTTAGTTTTCATAATAACCTCCTAGATTTAATTTATGTGATTATCTACCACCATGTCCTGCCATCATGGCTTTTCGTCGTTGTGCAAACTTAGCACTAGCACTTTGGGTTTCCCCTTTGCCTTGTGCGTGATCTTCATTTACCACTGAGCTAACTTTTGATACTTGGTTTTGTTTTAAACTTTCTTGGATAGCTTGGGCATATTCTTTAGGATTTCTAGCAACAGGATGCTCGATAGGTTCAGGCTTATTCTCCATCGAAGAATCTTTTGTATTTTGAGGAGCTGCAGCTAGTTGTTCAACGGGATGTTCGATAGGTTCAGGCTTACTCTCCACCGAAGAATCTTTTATATTTTGAGCAGTTGCAACTAGTTGCTCAACGGGATGCTCGATAGGTTTAGGCTTACTCTCCACCGAAGAATCTTTTATATTTTGAGGAGTTGCAACTAGTTGCTCAACGGGATGCTCGATAGGTTCAGGCTTACTCTCCACCGAAGAATCTTTTATATTTTGAGGAGTTGCAACTAGTTGCTCAACGGGATGCTCGATAGGTTCAGCCTTATTCTCCACCGCAGAATCTTTTATATTTTGAGAAGTTGCAACTAGTTGTTCCTGTACTGGATAGTTCGGTTTAGGTAAGCCTAATTTTTCATGACCACCTAACTCCATGATCATTGAATGCAATTCATGATATCCTTGATGATTGGGATATTGTTGCCGTGCTTGATCATATTCGTCTATATGACGATTATGATGGTCTTTTAATTTTTTTATAGCCAATGCAGGACTACTCTTGACTAATGCAAGAATTGTCTCTCTATGTTTTTCTCTTTCTTGTTCCTTTGGTGTAAGAACCTTTAAATCTTCTTTAAGTTCTTCGATCTTTTGATTATGTACTACATTATCTTGATGTGCTTGACTTCTTACATGTTCAGGAGTACTAGGATGGTTAATTACTGCTTCGTTAACTTTAATTTGACCTTGCCTATACTTGATAGATTCATTAGCTTTATGTTTAATAGCATAATGCTTTTTCCAACACTGGCTTAATTCTTGTTGTTTCTTTTCAGCCTCTTCTTTTTCTTTTTCACTTGCATATTGCCCCATTAAGTTGGCTTTTTCTTGAGTAGTTAAAGATTTAGGATCATTTACTGCTTTCTCTAAAAGATCATTCTCTTCCTTTAATAGTTCATCAAACCTTTTTTGGAATGGTTTAGATGTATATTCAGCAATATGTTGTTTTAATTCCTCTTCTCGTTTTTCGTTTGCTGCTTCTTCTAAACGTGCTATGGATTCTTGTAACTTAGCTTCTTCTGCTGCTTCTCTGCTTTTTTCCTCTTGGCCGTAAAGCATATACTGTTCAGCACGTTCTTTCCTTTCGTTCACAATAGCTTGTATTGTTTTCAAGCTCTCTAGTATCTTTTCCGGGATGTTACCAGTTAAAAAACTATCTATATCACGACTGAGCCTCTCTAGTTCAGCTGGGTTAGTGGAATGCATTTGGGATTTGATATTATTAATAATATTCTCAAGTTGAGCTGAACCTGTCACCTCTTCTTTTTTTCCATTATCCCCATCATCAAAATCACTGACCATGTTATTTTTCATTTGTATTAATAAGTTTATTTATATTACCATAATTTAATTAGAATCAATTCTAAAATAATAGTCAACTTATTTTTAATGAAAATTAATTATTTTTTATAATATAAACAATATCCAATATTTTACTTACATAACTATATTAGTTCTGATATTTAACATTCTTTGATCTTAAGCCTATATTTTTACCACTCTCTCTTTTCCCCCTTCTAATTTGTTTATAGAATTGTGATATTGTTACAACCAAGATTTATTATTTCAATTTTCTATATTATTTTTTCTTGCTATCGTTCAACCAAATCATACTATCTATTAGTATTAATAAATATATTAAGGTGAATACAATGATAGGATATCAGCAGGAACAAAGAAGCCTAACTAAAGAGCAAAAATCAGCTGTTGGGTTATTATCGATTGGGACTTTTTTAGAATATTTTGATCTGATGCTTTATGTCCATATGGCGGTATTGTTAAATGAGTTGTTTTTTCCAAAATCTGACCCTCATACTACCGCTCTTTATTCAGCTACAGCTTTTTGTGCTACTTTTGTTTTTAGACCTGTTGGTGCAGTAATATTTGGATGGTTAGGTGATAATATAGGGCGTAAGACTACTGTTATCATAACAACTTTTATCATGGCTTTATCATGTATTACTATGGCTAATCTCCCTACTTATGCCCAAATAGGCATTACAGCCTCTTGGTTAATCACCATATGCCGTATACTCCAAGGAATATCTTCTATGGGAGAGGTAGTAGGAGCACAGCTTTATTTAACTGAATCTATAAATCCACCAATCCAATATCCAGCTGTTTCGTCAGTTGCGGTTTTTAGTACTTTAGGAGCAGTCGCTGCTTTAGGGATAGCATCGTTAGTGACCTCCTATGGATTTAATTGGCGTATAGCCTTTTGGATGGGAGCAGGCGTAGCACTGATCGGCACAGCAGCTCGAAGGAGTCTTAGAGAAACGCCGGAATTTGCTGACGCCAAGCATCAACTAAAAAAAACTTTTGAGCAGCCTTCAAATGTTGGTAGCATAGATCTCAAGAAACTAGAAAATAATCCAATATGGCAGGAAAGAGCTAATAAAACAACAATTTTAGCGTTGTTCTTAATGGAATGTATGGGACCCGTATGTTTTTATTTTACTTATATTTATTGCGGGAATATTTTACAAACTTCTTGTGGCTATAGTGCTGAACAAGTCATTCATCAAAATTTTATTGTTTCAATATTTGGTTTCTTAGGCACTTTGGTATTAACATATTTAAGTTATAGAATATATCCGTTAAAAATTGTAAAAACCTTGTTATTAATATTTGGTGTATTTGTTTTACTTTGTCCTTATTTATTAAATAATATTAATAGCTCATTTGATGTATTTTTAATGCAATTATTAGTTGAGTTATGTTTACCTCCTGGCATAGCAGTGGCAATCTATTATAAACATTTTCCTGTCTTTAAACGGTTTAGCTGTGCTAGTCTTACCTTTGCCATATCTCGTGCCTTAATGTATGTAGTTACCTCTTTTTCAGTTGTTTACTTAACTGAATATTGGCATCATTGGGGGATAATTATTATATTGCTTCCAGTTTGCATAGGTTTTGCATTCGGACTATTTCATTTTGAAAAGTTGGAGAAAAAGGTTGGGAATTATCCACAAAATCCTCATGTAGAGGTATAGATAAATGTTGACAACATAATGTAATAATTCGTTTTGTTACTGTTGGTATTTTTAAATGCATAGATAAAGTTAAAAAATGTATTACAGTTTCTTCTACTATCTTTTTAGCTTTTTCCAGCGATTTAGCTCCTAGAGTTTCTAAATTATGAATCCGATCAAAAAGTTTAATCAGTGCTACATCATGTTTTTTTTGCTGAATTAATAAATCTAGTGTTTCTGCCGAGCTAATCTTGCCATGAGGCTTGACCCTAGTCAGGTCTTCTACTTGACTATCCACTTGACTGCCAAAGATGTAAGCAATCATCTTTTCGGTCAGTTGTGTATCCTCAATGGTGTCGTGTAGTAACGCAGTCACAATCATGTCGGTTCTAAACAATCGTGGAATTTCTAGGGCTGTGTACTGGGCAAGCATATACGCCACTTCAATCGGATGGGAATAATACGGCTCGCCGGACTGCCTCATTTGGCTACCATGATATTTTTTAGCATAGTAGATGCCTTTTTTGACTTCATACATGTCTATTGGTTGCTTTACTTTTGTATTTAGCAAAATTAATTCATTAACCAACCTCTCAGCATATGTACAAAACTGGTATCTTGAATTATCCCAATAGTTATTAACATCTTCCATAAGAAACCATGATATTTTAATTATAAAGTTATAATAAACTAAAATTTTGACTATTTAAAGCATTTATTGCTTTTTATTTTTAAAAGGATGCAATATTTTCTAATCTTGTTGTATAAATTACAGTTTACCCGAATTCGCGTTATTGCACAATTTCATAAGGTTAGTAAAAAATATCTTAAATATCTATTGTCGATGAGTTTTGTTTTGGATATAACTAAAGGGACAATAATACTACTTTTGATTTGTTATTGAATAATTGTATGATTTAGTTATGAGCGAAGAACTTCTGCAACGAGATTTAATCAAGAATCCCCAAAAAATAGGGACTTGGAATTTTTATGATATTGGTGCAACAACTATTAGTGCTTTAAAAAAAGCTGATATAATAAGAAGTATAGATTATGGGGATGTGTTGAACAAAAGAGTTGATGGCATTATTACCAAACAAAAAGAAGTTATTGCTATTGTGGAATTTAAACTACCTGAAAACTTTAATACCAAGGATAAAAAAAATAATGTAAAAAGAGAACTTGAAAAAATAGAAAATATAAAAGTTGATATTGGTTATAAAAAACCTATGCATGTCTATCTTAATTATATGCAAAACTACATGCAAATTGCTGCTTAATAAAAATGCAAAATAGGAAACAAATTTATCTTTTTTTGTCTAATTCTTTCACTCCATTATATTACAAATCTAACTACTCAATAACCGTTGCTTCATCCATTCTCCAACTGTTCCAATGGCTTGTATAGTGACAACTAAAATTACCGAATGGCGACAATATGACAAGATTTGGAAAAGTTATCTATTTTAAAGAATGAGTTTGGTGATATAATAACGCAACCTAATGAATCCTAGCAAAAACTAAATAAAAGCTTGAAGAATAATCTATGAAAATATTAATCCTTGGTATAACAGGTATGCTTGGCAATGCCATGTTTAGGTTTATGGCTGAAGATCATAACCTTAACGTTTACGGGACAGCTAGGAATAATGGTGCTTGCCGTTATTTTTCTGAAGAGTCATCTAAACAACTCATTGCCCCAGTAAATATAGAAAATCATGATTCTCTTATTAAATTATTTGCAACAATTCGACCTGATGTGGTAGTAAATTGTATTGGGCTAATTAAACAACTAGAGGATGCAAATGATTACCTACAAGCACTATCAATTAATGCTTTGCTTCCTCATAGACTTAGTATAATATGTCAAGCTATAGGCTCTCGTTTTATACATGTTAGTACAGATTGTGTATTTTCTGGGTCTAAGGGTAACTATACAGAGAGTGATTTTGCAGATGCTAATGATCTCTATGGTCGCTCAAAGTTTTTAGGGGAAGTAAGTTATCCTAACACTATAACACTTCGTACTTCAATTATCGGGCATGAGTTATCAGGAGGTAAGAGTCTCATAGGCTGGTTTCTTGCACAAAAAAAACAAGTTAGAGGATTTGTTCAAGCCGTGTTCTCTGGACTTCCAACTATTGAA
Source organism: Candidatus Tisiphia endosymbiont of Metellina segmentata (assembly GCF_964030715.1). Taxonomy (NCBI): domain Bacteria; kingdom Pseudomonadati; phylum Pseudomonadota; class Alphaproteobacteria; order Rickettsiales; family Rickettsiaceae; genus Candidatus Tisiphia; species Candidatus Tisiphia endosymbiont of Metellina segmentata. The sequence continues at coordinate 1,113,015 of NZ_OZ034919.1, forward strand.
TTAGCAAGAATAGTTCGTGACATCGTTATACCGCGACCCGATATGTGTGGACTTTATCATGTCGCAGCAAAACCGATCAATAAATATGATTTGCTAAAACTTGTGGCTAGTACTTATAAAAAAACAATCGAAATAATTCCATCTAATGAACTGGTCATTGATCGCTCACTTAATGCCGAGCTTTTTAATAAGGCAACGGGATATACACCGCCTGAGTGGTCAGAGTTAATTCAACGTATGTATAAATTTCAATAAAAGGTAAGAATGTTTGTTAATAAAATTTTAATGATTACTGGAGGTACGGGGTCATTTGGTAACACAGTGATGAAACGATTACTAGAAAGTGATATTAAAGAAATTCGCATATTCAGTCGGGATGAAAAAAAACAAGAAGATATGAGGATTGCTTTCAATAACCCAAAGCTTAAGTTTTATATTGGGGACGTAAGAAATTATGATAGTATTTACTATGCTATGAAAAATGTTAATTATGTGTTCCATGCTGCAGCCTTGAAGCAAGTTCCATCATGTGAATTTTATCCGATGGAAGCAGTGCGGACTAATGTACTGGGAGCTGAAAATATGATGAATGCAGCTATTGCCAATGGTGTTGAGCGGATTGTGGTACTCAGTACTGATAAGGCGGTATATCCTATCAATGCCATGGGGTTATCAAAAGCAATGATGGAAAAACTGTTGATAGCTAAAGCTCGAATGAGTTCTAAAGGAGATACCGTTCTGTGTTGTACTCGTTATGGTAATGTAATGGCTTCCCGTGGCTCGGTAATACCTCTTTTTGTTAATCAAATTAAAGAGGGAAAACCTCTAACTATTACCGACCCAAATATGACACGTTTCTTAATGTCACTTGAAGATTCTGTAAACTTAGTGTTATATGCCTTTGAACATGGGCAACAAGGTGATATTTTTGTCCAAAAAGCTCCGGCTTCAACAATTGAAGTATTAGCTCATGCTATAAAAGAATTATTTAATGCTAATAATGAAATTCGTTTAATTGGTGTACGTCATGGAGAAAAGATCTATGAATCTTTGATTTCTTGTGAGGAGATGGTCAAAGCTGAAGATTTAGGAAATTATTACAGGATTCCTGCCGATAATCGTGATCTCAATTATTCAAAGTTTTTTGTAGAAGGAGATCTAAACGTTGCTACTCTAAGTGACTATACATCAGCCAATACAGAAAGATTAAATATAGAACAAGTTAAAAAGCTTTTATTAACACTTGACTTCATTAAAGAGCAACTTAATGCTTAAAGTAATGACCATTATTGGTACTCGCCCAGAACTTATTAAAATGTCTAGAGTAATTTCTGAGTTTGATGAGTATACGAACCATATTTTGGTTCATACAGGGCAAAATTTTGATTATGAACTGAATCAGATTTTCTTTGATGATCTTAACATTCGTAAGCCAGATTATTTTTTAGAAGCTGCTGTTAGTGGTAATGCAACACAAACCATTGCACGCATTATTGAGAAAACTGATGAAGTTTTAGGAAAAGAACAACCAAATGCATTGTTGCTTTATGGTGATACAAACTCCTGCCTTTCGGTTATCGCAGCCAAAAGGCGAAAGATACCAGTTTTTCATATGGAAGCCGGCAACCGTTGTTTTGATCAAAGAGTACCAGAAGAGCTAAATCGTAAAGTAGTTGACCATTTAAGTGATATCAATATAGTTCTGACTGAACATGCTCGTCGTTATCTTATTGCCGAAGGAGTATCGCCAGAGCGAATTATCAAGTCTGGTTCGCATATGCAAGAAGTGTTGGGTTATTTTATGCCTAAAGTGCGTCTATCAAATGTGCTAGATAAACTAAAACTTCAAGCCCATCAATATTTTTTAGTCAGTATTCATCGTGAAGAGAATGTAGATGTGTCAGCCAATTTACAGGACTTACTTAATACTTTACAGATGTTGGTTAAAGAATATGATATGCCCGTGGTTGTATCAACACATCCTCGTACACGTCAGCTGTTAGAAAAATTAGGTATTAAAGGTTTGGATAAACAAATTCACTTTTTAAAACCATTCGGTTTTCTAGATTACATAAAATTGCAAATGGAGGCTTTTTGCATTTTATCTGATAGTGGTACAATTACTGAGGAAGCTTCTCTTCTTAAATTACCAGCAATTACCATTCGTAATACTCACGAAAGACCTGAGGGTATGGATGAAGGTGTTTTAATAATGAGTGGTCTTAAAGTAGAAAAGGTTCTAGATGCTGTACGCATTGTAACCAAACAACATAGTAAATATAGTCATTTACAAACAATCGTTTCAGATTATAATGCTGGCTTAGTATCTCAAAAAATACTCCGTATCGTTTTGAGCTACGTGGATTATATTAATAGAGTTGTGTGGTTTAAGTGAAAAAAACCAATCAAATGCTGGAGTGGTGTGATAGCCAAACATTTTTTAAACGGGCTTCTGAGCTAATTGAAACTGTTTCTATTGTGATGGATATTGGTTGTGGTATTCGTCCGCAACAGTTTGTAATACCTGACTTTCTCATTTGTGTTGAGCCTCATCTTGAATATGTTGAGATACTTAAGAAAAACCTAGATGGAACAAATTCAATTATTATTTCGCTTGATGCGAAACAGGCACTATCAGCACTGCCTGATAATGCTGTTGATTCGATATTTTTAATTGATGTCATTGAACATATGACTAAGGAAATTGGTCTAGAGGTCATTAGTGAATCTGAGCGTGTTGCACGTAAGCAAGTAGTGTTATTCACTCCGTTAGGTTTTATGCCTCAGGAAACTCATGCTAGTAGTTTAGATGGGTGGAATTTACATGGTGGAACGTGGCAGGATCATAAATCCGGGTGGTATCCAGAAGATTTTTTAGATTGGCATGTGCTTGCATGCAAGCATTTACATATCGCTGATTTTAAAGGTCAGCCAATTAACCCTCCATACGGTGGGTTCTACGCCATAAAGACTTTAGTCAAATCTACAAACTATTTCAACGAAATATATTCTCAAGAAGTTCTATTAGATAGCACAAGTAATTTAAATGCTATTCGGACTATTTTCCCTCAGTTTATAGATCAAGTAGTTTCTCGTGAGATTGAAAGGAGTAATATGAAATGTGCTATTCAGTCATGTCAACGAACAACGATATTATTTATTGAACAAAAAGCTACGAAATCGGTAAATGAGATCTTTGATATAATAACTCTTGAAAAAACAGATAATTATTTGAAGGAAGCACGAGAATATAATGTAAAAATACGAGAATTTGCTTCTCAATTTCTAGATTTTAATTTCCGAGAATCTGAACTAAAGGTTCGTGATGAGCTACTTACGACTCGTGAAGCTGAATTAAGAGTTCGTGATGAGCTACTTACGACTCGTGAAGCTGTTATCTCTAAAAATATATATGTAAGAATTTATAGGAAGCTTAAAAATTTATTTGATATAGCTAAATAAGAAGATAACTATGGACTGACTATTTTGCTAGGATATGGTCTTTTTATTTATATAATTTCAGATTTTTTTAACAAAAGGGTACTAGATATTCACAAAATTTTTACCTGAAACATAATTATATTTCTTAGCAGCAATAATTGCTTATTTTACCTGCATTAGGGGGTTGTTGACTTATGCTTTTGGAGGGGCGGTTAAGGAGATGAATATCATCCATGGGTTGCAATTTGCAAATCAAAGTAGCGTATTATTTCACAATTATGCACGACTAGCAACTATATTCCAATGTGAGTAACTACAAACTAATAGTATTAGGACTGATAAAAGATGTATTTCATCGTTTAACACAAACAAGCCTATTAATCCGCTTTTAGCGGTTTATATTATATGACAAACGTCCACTTTTAGTGGGAGTGATTGTCTATGTTATGGTAAATTACTAGATACAATTTTGAGGGTGTTTATTTGGTTATATAATTTATCAAATATTTTATACAAGGAATTATTATGAATGTTAATATACCGCAAAAACAAGAGTATAACCCTATAGTTAGTGTGATTATACCTACGTATAATCGTGAGCAATTCATAGGTGAAGCTATTCGTAGTGTTCTTGGGCAAAGTTTTACAAATTTTGAAGTTATAGTAGTTGATGATGGTTCTTCGGATAATACAAAAGAAGTTATAAAAATATTTAAAGATCCTAGAGTATACTATTATTACCAAGAAAACAAGGGGAGAGCTAGTGCAAGAAACTACGCTATACTTCTTTCGAGAGGTAAGTATATAACGTTTCTTGATTCAGACGATCTTTACATATCAAGTAAATTAGAGTTGCAAGTTAATTATCTAGATTCACATCCAAACGTAAGCATGATATACACGTCGGCTAATTGTATTGATGAAGTTGGGAATTTCTTAAAACACAGATATAATGCTAGTTCTTCTGGTTACCTGTACCAAGAGATTGTATTTTTTGTACCATTAACCATAACTTTACCAACCGTCATGGTTAGGAAAGAGGTATTTGATCATGTTGGATACTTTGATGAAAAAATGCATAGGTTTGAAGATACTGATATGTGGCGTCGTATATCAAAAATCTATGAAATAGATGCTATACCAATATATAGCTGTCATCTAAGAACTCATAAAGACAATGAATTGTTAAATCAAGATCCGCAAGTAATTGAATCTGCTCTAAAATATTATTCTGAGAAGATTTTTCATGAAGATAATGAATTTGATCTTGAGTTACGCAAGCACGGCATAGCAAAAATGTATAGATATTACGGTTATGCATTGATTAGCATTCAACAATTTCAGGATACCGGAAAAAAGTTTTTGAAGATTGCGGATACATTTCATAGCCAACGAATATCATGGTTTCGTTTAGTTGTAAGATTTGTATATTATAGATCACTGCATTTAATCTATAAGTCTTATTGTCAATTTAGAAAATATATAAAGAGAAAATAGTGAATAAAATAATAAATATATACCCAAAGGTTTCACTTGTTATCCCCGTTTACAACGGTGCTAATTATATGCGTGAAGCAATAGATAGTGCAGTTGCTCAGACTTATAAAAATTTAGAAATTTTAGTTGTTAATGATGGATCAAATGATAATGGTGAAACGGAACGTATAGCTTTATCTTATGGTAACAAGATTCGTTATTTTTCCAAACCAAACGGTGGGGTAGCTTCAGCCTTAAATTTGGCAATTAAGGAAATGAAAGGAGAGTATTTTTCGTGGCTTAGTCATGATGATGTTTACAATCCAAATAAAATTGAACATCAAATTAATATACTTAACACTCTTCCCAACCGTAATACGATTATTTACGGAGGGTATGAGGTTATAGATCATAACTCTAAGTCACTGTCTTTTATAAGACCAGATAAAATATTATCAGCAAAAAAATGTAATATCCCATTATTCCCTCTTATGCGAGGATTAATTCATGGATGTGCTCTTTTAATACCTATAAAATATTTTTGTGAAATTGGTACTTTTGATGAAACATTATTAACTACCCAGGATTATGCACTTTGGTTTGAGTTTTTACGGATAGCACCTATTCATTTTGATGATCATATTTTAATTAAAAGTCGTACTCATCTAGACCAAGGAACCCATAAAATTACTAGCCATATGAATGAATGTAGTGAATTATGGTCTAGGTTTCTCAGAAGATTAACTTTAGAAGAAATGACTATAATGGAAGGATCACCTTATTTATTTCTGCATCGTACTAGTATTTTTCTTGCATATTACCAACAACCATCTAAGCTAGCTGAATCAATGGCTAATGCTCTTTTAGCTGACATTAAGATTAGTGTAATTATGCCAATTTATAATAGAATTGATTTAGCAATTGAGTCTATAAAGAGTGTTATTGCACAAACTCATCAGTGTTTTGAATTGATTATAGTAGATGATGGTTCTGAAGATGATGTATCTAGGTTGATTGAGGAGTGCAATAAAGATAGTAGAATTAAATATATTCGTAAGGAAAATGCAGGACCAGCAGCGGCACGTAATCTAGGTATTAAACATGCATCTGGGCAGTACATAGCGTTCATTGATTCTGATGATTTGTTTTATGACAATAAACTTGAGGTTCAATTGAAGTTTATGGAGGATAATAGTTTGTTATTCTCGCATACTTCTTACCATAGGATAGATTGGGCTGGAAATTTGATAAAATATATAAGCTCTGGTACTTTTAGCAAGCAAGTCTTTCCAAACATTATTACTAAATGTCCAATAACAATGTCTAGTGTGATGGGAAAAACCTCCCTTTTTATGTCAAACAAATTCCCTGAAAATATAGGAATTGGTGAAGATGTATGCTTATGGATCTCTATAGCAAGCAAATATGAGATAGGAGCGATTGACATTGCATTATCGAAGGTTAGAATTAATTACAGTACTACTACATGCTTAAATACTAAAAAAACAATAATAGGATTAATCAATATTGCATCATTTGTTATGAACGATGAATATTTAAGTCAATTTGATAAGCAAGTTCAGTTGTTACTATTTTCTGCAGCAAATATATCTAGCTTGCCATTAGATAAATTAATAAAATTTAATGACTGGCCATCTGAGAAACGTAACCCTAATATAGTAGTGAAGTTAATTAGATCGCTACGTGTAGATGGTTTTAGAATAACGTGGAACAAAATTTGTAGGAAACTAGGTATACTCCAATGATGATTCTGATACTGTCTTAAGAGTCAAGCATTAAATTAGGATTATAGTGATATCAAAAAAATATTTCATATCAACTTAATATATTTTGTGTTGAGCGATATAAGCTCTCCATTATATCACGGTCAGACTATATTTAGAAAAATGGACAGGGACCATCCAGTAGACTTACATCTTGCTGATATGGGTTGTAGGTTTTTTGATGTTCACAATGTATTTCCTGAATATTTTGTTATTTCCGTACCGCTTTTTGATGGTATTATAAAAGATGAGTTGGATGAGTGGTTATATTTTGCCAAACATTCTGAGGTTAAAGATGATTTTAAGTCGCCTTATATGAAGAAAGTAGCAGAACGTCTGAGTGTTCTAAAAATGACTCCAGAAGAACGTCAGCACTATCAGAATTATGTCAATGAATCGCTAAAAGAACGTGATTATATAGTTGCAGCTAGAACTGAAGGTAGAGCTGAAGAAAAAATAGCAATGGCAAAAAAAATGCTAAAAGAAAATTTTTCTATAGAAGCTATAAGTAGAATAATAGAACTATCCATAGAAGAAATAGAAGTGCTACGTGAGAATTTGGCTGAGGACACAACTACTGTACTTGACGAAAATTAAATAGGAAGGGTATTGAATTGCTGTATTGGAAAAATAGAACGACCGTTGTTCATAACTGTTGAAAGTTAAAAAAGATATTATTTTTGTAAAAACATATTAGTGGAAGAAATTTTTGGTATATACTGCAAAAAATTGAAGAATTTAGAAGAGAAAATTCTATGTGGATCAAAAACACTAACATTAGTATGATAGTTATGTGGTCAAAACGATGTCATAGTTGGTTAACAATAATATTTTGTTTAATAATTAACAGCTATTCAACTATTCATGCTTCCAATACAAATATTGAAAATAGATTTGCAACAAAGATTGCTATTGTAGATATACACTCTATTCTAGAACATTCTGTAGCAATCCAGTCTATAAGAAAATCTGTAGACCAAATAAGCGAAAAAATTCGACAAGATCTATCAAAGAAGGATGGAGAACTAAAAGAAATAGAAAATCTATTAATGGGAAAACGTAATTCTTTAAGTGAATCAGCTTTTGAACAAGAATTTAGTCTTTTTGAAAAGAAAATAAATATAGCACAAAAAGAAATACGAGATAGAAAAGTACGACTTGAGCAAGCCCATGCTGAGGGTATAGGGAAAGTACAAGAAGCAATAACAAAGATTATAAGTACTTTAGCAGAAAAGTATAATCTTGATCTAGTTATACCTAGTACTCAAATTTTATTTGCTAAAAATAGTCTAAATATTACGCAAGAAGTGATAGCAGAACTAAATAATAAATTAAAACATGTTACAATTAAATACGAATAATTTGTTATAGAGGTTTATCAATGACAGAATTTACTCCTATTACAGTAGCTTATGGTGATGGTATAGGTCCAGAAATAATGCAAGCAGTACTGTATATTTTAAAAGAAGCTGAAGCAAGAATACGTATAGAGGTAGTGGAAGTAGGAAAAAAATTATACCAAAAGCACTATACCTCAGGGATAGCAGAAGATACTTGGCAATCATTAGCAAGAACTAAGGTGCTTCTAAAAGCTCCTATTACCACTCCTCTAGGTGGTGGGTATAAAAGCTTAAATGTAACTCTTAGAAAAGCCCTATCTCTTTATGCCAATATTCGCCCTGCTATTTCTTATGCTCCTTTTGTTAAAACACTGCATCCAAATCTAAACGTGGTTATAGTACGGGAAAATGTTGAAGATTTATATGCAGGCATCGAATATCGTCAGACTCACAATGTCTATGAATCTCTTAAACTAATTAGCCGGGTTGGTAGTGAAAGAATTATTAGATATGCTTTTGAGTATGCGATAAAGAACAATCGTAAAAAGGTTACATGTTTCAGTAAAGATAATATTATGAAAATGTCTGATGGGATTTTTCATAAAGTTTTTGAGGAAATTGCTAATGAATATAAGCAAATTCAAAGTGATTATTACCTTATAGACATCGGCACTGCAAGACTAGCAGCTCAGCCGGAATTATTTGACGTCGTTGTAACTTCAAATCTGTATGGTGATATTATATCGGACGTATCTGCAGAAATTTCTGGTTCGCTAGGACTCGCTGGCTCTGCTAATATAGGTCAAAATTATGCTTTATTTGAAGCTGTACATGGCTCTGCCCCGGATATTGCTGGTCGCAACCTAGCTAATCCTTCTGGTTTACTTAACGCAGCAATTATCATGCTAATTCATATCGGGCAACATGATATTGCTACACTAATAGAAAATGCCTGGAAAAAAACCATTGAGGACGGAATCCATACTGGAGACATTTATAATGAAGAAATATCTAGCAAAAAAGTTGGTACTAAGGAATTTGCTGATGAAGTAGTGAGAAGACTAGGCTCAAAACCTTCTACCCTCAAAGCAACCGAATATTCATCTCCAGCTGCTCAACAACAGACTACTGAGCAGATATATTCGATTAATAGTAAAGAAGTTAAAGAATTGGTAGGTAGTGATGTATTCATTCAGATGGCAGCGTTGACTGCTCATGAGGTAGCAGAAAAAATTCAAACTGTCAGTTTAGGTGACTTAGAATTAAAAACTGTATCTTCCATGGGTCTTAAATTATGGCCTAGGAATGAAAGGTTTGAATTATTATCAGATCATTGGTGTTGCCGTTTTATGGCAAAGAAGGATGGAGAAAAAATAACACATTCCTCTATAGTCCATTTACTTGAATCGCTAAGCCAGGCAAAAATAGATTTTATTAAAATTGAGAATCTATTTGAATTTGATGGGAAGGCGGGTTATTCGCTTGCTCAAGGAGAATAGAATATTTATGTTTTTTGTTATTGGTTATGGATTAATCTTACTCGGAATTATAGCAATATTTTCTGGAATTATTGGACTTTTTAGATTTCCTGATTTCTATACAAAGATTCATGCTGCTAGTGTAATTGAATGTTGCGGCGTACCTTTATCACTTGTTGGTCTTGCCTTTTTACAGAATGATTTTACTAGCTCTTTTAAATTAGTTTTTGCCTCTATATTGATTTTAATATTAAACCCGGTATCTACTCATGCAATTGGCAAGGCTGCTTTATTAGGAAAAACTAACCTAAAATAATTGATTGTTTATTTATGATACCAGAAATAATAAATTTTCAACTAGCTAGCTGGTTGCTTATGGTAATCCTTATAATGCTTGCCATCGTATCAATTAAGATTATATTTTGTAATTCTTTATTAGAAACAGTAGTAATAAATTCTAGTTTTAGCTTACTTATTGGTTTATCTTATCTTCTTATGGACGCTCCAGACGTGGCAATGACTGAAGTAGCTCTAGGTAGCTGTTTGTCTAGCTGTGTTTTCCTAAGCTTTCTCACTAGATTGCAAGACATACAGAAATGTGATCTTAAACCAACACGAGTAATAAGTTCATCAATTATATGTTTAATGTTCATAGTAACATTTAGCTTTGCAGGACTTGATTTACTAGAATATGGATCTATAGATTCTCCTATGCAAAGTCACTTAACCAAATATTATATTGAAAATACTAAAAGTGATATTGGTATTCCCTCTTTTGTAGCAGCACTACTAGCTAGTTACAGAGGTTATGATACTCTTGGAGAAACGGCAGTCATTTTAATTGCTGGAATATCGGTATTATTGCTATTTTCACAAAAAAGTAATGAACATGCTTAAAGATTTTATCATTATAAAACATTCTACTCTTTTTATCTTACCTTATATATTTTTATATTGTCTATATATTCAAATTAATGGTGATGCATCACCAGGAGGTGGATTCCAAGCTGGGGCTATATTTGCTTCTATGATAATTGGTTTTGATTTAGTTCATGGTCAGTTTAAATTAAAACAATATTTTTCTACTAATTTACTAGTTGGTATGGCTACTATCGGGGTACTTATCTATGCCATGACCGGTATGATATCAATATTATTTGATGATAATTACTTAAACTACTATTCTCTTGCAAATGATAAATTATTAGCTCAACATATTGGTATTTTTATCATTGAAATTGGCGTTGGACTTTGCGTTGCATCGGTTATGTGTTTAATATATTCCATAATGAAATATGCATAAACTAGTACAGCTAATAAAATGGGAATATTTAATTCAAAATCGTATTAATAATCTTAGCAAATATCTATTTATATTTTTTTTATTTTGTATTTTCAGCACGGCTTTAATCAATGACCAAGCAGATATTAAGAAATTTGGGGTTATTTTTTCAGTAATTTTTTTACCAATAGCCCTAATTGGCTTCTCTAGTCTAATATTAAAGCAAGATGTGGAGGATGGAAGTTTAGAGCTACTATTATCCAGTTTCAGTGAGAGTGAAATTGTTACATCTAAATTATTTGCTATATTTTTTAGTTCGCTTACTAGCTCTTTATTAAATATCCCGATAATTTATATTATTTTTGATCTTGATCTAATAACAGTAACCTATCTTTTTATCACTCTAACTTTGCTATTAACATTGTCCAGTAGCCTACTAGTTTTAATTGGATCTATTCAAAGCTATTTTAGGTCAAATACTAACCTGCTAGCAATATTAATCATGCCACTATTAATACCCAACATAATACTTACCGGTCTTGTTTTACAAAATCTTGAGAATATAAGCCTAATTTTTGTTATGATTGGTATCAATATGCTTCTTTTACCAACCATATTTTATCTCTCATCGTATCTAATTAAGAATATTTACAACATTTAATTTTTATTATACACCATACTGCCCCCTGCACTAATAAAAAAATTGTTATTTTTTTATTATTCATGTAATTTAGTCGTAGTTTTTTAACCATTTTTTGGTAGTTATATATGTGGCAAGCTTTAAGAAGACTAATAGCAGCTAACCCTATGGGGGTGTTTTTATGGAGTATCATAGCTAAATGGTACTTTATGATAGCAGTTGCCTCTTTGATAGTATTATTTTGGGTAGCCAAGGGTCTTGAACAAATTGGATTTATAAAATATATGACCAATGCTACAATTGAAATTCTTGATACATCTAAATCAATTGCACAAAACTGTACTACAAAATTAGGTCCCAACTTTGAGAGCTTAACCAATTTTTGGAAATGTTTAGGAGGCCCGCCAAAATACGAGATTAGAGAAAAAGAAACAGGTGAAAAAGTTTTAGAGGAGGGATTAAATAAGTTACTACCTAAAGACGGAACTGTACCGGAAATGCTTCCTTATCGTAATCCTTATGATTCTCCTAGCGATTCTACAGATAGTGATGGTAAATAAACCAAATTAATATTTGGCTAAAATCATGTTTTTAGCTTTAGAAAGGTTTAAAATGCATTCGTGTTAGCCGCTTTAAGAATGCATTTTTCCTTATAAGCAAAATTAGGGTCATATACTGCTCGTAAATGAAGAGTTGGTAGACGATAGTATAACTTCAAGAAGAGCTAGGCAGTAGCAAAGTCGAGCTGCTAGGCGTACATTAGTACGTGAGCAGCGGAGACCTTTAGACACGACAACGCCAATTCTTGAAGTTCTACCTGAGTATACTTCACTGTTAATTGTTGAATTGTTGAAGCTACCCTTGATTTTTTGTTACTTTTCCAGTAGTCTATTATATTAAATATAATAATAAATATCAAGTTTGTGCAAAAAGTGAAAGCCACTACTATAGAACCTAGCTTCTATAGTTGCACTCATTATAAAATAATTCCCTACTTCAAGTAGTTGTGAAAACAACTATTGAAGTAGAAGAGGTATACTAGTCAGTTTATGTCAAATACTAATGATTATGATAAGGCAACTCGTAGGGATTTTATAACCTTAACTGCCAGCAGTATGGTTGTGGTTGGAGCTGCATGTGCTACCTACCCTCTTGTTGATTCATTCAACCCTTCAGCGGATGTTCTTGCCCTATCTTCAATAGAAGTGGATTTATCTCACATACAACCAGGTCAAACTCTTACTGTTAAATGGCAAGGTAAACCGGTTTTTATTACTAACAGGACTCCCGAAAAAATTGCTGAAGCAAGAAATGTAAACCTTTCCGAGTTAATAGATCCCGAACTTGATCAAGTACGAGTTAAAGCTGGACATGATAAATGGTTAGTAACTATTGGCATTTGTACACATTTAGGTTGTGTACCACTTGCAAACCAAGGAGATTATGATGGTTGGTTTTGTCCATGCCACGGCTCTCAATACGACTCATCTGGTCGTGTTCGTAAAGGACCAGCTCCTTTAAATTTGGCTGTCCCACCATATGAGTTTATTTCCGATACAAAAATTAAAATCGGATAGTTATTTATGAATGAAACTAATGATCCTAAAAAATCAAACCCCGTTATAGAATGGATAGACTATAGACTACCTGTTTTCTCGTTCCTTAAACATTTAGGCGAATACCAAACACCCAAAAATTTAAGTTACCTATGGAACTTAGGGTCAATAGCTGGTATCGCTTTAGTAATTCAGATAATCACTGGCATTATTTTAGCTATGCATTACACTCCTCATGTCGATTACGCCTTTGAGAGTGTTGAAAAAATTATGCGTAATGTCAATTATGGCTGGTTAATACGTTATATACATTCAGTTGGAGCATCAATGTTTTTTGCTGCAGTTTATCTACACATCTGTAGAGGGTTATATTATGGGTCATACAAAAAACCTAGAGAGTTGTTGTGGCATATAGGCATAATAATTTTTCTTACTATGATGGCTACTGCATTCATGGGATATGTACTACCTTGGGGACAAATGAGCTACTGGGGAGCAACTGTAATCACCAATTTATTTTCAGCTATACCTATTATTGGCAAATCGATAGTTACTTGGCTTTGGGGAGGATTTTCAGTTGATAACCCTACACTTAACAGATTCTTTGCTTTACATTATTTATTGCCGTTTATCATAGTGGCTCTAGTACTACTCCATTTAGTAGCACTACATATTCATGGATCAAATAACCCTAAAGGGATCGATGTTAAGTCATCTAAAGATACTATTCCTTTTCATCCGTATTATACGGTAAAGGACTTCGTTGGATTCGGTGTTTACTTTTTAATATTTGCCTTTTTTGTCTTTTACCAACCAAATTATCTAGGGCATCCTGACAATTACATACCAGCTAACCCTTTAGTTACTCCGGCTCATATAGTTCCAGAATGGTATTTTCTGCCATTTTATGCCATTTTACGGGCAGTACCATCAAAGCTAGGCGGGGTAATATTGATGTTTTCTAGTATTTTGCTATTATTTGTCTTACCTTGGCTTGATAGCTCAAAAGTTAGGAGTAGCAATTATAGACCAATGTTCCGCATAGCTTTTTGGCTGTTCATATTTGATTGTTTGGTACTTGGATATCTTGGAGGACAACCAGCAGAAGAACCTTATATTACCTTAAGTCGATTTGCTGCTACTTACTATTTTTTTCATTTTTTAATTGCAGTACCTCTAATTAGTAAATATGAAAAAACTCTGCCATTACCGGATTCTATATGAAAGATCAGAAAATTATGGCTAACCCAATTAACATTACTCCGTCATTGCGAGGAGCTACTTTAGTAGCGATGAAGCAATCCAAAGGAATGATTAGGAATGGATTGCTTCGTTGGCTTATGCCTACTCGCAACGACATAAGTATCAAATTTTTCCTGTGTTTGTTAATTTTGTTAATATCAAATATTGTCACTGCCAATAACGATGCACTACCTACAAAAAAGATTGCTTGGCCATTTGATGGAGTTTTTGCTAGCGTTGATAGGAAAGCTGCACAGCGTGGCTTCCAAGTATATAAAGAAGTATGCAGTAGCTGTCATGGTCTTTATAATTTATATTACCGTAATCTTAAAGAGCTAGGATTTTCAGATGAAGAAATTAAAGAAATAGCCAAAAATTATACTGTACAAGATGGTCCAAATGATGCAGGAGAAATGTTTGAAAGACCTGCCCTACCCTCCGATCCATTTGTTCGTCCCTACCCTAATGAACAAGCAGCAAGAGCTGCTAACAATGGAGCAGACCCACCTGATTTATCGTTGATTATCAAAGCAAGACCTGATGGAGCAAATTATTTATATTCTATACTTACTGGTTATAGTGATCCTCCTGAAAATTTTAAACTAATGCCAGGATTAAATTACAACCCATATTTTCCACATAGTCAGATTGCCATGCCAGCTCCTTTGTCAGATGGACAAGTAAAGTATATAGACGGAACAAACTCATCAGTCGAACAAATGGCTATGGATGTTACGATATTTTTACAATGGGCTGCTGAACCTGAAATGGAAAACCGTAAATCCATGGGTTTGAAAGTGACGATGTTCTTAGTAATTTTTATAATTTTCTTCTATATCTCTAAAAATAGAATTTGGAAGAATCTAGAAACAGAAGAGTATAAATAACAAATCTTTAGGTTCTTATATCTTAAAACATGTTATGACTACTTATAACATGTTTTAAGATATAAGAACCTAGTTATCCCGAATTCGCGTAAATTACCGCATATTAAACCTATCATAAGTAATCTTATTCTCTACCGATTCAATCAATGTATCAGAGAATTCTTGCACGAAATCTTGCCTTACCATACCCAACCTCTTCTTAAGCCACGATTGTTTAGCAGATATATATTTAATAGTTACATCACCATATTTCTGTTTTATGAAACTATACATATCATCTATACCATCAATTAAACCAAAATCAACAGCAGTTTCCCCAGACCAAAATGCTCCATTAAATAAAATATCATCTTCTTGCGTTAACTTACCAATACGACGCTCCTTAACATGATCTATAAAATGCTCGTGAATCTGTTTTTGTATATGCTTAATAATTTCAATATCTTCTTCTTGCACTGGTTG
Organism: Candidatus Tisiphia endosymbiont of Metellina segmentata; assembly: GCF_964030715.1. NCBI lineage: Bacteria > Pseudomonadati > Pseudomonadota > Alphaproteobacteria > Rickettsiales > Rickettsiaceae > Candidatus Tisiphia > Candidatus Tisiphia endosymbiont of Metellina segmentata. The sequence continues at coordinate 1,128,603 of NZ_OZ034919.1, forward strand.
AAATGGATCGAGAATAGATTTATTTTTACCTTCTGCATAAACCCTCCTTTCTACTCCAAGCTTATTGATAGCCACAGGAAAACCAAAACCAGCCGAAACCACCCCTATACTACCAATAATTGAACTCTTAGATGCATATATTTGGTCACCAATACAAGCAAGCCAATATCCACCAGATGCTGCTACATCTTCTACAAAACTATAAATTGGTATTTTCTTTTCCTCAGCTAATGACCTTATACGTTTACTAATCAGTTCAGATTGTACAGGTGAACCACCCGGAGAATTGATAGTTAAACACAAAGCTTTAAGATTTTTGATCTCAAAAGCTTTGTCAATTAACTCATGTAGCGATTCTATGCTAAGCCCTGATTTTACTGAGCTTACTTTACCTATAACCCCACTAAGGCGAAGAACAGCAATTACCGGCTTTGATGCCTTAGAACCTATTCTAGGCAGTAATGAAAGTAATTGCTCTAACTTACCTATTTGACGTTTAGTAATTACCTGATCAAATTTTGCCTCAGCAATTAAACTTTTATTATGTTCTATGTACATTAGTTACTCACTTATTATTGTTTTTAGAAGCATTATTTTCCTCATTATTCTGTTGTATTTTTGGTTTTTCATCTTTGTTTTCCTGCTCTTCAGCCTTTAACTGTTTATTAACCGGTTGATTAAGCGTTTGTTCCCGGTAACTATTTTTAGGTTCTGGGTGGTTTCCAGGAATATTTGACAAAATAATATTGCGAATTTCTTCATCATACCAATTAATAGTACCAACAAAACTTACTAACATTTTTCCATCTGGATTAATTAGAATAGCAGTTGGTAGACCAACTATTGAAAAAGCTTTAAATAGTTGATTCTTAAAATCATGGTAAATTGGCAGATATCTTATATCATAATCTTTATAATATTTTTGGATAATTTCTATTCCTTGATAGTCTTGTGATACAGGGATTATTGCAAATGGCAACTTTCTAAAATCTTTTTGCAATACATCTAAATCCGGCATTTCTTTAATACAAGATGCACACCATGTTGCCCAAAATACCAATAATATCGTTTTTCCTTCAAAATTATCAAGAGAATATTTTTCTCCTTTATCATCAAAGAAAACCACCGTATCAGGAACACTAGATAAATCAAGCATTTTAACACCTAATTTGATTTGATCTAATGCAAAACTATTAGTGCTGATCAACAAATATGTTACAATCAAAAAAAATCGTTTACTATATTTTCTAATATGCATATAAATAACAAATATACTTCCAATTAATTTATTGATCATCATGAAAAATAATATTTTTTTACCTCTAATATTATTAAGCTGCTTAATCTTAACTTCTTGTGGATTAAAAAAACCATTAGAAAACCCCCCTTCAGAAAATCCAGTTGCAGAAGATTGTTGCGGAGGGTGTGAAAACTCAAAACATTAATATCTTTTGAAAGTTCGCCCCGACATTACTACGTCAAATTCATACGTTTTAATGCCATCTAGTGCAGTGGACAAAGCATGACTAACTTCTCCGCAATTTTCTAAATTAACCCTTGAATTAGATAAATATAGCTTTGTTTGTAGCTGTCCAAGAACTAGGTGGTCGACTCTAATGTTTACATTAGGCGTTTCACGCAAAATTCCACTAGGATATATAGTAATAAAATAAAATTCTCCTTTATTATTAGTAGTAGCAATGCCAGATCCGGTAAAACTTGATTTACTTACAAGGTTTAGCATCTTTTTATTGATACGAGTACGAAGTGGTATGTATGGATATTTTCCGTCACTTCCAACCTGCCATAAATATATTTTTGCATCTGCTACTGGAACGCAATCTTGGTCTAATAATCTACCCTTTACTATAATTTTTGTACCACGATAGACTGCTTGTTGTCCTGTCTTTCTAAGTAAGTTATTGGATAATTGGAATTCTTCCGGTTCGTAATCATTCATTGCACTCTTACTGCTCTTACAACAATTAAGCTTATTAGGGTAAAACTTAGATTCACTGGCTATAGCAATAGTGGAATACAAACAGATTAAAAATAATAAATTTTTCATTTTTTACCATTTATGTTTAATAACTTACCCCATTTGGGATAAGAATTAGTTAATTCTTATCCCAAATTCACGTAACTTCTATTAGAAGATGGATATTCTACATTTTCTTATAGAGATTTAAATTATCGTATCCTTTATTCTTTTACAACTATATTAACCTCAGTTTTGGATTAAAATTAAAAATTTTAATCCAAAACTGGCTATAATATCAGAAAAATACATTCTTGAAGCACTTACTATAAATACATTTTAATCTATTATCGCTAATAATCTTATTTTTATTGGTATAAAAATAAGATTATTAGCAAATGAAATATTTAACAATCAGGCGTCAAAGCGCTTTAAGCCTGATTGTTTACATTCTCATTCCAATTTCGGATTAATGAAATTAATCCGAAGTTGAGGTTACATTATATTTATTTTGTTAATTTAAAGAACAGGGCTATCCTTTACATCACGTGGTTCTTATGGTACACTAAAGCTAAACTACTTGAAATAGTAAAAAAATAAAATTATTTATGAAAACACACTTAAAACAAACTATTATTGGCACAATGTTAGCTTTATTTCTTTTTCCATCTGCCACAATTGCAAGGAATGGAGACTATCCCAAAACTGTGCAAGAAAGAAAGATGGATGAAATGGGGTCAATAGTTGGAGGAGAAGGCTTGGTGTTTAGACCAAGTAGAATCAAAAATGAATCTACCAAAACTGTAGGCTGTAACGTTAATAAATATTTATGGCAAGCTTCTATAGAAACTTTAAGTTTTGTGCCTCTTGCTTCAACCGATTCAGTCGGTGGAGTCATTATTACTGAATGGTATAGTCCAAAAGGACAAACAAATTTTCGATTTAAAATAAATATTTTTATTAAAGATAACGTTATTAGTCCGGATGCCATCCAAGTAAAAATATTTGAACAAACACTTAAAAATGGTAATTGGCTAGACAATCATACTACTTCGGACCTAGCTAATAGCATAGAAGATAAAATTTTAAGAAAATCTAGAGAATTATATATTAGTGCTGAAAGAAAAGAATGATATACTTGCTACAATAAGGATAGTTTACGATACAAATTATGAGAGATATTGAAAAGAAATGGCAAAGAATTTGGCTTGAGGAAAAAGCTTTTGCTGCAACAAACGATAGCGACAAGCCTAAATATTACGTACTTGAAATGTTACCCTACCCTTCTGGAAAGATTCATGTCGGGCATTTACGTAACTATTCTATCGGAGATTGCATAGCTCGTTTTATGAAATCACAAGGCTATAACGTATTACACCCTATGGGTTGGGATGCTTTCGGCTTGCCAGCAGAGAATGCTGCCATCAATAATAACTCTAACCCTAAGGACTGGACTTACTCAAATATCACAACTATGCGGGATCAGCTAAAATCCATTGGCTTTTCATATGATTGGTCACGAGAAATAACAACTTGTGATCCGGATTATTATAAGCATGAACAAAAATTCTTTTTAGAACTTTATGAGAGAGGTTTAGCATACCAAAAAGAATCTTTAGTCAATTGGGATCCTGTAGATAACACTGTGTTAGCTAACGAACAAGTAGTAGATGGTCGTGGATGGCGTTCAGGTGCTTTAGTTGAGAAGAAATATTTAAAACAATGGTTTTTAAAAATCACTAATTACGCTGAAGAACTGTTAAATGAAATTGCAAAACTGGACTCTTGGCCTGATTCTGTTAAATCTATGCAGGAAAAATGGATAGGCAAATCGGAAGGAGTAAATTTTAGTTTTAAAATTAAAGATCATCAAGCTAGTATTGAAGTATTTTCTACTAGACTAGAAACTATCTTTGGAGCAAGCTTTGTTGCGATAGCCTATAATCACCCAATAATTGAGCAATTAGTAGATAAAAATGATGCTATAATATCTTTCATTGAAAAATGTTCGCAATTAGACACTAATGTTGTAGTAGATAAAGCTGAAAAAGAAGGGGTATTTACTGACCTTTTTGCTATTCACCCATTTGATCCTACAATTATTATTCCTGTGATAATAACAAATTTTGTACTAATGGATTATGGTACTGGAGCGATCTTTGGATGCCCAGCCCATGATGAAAGAGATCATGCATTAGCCAAGAAAATGGGATTACCAATAAAGCAAGTAGTAATTAATAAAGATGTTCCAATAGACGTACACTCGGAATCTTACACTGGTGATGGTATCATGATCAACTCAGATTTTTTGAATAATCTTGCTATCCAAGATGCTAAACAAAAATCTATAGAAGAACTTGAAAAACGTGGTTTAGGCAAACGTACCATTAACTACCGACTAAAAGACTGGGGAGTGTCTAGGCAAAGATTTTGGGGCTGCCCTATTCCGATAATATATTGTTTGACTTGTGGAATCACACCAGTACCTAAAGAACAATTGCCGATAACCCTGCCAAACGATGTTACATTTGATGGCCATGGCAATCCTCTTGATTCACACTCTACTTGGAAACATACTAATTGCCCAAAATGTCAGAAACCAGCTATTCGTGAAACTGACACGTTAGATACATTCTTTGAGTCTTCTTGGTATTTCATCCGCTATTGTAATGTAGATGCAAAAGATATGACTGACAAACAAGCCTGTGATTATTGGTTACCTGTTGATCAGTATATTGGTGGAATTGAACATGCAGTAATGCATCTTCTTTATGCAAGGTTTTTCACTAAAGTAATGAACGAACAAGGCTATCTTAATATTCGAGAACCCTTTACTAGTTTGCTGACTCAAGGTATGGTGTTACATGCTACCTATAAAGACGCCAATAATAATTGGTTGTATCCAAATGAGGTAACAAAACAATCTAATAAGTGGGTTCATAAAAATACAGGGGAAGAAGTATTTCAAGGACGAATAGAAAAAATGAGTAAATCCAAAAAGAATGTCGTGGATTTAGAATCAATATTAGCAAACCATGGTGCAGATGCTATTAGGCTATTTGTTCTCTCCGATAGTCCGCCAGAGAAAGATTGTGAATGGTCGGCAAATGGTCTTGAAGGGTGCAGCCGTTTTATCAGTAAGTTAGAAAATATGGCTGAGATACTAATTAATAATAAAATAACAGAGACTCCTAGAAATAGACTGGATAAACTAACAAAGCTTACTCATCACACTATTAAGCATGTTACCGAAGAAATAAGAGATTTTAAGCTAAATAAAGCTATAGCAAGGATGCGGGAACTATTTAATGCTTTGTCAGATGAAATATCTAAGGGCAAGGAAGCCAATATTACTGGCGTTAAAGAGAGTTTTAGTATCTTGATTAAGTTACTTAACCCATTTATTCCACATATTACAGAGGAAATTTGGCAAAAATTAGGCAATAAGGAAAGATTATATCAAACTTCTTGGCCTTCTTTCGATGAATCATTGTTGGAGCTAGAATCTTATACTATGGCTATCCAAGTTAATGGTAAACTGAGGGCTACGCACGAATTTGCTAATGTAACGAGCAATATTGAGATTCAGAATATGGTAATGCAATTACCCGAGGTGCAAAAATACCTAAGTGGCAAAGAACCCAAAAGAATTATCATAATACCCTCGAAAATAGTAAATATCGTGGTATGAATAAGGATGAAAGGAAATGTTAATAAAAGATGCTACTGTTAAATACACCGAAACAAAAAGAATCTGCGTTAGACAGTACGCTTGTTTCCTTATTTGCCGGTGCAGGTGGTATGGATATTGGTTTTGCAAAAGCTGGGTTCAAGACAATTTGGGCAAACGAATATGACAAAACAATTGCTCCTTCTTATCAAAACTACTTTCCTGAATCAAAGTTTGATGGGCGTTCTATTTTGGATATTCCAAATGAAGATATTCCATTTGGTGCAACTGGTGTCATTGGTGGACCGCCATGTCAATCATGGTCAGAAGCTGGTGCTAAGCGTGGAATTGACGATTTAAGAGGTCAATTATTTCATGAATATATAAGGATTATTAGACATGTACAACCAAAGTTTTTTGTTGCGGAAAATGTTCATGGAATAATCCATTCAAGAAATATTAAATCCTTTATGAATATCATAGATATGTTCAAAAAAGAAAACTATGAGGTTAGTTGGAAATTGTTAAAAGCAAGTGACTATGGTGTGGCACAAGATCGAGAGCGTGTTTTTATAATTGGCTATCACAAATCTTTGAACAAAAAATTTGAGTTTCCTAAACCTTTGGGAAACAAAGTTACTTTAAAACAGGTGATAGGTGACCTAGCTGATCTAAAAGTTGGAACAGCCAAAAAAGTCAGAACGCCCTCGCAAAGCGAGGGGCTTGACGGTTATGAGCAGCCCAAAGGGCTGCCATTGTTAATTAAAATTCTCTTGATTCGTCAGAGCCTAAACTATCAAGTTGCTCTTGATTCTTAATGTAGTGTTTGATCTGATTCTCTTCAAATCCTACAGTTGAGACCGCATAACCTCTAGCCCACAACTTTTCTCCATTAAAATTACGTTTTCGTCCACCAAACTGCCTAGCAACGGCTATAGCACTTTTCCCCTTGATATAGCCTATTACTTCAGCTACAGAATATTTAGGAGGAATCTTGATGAGCATATGCACATGATCTTGTACCATATGCCCCTCTATGATCTTTCTCCCACGTTGAAAAGCTAACTCATGGAATACGTTCCCAAGATATTTTCTAACCTTCCCGTACAATTCTTTTTTACGACACTTTGGAATAAACACAATATGATATTTGCAATCCCATTTAGAATGATTTAAACTTTCGTATGTTGTCATATATTTTCTCCTTTGACCGTCAAGCCAAAGAAGTTATATATGATAACTTTTTATTTTATACTAAATCTAAAGGCCAAGCCTTGATGGTCTCACTAGTCAAACTAGTGGCTTACCTATCATTGAGTTAGTAATAGTCTGTCCTTGAATAGGTCCATTAATTGAAAACGAATAGGTCTCATCGGTATGTTTAAGTAAATATTCAACTATACTGTCATAACTATGACCTGCTACTACCATGCTTGTAAACCATTCATCTTTTACTTTTTGGTCTAAATTTAAATTAGAGGTCTTTTTACTGTTAATGAGTTTAATAAACATAAATAAGTAATTCCAGGCTTTGTTATTACATTCAACCTCAATAGGTCTTCCGTTAAGCTTAATATTTTCTGCAAAACTTTCAAATGCCTCATTGGTGATATTATGCTGTTTATTTGCTAAATTAACATTCCAAACTTTATCATTATACTTAAGGACTTCACCTAATTTTTTAACTTCTTCATCGCAACAATATAATCTTTTATATCATATTCCCTTAAGTCAAGAAGACCGCTACTAAGCTTATTATTTTTTATTTTTTCTAGTAACTCTTTAAAAGTCATAATTTTTACCTTTTTAAAACCGTTGTAAACGGATAATAGCGACTTTCTATAGCTTGTCAAGAAGATTATAAAAATTATTGCATAACACTTTCAGTTCCTGATTTAACTGTTTTAATTACAGGCAGATTGTTAAAAGATACGGATTTTTTGGTGATTATATATTTATTCCTCTATATCAACCAAAATTACATAGACAGGAACAGCAGGAAAATGTCTTTTTAATCGTTCAATATCGTAAACAAGTTGTTCTCCATAAGAGACACCTGTTGACATTTGTTGTTGTAAATTATGACATAGTACTATTTCTATTCCTACATCCGCCTTACCTTCATTGAAAAAATACTGGAATAGAGTTGCTTGATTATTTAAATCAAAACTATTTTTCAAGATATTATGTTTTTGTTTTTGATAAGACAACTTATTCACAATTTCACTAAAGCTATGATTCTTTTCCTGTATTTCAGATATTCTAATTGCTTCTTGTACCATATTCTAGAAAATTAAAGTTTTATAAGTTAGTTTAGTATTAGATAAATTACTTAGAAATTCAACAAATCTTTCGTATTTATATGAAAAACCATTAGCTTGTTAACTTCTAGTTTAAACATAAATCAGGAAATTATCTACTAACTTTTTAACTTGCTTGCGAGTTTCTTGCTCACAATCACTGTTATCTTGCGTAGCTTTCAACCCATCTAATACGTTGCAAATCATCTCGCCAACTTCTATAAACTCCTTTTCTTTAAATCCTCTAGTGGTGCATGCAGGAGTACCAAGCCTAATACCAGAAGTGATGAACGGTGAAGTTGTATCAAAAGGTATAGAATTTTTATTACAGGTTATCCCTGCTCTTTCAAGTGAATCTGCGGCCATCTTACCAGTTATACCATATTTTCGTAGGTCCACTAATACTATATGATTATCAGTACCATTAGTTAAAATATCATAGCCTCTTGCCATCAAACTGTTAGCAAGAGCTTTTGCATTACTCATAACCTGTTTTATATAAAGATGATAATTTGGTTTTAAGGCTTCCAAAAAGCCTACTGCTTTTGCTGCAACAATATGCATTAACGGTCCACCTTGCAGCCCAGGAAATAAAGCAGAATTTATCTTTTTACCCAATTCCTCATCGTTTGAAAGAATAATACCACCACGTGGACCACGCAGAGTTTTATGAGTAGTAGAGGTAACAGCATGAGCATAAGGTAAGGGACTTGGATGTTCGTTTGTAGCAACAAGTCCTGCAATATGGGCAATGTCCGCTAGTAAATATGCCCCTACTCTATCAGCAATCTCCCTAAATTTGCTAAAATCTAATTGACGTGAATAAGCAGAATAGCCAGCTATAATCAATTTAGGTTTATGCTGCATTGCTAATTGCTCTATTTGCTGATAATCAATTAAATAAGTTTCTTTATTTACCGAATAGAACACAGAGTTAAACCATTTGCCAGACAAGTTAGGCGGAGCACCATGAGTCAAATGCCCCCCTGTATCTAGCGACATACCAAGTATGGTGTCATGTGGTTTTAATAGGGCTAAAAATACTGCCTGATTAGCCTGAGAGCCGGAATGAGGCTGAACGTTAGCATAGTTACAATTAAATAGTTTTTTTACTCGTTCTATCGCTAAAAGCTCAGCTTTATCAACCTCTTCACAACCATTATAATAGCGTTTTCCAAAATATCCTTCAGCATATTTATTGGTAAGAACTGACCCTTGTGCTTCTAATACTGCCGGGCTTACAAAATTTTCAGAAGCAATCAATTCGATAAAATCATGCTGACGCTTTTTTTCAGCATTAATAATTTGGTATATTTCATTATCTGTTTCAGATAATTTATTAGGACAAATAGTCATTGAGCTAACCTATAAGAAGTAACTAATTTTTATCCCGAATTGGCTTTAATATAAGAAAAAATGCATTCTTAAAGCGGCTTTGCAAATGCATTTTAAACTTATAGACGTATATGTCTATTAGCGAGCGAACGTATGTGAGCGTGGCAATCCATGAAGCTTGTCATATAGATTGCTTCGTCGACCTACGGTCTTCTCGCTAATAGACGGTTTTTAGGCTAAAACTTTTTCGGTTTAGCTATAACTTAATTTACTTCAACGCTTTCAAGCCTTCTTCAAGACCTTTCGTAGAGAGTGGAAGATTTACTTGTTGACCAGCTGAATTCATTATCCCCACGATAGGATTAGCATCTTTTGATAAAATATCTTTAAGATCTTTATCTGATATTTCAGCAACAGCCTGACAAGAATCTTTTGTACAAGTAACGTACTTACCTGGAGCAACTAATTTTTGGGAACTAATAATTGACGTACCTGGAGCAACAGAAACATCAGCAGGAACTACTTGTATCATTTTTAAACTTCTTGCTTTACCACTACCCAAATAACCTATTTGATACACAGCTAACACTTGTTGTTTACCATCTTTATTAGTAGAGTTAATTGCTTGACTTAAAAAACAGACCTGTTTTTTTTCAGCATCTGTGGTGCAGTCAGAACGCCCTCGCAAAGCGAGGGGCTTGACGGTTATGAGCAGCCCAAAGGGCTGCCATTGTTAATTAAAATTCTCCTGATTCGTCAGAGCCTAAACTATCAAGTTGCTCTTGATTCTTAATGTAGTGTTTGATCTGATTCTCTTCAAATCCTACAGTTGAGACCGCATAACCTCTAGCCCACAACTTTTCTCCATTAAAATTACGTTTTCGTCCACCAAACTGCCTAGCAACGGCTATAGCACTTTTCCCCTTGATATAGCCTATTACTTCAGCTACAGAATATTTAGGAGGAATCTTGATGAGCATATGCACATGATCTTGTACCATATGCCCCTCTATGATCTTTCTCCCACGTTGAAAAGCTAACTCATGGAATACGTTCCCAAGATATTTTCTAACCTTCCCGTACAATTCTTTTTTACGACACTTTGGAATAAACACAATATGATATTTGCAATCCCATTTAGAATGATTTAAACTTTCGTATGTTGTCATATATTTTCTCCTTTGACCGTCAAGCCAAAGAAGTTATATATGATAACTTTTTATTTTATACTAAATCTAAAGGCCAAGCCTTGATGGTCTCACTAGTCAAACTAGTGGCTTACCTATCATTGAGTTAACTACCCAATCTGAAAATTTTTGCCCCTCTTTAACCGCAGCATCAACTCTACTAGGATTACCCAAAAATAGTCCCAAACCCATTACAGCAAGACCAGCTGTAACAAACAATGATTTTTTAATACAATTTGTCATAATTCTACTTATTTAATATTATTAGTGGACAATGACAGATTCGAACTGCCACCCTTTCGTGAGCAAGGATGTCGTAATTTTGACACCTAATTTCTCTTTTTCAGCCCTTAAAACCTAGTCCTTAATATTTCTTCGCCTACTAGAATTTAAGGACTAGAGGATATCTAAATTTAATATATTTGTCAATCTGTTAAAATCGTTTTCATGACTCAAATATTTTTAGGTTATCTATAGCCCCTTGTATTATTATTAACCTTAATTATATAAAATACTTAGTGGGGTCAAATATTATGATATATTCTAATCATTAATTCGATAAATGCACTTTTGGAGCGGCTGACACGAGTACATTTTAACAATCAGGTTTGACCTAATTTACAATTTATAAGGTTATTGAAATGGACATGAATAAATTTACTACACATGCAAAATCTATTATCTCTAATGCTCAAAGCTTAGCAGCAAAGAATGATCATCAGCAAATATTGCCATTACATATATTGGCAAGCTTATTAAACGATGATAGTGGTGTTATTACTAATCTCATTAATATTTTGGGTAGTAGTTTAGATGATTTAAATAGAGCTTTAACTATAGAATTAAACAAAATCCCAAAAGTACAAATTGAGGGAGGAGGACAGCTTTACCTATCATCAGAAGCACTAAAATTACTTGATAAAGCATCAGAGCTTGCCAAGAATAATGCTGATAGTTTTGTGACTATTGAGCGAATTTTTGAAGGCTTATCATATGACAAAACCTCTGCTGGTAAAATTTTATCGGATAATTCAATAACTAATAAGAAAATAAATGCAGCAATTTTACAGTTAAGAAAAGGTAAAAAAGCAGATAGCGAATCTTCTGAAAGTAGTTACGATGCCCTAAAAAAATACGGTAGAGATGTAACCGAGCTGGCAGAACTTGGTAAACTTGATCCAATAATTGGCAGAGATGAGGAAATTAGAAGAACAGTGCAAGTTTTGTCGAGAAGAATGAAAAATAACCCCGTACTGATAGGAGAGCCAGGAGTTGGTAAAACAGCCATAATAGAAGGGTTAACCCAAAGAATATTTAGCCAAGATATTCCTGAAACTTTAGCAAATTGTCGTATCATTGAACTTGATATGGGAGCCTTAATTGCTGGAGCTAAATATCGTGGAGAATTTGAAGAACGACTAAAAGCTGTATTAAATGAGATTAAAAACTCTAGTGGAGAAATTATTTTATTTATTGATGAACTACATCTTTTAGTAGGAACTGGTAAGACAGACGGAGCTATGGATGCATCAAACTTACTAAAACCCATGCTTGCTAGAGGGGAACTCCATTGTATTGGTGCTACCACTTTAGACGAATACCGTAAATATATTGAAAAAGATGCAGCTCTTGCTAGAAGATTTCAACCAGTTTATGTTAGCCAGCCAACAGTAGAAGATACTATTTCAATTCTACGTGGCATTAAGGACAAATATGAATTACATCATGGTGTAAGAATTGCTGATAGTGCTATAGTTGCTGCCAGCACTTTATCTAATAGATATATTACTGATCGTTACTTACCAGATAAAGCCATTGACTTAATTGATGAAGCATGTAGTCGGTTAAAAATAGAATTATCTAGTAAACCAGAAGAATTGGATGAACTTGATCGCCGTATTATTCAAATAAAGATTGAATTAGCAGCTCTAAAAAAAGAAAATGATGAACATTCAAAAAAGAAAATTATCCTCTTAACCGATGAATTAGAAAAACTTGAATCTCTTTCTTATGATATGAGTGCTAGCTGGCAAGCTGAAAAATCCAAAATACATATTGAACAAAAATTAAAAGAAGAGCTAGAAAAAGCTAAAGCAGAACTTGAAAGAGCAGAAAGAAGTAGCGATCTTGCCCGAGCTAGTGAGCTGAAATATGGTATTATTCCTGATTTAACTAAGAAACTACAACAAGCAATGGAAGGTGGAGATAACAAACTATCAAAAGAAGTCGTATCAGAAAACGATATAGCTATAATCATATCTAGAATTACTGGTATACCGATTGATACAATGCTATCAAGCGAGCGTGAAAAGCTACTAGCAATGGAAGATAAACTGCGTCAATCGGTGATTGGTCAAGATGAAGCTATAAAAGGAGTCAGTGATGCTGTACGTCGTTCTCGTGCTGGTTTGCAAGATATTAACAGACCACTTGGGTCATTTTTATTCTTAGGTCCCACTGGTGTTGGTAAAACCGAACTAACCAAGGCTTTGGCACTTTTTTTATTTGATGATCGTAATGCCATACTCAGAATTGATATGTCTGAATATATGGAAAAACACTCTATATCACGTTTGATTGGAGCTCCTCCAGGGTATGTTGGTTATGAGCAGGGAGGTATCTTAACCGAAGCAGTACGTAGGAGACCTTATCAAATCATTTTATTTGATGAAGTGGAGAAGGCTCATTCAGATATTTTTAACATCATGCTGCAGATTTTAGATGAAGGACGACTAACCGATAGTCAAGGGATAGTCGTTGATTTTAAAAATACCATTATTGTTCTTACTTCTAACCTTGGAGCTGAAATACTTATTAATCAACGAGAAGAAGATGACCAACATAAAATCAAAGAACAAGTAATGGAATATGTACGAGCCGTATTTAAACCTGAATTCTTAAATAGGCTAGATGAGATTATTCTATTCCATAAACTAACTCATGCCAACATCCATGATATTGTTAAAATACAATTGGATAATCTGAAAAAAATTCTTTTGCAACAAAATATTATATTGCAATTTGATGAATCAGCTATAAATTACCTTGCTGATAAGGGCTATGACTCAATGTTTGGTGCTAGACCATTAAAAAGAGTTATTCAACGAGAACTACAGAATCATTTTGCCAAAATGATTCTTTCGAGTAGTATCATGAGCGGTGATACGGTAAACATCAAATCAACTGGTAGTGAACTAGTTATTAATAAAGTAGCCTAAATAGAAAAGAATATGATAGATACTACTAAACCTAAAATTTGGGTACTGGCTGACAGCTGCGTAGGTAACGCTAATCAAGCCATAGCTCTAGCAGAAAATATCAAGCTTGGTTATGAATTAAAACCTATTGAATATAATTTTTGGGGTAATTTACCAAATTTCTTACTCCGATTCAGCCCTATCCATGTAAAAAAGGAACTATTACAATCGTGGGAAATTATTACAGACAGGCAAGGATTCCCAGACTTAATAATTTCTGCCGGAAGAAGAACTGCTTCTTTAGCAAGTTATTTAAAACATAAGTCTAATGGTAGAATAAAAATTGTTCAAATTATGCACCCTAACCTGCCGTTTAAACAATTTGATCTAATTATTTTACCACACCATGATAAAGTTAGTAAGGAAGAACTAAATATGTACTCAAGTGATTTGAGTATATTGAGAATTACTGGGGCTTTAAACAATGTTCAAGAAAAAATACAGGATGGTGGCATTGAATTACGTAAAAATCATCCAAAACTTGGGAAATTTATCTCAGTAATTATTGGTGGTAATAGTAAAAATTATACTTTTACCAATGATAATGCTTGCCAAATTGCAACAATATTATTTAATCTTATACAAAAAAGCAAAGAATATAGCTTGTTTATTAGTTTTAGTAGACGCACCCCCAATTCAGCAAAAGAAATTATTAAAAACAATGTATCTTCCTCTGCTATTATTTACGATCCAACAGAGGAAAACACTAAAGCTAACCCTTATTTTGGTATGTTATCACAGGCAGATTACATAATTTCCACTGCTGATTCGATTTCAATGTGTAGTGAGGCAGCCTCCACTGGCAAGCCTCTTTACATATTTTGTCCTAATAATTTTAAATTACCTAAACATCTATCATTTTTTCAAAAATTGGTAGAATTAGGAATAGCGAGAATATTAGACGAATCTGTAACTCAGCTTGAACAGTATAATTATGTCCCACTTAATGAAGTAGAAAAAATTGCTAATATAATAGTCTCAAAAAATTGGATACGCTCATGATATTAATTGACTCTCATTGCCATTTAAACATGTTGAAAGAAGATTTATCAACAATAATAGCTCGGGCTAAGGATAATGGTGTTCAGTACATGCAGACTATCTGTACTACCCTTGAGGAATTACCAGCTATTTTAGAAATAACCGTAAAATACGGCAATATATTTGCCTCATGTGGCATACATCCTAATGAAGTTAAAGAAATCACTATGTGTGAAACTATTGTGGATTATTCTAATCACCCCAAAATTATCGGTATTGGTGAAACTGGTCTTGATTATTATTACCAAACATCTGACAAAAATAAACAGATTGGCTCTTTTGAGCAGCATATACAAGCATCTCAAAGTACCGGATTACCAATTATAGTACATACAAGAGAAGCAGAAGAAGACACCATTGATATTTTAAGCAGTGAAATGCAAAATGCACCATTTACCGGTCTTATTCATTGCTTTACTGCTTCAAAGCATTTGGCAAAGAAAATGCTTGACCTTGGTATGTATATCTCAATTGCTGGAATTATAACCTTTAAAAATGCAGCTAGTTTACAGGATATAGTACGTTATATTCCACTAGATAGATTATTAATTGAAACAGATTCTCCTTACTTAACCCCTGTTCCAATGCGTGGAAAGCAAAATGAGCCAGCTTTTGTTAAATATGTAGCAGAAAAAATAGCTGAAATAAAGGAAACAAACCTAGAAACAGTAGCAAGTGCCACTTCCAAAAATTTTATATCTTTATTTACTAAAACACATCTTATATATTCAACTACTGTTTGAAAGGAAATGGTCATATATTGCTAATAAAAATTTTAATTAATGAGTTAAATATGTTTGTCACCTTATTAAAGTCAGAACGCCCTCGCAAAGCGAGGGGCTTGACGGTTATGAGCAGCCCAAAGGGCTGCCATTGTTAATTAAAATTCTCCTGATTCGTCAGAGCCTAAACTATCAAGTTGCTCTTGATTCTTAATGTAGTGTTTGATCTGATTCTCTTCAAATCCTACAGTTGAGACCGCATAACCTCTAGCCCACAACTTTTCTCCATTAAAATTACGTTTTCGTCCACCAAACTGCCTAGCAACGGCTATAGCACTTTTCCCCTTGATATAGCCTATTACTTCAGCTACAGAATATTTAGGAGGAATCTTGATGAGCATATGCACATGATCTTGTACCATATGCCCCTCTATGATCTTTCTCCCACGTTGAAAAGCTAACTCATGGAATACGTTCCCAAGATATTTTCTAACCTTCCCGTACAATTC
This sequence comes from Candidatus Tisiphia endosymbiont of Metellina segmentata, assembly GCF_964030715.1. Classification (NCBI taxonomy): domain Bacteria; kingdom Pseudomonadati; phylum Pseudomonadota; class Alphaproteobacteria; order Rickettsiales; family Rickettsiaceae; genus Candidatus Tisiphia; species Candidatus Tisiphia endosymbiont of Metellina segmentata. The sequence goes on from NZ_OZ034919.1 coordinate 1,144,602, forward strand.
TTTTTTACGACACTTTGGAATAAACACAATATGATATTTGCAATCCCATTTAGAATGATTTAAACTTTCGTATGTTGTCATATATTTTCTCCTTTGACCGTCAAGCCAAAGAAGTTATATATGATAACTTTTTATTTTATACTAAATCTAAAGGCCAAGCCTTGATGGTCTCACTAGTCAAACTAGTGGCTTACCTATCATTGAGTTACTACCTCCTACTCTATTGGTTAATTCTGTTAAATCTTTTGCTATGGTTCTAGTATTTATGTTACCAACGGTGTACGCTCAACAACAAGCTCAACCTGAAATACGGAAAATTGTCCCACTAAAACTAGCTCCTGATAATCTTGGTCAAAAAATTATATGTTATCGCCCTACAAGGCATGGTATACCAAATATGACTGTTACTAAGCTAGGTGATAAAGTTATTGCCCATAATTATGGTCATAGTTGTAGTGGTTGGACATTAGCACCAGGAGCTATTGCTTATGTCAATGAATTATTGCAAAAATCAGAATATGCTACTGATTTAAAACCCGATACTCCCATTACTATTATCGGAGCTGGTGTTATGGGGTTATGGAGTGCTTATGATCTAATTGAAAGGGGATATAATAACATCACTATTATTGCTGACCAATTTGATGGACTACCTTCTAATAATGCTGGTGGATTGCTTAAGCCTTCTTTCATGGATTATCCACCAAATGCAAGACCTATGATGAATAAAATAGCTGTTAATGCTTATAAAGTTTATTCTGCTATTGCTAAAAAACAACAGAGTAATTTTATAGATGGAGCTGTTATAATGCCAGCTTACTTTCCAACTAGGGAAGAATCAGATTTAGAACCTTATGTAACTGCCGGGGTGATGCAACCAGCTAAAGATGTAGCACTTGATTTTGGTAATGGGACAACAAGGCTTATGGTAGCTTATGATGATGGAATTCTGATCAATGTACCAAAAATGATGATAAGTTTAACAACTTATTTAAAAAATAAGAAAGTACCTTTTATTAAAAATAAAATTCAAAATTTTGCAGAAATTAAAACTAAGTATATAGTAGATTGTACTGGTCTTGGTGCTAAAGAACTCGATAATGATAATGCAATGACTCCTGGTCAAGGACATTTAATTATGTTAAAAAACCAAGATCCTGAAAATGTGAAATATTTAATTTCAGTTAATTTGGGTAACGGTAAAACTAGCTCTGGGCAAACAGTAAATTGGTATTTTTACATGCATCCAAAACATTTACCTAGCAGTAGTGCTGATGATATAGGGGTTATTGGTGGAACATTTATTGAAGGAGCTACACCACAAACTCCCAATGAAGAACAGTTTGATCTGATAGTTACTAGAGCAAAGGCTTTTTATGGTATTGATGCTAGTAAAGCAAAAAAATAACCCTAGCTGTACAATTTTATTTTTATGGTCAATTGATGAGAATTTGGTGACGTCGTCTTCTATCGCTCGCCTATTATCTATAGTCTTTGCTCCATCATTCCTGCTATCCAATTCTCCTGACTTGACTAACTTAAAAAGTTGAACAACTTGTAAAGCTAGGTAATTACTACGGTTTAGACTTGATTACCTTGAGAGGCTACTATTGACTTAATCAGCTCAACTATTTTCTGCCTAATCTGTGGATTTTGAATCTCGGTAAATCCTTCAACAAGATAAGATACTTCTTTTTCTGTGTCGTATTTTAAAGGTACTAAATACTCTGCTTTATCTTCAGCAATAATATTATTTACAAGACTATTGTTGTCTTGCGTACCAAATAGGTAATCCTCTGATACCTCAGTAGTTTTAGTCATATCGAGAAAATATTCAATAGATACATTTAATATTTTTGCAAAAAAATACAATATACTGCCAGCTATTGGGGTAGTAGCATCTTCATATTTTTGTATCTGTTTTACACTAAGATTAATAGCTTCACTCAATTCTTGTTGGCTTATGCCGAGCATTATACGACGCTTTTTTAAACGCATACCTACAATTATATTTATTCTTTCTTTTGATTCATTATATTTATTCATTGTTATAATAATTTAATATTTCTCTACCTATTGCAACTAATGATAGTATAATATTCTAGCTTAATCAAGTAATTTTTTATTGATATTGATAAGATTTTTTATTAAAATATCGCTAATTAGGATAAATATTATTGCTAATAAAGCACTTATATCCCCAAATTGGGAGTATAAAGTTTCATATTCTAGCTTATTTGGTAATAAACTATCTATATAACCTACTTCATTGAGAGCTCGTTGTTGAATAATTCTGCCTACTGGATCTATTACGGCAGATATACCATTATTAGCCGTTCTAAGCATAGGAAGACCATTCTCTATACTACGCATACGACTAATCTGTAAATGTTGGTATGGGCCAGAGGAATTTCCATACCATGTATCGTTAGTGACATTAATAATCACATCTGAAAGTTTATTACTCGTTTGAACAAGGTTTGGAAAGATTGCCTCATAACAAATAAGCGGTTTTATGATTATATTAGGTTTATCAAGACTAACGAGTTGTCTGCTCCCTTCAGTATAATCTAACAACCCAGGGGTTAATTTCTTCAAGGGTAATATCCATTTAAGAGGCATATATTCACCAAATGGTACTAAATGAGACTTATGATATTCAAATAATTTATCCCCTTCTTTTGTTAAAGCGTATAAGCTCGTGTAAATCTCAAAATCATCCCCTTTTTTACCATTATTTGTTATACCGCCAGTAATTAAAATTGCTTTTTTCCTTTCCAACATTTTTGATAGTTTCACTTTGATCGGTTTATAATCATACGGTACTACCATAGCGGCTTCTGACCATATAATTAGGTCTACGTCGCCCGGCTCTTTAGACAATGTGATATGAAGATTTAAATTTTTCCAAAATTCTTCAACATCCCATTTAGCAGTTTGTGGAATACTTGGCTGAACTAATCGAACTTTTACATTTGAGAAACTGGTAGGGTTGTTATGCAGCCTTAATAAACCATAGGAAGTTATCAAAGACATTATTAGCAATGAATTTGCTAATGATATTTTTAGTAGATTATACTGTTTAGTAAATAGGTGATAAAAACTTGTTGATATATATACTACAATAAAACTTAAACCATATATTCCTATGATACTAGAAGGCTGGATAAGAGTATCAGAAAATGAAAAAGCGTATCCAAGCAAATTCCATGGTAACCCGGTAAATATCCATGATCTTACCCATTCAAAAAATACCCAATAAAGGCAAAAGATAAACTGATACAAACCATGATTCTTTGCTAAAAACCCTAGACCGCAGGTTACAGAAATAAAACAAGCAAGAATAATTGGAAAGCCAAATAATGCCAGTGGTACTGCCCACCAAAATTCATCAATATATACAGTAACTCCTATACTAATCCAGTACATATTGACTAAAAAATGCCCAAAACCAAATATAAAGCCTAATATAGAGGCTTCTTTCCAGCTATTAGCAATTTGTACTTGATAACATAGCAGTGCCAAGGCAAATAATCCAGGTATAAAGAAAATTAGAGCAAAAACTAAACCACTAATCATACCTGAAATCAGGGTGAATATTTTGGATGAGAACATTAATGTTACTTTGATAAAAATTGTTTACAAAAATATACATCATGCTATTGTTTGGGCAAGGTTTTAATAAAAATAAGGAATATGTATGCAAGTTAAAGTCACTGCTTTGCTTGATGGTAAGAAAGGATTAATTACAGGTGTCGCTAATAATTTATCAATATCTTGGGCTATTGCTCAAATTGCCAAAGAACATGGTGCAAACTTAGCCCTTACCTATCAAGGAGAAGTGCTTGAGAAACGCGTTATACCACTTGCTGAAGAAATTAAGTGTGATTTCGTTGTTCCATGTGATGTAACAGATGAAGAATCACTTGATAATTTGTTTAAAATTATTGAGCAAAAGTGGGGCAAACTCGATTTTTTGGTTCATTCTATAGGTTTCTCTGACAGGAATGAATTAAAAGGCAGATATATAGATACCTCATTGTCTAACTTTCTTAATACCATGAATATATCATGTTATTCTCTAATTGCCTTGGCAAAACGTGCAGAACCTTTGATGAAAGACGGTGGTAGTATCCTTACCCTAACTTATTATGGCTCACAAAAAGTAGTTCCTAATTATAATGTCATGGGACCTGCTAAAGCTGCGTTAGAATCTAGTGTAAAATATCTTGCAACTGATATGGGCTCAAATAACATCCGAGTAAATGCCATATCAGCTGGGCCTATAAAAACTCTAGCATCTAGTGGTATTAATGATTTCAAAACTATGTTAGCTCTCCATGAAGCTGCATCGCCGTTACGCAGAAACACTTCTCAGCGTGATGTTGCAGGGGCTGCATTATATTTACTGAGTAACTTAGCAGAAGGAGTTACTGGTGAAATACATTATGTAGATTGTGGCTATAACACTACAGTAGGGATGGGTAAAGGTTCTAGTAATTGCCATTAACTATTGGTCGCGGGAACGGCAATTCTTGAAGTTCTACCTGAGTATATTCGGTTTCCTAAATCACTTTGATAAAGTTATCATCAGGAATCAATGGCTCTCCTCTGAAATTTACTGCATTGTTGAACTTATTGCAACAAGTTGTAAATTTTTTATCACAACCTACAGTAAGTAAAACAATTTTACTATGCTTCATACTATCGGGAATTGTTTTATCCAGTGTAATTAAATTCTCAGAATGACTAAGGATTTTACTATAAAACTGGACATCAGCTTGACCATCAGTTAAAATAGCATCCCCGTAATTGAAATAACCATTTTCTTTATCAAGGTTTGAGATAACCATAGTTCTACCAAACATTTCCTTAATATTATATATCTGACTATAAACTGTTTTATCTATTTTGCATTTTAAATCACCAAAATTAGCACGACAATTCTTACTAAAAGATTGCAGTAACGATTGATTATATACATCTATATTTGGCTCTAAACGTAAAGTAAAATCCAAATCTCTTTTAGTATAAGTGATGCAACGATAAGTAACAAAATGCCTACAAGAGTTAGCAAAACAAACATATATTTTGGATTAATTTCATTAATCCGAAATTGGAATGAGAATGTAAACAATCAGGCTTAAAGCGGTTTGACGCCTGATTGTTAAATATTTTATTTGCTAATAATCTTATTTTTATACCAATAAAAATAAGATTATTAGCGATAATAGATTAAAATGCATTCGTACCAGCCGCTTCAAGAATGCATTTTTCTGATATTCTAGCCAGTTTTGGATTAAAATTAAAAATTTTAATCCAAAACTGAGGTTATAAATGTATCAAATCTTTTTCTATCAACGACCTAAAATCCTCATTCATATCAACAAGCCATCTTTTAACATCTACTTTAATTGGCAAATTAGATTCTTCTAATTCCTCTTGCAAGTTAAGTAATTCTTCATCACTTATTAGTTCCATAACACAGAGGTCAAGATCAGAAAATTTCCTGTGACTACCTTTAACACGAGAACCGTATGCTTGAAATGTATACGGATATTTCTTTAGGATAGATTTTAATAACAAAAAGTCTTTCTGCTCAAGATTGATCATTTCAACCTCTCCAAATTTCTAAAAAAATCATGTAACATGCCTGAAAAATCATCAAAAGTTGCAATAACTCAATGATAGGTAAGCCACTAGTTTGACTAGTGAGACCATCAAGGCTTGGCCTTTAGATTTAGTATAAAATAAAAAGTTATCATATATAACTTCTTTGGCTTGACGGTCAAAGGAGAAAATATATGACAACATACGAAAGTTTAAATCATTCTAAATGGGATTGCAAATATCATATTGTGTTTATTCCAAAGTGTCGTAAAAAAGAATTGTACGGGAAGGTTAGAAAATATCTTGGGAACGTATTCCATGAGTTAGCTTTTCAACGTGGGAGAAAGATCATAGAGGGGCATATGGTACAAGATCATGTGCATATGCTCATCAAGATTCCTCCTAAATATTCTGTAGCTGAAGTAATAGGCTATATCAAGGGGAAAAGTGCTATAGCCGTTGCTAGGCAGTTTGGTGGACGAAAACGTAATTTTAATGGAGAAAAGTTGTGGGCTAGAGGTTATGCGGTCTCAACTGTAGGATTTGAAGAGAATCAGATCAAACACTACATTAAGAATCAAGAGCAACTTGATAGTTTAGGCTCTGACGAATCAGGAGAATTTTAGAGGGTGTCAGAAAGTTTGTGTAAGTTATAAAAATAGTTAAGAATAAAATTAATTAAAACAACTTATACCAATTGCAATAATTAACACGGTGTATTTATCCAGTCTCTATACATAATTGATTTTACTAAATCTACATTATGAGCAAATTGATTCCAAGCGTAACAAGCCATAGTGACGATATCTTCATATACACCATAACATTGGTTAGACAAGAAATGATTTTTGATCCATGCCCAAACTTGTTCCATTGCATTAAGTTCCGGTGCATAGGGCGGAAGCGGTATCAAAGTGATATTGCTTGGCACAGTTAGTTTTTTGGCTGTGTGCCAACCTGCATTATCCGTTAGTAAAGCTATATGTCGGTTGCCTTGAATACTGCGAGAAAGGTCTTCTAAGAATTTATTCATTGCCTGTGTATTTGCATATGGTAAAATTAATGCAAAAGCTTCTCCTGTATCATGGCAAGCAGCTCCATAAATATATGTTGAAATGAATTGCTGTTGCCGAACTTTACGGGGTCTAGTGCCACGCTTAGCCCATATACGAGTTAAGCTACCTTGTTGCCCAACTCGAGTTTCATCCTGAGACCATATATCAACTTTACATCTATCGATATTTTTTGGTAATAATTCTGTTAGCATGTCTGGGAAGTTTTTTTATATGTATTTTGAGTCTCTTGATTTGACTTTGGATGCATTGAACGAGAAGTAATCCAGCTAAAACCAAGGCGGTGCATAGTATTGTAGACTGTTTTTAAAGTACATTTAGCACCATATTCCTCAAGTAACATGATATGTAGCTCCTTTCCAGTTATATACCCACCAGTTTTACTTTCACTGAGCGTATTGATTTTATCAAAAAGAGCAGACTCTTGTATAGTGTTAATCTTCCTAGGGGCACCGCTTCTTTGTGATTCAAATAATCCTTCAAAACCATGATTCCTAAATCTTCTGAGCCATGATTGCACAGTTTTCCAGTGTGACTTCACTATTTCAGATATGGCTTTAAAAGATTTGCCTAATTGAAGGTAATACATCGCCAATAAACGTATACGATTTCGACCATGCGGCTCATGTTTCATCATTTTTATAAAATCATGACCATGAAAACCTTGCGGTAATATTAACCTAGCCATTTGAGTACCTTTATCAGTTAAAAACCCATTTTACACCACTGCGTTAATTATTGCAATTGGTATAAGAAACTAATATTACAAGGATTCCTTTCCCTTGCTTCGGGTAATGTTTCTGCAAAATTACCAGTACAAAACCAGCTAGCTAAAGCTAAATTTGCTAATAGCTCATATAGTAGCAAGCTAATAGTTGCTTACAAATCAAAGGTTGGGAAAGCTTTAATTATCCCCTATATTGGACTCAAATATGGGGGGCAGGATATTGCTGGATATGGGGCAAGCTTTGAAAGACAAAGTCTATCGGTAGCTGCTACTAACAGCCGAAGATCTTCGGGGCTTATAGGATTTGAAGTAATTATGCCAATGAAGATTAGTGATACTACCCAAGTGATTCCTGGATTGCATATGGAAGTCGAAAAGTTTTTGCATAATAAGCAGCAGAAGTCTTATATGCAGGTCATGTCATATCCATCTAGCAGCAGAGAGGAAATATTGCTACTTGAAAAACCTGCTAAATACAACTACAAAATTGGCGGAACTATAACTATAAAACGTGGAGCAACAGAAATCATGGCAGTATATAACTATTTAGCGTCTAATAATAAATATTCAAGCCATCAAGGTTCACTTAAATTAAAATTATCGTTTTAGGCTCAACTATTAAACCAAACTCAGATTATATATACTGCTCGTAAATGAAGAGTTGGTAGACGAAGGTCAACTTCAAGAAGAGCTAGGAGTGTCAAAGTCGAGCAGCGGAGCGTACATTAGTACGTGAGCAGCGGAGATCTTTAGACACGACAACGCCAATTCTTGAAGTTCACCGAGTATATTATCATTCGAGTATATCCACATCCACCTTTTCCTCAGGGCTATCAGCAATCAATGCAGTAGAAACTACTTTTTCTCCTTGTTCGGTTTTGAATAATATTACACCACTAGTATTACGACCAGTTATACGTACAGATTCAAGTTTACACCTAATTAGTTTGCCATTATTAGTAATTAACATCAACTCATCAGACATATCAACCGGCATTACTCCAACAACTAATCCAGTTTTATCAGACACATCCATATTAACAATACCGCTACCACCACGGTTAGTAATCCTATATTCGTATGCGGAACTTCTTTTTCCAAAACCATTTTCACTAACAGTAAGAATAAATTCTTCTGAAATAGCCATTTCTAAAATCTGTTCTTTATTTAACTGTACACCAAATTCTTCCGGAGTGAATTCCTTGCCATCAGCGATTAACAACCTATTTTCTATAGGAATTGATAAATAGGCTTCCCTTTCCTCCATTGTACATGCTATGCCTTTTAATATTGTCATAGAGATAACGTAGTCACTAGCAGCAATCCTCATACCTCTTACACCATCAGAAGTACGGCTTTTAAATACCCTAACTGAACTAGCTGGGAATCTTATAGCTTTACCAGCTTTGGTTGCCAGCAAAACATGGTCTTCATCCTTACAAACTTTAACATCTATTAAATGGTCATTATCATCAAGCCTAATAGCAATTTTACCATTTGATTGAATACGTTTAAAGTCTGATAAATCATTCCTTCTAATGTTACCTTTGCTTGTAGCAAAAATAATATTCAAATTATCCCACTCATCCTGATTTTCAGGCAATGGCATAATATTATTTATACGTTCTCCTTCTTTTAAAGGTAAAATGTTGACTATTGGTCTTCCTTTACTCTGAGGATTACCAAGTGGCAGTTTATATAATTTTAAGCTGTATACCTGCCCGGTATTTGAGAAAAACAACATCGGTGTGTGAGTACTGCCAACAAATATTTGAGTGGTAATATCTTCGTCCCTCATTGACAGCCCTGCCCTCCCCTTTCCTCCTCGTTTCTGTGCTCTATAGGTAGCAAGAGGTACACGTTTAATATAACCGCCCAATGTCACGGTCACAACCATTTCTTCTCTTTGGATAAGATCCTCAATATCTTGATCAAAGTCACCTAATTCAATGCTAGTAAGGCGGGGAGTAGCGAATTCATCTTTGATTCTAATTAACTCATTTTTTAGGATATCTAGAAGTTTCTCACGTGATGCTAGAATGTCAGTATACCCCCTAATCTCCGTAGCTAGTTCTGCAAGATCATTTTCTAATTTATTTTTCTCCATAGCAGTTAAACGTTGCAATCGCATTTCAAGAATTGCTTTTGTTTGTGTTTCAGTAAAATAACATTTACCATCATCTGCTATCATTGCTCTATCATCAACAAGTTTTACTAGATCTATTATAGATGACGCATCCCAAGTTCTTTGCATTAGTTGCTCTTTAGCACTTGCTGGATCATTTGAAGATTTAATTATTCTAATAACCTCATCAATACTACTAACAGCAATCATTAGTCCCAATAAAATATGTGCCTTATCACGAGCCTTATTTAACAAATATATCGTCCTGCGAGTTATTACTATTTCTCTAAAATTGACAAAAGCAGCTATCACTTCTTTTAAGTTCATAACTTCTGGTAGCCCATCTCTTAGAGCTAACATAATCACACCAAAACTAGTTTGCAGCTGAGTATAGGAATATATTTGATTTAGCACCACTTCTGCTACAACATCTTTCTTTATTTCAATTACTACTCGAATACCATCTTTATTTGATTCATCTCTAAGATCACTGATACCTTCAATACGTTTTTCCTTGACCAGTTCGGCAATTTTCTTAACCAATTTAGCTTTATTAACCATATATGGTATTTCTGTAATAATAATAGCCTGTCTATTATTAGCAATCTCTTCAATTTCGCTGCGTCCTCTAGTTAGAATACTACCCCTACCTGTTAAATAAGCTGACCTAATACCGCTTGTACCAAGTACGATGCCAGCAGTAGGAAAGTCAGGTCCTTTAACTACTGACATAAGTTCTAATATTTCTACATCATTATTATCAACATATAGGCAACAAGCATCTATTATTTCTCCAAGATTATGAGGTGGAATATTGGTAGCCATGCCAACAGCAATACCATTAGTTCCGTTCACCAAGAGATTGGGAAACATTGATGGTAGTACCAATGGTTCTTTTTCAGAACCATCATAATTTGGCATAAAATCAATGGTTTCTTTATCAATATCTTCAAGCAATGTATGAGCAACTTTAGCAAGTCTTGACTCTGTATACCTCATAGCAGCGGCAGCATCACCATCTCTTGAACCAAAATTACCCTGCCCATCAACGAGCGGTAATCTTAAAGAGAAATCCTGTGCCATTCTCACTAATGAGTCATAAATTGCAGCGTCGCCATGCGGATGGTATTTACCCATCACATCACCGACAGTTCTTGCTGACTTACGATAAGGTTTGTTAAAGTAATTAGATGCTTCATACATTGCATAAAGGATTCTGCGATGCACTGGCTTCAGACCATCACGTACATCTGGAATGGCTCTACTGACGATTACACTCATAGCATAATCTAAGTAAGAGCCTTTCATCTCATCTTCAATGCTAATAGATATTAAGTTTTGACGATCTAAATTAGTCACAGTTAGAACCTACATTTATTAAAGTAATATTAGAATAGTTTAAGTATATTACATATTCAGAAAAAAATCTATTGCTGAATGAGCGTAGACTAGCTGGAAAAGCTATTTTTTTCCAAGTGTAGCTATAACCCGAAGAACAGATTCCCCAGTTGAGGAAAAAAAAGGAATTAAATAGATAGGGACAAGTTTAAAAGCTCGAGACGTCATTGCGAGGAGCTGCGATGCAGCGACGAAGCAATCCATTTTTAATCACTTTTATGGATTGCTTAGTCGGCTCATGCCTCCTCGCAATGACGCCATTTTACTATGGTTAGCTATACATAACATCTTTTTTTAGATTGCCTGAATTTCAAATAAATCGGCAGGCTAAATAATGTTAAAATTCTTATAACATAATAATAACGGTAATCACATGCCATGGTAGCAAAAAATAGTACTATTGAAAAAACAATAGATATTGCTACGATATATGCCAAAATAACTTTCTCGGGACTATTAGATTGTTTATTTGTTAGAATAGATATTAAATACACAAATATTAATATAAAACTAATAAGATTTATTGTTAAAATCTTTGGATATAATTTTAAATATTTAATTGTCCAATTTTTTAAGTAATTCTTTTTAATATCCATACCATGTTTTTGAGCTTCGTTAAGTTCAATAAAGGCGTAATGATGGAATCCCCAGTTTTTCATTAACATAACAAAATTCATTGTACGATGTTTAAGAAAATCTAGTGGATAGTGAGTAATGGCTTGTTTATAAGCAGATTCCATTTCTTGTAACTTTATAGGATCTGCTGTAGAGGCATAAATCCTAGTATCACCAAAAATTAATGGATCAACCCATCTAGGAGTGTAATGAACTTTAAGCTTCTCAAAACTATATAAATCTTGGTCTTCTTTAACATATTTTGGCACTAAATCATCATTATTGATAGCAACACTTACTCCAGCAATATCAAATAATTGACGTAATTGCTCTGCATGACTTTCAGTGGAAAAATGCTTAGTAAGTTTAGCATTACCATATATTATTAATAGCGAAATTATGCAGGTTAGTATTATTCTTATTAACAAGCTAGTTTTAAGATAAATTGACAATACAAACAAAATCAAAATTGGAGCTATAAATTGTGCTTGAAATTTAACACCAACAACATAAAAAACAATTAATAGTAATCCTGTAATCACCCAAAGAGGGGCAGGGTTTTGACGGTAAGTATGAAAAATACAAGTAGCTACTACAAAGAAACTACCAAAGGCAAAAGCTACATCTTTCCAAATTGTTCCAGATTGGGATAATATATTAGGTAGAAATGGTATTAATAAGTAAAGCCATCTGTATTTATTCTGTGAATCAGCATAGAAAAGCAGCAATACTCCACCCCACAACAGTCCTAAATTAAGCAAGAGCATCGTCTGCGGACCTTGGTAAATATAATGAAACAAGGACCATACCATTGACATTAACGGTGGGTGATGTGAAAAATAGTTTTTATTGATACTCTGCCCATATTGATCAAAACTATCAAACGACATACCCCCAGGATAGGTAGAGGCAAAATGTAAAGACATTAAGAATAAACACAAAATGACAGGGGAATATTTACGCAAAAACTCTGTACAGCAATTCATGTTCACAATTTATTCTGATATTCCAGCCAGTTTTGGATTAAAATTAAAAATTTTAATCCAAAACTGAGGTTTCAAATATGATGGTCTATAAGCCGGATTTTGTATAAATAATATTTCTATTATCTACTGCAGTTATTTATCTAGGATAAATATTACCATTTATCTCAAGCGATCCACCCACATTACTTCTAGTCAGAGATGCCTAGGAACAGGTAAGTTCTGTAATGCCTATTTGATCTTGCTCTTGGTGGGGTTTACCATGCGTAGCTTGTTACCAACCTACCGGTATGCTCTTACCACACCATTTCACCCTTACCAAAATTTGATAACAAATTTTGGCGGTATATTTTCTGCGGCACTTTCCCTAAAAGATTACTCTTCCGCTGGACGTTAACCAGCACCATATCTCTGTAGAGTCCGGACTTTCCTCGTAAATTCTAGTATAGATTTTTACGCAACTGCACGACCATCGAGATGATTATGTTTTAATATAATTGTCTCGTCAATGATTTTTTTTACTAGAACACTTAGTGCTAGCTAAAAACATGCTATTAATAATCTTTTCAAGATAATAATAGTTAAATTTATGGTAGTGAGTATAAAATTTGCCGCTGAATTACGGGATAAATTATATGGATTAAATCTTTCTGACCCAAAACATCTACAATTTTACCAAGAAATGGTATTTATTTTTATTAAAGGTAATGAAAATGAAATATTACAAGTATATAAAGACATTAAGGGATACAACACTATAGGGATAGGCTTTAATACCAATTGCAATAATTAACGCAGTGGTGTAAAATGGGTTTTTAACTGATAAAGGTACTCAAATGGCTAGGTTAATATTACCGCAAGGTTTTCATGGTCATGATTTTATAAAAATGATGAAACATGAGCCGCATGGTCGAAATCGTATACGTTTATTGGCGATGTATTACCTTCAATTAGGCAAATCTTTTAAAGCCATATCTGAAATAGTGAAGTCACACTGGAAAACTGTGCAATCATGGCTCAGAAGATTTAGGAATCATGGTTTTGAAGGATTATTTGAATCACAAAGAAGCGGTGCCCCTAGGAAGATTAACACTATACAAGAGTCTACTCTTTTTGATAAAATCAATACGCTCAGTGAAAGTAAAACTGGTGGGTATATAACTGGAAAGGAGCTACATATCATGTTACTTGAGGAATATGGTGCTAAATGTACTTTAAAAACAGTCTACAATACTATGCACCGCCTTGGTTTTAGCTGGATTACTTCTCGTTCAATGCATCCAAAGTCAAATCAAGAGACTCAAAATACATATAAAAAAACTTCCCAGACATGCTAACAGAATTATTACCAAAAAATATCGATAGATGTAAAGTTGATATATGGTCTCAGGATGAAACTCGAGTTGGGCAACAAGGTAGCTTAACTCGTATATGGGCTAAGCGTGGCACTAGACCCCGTAAAGTTCGGCAACAGCAATTCATTTCAACATATATTTATGGAGCTGCTTGCCATGATACAGGAGAAGCTTTTGCATTAATTTTACCATATGCAAATACACAGGCAATGAATAAATTCTTAGAAGACCTTTCTCGCAGTATTCAAGGCAACCGACATATAGCTTTACTAACGGATAATGCAGGTTGGCACACAGCCAAAAAACTAACTGTGCCAAGCAATATCACTTTGATACCGCTTCCGCCCTATGCACCGGAACTTAATGCAATGGAACAAGTTTGGGAATGGATCAAAAATCATTTCTTGTCTAACCAATGTTATGGTGTATATGAAGATATCGTCACTATGGCTTGTTACGCTTGGAATCAATTTGCTCATAATGTAGATTTAGTAAAATCAATTATGTATAGAGACTGGATAAATACACCGTGTTAATTATTGCAATTGGTATAACATGGATAATCCAAGAGCAAAAATTGTGTGGCAGACAATATTCCAAGGTTCTTTATCATTTGACAAAGTTTATAATGGCGATAAAGCTATTACAATACAACAATCTCGAATGATATATGATTGTAAGAGTGCTGTTAATCGCCTAGAGCTAAAAAATATTTATGGCAAGTCTTGGGATAAGTTAAAACCTAACGAGATGTCGATGATTGAGGATATGTATTGGAATGGTGGTAATAAGCTAGTAGGTAAATATACCAAGTTTTTTAAACATATGATCCTTTATACTGAAAGTTCTAGATTAAAATATCTTATACAAGGATTAATCGAGGTAAGAGAAAATTCTAATAAAGAGAGAATTAGGGGTATTCAAAATCGTAGAAATGTACAAAGTGAAATAGGTGACTCGTCCAAATGTTCTGCTCCGGCGATAAGGACATGATATAACTTTTTTTCACAGCTACCTCTTGTAAAATTGACGAGAAGACACTATATCAAAACTTATCAAGTTGATTTATTAAATTGGGATTAGGAGTGTATATGGCAAAGATCATAGGTATAGATTTAGGAACAACAAATTCTTGCGTCGCGGTAATGGAAGGAAAAGAACCAAGAGTTATAGCAAATGCTGAAGGAGTTAGGACTACTCCTTCAATGGTAGGATTTGGTAATGACGGTGAAAAATTAATTGGCGATCCAGCAAAACGTCAAGCTGTAACCAATCCACAAAATACTTTATATGGTATTAAAAGATTGATAGGTAGAGGTTTCTCTGATCCTATGGTAAAAAAAGACCAAGATCTTGTACCATACAAGATAGTAAAAGCTGCTAATAACGATGCTTGGGTTGAAGTTAAAGGAGAAAAATATTCTCCTAGTCAGATTAGTGCTTATATTCTACAGAAAATGAAAGAAACAGCCGAGAATTATCTTGGTGAGAAGGTAACACAAGCAGTCATTACTGTACCGGCATATTTTAATGATGCACAACGTCAAGCAACCAAAGATGCTGGTAAAATTGCTGGTTTGGAAGTATTAAGGATAATCAATGAACCAACAGCGGCCGCTTTAGCATATGGTTTTGATAAAGCTGAGAGCAAAATAATTGCAGTTTATGATCTTGGTGGTGGTACGTTCGATGTATCAATTTTAGAGATAGGTAACGGTGTATTTGAAGTTAAATCTACCAACGGCAATACTTTCCTTGGTGGCGAAGATTTTGATTCTAGAATTCTAGATTATTTAATTGATGAATTTAAGAAAGAAAGTGGTATAGATTTACGCAAAGATCCTTTAGCTTTGCAACGTCTGAAAGAAGCTGCTGAAAAAGCTAAAAAAGAATTATCATCTGTACCTCAAACTGATGTTAATTTGCCATATATTACGGCTGATAGTTCAGGTCCTAAACATTTAAATATAAAATTTACTAGGGCAAAATTAGAATCCTTAGTGGCAACGTTAATTGATGATACAATAGAGCCATGTAAGAAAGCTTTAAAAGATGCTGGGCTAAAAGCTTCGGATATTCAAGAAGTAGTACTTGTTGGTGGTATGACTAGAATGCCAAAAGTTATTGAGAAAGTAAAGGAATTCTTTGGTCGTGACCCACATAGAGGAGTTAACCCTGATGAAGTCGTAGCTCTAGGTGCTGCTATTCAGGGAGGAGTGTTAAATAAAGAAGTTACTGATATATTATTGCTAGATGTCACCCCTTTATCTTTAGGTATTGAAACTCTTGGTGGGGTATTTACTAGGCTGATTGATCGTAATACTACTATACCGACTAAAAAGAGTCAGGTATTCTCTACTGCTGATGATAACCAGCATGCTGTAACGATTAGGGTATTCCAAGGTGAACGGGAAATGGCATCTGATAATAAGATACTTGGCCAATTTAAT
Organism: Candidatus Tisiphia endosymbiont of Metellina segmentata; assembly: GCF_964030715.1. NCBI lineage: Bacteria > Pseudomonadati > Pseudomonadota > Alphaproteobacteria > Rickettsiales > Rickettsiaceae > Candidatus Tisiphia > Candidatus Tisiphia endosymbiont of Metellina segmentata. Next base: position 1,160,938 of record NZ_OZ034919.1, read on the forward strand.
CTTGATGGCATTCCGCCTGCACCACGAGGATTACCGCAAATTGAAGTAACTTTTGATATAGACGTTAATGGTATAGTTCATGTTTCTGCCAAGGATAAAGCTAGTGGTAAGGAACAAAAAGTAACTATTCAAGCTTCTGGAGGTCTTAGTGATACAGAAATTGAACAAATGGTAAAAGATGCAGAAAAAAACGCTGAGGATGATAAAAAGCGTCGTGAATTAATTGAGGCTAGAAATAGTGCTGATAGCTTAATTTATTCAACTGAAAAAACTCTAAAAGAACACGATAGTAAAATATCAGCTAGTGATAAACAAGAAGTAGAAAATAGCATAACAGAGTTAAAAGCAGCTTTAGAGTCTGATAATCTTGAGCAAATTAAAGCAAAAACTGATGCTCTTATGGCTAGTAGTATGAAAATAGGAGAAGCTATGTATAAATCTCCGTCAGGCGACGATAATAATGCGGAATCTGAAGCAAGTAATGACGATAAAGTAGTTGATGCTAATTACGAGGATGTAAGCAATAAGTAATTACTAATGAATGTAGATTGCTTCGTCGCCGCTAAAGTGACTCCTCGCAATGACGATGGATGAAAATACTTCCGTCATTGCAAGACCACATGAGTGTAGTGGCAACCATAGTACCCTACATTTTTCTATAATCGTCATAGCAAGGCTCTTTAGATGCCGTGGCGATCCAGGTAAACAGCGAAGCTGTTTTTTTAGAGTAAAGCTTCGTGTACCCTGGATTGCCGCGTAGCCGCTTTTTCGCGACTCCTCGCAATGACGAGTAACGCTATTCGAGTTAGCTAAAAGTAAAATTTAAAATAAGATATACTTAATTATGTCGACAAAAGATTATTACCAAATACTTGGGGTTAGTAAAACTGCTACCCAGGAAGAGCTAAAAAAAGCTTATCATAAATTGGCGATGCAATATCATCCTGACCGTAATACACAGGATAAACAAGCAGAAAAAAAGTTCAAGGAAATAAGCAGTGCTTATGATATCCTAAAAGATGAACAAAAAAGAGCTGCCTATGATCGTTTTGGACATGATGCCTTTCAGAATTCAGGTGCAGCATCATCAGCTGGAAGACATAACAATAGTGGACCTGATATAAATGATATATTTGGTGAGTTTTTTAATGATTTTATGGGCAGCGGGACAAGAAGACAACGACCATCAACTAATATTAGAGGTTCAGATCTAAAATATGATATCACAGTTACTTTGCAAGAAGCATTTCGTGGTATCGACAAAAATATTAGTTTTACCAGTGAAGTAAAATGCCAAACATGTAACGGCAACGGGTCAGAAAGTAATGCCGGAATGACCAAATGTGACGCTTGTGCAGGACAAGGGGTTACTAGAAGACAACAAGGCTTCTTTACATTAGAACAAACTTGTGCAAAATGCCAAGGTGCAGGACAAATAATTAAAAATCCATGCAAAAAATGTCATGGTCAGGGACGTTACTCACAACATAGAAATTTATTAGTAAATATTCCAGCTGGTATTGAAGAAGGTACTAGAATAAGGCTTACTGGTGAAGGAGATGCCGGAGTGCGAGGAGGAAATAACGGGGATTTGTATATTTTTGTTACTATTAAACCGCATGACCTCTATAAAGTTGATGGAATTAATTTGCATTGTAGACTACCTATTAGTTTTATTAAAGCTGTTTTAGGTGGAGAAGTAGAAGTTCCCGATATAGAAGGCGGTAAGGTAAAATTACAAATACCCGCTGGCACACAAAATGGCGAACAACTTAGGTTAAAAGGTAAAGGTATGTCTAAGGTTAGATCAAGCATTAGAGGTGATATGTTTGCTCACATACATATTGAGATACCAAAGAATCTTAATAAAAAACAAAAAGAATTACTAGAATTGCTGGATAAAGAATTTACAAGCGACAAAGATGAGGATGATGCTAGTTTTTTTAATAAAATGAAAAACTTATGGTCATGAAATTTTATCCATTTTACTCGATAATCAAGTTTTTCCTTAACTGTCTTCAGATTTCTTATTTAAAGCAATTAAATAAACCTCTACTGACTCTTTACGACTAGAAGACGGTTTAAAATGCTTGACCTTATGAAAATTAAGTTTAACTCTGTTTAGCACATTATTCTCCGTACCACCTCGAAAAATTTTAGCAATAAAATGCCCACCCGGTCTTAAAATTTTTAAGGCAAAGTCAATCGCATGCTCACATAAGTCAAGAGTCCGAATATGGTCAGTTGTTGCATGACCCGTCGTATTCGCAGCCATATCACTCATTACCACATCAGCACTACCATCGAGCATCTTTATAATAATCTCTTTTGTATCTTCAGCATAAAAGTCTTTTTGCAAACAATGCACACCAATAATTGGTTCGATGCCAAGTAAATCAACTGCAATTATCACGCTATTATTACCACGTGACTCATCAGATTTAATAATTCTGCTAGCCACTTGACTCCATCCACCTGGTGCAGCACCTAAATCGACTAATTTCATCCCTGGTTTTAACAGATTAAATTTTTCATGGATTTCCAGCAACTTATAAGCTGACCTAGATCTATAACCATCAAGCTTTGCTTTAGAAACATATGGATCATTTAATTGCCGCGCAAGCCACTGTTTTGACGAATTTTTACGCTTTTTTGCAGTTTTAACGGCAACAAATTTACCTCTAAATCCTAATATATTAGATGTCATGACACATGTTCTCGCTAGTTTTTTTAGCAATTCTATCCAATACAGAATTAACAAAGCCAACTTCGTTTTCATTCAACATATCACTTGTAATATCGGTGAATTCATTAATTACCACTTTACTTGGAACATTTGGAAAAAATTGTAATTCACAAATTGCCACACGCAAAAGAGCAAGAAGCAGAACAGGTAAGCTAGTAATTTGCCATTCCGATGTCAAATGCCTTGATATCATCTTATCAATTTGAGATAAATTTAGAACTACAGACTTTACTAACAATTCAAAATAACTTATACTTAACTTCACTTTTATTGGTTTGTTTAAATCATTAGCTACTCGTTCATCTTGATAGAATTGAACAATTTGTTGCATGATCCGATCTATGTTTTGATCAGGACTCTCCGGTTTATACTGATAAATTGCTTGTACTGCAGCAATACGTGCTATTGTTTTGGTACTAATTTTGGTGGTCATAAAAATTTTGATGTATTGGTATTTAATCTATTAGCTATAGCAAAAAAGCATAACTTAGTAAACCTCTTTAAAAAATAATGAGTTGTATGTTATCAATATTCGGATTTATTCTAACAATCAGCTTATTAGTCTTTATTCATGAGTTTGGTCATTATTACATAGCTAAAATATTTGGAGTAAAGGTTGAGGAATTCTCGATAGGTTTTGGTAAGGAACTCTTCTCTAAAATAGACAAAGATGGCGTAAAATGGAAAATTTGCACCCTACCCTTCGGTGGTTACGTTAAAATTTATGGATTTGACCCTGCAACACTTAAAAATACTCAGGATAATAGACCACTCACTTTTCTTAGCAAGCCTCTTTGGGTTCAATTCTTAATTATAGCTGCTGGACCTATAGCTAATTACTTGTTAGCCATTCTCATATTCACAACTATTTATTTTTCTCATGGTCAAGTAGAAATACCTCCTATAATTGGTGAAGTAGCGGTCAATTCACCTGCTGAATTAGCTGGGCTTAGAGAAAATGATAAAGTTATTATGATTGGCACTAATAAAATTGATAGTTTTGTCGATTTACAGAGAAATATATTCATGAGCGGAACTAAACCCATCAATCTTTTAGTTGAAAGGCATGATGAGATTATTGATATTGTTATAACTCCAAAAGAGATTAGTCAAAAACTGGATAATCAACCTGAGATAAAAAGACCTTATATAGGAGTTATTGCTAAGAATGAACCTATTTACATTAAAATGAATATTTTCCAAAGTATATATCAAGGTTCTGTAGATGTTGTTTATATCTCAGGTTTAATTTTAAGACACTTCGGACAAATGCTAATGGGAACAAGATCGTTAAATGAAATTGGTGGACCAATTACCATTGCCAAGGAATCAGGAAAATCTTTAGAACAAGGGGTAGCAAATTTTGCCCTATTTGTTGCCATGATATCAATTAATCTAGGTCTACTTAATTTGCTACCGATTCCAGTTCTAGATGGTGGACATTTAATGTTCATAATATATCAAACAATTTTTGGAAAAACACTTAGTGCAGCTATAAAAAATGTTATACTAAGACTAGGTATGGGGATAATTATTTTTCTTATTGTAATTTCCTTGTCAAATGATATAAAAAACTTAGTATTTTAAATTTCAGTATGACTTATAAAACCAAACAAAAGAAGGTTCTTGTGAAAACAAACGTCAAATCAACTATTAAACTAGCTATTTTGGCAACAACTGTTTTATATAATACATCAGCTTTATCGGCTGAGTATATTAAAAAAATAACTATTCAAGGTAATAAAATAATCGAAAAATCGACTATTGAAAATTACTTAAAGCTTCAAGTAGGAGAAGAATATAATACATCCAAAGGAGATGAAGCAATCAAAAACCTTTACTCAACGTCTTTGTTTGACAATATAAGTATTACACTAGGCAATGGTGGTAATTTGATAGTTACTGTATCAGAAACTCCGTTTATTACTAAAGTAGTGTTTACAGGTAATTCTAAAATCAAAACATCCTCATTATCAAAAGAATTGCTTACCATGTCTGGTGAATCAATGAGTCCAGCTAAAATCCAATTAGATGTGGAAAAAATTAAAGAGATATACAAACGTTCAGGTCGTTTTTCTACAACCGTAACGCCAAAAATTGAGAGACTTGAGAACGACAGAGTAAAAGTTACTTTTGATATTGCAGAAGGACCTAAAACAACTGTTAAAAAAATCTATTTCAGTGGAAATAATAATTACCGTAGTACAGAACTACAATCTGTTATCCTAACAAAACAGTCAAAATGGTTTAACTTTTTAGAAACAAATGATACCTACGATCCAGACCGCCTAGAGTATGATAAAGAATTGTTAAAGGAATTCTATCAGTCAGTAGGATTTGCCGATTTTCGTGTTATTTCTGTTACAGCAGAACTCAATCCAACCAAAGAATATTTTACTATCACTTACTCTATTGAAGAAGGGGCAAAATATAATTTTGGCAACATTACTATTGACAATAAATTACCTAATATTGATATAAATGAAATTAAAAAATATATTAATGTTAAGTCGGGTGATACATTTAATATTAATAGTTTAAATAAAATAGCAAATAAAATCTCTTCACATTTTGCAAGTAAAGGTTATCCAGGAATTAATGTTTACCCTGATATAAGTAGTAAAAATCCTGATAATACTGCTGATATTAAATTTGTTATAGATAAGGCAGAAAAAGTATTTATTAATCAAATTAATATTACAAATAATCTAAAAACTGAAGATAAAGTTATTAGACGAGAATTTAAAATTTCTGAAGGAGATATATTTAACCGTTCTTATATAGAAAAAGGTCATCAGAATCTACGTAATTTGGATTATTTTGAAAAAGTACTTATTAGCGTTACACCAACAACACGAAAAGACAAATATGATATTAATATTGACGTTGAGGAAAAATCAACATCTTCAATTAGTTTTGATGCTGGCTATAACACAGCGGGAGGACCATTTGGACGTATATCATTTTTGGAACGTAATTTAATTGGTACTGGAAAAGTGTTAAATGCTGGAGTACAAGTAGGAAAAAAGAGTATTAGTTACTATGGTGGTATAACCGAACCTCATTTTCTTGATAAAGATGTATCGCTAGGTTTTAATGTTTTCAATAATTATAGCGGTCGTGGGACTTCATTTCTTTCACAAGGAGATCAAAATTATACGTTAAAATCTATAGGACTCAAACCTTCTCTTGGTTATGATATTGCGGAAGACTTAAGACATGAAATTGACTATACTCTTAAGAGAGATGTATTAAGCTCTCCAGGTAATTCAAGTTCTATATTCTTAACTGAACAGATGGGAAAATTCATCACATCAGCCATCGGACATACTATCACTTATGCTCAGCTTGATAGTAGTATTATTCCTAAAAATGGTTATGTTATTAGCGGCACTCAGGAATTTGCTGGTGTTGGGGGTAATAATAAATATTTAAAACATGAACTAGACGGTAAATATTTTAAATCTTTTATCAATAATAAATTCACTTTAAAACTTTCAAGTAGTGTCGGTGATATTATGGGTGTAGGAGGTAAAACTGTAAGAATTTCTGATCGGTTTAATTTGGGTGATTATAGCCTTAGAGGATTTGCTGCTAGTGGAATAGGTCCTAGAGAAAAAACAACAAATGAAGGTCTTGGCGGAGAAAAATATTATACATTTTCAACAGAACTCAACTTTCCAACTGGTTTACCAGAAGATTTTAATTTAACTGGAGCTGTTTTTATGGATGCTGGTAGTCTTTGGGGTGTAGGATTAAATTCTAAAAGTATTTATAAATCTGATAGTTTTTATAATGATAAGTCACTTCGTGCTTCTGTTGGGGTGGGTTTTATATGGGTTACTCGCTTTGCCCCTATCAGAATGGATTGGGCTTGGCCAATTAAAAAGAAACCTTATGATGAAAAGCAACTTTTCCATCTAAAGTTTTCTACACATTTTTAATATTGTAACATGAGTTCGATATAATATAGTAAAATCCTATATAATTAAGAGATTAAATTTAAAAAAACTTGTAAGCTCTATATGAAATTAACAAAATTATTATTTTATACCATCACTACCTGCTTAGCTTTATCTAGCTGTAAAACTAAGAAGATAGATGAAGATTTAATTGTTCCAGCTCCTGAATTATACAATAATGGCATTGTTTTACTGGAAAAACAAAAATATTTGAAAGCTGCCGAGGAATTTTCTAGAATTTTTTATCAAGATCCTGGTAATAAAATGACTCCTCAAGCTGAGTTAATGCAAGCCTATTCTTTATTTTTAGCATGTCAGTATGAGGAAGCGGTAGATGTACTTGATACTTTTATTAAGCTTCATCCAATGCATGAAGATATTGCATATGCGTATTACCTAAAGGCATTATCGTATTATATGCAAATCTCAAATGTACAGCTTGATCAATCAAGAACCTTTTTAGCTAAAGAAAGTTTTGAAGATGTTATAAAACTTTTCCCTAAAACAAAATATTCAATTGATGCATCTTTAAAAATTGATTTAGTAAATGATCATTTAGCCGGTAAGGAAATGGATGTAGGTCGTTATTATCTCAGTAAAAATAACCCGATAGCTGCTATCAATAGATTTCAGCTTATTGTGGATAATTACCAAACTACATCACATATACCAGAAGCACTTTATCGTTTAGTAGAAAGTTATTTAATGTTGGGGCTTAACATTGAAGCAAAGAAATATGCTGCAGTACTTGGTCACAACTATCCGGATAGTAACTGGTATAAATATTGTCAACCATTTATTAACAACTTTCCAAAGGGATCAAATAAAACACCATCGCAATAATAGAATTTTTTTACAATTCTACTTTTGCTGGTAAATTTTACGTCACTCTTGGACTCAAGTCCGTAATGCAGACTTTTCAAAAAAATTTAAAGAAGTACAAAATTAGTGTAAAAATGGTTATGGAATTAACCTTCCTAATTTAGAGGATTAAATTTATTAGACACGCGAATTCGGGATAAGAATTAGTTAATTCTTATCCCGAATTAGCGTTAGACGGTATCGAGTGACCTAGATGCCCAAATTAGCAACAAAAGTAGAGTTATATACTCGGTGAACTTCAAGAATTGGCGTCGTCGTGTCTAAAGATCGAAGCTGCTCACGTACTAATGTACGCTCCGCTGCTCGATTTTGACACTCCTAGCTCTTCTTGAAGTTGACCTTCGTCTACCAACTCTTCATTTACGAGCAGTATACAAGAGGCAGAATGTTACAAAGTCTTTCGGTGAAGAATTTTATTCTGATAGATGAATTGGACATAGAGTTTGAAAAAGGACTATGTGTGATTACCGGTGAAACTGGAGCTGGTAAGTCTATTTTGCTAGATGCAATTTTGTTCTCTTTAGGTAACAAATTCTCTGATAATGTAATAAAACATGGATGCGATTATTGTACGGTTGCTACAACATTTACTCTCAATAATGATTTTAAAAAGCTTTTGGAACAATTTAATATTGAGTGTGACCAAGAATTACTGATAAAACGTATCCAAAAATCTGGTAACCGCAAAAAATTTCTTATAAATGATCAAGCGGTGACAGTAAATACCTTACAACAAGTAGCAGATTATTTATTTGAACTTCATGGACAAAATAGCCCTACTACCCTTCTTACCCCCTCCTCCCATATTAATATTCTAGACGATTATGGAAACCTTCTAGGTTTAAGAGCTGAATTATCCGAGCATTTCAATATTTTACAAGCAACTACTAAAGAAATCAATAAAGTCACAAAAGATAAAGATACTATAGAACGAGAGATAGATTATTTAAATTTTGTAACCAAGGAATTAAAAACTCTTGACTATCAAGTAGGAGAAGAAGAAAAACTTACCACTATAAGACGCAGTTTACAAAATCGTGATAAAGAAATACAAGTAACTCAAGATATATTATCACATCTTGAAACTCCTGAAATTAATAAGTCCATTACTAATGTTCAACGTTTAATAGCCCGTAACTTACAGGAAAATGAAGAATTTGCCTCTATTTCATTAAATTTAGATGATTGTTATAATAGTCTAGAAGAAGCACGTATAAAATTACAAAACATTATTAATAACTTCGATACAAATGAATTTAACTTAGATGAAGTGGAAGAAAGGCTGTTTAAAATTCGTGACATAGCACGAAAATATAATATTTCTTGCGATAAAATACCTGAATTTGTTGACAATTCTACCCAACAATTAAATGCCCTGAAGGATAAAATTAATAACGTTAAAATCCTAGATATTAATAAGCTAGCTGGTCATAAAAAATATTTTGAACTAGCTGAAGCTTTATCGAATCAGCGTTCTAAAGTAGCCAAAAACCTAGAGTTAGCTATGCAAAAAGAGCTTGAACAACTTAAAATGGAAAAGGCAATTTTTAAAGTAGAAATAGTACCTAAGGATAATATTGCAAACCAAACTGACAATAAACATTTTTTGGAAGACAGGGATACTTCTCAAGTAATGTTATGTAGGGTATCAGATAATGGTATCGATAATGTGCGTTTCGTTGCCTCAACTAACCCTGGTATGCAACTTGCTCCTATTGATAAAATTGCTTCTGGTGGTGAATTATCAAGATTTATGTTAGCACTAAAAATTTGTCTTTTTGATAAACTACTTAAGGAAACTATTATTTTTGATGAAATAGATACGGGAATTGGTGGTATCGTAGCCGATAAAGTAGGAGAAAAACTAAAAAAGCTTAGCTCTATTGCCCAAGTTATCGCAATTACTCACCAACCGCAAGTGGCAGGTAAGGCAGATCAGCATATTGTCGTTAACAAGCTACAATTGAATGAAAGTACTAAAATTACTATAAAAAATCTAAATCTTCAAGAGAGGCAAGCTGAACTTGCTCGTATGATCTCAGGCAAATCTATTACCGATGCGAGCTTGAAGGCAGCTAAAGAGCTTCTACATCCTTAGCCGTCCTTCCCCTTAAGCAACCACCTTTTTCTTAATTACTTTATTAGGATTTACTTGAAGTTTTTCTTTAATTCTAGCTGCTTTACCACTTAGATTTCTTAAATAATATAGTTTAGCACGACGTACTACACCATATTTAACAACTTCAATCGAATGTACAATTGGTGAGAAAATCATAAATCGTCTTTCTACACCTTCACCATGACTGACCTTACGAACTACAAAAGAAGATGCAACACCACTATTTCTTCTAGCAATTACTACACCTTCATACATTTGAAATCTTTCTAGTAATTTTTCCTTACCATCTTTTTCAACTGCTCTATCAATTATTTTTACAGTAACCTTTACAGTATCCCCTGCTTTAAAGTCAGGAATCTTTTTATTTTCCGTTAGTTTTAGAATTTGCTGTTGTTCAAACTCTTCAATAATATTCATTACCTTAAACTCCTATAAATATTTAATAAATCCGGTCTACGTTTTTTAGTAATCTCTAAAGATTGCTTGCTTTTCCAATCTCTAATTAACTGATGATTACCAGACAACAAAATACTTGGAACTTCTCTATTTTTCCACTTTGCCGGTCTCGTATATAAAGGACATTCAAGCAATCCAGCGAACTCTCCATTTTCCTCAAAAGATTCTGATTGCAATGTGTCTTGATTCAGTAATACATTCGGAAGTAATCTAATCAAGCAATCAAGAATAGCAAGAGCTGCCACCTCACCACCAGATAAAATATAATCCCCTATACTAATTTCCGTCATATTATACTCTTCAATTACACGTTCGTCAACCCCTTCAAAGCGACCACATAAAATTATTATTTGCTTTTCTTGTATAATTTCACGAGCAATATTTTGGGTAAATAGCTTTCCTCTTGGTGAGGGATAATATATTTTGGCATTAGGATTTGAAGACAAAACATGCTCTATACAACTACCCACCACATCTGGACGCATTATCAGTCCGTTACCACCACCATAAGGCTCATCATCAACATTTTTATGCCGAGTTAATCCAAAATCTTTTATATTAACCACATTATAAGACCAAATACCCTTTTCTAAGGCTTGCCCTGCAAGGGAATATTGCAAAAATCCAGGGAACATTTCTGGAAATATGGTTAATATTGATGCATGTAATGAAGACATTTAATAAATATGATGAAATTTTAAAATAAAAAAATTGATTTGACTTATATTATAGTTTATATAATTAGGCAATATGAATCCACTAACACTTTATTGTTAATCTTCATCATTTATTTTTCGGAGCATGGCGCAGCCTGGTAGCGCATTTGGTTTGGGACCAAAGGGTCGGGAGTTCAAATCTCTCTGCTCCGACCACTTTCTTATTATATCTAACATTTAATACCTCCTTTTTAGTCATTAAAACCCTAATACTTATAAGATTTCTTCATTTACTCAAACTTCAAGATTTATTAGATTAGGTGACTTCCATAATGATAGATTCGAGAAGTTACCTAATGATATTTCTCTTGTAGAAGCTAGAGAAAAAGCAGTTGAAATCAAGGGTCAGATCAACAAAGGCATTCACCCTTTTAACAAGTCACCTATTTTAAACAATGAAATAAATCATCAACCAACTAAGGCAACTGAGCTAACCTTTAAACAGTTTTTTTTTGATAAATATATTGAAGAACACTGTAAGCGTAAGAATACGAATTGGGAAGATGCTATTGATACAATGAATCGAGATGGTGATGATTTGTATGATAAAAAGATATCGGCTATAACGAGGGAAGATATTCAGAAAATATTTAATGTTATTAGTAATAGGGCCAAATATAGTGCTAACAGGTTTTTTGAGTTGTTAAGGGCGGTATTCAATAAAGCTATTGCCTTGGGGCTATTAGGGAAGAATCCGGCTATTGGTATTGAAGAACATGAAGAACAAGCGAGAGAAAGATATATTAACACCAAAGAGGAAATGTCAAGATTTATTGATGCAATTAAGACAAGTACAAATAGGCAAATGGCAGATGTATTTTTACTATCATTACTTACTGGGGCAAGGAAAAGTAATGTTTTGTCTATAAAATGGAATAATATTAATTATGAAGATAGAATATGGTATATACCAGCTGTTCAAACTAAGAATCGCAAAGCACTCCCAATTCATTTAGTAGAAGATGCCATAACAATGTTGGCAAGAAGGAAAGAGGAGAATAAAACTGGATCAATATGGGTATTTCCTAGCGATAGGAGTCGCTGTGGTCATTTAACATCACCTAAGAGAGCGTGGAAGAAAATTTGTCAATTGGCTAATATTGATGAGTTAAGGATTCATGATTTAAGAAGAACGCACGGTTGTTTGATGCGTAAAGCTGGAGCTGATAGAGAGTTAATAGGTGAAGCGTTAGGTCATAAGGATCTAAAATCAACAAAAATATATGATATTATAGAGAGTGATCAAGTCAGAACGCCCTCGCAAAGCGAGGGGCTTGACGGTTATGAGCAGCCCAAAGGGCTGCCATTGTTAATTAAAATTCTCCTGATTCGTCAGAGCCTAAACTATCAAGTTGCTCTTGATTCTTAATGTAGTGTTTGATCTGATTCTCTTCAAATCCTACAGTTGAGACCGCATAACCTCTAGCCCACAACTTTTCTCCATTAAAATTACGTTTTCGTCCACCAAACTGCCTAGCAACGGCTATAGCACTTTTCCCCTTGATATAGCCTATTACTTCAGCTACAGAATATTTAGGAGGAATCTTGATGAGCATATGCACATGATCTTGTACCATATACCCCTCTATGATCTTGCTCCCACGTTGAAAAGCTAACTCATGGAATACGTTCCCAAGATATTTTCTAACCTTCCCGTACAATTCTTTTTTACGACACTTTGAAATAAACACAATATGATATTTGCAATCCCATTTAGAATGATTTAAACTTTCGTATGTTGTCATATATTTTCTCCTTTGACCGTCAAGCCAAAGAAGTTATATATGATAACTTTTTATTTTATACTAAATCTAAAGGCCAAGCCTTGATGGTCTCACTAGTCAAACTAGTGGCTTACCTATCATTGAGTTAGAACATTTAGAGAGAAAGCCATGAAAAACCTAATGTCTTCAAAAGAAAATAAAGTAACTTTTCAAATAGAAACAGAAAGAGCTAACAATAATACTGAAGCACTATGTAATAGGATAGAGGAATTAGAGCAACAGTTAAGAGAGCTTAAACGTATGCAAGGGTAATATGGTGTAATATTTGACCACTATAGACCTCAAGTACAACAATATTGGTGACTATGGGGCAATGTTACTCGCTCAATTTCTAGAAAATAACAATACTATACAGCGAATAAATCTTAAGCTGAGTTTTATTGGTGATGATGGGCTTATGCTACTTCTCAAGGTTTTAGAAATCAATAGGAGTATAACCCAAATGAATCTTAGCTATAACAATATTAGTAACAATGGGGTGATAGAACTAGTGAGAATTCTAGAAGCTAATAAGATTATTAGTGAAATAATAATAGACCGTAAAAGTATTGAAAATGGTGATATTAGCCCTAAAGTATCAGAGTTATTAATTGAAACTCTAGAAAAGCATAACATAAGAGTAGAGATGATGAATATGGTGTAATTGAAATTCAGATATTCAATTAGTTTTTATTTTTATAAACACTTCAAAACCATGATTCCTAAATCTTCTGAGCCATGATTGCACAGTTTTCCAGTGTGACTTCACTATTTCAGATATGGCTTTAAAAGATTTGCCTAATTGAAGGTAATACATCGCCAATAAACGTATACGATTTCGACCATGCGGCTCATGTTTCATCATTTTTATAAAATCATGACCATGAAAACCTTGCGGTAATATTAACCTAGCCATTTGAGTACCTTTATCAGTTAAAAACCCATTTTACACCACTGCGTTAATTATTGCAATTGGTATAATTCCTAGCCGCAGCGGAAATCTAGATACCTGCTTTCGCAGGTATGACACAAAGTTTGTATACTGCTCGTAAATGAAGAGTTGGTAGACGAAGGTCAACTTCAAGAAGAGCTAGGAGTGTCAAAGTCGAGCAGCGGAGCGTACATTAGTACGTGAGCAGCGGAGATCTTTAGACACGACGACGCCAATTCTTGAAGTTCACCGAGTATATCACCTAATTCAATAGGTTTCACTATAGTAAGAGTAGGATGATAAGTATGGGACAGGTCTATTTAATAACCTTTGGGATAGTAACTGTACGAGTATGCCACAAAGTATATATCCCCTTAGCTATATTCTCACTAGCAGAATAATACTTAGCTCGCATATTATTAGGTATATTAGGTAAATGAAGATGCATATTCTCATCAATAATTGACACTCTTCCTTCATTAAACTCGTTTTTTATATGTCTTTTATGGGTTTCGTTCATTGTGGAGTTATAATACACCGCAACAGTTTTAGCAGGTAACATATCTAAGGTTTCCGAGATCATAGAAGTAGACTCACCTGGTATTATAATCAAACTATGCTTGTTATATAAAACAGCTCCAAGAATAGCCTTATACATACTTGGTTGTCCTTTCTTAAAGTCAAATAATTTAAAGGGCACTCGATTCTCTTGTAAAACCCTTTGGAAACTTGATGTCACCGTGTCCATTATACTATCTTTTTCATGTACACTAAGTTCTTTATTGTTTTGACAATCATATTTTCCTGTACGTGGTCCATTGGATACTAATACGAAATAATTATTTTTTAATGCAAGATTACTAACATATTCGCCTAACTTCTCGGCTTCTTTATTTGTGTAGCAATGATATGTACCATTTTCCGGTACATCCCCTGCTAAAATCACTGCTAAATATTTATCAAAGGAAGAGAACATTGATTTAAATGCAGCATATTCTGATTCAATATCAGATAGTTGCATATTATGGGCTACCCCATTAGTAGTAAGAAGTATAGTATTCACGCCAGTAAGCTTAGTATTCTGCTTATCTAATGCATGGTTAGGCAATGCTATTATGTCTGCACCAAAAAAATTATCACGTTTTTCTTGGACAAGTTGCTTGTGTGATAAAGTGCCATTATCTAATAATTGGTGAGAAAGATGTACTGCGATAATCTTTTTTGCCAGTTCAGAATCTGACTTTAATTTAGTTATTGATTCTATGCCGTAATAACCAACTGAAACTATAATGGCAAGATTTTTGTTACTGCTAATTTGATCCTTAACGGTTTCTAATTGAGATTTATCGTATTCCTCAACATTCAGCATAACAGATTTGCTTTTAAAGTATTTCTCGCTTTCTCTTGCTACTCCTAGCAATTGACTACGATCCCCAACAAAAGCTTTATCGCTTATAATATACAAATTAGCACTCTTTGTTTCAGCTGCGTGAGTATGCATCATAAAAGATGATATTATTAAAACTATAAAAAAAATATAGCAAAAATATGTTCTAATAATCATAATATCTCAAATATTAGACTTGCTGCATAAATCAAAGATAGTTGAGGGATTTTTAGGAGAAACGAAGCCGAGCACCGCAGCGTACACAGACGTACGTGAGGAGCGGAGGCGAGTTTCGACGACAAAATCACCAACTAGATTGACTTATGCAGTAAGTCTATTAACATTGGACTTGCTTGCAGGAAAGAAACGATGTAACCACGGCAACACGATGTCATTACCACGTAAATTACTAGTACAACCCCTGCGTAGGCAGGGGGCTAAAAAATAAGAACCATCAGCCTTCCATTAGTTGTTTACGAGCAACTTTTCTTTTTCTTCGTTCTGTTTCTTGATCTTTACGAACACGTTTTACTGAAGGAGGCTCATAAAAACGGGACATTTTCATTGAACGAAACACAAGCTCTCTCTGCATTTTTCTTTTCAAATTTTTAATTGCTTGCTCACCATTTCCAGCATGAACGTTTACTAGTATCACTTTTAATTCCCCCTTTTTAGCATGAATTTTAGCATATTAGACTATTGAATGATAGTAACATCATCTATATACTAAGCTTATATGTCAAGATTAAAAGATGCATTTATGACTATTGAAGAGAAATATCATAGTTTAAAAGTACAATTTGTACAAACTTTACCAAAGCTACTAGCTTTTAATCAGTGGAATAATAAATTATTGGCAGATACCGAGGAAGAATGTGGGTTTGTTAAAGGATATTGTCATATAATCTTTCCGGGTGGCATAAGGGAAATAGTTGATTTCTTTGAAAATTGGCAAGACCAGAACATGCTTGATTTGCTATCTCAACAAGAAACTCCGATTAAAATAAGGGATAAAATTGATTTAGCTTTAAGAATTAGAATAAAAGATTGTACACCTAAACTTATACATTTGAAGAATCGCAGTTATTTTACCACACCATCAAACAGCATATTCGCAACAAAAATAGCTTTTCGTACATGTGACTTAATTTGGCGTTATGCAGGTGATAAGTCTATAGATTATAATTATTATACTAAGAGAGGTCTGTTACTCAGTGTTTATATAACTTCAATACTTTATTATATTCAAGATGAGTCGGAAAATAATGTAGATACTGATCAATATATTACTAAATCCTTATCCAATATTATAACTATGACCTCTAAATGTAAGAATATTTTTAAATTACCAAATCCTGTCGATATACCAATTATTCGACTATTTTTATAATCAATATTACAAACATGACTAAAAAATACTACCCTGATATTCAATCTAATGTTGATTTTCCAGCAATTGAAAAAAAGATTCTAGCTTATTGGCTGAAGCACAATATTTTCCAAAAAACTATAGATGCTAGACCATCATTAGAAAGTAGACCTACTTCGAAACTCGCTTGTGCTGAGGGATTTGAAGGAGACGCGGAACGCAGAACCACAGCGTACTCAAGTGTACGTGAGGATTCGAGTACCGCATCGACGTACAAATCACCAGCAGAAGTAGAGTTTCGAAAGAGGTCTAATGGACAAAATAACGAATTCATCTTTTATGATGGCCCGCCCTTTGCTAATGGATTACCACATTATGGACATTTGCTAACTGGCTTTATCAAAGATGTGTATGCACGTTATCAAACCAGTAAAGGCAAAAGAGTTGAGCGACGCTTTGGTTGGGATTGTCATGGACTACCTGCCGAGATGCAAGCAGAAAAGGAGTTGGGTATTTCTGGTAGAACTGCCATCATCAATTTTGGTATTGATAAATTTAACGAGCATTGTAAAACATCGGTCATGAAATATGCTGATCAGTGGCAGGAATATGTCAATAGGCAAGCAAGATGGGTAGATTTCAATAATTCCTATAAAACCATGGATAAAGCCTTTATGGAATCTGTTTTGTGGGCTTTTAAAGAGTTATACAAAAAAGGACTTCTCTATGAATCGATGAGGGTAATGCCTTATTCTTGGGCATGTGAGACACCTTTATCTAATTTTGAGACTAGGCTAGATAATTCATATAGAGAAAGAACTGATAAGGCGGTTACGGTAAGTTTTGTACTTAATGAGAAATTGCCAAGTTCTGTACCCTATAATGAGTACAGAATGCTGGCATGGACTACGACTCCATGGACTTTGCCGGCTAATTTAGCATTAGCCATTGGAGAAAATATTGAATATGCTTTAGTGCCAAATGGTCAGGTTTGTTATATTTTGGCTAAATTTGCTTTGGAAAAATATTCCAAAGAATTAGGGCTTAGTGCTGACACAAATTATGATATAATTGAAGGTAAGTGCCTATTAAACCTGAATCTTACTTACCGACCATTATTCGATTATTTTTCCAACCATCCTGGTAGCTTCAAAGTTCTCTCCGGAGATTTTGTAGTTGAAGGAGATGGCACCGGTATCGTACATATGGCTCCCGGCTTTGGTGAAGACGATCAGATTCTTTGTCAATCTCAAGGAATAGAACTCGTTTGTCCTGTAGATAATGCTGGAAAATACACCAAAGAAATTTATGATTTTGTTGGTTTACAAGTATTTGATGCTAATGATCAAATTATTATTAAGCTAAAAAACCAGGGTAATTGGCTTAAAACCGAGCAATATATTCATAATTATCCGCATTGTTGGCGTACTGATACCCCTCTTATATACAAAGCAGTTCCTTCTTGGTATGTAAAAGTTACCGAATTTAAAGACAGGATGGTTGAATTAAACCAACAAATTAACTGGATACCCTTGCATATCAGGGATAATCTATTTGGCAAATGGTTAGAAAATGCTAGAGATTGGTCAATTAGTCGCAATAGATTTTGGGGGACGCCTCTACCAGTGTGGAAGTCGGATGATCCGGCTTATCCAAGAATTGATGTATATGGGTCAATAGAGGAGCTAGAGAAAGATTTTGGAGTGACAATCGTTGATTTACATAGACCTTTTATTGATCAGCTAACTAGAAACAATCCAGACGATCCAACCGGTAAATCAATGATGGTTAGAGTAGAAGATGTTTTTGATTGTTGGTTTGAAAGCGGCTCTATGCCTTATGGACAAGCACATTACCCATTTGAAAATAAAGAGTGGTTTGAGGGACATTTTCCTGCTGACTTTATAGTGGAATATTCAGCACAAACACGCGGTTGGTTCTATACTCTAATGGTATTGTCAACTGCTTTATTTGACCAACCACCTTTTTTAAATTGTATTTGTCATGGAGTTATATTAGATAGCACCGGACAAAAATTATCAAAGCGTCTTAATAATTATGCTGATCCACTAGAATTATTTGATAAATATGGTTCTGACGCTCTAAGAGTCACCATGCTCTCTACCAATATAGTTAAAGGTCAGGAATTATTGATCGATAAAGATGGAAAAATGGTTTATGAGAGCCTACGTTTATTTATCAAACCCATTTGGAATGCCTACCACTTCTTTACTTTGTATGCTAATAGCGATCAGATCAAAGCTGAGCTGGACTTTAATTCTCAAAATGTGCTAGATCGTTATATTTTATCAAAACTAAAAATATCAGTACAAAAAATTCAGCATGGATTAGATAATTTTGACAGTCAAATAGCTTATAGTAGCATTGCCGATTTTTTTGAAGTATTAAATAATTGGTATATTAGAAGAAGTAGGAATCGTTTCTGGAAAAGTGAAAAAGATCAAGATAAGAAAAACGCTTATAATACCTTGTATACTTGTCTTGAAATAATGTCTATTGCTCAATCCAGTTTATTGCCATTAATTTCTGAGGAAATTTATTTGGGACTCACAGGGCTAGAAAAGCAAGGAGGCAGTGTTCATTTAGCAGATTTTCCTATACTTGATACGATAGAAATCGATTATGATTTGGTCAGCACTATGGATCAAATATTAGATATTTGTAGTAATGCTTTATTCATTAGAAGTAGTGAAAATATTCGGACTCGACAACCACTGAGTAGTTTAACAATCATTAGCAACAATAATGAATTATTAATAAAATTTGAAGAATTGATTAAAGATGAGATCAATGTTAAAAAAGTAATTTATAGAGATGATGTAGAAAATTATGCCGATCATAAATTATCGATTAACTTTCCTAATTTAGGTAAGCGTCTACCTCATAAAGTCAAAGATATCATAATAGCTTCTAAAAAACATCAGTGGCAGCTTACCTCTGAGCATCTAATAATATCAGGAGAGAAGCTGAATAAAGACGAGTTCTCTCTAGTTTTAGAACCTAAAAATGTTAAAGGTACAAGACATGCAACTAAATCTTTAGCTAATAATCATGGACTAATATTACTGGATTTAGAAATAACAAAAGAACTATACGAAGAAGGTATTGCAAGAGATTTAGTACGCTTTATTCAACAAGCGAGAAAAGATGCCAATTTTGCCATGAATGATAGAATCTTCCTGGAAATCATAGGCAAACCGGATTTTATGCAAATAGTTGAGCAACATAGTACATTCATTCTTGAGCAAACCTTAAGTGAATTTGCTAGCGATTTCACGCCAGAATATATGACTAATATTGAATTAAATTCAGACCTAATAACTATCAGGCTAGCAAGAGTTTCTAAGTAACCATAGTATACTCGGTGAACTTCAAGAATTGGCGTCGTCATGTCTAAAGATATCCGCTGCTCACGTACTAATTACGCCTAGCAGCTCGACTTTGCTACTGCCTAGCTCTTCTTGAAGTTATACTATCGTCTACCAACTCTTCATTTACGAGAAGTATATTACTCATCTGTATTAAATATTTAATTGTTCATTAGCAAATTTATAATGGTTTTTACAATAAGTAGCAGCCACGTATAAAAAATAATCATCCTCTATATTTACTTTTTTCAAGAGTACTTTTTTATAGGATCTTTCGTAAGTAGTAACGGTAATTAGACCGGCAGATGACAAAGTACCAAGTACAGACCAAAGTAGAGTGTTAATTGTTGTATGCCGTATATCTTCGTTAATGAGGATGGTGACAGGCTTATTATTGCATCTCATTACCCGGCGGATTAACTTACCAAAAGTACTGTGGTCATAAGGTCCTTTAGATTCGATAATTTCAACTATTATTAATCCATCTTGTTCACTAGTAGCACTAACATCATCTCTAAGTTTTATATCCTTAGGATGGTCATAAACCGGATCAAAAAAGATGATTGCTTCAGAAGGTAAAGTTGTTGTGTATGTCATAGCAGTATCCCCTTTATGATTAAACTTAAAGTCAGAACGCCCTCGCAAAGCGAGGGGCTTGACGGTTATGAGCAGCCCAAAGGGCTGCCATTGTTAATTAAAATTCTCCTGATTCGTCAGAGCCTAAACTATCAAGTTGCTCTTGATTCTTAATGTAGTGTTTGATCTGATTCTCTTCAAATCCTACAGTTGAGACCGCATAACCTCTAGCCCACAACTTTTCTCCATTAAAATTACGTTTTCGTCCACCAAACTGCCTAGCAACGGCTATAGCACTTTTCCCCTTGATATAGCCTATTACTTCAGCTACAGAATATTTAGGAGGAATCTTGATGGCATATGCACATGATCTTGTACCATATGCCCCTCTATGATCTTGCTCCCACGTTGAAAAGCTAACTCATGGAATACGTTCCCAAGATATTTTCTAACCTTCCCGTACAATTCTTTTTTACGACACTTTGAAATAAACACAATATGATATTTGCAATCCCATTTAGAATGATTTAAACTTTCGTATGTTGTCATATATTTTCTCCTTTGACCGTCAAGCCAAAGAAGTTATATATGATAACTTTTTATTTTATACTAAATCTAAAGGCCAAGCCTTGATGGTCTCACTAGTCAAACTAGTGGCTTACCTATCATTGAGTTATTAAGTTTTAACCACCAAAGAATCTTGATAGATTACTTTGGCGATCGGGGAGTTAGTAAAACCGCTTAAGAACAGTTACGATAGCCTTTAGGCTTAAGGTATAAACCTTAAGCCCTGAACATAGCTAGCATCTCCCCGACCATGAGATCGAGGAACATCATTTTTGGCTGATGACTACCATCTTAAGTTAAGGGTTACTACACCCCAAAGTAACTTTACAGTTACTTCATTTTTAATTCTAAACCATACTCCTATAAAGTCAATAATAGAAAAACTTATGCGAGGATAAAAAAGGTATTATACCAATTGCAATAATTAACGCAGTGGTGTAAAATGGGTTTTTAACTGATAAAGGTACTCAAATGGCTAGGTTAATATTACCGCAAGGTTTTCATGGTCATGATTTTATAAAAATGATGAAACATGAGCCGCATGGTCGAAATCGTATACGTTTATTGGCGATGTATTACCTTCAATTAGGCAAATCTTTTAAAGCCATATCTGAAATAGTGAAGTCACACTGGAAAACTGTGCAATCATGGCTCAGAAGATTTAGGAATCATGGTTTTGAAGGATTATTTGAATCACAAAGAAGCGGTGCCCCTAGGAAGATTAACACTATACAAGAGTCTGCTCTTTTTGATAAAATCAATACGCTCAGTGAAAGTAAAACTGGTGGGTATATAACTGGAAAGGAGCTACATATCATGTTACTTGAGGAATATGGTGCTAAATGTACTTTAAAAACAGTCTACAATACTATGCACCGCCTTGGTTTTAGCTGGATTACTTCTCGTTCAATGCATCCAAAGTCAAATCAAGAGACTCAAAATACATATAAAAAAACTTCCCAGACATGCTAACAGAATTATTACCAAAAAATATCGATAGATGTAAAGTTGATATATGGTCTCAGGATGAAACTCGAGTTGGGCAACAAGGTAGCTTAACTCGTATATGGGCTAAGCGTGGCACTAGACCCCGTAAAGTTCGGCAACAGCAATTCATTTCAACATATATTTATGGAGCTGCTTGCCATGATACAGGAGAAGCTTTTGCATTAATTTTACCATATGCAAATACACAGGCAATGAATAAATTCTTAGAAGACCTTTCTCGCAGTATTCAAGGCAACCGACATATAGCTTTACTAACGGATAATGCAGGTTGGCACACAGCCAAAAAACTAACTGTGCCAAGCAATATCACTTTGATACCGCTTCCGCCCTATGCACCGGAACTTAATGCAATGGAACAAGTTTGGGCATGGATCAAAAATCATTTCTTGTCTAACCAATGTTATGGTGTATATGAAGATATCGTCACTATGGCTTGTTACGCTTGGAATCAATTTGCTCATAATGTAGATTTAGTAAAATCAATTATGTATAGAGACTGGATAAATACACCGTGTTAATTATTACAATTGGTATTACACACAATTTACGCGAAACTCTTGAAATCATAGCAGTATACTTATATCTGAGATTAGGTAACTATTCTTTTATGAGCATATTTGCCGGGGGCAAGTTCGATGGATTTTAACCTATCATAATCTATCGATTTTATTAACTCACCACTATTATCTTCTAACCAAGTAAGCCAGTAAGACCACCATGATCCTTGATGCTCGTCAGCATTAATAAACCATGATTCACTAGTCAAGGTTAAGTCTTTATTAGTTTTATAATTATATTTAGACATTGCAGGAGGATTAACCACCCCTGCAACATGTCCAGAACTTGTAAGACAAAAGGTTTTGTTACCTTTTAATAGTTTTAATCCTTCATACACCGATCGCCACGGAGCTATATGATCGTCATTTGCAGCAAGGAAAAAAGAATTACAGTCAATCTTGCTCAAATCAATTGGCGTACCAAATAATGATAAGTTACTCGGTTCTTTTAATAAATTATTTAGATACATATTACGTAAGTAGTAGCTATACATATTAGTTGGTAAATTCGTTGGATCAGCATTCCAATATAATAAGTCAAATGGCATTGGAGTTTGACCAAGCAGATAGTTATTAACAAAAAACGACCATACTAAATCATTAGCTCTTAGCAAACTAAAGCTATTCGACAAATAACGACCATCAAAATATCCTTTAGAATTCATTTCTTGTTCGATCATGGCAATCGATGACTCATTGACAAAAATACTTACCTCCCCAGGATTTTTAAAGTCTAAAAGGGTAGTAATAAAGCTGACACTATTAATATAATTTAAATTATTTGCCTTCAGATAAGCAACAGCAGTTGCAAGAAAAGTTCCACCAATACAATAACCAATAGCATTAATATGGTTATATCCAAACCGCATTATATATTCACAAGCTTCTAAAACTCCTTCTTTTACATAGTCCTCAAAACTTTTATCAGCTAGAGTTTCATCGGGATTAACCCAAGAGACCATATATACTTGAAAATTATGTTCGACAAGAAATGCTACCATTGAATTATGTTCAGATAGATCAAGTATATAGTATTTATTAATACAGGGTGGTATTATAAGTAATGGTATCGCCCGTGTTTTTTGCTTAGGTTCATAACATATTAACTGTATTAATTGATTCTGAAAAACAATTTTTCCTTTAGTAGTAGCTATATTTTTGCCAAGTAAAAAAGCATTATTATCGGTAGTTTTTATATTTAATATATCACTAGAATTTCTTATATCTGCAAGAAAGTTCTCTAAGCCTTGAACAAGATTCTGACCACCTGTTTCCAAAATTTTACTAAGAACTATCGGGTTACCAAAAGCAAAATTTGACGGAGAGAAGGCATTAATAAATTGATGCGTCATAAATGCCAAATGTTGTTTAAGGTCAGGTGCTAGTTCATATTGTTCGATATTATCCTGTAACCATTCTGAAGACATTAAATAGAACTGCTTAACAAAATCAAAATACGCATTATCCTGCCAAGCTAAATCCTTAAACCTTCTATCTTTACTATTTGGTGAAAAAAGAGGAGTGGTTGATTTCCCTACAAATTTCTCTACTGAATTTATGACAAGATTCTGAAATTTCTCAACATACTGAATATTTAGTTGCCAAAATTTTTCAGGATTTTTTATAAATTGTTCACTTAAGCTTGATAATATAACTCTATTTTTATCCATATCAATAAGAGATGCAGGAATCATGTTCCCCCTGCCCTGCATAAGACAAAGTATTATCTCTTGGTATTTATCACTAACTTTTTTTATATTTTTGATTATTTCATCACTAGAAATATTATCCACTATATCCAATTCCAATTCTTCAAGTCATTTGAGTATACTCAGGTAGAACTTCAAGAATTGGCGTTCCCGCGACCAAAGATCGAAGCTGCCTAGTTACTCATGTACGCTACGCCGCTCAACTTTGCTACTGCCTAGCTCTTCTTGAAGTTATACTATCGTCTACCAACTCTTCATTTACAAGCAGTATATATAATATATACTATAAATTTCTAACACTAAGTGTTTTAAGAAAAAATTATTTCAAGTTTTTGCGGATATACCAAGCATATCCCAAATTTTGTCAATCTTTTCAACGACTTCACTAGTCATTTCTATTTTCTTACCCCAAACTCTATTAGTTTCTGGGACTATTTTATTAGTTGCATCTATTCCCATTTTACTACCAAGGCTAGACACAGGTGAGGCAAAATCAAGATAATCTATTGGTGAATTATCGATAAAAGTAGTATCCCTAGAAGGATCTACCCTAGTAGATATTGCCCAAACCACTTCCTTCCAGTCACGAATATCTATATCATCATCTACCACAATAATAAATTTTGTATACATGAATTGTCTTAAAAATGACCAAATCCCCATCATTATTCTTTTTGCATGACCTGCATAAGCCTTACGAATAGATACCACAGCAACTCTGTAAGAACAACCTTCAGGTGGTAACCAAAAATCAACGATCTCTGGAAATTGCTGTTGAATTATCGGAATAAACATTGCATTTAATGCTTCACCAAGTATAGATGGCTCATCTGGGGCTTTACCAGTATAAGTACTTAAATATATAGGTTGTCTTTTCATGGTAATAGTCTTAACATTAAACACTGGAAAATATTCAACGTCATTATAGTAACCTGTATGATCGCCAAATGGTCCTTCTGGTAGATACTCATCAAAACTTACATGCCCTTCAATAACAATTTCACTATGAGCTGGCACTTTCATATCTATACTGACGCAATTTACCAGTTCAATTGACTTACCTCTTAATAATCCAGCAAAATTATACTCAGACATATTATCGGGTAGCGGCATAACAGCAGCCATAGTCACGGCAGGACTTGCCCCAATAACCACTGCAGCAGGGAAAGGATCAATCTTTGCTGATTGCCAACGCTTATGTTGCTGAGCTCCACCTCGCATTTTAAGCCAGCGCATAATAAGTTTGTTACGCTCTACTACTTGCATTCGGTATATACCAAGGTTAAAATTATCTATTTTTTCTAAGCTAGGTCCTTTTGTAACAACTATTGACCAAGTAAGTAGTGGCGAAATATCAAGAGGCCAGCAGGTTTGTATCGGCAATATATTAACATCAGGATCATTAATTATCACTTCTTGACAAGGAGCTTTTGACAAAATCTTGGGTGACATAGCCAATATTCTTTTGGCGAGTGGCCACATAGCAAAGGTTTCTTTAAAGGAAGAAGGTAGTTCTGGTGCTTTAAGAAAAGCTAGCAATTCACCAAATTTCCTCAACTCTTCTGTATTTTTTAAACCAAGTCCTAAGGCAATCCGCCGCGTGCTGGCATATAAATTAGTTAAAACTGGCATATCAGACTTAGTCCCATCATCTCTAATAACATTTTCAAACAAAAGAGCAGGACCATCTTTTTTTAAAACTCTTCTACTGATTTCTGTTATTTCAAGGTTAGATGATACAGGATAAGATATACGATTTAGGAGACCATTTTGCTCTAAAATTTTTAGGAATTGTGGTAAATCTTGAAAACTCATATAATTTTACGAAAATATAAATACAGGCTTAAAATAATAGCAATAATAATGTTAGCATAACAAGCAAAGATAAAATTTGAATCTTTAGAAGCAAGATTTTGTAATACAAAGTGTAAATATGTGATAATTATTGCAGAAAGTGCTGTAATTAGAATCTGCCTCAGACTAGATTTTTTATTATAAGGCTGTCTTAAAAAAACCGACAATGTTAGAAAAACAAGTACAAAATTATACATTGGCCAAATCAATCTTTGGTGTCCCTCAGCAACTAATTTAATCTGTCTCTGCTTTGATAGATTATTGTTGGGTTTTAATAATTCATGAATATAATATTCATTGATTTCTCGACTATACTCTTCCTTTACCAATCTTTTAGCATCATTACTGACTAATTCTACTGTTAGAACATCAAATGATAAATTAGTTAAATTACCATTATAGTCATATTCCTGCCTCGCTCCATCTTTTAGTTGGAAAAACGAAGAGTTATTATATATTTTAAATATCCCCAATCTAGAAAATAAAATTGCATGATTATCATGTTTACGATTATCAAAAAGGATTAAATCTTTCATAGTACCATCAGCCAATTTTTTATCAAAATAAACTGTGATATCTTTAGAAATTGTATTAAATGTCTTCTCATCTAGTAGAGTGGATGCATAATTATTTTTCATGAAATTAAGATCTGATTTAAGCTTTGCATAAGATAATGGCAATAAACTAATCGAAATATAATAAGCAAATAACGTAACTGTCAAAGCTACAATCAATGCTGGACTAGCTAGTTGTATATTACTTAATCCCAAATTTTGCAGAATAATTATCTGACGCCTCTCACTTAAAGCATTATAAGTATAAATAATAGTGATAATAGTTGCAAAAGGTAGCAAAATAAATAGCAAAGATGGAATAACTAAAATAATTAAATTTAAGAAATCCTGAGCTTTTATTCCTTTATCAATTAAGTACAAAAACTTTAATATCTGAGTAATCCATACAAGGCTAGTGATCGAGAAAATAATTATCACCAAGGATGGTACAATATTTCTTATTATATAACGTTTATATATTAACATTCTGTAATCATTTATAGTCTTTCAAATATGTATACTCGAATGAGTTATCACAGTACTATTATCTACCAAATCCATGTAGTATACTATAAAATTTCTATCCACTAAGTTAAAAAATACAATTATACCTTCTGCTTTAAAAAATTATTGTTTTATAACCCATTAAGGTTCTATATAACTCATTCGTTGCCACCTAAAATGCCTCCTCGCTAATAGCGGAGTAATGCTAGTCAGGGTAACTATAATACCAATTGCAATAATTAACGCAGTGGTGTAAAATGGGTTTTTAACTGATAAAGGTACTCAAATGGCTAGGTTAATATTACCGCAAGGTTTTCATGGTCATGATTTTATAAAAATGATGAAACATGAGCCGCATGGTCGAAATCGTATACGTTTATTGGCGATGTATTACCTTCAATTAGGCAAATCTTTTAAAGCCATATCTGAAATAGTGAAGTCACACTGGAAAACTGTGCAATCATGGCTCAGAAGATTTAGGAATCATGGTTTTGAAGGATTATTTGAATCACAAAGAAGCGGTGCCCCTAGGAAGATTAACACTATACAAGAGTCTGCTCTTTTTGATAAAATCAATACGCTCAGTGAAAGTAAAACTGGTGGGTATATAACTGGAAAGGAGCTACATATCATGTTACTTGAGGAATATGGTGCTAAATGTACTTTAAAAACAGTCTACAATACTATGCACCGCCTTGGTTTTAGCTGGATTACTTCTCGTTCAATGCATCCAAAGTCAAATCAAGAGACTCAAAATACATATAAAAAAACTTCCCAGACATGCTAACAGAATTATTACCAAAAAATATCGATAGATGTAAAGTTGATATATGGTCTCAGGATGAAACTCGAGTTGGGCAACAAGGTAGCTTAACTCGTATATGGGCTAAGCGTGGCACTAGACCCCGTAAAGTTCGGCAACAGCAATTCATTTCAACATATATTTATGGAGCTGCTTGCCATGATACAGGAGAAGCTTTTGCATTAATTTTACCATATGCAAATACACAGGCAATGAATAAATTCTTAGAAGACCTTTCTCGCAGTATTCAAGGCAACCGACATATAGCTTTACTAACGGATAATGCAGGTTGGCACACAGCCAAAAAACTAACTGTGCCAAGCAATATCACTTTGATACCGCTTCCGCCCTATGCACCGGAACTTAATGCAATGGAACAAGTTTGGGAATGGATCAAAAATCATTTCTTGTCTAACCAATGTTATGGTGTATATGAAGATATCGTCACTATGGCTTGTTACGCTTGGAATCAATTTGCTCATAATGTAGATTTAGTAAAATCAATTATGTATAGAGACTGGATAAATACACCGTGTTAATTATTGCAATTGGTATAAAATATCACTATGTTATTTTTATCAGCTAGCCAGGGTAGCTTTGCAACTAAACCTTGACTTCTATATAAAAAAGCTATTTTATCAATTTAAATAGTTTATATTAACTATCTTGTTAAACTGAATATTAATCAATATTATTAAATAGGAAACAATTTTTTATGTCAAAAAATCATAGATATTCTAAACAAAAAAATTTACAGACAAATCCTTATCGTGACAACAACGGTGACCTTACCCCAAAGTATTTTGATGATACGAAAAATTTTGACCAATTAAATGATACAAATAAAAAGTTTCATCTGAGAGGAACTATAAAGAAATACGGTGAAGACTTACTATCAGAAAACATGAAAGACGCAGCTATAGAGCTTGGAGTCATCACTGCTCCTTCCCCTTCTTCTAATACAGGTAGTTGGCTTACTACTGCTGCTGATGTTCTTGCAACTATCCCCAAAGTGGTTGTCTTAACACTAGCCGCTAGTGAAGTATTAAAGGCTGTTGGTGCACTCCCTACTGGATATAACCATAACCACCCATCTGCAGAACCTACAGATAACTCCGATGTAGTTCATCATAGAGGTAAACGTGGTGTGGGGGATATATCAGAAGTACAATCCATTACTTTGTCAAATCAGAACTGTTTTGCAGTTGGAGTGGAAATACATCCCGCTAACGGGCATATAGAATGGAGCGAGTTACATAAAAAGTGTTATGATGGATGAACCTTGCCACAAAGGTCAATTATTTGTTTCAAGCGATGAAGGAACCAGCTTTAGTTGGGGGCGTGTATTAAAAAATCTAGAGGTAAGAAGTGTTAATAACGGACAAATGGCAGAGATAGAATTCTCACATCTGACTTCTTCTTGGACCCACAAGCAGAGTTATCCAGTTTATCACACATGTAATTTGCCACTTTCACCACGTTATCAACATTTAAATGAGTGCAATAGATTGAGTTCTGCTGGTAAATATCAAGAAGCTCTAACAGAATGCAACAAGGCTCTTGAGGTAGATCCAGATTTTACACAAGCCCTTGAACAGAAAGCTGCTCTAGAAGAATTACTAGCAGCACTTACTACCATTGAGCCATCTCCTAGCTCTGCAGAAAATTCCACTCCTACAGCGAACTCTACCACTATAATGGAAGAAAACACACCCAACCTAGAACCTCATAATGCTCCATTTAATAGGGGTTCTGTTCCTACAGCAGCACCACACGAACAAACTACTGAAGGTCAAGGATGGTCGCTGAAAGATATATTGACAGCTGCAGGTTCAGCTACGATTGCAGTAATTACTGTAGGTGGTATTGCTACTTATATTTACAAAAAAGGTACTGCTATTTGCCAGGAGTATTGTAGTAAAACAGAAGAACCATACCCTACATTTGTTTTTTCAGTACCTAGTGTAGAAGACATCAAATTAATGGGTAATAGGTCAGGAGATGCAGATTCATCAGAAGCGGTACTATAAGTTGCAAAAAGAACAGTAGAAATATTGTTAAAAAAGCAAAGCACCAATACTATAGCTAACCCGTTAAGGTTCTAGATAGCTACTCGCTAATAGACATTTAGGAGCTTATAACAATATACTCGATGAAAATCAACAATTGCGTTGTCGTTGTCCAAGACCTGCGGTACTCACGTACTAATGTACGCTGTGCTCCTCGGCTTGGACACTTCTAGCACTTGTTGATTTTGATCTTCGTCTACCAACTCAGAACTAATTGATAAAATCAAAGTCTTTCCCTTGTTGAATATATTGTCTTATTCTTGACATTAATTCTTGGAAATACACCAAATTATGCCACGTCATAAGTACCGCCCCTAGAATCTCTTTTACCTTTACCAAATGATGTAAGTAAGCTTTATTATAATTTTTACATGCTGGGCATGGACAATCATATTCTAGCGGTTCATGATCGCTACTATATTTACTATTGCGAATATTTACTATACCATATTTGGTAAAAGCTTGACCATTCCGACCCGAGCGGGTTGGAATAACGCAATCAAACATATCTACTCCCCTTGCAACCGCACCAATAATATCATCTGGTTTACCAACCCCCATAAGATATCTTGGCTTATATTTAGGTAACAAATCCGGAGCATAGTCTAACACATTGAACATTAGTTCTTGCCCCTCACCTACTGCTAGACCTCCGATAGCATACCCTTCAAAATCTAATTCTACCAAATTTTGTGCTGACTGAACACGTAACTCCTGATATATACTCCCCTGTACAATACCAAATTGACCATAACCTTCTCTTTGAACAAAGGCTTTTCTTGACCTCTCTCCCCATCTAGATGTCAACTCCATAGATGATTTTGCTTGCTCAAATGTTGCAGGATATGGGGTACATTCATCAAACGCCATAGTAATAGTGCTATCAAGAAGATATTGTATCTCAGTTGCACGTTCGGGAGTTAACATATGCTTACTACCATCAATATGAGAGTTAAAAATTACACCTTCTTCGGTAATTTTACGTAATTTCGATAGGGACATGACCTGAAAACCACCTGAGTCAGTAAGTACAGGCTTTGACCAGTTCATAAATTTACGCAAGCCCCCAAGCTTAGCAATTCTTTCAGCAGTTGGCTGCAGCATTAAGTGATAAGTATTACCAAGTACTATATCAGCTCCGGTAGACTCTACGGCTTCGGGTAACATGGCTTTTACCGTACCTTTAGTACCGACTGGCATAAAAGCTGGGGTACGTATCTGACCGTGCCTAGTAGTAATAACACCAGCTCTTGCTTTTTTATGTTGAAACTTTAAGTCAAATGAAAATTTTTGCATTATTAATTTACCTTTTCAATACACATAGCTATCCCCATCCCCCCACCTATACAAAGTGTTGCTAGCCCTTTTTTCGCGTTAATTTTTTGCATTTGATGAATTAATGTTACCAAGATTCTTGCCCCACTTGCTCCTATTGGATGACCAAGAGCAATAGCCCCTCCG
Source organism: Candidatus Tisiphia endosymbiont of Metellina segmentata (assembly GCF_964030715.1). Lineage (NCBI taxonomy): Bacteria > Pseudomonadati > Pseudomonadota > Alphaproteobacteria > Rickettsiales > Rickettsiaceae > Candidatus Tisiphia > Candidatus Tisiphia endosymbiont of Metellina segmentata. The sequence goes on from NZ_OZ034919.1 coordinate 1,192,319, forward strand.
TTCATATTGACTTTATTAATATCCCAATTCATCTGTTGATTTACATAAATAGCTTGAGCGGCAAAAGCTTCATTAGCTTCTATTATATCCAAATCTTCTACTTTCCAACCAGCTTTGTCCAAAGCCTTCTTCGATGCTGGTACTGGACCTGTTCCCATAATATTTGGTTCTACCCCTACTTCAGCATATGATACAATTCTAACAAGAGGTTTTAGATTATATCTCTTTAATGCTTCTTCAGATACTACCATTAAACAAGCTGCTCCATCATTAATAGAAGAAGCATTACCAGCTGTTACAGTACCTTCTTTGTCAAAAGCTGGACGTAGTTTAGCTAGAACTTCTAATTTAATATCAGCTCTAATTCCCTCATCTTGATCAAATATTAATGTAGCTTTTTGCATCTTAACTTCTACTGGTAAGATCTCGTCTTTAAAACGACCTTCTGCTTGTGCTTCACGTGCTTTTTGGTGTGATTTTAGTGCAAACTCATCTTGCATTTCTCTAGTAATATTAAATCTTTTAGATATATTTTCGGCGGTAATTCCCATTAAATTATTAGAAAATACATCGGTCAAACCGTCATACTGCATCAAATCTACCATTTGTGTGCTACCTAACTTATGACCAGCACGAATATACGATCCATGTAAACCCAAAGACATATTTTCTTGCCCACCAGCTATCACAATATCATTATCACCTGCAATAATGCTACTTGCTGCTAAACATACCGTTTTTAACCCAGAACCACATACTTTATTAACTGTGAAGCCTGTAACTTCTTTAGGTAATCCAGCTTGGATTAGAGCTTGCCTAGCAGGATTTTGTCCTACGCCACCAGTGATTACCTGTCCCATTATTACTTCATTAATAATAGCTGGATCTAGTTTACTATCTTTTAAAATTGATTCTATAATGATAGCTGCAAGTTTAGTTGCTGGAATTGATCCTAAGCTTCCTAGCAGAGATCCTACTGCTGTTCTTTTTGCATGAGTTATATAAACTGCCTTTTTACTCATCGAGTATACTCCACATTCTATGATTTTAATAAGTTGGTAGACGATAGTATACTCAAATGATTTGAAGAATTGGATTTGAAAATGAATGGTGAGCAAGCGGAGCGTACATATAGTATAGTCACGCATGCGAATCCATGATATTTTCAAAAAACAACTCTTCAGAGCAGAAGAGTATATAACTTCAAGAAGAGCTAGGCAGTAGCAAAGTCGAGCGGCGTAGCGTACATGAGTAACGGAGCAGCGAATATCTTTAGACACGACGAAGCCAATTCTTGAAGTTCACCGAGTATACTCCTTAAATAAGATATCTAAATTGTTATTAATCAAATAGCTAATATGACCACTTGGTACTTCGAAGATCATAGATTCTCTAAATAATTTGTGTAAGGATAACATAGATGATTTTGGTACTATTTTGTCATTACTTGCAATTATTTGATATACTGGTTTATTTATTAATGTCGGATCAATGGTGATATTGTTGACTTTCCATTGAAGTTTTGCAAGCATATTATTGCCTACTACATCATCCATAATTTGTATATATGTATTTCTAGACAAAGCAGTTCCAGACATCAACCAATTTTCTACTCTAAAAGATAAATCTCTTATTTTTGGTACAGTTATGGTAAAAAATTTATCAAGTTTTGTACTGAAATAATTTGGCATTAATAGGAAAAAAAGAATCTGAATATGTAGTTTAGGAATCATTGGCAAATTTCGTACATAATAATCTAGACCAAGATATTGGTATATATTCCTTGCTGTAGCAAAATGGGAGAAATCCCAAGGTGTTGAAAGTAATGTTAATGTTCTTATCATGTTTGGTACTATTATAGTGGCTGCCATTCCTATAATACCACCGATGCAGTGTCCCACTAAGTCTATTTGATACTTTTTTTGTCTTAAATTGCTAATAATTTTGCTAATAATTTCAACTACCCTCTTTACGTAGTCTTCTAACAAATAATCAGCTTCATCAACTTCAAACCAATCAACTAGAAACACCTCACCACAATGTCTTAAGTTATCAACAAAGCTTTTTGATTTAGCTAAGAAGAGAATTTCCGGGGAGTTAAAGATCGAAGGAATAACTAAGAATATTCTTTTTTTACTAATAATGCAATCTTGCGATGCCAGTGTTTTATAATATAAAATTTGATAATATTTTGTTTTAGTTATTTTTTTACCCAAGGAACAATACTTATTACCCAATAAATATTTTGATGAATAATCACTATATTGATCAAAATATTCTTGATATTTGTCATTGTCCAACATATTTTTATACACTACTAATTACTAGGGATCAATTTAAATATCTTGACATAGGGAGGCTAATAATATATAAGTTCCTAACTTTCTTTGGTTTTCATAATAGCCTTAAGCCATTATAGAGAAACTCTTGAACATGTCTTCAAGTTTTTTTTTTGTCTTAGGGAATCCTTATTATGACTAGTATACAGTCAAACTTATTTAAAAGCAAATTCAGAACTATATTTTGGCCTATCCATAATCATGAGCTTGGAAAATTCATACCTATGTGCGGTCTGATGTTCTGTGTCCTATTCAATCAAAACATATTAAGAATTTTAAAAGATAGTATTTTAATTTCAGAGATTAGTGCTGAAGTAGTAAGTTTTACTAAAGTTTATTGTGTAACACCTGCAGCAGCTTTATTCGTTATAATCTATGCTAAGATGCTTAATCATTTTAGTTTTGAAAAGATTTTTTGCTATTTAATCACTTTTTTTGTTGGATTCTTCATTCTTTTTGCTTTCATTATTTATCCAAATGTCAATATTTTCCATATTAGTCCAAATTCACTAGAACAAATTATGGGAACTTATCCTCATCTTAAATGGTATATAGCTTTAATTGGTAATTGGAGTTATATGGTTTTCTATACATTATCTGAACTTTGGCCAAATATCTTTTATGTTTTACTTTTTTGGCAGTTTGCTAATGAACTTACTACAACAGAAGAAGCAAAAAGGTTTTACACGCTTTTTTCATTATTTGGCAATTCTTCTTTAATATTTGTGGGCTTTTTGATGATGAACTTATCATCTGAGAACAGTATTGCTAAATATTTTTTAACCGTATCGGACAACAAAACTACACTTATAAAAATATCAACAAGTCTCGTGGTAGTTTCTGCTGTTATATCATGTTTACTTGTAAAATTTATTACCAAAAATGTTTTTACAAATCCAACATTTTATGCAAATGCTAAAAGTGGTAGATCTACTAAAGAAGGCATGGGTTTAATTGAAAGTTTTAAATATATAACAAGATCAAAATATTTATGGTTAATGCTAATTTGCTCTGCTGCCTTTGGTTTATCAATGAATTTGGTAGAAGCAGTATGGAAAGCAAAAATTAAGGAATTATACCCCACTGTTAATAGTTATGCAGAATTCAATAGTCTTTACATTCTTTGGACTGGAGTTGCTATTATGGTAATGACTATAATAGGCAATAATATAATGCGTAGCCATGGCTGGTTTGTTGCTGCAGTAATTCCGCCAATTGTCATGATGATTACTGGTATATTGTTTTTTATCTTAATCGTATTTGACCACCAAGTATTATCGATATTTGATAGTAGCATTCTCATGACACCCTTAGCTCTTGCGGTGTCAATTGGTGCTTTACAAAACATTCTAGTGAAAGGTAGTAAATATTCAATTTGGGATACCTCAAGAGAAATGTTATATATTCCTCTTGACCAAGAGCTAAAGACAAAAGGTAAGGCAGCTGTAGACGTCATTAGCTCGAAGGTTGGTAAATCTTCGAGCGGGTTAATACAGTCAATTATTTTCACATTAATACCAACAGCCACTTTTAGCTCTATATCACCATTTTTAATGGTGGTATTTACCATTGTTTGTATTGTATGGATTCACTCGGTAAGAAAAATATACTTTGAGTATAAAAAAATTGCCTAGCCTACTTCACTATGCATACTCAGGTAGAACTTCAAGAATTGGCTTTCCCGCCGCGACCAAAGATCGAAGCTGCCTAGTTACTCATGTACGCTACGCCGCTCGACTTTGCTACTGCCTAGCTCTTCTTGAAGTTATACTATCGTCTATCAACTCTTCATTTACGAGCAGTACACTATTGTTCGCTTATCGAATTCGCGTATAATGTATTGACATAGTATGTACTATTTATTATTATATTAAATAAAATATATGAAACTATGAGCTACAAATTAGATAAATATGAGCAGGATATAGAGATTAATTTTGAAGAACAACCTAGTATTAAAAATCAAAATGATATTAAACTATTTCAAAATGCAGCTAAAACACACCTAAAGAGAAAGCATCCTATTACTATAAGAGTAGCTGAGCAGGATATTGAAGCTATAAAAATTAAGGCTTCAAAACTTGGGTTAGCATATCATACCAATTGCAATAATTAACACGGTGTATTTATCCAGTCTCTATACATAATTGATTTTACTAAATCTACATTATGAGCAAATTGATTCCAAGCGTAACAAGCCATAGTGACGATATCTTCATATACACCATAACATTGGTTAGACAAGAAATGATTTTTGATCCATTCCCAAACTTGTTCCATTGCATTAAGTTCCGGTGCATAGGGCGGAAGCGGTATCAAAGTGATATTGCTTGGCACAGTTAGTTTTTTGGCTGTGTACCAACCTGCATTATCCGTTAGTAAAGCTATATGTCGGTTGCCTTGAATACTGCGAGAAAGGTCTTCTAAGAATTTATTCATTGCCTGTGTATTTGCATATGGTAAAATTAATGCAAAAGCTTCTCCTGTATCATGGCAAGCAGCTCCATAAATATATGTTGAAATGAATTGCTGTTGCCGAACTTTACGGGGTCTAGTGCCACGCTTAGCCCATATACGAGTTATACCAATTGCAATAATTAACGCAGTGGTGTAAAATGGGTTTTTAACTGATAAAGGTACTCAAATGGCTAGGTTAATATTACCGCAAGGTTTTCATGGTCATGATTTTATAAAAATGATGAAACATGAGCCGCATGGTCGAAATCGTATACGTTTATTGGCGATGTATTACCTTCAATTAGGCAAATCTTTTAAAGCCATATCTGAAATAGTGAAGTCACACTGGAAAACTGTGCAATCATGGCTCAGAAGATTTAGGAATCATGGTTTTGAAGGATTATTTGAATCACAAAGAAGCGGTGCCCCTAGGAAGATTAACACTATACAAGAGTCTGCTCTTTTTGATAAAATCAATACGCTCAGTGAAAGTAAAACTGGTGGGTATATAACTGGAAAGGAGCTACATATCATGTTACTTGAGGAATATGGTGCTAAATGTACTTTAAAAACAGTCTACAATACTATGCACCGCCTTGGTTTTAGCTGGATTACTTCTCGTTCAATGCATCCAAAGTCAAATCAAGAGACTCAAAATACATATAAAAAAACTTCCCAGACATGCTAACAGAATTATTACCAAAAAATATCGATAGATGTAAAGTTGATATATGGTCTCAGGATGAAACTCGAGTTGGGCAACAAGGTAGCTTAACTCGTATATGGGCTAAGCGTGGCACTAGACCCCGTAAAGTTCGGCAACAGCAATTCATTTCAACATATATTTATGGAGCTGCTTGCCATGATACAGGAGAAGCTTTTGCATTAATTTTACCATATGCAAATACACAGGCAATGAATAAATTCTTAGAAGACCTTTCTCGCAGTATTCAAGGCAACCGACATATAGCTTTACTAACGGATAATGCAGGTTGGCACACAGCCAAAAAACTAACTGTGCCAAGCAATATCACTTTGATACCGCTTCCGCCCTATGCACCGGAACTTAATGCAATGGAACAAGTTTGGGCATGGATCAAAAATCATTTCTTGTCTAACCAATGTTATGGTGTATATGAAGATATCGTCACTATGGCTTGTTACGCTTGGAATCAATTTGCTCATAATGTAGATTTAGTAAAATCAATTATGTATAGAGACTGGATAAATACACCGTGTTAATTATTGCAATTGGTATCAAACATATATTAATATGTTAATTCATAAAGAAGACACAAAATTGTAGTTGTTAGGTAGTTTAAGTTGATTAAATTTAGATATAATTATGAAAAGAATTCAAAATTGTTGCTTGAAAGAGGAATAGGTTTTGAAGAAATAATTCAATCTATAGCAGATGGGAATCTATTAGATATAACTAAACATCATAATCAAGAACAATATCCTGATCAGCAAATTCTATATGTAAGGATACTAACTGAAATATATGCTATACCTTATATAAAAGAAGATGATAACACTATTTTCCTGAAAATACTATTTCCAAGTAGAAAAGCAAGAAAGAAATTTTTAGGTTAAGGTTTATAGGTAAAATTATATTCAGACAAAATTAAATCTAATTTAAAAGAAACTAATTAACCTCAAGTATCGATGTAATAAATTGATAGTAAGCTCAGTACCATCACCCTTAAAACATCGAGGACTATTATACCTACCTAAACTTGCACACTTGGTAATATTTATTCTATGTACTCTAACACAAAAAAATAATTGAAATTAATCACTTTTCTACTTAGTGGGGAATAATTTTGGAATATAATATTTAAAAGACTTAAAGAATTACTTTATTAATCCGTGGGTTTTTTATATACTTCCATTATTCAGATTATTACGCTTACAAAAAGAATATATAAAATTAGCCTCTCAAAAATAGGAATTTATGCTCAATAACATTAACTTTATAAGTAAAGAATTATCAAATAATCAAGCAACTGTAGTTTTTATTAACGAACAACTAAAATTAGACAATGAGTTATTGCTACTTGACCAACAACATCATGGTTTAATTTCTAAAACTATTCAGAATAAATTAGTATTTGCTGGGAAATTTGGACAAATTAAAATTGTTAACTCTGTTGCTAAGGATGGGGAAATAAAATATTTAATCATAGTTGGCATTGGTGATGAAACAAAACTAAAGACCTCTTGTATTGAGGAGATCGGGGGAAGAATTTTATTCAGTAGTACTTGCTGTAAAATTAGAACTATTGGTATAAAAATCTCTCATAATATTGGACAATATGAGCCAGCTGTTGTAGCGATGCTTATAGCTAGCGGCTGTTTGCTTGCTTCATATAGATTTGATAAATACAGAACTACCCAAAGTGAAGGAGAAAAATTTGTTGTAGATTCTCTGGAGATTTCTATAGATGACAAGTCTAAAGCAGAAGAATTATTTAATGATAAAAAATCATTGGCTGAGGCAGTATTCTTTGCTAGAGATATAATTAATGAACCAGCCAATATCAAAACTCCTTCATCTTACTCGGAAAAGATATTAGAGAATCTTGAACCATTAGGAGTTGAAATTACCGTTATCGGTGAAAGAGAAATGAAAAATCTTGGCATGGGGGCTTTACTTGGTGTTGGACAAGGTTCGCAAAATGAATCTAAACTTGTAGTAATGCAATATAATGGTTTGGATGATGATACCCCGCCTGTAGCTTTCGTTGGTAAAGGAGTTACTTTTGATAGTGGCGGGATTTCTCTTAAACCAGCAGCCAATATGGGAGATATGAAATATGATATGGCTGGCTCAGCCGCAGTAGTTGGAGCTATCATGGCTTTGGCTAGTCGTAACGCCCAAGTTAACGTGGTTGGGGTAGTTGGTCTTGTGGAAAATATGCCATCAGGTAATGCTCAACGACCAGGAGATGTGGTAACCACTATGTCCAAAAAAACAGTGGTGGTGGATAACACTGATGCAGAAGGTAGGTTAGTCCTGGCTGATGCAATTTGGTATACTCAAGAAAAATTTAAACCTCAATGTGTCATCGATCTTGCTACCCTTACTGGAGCTATCGTTGTTGCTCTTGGCAAAACTTATGCTGGATGCTTCGCTAATAATGATGAATTAGCTAATAAGCTAATAGAGGTTGGTAATAAAGTTAATGAAAAATTATGGCGTATGCCTCTGCATAAAGATTTTGATGAGATGATAAAGTCTGACATTGCTGATCTTGCCAATATTGGTAATGTCCCTGGAGCGGCTGGTAGTTGTACGGCAGCTCAATTTATAGGAAATTTTATTAAGGAAGGTATGGTTTGGGCTCATCTTGATATTGCTGGTGTTGCCTATAATAAAACAGGTAATCCTCTTGGTCCCAAAGGAGCAGTAGGTTATGGTGTAAGGCTTCTTAACCAATTTATCCAAGATCACTATGAAAAATAATCAAGCAAATCGCATATTTGTAGTTGGTAATGAAAAAGGTGGAGCGGGTAAAACTACCTGCTCCATGCATCTAATTACTGGCTTATTGTATAATGGTCATACGGTAGCTAGTATTGATACTGATTCACGTCAGGGTTCTTTAACAAATTATTTAAAGAATAGGGCTGATTATAATCTAAAAAATCCGGATAAAACGGTTGCTGTTCCTCAGCATGTTCATTTAACTGAAAGCCAAGAACAAGTCATTAACCTTAAAGAAGAGGACGAAAAAACTAGGTTTGAACAAATATTTGAACAGGCAAAAAAAGCAGATTATGTAGTAATCGATACACCAGGAAGCTACTCTTTTTTATCAAGATTAGCTCACTCTTATGCTGATACTATAATTACGCCAATTAATGACAGTTTCCTTGATTTTGATGTACTAGGTAAAGTTAATGCTAACAATTTGTCAATTATTACTCCGTCAATCTATAGCCAAATGGTTTGGGAACAAAAAATGCAGAAGGCTAACCGTAATGGCGAAACAATTAATTGGATTGTAATGCGTAATAGATTAAGCAACTTGGATGCAGTAAACAAAAGGAATGTTGCTACTTCTCTTGAACAATTAGCAAAAAGAATTAGCTTTAAAATTGCCCCAGGCTTTAGTGAAAGAGTAATTTTTCGGGAATTATTTTTACAAGGATTAACATTACTCGACTTAACAACAGCTAATCATGGAAAAACACTTAGTATATCTCACGTAGCTGCTCGACAAGAATTACGAGATTTCTTAAATTTTCTTGAAATTATTTGAGTGTATAATCAATATAACCATTAGTTCGATATCGAACTGAAGCAAAAAAGTCCAAGAGGATAATATGACAACACCATTGATATCAAAATTTATCGGTTGGAATTATTTGGCAAAGAAATCACTTGGAGCTAATGATGGTGGAGAATTAGGAGGAATATACAAAAGTTCTGATGACCTTCTATCCATGATTAAAAGCGAAGGGGATTCTCGAAAAAATATATCAGAGTTTTTGGGTTCGCAAATTTTTCAAGCAACAAATCCAAATCATGGAGCTAAAGTTTCTCTCACTGTACCTGATCATCTTACCGAAAAAGTACATCAGAAAGGAGGACTTCAAAGTGATGGCTCTGAGGTATATGTACGGTCTGAATTTTTTAAGAATTATAGTGGTGATATGTATGTAGATATGGATAAACACATGTCTACAAAAACTAAACCAAGTGGTTGGCTTCGAAAAGATGGGGGAAGACCGATTTTCATGGGAACAAGAGAATTATTATCTAATACTTTAAGCAAAGCTTTTGAAGAACTTCATTATAGTTCTTTTGATAAAATAGCTCCAACTAGCTTATTAATAGGTGACTTTGATATTCATACAGGTAACATAGGAGTTATAAGAGACCCCGAAGATTCTACCATTCTTCCCAAACTAGTTCGTATAGATTTTGCTGGAAGTCTTGACCAATTAGAGGATAACATCCATCCATATTCTTGGTCTAGACATCTACCATTACTAGGCCCAACTAACCATTTTAGGGAATTCCCAAGTAAATTAAGTCATAATGATTCATTTGTAAAAGGTTTACTTGATACTGCACAAGTCGATTTAAATAAGACTATCGATGACAGTTTTGCAGAATTATCAAAATATTATAGTGATAAAGCACTAGCAAATTGGGCGAAAATGGCAATGTGTCAGAAATTTAAGGATATAGCCCCAGAACACATAAAAATTGCCGATATTAAAGATGCCTTTAAGGAAACTATGCAAAAGAGGCAACAATCATTAAAAGAGTATGGGTTGCAAATTAAATTGGGTCTTTTAGTAACAAAAGGAAAAATTAACACACCAAAATTACGAGAATTAGTCCAAGAACATCCCGATTATTTTAACAATATAATCAACCAAACCAAAAAATTAAAATTAAGAAAAGAAAATAAAATAGAGTATATTTTAGGCTATAAAGCTCGAGAAGTATTATTAATTAAAGAAATAGCAAAAATATTACAAGAAGAAAAACAGCTACTGACCAAAAAAACAAGCGATCTCGAACCATCTATGCAAATATCTAGAAAAGCACTAGACGTTATGCTGACTCACGAAACAACAACTACTAATGTTCAATCCTCAACCTCCAAAGTGGATTCTATAACATTAGCCTGTAGACAAGAAATTATTGCCAAACAACAAGCACTATTACAACACGTCCTTGCTGAAGCAAATATTAAGACGGATAAAGGAGTTGCAATTGCAAGTCTTGCTACTAATTCTCAGGAATTTAAAGAGTTTGTAGAAAATAACAACGGATTAATACAAAAGGCTTGGGCTGCCCCCAGTGTAAAAGCAAATATAGCACAAGCCATGAATGATGAAGTACAAAGTTATGCTAAAGTCCTTCAGGCTAATCATTTTAAACCTTTAACTTGGAACGAACAAGAAACAGTAACAAACACAAGCTCTACTAGATCAAGGGCTATTAAAGTCAAAGATGAAGAATTATTTAAATTAATAGAAACTAATATAAAGACCTCTAAGAAAGTAATGTTAGAAGATGGCGTAACAGAGAGAGAGATTAGTAATTATCGAAATATTAATCTACCATTAACAATCAAGCCATCTAGTACAGCTGTCCATCTTTCATTCCCGGTACAAAACGAGAAAGGTGAAAATATTGCAAGCTCGAAGGCACTTTATTTTACTGCTCACTATAACGAGCAAGGAAAACTAGTAGAAATAACCAACCCATTATCACTAAAGTTTGCTGGGGATGATAAAGATGCTATAGGATATATACAAAGAGGGAATAATATCTACACTATCCCTGTAACCAAAGGGCAATATGAAGCAATGGTACAAGAAGTAGCAAAAAATAAAGAATGTAATATCAATATGTCACAAGCTATTATTCCCCTTGAGGCAAGCGACTCTATAGGTGAATTAACGCAGATTCAGAGTAGCTTAAAACATCATGTGAACAACACTCCACCTGAAACAAACACAGCAGTATCAAAAGCACAAAACACATTATCCCGACAGCAACAACGTAATAGAACTAATGGTTACATTTAATATTTCATTTTTGCTTTTAATAGTGAGCTGATTTTTAGTAGCAGAAGTAGAGAAGGAATTGTGATTATAATAATAAATGTAAAAAAGCTTTTCCATCCAAATTGTACAACAATATATCCTGAAAGAGCTGGAAAAATCGATCTTGAAAATCCCATCATAGAAGAAAAAAATGAATACTGAGTGGCACGAAATTTGCCTGTGCATATTGAAGCTATAAAAGCAATGTAAGCTGTCATAGCCATCCCGCAAGTTATACCTTCACAGACTGTGGTAATAAAGAATAATGGTAGATTTTTGCCATAAATCTCATGCACAATAAGTAAGGTATGTGCGATTGCATGAATTACGCCAAATATCAGCAAACTATCTAAGATATTCTTTTTTTTCATCACTAAGCTGGCTATTAGTCCGCCAATTATTGTAGATATTATACCAAAAAATTTTCCTGCACTGGCTATTTCAAATTCGTTATAACCAAGATGTATTAAGAAGGGATTCATCATCATAGTAATAAAATCATCTGGTAATCTATATAAAATAAGGAAAACTGCTATTAAAAAGACTAAGGAAAAAGACCCTACAGGTTTTAAGATATTTTGTACAAAGTTTGAAATATTTATTTTATGATCTAGATAAGTTTTTGAGGCTAAGTCGTGTTCTAACCGCAAGATACTTGTAACCAAAATAGCAGAACAAACAAGTACAGAAATGGCAAAAATTTTATATATATTATTCCATCCTAAATAGCTTGACAGATAGATAGCTCCAGAACTTGAAATTAGCATACCAATGCGGTAGCCAAAAATATAAATTCCAGAAGCTGCTCCTTGAGATTCTTTTGCAATAATTTCGGTTCTGAAAGCCCCTAGGATACTATCTTTAGCTGAACTTAAAAATGATATTATCAAGCCTACTAGTGCAAACAATATTAGACTGTGGTGAGGATTCATGGTACTTAAAAGAAAAATAGTAAATGCCAACAAAATCTGGATTAGACAAATCCAAGATAATCTATGACCAAGCAGTTTTCTTAATTGACCTAAATGTATAGTGTCAAAAATAGGAGCCCATAAAAAGTTAATAGAATAGGGCATTATGATAAAAGCAAACATACCAATAGATTGTAAGTCAATATTTTCCTTGGCCAACCAGTAGTTTAAAGTATTACCTGTAATCATTAAGGTAAACCCGCTAGTTAGTCCAAATAACCAAATAACGAATAATTTTAAAGGAGTTAACATAAAATTAATATTGGAAAAAAGTCAGAACGCCCTCGCAAAGCGAGGGGCTTGACGGTTATGAGCAGCCCAAAGGGCTGCCATTGTTAATTAAAATTCTCCTGATTCGTCAGAGCCTAAACTATCAAGTTGCTCTTGATTCTTAATGTAGTGTTTGATCTGATTCTCTTCAAATCCTACAGTTGAGACCGCATAACCTCTAGCCCACAACTTTTCTCCATTAAAATTACGTTTTCGTCCACCAAACTGCCTAGCAACGGCTATAGCACTTTTCCCCTTGATATAGCCTATTACTTCAGCTACAGAATATTTAGGAGGAATCTTGATGAGCATATGCACATGATCTTGTACCATATGCCCCTCTATGATCTTTCTCCCACGTTGAAAAGCTAACTCATGGAATACGTTCCCAAGATATTTTCTAACCTTCCCGTACAATTCTTTTTTACGACACTTTGGAATAAACACAATATGATATTTGCAATCCCATTTAGAATGATTTAAACTTTCGTATGTTGTCATATATTTTCTCCTTTGACCGTCAAGCCAAAGAAGTTATATATGATAACTTTTTATTTTATACTAAATCTAAAGGCCAAGCCTTGATGGTCTCACTAGTCAAACTAGTGGCTTACCTATCATTGAGTTAGAATACCGTAATAATTTTTTTATACAAGCTAGATTTCTCTACATCGCAGTACATCCCGACTTTTAAATTACTCTAAAGAAGTTTTTAGGTTGACTGAATTGATAAAAAATATTATTATTACTTTTTTAAACTTAAGCTAGTGAAAGTTTGAAGGTTGATTTATCACTTTCTAGGTTTTTGTAAGTAATACCAAGGATAGTTTTATATGAAAGTTGTAAGTTCGTTAAAATCTTTAAAGAAAAGAGATAAAGATTGTCAGGTTGTAAAAAGAAAAGGTAAAATCCTTGTAATAAACAAGAAAATCAAAAGATTTAAAGCTAAGCAAGGCTAAAATGTATATTTACAGGGAAATTTGCACAGCCAATAGTTAATATGTAGTAAGTATACTGCTCGTAAATGAAGAGTTGGTAGGCGATAGTATAACTTCAAGAAGAGCTAGGCAGTAGCAAAGTCGAGCAGCGGAGCGTACATTAGTACGTGAGCAGCGGAGATCTTTAGACACGACAACGCCAATTCTTGAAGTTCACCGAGTATATTAACTACGAGCGATGATATTAACGTTCAATAAGTTGTGTTTTTCTCTTTTCATCTCCTATTCTTTGTACAAATTTGGCAGTTGTAGTAGGAGTTTTCTTTTGTGTTTTTTCCTTAACTTCTTTAGTCTTAAGTGTAATAGGTTTGCTGTCCACGTGTTCTGAAAGGCCATATTGCCCAACATTCTTGCCGGTTAATACATAAGTCACATAATCTATCATATGTTTTATAAAATTGCTAAGCCCTCCTATAGAATGAGCTTCTAGCTGAAACCATGTTTTCCCGTCTTTCGTTTTTCCAACTAAAAATTCCCTAAATATTTCTCCAGCTTGCACTGATGCATCTGGCTCAGCTTTATTACCTCTATGATGTGAAGAGATTCGTTCTTTAACTAATCCTAAATCTTTTAAGGTATCATACATATCTCCATTGTCCTCAACCATTACATGAGCTCCTTTTAGAAAATCACCCGCATGCTGCAATACAACTTTTTCCATTATATCTATTATTACACCAGCTTTTTCAAGGCTACCCTTTGGATCTATAGATTTTTCAGGTGTTTTGATTATATTATGTATAAGTTTTTCTTTACTGTCTGCTGGATTTATGTTAAGACCCTTAACACGATCAACTAAAAGATTTTTTAAATCTTCAACATTTAATTCCGAATATCTAGTAAAAAATTCTTTTATAGTCATAAATATTCCATGTAAAAATATTAAATTGTGCTATTTAATAATATTTGGTTTTGTAGCTTGAATAGATCAGAGGAAGCAAACCTCGCCAATTTTAGCATATCATAAAATTGCTCTTCGGAAAAGGAGGTTTTTTCTGCTGTGCTTTGAATTTCTATTATATTTCCATTGCCTGAGAAAACAAAATTGGCATCTACTTCCGCGTTGCTATCCTCTAAATAATCAAGATCAACTATGGGCTGTCCTTTATATATACCGCATGAAATAGCGGCTACTTGGCTAATTAAAGGATTAGTTTTAAGTATTTTTCTAGCAATTAATGATCTAATCGCTAAATGAAGTGCAATATAGCTACCAGTAATTGCCGCTGTTCTAGTTCCACCATCGGCATTAATTACATCACAATCAATGATAATTTGCTTTTCTCCCAAGGCTTTTAGATCAATTGCCGTACGCATCGATCTGCCAATTAGTCTTTGAATCTCTTGTGTCCTACCAGACTGTTTTCCTTGCGTTGATTCACGCTTCATACGTTGGTGGGTTGAGCGAGGTAACATACCATACTCAGCAGTTATCCAACCTTGATTTTGCCCTCGTAGGAATGGCGGAACATTTGTTTCATATGTTGCACTACATATTACATGGGTATTGCCGAACTTAACAAGACACGAACCATCAGCGTTAAGCAGAACTGAAGGTTCAATTGAAATATTGCGTAATTGATTATTCTTTCTATTAAAAGCTCTCATGGATTATTACTTAATTAAAATTGACTTGAAAATACAAAGATTTACACTATATGTTAAGAAAATAGATTTTTGCAAGAAAAAAGGCTGTAAATATGGAAAAACAACAAGATAATAATAGTAATAATCAGGAAATTGACACTGACGCTCAACTGCTAAATGCAGTAGAAAACCAACCTTCCGATTCTCTAACATTACAAGATAGTTTGCAAGAGATTGCTAGTTTGAAAAATCAAATTGAAGTTTTACAGGATAAATTGCTAAGGACAATAGCCGAATCTGATAATACTAGGAAACGTTTAGAAAAATCAATTGACGAGGCAAAAAATTATGCCATTTTTTCTTTTGCTAAAGATTTACTCAGTGTTAACGACAATCTTGCTAGAGCTTTGGAGCATAAGCCACAAAATACGGAAGGTGATCTAGCTAGTATTATTACCGGGGTAGAAATGACTAAAAGTGAATTGACTAGCATACTAAAAAAGCACGGTTTAGAATCAATAGAGCCATTATTAGGGGAAAAGTTTGATTACAATATACATCACGCAATTTCACAAGTAGTATCAGATGAATATGATCAAGATAGTATTATAGGTATTATGCAATCAGGCTACAAGATAAAAGATAGGTTAGTTAGACCTGCTATAGTGCAAGTATCGAAAAAAACATGAATAAAGAAAAGGCATAATCTTGGATAAAGTTATTTTTTGGGTTATTGTTATTGGAACTGTTATAGTAACTTTGACTTTGATCTCTGATATATTGATGCCATTTCTTATATCTGGAGTAATATCATATATATTACATCCTATAATTGATAATCTCTCATTACGATATAAACTATCTAGAACTATAATAGTTTCAGTAATTTCTTTGCTGTTTTTTAGTATTTTTGCTATAGTAGTTGTGGTAGTGTTGCCTATCATATATCAACAAACAACTCTACTTATTAGTAAAATTCCTGCTTATAAAGATTACTTACAAACTGAATTAATACCGGTTATTACGGCAAAAGTTTATTCAATAGATCCAAATATTGCCGATAAGATAAAAGATTCTATTAGTAATTTTGTTAATGGCATATTTTTGCTTATCACAGGTCTTGCTAATAATATTTGGCATGTGACAAAGATAACAATCAATTTATTTATGTTAATTTTATTAATACCGCTTATATTGTTTTATTTTTTACGGGATTGGCTAACAATGGCAAAGAATATAGACCTCTTGCTACCTTTAAAAGGTAAAAAGAAAATTCAAGAAATATTATCAGCAATTAATTGTTCCTTATCTGCTTATATAAGAGGGCAACTAAATGTTTGTTTGTTATTATCAGTTTACTATGGAATCTCTTTATCGATTCTTGGCGTAGATCTAGGTGTATTATTAGGGATATTATCTGGTTTCTCAATAATTATACCATTCGTTGGAGTTTTTATATCCTTTTCTCTTACCATGATTGTTAGTTATTTTACTTTTGGTATGGTCAATAAATTATTTTATATAATAATTATCTATTTGATTGGTCTAATAGTTGAGGGGTATATTTTATCACCGAAAATCATAGGTGATAAGATAGGATTACATCCTCTTTGGATAATATTTGCGGTTCTAGCACTGGGTAACCTATTTGGCTTTATTGGTATATTTTTTGCTGTGCCAATTGCTAGTATAATAAAAGTTTTGTTTTTAGCCGCTATCGACTTTTATAAATCCAGTAAGTTTTATAAGACTTAAACATTAATTATGCCAAACTCCCAGCAATATATATTACCATTATTTAGTAATAATCTATATGCTCTAGATAATTTTATTAATTCACTTTCTAATCAAGTTGCATACAATTCAATCAAAAACTGGTCTGTATCTTGGGGAAGTAAACCGTATGAGTTTACAGTTTTGATTTACGGGCCACCATCCTCTGGTAAGACCTATCTTAGTAAAATATGGCAAAATTTGTCGAATGCATTTTTTATAAAAAAAGATTTAGATATACTTAGTGCAGAAGATATAATGCAGTATAATGCTTTTATTATGGAAGATATAGAATTTTGGGATGAAAGAAAAGTTCTCCATTGTTTTAATTTAATAAGTGAGTGTCGTAAATATTTGTTGATGACTACAGGAAGTTTAGCTAGTAATTTTGTGTTACAGGATTTATCCTCAAGAATTAATGCTGTTGTAAGATTAGAAATAAACCAGCCTGATGATGAATTAATGACCAAGTTAATCTTTAAGTATTTTTCTGATCAATCGCTTAAAGTATCTGACTGTGTAATTGAATATTTATTAATTAATTTACCGAGGCAATTTGATCAAATGATAAAATTATTAGGGATAATAACGCATTTTGCATTAGTTCATAAACGAGCTATTACTGTTCCTCTTATAAAACAAGTTCTTAAATAGTATATCTTATCACGAATTCGCATGCCTTGGTGTGGGCTTAATATGTATAATTTTGATTATGTGGTAAAAATGTTATAAAAATTAGTTGATTTCTTTTATGTAAGCTATTAACGTATAATTTCAATAATTAGTTTTAGGAAAAATCAATGTCTATAGATGTTCTTGTTGTTGATGATGAAGCAGATATTAGAGATTTAGTCTCAGATATTTTAAAAGAGGAAGGGTTTACTACCAAGACCGCTGCTAATAGTATTCAAACTTTTAAAATACTCCAGGAAAGAACCCCCTCGGCAATTATTCTAGATATTTGGCTCCAGGGTAGTGAACTTGATGGACTTGGGATTTTGGAAATAGTAAAAAAACGCTATCCACTAATGCCCGTGATAGTTATTAGTGGACATGGTACTATTGAAACTGCAGTAAATGCTATCAAAATGGGTGCATATGACTATCTAGAAAAGCCATTTAGTCATGATAAGTTAGTGATTTTATTAAAAAGAGCCTGTGAAGCAGCTAAGTTAAAGCGTGAAAATCTTGATCTGAAATCAAAGGTTATTGATAAAACTGAGCTTATAGGTAACTCTCACATTACAGCTAAGCTTAAGTCTGATATTGAAAAAGCTGCTTTAGCTACTAGTAGAGTATTGATTCAAGGTAAAATTGGTAGTGGTAAAGAACTAGCTGCTCGGTTAATTCATAAAAAATCAAAAAGGGCTAATGCTCCTTTCGTAATCTTTAGTCCAGTATGCATGAATCCTGACCGAGTCCATCAAGAATTATTTGAAGGAATAGAGAACCAAGGCGTTATACGTCCTTCGATATTAGAAATAGTAAATAATGGTACTTTATACATAGATGAAATTAGTGGTTTGCCAGTTTCGGTACAAGTAAAATTGCTTAAATTTGTGCAAGATCAAATGTTTCATAAGGGGGGAAGCAAAGCAATAAAATTAGATATAAGGATTATTGCTGCAACTTCTAAGGTTATACAAGAAGAAATAAGTAAAGGTGAACTATTGGAAGATTTATATCATCGCCTAAATGTTATTTCCTTAAAAGTACCATCTTTATATGATAGAAAAGATGACATGTCTGTATTAGTCAAATATTTTGTTAAACAACTTGCTAAGTTTTCTGGTTTAAAAGCACGTGAATTTTCTGATGAAACTATTGCAGCTCTGCAAGTTTATAATTGGCCAAGTAATATAAGGCAATTACGCAATGTGATAGAATGGACTTTAATTATGAATCCACTATCTTCAAATAATAATGAAGTAATAAAACCATCTATGATACCACCAGAAATTCTAGTTAATAGTGCTAGTTCTGCAAAGCAGGAAGATAATGTTGATATGATGACCATGCCACTTCGAGAGGCAAGAGAGATTTTTGAAAGGCAATATTTAGCCGCTCAAATGTATAGGTTTAATAATAATATTTCTAAGACCTCATCCTTTGTAGGTATGGAACGTTCGGCTTTACATCGTAAATTGAAATTGCTCAATTTACATATTCCTAATAATAAATTTAACGAAGAGGAAATTTATGACAGTTACGAATAAGAAAACTCTAGCAAATTTTATAGCTAATAAGCATGCTGTAGTTGTTATTAAAGTGATGATGGGGGTAATAGCTCTCTTTGCTGGAGCTCAGATTATTATTCCTACCCAGCCAGTACCAGTATCTATGCAAACTGTGGTGGTTAGTATTATTGCTTTTACTTATAGCCCTCGACTTAGTTTTGCTACGATTTTAACTTATCTTACAGCCGGAATAGTAGGGCTGCCAATGTTTACAAAATTATCCAGTGGTTTATATTTTCTTCTTGGTACAACAGGTGGTTATCTTATAGGAATGTTATTGGCAGCTCCTGTTATGGGTATAATTAATAGTAGGTTGTCTGAAAAATTTACTAAGAGATTTTTAGCAGGGTTTTTTAGCTGTCTTATTGGTCACGTTATAATTTACTTTTTGGGAGTTAGCTGGTTGACAACAATTATAGGAATTAAACAAGCTATTTATAGTGGGTTTATAGTATTTATACCAACTGGTTTAGTGAAGATATTAATATTTTCTTCTTTATATCATTATATAACAGGTGTAAACAGAAAGAATGTTCTGTAATATCTTTAAGCAGCCTCGGTGTCATTCGAGCTACGGCGGAAATGACGTTAAAGGAAGCAAGAGTAACATCTCTTTTGTTGGCGAGTATTTTAAACTAAAATTCTTTATTCTAGCTTTACTTTTATTCCTTACCGGATGTTCGGATTCTCCGAGAGATGCAGATGGTTTATTATCTAATAGTCAAAGTCTTGTTATTAGGAATTATATAATAGAGCAGAATAAAAATAAGGTACGAGTAAATATTAAAAGTAAATTTGGTTCAAATTTAAGGGGATTAAAATTATTAGGTGTTAAACTGACAGATGAAGACCTTTCTAGTGTTGATTTAAGTTTCTGTGAAATATCACGTGTGGATTTCTCGGGAGCAAATTTTGAGAATGCAGTTCTAACAAAATCTGTAATTCAAGAAAGTGATCTCTCTAATACTAGATTAAAAAATATATCAGCTTATGGCTCAGATTTTCAAGCATCTATATTTGAAAATGCCAATTTAGAAAAAAGTAATTTTATTCAATCAAATTTTGAGGACACTGATTTTATCAAAGCTAATTTAGAAAATGTTAATTTTGAAAATGCCAATCTTATTAAAGTTGTATTTGATGGTAGTATTATAAGTAAATCTAATTTTCAGAAAAGCAATTTAGGAAAAAGTAGTTTCAAAAATGCAGTTATATCAAACTCTATTTTTTATGGTACAGATTTGCGGCAAATATTAGCTAATTACGCTAGTATCACTAATTGTTATTGTGAATCTGTAGATCTAACAGGGGTGGATTTTACTGGAGCGATTATTAATAATTCAGATTTTACTCATGGTATTATTAATCAGGCTCAATTAAAAAATATAAAACTTACTAACTCGTTATTCTCTTTTTCTTCTTTCCAGTCTGTAAATTTTACCAACGCAATTATTGAAAGTTGTAATTTTGAAAATACCAATTTTAATAATGCACAATTGCAGCAAGTGCAAATTCAAAAGAGTATTATGGATAATACTCACTTTAATAACACTAGCATAAAGGATCTATCAATAAAGAATTGCAGTAGCATTTTGCTTAAGTTAAATAAAATTAACATTGTTAATAGCGATATTGAGAATAGTAATCTTACTGGTATATTACTGAATAATAGCTATGTCAAACAAGCAACTATTATTAATTCTGATTTGACTAATAGTGAGTTAATAAACTCTAATTTCTCTAGTACTCAATTTAATAAGGTGAATTTTACTAAAGTGCTTATGCAGAATACTGTTTTAAATAGTACCAAATTTGTTGATAGTAATTTTTATCAAATGGCTATCATAAATTCAGAGTTGTCAGAAGTAACCTTTGATAATTCATCAATTATAAATTCTCAACTAAATAATGTGAGATATAAAGATAGTAATTTTGTTAATTCAGATTTTAATAGAAATATTGTATTAAATAGTCAAGACTTTGATAAGCTTAAGTCAACAAATATTATATATTCTGTAAAAGATTTAGAGCAGGTAAAAGACTTATCAAATATGAATTTACAAGATTTAAATTTACTAGATCTTGTATTTAATCAAACTATTTTTTCAGGTTCTGTTCTTAAAAGGGTAGATTTATCTAATTCTAAGCTTCAGAGTTGTATATTACAAAATACTGACTTAACTATGGCAAATCTAAATAACACAGATTTTAGTAAATCATCGCTTATCGGTAGCAAATTAGAATCTGCCAAACTTTACAATACAAATTTTAATGATACTGATTTAACAAATGTTAATTTCATTAAAGCCTTTGTTAGTAAAATATCTTTAGTTAATGCAAAGCTGGATGGAACTAAAGGCCTTGATGGTCAGGGCAATAAAAATATAGAATAATATAACCTACGCGAATTTGGGATAAGAGTTAGTTAATTCTTATCCTGAATGCTGGGGTAACCTGAATTATCTTGATGACAAAATATGTATTTTATAGTGTCTATAAAATTAAGTCTTAACTTTTTATAAATTAAATGTTCTTAGGTTATTATGAAAAATGTCATGATATTTTTACTTATATTAGTAGTATTTACTGCTTGTACTCCTAAAAAACAGATGCAATATAGCAAAAAAGACTCTCCTTTAATTTCTGCCAACTTATGTCCTTTAGTAACAAAAAATATATCTATTCTTAAAAATAAGAAGAAAGCTGTTAGAATACTATCAATAGATGGCGGTGGGGTTAAGGGTATTATACCAGCACGTATTGTTGCAGAGTTTGAAAATCGAAGTGGTAAACCTGCCAGTGAGTTATTCGACCTTATGGTAGGTACTTCTTACAGGCGGACTTGTGGTGTTAGCTCTCACGACACCTAATGAATCAGGACAGCCCAAATATAAAGCTTCTGACATTTTAGATCTATATATGCAAAAGTCTAAAGATATTTTTTACGCTTCCATGTTTAGAAAAATATATACTGGTTTTGGTCTTTGGGGACCAAAATACGATCGGAGTCAATATGACAAGATATTAATAGGGCTTTTTGGTAATACTAGGATGAGCCAACTAATAAACCCTACGGCTGTTACTTCCTATAATTTGGATACTAATTTACCACAGGTGTGGACTAGAAAGCAGGCACTTAAAGACCCTAATAATGATTTTTTGATAAGTAATATTGCAGCAGCTAGCAGTGCTGCCCCTATATTCTTTGCACCAAAGCTTCTAACTAATGCGTATAATAACAGCAGTTATCAAGTAGATGGGGGTATGTTTGCCAGTAATCCTGAGTTGACAGCTGCTAATTTAGCTTATGAACTAGATGATACACTAACTCAAAAAGATATCGTACTCATATCACTTGGTACAGGATTGACAAAACTAGGCATAGAGTCAAAAGATTTATGTAAATCAGGGGTTATTGGTTGGGTACTAAAAGCTAATTTAATTAGCGGAATGATGCAAGCTCAAGGTTTGTATAATGCTGAATTAGGGGAAATTTATGGTAATTCCTGCCGCCTACAATTTGAACTTGATAAAAAGACAAGTGCTATGGATAATGCTTCTAAAGCCAATCTGCTTGCGTTATTAAAGTTAACTGAAGACTACATTAATGCTAACTCTGATCTTATCGACCAAATTATTAGTATATTACTAAATACATCACCAAACTATTAAATGGCAGAAAGATGCCATTCCTAGCTAAAAGCGGGAATCCAAAAAATAGCCTGCAAAGGCTATTAGATATTATGGATTTCCGCCTACGAGGGAATAACATACTAGTGATCCACGCGGGAACGATATCGGTAGTGGTTAAACTGACGACCTTAATTCTTGAAGTCTAGCTAGTATAACATACTTTCTTCACAGCACTAATAACATCTTCTATAGTTGGCAGTGCTAATTTCTCTAGATTAATAGCATATGGTAGAGGAACATCCTTACCCGAGATAATCTCTATAGGAGCATCTAGATAATCAAATGCTTGGTTCATTACCATACTAGCTATAGTTGCACCAACACCTGCAAAAAACCAGCCTTCCTCTATAACAACCAACCGATTAGTTTTTTTAACCGACTCTAATATAGTTTCTATATCTAAGGGCTTGATAGTTCTTAGGTCGATTACCTCACAGTTAATACCACTATCATACAAGCTATTTGCTGCATCTAAAGCCAACTTAACTTGCAAAGAAAATGTTACTATTGTGACATCATCACCTTCAATAAGTTTCTTAGCCTGACCAAATGGAATTGGTTCTATTATTTCTGGGACTTCAAAACTATGGCCATAGAGAATTTCATTTTCTAGAAAAACAACCGGGTTATCGTCACGAATAGCAGTCATTAGAAGCCCTTTGTGATCTTCTGCACTATAGGGAGCTACTACCTTAAGCCCCGGAATATGACTATAACAAGCTGTATAATTGTGACTATGTTGGGCAGCAACTCGACTTGCTGCCCCATTTGGTCCACGAAATACTATTGGACATTTAATAGTTCCACCAGACATATAATGAGTTTTAGCTGCAGAGTTAACTATTTGATCCATTGCTTGCATAGCAAAATTAAATGTCATGAATTCAACAATGGGACGAAGCCCCGC
Organism: Candidatus Tisiphia endosymbiont of Metellina segmentata; assembly: GCF_964030715.1. NCBI lineage: Bacteria > Pseudomonadati > Pseudomonadota > Alphaproteobacteria > Rickettsiales > Rickettsiaceae > Candidatus Tisiphia > Candidatus Tisiphia endosymbiont of Metellina segmentata. The sequence continues at coordinate 1,216,127 of NZ_OZ034919.1, forward strand.
AAATGCCGCTCCAATAGCCACACCAGTAAAACCATGTTCTGTTATTGGCGTATCAATTACCCTTTTTGAACCAAACTGCTCTAATAACCCTTGGGTTATCTTATACGCTCCTTGGTACTGAGCAACTTCTTCTCCCATAATAAAGATACTATCATCTCTTAACATTTCTTCTTGCATTGCTGCACGTAAGGCTTCCCGTACTGTCGTTTGTAACATGTTTCTACTCATTCAACGTAAATATTCGTATATAGCTCTTCTTCATCCGGTAATGCCGATCTTTCTGAGAACTCAACTGCTTCTGCAATGACCTCTTTAACCTCTTTCTCAATTTCTTTTAACTGCTCTTCGCTAGCATATTTATTAGCCAAAATTATATTTTTCACTTGTGATAATGGGTCTTGTTCCTTATAGTTTTCCACTTCTTCCTTACTACGGTATTTACCTGGATCAGACATTGAATGTCCTCTGTAACGATAAGCATCCATTTCTAATATTATTGGTCCACCATCATTTCTAACAAACTCCGCAGCCTGCCGAACATAATCATAAACTGACTCTAACGACATACCATTTAGTCTAAATCCCGTAATACCACATGACTCCCCTTTCTTGTAAAGGTCAGTCATAAAGGTAGAACGAGCTACTGAAGTACCCATTGAATATTGATTATTTTCAATAATATAAACTACAGGTAAGTGCCATAACGCCGCTAAATTAAAAGCTTCATATACTTGACCTTGATTAACTGCCCCATCTCCCAAGAAAGTAAAACATATATTATTAGTATTTCGATATTTCTCAGCAAAAGCTAGACCTGTACCTATAGGTACTTGAGCGCCTACAATACCATGTCCACCGTAAAATTTGTTTTCTACGTCAAACAGATGCATTGAACCACCCTTACCTTTCGAGCAACCAGTCTCTTTACCCATCAGTTCTGCTAATACGTATTTTGCTTCAGTCCCTGCTGAAATAATATGAGCATGATCCCTGTAACTGGTAATAGTACTATCACCAAGCTGTTTTACTAAATCCACACCAGTAATTATCGCTTCTTGTCCAATATATAAGTGACAAAACCCACCTATTAGACCCATACCATAAAACTGCCCACATTTTTCTTCGAATCTTCTAAGCAACAACATCTTCCTATAAGACTCAAGATACTGAGGACTATTTAATTTATATTTCCCAAAAACAATCATGTATACTCCTATAAAAGCTTGAAGAATTGGTTTTCCAATTTGGGAATACACTATAATACAAAAATCATCAAGGGTTAACTGCCAATTTATGTTTTAGATTTACTAATTTAATATGACAATTAACGCTACATTTAGGATTGGCTACTTTCTTTTTTGCAATACAATTTTCCTTAGGCTTTAAAGCAATATTATTCAAAAATTCTTTAGTCTCCTTATGCATATATTGTACTCTAACCTTTGCTGTACCTTGTTTTTTAAATCCTAAAATTTCAGCAGATTTTTCCGAAACATCTATAATACGGTTCTTTTTAAAAGGACCGCGATCATTAACCATAAGAATAAGAGATTTATTATTACTTAAGTTAGTCACTTTAACCAAACTAGGTAATGGCAAACTAGGATGGGCTGCACTTAGCATATGTTTATTATATGTATCACCATTTGCTGTTTTTTTTCCATGAAATTTATGCTTAGAACCATACCAAGATGCTATACCTACTTGGTTGCAATTAATATCTTCCTTAGGTTTATAAGTCTTACCTTTGATAGTATATTTTTTACCTATCTTATAATGCCCCTTATAATGAACATTTTTAGGATCTTCCTGCGATAATTTACGATATAGACTAGGCTTAGTAGAACAAGAGCTAAGCCCTATACAATAAACTAGCAACAAAAGAATATATCTAAGTTTCACTTTCATTTATATCATATTTAACCTGAATTTGATATGACAAGTCATATCGAATTGAGATTATTTATTATCATTTTCTTCAGTTTCTTTTATTTTAACATGACAGACAACCCTTGCCACACCATTAATCTGGGAAGCAATAGAAGTAACTTTTTCTAATTCTTCCTCAGACCTTGCTATACCAAATATATATACTATATCATTCACTGTAACAATGGTATAATTTACCCATTTTATATCTCGGTTAACAAAAGTTCTAGCCTTGATCTGACTAGTAATCATAGCATCTTTAGTATATTGCACTAAGTCAAAATGATCACTTTTTTTATCTATTATTAGTTCATTAATAACTTCACAAACTCCTTTTTCACCCCACACAATTTCTACAGCTTTTAATGCATCTTCTTTTTTGTCTATGATTCCAGTCAGTAGTACCCTACCCTGATTTACCTCAACCTTAATCTTAGTATATAATTCCCTGAAATTATTTTTTATAAAAGAAGCTTTGATTTTTGTAGCTATTTTTACGTCATCAATTGTCTCCGCAATTGATTGATCTTTTGCAACTGCAAGAGTAGAGGTAGTTGCTGCAGTAAAAACAGCTGGCAGACAACCTGTAAGCATGAAAGATAAGATTATAATAATAAAGTTAATTCTATACATAACCATCCTTAAATCTACTAATTTAACCTCAAATATCGATGTAAGACATCGGTTTAATGACCTAGGATGTCATTCCCACGTAGTCACACGAATTTGGGATAAGAATTAGTTAATTCTTATCCCGAATTGGAGTATACTCAGGTAGAACTTCAAGAATTGGCGTTCCCGCGACCAAAGATCTCCGCTGCTCACGTACTAATGTACGCTCCGCTGCTCGACTTTGACACTCCTAGCTCTTCTTGAAGTTATACTATCGTCTACCAACTCTTCATTTACGAGCAGTATAGGTTAATTTAAAGTCAGTAATATTCGTGCCTTAAGATAACCTTGAGTTAAAATAAAGGCTTTAAATAGTTCATTATAATAAAATTCACAATAAACACAACTGATTTCCATTGTTTTAAGTTAGATTTGGGGAGTATACCCATAATGATTTGAAGAATGGAAACAACAAACAAGAGGCGGGCGAACGCAAGTATTACCATTTAATACGTGAATCCATGATATTAAAAAAATAATTATTTAAAGCAGCAGAGTATTACGAAAAAACTCACAAGACTGATCAAACTACAGCTAAAGTAACATGATTCATTCCTGTAATCACATAATTCTTCCCACATACCATTCAGAAGCTACAGTTAAGCCCATACTTTTAAGGAAATTACGTTTGGGTTCGTCATATGCACCACAAACGACAAGAAACTGAGTAGCATTTTTAGTTTTTGCGAGTTTCTTGATTTCCTTAATCAATTTCTGACCAATAGAATTCCAATCGTGTTTACTTTCCACACAAAAATCATCGATCATAAGCGTTAGTCCACCCGGGTTATAGACTTTTGGTGCTGACATTAATCTACCGATGATGAAACCTAATATTTTTTCTTTGTAAACTGCAGCTAGCATAATGTGATCGTCTAACCTCAATAACTCTTCGAACCATTGCTTTTGAGATTTCTCAGCTTCAGGACCGGCATATTTCCAAAACTGTGGCTGAACTTTTTCATAAGCACGACGCTTTTTATATGACAGAGCGACAAATGATGAGATGTCAGTAGTTTCAGCAAGCCGGATTAAAATATTTTCCTGAAACTTTACTGTATTCTTTATTTTGGTATTAATTTGTACCATTGATTACAATCGCTTTACTAAAAAATGTGTTTTGCGTCCAGCAAATACACCATCTCCTTCCATAATAAAATCATCGATATATTTAAATCCTGCCTTTTCATAAACATGTCTAGCCCTTGGATTTGTGACATCTGGATCGATAAAAAAAGTATCAACTTGGCTATCATAACTACTTCTAATAAAATCAATAAATACTTCTAAAGTCTTTGCCCCTAATCCTTTGCCAAAATAGGCTATATTACCAATGGTATAATCCATGCTATAGGTGTGACCATGCTTTGAAAGATAAGCTTTTTTGAGTAGTGGTATAGAATATTCCTGCTTTTCTTGTAGTGTCATGACCAAGCAATAAGGTTCGTTATAGATACACCCAATCCAATATGTGTATAGACCATCTGCGTAACTTGAAGGTTTTATACGACCGTTGATGAAATTTAAAATATCATCTTTATGTTCTTGGCTATTATCCCAAAATTCTTGAACATGGGGTTCTTTTAACCAGTTAAAAATAGTGTCTTTATGACTTAAGTCAGAACGCCCTCGCAAAGCGAGGGGCTTGACGGTTATGAGCAGCCCAAAGGGCTGCCATTGTTAATTAAAATTCTCCTGATTCGTCAGAGCCTAAACTATCAAGTTGCTCTTGATTCTTAATGTAGTGTTTGATCTGATTCTCTTCAAATCCTACAGTTGAGACCGCATAACCTCTAGCCCACAACTTTTCTCCATTAAAATTACGTTTTCGTCCACCAAACTGCCTAGCAACGGCTATAGCACTTTTCCCCTTGATATAGCCTATTACTTCAGCTACAGAATATTTAGGAGGAATCTTGATGAGCATATGCACATGATCTTGTACCATATGCCCCTCTATGATCTTTCTCCCACGTTGAAAAGCTAACTCATGGAATACGTTCCCAAGATATTTTCTAACCTTCCCGTACAATTCTTTTTTACGACACTTTGGAATAAACACAATATGATATTTGCAATCCCATTTAGAATGATTTAAACTTTCGTATGTTGTCATATATTTTCTCCTTTGACCGTCAAGCCAAAGAAGTTATACCAATTGCAATAATTAACGCAGTGGTGTAAAATGGGTTTTTAACTGATAAAGGTACTCAAATGGCTAGGTTAATATTACCGCAAGGTTTTCATGGTCATGATTTTATAAAAATGATGAAACATGAGCCGCATGGTCGAAATCGTATACGTTTATTGGCGATGTATTACCTTCAATTAGGCAAATCTTTTAAAGCCATATCTGAAATAGTGAAGTCACACTGGAAAACTGTGCAATCATGGCTCAGAAGATTTAGGAATCATGGTTTTGAAGGATTATTTGAATCACAAAGAAGCGGTGCCCCTAGGAAGATTAACACTATACAAGAGTCTACTCTTTTTGATAAAATCAATACGCTCAGTGAAAGTAAAACTGGTGGGTATATAACTGGAAAGGAGCTACATATCATGTTACTTGAGGAATATGGTGCTAAATGTACTTTAAAAACAGTCTACAATACTATGCACCGCCTTGGTTTTAGCTGGATTACTTCTCGTTCAATGCATCCAAAGTCAAATCAAGAGACTCAAAATACATATAAAAAAACTTCCCAGACATGCTAACAGAATTATTACCAAAAAATATCGATAGATGTAAAGTTGATATATGGTCTCAGGATGAAACTCGAGTTGGGCAACAAGGTAGCTTAACTCGTATATGGGCTAAGCGTGGCACTAGACCCCGTAAAGTTCGGCAACAGCAATTCATTTCAACATATATTTATGGAGCTGCTTGCCATGATACAGGAGAAGCTTTTGCATTAATTTTACCATATGCAAATACACAGGCAATGAATAAATTCTTAGAAGACCTTTCTCGCAGTATTCTGAAGAATAAGAGTAAAGTATCAAATCCGACTATAGAAAAAGTAGTATCAGAAATACTATCACAAAGTGATCCATCTGAGATATTTGGCAAAGAAGGAATATTTCAGGAAATTAAAAAGCAGATAGTAAATAAGATTTTAGAAAAAGAAATGGAATCTCATATAGGTTATGAGAAGCATTCTAAGAATATCAAGGAGTCAGATAATAGACGTAATGGCAATTATGAAAAGACTCTAATAGATCCTGAGGGTCGTAAATTGGTAGTAGAAGTACCAAGGGATCGGGAAGGAGAATTTGAACCTCAACTAATTCCAAAAGGAGTACGGAGATTTGAAGGATTTGATGATAAAGTAATACCAATTGCAATAATTAACGCAGTGGTGTAAAATGGGTTTTTAACTGATAAAGGTACTCAAATGGCTAGGTTAATATTACCGCAAGGTTTTCATGGTCATGATTTTATAAAAATGATGAAACATGAGCCGCATGGTCGAAATCGTATACGTTTATTGGCGATGTATTACCTTCAATTAGGCAAATCTTTTAAAGCCATATCTGAAATAGTGAAGTCACACTGGAAAACTGTGCAATCATGGCTCAGAAGATTTAGGAATCATGGTTTTGAAGGATTATTTGAATCACAAAGAAGCGGTGCCCCTAGGAAGATTAACACTATACAAGAGTCTGCTCTTTTTGATAAAATCAATACGCTCAGTGAAAGTAAAACTGGTGGGTATATAACTGGAAAGGAGCTACATATCATGTTACTTGAGGAATATGGTGCTAAATGTACTTTAAAAACAGTCTACAATACTATGCACCGCCTTGGTTTTAGCTGGATTACTTCTCGTTCAATGCATCCAAAGTCAAATCAAGAGACTCAAAATACATATAAAAAAACTTCCCAGACATGCTAACAGAATTATTACCAAAAAATATCGATAGATGTAAAGTTGATATATGGTCTCAGGATGAAACTCGAGTTGGGCAACAAGGTAGCTTAACTCGTATATGGGCTAAGCGTGGCACTAGACCCCGTAAAGTTCGGCAACAGCAATTCATTTCAACATATATTTATGGAGCTGCTTGCCATGATACAGGAGAAGCTTTTGCATTAATTTTACCATATGCAAATACACAGGCAATGAATAAATTCTTAGAAGACCTTTCTCGCAGTATTCAAGGCAACCGACATATAGCTTTACTAACGGATAATGCAGGTTGGCACACAGCCAAAAAACTAACTGTGCCAAGCAATATCACTTTGATACCGCTTCCGCCCTATGCACCGGAACTTAATGCAATGGAACAAGTTTGGGCATGGATCAAAAATCATTTCTTGTCTAACCAATGTTATGGTGTATATGAAGATATCGTCACTATGGCTTGTTACGCTTGGAATCAATTTGCTCATAATGTAGATTTAGTAAAATCAATTATGTATAGAGACTGGATAAATACACCGTGTTAATTATTGCAATTGGTATAATCTCTTATTATCTGCGTGATTTTGAGCTACTGTAACTGCTCTATTAGCACCGCTTCGTAGACCACGAACCTCTAATCTCTTATCATTAGCATAAGTTTGAGCTGCTACAAGTGCTTTATCAGCACTTCTTCGTAGACCACGAACCTCTGTCTTCCTACCATCTAAGTAAGCCTGAGCTGCTGCAAATGCTCTATTAGCACTGCTTCGTAGACCACGAGCCTCTAATCTCTTATTATCTGCAAAAAGAGTAGCTGCTGCAAGCTCTCTTTTAGCTTTTGTTAATTCTTGAGTAATCTGTGTCTTCATCATTCTTACTTGCTCCTGTTGTTGCGTAATTGTCTTAGATTTCTTAACACTATCTGTACTTGTCAAGTCCCCTTTATCGTCCTTCAACTTTTCCAGTGCAACTTCTAACTCCCGTTCTTTTTCTTCTAAACCTTTAAGTATCCCTTCTTTTTCTTCAATTTGCTGTTTATAAAGTTCACTCTCTGCAGCTAAATCTTGCATTTCGTGTTCTATTAATTCTAGCTTTTCAAATATCTCATTATTTGTTGCAATTGCCTCTTCATAATTTTCAACCAGATCTACTAGTTCCTGCTTTTTTTCTTCTAGATCTTTAACTATCTCCTCATTTGCTTGAGTTAAATTTACTATTTCCTGCTCTTCGTCTGCTAGAGTTTGATTCAAATCTATAACTTTCTGCTGTTGGGCTTCCAACTCTTTAGCTACAGCATCTTTTCCTGCATTCAAAACCGTAATTTGTTTTTCATAAGCTTCAACCACTGCAGCTAACTTAGCCTGCTCTGCTAATGCTTCATCGTTTACTTTAGTCATATCTGTTAGAGCTTTAAGCGTCTCATCTTGTTTTGCATTCAAATCTGTTATTTTCTTATCTTTTTCTGCTAGAGTTTGATTCAAATCTGCAATCTCTTTAGTCACAACTTCAATCTTTTCTTCATGGACTTTAACCAATTGCTCTTTTTCTTTAACCAAATTTGCTATTTCTTCCTCTTTTGCTTTATGAGCTTTAACTGTTTCATCTAACTTATCCTGTGCTACTTTTAATGCGTCATCTTTTGCCTGTTTCTCTTTAAGCAAATCTGCCATTTGTGCTGCAAATTCCTGCTCTTTTGTTTCATGATCTTTACCGCTTCATCCAACTTATTCTGTTTAGCCTGTAGTGCTTTTAATGCCTCATCTTTTTCTTGATTCAAGGCTGTAAGTTGTTTCTCCAACTGTAACTTATCTTCATCTCTTGCTTTCTGAACCTCAGTCAAAGCTACAATTCTTTCATCCAACTGCTTTTTATTTTCTTCAAATTCTTTCTTAGCTAATTCTAATGCATGTTCGTTTACTTTAGTCAAATCCTCAATTTGTGTTTTATGTTCTTGCTCTTTTGCCTCATGAGCTGCAGTTAAATCTTCAACTTTTTGCTCTTTTATTTTCTGAGCTTCAAGAGTTTCAGCAAATTTATCCTGTAGTGACTTTAACTCTACCACTGATTTGTTTTGAGCTTCCTGCAACTTATTTAACTCCTCCTCTTTTGCTTTAGCTAGAGCAGCTTGTTCTGCCTGAGCTGTAGTCAAAGCTGCAATTTGCTGATCTTTTTCCTCTTTCTCTTTAGTAAAAGCTTCTGCATTATTTCTAGCATCTACTAAGTTCTTTTCTAAATGCTTCTTACCTTCCTCTAAGGCTACCATCTTTTCTTGTAATTTCTTACTTTCTTCCTCAAATTTCTTCTCCTTTTCTACTAATTCTTTCTGAGCTAATTCTAATGCCTGTTGATTCTTTGCTATCTCAGCCTGTGCCATCCTTTCTGATTCTTCTGCTTTAGCAAATTTAACTTGAATAGCATCTTTTTCATTATTAGCAACTTTTAAACTATTCTCCAACTTCTCCTTAGCTTTAGCCACTTCATCTTTTTGTTTCATCAAAGTTATAATTTTTTCTTCCTGAGCTTTAGTCACAGCTTCAATCTTTTCTTCATAGGCTTTAACCAATTGCTCTTTTTCTTTAACCAAATTTGCCTCTTCTTGCTCTTTTGCTTTATGAGTTCTAAGATCCTCAGCTAACTTGACCTGTAACACTTTTAATTCGTCATCTTTGTTCTGTTGTACTTTAGTCAAAGCTGCAATTTGCTGATCTTTTTCTTGCTGAGTTTTAGTCAAAGCTGCTAGCTCTTTATCAGCCTTCTCTTTTGCCTGTTTTTCTTTAGCCAAAGTTGCAGCTAAATCTGCAACTTCTTGCTCTTTTACTTTATGAGCTTTAACCATCTCATCTTTTTCTACATTCAAATCATCAATTTGTTTTTTATAATCTTCAACCGCTGCAGCTAACTTAGCCTTCTCTGCTAATGCTTCATCGTTTACTTTAGTCAAAGCTTCTGCATTTTTTTCAGCAACTGCTAACTTTTCTTCCAACTGATTCTTTTCTTGAGCAAACTTCTCACTTTCCTCCTTAAGCTTGGTCTCCTTTTCTATTAATTCTTTCTGAGCTAATTCTAATGCATGTTCGTTTATTTTAGTCAAATCCTCAATTTGTGTTTTATGTTCTTGCTCTTTTGCCTCATGAGCTGCAGTTAAATCTTCTAGCTTTTTAGCAACTTTCTCATTTGCTATTTTTAATTCTTGCTCTCTTGCTGCATGAGCTTCAAGAGTTTCAGCAAATTTATCCTGTAGTGACTTTAACTCTACCACTGATTGGTTTTGAGCTGCCTGCAACTCTCGTGCATTTTTTTCAGCATTTGCTAAGCTTTCATCCAACCGCTTCTTACCTTCCTCTAAGACTATCATCTTTTCTTGTAGATTCTTATTTTCTTCCTTAAATTTATTTTGTTCTTCTACTAATTTTTGCTGAGCTTCTTCATAGTCACCCTCTACCTTTCTGAATTCTTCATCCTTTAGCTGTTTTTCTTCAGTTAAAGCTGTTATTTTTGCTTCATACTCCTGTTCTTTCTTTGCTTGAGCTTTAGTCAAATTTGCTAGCTCTTTAGCTATCTTCTCTCTTTCTTGATTCAAACCTAGCAGTTCCTGTTGATTCTTTGCTAACACATCTTGCTGAGCTGCAAATGCTTCAGCCAACTTAGCATTCTCTTCTAATGCCACCTGTTTTTCTTTAGCCAAAATTTCATTCAAATCAGTAATTTCTTTAGTAGAAGCTACAATTTTTTCCTCTAGAACTTTCTGCTCTTTAGCCGCCTGCTCTTTTTCTTTATTCAGTTCTGCTAATTTTGCTTCATACTCCTGCTCTTTTACTTGCTGAACCTCAGTCAAAGCTGCAATTCTTGCATCTAACTGCTTCTTATCTTCCACAAATTGTTTCTGATCTTCCGTCAAAGCTACTATTTGTGCTGCAAATTCCTGCTCTTTTGCTTCATAAGCTTTAACTCAATGATAGGTAAGCCACTAGTTTGACTAGTGAGACCATCAAGGCTTGGCCTTTAGATTTAGTATAAAATAAAAAGTTATCATATATAACTTCTTTGGCTTGACGGTCAAAGGAGAAAATATATGACAACATACGAAAGTTTAAATCATTCTAAATGGGATTGCAAATATCATATTGTGTTTATTCCAAAGTGTCGTAAAAAAGAATTGTACGGGAAGGTTAGAAAATATCTTGGGAACGTATTCCATGAGTTAGCTTTTCAACGTGGGAGAAAGATCATAGAGGGGCATATGGTACAAGATCATGTGCATATGCTCATCAAGATTCCTCCTAAATATTCTGTAGCTGAAGTAATAGGCTATATCAAGGGGAAAAGTGCTATAGCCGTTGCTAGGCAGTTTGGTGGACGAAAACGTAATTTTAATGGAGAAAAGTTGTGGGCTAGAGGTTATGCGGTCTCAACTGTAGGATTTGAAGAGAATCAGATCAAACACTACATTAAGAATCAAGAGCAACTTGATAGTTTAGGCTCTGACGAATCAGGAGAATTTTAGAGGGTGTCAGAAAGTTTGTGTAAGTTATAAAAATAGTTAAGAATAAAATTAATTAAAACAACTTACATGAGGCTAATATGAAGAATAAGAGTAAAGTATCAAATCCGACTATAGAAAAAGTAGTATCAGAAATACTATCACAAAGTGATCCATCTGAGATATTTGGCAAAGAAGGAATATTTCAGGAAATTAAAAAGCAGATAGTAAATAAGATTTTAGAAAAAGAAATGGAATCTCATATAGGTTATACCAATTGCAATAATTAACACGGTGTATTTATCCAGTCTCTATACATAATTGATTTTACTAAATCTACATTATGAGCAAATTGATTCCAAGCGTAACAAGCCATAGTGACGATATCTTCATATACACCATAACATTGGTTAGACAAGAAATGATTTTTGATCCATGCCCAAACTTGTTCCATTGCATTAAGTTCCGGTGCATAGGGCGGAAGCGGTATCAAAGTGATATTGCTTGGCACAGTTAGTTTTTTGGCTGTGTGCCAACCTGCATTATCCGTTAGTAAAGCTATATGTCGGTTGCCTTGAATACTGCGAGAAAGGTCTTCTAAGAATTTATTCATTGCCTGTGTATTTGCATATGGTAAAATTAATGCAAAAGCTTCTCCTGTATCATGGCAAGCAGCTCCATAAATATATGTTGAAATGAATTGCTGTTGCCGAACTTTACGGGGTCTAGTGCCACGCTTAGCCCATATACGAGTTAAGCTACCTTGTTGCCCAACTCGAGTTTCATCCTGAGACCATATATCAACTTTACATCTATCGATATTTTTTGGTAATAATTCTGTTAGCATGTCTGGGAAGTTTTTTTATATGTATTTTGAGTCTCTTGATTTGACTTTGGATGCATTGAACGAGAAGTAATCCAGCTAAAACCAAGGCGGTGCATAGTATTGTAGACTGTTTTTAAAGTACATTTAGCACCATATTCCTCAAGTAACATGATATGTAGCTCCTTTCCAGTTATATACCCACCAGTTTTACTTTCACTGAGCGTATTGATTTTATCAAAAAGAGCAGACTCTTGTATAGTGTTAATCTTCCTAGGGGCACCGCTTCTTTGTGATTCAAATAATCCTTCAAAACCATGATTCCTAAATCTTCTGAGCCATGATTGCACAGTTTTCCAGTGTGACTTCACTATTTCAGATATGGCTTTAAAAGATTTGCCTAATTGAAGGTAATACATCGCCAATAAACGTATACGATTTCGACCATGCGGCTCATGTTTCATCATTTTTATAAAATCATGACCATGAAAACCTTGCGGTAATATTAACCTAGCCATTTGAGTACCTTTATCAGGTAAAAACCCATTTTACACCACTGCGTTAATTATTGCAATTGGTATCATATAAAGATTTAAAATCGGTAACAGCTGATTTAAAGGCAGTTTATTCTGCAATAAATGAAGCAGAGGGATTAAGAGAATTACAAAATTTTGCCAAAAAATGGGATGAAAAATATCCAGTTATTTTTGACATATGGCAACGAAATTGGTCTGGCATAGCTCCATTTTTTAGCTTTCCGGAAGACATTAGAAAAGCGATTTACACTACTAATGCTATTGAATCCACTAACCGTCAAATTCGTAAAATTATTAAAAATAAAGGAGTGTTTCCAGATGACAAATCAATTCAGAAAATAATCTTTTTGGCGTTGACAAATGCCTCTAAAAAATGGACAATGCCTATTAAGAATTGGGCGATGGCTTTAAATCAATTTGCAATCCTTTGTGATACTAATTTACAAAATTGGGCAAATGGAGAAATCATACTTACACAAAAAATCTGACAGACCCCCTAATTCAGGTACAAAACTAATTAGTTTTGTAGCTAAACATTTACCAATACCAGGTACAGTCTCTAATATTTTTACCTTCTCTTTTAACTCTTCTGACTCATCTATTGTTTTGTTTAACTTTTTATCAAGCTCAGCTATTTCATTCTGTAAAAATTTAATGAGCTTTTCTATACTCTCTTTATCAATACCATCAATGCTATGATGTAGTCTTTTCTTTTCATTGCTAAGCATTAATACTAAATCTTCTCGTCTTTGTTGACATCTCTTCAAAGTCTCTGATTCAACTTGATATATATAATTCGCTGAAAGCTGCATCTTATCCGCATAATATGCTAATTTAAATGCATCCTTCCTATCAGTTTTACACAAATTCACCGATTTACTAAAAGAATTAAAACTATATGTATTGACCTTATGTATTTGTTGGTTATTATTATCCAGCTTTTGACAAATCTCAGCTTCGTATCCTCCAGTAGGTTCACATATTATTAGCTTAATCTCTTGCTCTTTTGCTAATTTAATCATCTCTTCATGACCAGCTGCATCATTGGCAAAACGATGATATTTAGGTTTATCTCTTGTATTATATACACATATATCAAGCCAGTTTTTACTTACGTCTAGACCTATTATTTTATTCATGATATAATCTCCTTCTTCTTATTGTGCAAGGCTGCTCTTTTTAAGACCACCTTCTGCAATTTGTTCAAGGTAAACTACCAAAAAGAGGGTACTTATTCTCTTAGCGACTATTTTAGTCAAGGTCTATTCAAGTCACCCTCTTTAATTACTTATAACACATTCTTAAGATATAAGCTCTATTGATTTTTTATAGATAAAACAAGAAAATACTAGACCATAGTCAAAAGATTTGTTATAAGAAACCTAGTCTATATAAAGGCAAATGTTCCTCGGTAGCTCAGTGGTAGAGCAAACGGCTGTTAACCGTTCGGTCGCTGGTTCGAGTCCGGCCCGGGGAGCCATTCAAGACTAGTAGTAGTTTTTTCAAATATATCAAACGGGAGTATTCTAGTAAGCTACTTTATCTCTTGAAATCATAGCAGTGTATTACTCAAACTTAGTTCTTTTTGTAAATTTTTCCATAAAAACTGATCTGATTGAACTAATTTAATCAATTTATCTAGGGATACTCTATCTTCATTACCATTTCCATGGATTAATACTATATCACCATCTTTAACTGTCTCATGTTCAGGAATCTTATGTATCCACGCACTTGCACCTAATTGTATTAGCCCGTAAGAAGTTAATATATCTAATATTTCTTGACTGGCTACTAACCCAGGAAATCTAAAAAATGGAGATGGTAATTCGCCCCTTTCAATTAGTAAGTGTTCGGTTTGTAATATTTCATTTTCTATATCAGTATTTGGTAGTAATAAAAAATTGTCTGTAAAATCTTTATCAGGGTAGAAAATATGACTAAAACTATGATTAACCCACGTAATTTTTATATTGTGGGTTGGAAGAGTTTGTAACCACATAAAGTCTTCTAGATGAGTTGCTATCCATAAACCACTTACAGCTATTAATAGGTTTATTTCTTGACTTCTTTTAGCAGTTTTTAAAATTGCATCAAATAAATTATGTTCTAACATTTTTATTGATGGACACATATCTATGGATAAAAAACATCCTTTGACTCCTGGAATATTCTTGATCCCTTGATTCTCTCTACTATCTTTTATATTATTAAAATAATACAATGATCTATAATATACAGAAGATTCAAGTTCCTTTAATGAGAAATATCTGCCATCTTGATCACTCTTACGGTAAGCACATAAGTTCTGAGCGACTATCTTAACTTCTAGAGTATTAATATTAACTATTACAAAATAGTCCTCATTACTCCTTTTAAATGACCGAATTACAATAAATGACTGATTATTAAATATGCATGGTATATGAGATGTTTTTTTGTAATTAAAGATTAACTTATTTGTTTGTTGCATAAACCTCTTTTTCTTATTACATATTGGAAATTAGGTACAAACTTATAACACTAAAACCTCACTGTTTCATGACTTAGTATAATCCCATGATAGACCATATGTTCCTGAATATCACGATAACTGTTATTGAACCTATGATATAACCATACTGCATGACTGATAATACTAACTGGAAAACTGATGTCTCTTTGGAGGTTTATTGATGTACATAAATATAAGTAATAGATTACGTGATTATTATGAAACCATTCTATAAATATATACTATTTATTATGCAATCCAAATTATTTTTTAGCTTAACTTGACGATGCCATTATGAATGTTTACAAAAATTTTCAAATAACTGCTTGCATAAAGTGAGAATGTAGTATATCAGGAGTTTCGCACTTCATATAATTAAGAAACAGTTAAAAGTAATTTAATATTTTATGATATTGCATATTTTATATGTTACACTTTGTGTAACCAAGCTAACTTTTTTGTCCAGTAGTGTGACTAAATATACGTTCAGCTCACTCGCCCCGCATTTTCAAATCACCTGAATTCGATGTAACAAGTTACACTTCTCCAAATCATTCGAGTATACACGTAATAAAACCTTGATTGCAAAGGCAGCCCCATAGTACCCTACATTTTTTATATAACCACTATTAAAATGGCTACTGATCGTCTATTAGCGAGGAGTCGCGAAAAAGCGGCAACGCGGCAATCTAGGATACGCGAAGCGTTACTCTAAAAAAACAGCTTAGCTGTTTACCTAGATCGCCACGGCATCTAAAGAGCCTTGCTATGACGATTATAGAAAAATGTAGGGTACTATGAGGCACCCCTACACCACATGGAATGTTGAACTAGGATATAATACTCCTATACTTAGCAAAGCATTTGAACTTAGGGTTTACTTGGTTTTTGTTGGAGTATTTTGATCAGTCTGTTGATTTGACTGTTCTTGTTTCAAAAGCTTACTTTTTTCCTCTATTGAATTAAGAAAGAAATAAGTAAACGTTAGAAACCCAACCAAAAGTGGGATAACGACAAATATAATTGCCTTTAATTTTCTAGCCGATTCTTCACGATCTAAGCGGTTTTCTCTTTCTTCTTCTGTTTCTTCAATCTTTTCTGTTTCAACATTTAATTCGTTAGTAATAATTTCTGAATTTAAATTGTCTTTTAACATTTGTATAACCTATTAATTCTATAGTTAAGAAAGCTTTTAATAAACCCTAGCATAGTTGTTTGAGTCTTACAAGTAATAATATAAAATTAATTTATAAATATCTAAAAAAATCGTTAAATCATTAAAATAATAATAATTAAGTTAATTTAAGTAATTATTTTACAACACAAGGTATTTGTGATAAGATTTTATGAGTTGATAAATCCAGTATGTTCATAATTGTATTTGGTAACAAACCTAAATAAATTATTGCTACACAAAGCGGCATAATTGCAAGTATCTCATAAAGATATAAATCTTTAAAACTTATAACCTGATTATTAGTAATTTGTCCTAGCATTACTTCCTTATAAAGTTTTAGCATATAAACAGCTCCAAGAATAATGCCAACACTACTTATAATAGCTGCTACTACATTAGCTTGATAAATACCTACCAAACTTAAAAATTCTCCTATAAAACCGCTAGTGCCTGGTAAACCTATAGAGCCAAGCATGGCAATCATGAAAAAGGTGGCAAGTATTGGCATTTTATTTGCCACTCCACCATATTTGTCTATCTCCTTAGTATGCAATCTATCGTACAAAGTACCAATTATCAAAAACAAAGCAGATGCCACAGTACCATGACTAATCATTTGATATACGGCTCCCTTAATCCCAGCTTCTGTTAAGCTAAAAATCCCTCCAGTCACATAGCCCATATGAGCTATCGATGAATAAGCTATCATCTTTTTCATGTCTCTTTGAGCCAGTGCTACTAGTGAACCATATATTACAGCAAAAATACTCAGCACTAATACATAAAATGCAAATTCTTTTGATATATTTGGAAACATTGGTAATGATACACGTAAAAACCCATATGCTCCAAGTTTTAACAATATACCAGCCAAAATGACAGATCCAGCAGTTGGTGCTTGTACGTGTGCATCAGGAAGCCACGTATGGAACGGCAGCATAGGAACTTTCACTGCGAAGGCTATAAAGATTGCCCACCATAAAACCCTCTGCACCGGTAATGTTAATGAAGGGACTAATTCATTTAGATCAAGCATATTAAAACTATGAACTTGGCTATAAATATATATGAGTGATAATAAGAAAAATACCGACCCCAAAAAAGTATAGAGGAAGAATTTTACGGCAGCATAAACTTTATTTTCGCCTCCCCAAATTCCTATAATTATATACATAGGGATCAATATTACTTCAAAAAATAAGTAAAATAATAGTAAATTCATTGAGCAGAAAGCCCCAATGCAAAAAGACTCAATTAATAAAAAACAAAATAAGAATTCTTTGATATATTTTTTGACGGTAAATAAGCTAGCTATAATACAGATAAGGGTTAAAAAGCTTGTCAGAACAACAAAGAATATTGAAATTCCGTCAACTCCAATGTGGAATTCAAGACCTATAGATTGAATCCAACTATAGCATTCTACAAATTGATAAAGTTTTGATGTATTATCAAATTGAACTAATAAATAAATAGTAGATATTAGGGTTAGGATAGAGCTTAAAACTGCGACATACATCGCATAAACTTGTTTATTTTGGGCTTGCTTATTTA
Source organism: Candidatus Tisiphia endosymbiont of Metellina segmentata (assembly GCF_964030715.1). Taxonomy (NCBI): domain Bacteria; kingdom Pseudomonadati; phylum Pseudomonadota; class Alphaproteobacteria; order Rickettsiales; family Rickettsiaceae; genus Candidatus Tisiphia; species Candidatus Tisiphia endosymbiont of Metellina segmentata. The sequence goes on from NZ_OZ034919.1 coordinate 1,233,697, forward strand.
CTGACCTACTTTGGTTGATAAATAGCAGAATATATAATGCACTTACTAAAGGCAAAAAAATACTTATTGATAAGATCGGTAACCCGGACATTTTAAGCTCTAATAATCAAATTAACTCCGATAACTTTAGCGTTTATTAGAATATACAAAACTAATATCTCTTGAACCACGCTCAATTGCTGCTGCTACCTTTAGAGTATTATATTCATCAAGGGCTTTTCCTATTACTTGCATGCCAAGAGGCAAACCTCTAGAAGATAATGCAGCAGGTACAGAGCAACAAGGAAGACCGGCAAGACTAGCTGGAATAGTAAATAAATCGTTTAAATACATTGTCACAGGATTATCTTGTTTCTCACCTAAGTTAAAAGCTTCGGATGGTGCAGATGGTAAAATTATTGCTTCAACTTGTGCAAAAGCTTTCTTGAAATCATCTGAAATCAAGCGTCTTATTTTTTGGGCTTTTAAGTAATAAGCATCCATAAAAGCAGATGAAAGTAAATAAGTACCAATCATAATACGTCTTTTAACTTCAGCACCAAAGCCAGCAGTTCTTGTTTTTTCATACATTTCCTCAATGGATATTCCCTCATTTCCTACCCTGATTCCATATCTTATACCATCATATCTAGATAAATTAGATGAGGTTTCAGCAGGTGCTATAACGTAATATGCAGCTAGAGCATATTTAGAATAGGGTAATGAAATATCAATAATTTCTGCCCCATCGTTTTTTAGAATATCAATAGTATGCTGCCACATCTTAATAATATCCGGTTGTATACCATCTTGTTTCATAATATCAAATGGTACACCTATTTTCATGTTTTTTGCACTACTATTACATGCCGATCTTAGCTCTAGTATTTCAGAGTTTATAGAAGTAGAATCCTTTTCATCAAAACCAATCATGGCTTGTAGCATTAAAGCAGTATCTTCAACAGTTCTTGTAAGTACTCCAGCTTGGTCAAGCGAACTGGCAAAAGCAATCATACCATATCTAGAACAACGACCATATGTTGGTTTGAATCCGACAATCCCAGTATAACTGGCAGGTTGGCGAACAGAACCTCCTGTATCACTTCCAAGAGCTGCCATAGCTAAAAAGCTACTGACAGCAGCTGACGAGCCTCCAGAAGATCCACCAGGGACTACCGGAGTTGTAGGTGCATCTATCGCTTTCCAAGGACTAATAACGTTACCAAAATAGCTAGTAATATTAGCCGATCCCATGGCAAATTCATCCATATTAGCCTTACCAAGCATTATTGTACCGTGATCTTGAACATTTTTACTTACAGTAGATTCATATGTTGGTACAAAGTTGCTGAGTATTTTTGAGGCGGCAGTAGTTAGTACTCCTTTTGTACAAAAAAGATCTTTTACAGCAATAGGAATTCCTTCTAAGGATCTTGCTATTCCATTATGATAATTTTGATCAGCAATTTTAGATTGCTCTAAAGCAATATCTGTAGTTTCAGTAATATAAGCATTTAACTCTTTATGTTTGTCCATTTCTTTAATATGTGCTTTAGTCAGCTCAACACACGAAAATTCTTTATTCTTTAAGGCTTTAAGGGCTTGTGTGATGGTTAATTTTATAATTTCCGACATATTTTACTCTACTACTTTTGGGACAACAAAACATTTTACTTCTTTGGCAAGTTCTGCCTTATCATTAGGCACATTAGCAAATAATTCATCAGAAATGTCACCATACAATACTTGGTCTTTTCGCATTCTTTGGTGCATATCACAAACAGAAGTAAGTGGTTCAACGTTACTACAGTCTACATCGTTTAAAATGTTGATCATATTCATCATCTCAGTTAATTGATGGGCAAAACTGCTTATCTCTTTTTGGGTAAAATTAAACCTAGCAAGTTTTACTATTTTTTGTACTTCTTCATTTGTAATCATTATATACCTTAAATATTATAGTCATTATAGCATGAAATATGTTTGCACTAATAGTTTATGGCTATTTATGAAAAAATATACCTAAGTCATTTAGGTGGCATCTCTTTGAGGAATGACACCTATTTTTAGACTTAAATAGTCAGTATTTCTTGTTCTTTTTGTTTAACATGCAAGTCCACTTTATTACTATACTCATCAGTTAATTTTTGGATTTCTTCTGATAGGTTATGTTGTTCATCTTCAGTTATGATACTGTTTTTTTCTAACTTTTTTAAATCTTCATTACCATCCCTTCTTATATTACGCAAGGCAATTTTAGTATTTTCTCCATATTTGTGAGCAAATTTAACAAGTTCTTTGCGGCGTTCTTCAGTAAGTAACGGTATTGTGATTCTTATTAGCTGTCCATCTGATGATGGGTTTAGACCCAAATTTGTATCTATAATAGCTTTTTCTACAAATTTTACTATAGATTTATCCCACACTTGTACAGTAATAGTTCGTGCATCTGGAGTTGAGAGACTTGCTACTTGCGACAATGGTACTTTATCGCCATATGCTTCAACCAATACAGGGTCAATTAAGTTAACTGAAGCTCGACTAGTTCTGAGTCCCTTGAGTTCGTGATCTAATACTCTTATCGAACTATCCATTTTTGATTGTAATTCTTTACGTATAGTTGCTTTAACCATACTTTATTCACCTTCTTGAATTTTTGTATATTCACCTTTTCCTTGCAGTACTTTTGCAAAATTACCTTTCTCTTTAATAGAAAATACCTTAATTGGCAAGTTGTTTTCTCTAGCCACAGCAATAGCAGCAATATCCATAACTTGTAAATTATCTTTTAAAAGATTAGTATAACTTATAGTAGAATATTTCACTGCATTAAGGTTCTTTGTCGGATCTGCATTATATACACCATTAACCTTAGTACCTTTTAGTAATAAATCACAGCTCATTTCAATTGCTCTTAAAACAGCTGCACTATCAGTAGTGCAAAATGGATTACCAGTACCGCCGGCAAAAATTACTACTCTACCTTTTTCTATATGTTTTTTTGCTTTACGACGTATATAAGGCTCACAAACGCTCATCATAGGGATTGCAGAAAGGACTCTAGTATGAACACCCAAACTTTCCATAATATTTTGTAGAGTAAGTGCGTTTATTACTGTGCCAAGCATGCCAATATAATCACCAGCAGCTCTTTCCATGCCAAATAAGACATCAGTGCCACGATAAATATTGCCACCGCCAACGACCACACATACTTCTATTCCAAGATCAATTGCTTCCTTTATATCTTCAGCAATTCCTAAGATTATAGAGTACTCATGACCAAATTGTTTGTTGCCCATTAAGGCTTCGCCAGAAACTTTTAATAGGACTCGTTTATATTGCAAAGAGGACATAAATTAAACTCTTGGTTTTATAAATTTTCTATGTAAACCCTAAATACACTCTCGATGTATCCCAATTCGGGATAAGAATTAGTTAATTCTTATCCCGAATTCGCATGATGTCATTCCCACGAAGGCAGAAATCTATAGTATCTAATAGCCTTTTAGGCTATTTTGATCCCTATTTCAAGAGTAGTTTGCTAAGTTTATTTTAGTTAACATAGTATCTGCCCTTTTTTCAAATGCATCAACCATTTTTTCAGTAGCATCAGTAAAAAATATATTAACTAACTTGTCAACTATTGCAAATTTCATCTTAAAATCAATAAAGAACTCTATTTTACTACCAGTATCTTCTTGAGAAAATTGCCATAAATTTTTTAAATATTTAAATGGTCCGGAGATTGCCTCTACTTCAATGGAATATCTTTGCTTATTCAAATCATTTGAGTATATAATTCTTGATTGATAATTGTCTGAAAAACCTTTTAACTGAATTACTAATTCAGCTATAATTTGATTCTCACTCTCTGAGATGATTCTAGCCGCCCTACACCATGGTAAGAATTCGGGATATGACTTTACGTCAAGAACTAAGTGAAATAATTCTTGTACATTATATGGTAGGATTTTGGCTTGATGAAAACTTGGCATAAATTCTTTAAAAATCAGTTACTCTACCTTTATGCTGCCAATCTCCGTGGGTAGTGGGTTCTTGACCTTTAAAACCACCTATTTCCTTTGGCTTTTCTTTTTCATCTTTTATGGTAGTGTCTTTTTTGTTATCCATAAATGTACTAATTTGTATAGCTAGCCCTATTAGCATTTAACCATAGTAAACTGGCGTTATTGCGAGGAGACGTGATATGAACCAACGAAGTAATCCATTTTTAGTCAATTTTCTGGATTGCTTCGTTGCCACTAAAGTGGCTCCTTGCAATGACGGAGTAATGCTAGTGTTGTATCATTGTAATCAATTTTTGTATTTAGTATATTCTATATTGCAGTTTTTTCAATCTCTTCTATATTCCGCATAAGGTGAAATTATATGACATTTAGTTTACCAACTCCCTCTAATAATAAATGATTGACTCTTTTACTGGTTTAGGATACTTTTTAACCTCAATTTCGGATTAATGCAATTAATCCGAAATTGGAATGAGAATGTAAACAATCAGGCTTAAAGCGGTTTGACGCCTGATTGTTAAATATTTCATTTGCTAATAAATTAAAATGCATTCGCAAAACCGCTTTAAGAATGCATTTTTCCTTATATTAAAGCCAATTCTGGATAAGAATTAACTAATTCTTATCCAGAATTGAGGTTTTTAGAATATATTACTATATTTTGGGTGCTATTATTATGTATAAGCTAATAATAATATTATTATATATTTTTTTTATAAATATATCACAAGTAGGAGCTGCTGATTTTACAGTAGAGCCGTTATCTGAAGTATCGAAACAAGAAATGATTAAGAAGAAAGTATGGCATGATGGATGTCCAGTTAATCTAAATCGATTGAGACTTATTAAATTCCCTTATTATGATTTTAATTCTGTAATACATCATGATGGAGAACTAGTTGTTTTTGATGCTGCTTCTGAGCATGTTGTCGTCATTTTGAAAAGAATATATGCCTTAAAATACCCTATCGCTAAAGCACGTACTGTTGAAAATTATGATGGTGATGATGACAAAAGTATGGCAGATAATAATAGCTCCAGTTTCAATTGTCGTGAAATTACAGGAGGGGGCTTACCTTCTATACATTCATATGGTCTTGCAATTGACATTAATCCAATTCAAAATCCTTACCTTTCTATTCCAAGTGATATAAATCAGACAGGGGCAGTTGCTGTGAAGCCTGCGGCAGGATCAAGTTATCTCAATCGAACCAATATTAGACCCGGAATGAGTGAAGTAATAATCGATCTTTTTGCTAAGAATGGTTTTAGTGTTTGGGGAGGAAAGTGGAACACTCCTATAGATTGGCAACATTTCCAAACATCTGGGGCTATGGCACAATTATTAGCAGTTATGAACTATAATGATGGATGTATTCTTTTTAAGCTCTACACTAAAACGCCGCAAATGTTTAACTCAATGGATCGTAACAATAATCAGTTTGTTGAACTTTATAAAAAGAACCCTAATATGTTTATGCAATGTTTAAAAAAATCACCAAAAATATTAAGTCTAACGCCAAAACAGGCATATGAGATTTTATCAAAGTGTATTGTAAATCATTAGTAAAGTAATACAATCATTTCTTATTATAGCAACTTTTTTACTCCACTATGTTAACTAAAATTTTTGTTAACATAGTAATTGATCGTTGGAGTTAAAATTATGAAAAATGCTCGTCTTCACAGAATATATACCAATATCAAACTAATTGAAAATTATTCGTTAAATCTTGCAGAAGATCATAGTCACTACCTTAAAACAGTATTAAGACTAAAGGTTGGCGATCATTTTAGAATTTTTAACGGCACAGATGGTGAGTTTATAGCACAAATTACTGGTATTACAAAAAACAATTTACATGTTGGACTTACTAATATTTTAAGAAAAGCAACAGTTGAACCTGAACTTATACCAATTGCAATAATTAACACGGTGTATTTATCCAGTCTCTATACATAATTGATTTTACTAAATCTACATTATGAGCAAATTGATTCCAAGCGTAACAAGCCATAGTGACGATATCTTCATATACACCATAACATTGGTTAGACAAGAAATGATTTTTGATCCATTCCCAAACTTGTTCCATTGCATTAAGTTCCGGTGCATAGGGCGGAAGCGGTATCAAAGTGATATTGCTTGGCACAGTTAGTTTTTTGGCTGTGTGCCAACCTGCATTATCCGTTAGTAAAGCTATATGTCGGTTGCCTTGAATACTGCGAGAAAGGTCTTCTAAGAATTTATTCATTGCCTGTGTATTTGCATATGGTAAAATTAATGCAAAAGCTTCTCCTGTATCATGGCAAGCAGCTCCATAAATATATGTTGAAATGAATTGCTGTTGCCGAACTTTACGGGGTCTAGTGCCACGCTTAGCCCATATACGAGTTAAGCTACCTTGTTGCCCAACTCGAGTTTCATCCTGAGACCATATATCAACTTTACATCTATCGATATTTTTTGGTAATAATTCTGTTAGCATGTCTGGGAAGTTTTTTTATATGTATTTTGAGTCTCTTGATTTGACTTTGGATGCATTGAACGAGAAGTAATCCAGCTAAAACCAAGGCGGTGCATAGTATTGTAGACTGTTTTTAAAGTACATTTAGCACCATATTCCTCAAGTAACATGATATGTAGCTCCTTTCCAGTTATATACCCACCAGTTTTACTTTCACTGAGCGTATTGATTTTATCAAAAAGAGTAGACTCTTGTATAGTGTTAATCTTCCTAGGGGCACCGCTTCTTTGTGATTCAAATAATCCTTCAAAACCATGATTCCTAAATCTTCTGAGCCATGATTGCACAGTTTTCCAGTGTGACTTCACTATTTCAGATATGGCTTTAAAAGATTTGCCTAATTGAAGGTAATACATCGCCAATAAACGTATACGATTTCGACCATGCGGCTCATGTTTCATCATTTTTATAAAATCATGACCATGAAAACCTTGCGGTAATATTAACCTAGCCATTTGAGTACCTTTATCAGTTAAAAACCCATTTTACACCACTGCGTTAATTATTGCAATTGGTATTACTTTAGGAATATCTATTATTAAAAGTGATAGAATGTTGGATGCCATAGATATGGCTGTACAGCTTGGGGTAACAAAAATTATTCCACTAATCGCTGAAAGATCTCAATTTCGCACTGTTAATACTCAAAGATTGATGAAATGTATTATCGAATCTACAGAGCAGTCCGAGCGTTTAATACCCTGCATTCTTATGCCAGTAGTATCACTTAGTCTTTTCCTAGAACAAACTTTAGATAATTCTATAATATATGCCAATGAAAATGAAGATGAAAATAATACTTTATTAAAAATCATGCCTATATACTCATCAGATATTTCGGCAAATCTTTCAGTTGTTGTTGGTCCAGAAGGTGGTTTTTCACAAAATGAACTCCAAATGCTTTCATTAAGACCTAATACTTTATCAATAAGTCTAGGGTCAAATATCCTCCGAACTGAAACTGCTGTAGCAACATGTCTAGCACAAATTAAATTATTCACAGCTAGTTGCGTTGCAACTAAACCAATCCTCCTAAATTAGACCTTATATCTTAAGAATGTGTTATAAGTAATTAAAGAGGGTGACTTGAATAGACCTTGACTAAAATAGTCGCTAAGAGAATAAGTACCCTCTTTTTGGTAGTTTACCTTGAACAAATTGCAGAAGGTGGTCTTAAAAAGAGCAGCCTTGCACAATAAGAAGAAGGAGATTATATCATGAATAAAATAATAGGTCTAGACGTAAGTAAAAACTGGCTTGATATATGTGTATATAATACAAGCGATAAACCTAAATATCATCGTTTTGCCAATGATGCAGCTGGTCATGAAGAGATGATTAAATTAGCAAAAGAGCAAGAGATTAAGCTAATAATATGTGAACCTACTGGAGGATACGAAGCTGAGATTTGTCAAAAGCTGGATAATAATAACCAACAAATACATAAGGTCAATACATATAGTTTTAATTCTTTTAGTAAATCGGTGAATTTGTGTAAAACTGATAGGAAGGATGCATTTAAATTAGCATATTATGCGGATAAGATGCAGCTTTCAGCGAATTATATATATCAAGTTGAATCACAGAGACTTTGAAGAGATGTCAACAAAGACGAGAAGATTTAGTATTAATGCTTAGCAATGAAAAGAAAAGACTACATCATAGCATTGATGGTATTGATAAAGAGAGTATAGAAAAGCTCATTAAATTTTTACAGAATGAAATAGCTGAGCTTGATAAAAAGTCAGAACGCCCTCGCAAAGCGAGGGGCTTGACGGTTATGAGCAGCCCAAAGGGCTGCCATTGTTAATTAAAATTCTCCTGATTCGTCAGAGCCTAAACTATCAAGTTGCTCTTGATTCTTAATGTAGTGTTTGATCTGATTCTCTTCAAATCCTACAGTTGAGACCGCATAACCTCTAGCCCACAACTTTTCTCCATTAAAATTACGTTTTCGTCCACCAAACTGCCTAGCAACGGCTATAGCACTTTTCCCCTTGATATAGCCTATTACTTCAGCTACAGAATATTTAGGAGGAATCTTGATGAGCATATGCACATGATCTTGTACCATATGCCCCTCTATGATCTTTCTCCCACGTTGAAAAGCTAACTCATGGAATACGTTCCCAAGATATTTTCTAACCTTCCCGTACAATTCTTTTTTACGACACTTTGAAATAAACACAATATGATATTTGCAATCCCATTTAGAATGATTTAAATTTTCGTATGTTGTCATATATTTTCTCCTTTGACCGTCAAGCCAAAGAAGTTATATATGATAACTTTTTATTTTATACTAAATCTAAAGGCCAAGCCTTGATGGTCTCACTAGTCAAACTAGTGGCTTACCTATCATTGAGTTAAACAAAACAATAGATGAGTCAGAAGAGTTAAAAGAGAAGGTAAAAATATTAGAGACTGTACCTGGTATTGGTAAATGTTTAGCTACAAAACTAATTAGTTTTGTACCTGAATTAGGGGATAAAAATTATAGTAGCAATGAATTGTCATCAATTGTTGGTATAGCTCCATATGCTCGTGATAGTGGTAATAAGCAAGGACGAAGATTTATTCGAGGAGGCAGGAAAATACCTAGAGATGCTTTATACATGGCAGTATTAGCTGGTAAGAATGGTTTCCAATATTTAAAAATTTTATATGATAGGCTTGTTAATAATTTTAAACCTAAGAAAGTTGCGATAGTTGCTTGTATGCGTAAGTTACTTGAAGTGTGCCATAAACTTATTCAACAAAAACGTGTTTTTGTTATTAAATAATATTTATCTATTTTTATAAAATTTAGATAAAAGATAATTGCTCTTTCGAAACTCGCTTATGCTGAGGGATTTGAAGGAGACGCTTCACCTCGAACCGCAGCGTACTCTAATTCCGTTACGGATTCGAGTACCGCATCATTGTCCAAATCACCAGCAGAAGTAGAGTTTCGAAAGAGGTCTGTTGACTAATAGTAATGGTGATAGCCTGATGTCTTTATCAAACTCAGGTTATTTCAGTTGATATTTAATAGTAACATTTAAAGTTCCTCCACCAACTATTCCCACACAAGTATTAATATTATTTTTACCATTTTGTAAATGTGGCATAAGATTAAGTTGTGCTAGGTTATTAGCTCTACCTATGTCGGATGCTTTTACAAATTTGCCATTTCTAGAAATGTAAACATCACAGTGAGTACGGTCAGCATTGTAATTTCTACATTCCATAGAGTTAAAGTTATCAGGACCAGTATGAATAAGCTGATTATTAACTCAATGATAGGTAAGCCACTAGTTTGACTAGTGAGACCATCAAGGCTTGGCCTTTAGATTTAGTATAAAATAAAAAGTTATCATATATAACTTCTTTGGCTTGACGGTCAAAGGAGAAAATATATGACAACATACGAAAGTTTAAATCATTCTAAATGGGATTGCAAATATCATATTGTGTTTATTCCAAAGTGTCGTAAAAAAGAATTGTACGGGAAGGTTAGAAAATATCTTGGGAACGTATTCCATGAGTTAGCTTTTCAACGTGGGAGAAAGATCATAGAGGGGCATATGGTACAAGATCATGTGCATATGCTCATCAAGATTCCTCCTAAATATTCTGTAGCTGAAGTAATAGGCTATATCAAGGGGAAAAGTGCTATAGCCGTTGCTAGGCAGTTTGGTGGACGAAAACGTAATTTTAATGGAGAAAAGTTGTGGGCTAGAGGTTATGCGGTCTCAACTGTAGGATTTGAAGAGAATCAGATCAAACACTACATTAAGAATCAAGAGCAACTTGATAGTTTAGGCTCTGACGAATCAGGAGAATTTTAATTAACAATGGCAGCCCTTTGGGCTGCTCATAACCGTCAAGCCCCTCGCTTTGCGAGGGCGTTCTGACTTTAATCATTATGTAATCATCATAATATGAGCCAGTACCACCTATGGTGAAAGAGTTTAGCATGTTAGTATTTGGTATATCAAACTCATAATTTACGCAATAAAATGTATCGTAAGTATGTGCTGCAGAACGGTATGGTCCACCAAGTATAAAGGTTCCAACCTTAGTTAAAGTATCGTAGTTATTGTTAACAGGGAAATCTTTTTTATCACTTGTATATTGGAAATTAAGACCAGTATTCTCTTTACATCCAACACCGTCCGGTAAGGCTTCAAAGGTCACTGTTTTAGTATCGATATTTGATAGACAATAACGTTGTAGCGGTTTATTCGGATCAATTAATACCCAACCAGGCTTACAAGTACCTAGTGCCAAATCACCTATTTTTGTGTCAGGATCATCTGTTTCTGTGCTAGACCATGTTGCATTACCACTGTCATTAGTTGGGGTGGTAATTGCTTGACATTTAGGGGCAAGAACTGAAGTACAAAAACCTAATTCTTGTGGGGTTTTATCTCGGATTGCAGCAGTTTTGTCAAGAGAAATACCATCCTTATCGACAAGAATACCTTGCTCATTAAACTTAGCAGTATAATGCTGCCCATCAATGTTTATTGTAGGACCTAGTGACAGGGAAGGATCGATTCTATTATTACTATCTACAGACACTTTACATACTTCAACATTTGGCTTACGATTATTTTTATAACAATACATAGAGTTATCACATTTATAAATCGTAATACCCTTTGTCTTAAGATCGTCTATAGTCTCCGCAGAGTTACAACCAGTATGAGTATCCTGACAGATTTGCAGACCTAGGTATTGCATACTTTTTGTCTTAAATTTTGAGCAATCAACTGTATCTGATTCAAGTAGTCTTGCTAGTACACAGTTAGTATTATTTACTCCAGGAATACATTTGTCTATATCTTTTAATTGTAAACAACCATGCGTTGCACCTTGAATATATTTACCATTTATATATTCAAGACCCTTTAAATATACAGAATCTGTAGTAGGAATTCCTGTCTTAGCATCATAGGGGATCTTGTCGTCTTTATAATTACCATATATCGTTAAAGGATTCATAGATTTTTTGCCAGAAAATGGCATAGCAGTATATATAGTGGGGGGGGTATTAGAAATATATGCCATGAAGGAAGTAAAATTAAATCCTGCTAAATTTATTATTGCTTCTGTCTCGCCTGCTATTGACTGAGTAACCGACAATGGTGTAATAACAGTACTAGTTGAATCAACAGTATTCCCTTTATCGTCTGACACTATTGACGCAATAAATTGAGGGTTATAATAGCTATTATTATGGCAAGTAACTCCAGGAAGTCCTCCACATGGATAGGTTAGGATTTGGTAACCATCTGTTACTCTGTCTTCACAACCAACCAAGTTATCTCCTTCCGCTACACAAATAGATTTTGGATCACGACGAAGATTAGGATTTAAGGTAGTATCCAATATAGTATTCCTAGTAATTGAAGCAACAAAAGTCCTGTCACTGACATTATCTCTGAGCTTAAAGGTTTTTTTGAGCGGTAGTAAACTTGTAGGATCTTGACCTTGTATAGGAGGAAATGCAAGACTAACATCAATAAACTCACCAATATTTATGCCCCATATTTCTTGACAAGTAATCTTACCATTTGCTTCTTCGCTATTACAATCAGGTAAATCATCAACATAGTAACTACTTGGTGCAGAATGATCACCTACTTTTTGTGCGTAAACTATCCTAAAGCCATCTTTGCAACCATCCTCAATAGTACATTCAAAGGGAATTTTTGTGTTAACACAACGTTCTTTATCATTAGCTGAACATTTTTTTATTGCATCGCGTTGAATGGTAGCAATATGAATTCCTTTGGCTGAAGAAAATGGACCAAGATTATCTATTACTACACATTTATCGGTTTCTTGTGGATTTTCTTTATTTCTACAAAGAGGGACAAGATTGTCTAAACTAACACGTACGACATTATGAATAAAATTATTTCTTAATTTAGACACCACACATGGTGCATTTGAAGATTGAACAAATAAATTACCTTTCTTTTTACTGCATACAAGCTTTGTCGTAGGAGTAATAATGAACTGTTTTAATTTAGGGCAATATGGTGGTGGAAAAGGACCTAATGGTAATTCAACGCAACCAAATTGGTAGTCATCAACAGAACGATTTAGTGCACCAAGTGCTTCTACTATTTGTTTTGCCACCTCATACATCCATTGTTGTTCAAAAATATATCCTATCCATTTAACTATTTCTTTTATAACATCAAGACCTGGTGTATTGTCAGAAGCAATCATGTCTAATAACTTACCTAATAGTACTGATATACTCATACTAGACTTAATGTCTATTAAAAACTTTAGAATTTTTGCAAAAGGGTGTAACTCATCTGTTTTATGAAGAGGTTGTCTTATTGGATTCCAGTCCATCGGATCTAAGTGAACTCCGGTAGCTGAGACGAGGTTTACCAAGCCAGGATCACTATATGCACATAGCTTTGGTCTATTAAACGGTTTTCCATCATCTCCAACGATCGGTTTTCCATCACTTCCAATAATCGGTTTATCATCTTCTGTAAAGCCAACATCATTCAAATGTTTTCCAGGTGTATAACCAGGGTCTGCTGGCGTTCCTTTACTATTCAAGGCTGTTGGTGCAACTGCAGGAACAGCAACCCTAGCACAAATTCTGAGTAAGGGTAGGGCATAAGCCCCAGGCCATATTATGCATTCACCATCCCAATTCAAAGTAGTGGATTGATTCCAGCATGCAACTGCATTACAACTTTGAGTTCTTATACGAATCTTTGGTGAAAAATAAGAGCTTTCTGGTGTACGTTCCGCACAGTGCTGAAGATAAAATCCAATAAATATCTCAGGAGGGTTAAATTGAACCAAGCAATTATCTGTATCACGTCCATCCCGCCTATTCCATGGTGGGCATATAGGATTTGGCTTTATTGTTCGTTTTATACTTCCATTCCATGTTTCATTTATCTCACTATACCCGCAATTGCAAGGATCACTTAGACATTGTGCAACTCCATCCCAAAATGAAGAATAACTCTTGCTAGAGTAAATCAACAAAAAAAATGCTAGATAATATTTTTTTAGCACCAAACTCCTCTCACAACTAAATATGATTTAATGCTATATACAAAGGATTAATCCAATTATCAGGATGTCCTGGATATTGTTGTAATATTTCTTGATATATTTTTAATTCCTCGGTTCTACAGGATAGAATCTTGATAATGCCAATTAAACTTCCTATACTTAACTCTAAAGCAATAGATTGATTATTTTGATTTATTAAGAACATTCTAGAAGCAATTGTAAATTTCGATAATTTATTTATTTCTGATTCATTTAACCCTAAAATTTGTTCTAAATACTGTGATTTTATTTCTGATGGTAAAATTATTTTAGTGTCTATTAAATCCAACCAATTCTGTAGCACCTTTGTTTTTGTTGACTGTAGATAACTAAAATTAAAATTACTAACCATTATTCCATTATTACTCAGCAATCTATCAGAAATCATTTGTGATATGTTATCAAAATTTTCCGGTCTATACAAGGAATCTAGATTATCTATTGCTAATATTTTTGGACTCTTCCCTATAATAGTTAAGTGATAATTAAAAGCATATATTAATCCTGCACATAAACTATTATGCTTAGTCAAATTCATTGAAAAATCTTCTAGAAGTTTTCTATCTGTTGGATAAAAACGTTCAGTAAAAGACTTCCCAGAAAAAGGATACAAATTAAATCCGATTATGCCGCCTTCAGATAAAGGGAATTTATCACTATCAAATATACCATCATATAATCCTCCTTTTGTATAATCAGTCAACCTTAGTTTAATTAAGTCTCCATCTTCTATAGAAAAGTCCATTGTTTTTAAAATGGAGGAAAAATTACGATCTTTATTATCTAAAGTCCAAATTTTATCAGCGAAGTTTTCTAGAAAAGCTAATTCTGCTTTGGTTAGAGGGTAAAAAGAATGATTGCAAATTATCTTAAGAAATTCGATAACGAAATGCCTTGACTCTAGAGTATCATCTAGTAGAAATGGATTTATTAGGTTCTTCTCCTTTTCAAACCACTGCCCTTCAATTGATTCAACAAAAATCTTTGAATTATTATTATTGGAAAGATATAATATTGTTGGCTTGTATTTAGTTGCTTCAGAAATTAAAAAATTTGTTAGTACAGTCTTACCAGTATTAGCTGTGCCAAAAATACAAGTATTTCCTCTATTATTACTTTTAGCATGAAAATTCATAAAGTAAGGAGTTCCTTTTTCTGTTCTAAGCAAAGTCACCGCTTTACCCCATATGTTATTTTGGTTTCCGGTCGGGAAATTATGTAATGAGGCCAAAGCGGCGGTATTTTCTATAATTGTGGGAGCGAGCCTCCTAACATAGGAAAAGTTCCCTGGGAGCTGTGCCCAAAATGTTTGCTCTAAGTTTATATCTTCCCGCACATGGACAATACCAATTTTAGCAAGTTCCTTAGATGCTTGGGCAATTGATTGATCCAATTTCTCCAAATCTGACCCTATAATAGCAATAGAAATTTGTTGTTTACAAAATTGGTTCGGGATTGAAGCATCAAGGTTCATTATCTTATCTATTCCTGTAATTTCAGCAAGTTTAGTATCCTTACTAACTTGTAAAATATATGCCTGTTGTTCAAATGTTTTAGATACTTCTTTTTTATCAACGAAGTAAAATATTTCTGTTGCTATTAATTCCACAGGTAATTGTAGGAATCCATCAAGTGCAGCTGATGATACTTCTTGATATTCCTTTATTGAAATAATGGATGCAAACTTTTTATCATGCCTACTTATTACTTCAATCTTATCGTTACCAACTGCATATTGATTAGAGGCTAAAGCATTAGATAGATTTGCAATCGGTACTAAGCAATATTCTTCGTTGAGATGAATTATTCTACGATATAAAAACATCAAATCAGAGTAAGATTCTTCCCCTTCAAATCTTATTCCTAACTTTACTGCACCAAAATCTTGTAAATCCAAAAGTATTTTGTCAACAGTACTATTTAGCATTTTAAAAACACTATCTAAATAGTTATTTTGGTAATTGACAAGTTTATCGAAAGACAAAGAAGTTATTAAAGAGTTGATATCTTTAACTTTAATTTTAGCAGAATCATAAATTATTGAGATATATAAGGTATTAACAAATTTATCATCCCAGTAATTTTTTTGTTGCCATAAATTGTGAATATTAGCTGGTAACAATTTATTGTAAGGAGTTGGGTCATCTAAGTTTGTCTTACGTCGTACAGTATGTATCCAAAATGCAAAATTTTTATTATGAACATTTTTCTTAATCGCATTACGCACTACTTCTCGTAAATTGAATAACTTAGTGCTAATATTTTCTGCATTGATACCATTTATTTGGATAGTTTGGAGTAGTTCGCCATTCTTAGTTAACAAAGTATTCTCATTATAATGACAAGCAATTGGAATGAAATCCTCTGCAGAATTATTATATAAATCCTTATCAACTTTTCTTGAGTTGCTAGCTATTTTGAACACCAATGATACCTATCAAATACATGTTATTTATACTCTTTAGTGGTATGAATTCGCTCCAACCCACCCATGTAACTCACCAAAACATCTGGAACTGTTATTGAACCATCTGCATTTTGGTAATTTTCTAGAATTGCGATTATTGTCCTACCAATTGGTAAACCAGAACCATTCAAAGTATGGGCAAGAGTGGTTTCGTTGCTACCAAATTCTTTATATCTAGCTTTCATCCTTCTAGCCTGAAAATCTCCACAATTAGAACAACTTGAAATCTCACGGTATAGATTTTGACCAGGCAACCATACTTCCAAATCATAGGTCTTTTTGGCAGTAAATCCCATATCTCCAGTACAAAGCAACATAACTCTATATGGTAGATCAAGTTTTTTTAGAATGGTTTCAGCTGCATTAGTTATATATTCATGTTCACGCTGAGATTCTTCTGCAGTAGTTATTGTAACCAACTCAACTTTACCAAACTGGTGCATACGTATCATACCTCTAGTATCTCTACCACTACTTCCAGATTCTGATCTGTAACAGGGTGTGTAAGCAACATAACGTATAGGCAATTCTTCCCTAGCTATTATGGTATCGGCCACCATATTAACAAGAGGTACTTCACCTGTTGGAATTAACCTGTAATTATTCACCGTTTCAAACGACTCTTCTGCAAATTTTGGCAATTGACCACTATTATACATAGCAGCTGGTCGCACCAAAGATGGAGGAGATAGTTCAGTAAAATCAAATTCTTGAGTATGTGTATCAATCATAAAATTAATCAATGCACGTTCTAGCTTTGCTAAATCTCCCTTTAGAGTCACAAACCTACTACCAGACATTTTAGCAGTACGTACAAAATCCATCATTCCTAAACTTTCACCAAGTTCAAAATGCTGCTTAGGTAATGGAAGAGATAGTTTTGTTGTAATGTCTCCTACTGTTTTAAGCAGTTTATTCATACTGCCATCAGTGCCATATGGTACGTCGGGATCAGGAAGGTTTGGCAATACCTCCAACATATCGTTTAACTGGTGATTACTATTTAATTTTAAATTCAGTTCTTCCAGTTTCTCATTTATGTGATCCACATCACGCTTTATTTCTTCAAATTCCTTACTAAATTTGTTAGGCATGTTGCCTAGATCCCTAGATTTCTTTCTTCTTGCATGCTGAAATTGCTGAATAAGATTAGTTAGCTGGCGTTTGCTTTCATCTAATTTAGTAATTTTATCGGACATTGGGGGAATTCCCCTTTTGATAAGTAGATCATCAAATTCCTGCTTATTCTCCCTAATCCACTTTATATCTAACATTTAACTTCCTCGATTTTCTACAAATTTACACATAATAATTGAAGTTTCATATAATAAAAGCATTGGTATTGCAAGGGCAAATTGGCTAAGTACATCCGGTGGAGTTAAAATACCAGCAATAATAAAAATAATTACTATAGACGATCTTCTTTTGTCCACTAAGTCTTTTGCTGTTAATATTTTTAATAAATTTAATATTAACATAATAATTGGTAATTGGAAAGCCATACCAAACGCAATAATTAACTGAATTACTAAGTTTAAATATTCACTAATTCTAGCTTCTAGAATTAGTGGAATAATAGCATTATTATCTTCAAAGCTTAAAAAAAATTGCCATGCACGCGGCATAACAAAATAAAATACAAAAATGCTCCCACACCAAAACAAAACAGGCGACATAAAAAGAATAAAAGCTGCATATTTCTTCTCACCTGAATATAACCCAGGTCTTATAAATAAAAAACATTCTATAGCGATAATTGGCATAATCATGACAAAAGAAACAAAAGCTGCAAGTTTTATATAAGTAAAGAATGCTTCAGTAAGACCAGTATAGATTACTTTCCTTATATCAGCATGATCTAATTCTGCAAGTGGCTCTAATAAAATGTTATATATATCGTTACTGAAACAATAACAAATAATAAAACCAATAATGAATGCAGCAAATACTCGTAAGAACCTAGCCTTTAGCTCTAAAAAATGCTCTTTAAAAGTATATGACTTCATAAATTAACCAAATGTACAAGTTTAAGTAGGTATATAACCTCAGTTTGATGTAAGACATCGGTTTAATAGCCTAGGATGTCATATATGGACGTTCCTGCTTTCGTGAGGAGGTATTACTAACGTGGATAGTCAAAATAGGTTGTTATGAACCTAAAAACTGAATAGAATAGACCTTATATCTTAAGAATGTGTTATAAGTAATTAAAGAGGGTGACTTGAATAGACCTTGACTAAAATAGTCGCTAAGAGAATAAGTACCCTCTTTTTGGTAGTTTACCTTGAACAAATTGCAGAAGGTGGTCTTAAAAAGAGCAGCCTTCTGCAATTTGTTCAAGGTAAACTACCAAAAAGAGGGTACTTATTCTCTTAGCGACTATTTTAGTCAAGGTCTATTCAAGTCACCCTCTTTAATTACTTATAACACATTCTTAAGATATAAGTCTAGCGGTATACTCAAATGATCCTACGAGCAGTATACCATCTATAAAAAAGGTTTGTAACTAGAATGATTATAACAAAGCTTTAAGAAAAATGGGAGAAATAATCCTTAGTTTTGATGAAAATTATACTAGGTTCTTATATCGAACTGGGGGTAATCTATTAATTATTCTTCACCATTTGCTGCTTATTAATAGCCATATAAAACACTAATATCATGCTAATTGAAATGATCAGCATGAATAATGGTAATTGTACCAATGTTCCGTCATGCATATATCCTATTAACACTGTAAAACCTGCAGCAATTACATAATACATAAAACCAGAGAGTGAGGCAGCAGTGCCAGCAAATTGACCATAATTTTCCAAAGCCTGACCTAAACAGTTAGGAGTTACCATCGTACCACCAATATTAACCATACTCATCCATAATAAAGTTTGTAATACCGATACTGTTACATCATCTTTATTAATTAGACTAAAATAACTAGATAAAAAGAATAACATAGCTCCTAAGCACATAAGCTTAATGCCTGCAAAAATAATATAGTCATAGGTTCTTTGCATTTGGTGCATCTTTTTAGATATAAGCCCACCTAAAATTAAGGGAATACACGGAAATAATGCTATCATACCAAATGATGAAGTGGTAATATTTAGTCCTGAGATAAAATAGAAAGGTGCTTCAGCAAAATAGCCAAATGACATGCCATTTACTGCTCCAACTAAAAATACAAAACCGAGAAATCTTAGATCTCTGATCATTTTATTAAAACATTCTTTATATAATCCAATAGCTGAGCGTTTAACCATTAGATTTTGGTTAGTTTCTGGAAGTTTAGCTGATATTAACACCATAATGAATATTGCTATTACGATTAGTACAAGAAATACGGCTGACCAATGATAAAATTTTATTACAAAACTACCTATAACTGGACCTATAGCAGGAGCAAAGGCCATAGCAATAGTTATAGTTGAGAATACCCTACCACGATCTTTTGGTGGTATTGCCTCTCTAGCTATGGCTGTCCCTAATACTGAACCAACACTAGCACCAAAAGCTTGCATAAATCTTGCAGCCAGTAACATATTTATATTATCTGCTAAATAACAAATGCAGCATGATAAGGCGTAAACTAAAAATCCCGCAAGTAGACAAGGCTTACGTCCGTAATAATCAGATAAGTTACCCCATATTAACACGCCAACAGCAAAACCAAACAAATAAATAGTAAGTGTGTATTCAGATAAGTTAGCACTAATTGCCAAATCCTTGGCTAAGCTAGGAAGTGAGGGAGTATAAATGGTTTCACTTAATATAGGTATTGCAATAATTAATATAATAATGTATAATGAGGGTGTTTTTAATTTTATCTGGCTTCATAACCACGGCGACCTGATGAACAATTAGTTAAATTTTATTAAGGCATTAATAAAACGCTTGAAGTTATTTGATGACCAACCCATAGTAAGCATCATTTTTGGTTTGGTCTCTTCTTTTTGTCTTTATTCTATTTAAAATATTCAATACAAACCCTCGGATACTGACCATATTTGCAGGAGCATTGCCTTGACGTATGCTGCTCGCATCTTCATTAAATACCACATCGAGTACCCAATGCATAGATTCAATTCCCCAATGAGATCTTATGCTTTTTGCGAGAAAAGACTGTAGGTCAACGAAACAATCCAATATAATCATTTTTATGGGTTGTTTCGTCGCCACTAAAGTGACTCCTCGCTAATCGACGTCTTTAACTATGGATAAATGTTATAACTGCTCCACATCGTTAGGAGTAGAGGTTTCTTGTTGATCAGAACTTTCAAGGAGGTCAATAGTATCTTGCTTATTGTTCCTTGAGTAATCTTGTGCTTCAGATTCTGACCTTGCAACAATTACCGTTATATTTGTACTAAGCTCAGCGTGCAACCTAACCTCTACCACGAATACACCTGTTGATTTTATCGGGTTCTCAAGAATTATACTTAAATGTGATATTAAGTGCAAAGAAGCCTTAGACAAACTTTCAGCAATTTCTTTATTATTCACTGAACCAAACAACCGACCATCATCAGCAGACTGCTTAATAAATATTAATTCCTTACCACTTATAACATTATTAATAGCTTCTGCCTCAGATCTTATTTTTAGCTCTTTCATTTCAAGATCATGTTTTTGGGCTTCTATGAACTGTTTATTAGGTTCTGTTGCCCTAATTGCTAATTTTTTGGGGATAAGATAATTACGAGCAAACCCCTTTTTTACCTTAAGAATCTCTGCAATCTTTCCAAGTTTTCTTACAGGTTTAATCAAAATAACTTCCATCTTATTCCTCTGCTCAAATTTGAAATACAAAAGGCAACAACGCTAGGATTCTAGCAATTTTTATAGCATTCTTCAGTTTTCTTTGCTTTTTGGCACATACATTGGTAATCCTACTAGGCAACATTCTACCACCTTCTGATACAAATTTTATTAACAAATCAGGGTTCTTGTAATCAATTACTGGAGCATTTGAAATAGAAAGAGGACATCCCTTACGTTTTCTAAAAAACACTCTTTTATTACTTCTATCAACCATTCTAGTCATTGACTGAGAGTCAACAGCATCATTCTCAAACATTTTAATCTTTTCCAATTTTATTACTATTTAGTCTTTATTAATTGTTACATCAACTGTTTCTTCATGATCTGAACCTTTACTTCTTAGAATCGGCGAAGGTTCAGCACTTATTGAATCAACATTGATATTAACAAACCTAATAATATTTTCACTTAGCTTCATTTTCCTTTCCAGTTCATTTATTACCGAAAAATCAGTTTTAAGCCCCATAAAAACATAATGTCCTTTTTTATTATTACCAATCTTATAGGCTAAACTTCTTAAACCCCAATATTCAGTTTTAATAACTTCACCGTTACTATCTTTAACAATTTTAGTAAAGTCATCGGTAATTTTATCTACATCAGCAGACGAAATATCTTGGCGTATGATAAAAACTGATTCGTAAAAAGCCATATATAAGAATCTCCAGCTATAAAATAAAGCCATTTATAACAATAAAAAACATTTAATTCAAGTGTTATCTTTATTATAGAGCATAATTAATAAATCACTAATACCTTTTGATTGCAAAAATATAACCGTTTTACACGGATTGTAAATAAATAATTAAATTAGTAGACTTATATTAATAAATTTAGTAGAAATTTATTAATTAATTCGATAATATTGCACTTTAAAAAGTCAAATTAATATCATTACAATAAATTCACAATATATGTAACATTAGACTCTTGCATAACTGAACTATGCTCTTTTTACTTTAAAAAATTGACTCAGCAAAAACTTTGAGGATTTGCGTACTTCACATTACTTACATGTATGTCTAGCATGCTTATACCTTGTTTTATGCTCCAATCCCTCAATCATTTGGGTATACAGAGAAGAATTTAGTCATGCCTAAAGTCTTCATTTAATTAGTATTTAAAATGTTTGATAAATTACCACCTAGAGTTCTTATTATAGAATCAACTAAAAGCATTAACGTTTCTTTATCTAATGTCATAGAGAGAGCATGGTTTAATCTTGTTAAGGCTAACACAATAGAAAAAGCTATAGCTTCCTCTATTGCAAATCACCCTGACATAATTATTGTTGATTCGATGGTACAAGATAAAGTTGCTACAGAAATAGCAACTAAACTAAGAGAAATTAATGGTTTAGAGAAAGTACCAATAATTTTTTTGCTACATTCCGGAGAATCACCGTCTAATTATACTTTGGAAGATAATAACTTTGTTGTTTCTCTTACTAAACCATTCACTTCAGATCAGCTAATGATTTCAATAAGATCATTACTCCGACGATCTAATTTAATTCTACAAGATAAAGTTATAAAATATAAGGAAGTAAGTATGGATCTTACTACCTATAAAGTAACTAATAACGGCAGGATAATTCGTTTAGGACCAACAGAATTTAAGATTTTACAACTTTTTATCAAAGCACCTAAAGTAATATTTTCCCGTCAAGATATTGTAGACAAAGTGTGGGGCAGAGATACAGCTATTGATCTACGTACTATTGATGTACATATAAATAGAATAAGAACATCTCTAAAAAATAAAGAATCTGAGGTATTTATAAAAACGATCCGTGCTATAGGATATTGCCTTGATTTGCCAAATTCTTAGAATTAAAGTAAAAAATTATCTATTTAATCTGAATTCGATATAAGAATTATTAATTCTTATATCGAATTCAGGTTAATTTAGAATTTCCCAGTCGAACCAAATCCACCAGAACCTCTAGAGGTTTCATCTAACGAATTAACCTCATCCCATAATATCTGCTCATATCTAGCAATAACCATTTGAGCAATTTTCATGCCACGCTCAATTACAAAATCTTCTTTAGGATGATGATTAATTAAAATTACCTTTATCTCACCACGATAATCAGCATCAATTGTACCAGGTGAATTCAGCACGGTAACACCATGTTTTAGTGCCAAACCTGATCTTGGTCTGATTTGAGCTTCTAAATGACTAGGTAATGCTATACAAATTCCCGTGGGTACTAACTTTACTTCTTGTGGTTTTATAGTGATTGGTTCAATATTTGCTGCTACTAGATCCATACCAGCACTATGCTCAGTAGCATAACTGGGCAAAAGATCTACAGAATGTTCTAATTTTTTAATTTTAATGTTCATAAATATAATATTTTTTTTGATATGATATTGATCAGCTTGATTACTTAGACTCCAACTTTACTTAACCTTCTTACCATTAGCGTCATAAATTTCGATCTTTTCAAACTTATCTGCTTCTTTATACGGATAAGTAACCCTAGCTGTAATATAACCTCGGTTATTAGATATAGCCCCTTCAACTGGAGTACCTGCCACTTCCCATACTCCAAGAGTCATAACATCAAGTACTCCATGCCCAGCAGCTCTTAAATAATTCAAACCAGATTTTCTTGCCATAGCCCTATATGTTTCCATATATTTTCCATTTTCTTCTTGATGACGATCAACAATTTCCATACCATGAGATAGAAAACAACCTTTCGTTTGGCATTTAGTTATATCTGATACTGAAATACCTTCATTAGAAGCAGCTTTGTAGACAGAGCAGCTAGATAAAATTAGCATTATAATAAAAAGAAAAATATTAACTATATATTTACTAAACATTCATTACCCTAAAAATTAATAAATAGAACACTAACTTATCTTACAATTATAGCACTGAACTACTTATATTTCTACAATTTTCTTTAATACATCAACGGTTAGTAATTATACAACCTTGCTGATTGTCAGATAGTTTCTTACAGATCGCTTTAGCTTGGCTTATACTTTGGTAGTTACCTACTAATACTAAATAGAAAAAACTTCCTGTACTAGATTGTATCTTCTTAATATTTACTACCGTATTATTAAGAATTTTTGCATATTTTTTTTTGATTCTTTCTCCTTCTTGATTAGCTTCTGATTCAGATTTTACTGAGGCTAGTTGAATTTTATAACCACCTTGATTCGACTTATTTAACTGTGTTTCATCAATTTTGCGATGTGATTCAGTAACTTTTATGACATTTAAACCAGCTTTATTATTAGATGGTTGAACTATTGGAACAAATTTTTGCTCTATTAAATTCTCTTTTTGCACCAAGTCATTTCTTACTATATTAGGTAAAATTGTTTCTGTTCCTTCTTCATCTTTACTTAGTTTGTGTTTTTCATACTTAGCTTGATCAGTTTCTACTATACTAAATAAAATCGTGTCTATCGAGTCAAGTTCTTCATCACTTTCTGCTAGTTTTTGTTTAGCAATATTTAATGGCTTTTCCGGTTCAGGTTGTAATATTATAGGTTTGTTGGTCTTTTTTTGTTGTAAACTCTCATAAATTATATTATTCGCATTTGGTATTACTATCCCACCACTATCTTGTGGTTTAATTTTTGTAGGTAATGGATCAGGGTAAATTATTACTACTTGACCACTATTTCGGCTATAATTAGTATAAACTAAATATGTAATACCACTAATTATTGAGAGAATAATTAGTAAGAGTAAAGTGCGGTTAGTCATCAACTTATAAATTACAATACTTTATTACATTTTATTCATAGGTGTTACCCCTATAACATCAAAACCAACTTTTATAATCTTTTGAATAGACTTTGCTAAAGCAAGACGAGCAGTGGTTAACTCTATATTATCTTCAATTAGAAACCGATAATCATTATTTTCCTTGCCAAAATTCCATAAAGCATGGAATTTTGAAGCTAAATTAATCAGATAAAAAGCTACTCTGTGGGGTTCAAAATATTTTGCCGAAATTTCTAAAACTTTTGACCATGAAGCAAGAAGTTTAATTATTTCTATTTCCTCTTCGCTGGAAAGTAACGACAAGTCATACTCATTCTCTAAGAATTTACCATATGCTTTTGGCATGGATTCTTTAGATTTTTCCAGTATAGATATTGTCCTAACATGAGCATATT
Organism: Candidatus Tisiphia endosymbiont of Metellina segmentata; assembly: GCF_964030715.1. NCBI lineage: Bacteria > Pseudomonadati > Pseudomonadota > Alphaproteobacteria > Rickettsiales > Rickettsiaceae > Candidatus Tisiphia > Candidatus Tisiphia endosymbiont of Metellina segmentata. The sequence continues at coordinate 1,258,757 of NZ_OZ034919.1, forward strand.
GTACGTAAAATACAGGATTGTCTTTTGATTGTTCTTTTACTTTTACTAGGTCGAAGTCAAGAGCAATATCATTCTTACGGGTTAGCATTATAAATCTTATTATATCTTTACCTACCTCATTTGTTACATCTCGTACACTAGTAAAATTACCGCTACGTTTTGACATTTTTATAGCGATACCGTTTTCAACAAAATTTACTAACTGGCAAATCTTAACATCAACTTTAACTTTTTCTCCACCAAAAGCTTTAACTATTGCCTCAATTCTTTTTACGTAGCCACAATGATCTGCACCTAGAATATAAACTAGATGATCAAAACCACGATCTATTTTATCCTTAGCATAAGCTAAATCAGAGGCAAAATATGACCAACTACCGTCAGATTTTTCTATTGGTCTATCTTGATTATCACCAAAAGCCGTAGATTTAAACAATTTCTGAGTTCTTGAATCCCAAGATTCATCTATTTTACCTTTAGGAGGGGACAACTGCCCCTCATATATTAGTCCTATTTTAGTAAGCATTTGTACAACTTCATCAATCTTACCACTATCATGCAGTGACTTTTCCGAGAAGAATACCTCGTGTTCAATATCTAGCTCCTTTAAATCCTGCTTAATTATAGCTAACATTTCTTCTACTGCAAAATCCTTAACGAGTTCATGACGTTGCCTATCGGTCATTGTTAATAATTTATCACCAAATTTTTCCACCAACTTTTGTCCAATATCTACCAAATATTCTCCAGGATAAAGCCCTTCTGGTATTACGATCTCTTCTTTTGTTAATGCTTGTTTATAACGTAAAATAACTGAACTAGCTAAGTCATCCACTTGAGAGCCGGCATCATTAAGGTAATATTCTTTGGTAACAATATAGCCAGTACTATCTAACACTTTGGCTAAAGCATCACCATAAACAGCACCTCTAGCATGACCAATATGCATAGGACCAGTTGGATTTGCAGATACATATTCAATATTAACCTTTTGATTATTACCAAAATTAATCTTAAAAAAATCCTCCTTATCCAGCAATATATCATTGATAGAGTTATGCCACATATCAGCTTTGATAGTAAAGTTAATAAATCCTGGACCAGCAACTTCTATAGACGCGATATATGGAAGAGGCGTTAATAGTTCTTTAAATCTAATAGCTAGTTCCTTAGGTTTAATATTTTGTTTTGCAGCGATAATCATAGCTATATTACTTGAAAGATCACCATTGAGATTATCTTTAGGAATTTCTATAGCCGCCAATTTTAACACATCTTCATTATCGCATATTTGTCTAGCTGCACTAATGATATCTTCACGTAATTTATTAAATATATTCATAAATCAAATATTATTAAAATTGAAGGAATAAAGATCTTGATATTCTTGAATAGCGAAGCGGTCAGTCATGCCAGCTATATAATCTGCTACTATATCAGCTTTGGATTTTACATCCCCTGGTATAATTAATTCCTTCCAACTAAATGGTAATAAATCAATATTATCCATATATACCCTAAATAACCCTTGTATAATATTTTGACACTTTAAAGTTATAGAAGTCAGTTTATTATGTTTATATACTTTATTATACAAGAATTGTCTAATTGCCGTTATATGTTCTTTTGTCTCGTCAGTAAAATCAACAATCTGATAATCAAGATGTCGTATATCAGCTGTTGTAGTTATTCTCTGTTTTTGTAAGTTATCATTTGTTTGTAGCAATAGATCGGTAATTAAATCACTCATCAATTTACGTACGATTTCATAAATAAGACGAGAAGTTGTTATATCCTTAAACTTGGACTTAATTTCAAAAGCATATTGATCAATAAATTTAATTTCTGCTAGATGATTAAAATCAATAATCTTAGCACCAACACTATCTTCCAAATCATGAGAAATATAACTAATATCATCAGCTAATGAAGCAATTTGAGCTTCAGCTGAGGAATAGTGAGATAAGTCAAGAGCATGTTGTAAATCATACTCTACTATATATTTAGGTATGTTATTTATTAAAGGACCATTATGTTTAACAATTCCTTCTAGCACTTCCCATGTCAAATTTAATCCATTATAAGCCGCATATCTTTTCTCTACTTTAGTAAGAATCTTTAATGAATGAGCATTATGGGAAAATCCACCATAATCTTCCATACATTTATTTAGTGCGATCTCCCCTGCATGACCAAAAGGAGTATGCCCAAGATCATGAGCAAGAGCTACAGTTTCAGCTAAATCACTTGATAAATTAAGGGTTTTAGCAATAGAACGTGCAACCGTAGAAACTTCAATCGAATGAGTAAGGCGATTTCGATAATGATCCCCTTCATGATTAATAAAAACCTGGGTTTTATATTGTAAACGTCTGAAAGCCTTTGAATGAATTATACGATCCCGATCTCGTTCAAATTCATTTCTATAAGATGTAGGATATTCATTAAACAATCTCCCCCTACTCTTGGCTGGATCTACTGCATATGAAGCAAGCATATATTAACTCCTATTTAATCTGAATTCGATGTAACAAGTTACATCGAATGATGAAAAAAGTTAAAATGCACTCGCGTCAACCGCTTCAAGAGTGCATTTTTCCTTATAACAAAGCCAGTATAGAATTACCTAGCAAGCTTTTCAAGGTTTTTAAATGAAACTCTTGCAAAATTAGGTTTTTAGGATTATTCTAATGGTCTTTATAATATAAGAACATGTCAATAAAAGTTACTGATAATGCTTTTAAAAGAGTAGATGAGCTAATAAAATTAGAAAGTAATCCAAGTTTGGTTCTTAGAGTAGTTGTTGATGGTGGAGGCTGTTCTGGATTTGTTTATAATTACGCTCTAGTTTCAAGCAATGACATAACAAAAGATGACTGTATTATAGAAAAAGATAATATTAAAGTAGTTATCGATGAAATATCTCAGCAGCTTATGGTTGATTGTATAATAGATTTTATCGAAGAATTAGGTAGTTCCTATTTTGAAATTAGAAACCCCCTTGCAAAAAATAAGTGTGGGTGTGGTAATTCATTCTCTGTATAACTGTATATACTCAATTAACCTGAAGAGTTGGCAAAAAAATGATTAAAAGTTATACTCATAGACTGTAAAAAATAAGTCCTTCTCCTTGACTAACTTACTTGTCCCTAGTTATTATGCAACAAATCTAATAGAATTTCCTACTAATAAAATAGCACACTGGTATAGATAACATATATATAAAGGCAATGGATGGTAACAAATACCATGGATATATAATAAGACTTATAATGATAACAGCAAATACCATCATCGCTAATGATAAATATTCGTGTTTTATATTAATATTTTTTGTTGAAAATGTTGGTAGGCTGCTGGCAAGTAAAAAAGCAATTACAACAATATATAAATCTATCATAATAGTATGTTTACGGATATTGATACCTAAAACGCTACTTACTTCAAAATCCAAAATCATTGGCATTAGAGCAAGTAAAGCTCCACAAGGTGCAGGCACGCCAGTAAAAAAATATTTTATTTTCTTATTATGTATCTCCTGAAAAATAGTAGTATTAAACCTTGCAAGCCTTAAGACCATGCATACCATAAACAATAATATAGAACCCCATGAAAATACTTGATATTCATATTGTTGAAAAGACCATAAATATACAAGATAAGCTGGGACTACTCCAAAATTAGCAAAATCACATAAGGAATCTAGTTCAGCACCAAAAGGACTAGTAGCATTTAGCATTCTTGCTATCCTACCATCAATTCCATCTATTATAGCTGCAACTAAAGTACAATATACAGCCTTTTCCCATCTACCATCTAATCCAAATTTAATAGCACTAACACCAACCACAAGACCCAATAAAGTGATAAAATTAGGAAGCAATTTTATAAACGGAATTGGTTTTGTTATTTTAACTTTGTGTATTTTAAGCAATTTATACCTATATACTTATATTAAAGCAGTAAGAATATTACCTTTTTTCAAACTTAAGTTCAGATGTTTTCTTGATCCTAAAATCAGCAATAATAGTTTCTCCACCAACTGAAGTCTGACCCTCAGTAACACAAAGTGTAGTTTTAAGTGGCAAATAGACGTCAGCTCTACTACCAAATCGGATGATACCATACCTATCACCAACTCTAACCTCAGTATCTTCTTCTAAATCACATAATATTCTTCTTGCTATTAATCCTGCTATTTGAACAAAAGCAATTTTATGACCACTATTTGTTTCCATTAAAACAGACTGACGTTCGTTATATATACTTGCCTTATCAAGAGAGGCATTGAAAAATTTTCCTGGATTATAATGTAGGGATAAAATCTTTCCATTAGCTGGAATACGATTTACATGAACATTAAAAATATTCAAAAAAATACTAACTCTAATCATTTCCTGATTACCAAGACCAAGTTCTAGAGGAGGAACTGCCTCAGTTATTTTTTGCACTGTTCCGTCTGCTGGACTGACCACTAGATCGTCACTAATAGGGGTAAATCGATCCGGATTCCTAAAAAAATATATACACCAAATCGTTATAACTAATCCTACATATCCAAAACTATTATGAACAGTAGAAAGTAAAAAAGTCACAACTGCAAAGCTTACGATAAATATGTAGCCTTCACGATGAATAATCTTCGAAAAATCACTATATTGCTTCATTCTCACTCTCTAATTTTGTTACGTTATCCCATTTACTTAAGGGTAATTTAAAAGTTGGTAGGGCTTACAATAGAAACATCAGGCTAGTGCTAACCTGATGTTATATTCTAAACGGGATATAAAGGTCAACCGATGATAAGTTTTGATAAAACTTAACGCACAATTTCCCATTGACCGTCTGGTCTACGACAAGCTTTCCCATAAACTTTTTCTTGCTTACCACCCACAACAGCTACCTGAGTATACTCACGGCAATACTGACCACTATCGTCTTTGAAAGCTTTGCTTGGTGTTACATACCCGTAATTACCACTATCTGGGTTACGCCACTCTACACTCTGACCACTAGGAGCAGCCTCTAATGCTTTCTGCGAACTTAGCTCTAGCAATTTCCTGTCATGTTCATCCATAGTCTGACCAATTTGACCACCGATAAATGCTCCAGCTAAAGCCCCTATACCAGTTGCGGCAAGACGACCGGTCCCTTTACCAAATTGTGATCCTAAAAGTCCACCAGCTACACCGCCAATTAGCGTTCCACCACCTTGTTTATTCATACCGGTACAGCCATGCAACATTGTTGCTGCTAAAATAATTGCTATAATTTTGCATGTTAAATTCATAAAAACCATATGTTTAAGAGTTACGTTGACACACCCTAGGGTTAGTATATACTATACACTAATATATACTAACACTAATACATTTTATACTATAAAATCGAAAATTTTATATGACTAATTCAGAACATCAAATTTTAATCAAGTCCTCATCTTATTTGTCTTTTAGTATAGCTGTATTCATTTTATTTATTAAATCTTATGCGTGGCTGGTAACTGATTCTCAGTCTATTCTAGCGTCTTTAATTGATACTATGCTTGATATTTCATCCTCTCTTTTTAATTTGATTACTATTCGTTTTGCACTGCAGCCACCTGATTATCACCATAGATTTGGTCATGAAAAAATCCAAGATTTAGCAATTTTTTCACAAGCAGTATTCTTTGTTGTTTCGGGTTTATTTATGGGTTTTTCTTCTTTAAGGTCTCTTGTTGATGGATCAGTTCCAAGCAATATAGAATCTGGCATTAATATACTATATTTGTGCATTATCCTAACTGTTATTTTGGTGGCTTATCAAACTTATGTGATAAAAAAAACTAGTTCTGAAATAATCAAAGTAGATAAATTACATTATTTTACAGATTTACTAACAAATGTTGGTGTAATTGTTTCTATAAAATTAAGTACTCGTTTTTGGTTCATAGATTCATTATTTGGCATTGGTATTGCAATATATATAATATATGCCTCTTATGCTTTATTCAGAAAAGCTTTTAAAAATCTTATTGATGAAGAAATGCCTGAAGAAGATAGAAAAAAAATTCTCTCAATAATTACTAGATTTAAAGAAGTAAAAGGTATACACGAAATGAAGACTAGATATGCTGCAAGTAAGCCGTTTATACAATGTCACATAGAAATGGACGGAGATATGTCATTGTATAGTTCTCATTATATTAGTGATAAAATTTATATTGCATTGTTATTAGAGTTTCCAGGTGCAGAAATAATTATTCACCTAGATCCATATGGTTATGAGGAAAAAGTGAATTACCGTGAAAACATCAACCAAATTTAACAATTTCTTCATGGAGGAGGCTTTAAAACAAGCACAATTTGCTTTTAATGAAAATGAAATTCCGGTAGGTGCTATTATAGTTAATAGAATAAGTAACAAAGTTATTTCAAAGGCTCATAATATTGTTGAACAAACAAAGAATCCGCTACTCCATGCTGAAATTGTCGCGATAAATCAATCTTGTCAAATTCTATCTAGTAAGAATCTATCAGACTGTGATATGTATGTTACTTTAGAACCATGTACAATGTGTGCTGCTGCAATATCTTTTGCTAGGATAGGTAGATTATTTTATGCAGCAAACGACCCAAAACAGGGAGGAGTTGAGAATGGTGGGCGTTTCTTTAACAGTAAATCTTGTTTTTACCATCCTGAAATATATAGTGGTTTTTCAGCAGAAATTTCTGAGAATTTAATGAAGGAATTTTTTAAAAAAGTCAGATCACTGGAATAGACAGGGTATACTTAAATGATTTGGAAAATTGGATTTGGAAATGAATGGTGAGCATGCTAGAGTATATAAAGGACAATATCTGCAACCAATGGAAGTTATTAATGAAACTAGATAAAATTGAGAATATCATAGTCGCACCACTATATATTATTATATTAATGGTTACCATACCGGTATTAAGCGAGACTATTTATACTCCCTCACTTCCTGATTTAGCCAAGGATTTAGCAATTAGTGCTAATTTAGCTGAATACACACTTACTATTTATTTGTTCGGTTTTGCTATTGGTGTTTTAATATGGGGTAATTTATCTGATTGTTATGGGCGTAAGCCTTGCGTACTTACAGGATTTTTGATTTATGCTTTATCATGCTTCATTTGTTATCTAGCAGATAATATTAATATGTTATTTGCTGCAAGATTTATACAAGCTTTTGGAGCTAGTGTTGGCTCAGTATTAGGCATTGCTATAGCAAGAGATGTAGTAAAACCAGCAGAGCGTGGTAAAATGTTCTCAACGATAGCTATTGCCACGGCGTTTTCTCCTGATATAGGACCAGTCAGAACGCCCTCGCAAAGCGAGGGGCTTGACGGTTATGAGCAGCCCAAAGGGCTGCCATTGTTAATTAAAATTCTCCTGATTCGTCAGAGCCTAAACTATCAAGTTGCTCTTGATTCTTAATGTAGTGTTTGATCTGATTCTCTTCAAATCCTACAGTTGAGACCGCATAACCTCTAGCCCACAACTTTTCTCCATTAAAATTACGTTTTCGTCCACCAAACTGCCTAGCAACGGCTATAGCACTTTTCCCCTTGATATAGCCTATTACTTCAGCTACAGAATATTTAGGAGGAATCTTGATGAGCATATGCACATGATCTTGTACCATATGCCCCTCTATGATCTTTCTCCCACGTTGAAAAGCTAACTCATGGAATACGTTCCCAAGATATTTTCTAACCTTCCCGTACAATTCTTTTTTACGACACTTTGGAATAAACACAATATGATATTTGCAATCCCATTTAGAATGATTTAAACTTTCGTATGTTGTCATATATTTTCTCCTTTGACCGTCAAGCCAAAGAAGTTATATATGATAACTTTTTATTTTATACTAAATCTAAAGGCCAAGCCTTGATGGTCTCACTAGTCAAACTAGTGGCTTACCTATCATTGAGTTATAGGTGGTTTTGTTATAAAATTTTATCATTGGTCGGCGGTATTTCTTGTTCTGATAGTGATTGCAATATTTATCATAGTGTTAATATCAGTTAGACTTCCAGAAACTAACCTAAATCTTAGAACTGAACGTTTGGTTATTCCACTTTACAAAGAATGTTTTGCTAAAATGATCAGAGATCCAAGATTGCTCGGTTTAGCATTTTTAATTGGAGCAGTGAATGGTATGCTATTTGGTTATTTTACTGAAGCACCTTTTTATTTTATCTCAGGACTAAATATTTCAACTTCATCTTTTGGTATGATAACATTCTTTATATGTATTCCCTTAGCTTTAGGTGGACTTATATCCAAAAAGATGCATAAACTGCAAAGAACTTCTGATAATATTATCTTTACAGCTATTAAAGTTATGTGTTTAGGATCTCTACTATTCTTTTTATCTAGCTATTTTAATCTAATTAATAAAGATAATGTGACAGGTTCTTTATTACAAACTTTATTATGGCTAGGTATTATTATGACAGGTAAGACAATGATAGTTCCAAACTGCTTAAGCCAAGCTTTGGAAGATTATGGTAAATTTGCTGGCACGGCATCTTCACTTTTTGGTTTTATGTATTATGTAATTGTTGCAAGCTTTACAGGATTAATAGGGCATATGCATGATGGATCATTGATACAACTACCATTATTCATGCTGATCATTTCAATTAGCATGATATTAGTGTTTTATATGACTATTAATAAGCAGCAAATGGCGAAGAATAATTAATAGATTACCCCCAGTTCGATATAAGAATTATTAATTCTTATATCGATACTTCAGGTGGGCAGCCGCTTCAAACCTGATTGTTTCTATATATAATACTGAATTCGATGTAACTTGTTACATCGAATTCAGGTTAGATTATACTGCTCGTAAATGAAGGATTGGTAGACGAAGATCAAAATCAAGAAATGCTAGGAGTGTTTAAGTCGAGGAGCGGAGCGTACATTAGTACGTGAGCACCGAAGAACTTGAACAACGACAACGCATTTCTTGATTTTCATCGAGTATACCCATTTTTATAAATCCTCTAAGCTCCATTTAGCTCTAGGACAGAAATCGAGTCGGTCAGTAAGATTGTTTTGTAGACGTTCTAGCCCAGCATAAGCGATCATAGCAGCATTATCAGTGCATAAATGTGCTGGGGGTAGTAAAAGTGCATATCCTTGAGTTGCAGCTTGATACTTAAGTATAGACCTCAAATAATCATTAGCAGCAACCCCACCGGCAAGCACGCAAGTTTTTTGTGGCAATAGCGACTTACCTATAAATTCTTCATACATTCTAAAGCTATTAAGCATTTTTACTGACAAGATTTCTCCAACCACATATTGAAAGCTGGCTGCTATATCATTAATTTCTTGATCACCTATAGGTTCTAATTTGGATATTAATATGCGTACTGCAGTCTTTAAACCTGAAAACGACATATTACAGCCAGTTTGATGGATAATGGGTTTTGGTAAAATATATTTAGACGGATCGCCAAATTTTGCTCTTCTCTCAATTTCTACGCCTCCAGGGAAAGGCAAACCCAACATTTTAGCTACTTTATCAAAACACTCTCCAACCGAATCATCTATAGTTTGTCCTAAAATTTTATATTTGCCAAGGGAGGAAGCGGCAACAAATTGACAATGTCCGCCGGAAACTAATAGAAGTAAGTAAGGATATTCAGCCTTATTGGTTAATCTAGCAGTAAGTAAATGTCCTTCTAAGTGGTTAACTGCAATAAAAGGCTTCTTTAAGACACTAGCAATGGACCTAGCAAACATTGAGCCAACTATTACTCCTCCTATCAAGCCAGGACCGGAAGTGGCTGCGATTCCATCTATATCAGATAACTCAAGATGGCTTTCATCTAAAACATATCTAACTGCTTTTTCTAAATTCTGCAAATGTGATCTAGCGGCAATTTCCGGTACTACCCCTTGAAAAAGCTTGTGTTCTTGATGTTGGGAAATAACAACATTTGACAAAATTTTTTTATCTGAGGTGACTATTGCCACGCCAGTATCATCACAACTTGATTCAATACCCAATATTTTAATTATTGTAATCTCTCCTTTAGACTTACCTAGCATAAGTCAAAATAGTTGAGAGATTTTTAGAAGAAACGAAGCCGAGTACCGCAGCGTACATAAACGTACGTGAGGAGCGAAGGCGAGTTTCGACGACAAAATCACCAACTATTTTGACTTATGCAGAAAGTCTTTTAATAAATCATTCACTAAGTTAGGATTGGCCTTACCTTCAGTTTTTTTCATTACTTGTCCTACAAAAAAGCCAAATAACTTATCCTTACCGCTTTTATAAGCAGAAACAGAATCAGGATTTTCCGACAATATTTCATCAATTATAGCAGATAGTATACCACTATCTGACATTTGCACTAAGCCCTTTTCTTTAATAATTTTTTCCGGTTGCTCGCCAGTTTCAAACATAGTTTCAAAAACTACTTTGGCAATTTTCCCTGAAATCACCCCATCTTCTATTAACTTCACCATTTGGGCAAGCATTTTTGGGGTAATCTTACACTCATTTAAGCTAATGGCATTTTTATTAAGTTGACCAAACAACTCACTAATAATCCAATTAGCAAGTATCTTAGGATTGCATAATGTCACTGCTGCTTCGAAATAATATGCTACCTGTTCATCAGCAGCAAGAACCTCAGCGTCATATGTGTTTAAACTATATTCTGCAATATATCTTTTAATTTTTGCATCCGGAAGTTCCGGTAGCTCCCGAGCTAATTGCTCTATCAGCTCCTCAGATAAAACTATTGGTAATAGATCTGGATCAGGAAAATATCTATAGTCATGAGATTCTTCTTTTAAACGCATTGTCCTAGTTTCACCAATATCAGCATCAAATAATCTAGTCTCCTGTATTATTGTCTGACCATTTTCGATTAAATTCACTTGCCTATTTGCTTCAAACTCTATTGCCCGCATAATATTACGAATCGAATTTATGTTTTTGATCTCACACCTTGTTCCGAGTGGATTCCCAGGAAGCCTAACTGAAATATTAGCATCGCAACGTAATGATCCTTTTTCCATATCACCATCACAACTTCCTATATATCTTAACAAAGCCCTGAGTTTACGAACAAATTCAGCTGTTTCCTCCGGTGAGCTAAGGTCTGGTTCAGTAACAATTTCCATTAATCCTACACCAGCCCGGTTTAAATCAATGAAACTATAATACGGAGATTGATCATGGATAGATTTGCCCGCATCCTGTTCTAAATGCAAACGATTAATTCTAATTTTCTTGGTTATTCCCTGCTGAGTTACTATGTCTAAATAACCATCTTGGACAATTGGATGATAGAATTGCGAGATTTGATATCCTTGCGGTAAGTCGGGGTAAAAGTAATTTTTACGATCAAATCTTGAATTAAGATTGATTTTTGCCTTAAGTCCGAGACCGGTCTTAATTGCTTGATGGACACAATATTCATTTAATACTGGTAACATTCCAGGCATTGCTGCATCAATTAAAGATACTTGTGAATTAGGAAGAGCAGCAAATTCGGCGGAACTAGCAGAGAAAAGCTTGGATTTTGAAGAAATTTGGGCATGTACCTCTACGCCTATAACATATTCCCATTTACCTGTATTACCAACAATATAAGCCATTTAAAATCTCTTTAGTTTACTATTAAAATGTGAAAAATTTTTAAGATTAAATCTTTATCATATTTTCGATAAAAATTGTAGTTTTTTATAAATCTTTATTTTTTACATCTTTTTTCGTGAGGTGATCCTTATATTACTTGCAAATTTTTTATATTAATGTAGATTCTTTCAATATTGGTGTATAAGCGTTTGAATAACTATAATTTTATGTCAAGCGTGGTTCTGAAATTGTCCACTACGGCAAGCCATTTTAGAAATTAAAAATTATAATTTAGTTAAGTTGTAATGAGCAAAGAAGAGCTAATTAATTTTGAAGGCGTTGTCCTTGAGCTTTTGCCTAACGCAACTTTTAGAGTGAAGTTGGAAAATGGTCATTTTATTATCGCCCATACTTCTGGTAGGATGCGTAAGAATCGTATTAGGATACTTGTCGGAGATAAAATCACAGTGGAAATGACGCCTTATGATCTAACAAAAGGTCGTGTTATCCACCGTCATTAGAGTCTTTCATATTTTATGTCAAATATAGAATCCACTTTTTTAAAACAACAGAATATACCTATAGTTCTAGCTTCACAATCACCTGCAAGGCTTGAATTACTAAAAAGAATAAAGGTATTTCCTACACAAATTATTCCCGCTAATATAAATGAAACAGAGTACTTACGAGAGTTACCAAACCAGTTGGTAACAAGATTAGCACAGGAAAAAGCCGAGGTTGTTGCCAAAAAAATAAGTGGTGAAGCTATAATTATAGCAGCTGATACTGTTGTGGTTCACGGTAGAAAAATACTACCCAAGGCTTTAACAAGTGAAGATGTTAGATATTGCCTTAATATTTTATCTGGAAGGCGTCATAGGGTTTATACAGGTATCTGTATAATAAAAAAGACTCTCGAACAAGTTCTGCTGCGACAAAAATTAGTGCAAACCATAGTCAAGTTTAAAAGATTGAGCCAGCAAGAGATAGAATTTTACTGTAGCCTAGATGAAGGAATCAATAAAGCAGGCGGCTGTGGAATTCATGGATATGCCGAAGCCTTTGTTCCTAGCATATATGGATCTTACTCAAATATTATGGGATTACCACTACTGGAAACCATGCATATGCTTACTTCTTTAGGCTTTAAAAATATACCTCTTAAATAACCTGAATTCGATATAATATACTCAAATGATTTGAAGAAACTGAGGAAAAGCTGAGTTTAAACTTTATCAAGCCAATCAGAAAAACAACTAGCTTTGTCAAAAATTGGAAAATTAAAATATTGTTAAAACCTAAATTAAGTACTATAATAGGTATATAATTAAATATTAATCATGGTATAACAATGAATCATATCTATACTAATCTTACTGCCAGTATATCAGAATTTAAGAAAAGTCCTACAGCATTGCTTGCTAAGTCTAGTGGTGAGCCTATTGCTTTATTGAATCATAATAAACCAACGACTTATTTAGTTCCAACTGAACTATACGAACAAATGGTTGAAATATTAGATGATAGAGATTTACTTAAACTTGCTGAAGAAAGACTAAAAGAAAAGAAAGAAGCTATAGCAGTTGATCTAAATGATTTATAAACTTTCATGTACACAAGTACAAAGTCTCAAAAACACTTAAAAGCCTCGATATATTATGCATTGCCGCCTTTATGTAATTCTTCATCATCGAAATCCATTGTTGCTTTAGCAGCATGCATTATAATGTTAAAATATGAAAAACAGAATTTTAATAAATAATGCTCAGTTATTATGTCAGTTGCTAAAAAATTATCAAATTTATCTTTTTCAGTATTGGTAGTATGCAATATATTTTCTTGAATATAAAGCCTATTAATCAGCTTAGCTTCTAATAAAGTAGTAATTACCACCCAAGTTACGAAATAACAAATATTACTAAATATACTGTCATCGATGATTAGATTGATAGGGCTATTATAATTATTTTGTTTGCTTACTGTATAAATTAATTCGCGAAGTATACTGTCATCGTATTTATTAGGTGTGTCGATAATTTTTATTATTGTAAAATTATTTTCTTTACAAAAATTGATCAAAGATTGCCTTATGAGTTCAAAACGGGCATGTGATGAATATAATAAGATAATGGCTTGTTGGTTGTTCATATGCGACCCCTTCTCTAATGTTTTAATAATTAAGAGTTTTGATCGCCAAAGATAAAATGATAAAAGAAAATTTTATAGGTTATATATATCTTGGCGATCGGGGAGTTCGAAAAACCTTTAAGAGACAGTTACGATAGCCTTTAGGCTTGAAGTTTACACCCCAAGCCTTGAACATAGCTAGCATCTCCCCGACCATGGCAAATCGAAGAGCATCATTTTATCGGTTGATGCTTACCGCTCTTAAATGGAGGTTTCGACACCCCAAAATAACTTTACAGTTACTTCATTTTTAATTTTAAATTATTACTTAGCTAAAATCAACAATAAGTTTTTTTAATTATATCTTACGGTGATTTCTGAACCAACATCATTTACTGCAGGTGAAACTGTCAAGTGGCAACGATATTTAAACTCAATAATCAAGTTTTTCCTTAACCGTCATTGCGAGAAGCCGCTGCAAGCGGCGACGTGGCAATCCAAGATACGCGAAGCATTACTCTAAAAAAACAGCTTCGCTGTTTATCTAGATCGCCACGGCATCTAAAGACCCTTGCTATGACGATTATAGAAAAATGTACTATGGTATATATTATTCATCCTTATATACTCCCCACAATACTGTTTTAGGTAGCCATCCAGTATAATTCTTGCAGCACACCTGACAATAATCTTGTTTGCATTTATTAAGTAGGCAACGGACATAATTACTTACTCTTGCAACAATTTTATGTTGATCATTAGCTACTTGAGTCAGAGCTACTAATTTGGAACTTACCACAATCACCGATCTTTTACCGGACAATACACTTGAATGTACCCAGCCTCCTTCTCCTTTTATATCACGAATTTGCCTCCATTGTTCATATTCTGCAATAATTTCTACTGGTTCACCTTTTTTAACAAATACCCATTCTATAGGTGTTTTTATCGAAGGACCAACTCTAGCATTTACCTCATTAGCCTTTATTGAGGCAAATCTAGGTATCGGCAATTTCTGATTATCAGCTATCGTTAGTAAAGGTGTAATGGTCAAGATTATAATCAAAATATATGACTGTTGCTTTAGTAACTTGATTGCCATGGTTATTCTTAATCATTCTCTTCTAATTCACGCAAAGCATCATCTCGTTTAGCTATTACATAATTACCTGATCTAAATTGCCCTTTGATACGATTTATTTCATATTCACTAAGACCAATAAATTTTAAAATTGTTCCACCAAGCTGTAACCCCGTCTCATAATTCTCTGGTATGATTGTTGTTGCTCCAGCATCATAAAATTCTCTAGCCTTCTCTAGATTCTTTAATCTTACAATAACTTCAAGATCTGGAAAATGACTTGAAATTGTTCGAAGAGATTTTTTGATAGTAACACTATTATTCATTGTAAGTACTAGAGTTAAAATCCTTTCTGCTCCCACAGCTTTTAGCGTATCAATCTGTGATACATCTCCTTTAAAAACTGGAAAGCCATTAGCTGTTTCTGCTTTTACAATCTCGTCATTAACATCTAGTGCTATATAATTGATTCCTTCAGCTTCCAATACTAATGCTACCATTCTACCAACACTACCAAAACCGGCAATTATTATATGGTTTGTTAAATCTCTTGCTCCAAGTTCTATAATTTGTATTGGAGTCTTGCCAAGTTGTTTATCAAGTCTTTCAGCAAGTTTTCTTCCTAAAATTGCCAGTAATGGAGTTAGTGCCATAGTACATGTCACCACTAATAACAGAACATTAGCCGTACTCTCTCTAATAACCTGAGTTTCTTTACCAAGACCGAATAAGATAAAAGCAAATTCTCCACCTTGTGATAATAATAAACCTGCATGCAAGGCTACTCCTTTATTAAAACCAAATAAAATGCAAGAGGCGGCAATAATTAGTGTTTTTACTACAATCAAGGCAATAGAACAAGTTAGTATAGTTGATATTTGAGCGTATATTTCTTGAGCGTCAATATTCATTCCAACGCTCATAAAAAATAGCCCTAGCAATAAGCTTTTGAAAGGGTATATACTTTCTTCAGCTTGCAACCGAAATTCTGTCTCTGCAACCAAAACACCTGCAACAAAAGCTCCTAAAGCAAGCGATAAACCAAAATATTCCGTAGCCCAAGCTGCAGAGAGAACTACCAATAGAGTCATGGAAATTGGTAGTTCGTTTATATCGCCATTGTCCGATGAAATTAACCCAAATAAAGGTCTTAGTAATACTCTACCTGCAACAAATATTGCAAGTAGTGCTATGATAGCCTTAAGCAAAGCTGTTCCTAGAGCTATCGCTAACGAATCTTTACTATTGCTAGCAAATAGTGGTACCATAACTAGCAATGGCACAACTGCTAAATCTTGTAACAACAAGATAGCTAGGGATATACGACCTAGTTGAGTTGATTGGCTACGGCTTTCCTCAATAACTTGCATAACAAGGGCAGTTGAGGATAAAGCAAGACCACCTCCAATAATAATTGCAGCACTACTATTACCGCTGATTAGTACAACAGCGGCAGCAATCACTATAGCTGTAGTTAACACTTGTAGTGAGCCAAGACCAAATACATACCGCCTCATTACCTTTAATCTTTCAAAAGATAATTCTAAACCTATAGCAAAAAGTAAAAAAACTACTCCTAATTCTCCTAGTAATTTTGTTTGATCATATGTTACAATCTTGAATCCATGGTCTCCAATTACCGCTCCTGCAATTAAATAACCCAAAACTGGGCTTAGATTAAGGCGTTTAAGTATTGCTACAACAAATACAGCTGTTCCTATTAAAATTATAATATTGATAAGAATATGCTCTTCCATTTACACCTTTTCCCTAGAAGTATTAATACATTATTTTTTAAATACACTAAGTAGTTTTCAGTAAAAAATCTAATATTTTTAATTTATTTTTTGCTCCACATCTCTTCCAACTTAAAATACTCTCTAGTTTCTGGATAGAAAATATTAACTAATACATTTCCAGCATCTATTAATACCCATTCAGATGTTCCAAGTCCTTCAATATTAGTATCGATATTAACTTGATGTTTTAACTCTAAAGCTAAATATTCAGCAATTGCTCCAACATTTTTAGTTGAACGCCCGCTTGCAAAAATAATATATTCAGCTAATGTAGTTTTTTGTCTTATATCTATTACTACTATATCTTCTGCTTTTTTTTCTTCTAAACATTTAACCATAAACTCTTTCAATAGTTCAGTATTTTCTATCATAATTATCTCCAATTGCTAAAGTAACCTGAGTTTACTATACTATTTCACTCTCTTATTTGCCAACACCCAACTACTATCCAAATAATCATTACCATACTTATGCAAATATTCCTGATATTTACCTTTAAAATCAGTGATAGTTCGGTGGGATAGAGCAATAACCCTTGTGGCTATGTTGCTAGCAAAATCTCGATCATGAGTTACTAATATTAGAGTTCCTTGGTAGTTAATTAGAGCTTTTTTTAACATATCCTTAGATTCAATATCTAAGTGATTAGTTGGCTCATCTAATACCAATATATTACTTTCTTCCAATATAATTTTTGCTAGTAATAAACGTGCTCCTTCTCCTCCACTCAAATTTAGAATATTCTTGCTTACTTCATCTTTACGGAATAATAATTGACCTAATACACTACGTAGCACGTTATCACTTTCAGTAGGTATTTGGTTGGATAACCAATCAATAACACTCATACTTTCATTTAGTAATTCATGATGATCCTGAGCAAAATAGGAAATTTGAGTTTCATATCCCCATTCATAACTTCCTAAATCAGCAGAAATTTTATTAATAAGAATCTTAAGCAAAGTAGATTTACCAATACCATTTGGACCAATAATAACAATTTTTTCTCCACGTGAGACAGTAAAATTCACATTATTTAATATTTTTTTATCCTCGTAGCTTTTAGAAATACCCTGAACTTTTAATGCTAATTTTCCAGATGGTCTTTTTTGCTTAAAATTAAAATATGGACTAACACGCGAACTTCTTTGGATGTCAGGTAATTCCATTTTTTCTATTTGTTTTTCTCGGGATGCAGCCTGTCTAGCTCTAGTGGCCAACGCTCTAAACCGGTCAACGAAACTCTGCATAACAGCAATTTTTTTCTCTAAATGAGAGAATTCTTTAAGCTTTTGTTCGGTAACCAACTGTTTATCACGAACAAAAATATCATAATTACCAGTATAAATCTTGATAGTACCATAATCTATATCAAGAATATGTGTAGAAATATTATTAAGAAAAACAAGATCGTGTGAAATAAATACCAAAGCACCTTTGAATTTCTGTTTTAGATAATTTTCTAGCCAATAAATTGAGACTATATCAAGATGATTTGTCGGCTCATCAAGTAACAATATATCAGGATTATTGAATAAACTTTGTGCCAGTAACACCCTAAGTTTATAGCCGCCGGATAGAACGGATAAAGGCTGATGATGATATTTTTCTTGTATTCCTAAACCAAGCAATAACTCAACTGCAAAAATTTCTGATATATATCCATCATTGTCAGCTATAATTTGTTCCAACTCACCTAATCGATAACCGATTTCCTCATCACATTGATCAATTGCTAATAATTTTTCTTTTTCTTGCAGTGCTTGCCATAATTCACTTCTACCGGCAATAACGGTATTAATAATTGAAGTATTTTCATAAAGAAATTGATCCTGCTTTAAACATCCTATACGTGCATTTTTGACACAGGTAAATTCTCCGATACTAGCCTCTTCCTCTTGAAGCAAAATCTTAAAGAACGTAGATTTACCAGCACCATTTGCTCCAACAAGCCCATACCTATTACCTTTCTTAATATGCAAGCTCACATCAGTAAATAATATTTTTGCACCATAGCTCATGGCCAAATTAGTTGTAATAATCATAAGGTATTATCAGGTAATATTGTACCATTTTTTAACTGCAGCTTAACTTGTTTAAGTGATCTTGGGCTTGCATCAATTACTTCAAGTTCAACCTGCTGCTCAATATCAATTTTAGTACCAACCAAAGGGACATTACCTACTTTTGCTAAGACTAAACCACCAATTGTATCAAATTCATCATTCTGAAGTTTTAGTTTCACACCTAGAGCTGATTCGAGATCCTCAACTTTCACTCGAGCATTTGATAAAATAGTATTATTATTGATAATTCTGAAACTATCATTATCCGATTTCTTATCATGCTCATCATCTATTCTGCCAACTATCTCCTCCATAATATCTTCCATGGTTACAATACCGTCAGTTCCACCATATTCATCCACAACTATCGAGATCTGTACACAATCTCTTCGCATTTTTGCTAGTAAATCTATCAATTTCATTGAAGGAGCAGAAATGATAGGTTTACGAATTATTTTTTTTAGCTGCAACTCTTGATTTGTAATAAGTTGCTTAGTAATAAGTATCTTGAATAAATCTTTTATATGAATAAAGCCTACTATATTATCCAAAGTTTCATCATAAACTAATGTTCTAGTATTAGGTATTTTGCTACTAAGCATTTGGCTTAACTCATCTATACTGGCAGTTAATTTTACTGCCTTAATATCAGATCTAGGGATCATTACATCTTCTACAGTTTTATGACCAAATTTCAGAAGATTCATAAAAATCTTTTTTTCTTCTAACGTCATTTTTTTACTGTTAGATTTTAGCTTTTTAATTGCATCATAAAAATTATCCTCTAGCTTCTCTTTAGAAAACAGCCGAGAGAAAAAAGATTTAAGAGTAACAATTTTTAAAGAATTTTTCAGCATATCCCTTTTAGAATGAATAGATGCAAGGTTTTCTTTTTTCAAAGAAGTGAACAAAAGCTAATATGGGGAAGCAATAGCAAAACTCTTTAATATCTCTACTTCTAAATTTTCCATAATATCTGCTTCCTCGTTATCTTGGTGATCAAAGCCTAGTAAATGCAAAATACTATGTACCAAAAGATGGATAAAATGATCTCCAAAGGCTTTATTTTGACTTATAGCTTCACTTTGAATTATTTCATAGCCAAAAGCTATGTCCCCCAAATACATATAATGTACATTAGGAGTAAATTCAAGTAAATGCCGAAAGTCTAATTCTATATCAGGAAATGATAGTACATTTGTAGCTTTTGCTTTGCCACGAAATTGGCTATTCAAATTTAACATTTCATTATTATTAGTCAGTAATATTGCTAACTCAAACTCTGCAACTCCCTTGAAATTTTTATATTTACTCAGTATAGCACCAACAACCTTCTTCACTAATAGTTTATTGATAAATTTTTGATTTTTCCAATCTTGACAAGCTCGAATAATCTCTACATTGATTTTCATGATATAGTTTCTTAGCTGAAAATGCTCAATAATATTATATAACAATATCCTGCAGATAATACTAAAAATTTTTCTTAGTGATAGCATTAGTTTGTGGTATCTTATTATAATTTATAATAATTATTCTATAATTAAAAGCTACTTAAAGTAATGAAAATATATTTATGATAAAAATAGGCAATATTCAACTACCTCATTCGGTGATATTAGCTCCAATGTCTGGGGTCACTGATCTACCATTTAGAAAATTAGTACGAAAATTTGGTGCAGGTTTGGTAGTCTCTGAAATGGTAGCAAGTAGGGCAATGATTATTGAAACAAAGCAATCTTTGCAAAGATGTGCAATCATTCAAGACGACGCTACTGGTTCATGTGTACAGATTGCTGGATGTGAACCTGATATAATAGCAGAATCAGCTAAAACGATTGAGGATATGGGAGCCAAGATTATTGATTTAAACTTTGGTTGCCCAGCTAAAAAAGTAGTAAATGGCTATTCTGGTTCAGCTTTAATGCGAGATGAGAAATTAGCGGCAAAAATTTTAGAGACTACGGTCAAAGCGGTAAAAATCCCAGTAACTTTAAAAATGCGTACTGGCTGGGATGATCAAACTAAGAATGCACCAAATCTGGCAAAAATAGCCTATGATGCTGGTATACAAATGATTACCATCCATGGTAGAACAAGATGTCAGTTTTATTCTGGTCAAGCAGATTGGGAGTTTATAAGGCAAGTTAAGGATGCGGTAAAGATTCCAGTTATCGCTAATGGAGATATTACCTCCTTATCTAAAGCTAAGGAATGCTTACAAAAATCAGGGGCTGATGGCATAATGGTTGGTCGGGGAGTATATGGTAGACCATGGTTTATTTCTCAAATAGCCCATTATCTTAAAACCGGAGAAGAGCTACCCTCACCTTCCATGGAAGAACAGTTAGAGGTTATACTAAGCCATTATGATGCTATGTTAGAGTATTATGGAAATGATACAGCTGTTCAGCTAGCTAGAAAACATATAGGTTGGTATAGTAGTGGTTTAGCAAACTCAGCTGAATTTAGAGGAGGGGTTAATATGATGACTGATCCAATTCAGGTTAAAGAAAAGATCATGGAATTTTATGGAAAATTCTTTTAATATAGTGCAAAACTTTAATATTATCTGATAGGACTAACTGTAGGACGGCTATTGTGCCTAATAGCAGGAGGAGATGTAGTAGGACGAGATGGATAGGTATTTATTGATTCTCTAATGGTATTAGCTTTTTGCCTGGCTTTCTCAAGGTCTATTGTTTTTGCATGAGCTTGGCGTAATGTTGTTCCTATGTTTTTAGATTCTTCAGTGGTAAGAATTGCCTCACCTTTTGCCATTTTAATTAAATTATCCACAACGAAAGCTCCACAATCTTTATCATTTTGTTGTTGCTCAGTGTGTAAATCTACTATTTTAGCATCAGGACAAACTTCTTTAACCATATTTACTAAATCCACTCTTGTATCTATATCTGTTCCCTTAGGATCATTATAGGTAAACACTATAGCCCCCTCCTTGTCTTTAGTGATTGCTAAACTAACCCAATGTTCGTGTCCAGTATTAAGGGGTATAATAACCGCTTCCTTGTTATTTTCTATTAAATCACTATACACAGCTCGATCAAGAGTGTACTTTAATAAACTTTCTTCTCCTATAGAAGCATGAGTAATAATAGAAACTTTTGTTTGATTTACAGATGCTTTTAATACATTGCCAATATCATCTTCGTCATATAAATAATCTAGTGCAGTTAATTTGCTACCTTCAGGCAATGAATGTTCTACCTTATTTTGTCTAGTTGATACTTCCCTTTCATCTGCCATTTGCTGAAGAGTACTGGTAATTCTTTTAGCATTTTCTTGTTTATACTCATTTAAATTTTCCTGCATATCCTTAATAGTTAAGCTATTGATTCCAAGAACAGTTTCCCTTTGCTTAACTTCAGCAACAATGTCAGCCCTTTTCCCATGACCTTGAGCTAATGGGATACAACCATTAGTCAAATTTTCAACCGAGCCTCCTTGGATTACAGCATATTTAGCTTGTTTGGCAATATTCTGAAGCTTCAATGGATCAGATAGGTCAAAATATATATCAACAGGGTTTCTTTCCGTCATATTAATATCTTTCTTGAATTGTTCAGATAATTGTGACACGTAATGCTCTAGTTTTTTAGCACCACCAATTTTATCTTTTAAGATTTCTTCAACTTCTAGCTTAATACCTAATTGTTGATTTTGGTCGTTGATGCCAAATTTGGTCGTAATAATATTAGCCACATCCTCTACAGATGAAGGATTGCTGGCTACTATAACTCTAGTATTTCTGCCTAGTTCTTTTGTAGCAAGTATAACTTCAGTCAATCTTTCTTTATTAGGCAATTTCCCTGACACTAATATGTTAGGAGGTCTTTTTAGAATTTCCGACTCTACTAAATTTGTAACTGGGATATATGGAATGTAAGAAGTTCTTTTTTGTTCTACATGCCTATGAGTTATCGCATTATCTCGGTCGTTATCATTTGTAAAAAACACGTGATTGGCTTGTGTAAGAAGAGGTGGCCAGTAGTTATAATATGGCAAAGTTTGATTATATGCATTATAATTACTAAAGGTAAAACAAGTTTGAATACCTGATTTTTTTAATGCTGCTAAATCATTTATATCAACTATAGGTTTTTCCATGTTTGAATTATATTGAATATTAAGTATAGGCGTTTCTCCTTGTTTAACTTCGTGCAATATTTCAATTATTATATTATCTTTATTTAGTTTGCCATTTTGAATGTTATATTTAAGCTCCCTAGTTGGTATGTTTAAGTAAGAATTAGCCACTATAATATTGTACTGAGTCTCTTGACCTACATGACCATTAATATTAAATAACCTTACCTTATTTTCTTTTTTACCTGTTTTTGCCATATATACTCCAAAGTCCTCAATATCTAATTGACTATCATCTTAAACAAAAAAACAAATCTATACAAATCAATTATATCTCTAAACCAGTATTGATGCATTTTACAGCCTCATTGTATTTTAAGTCAGAACGCCCTCGCAAAGCGAGGGGCTTGACGGTTATGAGCAGCCCAAAGGGCTGCCATTGTTAATTAAAATTCTCCTGATTCGTCAGAGCCTAAACTATCAAGTTGCTCTTGATTCTTAATGTAGTGTTTGATCTGATTCTCTTCAAATCCTACAGTTGAGACCGCATAACCTCTAGCCCACAACTTTTCTCCATTAAAATTACGTTTTCGTCCACCAAACTGCCTAGCAACGGCTATAGCACTTTTCCCCTTGATATAGCCTATTACTTCAGCTACAGAATATTTAGGAGGAATCTTGATGAGCATATGCACATGATCTTGTACCATATGCCCCTCTATGATCTTTCTCCCACGTTGAAAAGCTAACTCATGGAATACGTTCCCAAGATATTTTCTAACCTTCCCGTACAATTCTTTTTTACGACACTTTGGAATAAACACAATATGATATTTGCAATCCCATTTAGAATGATTTAAATTTTCGTATGTTGTCATATATTTTCTCCTTTGACCGTCAAGCCAAAGAAGTTATATATGATAACTTTTTATTTTATACTAAATCTAAAGGCCAAGCCTTGATGGTCTCACTAGTCAAACTAGTGGCTTACCTATCATTGAGTTAAATTTTACAGATATAGTTGCATAATAATCTCACCCCCTTTAATAATATACTATATTTAAGCCTGCACTAATATATTATTTAATTGGTAGAGGAATGGTTAGATGGTAATAGTAATGCCTATGGAAATAATTAGGTAAAAATAATGCATTGGCATGATGTTGACGAAATTGCTATAAGTTTAGAAAAAAATTATTCCGATGAGGATATATCTGAATTAACACTAAAAGATCTTGAGGACTTAATAAAATCATTAAGTGATTTTGATGACCACGAAATTGAAACAAATAAAGAAGTGTTAAAAGAAATTCTCGAAGCTTGGAAAGAGATTAAAGATAGTAATTTTGAAGATTAATATATACTCGGTGAACTTCAAGAATTGGCGTCGTCGTGTCTAAAGATCTCTGCTGCTCACGTACTAATGTACGCTCCGCTGCTCGACTTTGACACTCCTAGCTCTTCTTGAAGTTATACTATCGTCTACCAACTCTTCATTTACGAGCAGTATACTTGTACCTCATGTAGTTCATCTATAGCTAACCTCAAGAAGGTCTCTCTATTAGAGTATCTTAGATAGACCTTCTTGAGGTTAGCTATAGAATCTAAATAATTTACAGAAATAACTTGATTTTTTTGGGGAGATAGGGCATTATCTGCGTTAAATTGAAAGAAAGGGCGTTTAGCTCAGTTGGTAGAGCATCCCGTTTACACCGGGACGGTCGGCAGTTCGAGTCTGTCATCGCCCACCATATATCTCTCGGATTTCAGGGTTTTTATCATTGCAATAAATTGCAATAAAAAGTCTGTATTCCCGTCACATGCCGTTTTTTCACTAAAGTTGCCGGAATACGACCACCAAAAAACTCTCTCTTTAACTAGTTTTTGAGGGAGAAATTATTACAAAAGTGTTAAAATGCACACCTAGTCTGCTTACCCCTTGTTTGTTACCCCCATCATGTTAGATATTTATTATATAGTTTTTATTTTTAACGTTTTTGATATATACCTAGTAATATTGGTTCTTAGAAGATAATAATTTTATGATAAGAAAAGTAATTATATTTACTGTTATTGCTATTTCGTTGTTAGTATGTACTATATTAGTTGAGGTAAACTTTGTTGATTATACTTCTGCCAGTAATAGTCTTGTTAATGAATTAAAAATTTCTCCTCAGAATCTAAAAAAAATTAAAATAATTAAATTTCCCATACCTTATTTGATTATTGATCACATAAAAGAGGAAGGGAAATTAGAATTAGAAAATATAGAAATTCGCTTTGTCCCATGGTCATTATTAATTTTCAGACCAAGAATTAGTGCTGTAACCATATATAGTGCCACAATATATTCAGATGAACAAGATTTTGACATTATAAACCATGATAGGCTAGTTAGTTCATTTATAACAAATGATATAATGGATATAAATTTTAATGTTAAAAATCTGAGTATTCTAAATAAAAATAACCAACCTATTCTTACTTTAAATAATTGCTCTTTATTTAAAAATAACTCTATTGCTAATAGCACTTCATTCAAAGGGGATGGAGGATATGTAGGAAAATTATCTGGGTTTTTTGAGAAAAAGGCCAACCAAATAAATTTCGATCTTACTATCTCTAATAATGATTATAATTTTCATTTGCTAGAAACCTATATAGACTCTAAACTAATAAATGGTAAAGCAGAATATTTAATACAAAATTTAGCTGATATATTACATATTCTAGTGCCAGATTTAGATTCTTTATTTAGAAGATTTAATCAGAATGAAAAGGTAAATATAAAATTTGATATCTTACCTACTGGGCAACTGCTCAAGCTAGAAAATGTAACCATAGACTCTAATTCGCTTGTAGGTAATGGAGGGGTATATTTGAGCAGAAGTGACAATGTTACTAGTATAATAAAATTATATTTCTCTAAAATAGACGTAAAATCACTTATTACTTCATCAAACAATATTAACCAATTTAGTGATTCAGTTTTTGGATTAAGACTTATCTTTGATAATAAATCAATCATAACGAATGTTTTAGTTGACCAAATAATATTAGGTAACGATGAGATATTAAATAATACTAAACTTTCATTTAATTTAGATAAAGGGGTATTAGTGGTCAATGATTTTTCTGGTACAATAAAATCCGGAGGAAATTTTCAATTGATAGGTAATGTAACCCAAAACTCAGTACGAAGTATATTTGATGGCACAATTTACTTGCAACATAATGACCTTAATTCTGTATTGAATACTTTAGGTTATCAACAGGCAGTTAGTACAAAGCCTACAGCTTTTATTTTATCTTCAGATTTAAAACTAACTTTAATAGATGTATATTTACAAAATCTTATGCTAAAAACTGACAACACTAAAGTTACAGGTAATATTACAGCTAGATTTATTGGTTCTATACCGCATTTTATAGCAACCCTTGAGTTTTCCTCGATTGATTTAAATAGAAACGATTACCCAATAATCTCACCAATGATCAAATTTGCTAAAAGTTTGTCGGAGAATATGAAAGATGAATCATACTTAGCTAAATATATTCCGATTAGGACAGCTGATTATTTAGGTAATTTTGATATTACTATAAATGATCTGCTGATAGGAAATAATTCATTTGGCAAAGCATATATCTTAGCAAATGTCTCACCAGGTAATATTGGAATTAGTAATCTTGATATAAGAGGCAATAGTGATTACATCAATCTTAGTGCTAGTTTGTTAGCAAGTAACATTAAACCGCAACTAACAATTATAATAAATGATGGTTCTCTTAATGTTAACTTTTTAACCCCTAAATCTTTACTTAATCTGCGAAATAACTTATTGAATGAATTTGACGTAGAAAAAATAGAGTTAAAATTAAATTGTGCATTATCAAAAATAATTCAGAATGATCTAGTATTACAAAATGTTAAACTTGCTTTAGCAAATAATAATGCTTTATTTAAGATTGATAACCTTGAAGCAAATCTACTTTCTGGTAAATTAAAAGCAGAAGGTAATATTTTATTAAATCCATATACTCTGAACTTTGTTTATGCACTTAATTCTATTGATTTAGCTCAATTATCTAATGTTTTGCCAAGAGGATTACTAGACAATTACGGTGGAATGAGCATAAATGGAACATTTGATACTCATGGCAATAGTTTAAAAGAATTATTGTATGAGCTTAACACTCAATCAGAATTTGTAGTAAAAAATGCCAAGATTAGTAACTTCTCTGTTGATTCATTGATAGAAAAAATTAATAATAAAGACTATAGTCTAAAGTATTTAAAAGATGATTTAGCAAAATCTATGTATCAAGGGCAAACTGAATTGAATAATTTGCGTGGTAATCTTCAGTTAAAAAATGGAATAGTTACAATGAAAGACTTAGTATTTAATACAAAATATGCTAGCGGAGCTGCATCATTAGCTGTAAATATATATAATTTGGATATGGTATTATCTTCAATATTATCTTTTTATATAGCAGACTTAAATCCTAATCTAAATAATTCTAGTAATCAAAATACACCTATAAATCTTACAATAAAAACCTCAGGCACTATATTAGATACCATAAAAACGTCAGACGAGACTGAACTAAGAAAGGCTTTAGAGAACAGAAGGAAATCTACAAATTAAAGAAGAATAAATGTTATTATTAAGAATTTTAAAAGATTATAGACTATTCGAAATATTGGTTCTTGGGGCAATTAGTGGCATGCCACTAGCTATATTATTCACTAGCTTAGTTGCTTGGCTTAAAGATTCTAATATTGATATTGCAATTATTACCACTTTTGCCGTTGCAAGACTATCCTATTCGCTAAAAGTTTTTTGGTCTCCTTTGGTAGATTATTTTAATATACCATTATTAAAGAAATTTGGTCATAGAAAAAGTTGGCTGATACTTTGTACTATACTAATGTCTTTAGTACTATTCACTATGAGTACAATTTTACCTAATGAATCATTAACTTTACTATATTTTCTTACTATTTGCCTTGGTTTCTTGTCAGCAACATTTGATATTAGTGTTGATGCACTTAGGATAGATAAATTTGATCAGGAAACCCAAGCTATAGCAAGTGCTACGGCAGTATTAGGCTATAGACTTGGCATGCTGATTACTGGAGCTGGGGCTTTATATTTTGCTGAAACCACAAGTGATTGGTCAGCTACATTTGTGGCTATGAGTATAATTTTTATTGTAGCAACAATTTTTATAATTACTGTCAATGAACCTACATTATTACGAGAAAATGTTGATATTTTATCTTTATTATCACTAACAAAAATAGTAATTAACCCTTTTAAGGACTTCTTTGTTAGGAAATATGCCGTTACTATTTTACTAGCAGTAATATTCTTTAAATTAGGTGATGCTATGCTTGCTGTAGTATCTATGCCATTTTATATGGAACTTGGTTATACAAAGGGACAGATAGCACTGATTACTAAATTTTATGGTGTACTAGCTACAGTTGCTGGGTCTTTTGCTGGCGGAATAGTTGTATACCGACTTGGAAATTTTAAAGGACTGATTATAACGGGAATTATACAGAGTATCACGCATTTCGCATTTATTTGGTTAAATCATCAACCAGTAAGTTCTGAATCTCTGTTTATTGCCATTACTATAGAAAATTTTGCTTCTGCTATGGGTATGACTGCACTTGTTGGATATATTAGCATATTGTGTAATAAACAATATTCTGCATCGCAATATGCTTTACTCAGCAGTAGTAGTACTTTATTTAATAACACAGTCACCATTTATGGTGGTAGCCTAGTAAAAATGTTGGGTTGGGATAATTTTTTTATCTTAACAATAATTCTAGCCTTGCCAGGACTTATAATATTGTTCTATCTTAATAAAAAGATTTCTAAAACGTAAAATTATGTTAATACGATTATTGCTATTTTTTACTTGCGTAATAACATTCAGTACAAACCTAAATCCTGTTTATGCTGCAAAAAAGCTTGTGTCTTCGCCAACTCAGACAAGTCTTGTCGTAGATTATAATACTGGTAGGATACTGCACGATAAAAATTCTACTACTAGAATATATCCTGCTTCATTGACAAAATTAATGACCTTGTATTTGTTATTTGAAGCGTTAGAATCTGGCAGGTTATCAATGAATCAAAGATTATATGTTTCAAAAAACGCAGAGAAAATGTTGCCCTGCAAATTAGGGCTTAAAGAAAAAGAAACTATTACTGTAAAAGAAGCTATTTTCGGGCTAATTATTAGATCAGCAAACGATGTAGCTATGGTAGTAGCTGAAAATATTAAAGGTACTGAAGAAAATTTTGCTCGTTTGATGAATATTCGTGCTAAACAGCTTGGTATGAAAGATACTTATTTTAAAAACGCTTCAGGATGGCATCATCCTTATCAGAAAACTACGGCCCGAGATCTTGCTAAACTAGCTATAGGTATTAAGCGAGATTTCCCTAAATATTATGCTTTCTTCTCTAGAAACAACTTTGTTTTTAGAGGCAATATTGTACGAGGACATAATAAAGTAAATGAAACTTATGAAGGAGTTGAAGGGTTGAAAACTGGTTATACCACTCCAGCCGGCTATAACTTGATTACTGCAGCAACTAGACAAAATAAATCTTTGGTTGCTATTGTTACTGGTGGTAAATCTGCTGAGTCTAGAAATATGCAAATGGTAAAACTATTAGATACCCATTTTGACCAGCCTAGAAATAATAGGACTATGGTTGATAAATTGATAATCAAGACAACAGTACCATCAAGAACATATAGTAAGAAAACAAAATCAACTAAAGTTGCTACAAATCTTAAAGTAAAAAACAGAAAAAAACTATAGAAATATTATGAAAAATGTTGCTGTAATTATTTCAGGTTGTGGATATTTAGATGGGGCTGAAATCTTTGAAACAGTTTTTACACTATTGGAACTTGATAAGCATAATGTAAATGTAAAAATTTTTGCTCCTAATAAAAATCAACATCAGATGGGGCTGAAATCTTTGAAACAGTTTTTACACTATTGGAACTTGATAAGCATAATGTAAATGTAAAAATTTTTACTCCTAATAAAAATCAACATCATGTGATCAACCATCTAACTCAAGAAAAAATGTTAGAGGAGCGTAATATATTAGTTGAATCAGCACGCATTGCTCGTGGTAAAATTCAACCATTAAATCAAATACGTGCTGAAGACTTTGATGCTTTAATATTACCGGGTGGGTTTGGTGCTGCACTAAATTTGTCTGATATAGGACTTAAAAATGAAAATGCTACAGTACCAAAAGACTTACAGGAAATAATAGTAGGCTTCTATAATTTATCAAAACCAATTGGAGCTATATGTATTGCTCCTGCTTTACTTGCTATAGTCTTAAGAAATCATACAAAAATTAAGGTTACCCTTGGAGAATCAAATGATCTGATACATAAGCTAGGAGCAACAGGAGAAACTTGTAATGCTCAAGATATAGTCGTGGACGAAGATAATAGATTGGTTACTACTCCTGCTTTTATGTTAAATTCTCCTTTAGCACAAATACATAAAGGTATTAAGGGTTTAGTAATTAAAGTGCTGCAAATGTGTACTAATATCTGAACGATAATAGATTAAAATATATTCGTAGAAGCACTTCAAGAATGCATTTTTCTAAAGAACTTAAATTATTCTAGCCAGTTTTGGATTAAAATTAAAAATTTTAATCCAAAACTAAGGTTAAATAAGGAAGATATAGGTCAATATGAATAGATTAATACAAGCAGATGGGGTATCTCAAACTTGTCTAACTAGAGAACAAAAAGAGGCTGTCGGATTACTTTCAATCGGTACATTTCTAGAGTATTTTGATCTGATGCTCTATATACATATGGCTGTAATTCTTAATGAGCTTTTTTTCCCGAAATATGATCCCCATGCAGCACAATTACTTTCAGCCTTTACTTTTTGTACCACATATTTATTAAGACCTATTGGGGCGTTAATTTTTGGATGGATTGGTGATACTATAGGACGTAAAGTAACTGTTATTATTACCACTTTTATGATGGCATTTTCTTGTATTATTATTGCTAGTTTGCCAGCTTATGCTGAAATAGGTATTACTGCTGCTGTGGTTGTATCAATATGTCGTATTATGCAAGGTATGAGTTCCATGGGAGAAAGGATAGGGGCAGAATTATATTTGACTGAAACTATAAAACGTCCTCAACAATATATGTCTGTAGCATTAATAAGTTTTTTTGCTGTATTAGGGGCAACCTTTGCTTTGGGCGTTGCATTTATTTCTACCTCTTACAACTTCAATTGGCGTTATGCTTTTTGGTTTGGTGCATTGGTTGCGTTAGTCGGTTCATTAGCTAGAACAACTCTACGAGAAACACCAGAATTTGCTGACGCAAAACGACGAATGAAAATGATTTTTGCAGATATTAATGAGAATTCTAGTATATTGGAAAAGAATCCTATTTGGACAGAAAAAGTTAATAAAGCAACAACTTTATCTTTGTTTTTAATATTTTGTGCTTGGCCAGTATGTTTTTATTTAACATTTATTCATTGCGGAGAGATTCTTAGAAATAATTTTGGTTATACGGCTGAACAAGTTATCTATCAAAATTTCTTTGTTTCAATAGTAGAAATGTTAGGGAATTTATCATTGATATATTTAGGTTATTACGTGTACCCCCTAATGATTTTAAAAATTAGAATGGTAATTTTTTGGGTTCTTATTCTAGTTTGCCTATACTTATTGAGTCATGCTAGAACACCTTTTGATATTTTTCTGTTCCAAGCATTTATTATATTGATTATACCTGGTTTAACACCAGCCCATTCAATTTTATTTACATATTTCCCTGTTTTTAAACGCTTCACATATGTTAGTTTTTTATATGCTATATCTAATACTATTATGTATATTATCACATCTTTTGGGTTTATTTATTTAACAAAATATTTAGGTAATTATGGATTGCTGATTATTATAATTCCAGTCATGATAGGATATAGCTTTGGCATATTTCATTTTGAAAAATTAGAGAAAGCAGCTGGAAACTATCCAAAAAAGAAAAAATGGTTTCTCTTAATGAATTAGGTGGTGTCTATTAAAAAAGATTTAATTTTTGTTGGTGTAGTATCATCAGCACACGGAATGCAGGGTAATGTTTACGTCAAATCTTTTACTATGCCAAATACTAATATCATTAAAATGAATTTGGTGGATGAATTAGGAAAAAAAATTATCCTTAAACTCATTAGTCAAAATTCTAAAGGTGATATAATATGTAGATTTAACAAAATTAATAATAGGACATTAGCTGAAGAGTTAAAGGGATGTAAGCTTTTTTGTCATAGGCGTGATTTCCCTTCATTAAGTGAAGATGAATTTTATATTGAAGACTTAAGAGGCTTACTGGTACTAGATACCAATTTGGTGGCTATAGGAAAGATTACAAATGTTTTTAATTTTAAAGCAGGTGATATCATTGAAATCGAGTTTGTCAGCAATAAAAAAGTAGAACTATTTCCTTTTAACAAGCAATTTTTCCCAGTAGTGACGAAAGAGCATGCTATTTTAGCAAAGATTTGACTATAGCAATTAGTCCTCGTTACGTCGGTCTGATCTCTTTCGGTCATTAGGGTTTAATACTGCCTTACGAAGCCGGATTGATTTAGGAGTAACTTCTACTCTTTCATCATTTTGGATATAGCTGATAGATTGTTCTAATGTCATAATGACTGGTGGGATAAGACGCATAGCTTCATCTTTGCCAGAAGCTCTGACATTTGATAATTGTTTGGCTTTCAGAGGATTTACCTCTAGGTCATTATCCCGATTATGTTCGCCTATAATCATTCCCTGGTATACTAGTTCATTAGGGTTTATAAACATTTTTCCACGCTCTTCAAGATTCCATAGAGCATAAGCAACAGATTCACCATCCCCATTAGAAATTAATACTCCATTACGTCTTCCTTCAATAACCCCTTTATATGGACCATAACTATGAAAAATACGGTTCATAACACCTGTACCTCGAGTTTCGGTTAGAAACTGACCGTGGTAACCAATAAGACCGCGTGATGGACCTAAGAATGTGACTCTAGTTTTACCGCCACCAGATGGACGCATATCAGTCATTTCTGCTTTACGTATTGCCAAGGATTTAACAACAACTCCAACAAAATCATCATCAACATCAACTTGGATTTCTTCAATTGGTTCTAATCTTTTTCCCTGTTCATCCTCTTTGAATAATACACGTGGTCTGCTGATTGATAGTTCAAAACCTTCACGTCGCATAGTTTCAATTAATATTCCTAATTGTAACTCACCACGACCTGCAACTTGAAAAGCATCTTTTTCTTCAGTTTGACTGACATGTATTGCCACATTACTTTCGATCTCTCTCATCAATCTATCACCTAAAACTCGTGATGTAAGCTTTGATCCTTCCCGTCCAGCAAGAGGAGAATCATTTACTCCAAAGGTCATAGATAATGTTGGGGGATCTATAGGTAAGGAAGGGAGTGCTAGCATTATTTCAGGGTCACAGATAGTATCAGCTACCGTAGCGTTTTGGATTCCAGCAATAGCAATGATATCCCCTGCATATGCTACATCGACAGCTACACGTTCCAATCCTCGGAATGATAGTATTTTACTTATTCTAGCATTTTCAATTACCATATTATCGCGATTAAGTACTTTAACATTTTGGTTGATCTTAACCGTACCGCTCTGCACTAGACCGGTAAATACACGACCAA
Source organism: Candidatus Tisiphia endosymbiont of Metellina segmentata (assembly GCF_964030715.1). Classification (NCBI taxonomy): domain Bacteria; kingdom Pseudomonadati; phylum Pseudomonadota; class Alphaproteobacteria; order Rickettsiales; family Rickettsiaceae; genus Candidatus Tisiphia; species Candidatus Tisiphia endosymbiont of Metellina segmentata. The sequence goes on from NZ_OZ034919.1 coordinate 1,292,346, forward strand.
AATATGAGTTATATTCTCTAGTAGTAACAAGCATAGAAAAGGGAAGACTGCTATCAGAAACAGGAGCAGGTACATGAGATACTATCAAATCAAAAAGAGGAGAAAGGTCTTTTTGCTCATCTTCTAGATGACGCGATGCCCAACCGCTACGTCCCGAAGCGTAGATAATTGGGAAGTCTAGTTGTTCATTAGTTGCTTCTAATGCCATAAATAATTCAAATACTTCATCAACTACTTCACTTACTCTTCTATCAGGACGGTCGATTTTATTGATAACAACAATTGGTTTCAAACCAAGTTTTAGAGCTTTTGACAACACAAATTTTGTCTGAGGCATTGTACCTTCAGAAGAATCAACTAGTAATACAACTCCATCTACCATAGTAAGAATGCGTTCTACCTCACCACCAAAATCAGCGTGACCAGGAGTATCAACTATATTGATACGGATATTTTTCCACATAAGGGAGGTACATTTAGCTAAAATAGTTATACCACGTTCGCGTTCAAGGTCATTTGAATCCATAGCACGTTCTGCTACCGCTTGGTTTTCTCGGAAAGTCCCACTTTGTTTAAGCATATTATCAACTAGAGTAGTTTTACCATGATCAACGTGGGCGATAATGGCAATATTGCGAATAGCAAACATCAAAAACCTTTAATATATTTTTTAATTGGCGATTATATAGTATAATAGATCAAAATGGAATAGAGTTCTTACATTATAATATCACAGAGAAAATAGCCCGGCGTCATTGCGAGACCACGTGAGTGGTCGCGACAATCTATTCTTAGTGACTTTTATTGCTTCGTCGACCTACGACCTTCCTCGCAATGATGGCATGGACTCCGTCCAAACCCATCAATGGACTTCGTCCATATATGACGTCGGGCTGTTGCTCTTGGACTTTTAAATGCCATGCGTAAGGTGAGTTAAATTATAGACTCTATATTTGCTATCTTACAGCTATTAGCCAAATTATTATCTAGAGTAGCAATGCTTGCTTCAAGGCGTAGGGATAATTCAAGGTAAGAAGCATCATAAGACGTTAGACCATATTTAGCTGCAATCCTTGCTATTATATGTAGAGATTCAGGGCTAGAACAAAATTTATCAATATTAATTGGAAGGCTATTTAAGAGGTGTAAATACTCTTCATAATTACTTTTAATAATACGCTGTTTTTTTAAGGATGATATAAGCACGTTGTTACATTCTAAAAAAAAGACAGCAGGGGCAAATATATTATATACTTTGTTAGAAATCTGATGGTAAATGTTATCGACCTTAAGCTGCTGTTCATCCGGTAAAATCGATGACATGATGAAAGAACAATCTACTACTAAATTCATTTTCTACCAAGATTTTTCATTTTAATAACATCATCTGTAGAGCCAAGAGGACTACGTTTTTTAAGTTCAGCAAGTTTTTTAAATAGATCATCAAATCGTTGGGAATAATATTTAGCTACAGGTATAACAAAAGCTACCTCTTTTCCTCTGTTTGTTATGCATAATTCTTCACCTGCTTCTACTTCTTTTATTAGCTCCGTTAAGTGAGTTTTTGTTTTAAACATACCAACTATTCTCATAAATCCTCTTTAATAAACTAGTTAATTTAACTAGTTTATTATATTTTAATAAGCAATGCAATATGCTAATCACAGTGATTAATCTATTTCATTTTACTTAAATAATCTTAATAATTTATTGCAAAAATTCTAAAATTAATTTATTAAGTTCTGAGTTTTTGGGTTCAAGAAGAATAAAAAATAAATATAAGAGAACAACAGATGTCAAAATTAAAACAGGCAAGATTAAGCTTACCCCCTTTAGATTTTAGCACACCAAAAGATAAACAGATACTGAATACTCCAAATTCTGATCAACTAAAAGTTGAACAGCAAAAGGATTTTTTGGAAAAAAAAAACTCAATCTGATAAGATGTTATTATGTATTGATTGGGATGGAACAATAGTAAAAGACTCCCTACACAATGATCTTAATGTTACTCTCAATTATCAGGATTGTGTAGATCGATTTCTAGCAGATGAAACAAAAAATTGGAAAAATAAAGAGCTATTAGTAGAATTGTTACAAAAAGCATTAACTATAGGATGTCATATAGCTATTGTATCTTTTGGCTCATATCCTGATTGGATCAAATACGCTCTTGAGCAACTTTTAGGATCGACTCTATCGAAAGAAATTTATGTAGTGTCGCATCCTCGTAGAAATGACTATGAAGGCAAACAGGAGCATATAGAGGAAGCCCAGAGGCATTTTGGTGTTTCTGAGAATAAGAAGGTTGTTTTAATAGATGATGACCCAAATAATGTAGATATCGCAAAGAAAAATGGTATGCAGGGGGTATATGTTACCAAAGAGGGTATTGGGTATTTAAATGAGGCTTTTGAGATAGTTACAACACAAGAACAAAAAGAAAATCAAATACAGACTAACTTTGATCAGCCAACAGAGAGTAAATTAGAACTGTTAGATGAAGTTCTTCCTTCCCTAGGAGATTTAGACTACTCTTATGACACATTATAGGGATTATACCAATTGCAATAATTAACGCAGTGGTGTAAAATGGGTTTTTAACTGATAAAGGTACTCAAATGGCTAGGTTAATATTACCGCAAGGTTTTCATGGTCATGATTTTATAAAAATGATGAAACATGAGCCGCATGGTCGAAATCGTATACGTTTATTGGCGATGTATTACCTTCAATTAGGCAAATCTTTTAAAGCCATATCTGAAATAGTGAAGTCACACTGGAAAACTGTGCAATCATGGCTCAGAAGATTTAGGAATCATGGTTTTGAAGGATTATTTGAATCACAAAGAAGCGGTGCCCCTAGGAAGATTAACACTATACAAGAGTCTACTCTTTTTGATAAAATCAATACGCTCAGTGAAAGTAAAACTGGTGGGTATATAACTGGAAAGGAGCTACATATCATGTTACTTGAGGAATATGGTGCTAAATGTACTTTAAAAACAGTCTACAATACTATGCACCGCCTTGGTTTTAGCTGGATTACTTCTCGTTCAATGCATCCAAAGTCAAATCAAGAGACTCAAAATACATATAAAAAAACTTCCCAGACATGCTAACAGAATTATTACCAAAAAATATCGATAGATGTAAAGTTGATATATGGTCTCAGGATGAAACTCGAGTTGGGCAACAAGGTAGCTTAACTCGTATATGGGCTAAGCGTGGCACTAGACCCCGTAAAGTTCGGCAACAGCAATTCATTTCAACATATATTTATGGAGCTGCTTGCCATGATACAGGAGAAGCTTTTGCATTAATTTTACCATATGCAAATACACAGGCAATGAATAAATTCTTAGAAGACCTTTCTCGCAGTATTCAAGGCAACCGACATATAGCTTTACTAACGGATAATGCAGGTTGGCACACAGCCAAAAAACTAACTGTGCCAAGCAATATCACTTTGATACCGCTTCCGCCCTATGCACCGGAACTTAATGCAATGGAACAAGTTTGGGCATGGATCAAAAATCATTTCTTGTCTAACCAATGTTATGGTGTATATGAAGATATCGTCACTATGGCTTGTTACGCTTGGAATCAATTTGCTCATAATGTAGATTTAGTAAAATCAATTATGTATAGAGACTGGATAAATACACCGTGTTAATTATTGCAATTGGTATAATAATTTACGCATAATAGCAACAATAATAATCTATAGAAGTCAAGATTTGATCTTAGTGCACCACGAAGTGTAGATAAACTAGCTGTTGAAAGAACAGTCTTAGAAGTGTTGACCTAGCACACTAAGTATTGAGCCTTGGGCAGAAATTGGCAACAATTATGCTAAGCGTAGGCAGAGATATTACAGGCCGTAGTGATTGAGCCACGTTAAAAATGTTATATGAGATCGCAGACTTTGTTAAGATAAAGGAATGCAACATTATCTATAGCGACTTCCAGTCTAGATATCAACCCACCAGCTTCAGCTGGTTGTTATTGAGTTTTTTTGTCTATTTAATCTAGAGTTGTGTAACTCTCATACAAAAATCTTTTGTTACAGCACTATAGCTCATATTTGGAATTGCTGCTCATTTGATGTTCAAATTTGAGGGAAGATTTAATATATAAGCACCTAATACAAATCTTCCCAATTATCGTTAAGTTTTATCTGTAATTCTTTATTAAGACTATATACCCCTAGTTGTACTCTAGTAAATAAACGCTTGTTATAGGGATAATTACTATTTACCTCATTGCGAGCAAGTATAGATCGTATATATTCTTGGTATTTGCGTCGTTTAGGTAAAATACTTTCCGGAAAATTCTTTAGCATATTACTAATACTACCGGCTTTGAACACTATCCGTTGTTCATCATCCTTGACATGCGTGATATTCCTTGCTTTTGTTAGCAAAAGATAGAGGAAAAAATACTCAGATTTATACGATTCAATCTTAACTAGCTTATTATTTATTTTTACTATAATCGAATCCGGTTTTAAATATTCATAAATACTTGGGAAAAGTCCTGTGCAATATTTTATATCATCTGTTGCCCTAGCAATTCCAATCATAAAGGCATTGCGACGGTTATTGTCAATTAAATCTACTGACGCCCCTAAAGAAATCAAGGTTTCAACAGACAGCTTTTTGCCAATATATGTAGCAGCCATTAAAGGAGTAAAATTGAACTGATTTCTATAATCAATACCAAATTGATCAATTTTTTGCAACATAGCACTAGTATTTTTATAAGTATAATCACTAAAATATTCATCCTGCATTAACGCAACACATTTAGCAATATTATTCGCAGCTTTTATTCCCATATCTTGCAGTTTTCTTATTATTGCAGAATCAGAATATATTATTGCATAATTAAGCAGTTTAATTATATCCTTTTTATTAGCAGTTTTTTGTTCTAATACAGCATTTTGCAATTGAATTAATTCTTGTATATCAATAATTTTCCACGGAATTACTTTATGTTGCAATATGTTATCTTCAATGGCTTTTGCCTGCTCTTCCTTACCTTGTATTATTAATTTATTCGCTTCCTTTTGCCACTCCTCTCTAGAAGATTCCTTGGCTTCAATATTGACTTCCTTAATTTGATTAATATCTAATAGCCATAAGAACTTATGACTGGGATTAGACTCTATTATATAAACATTACAAATAGACCTAGTAATTGCAACATACAGCGAGTTTATATAAAATTTGTATATTTCAAGGGACTTATCTGTTTTCTCTTTTATCCTAGAATATTTAAAATCTGAGTCAAGAAATGACCTATCCATATCCTTGCTAATAGTAGTATAACCTTGTTCGGAGGATATAAAATTGTAGAGAATTATATTATCATATTCTAATCCTTTCGCTTCTTGTACGGTGAATATAAGTGGGGTATTAAAAAACTCTCTTGCTTGTTGCTTGTAATGATCATGTAACACTAAAATAGCGTAACTTGTAGACCTAGATGTTCGTGCATTTACTTCTTTTATAATATTTGAGGTAGCTTCTAGGCAACTAACACTACCATGATTTTCAGAGGTGCTTTCTATCAGATAATGACTCTCTTTATCTATTGAGCCAAAACGATAATTCTTAAAGCGGAGTACGCGATTAGCCAGTTCAGTGACTTCTAAGGTATTACGATAATTGCTTGCTAGAATCCTAGTGATATTATGAGTACTTAAATCTGCATCATTATAAAAAAATGATTTTAATTTAGACCAAGAAAAAAAATTAGGATGGACTATTTGATTAGCGTCTCCACATAACAGAAATTGCCTTTTATCTTTTAAACTTTTTAATACTAAAGATAATTGGCTATTAGTAAAATCCTGAACTTCATCAACAAGAATTGCGTCATAAGTAGACTCAACTAAATTAGTATATTTATAAGCAATAATATTACTGTCATAATAGTTTTCTTTATCTAAAAACTCAGTGTATTTTTGGAAAAGATCATAGATTTCATTCCGTTGCTCGAGTGAAAATATCGATTGCTTGACTCCCAAATTGAGGTAGTCTTCTTTGGTAAGATAAGCTTTATCGACAGAAGAACCCGCTATTACCCCCATAAATTCTTCAAATATCTTACGCCCGTCCCCTATATATCTAGCAAGATTTTGCTTTTTAAACCATAGCAAAAATATATTTTCATTAACTTGCCTTCCTTTAGGAATCTCTATAGTTTCTAGAAATTCTTTAAAAGATAAGAAATCAAGTTGTTGTTTATCATTACTGTAGTTGCAAGAAAAATATAATTTTTGTGAGTAATGTACTAGATAGCTAGATAGACTTATATACAAGATTCTTCCTTCAAGTCTTTTAAGCTTTTCTAAAGTCACGGAAGTTTTCCCGCTACCCGCAGAGCCAATAACCAGTAAAGGCAAGATACAATGCAATATATCTTCTTGCTGCTTATCAAAGATAATAAACTTATTTAACAAGTGAACAGACGAAGTACTAGTAGGAGTACCACTCAATAACTCAGTGTTATTTATTGCAAGTGGCTTAAAGTCTATATCTTCCTCAATTATTTCTCCGCCTTTTAAAAATCTCGATTTATCGTAATCATGATTCCGAATTATTTCTAAAATAAGTAAGCAATATTGATTTTTATGTTTTATAGGCTTGAACAATACTCGGTTAGTTATATCCAGTTTAGCTCTAAAATAATCAGTAGGTTTTAGCTTTTTAACCTCTGCCGATTTAAAATCACCTTCCTGTAAAAATTTAATCACCTTGTCAAATTTTATTTCAAGACCACTATAATCTAAATCATTATAATAAAGTATAGTGTACACTAGTTATTCTCAAATTGGTTGTATAGATAAGTTAGAGAATAAGCTAAAAACAACCAAGAATAAACACTCAATAACAACCAGCTGAAGCTGGTGGGTTGATATCTAGACTGGAAGTCGCTATTACTCTAAAGAGATATTACTAACGCCTGTGCAATTATCTCTCTGATCCTAACTCTTAAGTTACCCTGTAGTACTTTGTATCGATATTTAGTGATCCAAACAACATGAAAGCAATGGTAAAATACAGTGTGGCTAGTATTGTTATAATCTGTCATATATTACAATATCATATATTCAAGTTATAGTGAATTGAAATATTAGAACAAGGACTGAAGTCTTTCCCAGCTGAAGCTGGGGGTTTTAACAATCTTGCTGTAGTATGATTTATAGATGCGACAGAACCATTTTTGTCATCAAAATAATGGTATATAATAAACTGCAAGTCCTCTTGTGGAATATCTTCCCATGAGAGTTGAAAAAATATCTTTTTTGCTTTAAAATAGCCAAGTTGTAATGCATAAAAAACATTAATATGGGTGTGTAGACTGCTTGTAATATTTACAATCTCACTTTCAGAAAAACTAAAATATTCTCTTCGTTGGGGGTCTTTGCAGGAAGGTACGAAATTTCTCGCAAATGGTCTATAGAGCTTTATTTATGCCGTTTACAGAAGATGAATTGATTGTTAATTGATGAGTTGCTGAAGCCTTGAAACCCTTTTAGATCAAGGGATACAGCCTTAAGGCAATTTTCATATGAACTTTTTCTGTGTCTAAATTAGTACCAAATACGTATATTTGTATCAGTCAAGTTTTTTTAATTTCCTCTACTGATTTTTTTATATTGTTTCATTTGTAGTATCAATTATATCTGAAGATTACATACTGATTGAGCTATAATACCAATTGCAATAATTAACGCAGTGGTGTAAAATGGGTTTTTACCTGATAAAGGTACTCAAATGGCTAGGTTAATATTACCGCAAGGTTTTCATGGTCATGATTTTATAAAAATGATGAAACATGAGCCGCATGGTCGAAATCGTATACGTTTATTGGCGATGTATTACCTTCAATTAGGCAAATCTTTTAAAGCCATATCTGAAATAGTGAAGTCACACTGGAAAACTGTGCAATCATGGCTCAGAAGATTTAGGAATCATGGTTTTGAAGGATTATTTGAATCACAAAGAAGCGGTGCCCCTAGGAAGATTAACACTATACAAGAGTCTGCTCTTTTTGATAAAATCAATACGCTCAGTGAAAGTAAAACTGGTGGGTATATAACTGGAAAGGAGCTACATATCATGTTACTTGAGGAATATGGTGCTAAATGTACTTTAAAAACAGTCTACAATACTATGCACCGCCTTGGTTTTAGCTGGATTACTTCTCGTTCAATGCATCCAAAGTCAAATCAAGAGACTCAAAATACATATAAAAAAACTTCCCAGACATGCTAACAGAATTATTATCAAAAAATATCGATAGATGTAAAGTTGATATATGGTCTCAGGATGAAACTCGAGTTGGGCAACAAGGTAGCTTAACTCGTATATGGGCTAAGCGTGGCACTAGACCCCGTAAAGTTCGGCAACAGCAATTCATTTCAACATATATTTATGGAGCTGCTTGCCATGATACAGGAGAAGCTTTTGCATTAATTTTACCATATGCAAATACACAGGCAATGAATAAATTCTTAGAAGACCTTTCTCGCAGTATTCAAGGCAACCGACATATAGCTTTACTAACGGATAATGCAGGTTGGCACACAGCCAAAAAACTAACTGTGCCAAGCAATATCACTTTGATACCGCTTCCGCCCTATGCACCGGAACTTAATGCAATGGAACAAGTTTGGGAATGGATCAAAAATCATTTCTTGTCTAACCAATGTTATGGTGTATATGAAGATATCGTCACTATGGCTTGTTACGCTTGGAATCAATTTGCTCATAATGTAGATTTAGTAAAATCAATTATGTATAGAGACTGGATAAATACACCGTGTTAATTATTGCAATTGGTATTACATATTGTCTTTGGAGTAATTAAAAATAATTCTATCTTTAATCCTTGTCTCTTAAGACAGTATCAGAACCTAATTCTATACCAATATTTATTACTAATACTGATATTATTTTAGTGATTTATATGAAAAACTCTACTGTTTTAATATTTTCTCTACGAAAAGTTTATTTTGGATACTAGATACTTCAAGCCTTCTAGCTCATATTTGGAATTGCTGGCTACACCTAGTTTAACTCTTTCTTTATATGGCATTTTTCCAGCTTCTAAATATTAGATCCTTACAATTATAATTCAAAAAATAAATTCTTGAAATTATTATTTCCTACCCTTCCGAACAAAGCCGCAAAGATACTGATTGAAAATACATACACGCCAAACTAGATAACATAATATCTGCTATACTATTACTACTATTTAATGCCAATTAAGAGCTAAAACAGGCAATAATGAAACAGTGATAGTAGAAGGAAGTTGATTAAAGACAACCCATAATATATAGATACTGTATTTTTGGAAAACAAGAGTATAAATTATGGATTGGCAAGAAGAATTAATATCACTTTATATGGAAATTAGCAAAATATATCAGCAAAAATTAACAGGATATTGTTGTAGAATGTCAAATTATGCAAATTTAGAATTTTCAGATGAAGAAATTATAACAATTTATATGTTTGGAATTATGAGCAAAAATTATAAAATTAAGGATATATATAATTACACCAATCGTCATTTGCAAAACTGGTTTCCCAAGTTGCCAAGCTATACAGCCTTTGTTCAGAGGTTGAATAAATTGGCTGATGCATTTATTGCAATTACTAAGATTTTGCATGAACAAATTTCGGTACATGAAAGTCAAAAAACATGCCAATTGATCGATTCTATGCCGGTAATTTTAGCACATCGTGGGAGAAGATTTAATGCAAAAGTAGCTCTAGAAATTGCCACAGCTAATGGTTATTGTGCAACTAAAAAACTACATTATTATGGTGTTAAGTTGCATATTTTAGCTGGCTATAAGCAAGGTTCTCTGCCTGTTCCAAGTTATGTTGGATTAACAGAAGCAGGTATGGCTGACTTGAAAGCGTACGAATGTATATTACCCGTTTTGCAGGATCAGAAAATTAATATTTTTGCAGATAAAGCCTATCAAACCCAAGATAAAGAGGAACTTAAAACTGGTAATTTAACTCTATATACACCAGTAAAAAAGAAAAAAGGGCAAGAGCTTATCGATGCAGCTGACCAACTATTTTCAACCACAGTTTCAAGAATACGTCAACCAATAGAATCCCTGTTTAACTGGCTTGAAGAGAAAACGAAAATCCAAATAGCCAGTAAAGTTAGGTCGTATAATGGACTAATGGTTCATGTGTTTGGAAAATTATCCTCGGCTTTCTTTTTGCTATCTCAAAAATTTAGCTCTTAATTGGCATTTAACACCCCTTCTATCTTCTATACTAGCAAATTTATTTGCAATCATACTTCTGATTGAACTAAAACTTAAATGTTTCTTTGAATGCATAACTTGATACCAATATAATATTGATATTATCTTAGATAATTTATCCAAATTTGACTACTTTTTTAATTATTCCTCTACGAAAAACTTATTCCATATCCTTGTACTTACCATCCTTCTATGACATATTTGGAATCGCTGTACTAAAGGTAATATAAAAATTGAATATGCTTGTGTTAAGTTTAATATTCTAGTAATTTGGCTAGCTTTATGTTATAATAACTAACGTGTAGGAACTGTAACAACTCTCAATAATTACTATTTATGGCTATTACTAAATTTCTAGATCCTAAAAATGATGTGGCATTTCGCCGTATATTTGGTTCAGAGAAGAATAAAGACATTCTGGTTCATTTTATTAATGATGTACTAGAGCTTAAAAATGGTGATAGAATTAAAGAAGTAACATTTTTGCCCACTATCCAAATACCGGAGATTGCTGCTAAAAAGCAGAGCGTAGTTGATGTGTTATGTAAAGATGAAAATGGAGTGCAGCTTATTATCGAGATGCAAGTATCTCCACAAGAAGGTTTTGAGAAGAGAGCTCAGTATTATGCGGCTAAAGCCTACTCACGGCAGTTAAATAAAGGCAAGGAAGAAGGAGCTAGATATATAGATTTAAAATCGGTAATATTTATTGCTATCAGTGATAATATTATATTTAAAGACAAAGTATTTTATAAATCTGATCATATTATTTTGGATAAAGATAGCTATGCCCATGATTTAAAGGATTTTTCCTTTACTTTTATCGAGCTACCAAAGTTTAAAATTACTGATATAAATTTACTGACTAATATAATTGAGAAATGGTGCTATTTCTTCAAACATGCAGATGAGACTAGTGAATCAGACTTACGTAAATTAATAGGTTCTGACAACGTCATAGAGAGAGCATATGAGGAACTAAACCAATTTAATTGGACAGAAGAAGAATTGCTGACTTATGAGCAAGAGACTAAACGTAGTATGGATAATAAAGCAGCAGAAGCCTACCTGATTCAAACTGCTGAAGCTAGAGGTGAAGCTAGATTAGTAAGGATGCTGTTACAGAATGGTAATTCTGTGGAGTCAATTGCTAAGATGACAGGTTTGTCTATTAATGAAATTAACGGATTGCTTAAAATGCAATAATTGAGTTGTAGAGGCTTTGTTCGGAAGGGTACAATCTTTCTTAATTTAGATGTGTGATTCATATATCTTATTACAACAGGAATGTAAGATAAAATGGTATCTAAATTATTATTAGTAAATATTGCATTTTTTTAAAGAACAAATATTTAAATATTACTACTAAAAATTGTGATTTTTCTACCCTTCTGAACAAAGCCTTATAATTAACATAAATAGTGATTTATATAATTTTAGCACTAGACAAAAAATATATGGATGATATTTTAAGTAGAAAATTACTCAAAACAATTAATGAAATTATTATGACAAACAATTATATATTTACTCCTCGTATGAATTTGGTGTTTAAGGAAATCTTCGATGTTAAAGAAGAAAATAATAAACTGCTTGGATTCCTTGATGTGATTGTATCTAAGGCACAAGAAGACCGAGTAATAGATGTTTCCTTAAAGAACTTTCTAAATGATAAGCTTTCTATTCTAACTACTGGTAAAGATGGCAAGGATAAAGGATCTCATACTGGAATCCTAATGAAAGAGTTGAATGTTCTTGATGCTAAGCATTTTACTCCTGAGGAAAGCAAGCAGTATGAAAATTATCTATATGAAAGGTATCAAGTACAAAAGAATACAAAACTGTTCGTGCAACATGCTGGTGGACCTCTTGTAGAAGAATAGAAGTGCTTTGTTCGGAAGGGTGAGAAATAACAATTTCAAGTATTTGTTTTTTGAATTATAATTGCAAGGATCTAATATTTAGCAGCGATTCCGGATAGTATCGAATCAATTCTAGTAAATGATCGATACTTGTGCGGCGATTCCAAATATGTCATAGAAGGATGGTAAGTACAAGGATATGGAATAAGTTTTTCGTAGAGGAATAGTTAAAAAAGTAGTCAAACTTGGATAAATTATCTAAGATAATATCGATATTATATTGGTATCAAGTTATGCATTCAAAGAAACATTTAAGTTTTAGTGCAATCAGAAGTATGATTGCAGATAAATTTGCTGGTATAGAAGATAGAAGGGGTGTAAATAGTAGTAATAGTATAGCAGATATTATGTTATCTGGTTTGGCGTGTATGTATTTTCAATCAGTATCTTTGCTAGAATTTCAAAGGCGTATGGAAAGGAAGGAACAACGTAATAATCTGCGTAGCATGTTTACAGTACAATCGCTTCCTAGCGATCAGGGGATAAGGAACGTAATAGACCAAGTAGATAGTGACGTAACGTTTAGACCTATTTTCAAAGAATTATTTAGTAAATTACAACGAGGGAAGCATCTAGAACAATCAAGAGATTTTTGACAAGATTTAGAAAGGATCATGATAAATTAGGAATAATAATCAATGCTGATGCCTTATATGCAACAACTCCAGTGACAGAACCATGTACATGCGATTGAAATTATAGATTATGAAAGTTCGGATATTGAAAGCTTGGATAAACTAATACCTGAGGAAGTAGAGATTAAAAAGCTAATTGCTGATTGTGGATATTATAGTATTGTTGGTACTCAACGCCTGAATGACCAAGGCATTACTCCGGTGATGCCACCACCGAAGCAGCATGCTGTAGTTCATGAACACAATGCTACAGAATGGCATAATAAAATAGTGCAATATATTAAAAATAAAGGTAGTGTTTATGCATTTCACAAAAAATATGGTTATGGCAAAAGGCTATTGGTTGAATCCCAAATTTCTCGTATTAAAAGATGTATTGGTTCATCATTACTAATTCAAACAACAGACTCACAACAATTAAAAGGGATAACTATCGCAAATATTATTAATCAGTGGAATGCATTTGGTAGCTGTGTTTCTGTAAAAATTAGATAATTCTGTCTAAATTAAGAAAAGATTATACCCTTCTGAACAAAGCCATTTGACGATGCCGTTTTCTATACCAAGGTTCAAAACCTTTTAAAAATCTATAGACAAAATAAAATAATGTGTCAAAATCTATATTCATTGGGTATCCTTTTTTGCAAAAAAAACGAATACTTCAATACTATCAACCATACAGCATTCTTCTTAAACATAGTTGGGTTATATTAGGATACTGCTAAAGTAGTAATAACGAAAGAGGATATGTGTCAAAAAATAATAAGTTAAGTAATAGTCACTATGAAAGCACTAACTCTATTGACTCTGGCTATGAAAGTGATACACAAGATAGAATACACAACGAGAATTTACAAAAAGTTTTAGAAAATTTTATTACTTCATTTAGAACTGGTATGCACTATATGAAAGGTTATATCAGTGATGAATTAATTAAAATAGCAGCAAATAATAATGGGATTATTGATATCAATAATCCTCAATTTAAAGAAGCATGTAAAACTCTTTTAGAAGCTGATCCTACTGTAAATTCAGGAGCTTACAGTGTATCAGCTGAAGTGAAAGGAATAGAAGAAAAAATAGATAAGGTAATTATAGGTAAACCACCTGAACAAATGGGAATTAATGAGAGTTATTTTGCTGAATTTAGGCAAGAACTACAGAATTATAAAGAGTCAATGCACAAACAACTATCTAGTAATGAGGGAATAAACCAACTAATAGATCAAAGATTAATTAACAATAATATATTTCGACACTTGAATCTTTATGAACTCGGGAATGATAATCAACCTCAAGCCTTAATGCCACAAGACAAAATTATCTTTCTATCTAAGATTACTTCTTATATTCAGAATATACCTCAGGAATTAAGACGAGAAATAATATTTTCTATTAAATCAGGAAAAAATCCTACTCTAGATAATCTAATAAATGATGCTGTTATTTCTGCCTTTGCTACATATGGTGATGAGACAAAAACATGGGGTATGTTAGATAAGCAAAAAATTACAGAAGAAAATATTAAAAATTTTTCAGAGTGCATAAACCAGATTATTAAAACTGAAAATACTAAACTAGTAACACAGAAGTTTTTTGATGAGGCTATTCAAAACATCAAGTTAAATAACAAAGATATCATAATAACACCGAGTCAAAAAGAAAAGATTTACAAGAAATTATCTCCTGAATTAATAGCCCTGAATCCAGATCAATTTACTGATACTCCAAAGCAACTAATATCTGAAATAGCGAATAAGATAATTACTATGCACAAGGGTATAGAAGCTATAGCTGCGGAAAAAATATTAATAATCAGACAATTTAATATCAAACCTAAATCTGGGATAGATATATTACAACAAGTTTGTGAAAAACACGGTTTAAACATATCTAAAGAATTATCTAATTTATTTATTGAAGAAAAAAATCAACTTAATTTAGAATATATTGGAGATTATCTTGGCACTGCAGGTCAAGTTAATACAAATACTTTAAAATCTTTTGTAGAGCAACTGGATTTTAAAGAAAAACCTTTTATTGCTGCATTGCGTGAATATCTTAAAGCTTTTAAACTACCAGGAGAAGCTCAGAAAATAGATAGATTAGTAGAAGTATTTGGTCAAAAATATTGTAATGATAATCAAAAGCACGATATATATGGTCAGGATGCTGCTTATCTTCTAGCATTCCAAGCTATTATACTAAATAGTGATTTACATAACCCTAGTGTTAAAACTAAAATGACTTTAGAACAGTTAAAGAAAAACTTAAACGGCACTAATAATGGTCATAACTTTCCTGCTCATCTTTTGGAAGAAATATATAAAGACATAAAAGAAAATCCTTTTGAATTGAATTTTGTTGAAACTGTCCCTGGCTATACTTTTAAAAGTAATAATTTAAATAACGATCCTACTTTTATAGAGATAAATAATATTCTAAGTAACAATAAAGCTGTAGGAAATTTTATAAGAAATTTAATAGAAGTTAAGATTGATCAACCGAAAACTTGGCTATCTGATATTATAGGGTATCAGGGCAATATCACTGTCAAAAATCAAGAGGGTGCTAAAGCAACTATGCAACTATATAAACCTAATGTTTTCTCTTATTGGTTTTTAGGAGAAAAATCTAAAGTAATTATTCAACCAGGTCATAAGAAGGATCAATTAGATAATAAAAATATAGAACTTGCAGCTCAGTTAGCCGCTGAGTTTAGAACAGTTAAAGTAACAGAGAAAGATATTGGAGCAGGATATGATTATTTAATAGAAGATTTATATAAAGCTTATAAGATCGCTAAGGGTAAAGAAGAAGGAAAATTTCCTACCATCTTAGATAGTGTAAATAATGAATTGTCTAAAGTGATCATGCCTCCATTAAAGCCTATTGCTGGTAAAGAAGACTTCCAACTTCAGCATGTTCAGAATTTGAAAAGGAGTAATGCTGGATTAGATGCACAAGATTCTCTTATGACAGCTATTAGGGAAGGAGTGAATCTAAAAAAGGTAAGAGACCGAAATTTATCTGATGTTTCATATAATTCTCAAACAGGGAATACATTTATTGATGAGTTACAAAAGCGTCTTAAAGCAAGAAGCGAAAAATTAGGTGAAGGACAAGTTGCTGTAGGTCCAGCTAAGAAATACTCTGAAGAGGCAAAATTATTTGAACAAGCAAGTAAAGAAGAAGCAGAACGTCAGGCAAGGATTGAAAAATCAGAAAATGTAAGGGTAGCTGCGGCTTTAGCAGCAGCAGGAAAAGCTGAAAATCTAGAGATAAAACCTAAGTCTACACCTCTTAATCTTAAATCTGAGGGAATTCCACCACCACCACCACCACCTCCTCCTCCGCTTCCTATATTTCAGTTAAATAATGTTGATGTGAAACCTCGTCCAATTGGGGTAAAACAAAATCAGCAAAATAAAGGCACGCAGCGATTTAATATTGATCAAGAAGCGATAAAAAATATTAAGAGTAGACTAAAGTCATCGAATGCACTAAATGTTTCTTCTAAAAAAGAAGAAGTGTCACCACAAGTTGATTTTAGAGGTGTTCTTAAAAAGAAATTAAATAGAAATAAGCCAGTAGGAAGAGGATAAAGGGTTCGCATCTATAAATCATGCTACACCAAGATTGTTAGAACTAAGGTTTTGGACATTATGATGCCATCAACATAGCAAAATTCTCAAAAGTGGCCCCTGGTTACACGTTCCGTAACACCGGGTCTATTAGGGTTAGCTATAGACTATCCCCGACAAGAACAACAGTAGAAAAATTAGGATCAGAAAAATCCACTGGTCTAGGAGGTGGAAGGTAATCATAAATACTACTATCATTGCCCCCTACAGTAGGACTACTCACTTCTACAGTGCTACTATTCCCCTCTTTTATAGTATTACTACTTCCATCCTGTATACTTTTAGGATGATACCCACCTAAATATTGGATAGTATTATGAAAATAGTCTGATAAAAATTCACTAAGCGGTCTACATTCCTTTGAAGATAGCATTACACATACTTTCTTAGCGTTATCTTCATCTATGATGACGGGTTTACCCATAAATTCAATTAAATTAGATTCAGGATTTTGATAATTATAATAAGAGCCATCATTACTTGTTGCTTCATTCTTGTGTTGCTTTTTATTTAATAAATAACATGCTACCACACCCCCAAAAGTAATAACACTAGCTACCCCAGCAGCAAGATAATAATACAAAGAAGTTAATGCATCATTGTCTTGATTTTGTGAATCTTTGACAAATGTTTTATTATAGGTATCTATACTATCTGTAACTGTAGTAAACTCTATATCTGACTCTTCTAGATATTTATCAGTAGTACTATCAACATGCTCATCTTGTTCATTGATATCAGCAGCTTTATCTATAAGCAATTCAGCACTATCAGTATGTTTTTCACTTATTGCAATGTCTAAAGGAGTATTACCATGCTCATCCTGTGCATTGATATCAGCCCCTTTATCTATAAGCAATTTAATAATATCGTTTTGTCCAAACCTAGCTGCATCGTGTAAAGGACTATTACCATAACCATCCTGCACATTGATATCAGCACCTTTATCTATAAGCAATTCAGCACTATCAGCATATCCTTTTCTTATTGCAACGTGTAAGGGAGTATTACCATAATTATCCTGTGCATTGACATTAGCACCTTCCTTAACAAGGAATTTAACATTATCAACAAGTTTTTGTCTTATTGCATAATGTAAAGGAGTACTACCATACTCATCCTCTGCATTGATATCAGCACCTGCATTAACAAGAAATTCTATAACACTTACTGCTGCATTTTGCTGAGCTGCAATATGTAAAACGGAAAAACCTTCTTTATTTTTTATTGTTACATCAGCACCTTCCTCAACAAGAAATTTTATACCCTCTAAATTACCTGTCAGTGCTACTATAAGTAAAGGAGTATCGCCGTTATCACTTTTAATATCTATATCAACACCTTGCTCAAGAAGAAACTCCATAATATCAAGGTAACCATAATAAGCTGCTGCATGCAAAGGATTATAGGAGTTAGGTATATTGTCTATTAATCGATGGATTATCTTCTGAGCTTCGTACCCACGATAAGGTCGGGATTTAATGTATTCTATTAAAGTCGGAGGTTCTTATATCTTAAGAATGTGTTATAAGTAATTAAAGAGGGTGACTTGAATAGACCTTGACTAAAATAGTCGCTAAGAGAATAAGTACCCTCTTTTTGGTAGTTTACCTTGAACAAATTGCAGAAGGTGGTCTTAAAAAGAGCAGCCTTGCACAATAAGAAGAAGGAGATTATATCATGAATAAAATAATAGGTCTAGACGTAAGTAAAAACTGGCTTGATATATGTGTATATAATACAAGAGATAAACCTAAATATCATCGTTTTGCCAATGATGCAGCTGGTCATGAAGAGATGATTAAATTAGCAAAAGAGCAAGAGATTAAGCTAATAATATGTGAACCTACTGGAGGATACGAAGCTGAGATTTGTCAAAAGCTGGATAATAATAACCAACAAATACATAAGGTCAATACATATAGTTTTAATTCTTTTAGTAAATCGGTGAATTTGTGTAAAACTGATAGGAAGGATGCATTTAAATTAGCATATTATGCGGATAAGATGCAGCTTTCAGCGAATTATATATATCAAGTTGAATCACAGAGACTTTGAAGAGATGTCAACAAAGACGAGAAGATTTAGTATTAATGCTTAGCAATGAAAAGAAAAGACTACATCATAGCATTGATGGTATTGATAAAGAGAGTATAGAAAAGCTCATTAAATTTTTACAGAATGAAATAGCTGAGCTTGATAAAAAGTTAAACAAAACAATAGATGAGTCAGAAGAGTTAAAAGAGAAGGTAAAAATATTAGAGACTGTACCTGGTATTGGTAAATGTTTAGCTACAAAACTAATTAGTTTTGTACCTGAATTAGGGGATAAAAATTATAGTAGCAATGAATTGTCATCAATTGTTGGTATAGCTCCATATGCTCGTGATAGTGGTAATAAGCAAGGACGAAGATTTATTCGAGGAGGCAGGAAAATACCTAGAGATGCTTTATACATGGCAGTATTAGCTGGTAAGAATGGTTTCCAATATTTAAAAATTTTATATGATAGGCTTGTTAATAATTTTAAACCTAAGAAAGTTGCGATAGTTGCTTGTATGCGTAAGTTACTTGAAGTGTGCCATAAACTTATTCAACAAAAACGTGTTTTTGTTATTAAATAATATTTATCTATTTTTATAAAATTTAGATAAAAGATAATTGCTATAATCGTACTGTCACCATAATTGTTTTTTTTCCCAAATCGCTTAATACTATCATTAAGTACATTAAGTGATGTATCTATATAATCAGTAGAATTTGTATTAACATAAGCCTTGGGAATACTTAACGTATTTGTTACATTACTATTATGAACACCAACGCTATTAATACTTAATCCGGTATTAGTCATATCTCCTCCCATGAGATTAATTAAAAAAATCTATCTATTTTTTTAGGTTATCTGATACATCCCAAGTGTAAATACCCACTTAATTAAGGTGGGCATTATTGGTAATGTAAAATGTATATGCTCAAATAATTTGAAGAATTGGATTTGAAAACAAAAGACAAGCAAGCACAGCGTATATGAGGTCACACTACTGGACAAAAAGGTTAGGTTGGTTGCACAAAGTGTAACTTAAACAATTTTATGATTAAGGAATCAAAAAATTGCTTAGAACGACTATAAGCTTGTTTAATTGATCTTATACCTAACTGTAGTACAGAATAACTCCTACATCCTAGCGTTTTCTTCATTTTTATCGGTTGCTCTTGCTCTCCAATTGCTCCTATTTTTATTGCCATTGCATAATAAAGTATCACAGATTTTTTTGTGTTCAATCTAAAATACTCTATTTACTAGCTCTTGCAACCACACCGTCTCTTTTATCCAGTAGTGTGACATGAGGTACATGGATTTCAAGAAACAATCCTTCAAATCACTTGGGTATATAACAAGAACATTAAGTTTTATTAATGTTCTATTGATGAATACCTTAAAGCAGGAGAACATATAGAGCATTTTTATTTAATGCAAGAACTTTATTATATAATTCAACTAGGGTAATTTAAAAGTCAGTGTGCCAAGAATCAATAACTTCATCGTAGTAAGTTATTGAATGCTAAGTAATAGATGGTGGTATGTCCACCGATATCGGCTAGCACGAGCAGATATCAAACGACCCCACGGTGCTATTTCTGTCAAGGAGATGGTATTGATGTAAATTGTAATCATCTTTTGCCCCCCTATTGTAATAAACTATTGACCCCTCTAACCACATAAAAAAATTAGTTAATTTTGGTTGAAATTCAGATAGAATTTTCTAAAATTATTGTAATTTTTAATTCATACCATAGTCTATTATTTTAATCTTTAATCTACATCTTTGCCTCCTCTAAAACTTTTATTACCAATTTCTATGATTTGACAATGATGCGTTATCCTATCAATCCCCGGCTTTTATTGGTATATAGCTCAGTTCATCTATCCAATAACATTTACAAGATTCAACAAATGAGGTTTTGTCGTATGTTGTAAATGGTAAAAGAATTAGGTATAATAAAATAAAAAATATAGCTATTAGAAATAGACCTATTAATTAACGTACTTATTTTTATATGATGAAAATTAACCAAATAATATCATTAATTAAAAACTTAGAAGAAGATTACACATTACTATTTCATGACGTTATTGGCAGTTTTATTAGCGAGATAACCGATCCGGATAATTTTGATGAAAATTCAGCAGAAGTTAATCTTCTAGAGTTAAGTAATAAATTAGGCGAGAATATTACCAATTATATGATTTATGGTGCAACAGAGTTTTTTCTGAGTAACGAATATCCACATAGGATTACTAAAACACATTGGAATTGTATTGATCACTTGTTAAAAACTCAAGGGGATTCTTTTACTGATATGGACAAAAAGTATTTGCTAGGGTTACGAGATTCTTACATGTGTATTTATAAAGTGGCAGATGTACATAGAGGAAAGAATCTGACTTTGACTAACATGATTGAGAGCAAGCACAAACCAATTATCATACAAGGCATAGACAGTAACCAAGATATAGAGATAGGAGATATTATAGGGTGTCGTGTAGTGAAGGTAAATCAGGAGTATTTACTATCATCAGTTTGTTTAGTATTAACTTCTAAAGCAGTGAGCAACGCTATCAAGATGATAAAACAAATATCTAAGATGGCGTTAACCAAAGAAAGTCTTAAATTATACATGAAAATTTATAAAGACCCTGAATTAATGTTTAAAAAGATGTGGGCTAAAGAAATCATGGAACAATGGTTCTTATATGCTAGAGAACCTTACACATTAAATTGATTAATACCATAAAGGTTTCGTTATAAAAACTAAACCTTCATACAACCAAGTAAATTATCAAATAATAAAAAAAATATGACCTTTAACCCTTTGAGCAATACAACAACTGAAAGTATTAATAGGATTTTAGATGAGCATAAACTACCTAGAATGAGGGTAGGTACTGATGACTTTAAAACGTTATTGTTAAATAGTGATGTATTTGTTGATAAAAGCTTAATGATCAAAGAATTACTAGAAGACAGTGGAGAAGTAATTCTAATTACCCGACCAAGACGTTGGGGTAAGAGCTTGAACATGGATATGATTAGAAGATTCTTTGAAATGGAAATAGATGAAAAAGGCAAGCCTTTAGCTCAAGAAAAGAGAGTAAATCATAAACTCTTTACTGGAGGCATAGTAGATTTGGACTTTGATGAAACCAAAGAGTTACAGCCTTTAAAAATATCCATTCATAAAAATATAATAAAGCGTCAAGGTCAATTTCCAGTAATATATATAAATTTTAAAGAAGTGAAGGGGAATAATTATAAGGAAATTGTTAGTAGCATTATAGATCAAATAATAGAATTATACGAAAGATTTAATTATTTAGAACAATATATTCAAGAAGATAATAAATTTTTCAGTATTCCGCAAAAAGTAAAGTTAAAAAATTATCTAAGTGGTGATATTAATATAAGCTATTTAAAAAATAGCCTGAAGTTTTTAAGTCAAATATTGTATAAACATTTTAAACAAAAAGTATACATATTAATAGATGAATATGATACACCAATTAATAATGCGTATTTAGAATTTGGTCATAAAACAAAAGAATTTGAGCAGATTCTTAAGTTATTTAGAGGAATATTTGGGAGCAGCTTAAAAACGAATCCCTACTTAGAGAAAGGCGTAATTACTGGGATATTACGGATAGCTAAGGCTAATTTGTTTTCAGATTTGAATAATGTTACTGAATATACATTACTTGATGATGATTTCTCTAAGTTCTATGGTTTCACTCAAGCAGAGGTAGATGATTTGCTTACAAAAGTACCGCTCGACACTAATACTGAACAAATTAAGGATTGGTATAATGGTTATACATTTGGTGGAGAGGTCATTTACAATCCGTGGTCACTAATGCAATGTTTAGCACACAAAGGTAAGCTTGATTATTATTGGCTAGATAGTGGAGGCACAGGTCTTGTTGATAAAGCATTATTGTCAGACGAAATGCAAGAAGATTTACAGAGCTTAGCTGCTGGAAAAAGTATTATCTCACCTATTACCAAACAAATAAGTTTTGCTGATATCAATAAACCAGTAGGATTGCTCAGTTTATTACTGTTCAGCGGTTATTTAAATCCTACTGCCAAAATATCAGAAAAAAATATCTATGAGCTATCTATCCCTAATTATGAACTAAAATATATCTATGAAACAAGAGTGCTGCAATGGGTTACTGATCAATTAAAAATTGATAGCTCTAGATATTATTCGTTTATTAGTTTATTGCCAACAGGTAAAGTAGAGGAATTTAAAGAGCGTTTACAAGAATTGTTGCTAAATTCTACTAGTTTTCATCAAACAGGAGAGAAAAAGGCAGAATTATTTTATAGCGGCTTTATGCTTGGTTTAATTAATATGTTAGCACCTAGTTACATAATAGCAAGTGAACAGGAGTCAGGAAGTGGTAGAGCTGATATTATCATGATCCCCAAGGTTGGTAAAGAAGATAAGGCTATTATTATTGAGTACAAGATCGCCAAAAATACAGAAGATTTAGCCTTGGTAGCCCAAATGGGATTAAAGCAAATTATAGATAAGCAATATGATGTAAAGGTTAAAGAATATTCTCACGTCAAAAAGATCATTAAACTTTCTCTAGCTTTTTGTGGTAAAAATATGGATTTACAATATCAGGTTACAGAGCTTTAGTAATAGACTGTAAGCGTTTGAATAATCAGTAATTTTATGTCTATCGTGGTTCTGAAATTGTCCACTACGCCCCGCCATTTTTGTACAAGTTGTCATTTTTTCAAAAATATCGAACGGGAAACGTAGAGAGGTCTCAAGTTTTTTGCCCCTCAGTTTGAGGTTCTGAAATACGAAATTTATCATTTTGCGTTTTTGAGGGCTTTCAGAACCTTTGAAGGTTTCATAGGCTTCAGAAGCTAGAGTTATTAGCATTGTAGCCGTATCAGTAAATTTATCGTCTGCTTCCTCATAAACTTTAAGTAAACGAGCAATTTCATATTGACGATCTTTTAATTGTTGTTTCTTTGCTTGGAATTCTTCTTTGCTTAGTTCGCTGCTTAATCTTAAATCAATTAATGAATTTAGTTTATTTTCATTTTCTGTATGTTCTTTCTTTAAAGCAGCCGTCGCTTGCCCATGCTCATCTTTTTTTAGCTCATTTGTATTTTTTAAATAGGCAAGGGTCTCTTTTAGCATTTCCGGGTCTCTCTCTCTTAACCTATTCTTTTAAAAACCTCTTCTATTTGCTTTAAAACCTCATCTTCCCTTATATATATTTTCTTGTCTAGGTTATGTGGATCCCAAGTAGCTAAATATGTCCATTCATCCACTTTACCGTTTGGATATGTTTTACTATGAATTTCAGATGTTACCATTTTGCCAGTTACTGCACAGGTGATTAATCCTCTAAAGAGGAAATCTTTCCCACCATATTTGAATGGCTTCTTCTTCCAACCTAAACGTACATCTTTACATGCCATAAAAATCTCTCTTGTTATAATAGGTTGATAACCATGTGACCACATCTCTCCTTTTACTCTCATCTCACCGTAATAAAATGGTTGTTGGATCATTCGATGCACTACTGTTTTATTGACGTAGCAATTGTTTTTGCTCCCTTGTTGAAACACGAACTAAAATTATTGATTTTGTTGCTTTGTCTGGCATATTTTTTCCTTTGATAATAGTGATAATAAACTAGAGTTTAAATATAAAAGTATTATGCATTCAGAGATAGATTAAATACTGGACGAGTCAAGTTGAGTTTGCATTAAATTATCCAAGTAACCTCAGTATTATACCAATTGCAATAATTAACACGGTGTATTTATCCAGTCTCTATACATAATTGATTTTACTAAATCTACATTATGAGCAAATTGATTCCAAGCGTAACAAGCCATAGTGACGATATCTTCATATACACCATAACATTGGTTAGACAAGAAATGATTTTTGATCCATGCCCAAACTTGTTCCATTGCATTAAGTTCCGGTGCATAGGGCGGAAGCGGTATCAAAGTGATATTGCTTGGCACAGTTAGTTTTTTGGCTGTGTGCCAACCTGCATTATCCGTTAGTAAAGCTATATGTCGGTTGCCTTGAATACTGCGAGAAAGGTCTTCTAAGAATTTATTCATTGCCTGTGTATTTGCATATGGTAAAATTAATGCAAAAGCTTCTCCTGTATCATGGCAAGCAGCTCCATAAATATATGTTGAAATGAATTGCTGTTGCCGAACTTTACGGGGTCTAGTGCCACGCTTAGCCCATATACGAGTTAAGCTACCTTGTTGCCCAACTCGAGTTTCATCCTGAGACCATATATCAACTTTACATCTATCGATATTTTTTGGTAATAATTCTGTTAGCATGTCTGGGAAGTTTTTTTATATGTATTTTGAGTCTCTTGATTTGACTTTGGATGCATTGAACGAGAAGTAATCCAGCTAAAACCAAGGCGGTGCATAGTATTGTAGACTGTTTTTAAAGTACATTTAGCACCATATTCCTCAAGTAACATGATATGTAGCTCCTTTCCAGTTATATACCCACCAGTTTTACTTTCACTGAGCGTATTGATTTTATCAAAAAGAGCAGACTCTTGTATAGTGTTAATCTTCCTAGGGGCACCGCTTCTTTGTGATTCAAATAATCCTTCAAAACCATGATTCCTAAATCTTCTGAGCCATGATTGCACAGTTTTCCAGTGTGACTTCACTATTTCAGATATGGCTTTAAAAGATTTGCCTAATTGAAGGTAATACATCGCCAATAAACGTATACGATTTCGACCATGCGGCTCATGTTTCATCATTTTTATAAAATCATGACCATGAAAACCTTGCGGTAATATTAACCTAGCCATTTGAGTACCTTTATCAGGTAAAAACCCATTTTACACCACTGCGTTAATTATTGCAATTGGTATCATTTATTCACCTTAATATATTTATTAATACTAATAGATATTGAAGATTTGGTTAATTAATAGCAAGAAAAAATAATGCAGAAAATTGAAATAATAAGTCTTGGTTGTAACAATATCACGGTTCTATAAACAAATTAGAAGGGGGAAAAGAGATATTGGCTGTCAAAAGTGCATGACATGTTAGTAAATTATTAAAATAAAATACTAATATTGTTGTTATGTGGATCGAATGATTTAAAGAATTGGCTTCGTAAATACTTGCGAGGAATTTGCGTATTCACGTAGTTTATCTATAATTGGTTGCTCACCCATTGTTTATTGTCCCTATTCTTCAAATCTTCGAGTATATTTGCCCTTGAATTCGATATAAGAATTGAGATTATTATTATAGATATATCTACCGCTATAAATCTCGTTTATGTTTATCAATCTCTAGGATATCATCATTTTCTAGCCCTTGTTCTATTGCATGTTTTTCAAACATTGATTGCATCATACTAATATCTTGAAAATTTTCTAGATACTCTTCTAGTTTATCAAGCTCAGTCATACAGCTATTCTTATCGCCCTGTTTAAGATGTAATTTGGCTGATTCTACTAGTTGCTGTAATGTACCTAAAACATCCAATTTCATTAGTTCCTTCAGAATCACCTTGCGTAGCATAAATACACCTCTTTAATTATATATCATATTTCTTATGCTATGCTAAGTAGTTTAGATGTCAATAATTTAATTTCTATTGTAATAAATAATTATCTTTAAAGAGTGAAAGTTTAAACCAGTAGTGATATTGTTCAAGAATTTATTATTTCAATTTTCGATATTATCTTTTATCTAAATTTTATAAAAATAGATAAATATTATTTAATAACAAAAACACGTTTTTGTTGAATAAGTTTATGGCACACTTCAAGTAACTTACGCATACAAGCAACTATCGCAACTTTCTTAGGTTTAAAATTATTAACAAGCCTATCATATAAAATTTTTAAATATTGGAAACCATTCTTACCAGCTAATACTGCCATGTATAAAGCATCTCTAGGTATTTTCCTGCCTCCTCGAATAAATCTTCGTCCTTGCTTATTACCACTATCACGAGCATATGGAGCTATACCAACAATTGATGACAATTCATTGCTACTATAATTTTTATCCCCTAATTCAGGTACAAAACTAATTAGTTTTGTAGCTAAACATTTACCAATACCAGGTACAGTCTCTAATATTTTTACCTTCTCTTTTAACTCTTCTGACTCATCTATTGTTTTGTTTAACTTTTTATCAAGCTCAGCTATTTCATTCTGTAAAAATTTAATGAGCTTTTCTATACTCTCTTTATCAATACCATCAATGCTATGATGTAGTCTTTTCTTTTCATTGCTAAGCATTAATACTAAATCTTCTCGTCTTTGTTGACATCTCTTCAAAGTCTCTGATTCAACTTGATATATATAATTCGCTGAAAGCTGCATCTTATCCGCATAATATGCTAATTTAAATGCATCCTTCCTATCAGTTTTACACAAATTCACCGATTTACTAAAAGAATTAAAACTATATGTATTGACCTTATGTATTTGTTGGTTATTATTATCCAGCTTTTGACAAATCTCAGCTTCGTATCCTCCAGTAGGTTCACATATTATTAGCTTAATCTCTTGCTCTTTTGCTAATTTAATCATCTCTTCATGACCAGCTGCATCATTGGCAAAACGATGATATTTAGGTTTATCTCTTGTATTATATACACATATATCAAGCCAGTTTTTACTTACGTCTAGACCTATTATTTTATTCATGATATAATCTCCTTCTTCTTATTGTGCAAGGCTGCTCTTTTTAAGACCACCTTCTGCAATTTGTTCAAGGTAAACTACCAAAAAGAGGGTACTTATTCTCTTAGCGACTATTTTAGTCAAGGTCTATTCAAGTCACCCTCTTTAATTACTTATAACACATTCTTAAGATATAAGGTCTAATGAATGGTGAGTATGCTAGATATACATATTAGTACATGAGCATGCGAATCCATGATATTTTCAAAAAACAATTCTTCAAAGCAGAAGAGTATAGCAATTAACCAAATCATCAATATCTACAACACTAGATATCTTTGGCAAACTTGCTTATGCTGAGGAATCTAAAGAAGCCACGGAATCTTGACCCACAGCGTACTCAAATGTATGTGAGGAGCAGAGGTAGCACGAATAAATTACCAGCAGAAGTCAGGTGAGGTTATCAATTAAATCAGCCATTTTTTTTTCATCTAAGTCCTCAAAGAAATCATCATTAATTTGTACAACTGGTGCATTGACACAAGCTCCCAAACATTCAACTTCTGTAAGGCTAAATTTTTTATCACTTGTTAGTTCACCAAAGTTAATACCAAGTTTTTTTTTACAAATAGTTACAATTTTATCGCTACCCCTTAGCCAACAAGGAGTAGTCCCACAAATTTGTATATGATATCGTCCTACTGGCTTTAGATTAAACATGGTATAAAATGTTGCAACTTCATATGCTCGGATGAAAGGTAAATTTAGAAAATTTGCTACATACTCTATGCAGCTTCTTGGTAACCAACCATTCATTTGGCGTTGTGCAAGGTCAAGTAATGGCAGAATAGTACTCTTTTGTTTGTTTTCAGGATATTTCTTAATGATATTTTGGGCTTTTTTTAAGTTCTCATCATTAAAACTGAAATTTAGTGGTTCATCATTCATCGATCAATTTCTCCAAAAACAATATCAAGACTGGCAATAATAGTTACCACATCTGCCATCAAATGTCCTTTTGACATGAAATCTAGACCTTGGAGATGGGCAAACCCAGGGGCTTTAATCCGGCATCTATAAGGTCTGTTTGTTCCATCAGAGTATAAATACACACCAAACTCGCCTTTTGGTGCTTCAACAAATTTATATATTTCGCCTTTTGGCACATCATATCCTTCAGTGTAAAGTTTAAAATGATTAATCATGGCTTCCATTGATTCTTTCATTTTTTCTCTTGAGGGTGGTGCAATTCTAGGATCATCGGTTTTAATAGCACCCTTTGGCATTTTTTCAAGACATTGCTGTATAATTTTAAGCGATTGGTACATTTCTTCAATACGAACCAAATACCTATCATAACAATCACCAGATTTGCCAATTGGTATATCAAAATCTAGCTCATCATATACATCATACGGAGTAGCCTTTCTAAGATCCCATGCGATGCCTGAGCCTCTAAGCATTGGACCAGAAAACCCCCAATCCATAGCTTCTTTTTGACTTACTACTCCGATATCTACTAAGCGTTGTTTCCAAATTCTATTGTCATTTAACAGAGTCTCGACGTCTTCTAGTTTTTTTGAGAATTGCTGAACAAAAATATTTATATCTTCTAGTATACCATTCGGTAAGTCCTGTGCAACCCCACCAGGTCTAAAATAATTTGCATGCATTCTAGAGCCGGAGACACGCTCATAAAATTCCATAATTTTTTCGCGTTCCTCAAATAACCATAATAGGGGGGTAGTAGCACCAACATCTAGGGCTTGTGTTGTTATATTCATTATGTGGTTAAGGATACGAGTAAGCTCAGAAAACATCACTCGAATAAACCCTGCTCGTCTTGGCACGTTGCAGCCAAGCAATCCTTCAACTGCTAAGGCAAAAGCGTGTTCTTGGCACATTGGCGATACGTAATCTAACCGATCAAAATATGGTATAGCTTGTAGGTATGTTTTATGCTCAATTAATTTTTCAGTACCACGATGCAGCAGTCCAATATGCGGGTCTGCTTTATTGATAACCTCACCATCCATTTCTAAAATTAATCTTAATACCCCATGGGTAGCTGGATGTTGTGGACCAAAATTTAACACAACACTTTTATTATTATCACCCACCTTGTTTTAGACCCCGGCAATTGTTAATTTTAATCGAGTATATACCAAAATTTTTGTCCACTAAGTAAAAAAATTATATAATATTAAAATAATAGCATTAATTTTCCATGTCCTCTATTAAAGCTTGCTCTCCATCATTGAGATTTTTTGGAGAATGAATTTTGTGGCTCTTTGTATCTTTTTTTTCGATAGAAGGCAATTCATAGTGAGGGGGAACTTCTAAGGTTTTATTGCGTTGTACCCTATACTCATTAGGACCAGGTGTCACTATACCTATTGTTTCTTTTACTTTTTTATTGCAGGCAGACAGTGTTACTAAGGTAGTAAATAACAAAAAAATTATACGCATACTCTTCTGCTTTAAAGAATTGGTTTTTGCAAATACTTGCTGGGTATTCGCGTACTCACGTACCTTATTGTACTGTTTGCGTTCGCTTATCCCTTGTTTGTTTCCCCCATGCTTCAAATCATTTGAGTACATATCAATCCTCTTTATAAATTTATATTTTTCTTAGAATCAAGCTCACGAATCCTATCCGCTTCAGTTTGCAATCGAGCGTGATTATATTCAACATCTTGTTGTTGTTCAACAATTTTCTTGGTCTTATAATAATCATGTAATAAGAATATTGCACCTAATGAAATGAAACTATCTGCTAGATTAAATACCGGAAAACCAAAATCTTTATAGTGAAAATAAATAAAATCAAATACCGCCCCATGAACAAAACGGTCGATCAAATTACCAATAGCACCACCAATGAAAAAACTACAACCAACAAAGCTTGGCATTGTCTTACATTTTAATAAGATATACCACAAATATGCTATAAGGGCAGAGTTAACAACTATAAAAAGTATATTACTATACTGATAATAATTTCGAAGTATCCCAAAACTAATTCCATAATTCCAAATATAAACCATATCTAAAAAGCTGGTTACTTCTAGTGTTAGACCAACTTTACCTCTTAGATAATTTATAAAATACCATTTTACTAGTTGATCTATAATTACTAATTTAACAATTATACGACTACTTTGGCGAATAATTAGTAATATTTTCTTAAATATTGATGGTATACGCATATTAGAATTTAATTTTTGATTATATACTCGGTGAACTTCAAGAATTGGCGTCGTCATGTCTAAAGATCGAAGCTGCTCCGTTACTCATGTACGCTACGCCGCTCGACTTTGCTACTGCCTAGCTCTTCTTGAAGTTATACTATTGTCTACCCAACTCTTCATTTACGAGCAGTATACTCTTCTGCTTTGAAGAATTGGCTTTTGCAAATACTTGCGGGGAATTCGCGTACGAACAACGGTTTACTACGCCTAGTCGGCTCACCCCTTATTTTACGCTCCAATTCTTCAAATCATTTGAGTATACTTCTATTTTATTAATCCTTTCTAGACATATCTTTTCAGTCACTATCTTTAATTCCTCTACCCGGTTAATAAGGTAAAGTAATTGTTCTTTACTAATTGTATAATCTTGATCATATCTTGCATCAACATAAGCATTTCGCAATAACGTAAAGCACTCTTCTTGCTCAGGAGTCTCATGTGGAAATATCTTATAGAGATCGTAATGATGACTTCTAGCCCTATCGCCAAGTCCTAGTATATCATGTGACTTAGCCTTGTAACCAGTAAAAACTAACAGGATAGCATTATAAAAGCTCTCGGTAGCTTGGTGAAGCATAAAGGCTGCATTATTCAATTGTTCTATATCCAAACACAAATGAGCAAGCAATAGAAAGTCCTTAGCTTTTTTAAACCAATATTTGTAATCTTTCTCAGCTATTGGTCTACGTTCCTGCCATGATAGTTCCTTAGCTTCAGATAGTATAAATTCACCACTATTATATAAAAGAATTCCCTCTTTCTTGATATCACTAAAGAAATACTGCCCCTTTTCCAGTTGCCTATTTACCAGTTTAATAGGTTCAAGTATCAGAGTAATTGGTGGTTTTTCATCTAATGAGAATTTTTTACCTAGCCTATTCTCTATCTTATGTTGTAGGTTTATAGCTGGATAGCCGGCATATTCTCCGTTCTTTAAAATCAACAAAAGATCAAAATCACTTTGATACTTATAATAACTAATATCCCCTACCTTCTCTATATCCTCTACCCAATCTCCTCTAGCATAAGAGCCAAATAAGATAATCATTGCTATTTTTGATTTGCCTACATATAGGATTTCTTTAACAATATTATCTAGCTTTTCTTTAATCACTAGTGAGCGATCAGGTAAGGTAGTTTTCATAAAGCTATTTTTTTATCCTAGATCAACTATATACCAAATATTTAAATAATCAACAACAATTTAATCATAAATTAAAAAAATAATTTAAAATTATAATCAATAGTTGTTATATGTGTCATAATCAGTAACAATAACATAAGAATTCAGGATAAGAATTAACTAATTCTTATCCTGAATTGGCTTTAATATAAGGAAAGATGCATTCTTAAAGCAGCTAACGCGAATGCATTTTAAACCTTTCTAAAGTTAAAATCATGTTTTTAGCAAAATGGATTGCCACGCTCACGTACGTTCGCTCGCTAATAGACATATACGTCATTGCGAGGAGACCGTAGGTCGACGAAGCAATCTATAATTTCACCGAATTTGGGATAAGAATTAACTAATTCTTATCCCAAATTCGCGGGAGTAGTATACAAGACATGAGGTAGCCTAGATGTTATCCCAAATTCGCATAAATTACTATACTTCCCTAGAACTATGCTCTTTTTTGATACTAACTAGTTTGGGGGATGGAGTAGGAGGAAGGGTTTTGTATCCATCTTTTGGAGTCATGGGGAGATTTTCTCCAATAGCTTTTGCTGCTGACTGTAACTTTGGTGGGAATTGTCCTTTTGTCGTATCAACGTTAGCAACAGGGGTAGACGGTAACTTTTCTCCTCTATCAAGATTTTCCTTAATCTTCTCTAGCTGCTGGATGACGTTTTTTTGTATTTCTTCTTTCTTTTCATCATAATAATCATCAAACTCATTAAACTCTTCCTGAATAAATTTAACTAACTCACCAACATTTTCAACACCAGCCTGTTTCTCAAGCTTCTTACGAGTAGCTACATCGATCTTATTCTCTGTAATAAGTTTCACAAGATCAGCATGTTCAGGTTCATCATCTTCATCATCATGAAATGCCTTAAATCTCTCTGTTATAGCCTGTTTAAGGGCATCTGCTATTGAGCCAGAAGGGCTAGTAGGTGGTGTTTTTGGTTTTTCCTCTAGTTTTCTCTCTAGTTCTTCTAGTGCTTTATTTCTCCCTGATTCAGATAGCTTTTCTTCCCTAAGCTTTGCCTTCAGTACCATTTCAGTTAAGAAGTTTGTCTTTCCTTCCCCTTGCTCTCTTACTGTTGCTTTGTCATGATCAGAACCTGATGGCGAAGGCGGTGGAGACACTGGATGAGCTGTTGTGGGTGCTACCTTTTTAAGTTGTATCCCCGTCCTAATTTCTGCAAATAAGTCTCCCCTCTCTTCCCCTTGTCCTTTCGGCGTTACTACTGCTGCTGCCTTCTGAGCTTGACCTGCCGTAGGTTCTACAGGCGGTGGTGGAGGAGGTGGTACTGCCATAGCATTTCCCACTGCTTGTTGAACATCTTGGTTCTGCAACGGCACAGAATGTGTAGGAGGCGGTGGTGCTGGACGCAGTAGTGTATTTTGACCCGGTAACGGAGGAGCTGGAGGTATAGCAAATCCTGCTGCTTGCTGCACCTCTTGATTCTGCAACGGTGGAGGAGATGGCGCTTTGCCTTTACCAGCTATATGTGCTTTCGGTTTAGTTTCCTCTCCATGCTGAATATTTTGTGAATCCTGCAATGATGTATGGATAGGGGATGAAAGAGATCTTGTTATAGTGTTTTCCGCTGCTTGATGAATAGTTGGGTTCGGCATCGACGTAGTACGCATAAGTGGGGGAGGTGGTGCTGGGCGTTTAGCAGGCATTGATGATGACATGGTTTGAGATTGAGCCAAATCTTGGCTTATAGACAATGGCTGTGAAGCAGTAACTGCAGATATAAAAGTGGTTTCAAGCTCATTTCTTAAAGCTTCTACTTTGTTTGACCTGAGGTTTAGTATATCTCTACCTTCAAGCTCTTTTAGTTTTTCCAGTAACTTATTTGTTCTAGCTACTGTTGAATCTTTTATGTTTTTACCAGTGATCTCTAATCCCTCATCAACCCTTTTTAATATTTTATTATTATGAGGTATGTTTTTTTCTAAAATTTGTTCTGGAGTATTTACGAAAACATGCTTGATCTTTGCAGTAATTTTTTTAAGGCCGTCTAGCCATGTTGATGGTAATTCTTCCCGCAATTCTGCTAATTCTTTCTTTATTGAAAGAAGTTCTTTAATATTATCATTAGCCTTTACCAACTTAACTAGGTCTTGTTGTACGTGTAACAGTCTTATTCTTTCTTGGTGTAGTGCCTTTGCTTCATCAGCATTATAAACTTGTGGTACAATTTGGCTAAATTTTTCATGAGATATACCTAAATTTACTAAGGATTCTCTTAATCCTTTTACCCGTTCTAGTTGTTTCTCTGATAGTTCTTTGGTTAGGATCTTATCAAATCCTGCTTGTAACTCTGTATCTATAATTTGCTGTAAAGATAAGTTTTTTTTACCTACATCTCTTAATGTATTGTCAACATCTTTGAGTACATCTCTGTTGATTCTTCTCTTTTCTTCAGCAATTTCCTCATCATTTTTTATAAACAGATATTTTACTTGTGTAACAGTATGTACAAACCTTTTAAACCAAGGTAAAGAAGGGTATTCTTTCTTTAAATCTTTCACTTTCTGTTGTAGATGTCTACTATTTTCTAATTGTTTATTAGCCTTTAAAAGATTCTCTACAGAATTTATTGTATCCAGTAATTTACCTTTTTCCTGTGATAACACGCTTTCTATTTGTTGATCTTTATCTTTCGACATGTAAATACCTCCTTATTAACTCTAGTAAATAGTAGGGTAAGCAAAAAAGATATCATACCCGCTTTTAGTTGGGCAATGATATTTTTTTAGCATTGATTACAATTTTGAAATTACCCTGTGGCATTAATGTAAGCAGCTTTAAAGCTGCTTGTCAAATTAATACTTGAATTTTTTAACATTTAGTACTATCATCTATGCTTTAAAAGCTCTTAGGAGAAAAAGATGAGTGAACTATTAGAACTTGCAGCAGAAATGCGGGAGAAATTTGGTACGGGAGTCGCAAGAGAACTACGTAGGAAAGGTAGGGTTCCAGCCATAGTTTATGGAGCAGGTAAAGAAGCCTTAGCCGTTTCTATCGAAGAAAAAGAGATAACTAAGCATTATAGAAAACCCGGTTTTATCTCTACAGTTATTCAAATTAAAGTGGGTAGTAAAACGCATAAAGTGTTACCAAAGGCTGTAGAATTGCATCCTATCACTGACATAGTTAGGCATGTTGACTTTGTCCATTTAGAGGAAAAAACCCAAAGAATGGAAGTGCCGGTAGTCTATGAGGGTAAAGAAAGAGCTTTGGGAGTTAAAAGAGGTGGATTCTTCAATATAATAAAAAGAACTATAACTCTTTTATGTGATGTCAATAATATACCTAAAAATATTAATATTGATGTTACCAACATGCATATCGGTCAGTCTTTAAAAGCAAAAAGCATTAAACTCCCTGAAGGAGTCCAGCTAGCTAGTAAAAATGATTTTATTATGGCTACTATAATTGGTCGTAAGGGTAGTAAGTCAGAAGATGAAGAAGCTGCAACTGAGGAAGTGAAGCCGGCAAAGTAGTTGTTTTTGAAGCTATAAGGGTACTATGTCTTGGATATCACCCACAACTGTTGAAAGTTAAAATCGTCTATTAGCGAGGAGACCGTAGGTCGACGAAGCATCCATATGACAAGTTTCATGGATTGCCACGCTCACGTACGTTCGCTCGCTAATAGACGGTTTAAGCCTTACAACACTGCTTCGCTAATAGACGATTTTTTAACTTTCAACAGTTGTGGGTCGAGGTGCTAGGCGTACATATAGTATGTGAACACCGCAGATATTGGATAATGACAACACAATTCTTGATTTTCATCGAGTATACAAATCGCTCTCTAATGATATTAGAATATGCTTAAATCTGAAGACAAAGGATATATACTTGTTGTAGGTTTGGGCAATATAGGCAAAGGGTATCAAAATACTCGCCATAATGTTGGCTTCATAGCTATTGATTATTTATCAGAATATTATAAAATTTCTTGGAATACAAAATCCAAATTTCAGGCTGAACTGACTCAAGGGGTAATAGACGGACATAAGTTACTATTAGCAAAGCCTCTAACTTATATGAACCTTTCTGGAAAGGCAGTACAAGCAATATGTTCTTACTATAATATCAAACCACCAAATATTTTTGTTTTACATGATGATATAGATTTAGAAACTGGTAGAATAAAATATAAATTGGCTGGTGGTAGTGGTGGGCATAATGGTTTAAAATCATTGGATCAGTGTGTAGGAAATGATTATCACCGTATCAGAATCGGGGTAGGAAGACCAGTAGCTAATGGTGATGTATCTGATTACGTCTTATCTGCTTTTTCTAAAGAAGAGTATAAAATTATTGTTAATTCCATTGAGGTAATAATTAATAATTTCCGTTTATTGCTTTTAGGTGAAATGGAAGAGTTTAAAAGGAGCATCGTTTAAATATGAAACAACAATTAACTTGTGTCTATGCAGATGATATGGATGCACAATATTCAAAGATAATGCAGGATGGGTTAGATGAACTTGCTAAAAACAAGAAGGGTCTTGATGCCGTCCAATCTTTTTCCTTCTCGTGTTTTGATAATAATAAAAACTTTGTTGCTGGTGTAAAAGGTGTACTTATGTATGGTTGTTTACACGTTGATACGTTATGGGTTTCTAAAGATTTTCGAGGTCAGAATTATGGTACTTTTCTAATGTCCAAGGCAGAAAATCTAGCACGAGAGCGTAATTGTAAATTTATGACTTTAAATACTGCTGATTGGCAGGCCAAACCATTTTATGAAAAATTAGGTTTTAAATTAGAGTTTGTAAGAAGTGGCTATGATAAAGATTCGGAAGCATATTATTTAAGGAAAGATTTATGACACTAAGATGTGGTATTGTTGGTTTACCAAATGTAGGAAAATCAACTTTATTTAATGCTTTAACTTCTAGTATTGCAGCAGAAGCGGCTAATTATCCTTTCTGCACTATAGAACCAAATTCTGCTATAGTATCAGTACCGGATGATAGGCTAAATGAGTTGGCAGCTATTGCTAATTCTATTAAAATTATTCCTACTTATATAGAAGTTGTAGATATTGCAGGTTTGGTAAAAGGTGCTAGTAAAGGGGAGGGGCTGGGTAATAAATTCTTATCTCACATACGAGAAGTCGATGCTATTTTGCACGTACTACGTTGTTTTGAAGATATAGATATTACTCATGTGCATAATAAGATCGATCCAATATATGATGCTGAGATAATAGAAACAGAATTAATTTTAGCAGATCTTGAATCGGTAGAAAAACGCTTAACAAATTCTGAGAAACGTTTGAAAACAGGCGATAAAGCTTTAAAAGAGCAAGTAGAATTATTAAAAGAGATTCAAGCAACTCTCGCAATAGGTAAACCAGTCCGTAGCATGATTGGGACTTATAGTAAAGAGGCTTTGGAACAATTACAATTATTAACTTCTAAGCCGGTTTTGTATGCTTGCAATGTACTGGAAGAAGATGCGGTTACTGGTAATAAATTTACGGAACTTGTAGCCAAAAAAGCTAAGGAAGAAGGTGCAAAACATGTTATTATTTCATCAAAAATTGAAGCGGATATTGCAATTTTAGAAAGTGACGAAGAGAAATCTGAATTCTTAAATAGTATGGGTCTTGTGGAAACGGGTCTAAGTAAAATTATCAAAGAAATGTATAACTTATTAGACCTAAGAAGCTTTTTTACTGTTGGTCCCAAAGAAACACATGGCTGGACTTTTCGTAATGGTACGCTAGCTCCTCAAGCAGCCGGTATTATTCATACTGATTTTGAGAAAGGTTTTATCCGGGCTGAGGTTATTAGTTATGAGGATTATATAAATTTTAATGGTGAAGTGAAAGCCAAAGAAATGGGTAAAATGCGTTTAGAGGGCAAGGAGTATAAAATGCAGGATGGAGATGTGGTGCATTTTAGATTTAATGTTTAAATAAGGGATATGAGAAAATTATACCATTATCCTATTTGTCCATTATCACGTCAAGTTCGGGTGTATTTAAAAGAGCTAGATGTGCAGTTTACTATGGTTAAGGAGGATTATTGGCTTCGAGATAAGGAATTTTTATCTTTAAATCAGGCGGGGACGACACCTGTCTTACAAGAGGCGTCCACTCTAATTATAGCAGGAATTTATCCCATCACTGAGTATTTACATGAAAAATATCCAAATTTTAATTTTATCGATGAAGATATTGATATTAAATGTGAAATTCGTAGGTTGCTCAGTTGGTTTAACGAAAAATTTTACCGTGAAGTAACAAAAATTATTATCGATGAAAAAATAGTAAGGTCCTTCTGCCAATTAGGTGGCCCTAGGACCGATTTTCTTAGAGCAGCAAAGACTAATTTATCACACCATTTAAACTATATGTCCAGTTTATTGGAGCTACGTAGCTTTATTGCCTCAAATTCCTTAAGTTGTGCAGATATAGCTGCTGCCTGTCATATATCGGTTCTAGATTATTTTGGCGAAATTAGTTGGGACAAATGGCTGTCTATTCGTCATTGGTATGCAATCATAAAATCTAGACCTAGCTTCCGCTCCTTATTATATGACCAAATACCAGGTTTCACTCCACCACCTTGTTATGCTGATTTAGATTTTTAGTGGTTGCGGTGCAGTTACTTTTATGATAGCTTCTAGGTGAATAGTATAATTAAAATAGAGGATATTATGAGTAAAAGTGACGATAATAATCCAAAAGTGGATTCTCTACCGTCTTATAAGGAAGCTGTAACTCAAAAACCAAAAGAAGCCCAAGAAGGTTTGTCTGCAGAAGAGCTAAAGAGTCATATAGGAGAAATGCCTAACACTTTTCTAGCTTTGAAACAACTAGAGGATGTACAAAAGAATCTTGAACAAGCCCGTGGGATTTTTGCTGGTACTACTAGTAAGGCTCTTTCTGGGGTAGAGAAATTAGAATTTGAAAAAGCTGGAGAGGTTTTTAAGAAATTTATGAGTTCATTTGAAAAACTGAGGACATTTGCTGATAGTGTAGATCATAAAAAACCCCTAGACAGCTTGAATGATTCATTAACTCTTACCGGTCGCTTAAAAGATTTCGCCAAAGAGCAATTCAAGAAAGTTGAAAAAATATTTGAAGGGTCAACTAATGCAGTTAAAAATAATCCAATTTTAAATGCAGTAGGGAATGTGATAAAATCTGCATGTCATGCGGTTGGTACTATAGCTAAAGGTACTTTAAACAATGCGATAGCTACTGGAGAACTTGCCAAAAGTGTTGTTAATCTAGGTGTAGCAATAAAAGATATCATTGTAGAAAAAGGAGTGAAACAAGCAACTAGGGGTAGGGGGGCATAGTACCCTACATTTTTCTATAATCGTCATAGCAAGGCATCTTTAGATGCCGTGGCGATCTAGGTAAACAGCGAAGTTGTTTTTTTAGAGTAACGCTTCGCGTATCTTGGATTGCCGCGTCGCCGCTTTCAGCGGCTTCTCGCAATGACGCTCGGAAGACCCCTTAACAGTAGTGAAATAAAAATGTAGGGTACTATGGTAGTTTGACAACACCCTATATCCCACTTGTATTGATATATTCATGGATTTTTAGTAAATCATACCAAGTGGTTTTTTTCTGCATTGGTTGTCTAA
This sequence comes from Candidatus Tisiphia endosymbiont of Metellina segmentata, assembly GCF_964030715.1. NCBI lineage: Bacteria > Pseudomonadati > Pseudomonadota > Alphaproteobacteria > Rickettsiales > Rickettsiaceae > Candidatus Tisiphia > Candidatus Tisiphia endosymbiont of Metellina segmentata. The sequence goes on from NZ_OZ034919.1 coordinate 1,331,649, forward strand.
GCAAATAGGCAGGATGGAAGATAGAAGTGGTTTGAATTGGTTTGCTAAGATACTGATTGGTATATAAATAATATTCTTGTCTGATTTTACTTATACCAGCATTCTTACCAAGTAAGCTAGTTGCCGCAACATTTCCCACTAAAACAATTAGCTTTGGGTTTATTAAAGCAATATGTTTTTCAACAAAAGGTCTGCAAATATCTATTTCTTCTTGCGTTGGTTGGCGGTTGGCTGGTGGTCGCCAAAATACAGTGTTAGTAATATAAGCGTTATGTTCTCTTGAAATATTGATAGAGGCTAATACATTATCAAGTAACTTACCACTTTCCCCGCAAAATGGTATCCCTTGTGCATCTTCGCTACTACCCGGTGCTTCCCCAATAAACATTATAGAACTTTGTGGATTGCCATCAGCAAATACGATTTTATTAGCTAATTTCTTTAAACCACAACCATCAAAATCCATTAGTAGTTTTTTTAATTCTTCTAAATTGCGAGCTGAGTCAGCTAAAGTTCTAGACAACGAAATGATGTCATCCTGTTTTTGTACAAGTTCTGGCTTCTTACCTACGTGGGAATGACCAGGACTGTCGGAGCTAGGTAGAGCTAGTGGAATACTAATCGGCTTAGCTTTAATATTAGACCTCTTTCGCAACTCTACTTCTGCTGGTGATTTGGACAATGATGCGGTACTCGAATCCGTAACGGAACTATAGTACGCTGCGGTTCGAGGTGAAGCGTCTCCTTCAAATCCCTCAGCATAAGCGAGTTTCGAAAGAGGTCTATTAGAATTAATCTGTATTTTTTGCTGATTAATAGTTGATTCTGACAAATAATAATCTATACCAATTGCTTGCAACCATTTTAGTTGGTTGATTTTTTTTGTTAAATGAGTCATTTTATTATTTTAAAAAATATTTCGTAGTAGATGGAAGAATATAACGTACCTAACAATCTAGATGGGTTTAGACTTGATAAGGCTTTGGTAAGCCTTATCAGTAAAACATCTAGAAGCCAAGTCCAGAAAAGTATAAATGACTTCCAAGTACAAGTTAATGGTTTGATTATTTCTGATTCTAACTTTAAGGTCAAGGAGAATGACCTTATTTCAGTATTTTTTAAAGCTCCTGATCCATTAACAATGCAGGAAGCTGATATTAAACTTGATATTTTTTATGAAGATGAAGATTTAATGGTGATCAATAAAGCAGCTGGTATGACAGTCCATCCTGGTAGTGGTAACCACCAGGACACTTTGGTAAATGCCTTATTACATCATGCAAAATCTTTATCTAGCATAGGAGGGTTAGAAAGACCTGGCATAGTTCATCGTTTGGATAAAGATACATCAGGACTGATGGTGGTAGCAAAGAATAATTTTGCCCATGTACATCTTGCAAAACAAATAGAAAATCGTAATCTTGTACGCAAATATAAAGCACTCGTTTGGGGTATTATCAATCCGCAAGAGGGCGTTATAAGAAATAATATTGGCAGAGACCGTATTATACGGCAAAAAATGACTATTCTAAAATTTGGTGGCAAAGAGGCGGTTACTCATTATAAAACAGAGGAAATATTTTTTGATGGTATTATAAGTATGGTAGAATGTCGACTTACTACTGGGCGAACTCATCAAATCAGAGTACAGTTGAGTCATTTAAAACATTCGGTAGTAGGAGACCAAACTTATGGCAAGAATAGCAAGAAAGTTAGCTCTAATTTTAGCATAGTACCACAAAAATTAATGGATTTCAAGAGGCAAGCATTACATTCTTGGTATATAAGTTTTTCCCACCCGGTAAGTGATAAATTATTAGAATTTGAATCACCTTTGCCACAGGATATTGTAGAAATAATTGCATGAATATAAAAGAATCCTTAATTTATGCTGCTAGCAAGTTGCAAGCAGTGGGTATTAAATCAGCAAACCTAGAATCACGCATATTGATGCAGCATGTAACTGGTAAATCTATTGAATATTTATTAGCAAGGTCAGAAGAAGAATTGACACAACAAGAGCAAATTATTTTTGAGGATTTGGTTAATAGGCGTACATTACTAGAGCCAATAGCTTATATTGTAGGATATAAAGAATTTTATAGTTACCAGTTTATTGTAAATGATAAAGTGCTTATTCCTAGGCAAGATACTGAGATTATTGTAGATGCGATTTTAAGCGATATAAAAACAAATGCAGAGCTAGCAATATTGGAACTTGGCACAGGTAGTGGTTGTATAGCTTTGAGCTTGTTACTGGAAATGCCAAATAGCAATGTAACTGCAACTGATATAAGTAATGAAGCGATTGCTATAGCTAGTCAAAATGCTATAAAACATAAAGTTTCTGATAGGTTTAAAATAATTAATAGTAACTGGTTTGATAATCTAGAAAAGCAAGAATTTGATATCATCGTAAGTAATCCACCATATATTTCTTTTGATGATACTGTTTATATGTCTTCTGAGACCCTGAAATATGAACCCCACTTAGCCTTATTTGCTGAAGATAATGGATTAGCTTCATATTACATAATCGCTAAAGAAGCCAAGGGATTTTTAAAACAAAATGGTAAATTATTCTTAGAGATTGGTTTTAATCAATTGGCAGCTGTTACAGAAATTTTTGTTAGTTATGGTTATACGGTTAAGCAAGTTTATAAGGATTTGGAAGGTAGAGATAGAGGGCTTCTAATAACCTGAATTTGATGTAACACTCGATAATCAAGTTTTAAATATTAAGAGAATTATCATGCAACAATTTAGTCTTTATCATACTACCGAAGGATCGCTATACAAAACAACCTGTCTTTTAGTAGAAAAATCTTATCATAGCAATTTAAGAATTGTCGTTTTAGCTCCAGATATTGAAGTCCAAGAGTCACTGAATAAGATGATATGGACTTATTCTAGAAAACAGTTTATTCCACATGGTAGTAAGCTTGATCCATTACCAGAAAAACAACCAGTCTATATTACTCATCAGTTAGAGAATCCTAATCAAGCTACGATTCTAATAATCATTGCTCCATTTGATATACAAGAAATTCTTAATAACAAACACTATATTGCTCACTTTCAGAGAATAGTTATAATATACGATGCCTTAGACAATTTAAGTTTAATAATTAAAACAATAAATGAACTAACTATTGCAACCCCAATGATTGACTGTTATAAACAGAGTCCAATGGGAACATGGAGTAAGATTTAACCATTTCTATCAAGTGTGCAAGATATGTCATTGCGAGCGAACATATGTGAGCGTGGCAATCCATGAAACTTGTCATATGGATTGCTTCGTCGACCTACGGTCTCCTCGCAATGACGATTTTTTAACTTTCAACAGTTGTGGGGTGACATCGAAGGTGCAGGAAGTTCCCTAATTACAAAATAGGGAGTGTTCCTCTAAAAAATAAACAAATTTACCAATATGCAAAAATTATCATTTCAACAAATTATTTTGACCTTGCAAAATTACTGGCAAGATTATGGCTGTGCAATTTTGCAGCCATATGACGCTCATGTTGGAGCTGGTACTTTTCACCCTGCTACTGTACTACGAACTCTTGGTAAAAAACCTTGGTTTGTAGCTTACGTTCAACCTTCTCGGCGTCCTCATGATAGTAGATATGCCCTACATCCTAATAGAATGCAGCATTATTATCAATTTCAGGTTATACTAAAACCCTCTCCTGATGATATACAAGAGCTATATTTAAAGAGTCTTGAATGTCTTGGTATAGATTTGCAAAAACATGACATTAGGTTTGTTGAAGATGATTGGGAGTCTCCTAGTCTCGGTGCTGCTGGGCTTGGTTGGGAAATATGGTGTGACGGTATGGAAGTATCACAATTTACTTATATGCAACAAATAGGTGGTATTGATTGTCGTCCAGTGGCGGGTGAGATTACCTATGGTTTAGAACGTCTAGCACTTTATATACAAGGAATCAATGAGGTAAGAAATCTTGACTGGAATGGTCAAGTTGGAGAAAAGGCTTTAACCTATGGTGAAGTAGATTTTGCCGCTGAAAAACAATTTTCGAAATTTAATTTAGAATTAGCTGATGTAGCCATATTATCTCAGCATTTTATTGATAGTGAGAAACAATGTAATGAATTAATCGCTGCAGATTTACCTTTGCCAGCTTATGATTATTGTATTCAAGCTAGTCATCTTTTTAATTTGTTAAATGCCCGGGGGGTAATTAGTGTAACAGAGAGAGCATCTTACATACTCAGGATACGTAATTTGGCAAAAATGTGCTGTAATAAATGGTTAGAACTAGAAGATAAAAAAGAGTTAATATGAGTGAGTTATTATTAGAGCTTTTTAGCGAAGAGATACCGGCTTTGATGCAGAAAAATGCAGCGGAAAGCTATAAAACCATATTTACGACAATCTTGCAGGAAAGCGAGCTAGTTGCTGATGTTCAGCTATATGTTGGATCTAGGAGAATTGCTGTACATATTACAAATTTACCAAAATCTATACTACCAAAAGAAATTACCATAAGAGGACCAAAAGTTTCGGCAACGCAGCAGGCTGTAGAAGGGTTTTGTCGATCAAATAATATTGAGCAAAATAAATTATCTACGCTATTAGTGCAAGGGCAATTATATTATATAATAGTAAAGAGTACCATAGAAACCGATATACGAGTATTATTGCAAGAGATAATTCCTAAAGCAATTAGTAAGTATATTTGGTCAAAATCTATGTATTGGGGGAATTATGATATAAGTTGGATTAGACCGCTTAGGAATATTTTATGTATATTTGATGGAGAAATACTAGCCATTAAATATGGACATTTGACGGCAAATAATATTACCTTTGGGCACAGATTTCTTAGTCCTGAACCGATTACTATAGACAGTTTTTCTGAATACCAGAATAAGCTGCGGGAGAGTAATGTCATTATTGACCAAGCAGAACGTAAGGAGATAATAAAAAGTCAGCTATCAAAAATAGCCAATTCACTTAATTTAGTGATAAAAGAGGATGAGAAATTATTAGAAGAAGTAACAGGACTAATAGAATTGCCAGTTGTTATGACGGGTAAAATACCTGAGATATTTTTGCAGTTACCTAGTGAAGTACTAGTTAGCTCAATGCGTAGCCACCAGAAATATTTTAGCACTTTTGACCAAGCTGGTAATTTTGCCCCTTATTTTCTCTTTGTTAGTAATATGCGACATGATCAAAATGTTATAATAAGTGGTAACGAAAAAGTACTAGCTGCTAGACTCTCTGATGCGTTATATTTTTATCAGCAGGATTTATCTAATAGTTTAGAATCAAAATTGCCAAAGCTTGAGCAGATAACTTTCCATGCAAAGCTTGGCAGTATCAAACAAAAAACAGAGAGAATTGATGATATTTGTAATTATCTAATGCCAGGAAATCAGGATTTGCAAGTAGCAGCTAAACTTTGTAAAAGTGACCTAACAACTGAAATGGTGGGAGAATTCCCTGAACTGCAAGGTCTTATGGGATATTATTACGCCAAAGCCGAAGGGTTAAATGATCAGATTGCTTTGGCAATAAGAGATCATTATAAACCACAAGGACCATCAGATAATTTGCCAATGGGAAATAGTGCAATATTGGCGATTGCTGATAAACTGGATAGTTTAGTAGGTTTGATATTAATAGGAGAAGAGCCAAATGGTTCAAGAGACCCTTATTCGCTCAGACGGCAAGCATTAGGTATTATTAGGATAATTTTAGCTAATAAATTAAATATTGATATTAAGGAATTAGTTGCGTATGTAGTTCACTTATATCAAACTATGTTTGAAGACGTAAAGGGAGGAGGGGATGATAGTGGGCTAAATAAAACTAGTCAGATAATTTTAGAGTTCTTAGAAGAACGAGCCAAATATTATTTTAAAAATCACTATGACATATCGTTAATTAATGCGGTGCTTGATTTTGATATTGAAAGAGATTTAGTGATTAGCGAAATAAAGCTCGGTGCTTTACAAAAGTTTCTCGCTGGAGTGGATGGTGAGAATTTATTAACTATTTACAAAAGAGCAAATAATATACTAGAAGGTAGTAATATAGAAGGAGAAGTTGATCCAAAGGCTTTTATTTCACAATATGAGCAACAATTATTTTTATCATTAGAAAACGTTTCTAAACAAATAGATCACTATATTGCAGAAAAAGATTTTACTAAAACTCTTAGCCTATTACTAGAAATATTAAAACCTGTCAATGAGTTTTTTGATAATGTCATGGTCAAAGATCAAGATCGTAACATTGCCAATAATCGTTTATTGTTGCTCAGAATGGTTACCCAATTATTTGATAAATTAGCAAAATTTAGTTTCTTATGACTGATACATTAAAGCAGGCTGCTAAATTTATAAAATCTGGCAATGTAGTAGCATTCCCCACAGAAACAGTATATGGACTTGGGGCAGATGCTAGTAATGAGCAAGCTTGTCAGAAGATTTTTAAGATAAAAAAGCGTCCAAGCATAAATCCTCTAATTGTTCATGTGGCAACCATGAGCCAAGCTAAAACTATCGGAGAATTTAATGCAGATGCCATTAAGTTAAGTGAGGTGTTTTGGCCAGGACCTTTATCTATTGTTGTACCATTAAAAAGTGGGGCAAATATAGCAGCAGCAGTATTATCTGGGATGACAACGGTTGCCCTTCGTATACCATCACATAATATTGCTTTGGAGCTAATAAGAAAGTCAGCTACTCCGATAGCAGCCCCTAGTGCTAACCCATCAGGTTATATTAGTAGCACGACTTTACAGCATGTACAGGAACATTTTGCAAATGACCAAGATATTTTTATTTTAGAGGATAATTTAAATGATTGTAAGTGTCAATATGGTATAGAATCAACCATAGTAGATAGTACTACTAATAACTTAACTATTTTGCGAGATGGTTTTATTACGTTGGAAGCCTTAGAGAAGGCCATTGGTAAGAAACTAGATAAAACATCCAGCTTGATGCAAATTAAAGCTCCGGGTATGATGAATAAACATTACTCGCCAAGAGTTAAAGTAAGATTGAATGCAGAGAGTTTAGAAGCTAATGAGGTAGGGCTTAATTTTGCCGATAGTAAGCTAGAGGGTAATTTTTCGCTTAATTTAAGTTTAACCGGAGACTTAATTATCGCTGCTAGCAACTTATTTGCCAGTCTTAGAATATTGGATAATTACGCAGAATTAAATGGATTAGCAATTGCCGTTGCCTCTATCCCAGAGGTTGGTATTGGCGTTGCAATCAATGATCGACTTAAAAGAGCGGCGGTAAAATGACATCTATATTTACTAAATTAAAGCAAGTATTAGTCAGAACGCCCTCGCAAAGCGAGGGGCTTGACGGTTATGAGCAGCCCAAAGGGCTGCCATTGTTAATTAAAATTCTCCTGATTCGTCAGAGCCTAAACTATCAAGTTGCTCTTGATTCTTAATGTAGTGTTTGATCTGATTCTCTTCAAATCCTACAGTTGAGACCGCATAACCTCTAGCCCACAACTTTTCTCCATTAAAATTACGTTTTCGTCCACCAAACTGCCTAGCAACGGCTATAGCACTTTTCCCCTTGATATAGCCTATTACTTCAGCTACAGAATATTTAGGAGGAATCTTGATGAGCATATGCACATGATCTTGTACCATATGCCCCTCTATGATCTTTCTCCCACGTTGAAAAGCTAACTCATGGAATACGTTCCCAAGATATTTTCTAACCTTCCCGTACAATTCTTTTTTACGACACTTTGGAATAAACACAATATGATATTTGCAATCCCATTTAGAATGATTTAAACTTTCGTATGTTGTCATATATTTTCTCCTTTGACCGTCAAGCCAAAGAAGTTATATATGATAACTTTTTATTTTATACTAAATCTAAAGGCCAAGCCTTGATGGTCTCACTAGTCAAACTAGTGGCTTACCTATCATTGAGTTAATAGTTCAAATAAAATATCTTCCCGACTTCCGCAATTTTTGAGAAAGCCCGAGGTTGGAAGGGGCATGGATATAAAGGTCATGTGTTACTAGGCACAACAAGCCGCGATGCTGCAAATGTAATAGATACAATGGTAATGAGCAAATGAAACTATCAATTAACTCATCCCCACCAAATTTACTAATAAAAGAGCAATTAAAATCAATTTATTGCAAGCTTTTTAGTAAAGAAGATGGTAAAATAAGCGTAGAAGATTCAGCTCAAATGGTCTAATGACTCAGATAAATAATGGTGATATTTAGTAACAATTAAGAGGTTATGTTATATGTTTTTATCAAAGTTTCTTGATCCTAAAAATGATTTTTGTTTTCGTAAAATCTTTGGTACAGAAAAGAACAAGGATATACTTGTACATTTTTTAAACGATGTTCTTAAGTGTGAAGGAAATGAGCAAATAATTGAGGTGACGTTTTTACCAACTATCCAAGACCCTGATATTGCAATTTACAGAAAGTCTATTGTTGATGTGTTATGTAAAGATCAACATGGTAATCAATTTATAGTAGAGATGCAGGTAAGCAAGCATCCAGGATTTGAAAAAAGAGCTCAGTTTTACGCTGCTAAAGCATATTCTCAGCAGAGAATTGAGGAAGATGAGAAGCACAAGAAATTGGCAGTATACGCCAAATTAAAAGGAGTAATATTTTTAGCTATAGCGGATTTTGTGATGTTTGAAGATAAAAAACATTGGAAATCAGAACATCGTCTTTTAGATACAGAGAGCTATGCCCATGATTTAAAAGATTTTTACTTTGTTTTTTTAGAGCTTGAAAAATTTAAGAAAACTATAGATGAGCTAAAGACTATTGAAGAGAAGTGGATGTATTTTTTTAAGCATGCAGGAGATAGTAAATTAACATTAACAGAAATAGAACATTTAATAGGTAAAGATGAAATTATTAGAAGAGCCTTTGAGGCAGTAGACCAAGCTAGCTGGTCAGAGGCAGAACTTAACACCTATGAGCAAATGACCAAAGCTCGTCTTGATAATCTAGCGGTAGAGCTGCAGAAAATTGAAGATGCTGAGGCTAGAGGTGAAGCTAAAGGTAAAGCTGAAGGCAAAGCTGAAGGCAAAGCTGAGGGTAAAGCTGAAGAAAAAATAGATATAGCAAAAAAAATGTTGGATAAAAGAAAGCCAATGGATGAAATCATTGAATTTACCGGGTTAACTATTGAAGAAATAGAACAGTTGAAAGAAGAATAAGCAGATGAGCAAATAATGTTGTGCCTAAAAATCTGTACCCCTCATGTCCATGCCCCTTCCAACCTTTGACCTTATCAAAAACTGCGGAAGTCGGGAGGTTGGTATTGGCGTTGCAATCAATGATCGACTTAAAAGAGCGGCGGTAAAATGACATCTATATTTACTAAATTAAAGCAGGTATTAGTTAATAGTTCAAATAAAATATCTTCGGGCATTGACCAAATATTTTATAAAAAAAAACTAGATGAGCAAACTTTAAATGAATTAGAGGAGTTGTTAATATCTGCAGATATCACAGCCTCTGTGGCAATAGAGCTGGTTGATAAACTAAGAGCTATCAAATTTGATAAAGAAGTAAGTGGTTTGGTAATCAAAGAACAGCTAGCTGACATTATCGGGCAATTATTGGTAAAAACTAGTAAAAATTTTGAATTACATGATAAGAAGCTTAATGTTATCCTAGTTTGCGGTGTTAATGGGTCAGGGAAAACTACGACAATAGGCAAGCTAGTCAGCATTTATCGTAGACAGGGGAAAAAAGTAGCAATTGCTGCTTGTGATACATTTAGGGCTGCTGCTGTTAGTCAATTATCTAGTTGGGCTGATAAAAGTGGTTCAATGCTTATTGCTGGTGAAGAATCAGCTGAGCCTGCTAGTGTTGCTTATCTTGCTATGCAGTCTTCAATAAAAAATGATGTTGATGTATTATTTATTGATACAGCTGGAAGGTTGCATAACAAGAAGAATTTGATGGAAGAACTTGCCAAAATTGTTAGGGTTATTAAGAAGATTGATGATACAGCTCCTCACCATAGTATATTAGTAATTGATGCGACCACTGGACAGAATGTATATAACCAAGTTGAACAATTTACCGCTATTGCTAACATAACAAGTCTGATAGTCACTAAATTAGACGGTACGGCAAAAGCTGGTGTAGTGGTAGGAGTCGTACAAAAATTCGCCTTACCAGTATGTTTTTTAGGGGTAGGGGAGAAGGTAGACGATCTAAAACCGTTTGATCCGACTGCATTTGCTAATAGTTTAGTAGGGAATTAATTATTAAATATAGATGATAAAATAATTGTTGAAAAGCATTAAGTGATACTTTATATTTTACTATATGAAATATGACCTACTAGACAACAAAAAAAAGCAACTGGATAGAATCAGACCATTAACTCCAGAGTTGGTTGAAAACTTGGAGCAGTGGTTTAAGGTAGAGTTGACTTATACCAGTAATGCTATTGAGGGTAATACTCTCTCGCGTTTGGAAACTGCTGTGGTAATTGAAAAAGGCTTAACAGTTGGTGGAAAATCGTTAGTAGAACATCTTGAGGCAAAAAATCATGCACAAGCTTTGGACTTAATCCATGAAATACAGCAAAAGAAAATTTGTGAAATTACTGAAAACGATATTTTATCAATTCATGCTCTCATCCTAAAGGGTATCGATGATTATAATGCTGGATGTTATAGGCAAGTAGCAGTACGTATTTCAGGTTCAAGGGTAATAATGCCAAATCCAGTAAAAGTACCAAACTTGATGGCAGATTTCATTGCATGGCTAAACTCATCTAAAGATATGCATCCTGCAGCACTTGCAGGAGAAGCACATTATCGACTAGTAACTATCCATCCTTTCTTAGACGGGAATGGTCGAACAGCACGATTATTGATGAATTTAATTCTAATAATGGCAGGTTATCCACCGGCTATTATTAGACTACAAGAGAGGTTACCTTATGTAACATCTCTAGAAACTGCACAACTTGGTGGTTCAAAAGAAGCCTATGAAAAGATTATATTTAATGCAGTCAATCGTTCTCTTGATATTTATCTTAAAGCAGCAAACTTTGTAAACTCTTCAGATGTAGTATTATCAGAGAAATTATTAAGAATTGGTAAGCTTGCAAAAGCTGTCAGTGAAACTGTGTCAACAATTCGTTTTTGGACTAAGGAAGGCTTGCTTGAAATTGCTGATGTTACTAAATCACGCTATCAGCTTTACTCGCCTGAAATGATTGAACAATGTATAGAAATTCAACGATTAAAGAAACAAAAGCTAACACTGAATGAAATCAAGAATATGCTTGTAAATAATAGACTTACTGCATAAGTCAATCTAGTTGGTGATTTTGTCGTCGAAACTCGCCTTCGCTCCTCACGTACGTCTGTGTACGCTGCGGTGCTCGGCTTCGTTTCTCCTAAAAATCCCTCAACTATCTTTGATTTATGCAGCAAGTCTAATGACATAAAATAAAAATAAGGTGTTTTTATAATGTACATTGTAAAAAAGGAATTATCTATCCAATCACGCTATTACAAAGAAATTTTGTCAATAATTAAACTAGGTGGCGGAGTAGCAAGGATTGTCGGAGGGGCCGTTCGTGATGCTATTCTTGGTGTTGTTAACTACGACATTGATATAGCAACCAATTTATTACCAGAGCAAGTAACAGATATTTTATCAACAGCCAATATTAATGTTATCCCAACTGGTATAAAATATGGCACAGTTACGGCTTTATTAAATAATGAGAAATTTGAGATTACTACACTTAGAAAAGATATAAAATGTGATGGTCGGCACACAGAAGTTATTTTTACTGATGATTTTATGGAGGATGCTGCTAGAAGAGATTTTACTATTAATGCACTAAGCTATTGTCCATTTGAGCATAAAATTTATGATTATTTTGGTGGAATAGATGATTTACGAGAATCTAAGGTAATATTTATCGGACAGCCATTTGAACGAATTGAAGAAGATTTTTTACGTATTTTACGATTCTTCCGTTTTTCCTGTTATTATGCAAGACAGTTAGATCGTAATGGGTTAGATGCCTGTATTAAATTGCGAGAAAATCTTAAATTATTATCAAAAGAACGGATAAAATGGGAGATGGACAAGTTAATTATCTCAGATAATAGTCCTAATATTTTGCAGCAAATGTTTGATAATGGCATATTGCAAATAATATTACCAGTTAGTCAGTTTGATAAGAAACCTTTGATGGGAGCAATTAATTTTGGTTCTTTAGAGCCTTACACTAGATATTCACTTTTATTTTACCACACAAAGAACTTACCACTAAGTGATTTACTAAATTTAAAATTTTCTCGGCAAATCGCCCTCAAAATCATTACTATACTTAGGTTTGTTAATAAAGAAATCAACGAATTTACATTACGAGAAATTTGGTGGGAAAATGATGATTATTTGCAGTATATAAGTGTTCTAGTATCACTAGGCAAAGTAGATAGAACGGTGGCCAAGAAATTTTTAAATAGATACCAATCTAAATCCCGACCAATATTTCCAATAAATGGGCATGACTTACAGAAAATAAATATTCATGGTAAAGCTATTGGCACAGTGATAGATAAATTAAAGAAATCTTGGATAGCCAGTGATTTTACACTTAATAAACATCAATTACTTGAATTAGTTATTTCCGACAGTCTAGGCTCTATTGATAAAATAATATAATTATCGTATAATAAATTCCTAAGGTACTAAATTAGGAAAATATTATGAATCAAAATCAACAAGTGAAAGTAATAGGTAGTAACGGTCAACTATCGCTTGGCAAAGTATTTGCAGGACAAATGGTATTAATCGAACAATTAGATAATGGCACATGGATCATTAAAACAGGAGAATTTGTTCCAACCTCAGAAAAATGGTTATCTCAAGGAGATACTTTAACTAAACTAGATAAAGCATTATCGTGGGCAGAAAGAAATAAACCAAAAGATAACTTACAAGAAATTGTTGAGAAAATTGAACATGTCTAAAATAAAAATAGATATGAATAATATAGAATTTCAAAAAGATTTGTTTGCTCTTGAAAAAGATAATCAATTAGCATTAATTAAAGTGTTAAAAAAAATAAGTCATTTAACTTGGGATGAGTTATACCAATTGCAATAATTAACGCAGTGGTGTAAAATGGGTTTTTAACTGATAAAGGTACTCAAATGGCTAGGTTAATATTACCGCAAGGTTTTCATGGTCATGATTTTATAAAAATGATGAAACATGAGCCGCATGGTCGAAATCGTATACGTTTATTGGCGATGTATTACCTTCAATTAGGCAAATCTTTTAAAGCCATATCTGAAATAGTGAAGTCACACTGGAAAACTGTGCAATCATGGCTCAGAAGATTTAGGAATCATGGTTTTGAAGGATTATTTGAATCACAAAGAAGCGGTGCCCCTAGGAAGATTAACACTATACAAGAGTCTGCTCTTTTTGATAAAATCAATACGCTCAGTGAAAGTAAAACTGGTGGGTATATAACTGGAAAGGAGCTACATATCATGTTACTTGAGGAATATGGTGCTAAATGTACTTTAAAAACAGTCTACAATACTATGCACCGCCTTGGTTTTAGCTGGATTACTTCTCGTTCAATGCATCCAAAGTCAAATCAAGAGACTCAAAATACATATAAAAAAACTTCCCAGACATGCTAACAGAATTATTATCAAAAAATATCGATAGATGTAAAGTTGATATATGGTCTCAGGATGAAACTCGAGTTGGGCAACAAGGTAGCTTAACTCGTATATGGGCTAAGCGTGGCACTAGACCCCGTAAAGTTCGGCAACAGCAATTCATTTCAACATATATTTATGGAGCTGCTTGCCATGATACAGGAGAAGCTTTTGCATTAATTTTACCATATGCAAATACACAGGCAATGAATAAATTCTTAGAAGACCTTTCTCGCAGTATTCAAGGCAACCGACATATAGCTTTACTAACGGATAATGCAGGTTGGCACACAGCCAAAAAACTAACTGTGCCAAGCAATATCACTTTGATACCGCTTCCTCCCTATGCACCGGAACTTAATGCAATGGAACAAGTTTGGGCATGGATCAAAAATCATTTCTTGTCTAACCAATGTTATGGTGTATATGAAGATATCGTCACTATGGCTTGTTACGCTTGGAATCAATTTGCTCATAATGTAGATTTAGTAAAATCAATTATGTATAGAGACTGGATAAATACACCGTGTTAATTATTGCAATTGGTATTATATAGGAATCAAGGTTTAAAATGGGAAGTAATCGTGTCCAAAATAACTAAAAATAAGCATCAGATTTACTCTTTTAGGTTTTCACAAAAATGTCGAGCATTGGCTCTAAGAGAAGGATCTTACTTACGTTTACTAACTTTACATACAGATCATGATAGTGCTTATAAATAATTCCCAAAGTAGACTTGGAAAAAATAAAACATCCAAGGCATTGAAAAATAGCGGTGAAAATTAAGAAAAAAATGAAAATTAATATTAGTGCTAGCATTTTTATTGCTATAATTATGATATTACTTAGTCAGGTATCTTTTGCTAACGTAGGTAGGATAAAAATTGTTACTAGCATAACCCCACTAGCAAGCATTATAGCGATGTTAGTGAAAGAGCAAGCAGAAATTGTTGCTATTGCCAATAACAATGATTGCCCACATCACTATAATTTGAGACCTAGTGATCTTAAAAAAGTCAAAGATGCAGATATTGTATTTTATATAGATGAGCAATTTGATGGCTTTGCTGGCAAATTAATGAATGGTCATAGTAAAAATGTCATTAAAATTAGTAATTTTAATAGGCTAAAAATTATTAATAATGACTCATATAGTAATTGGCATATTTGGCTTGATTTAGATAATGTAAAAATACTATTGGAACAATTATCTCAGATATTATCTCAACGATTTCCTGAGATTAGTTCAGCTGTTTACCAAAATTTTGAAGAGGCAAAAAAACAAATAGATGATCTTGCGAAAATCAAACATCAAAGATTAGCGTCTTTAACAGATGTGATCTTGCTTAGTGATAGTTTAGAATATTTTTTTGATAATAGCCAAAAAAGAGTTGCAAAATTATATAGCTCTGATCAAAAGAGTCTCAAATATATTAGTAATCTTGAGCATTTATTAAGCATGTCCAATAGGAAATGTTTATTGCTAAGTCTCGATCAAGATGTTGCTCTTTATAAAAATTTTAAAGTAGAAGTAGTGGCAATTGAAAGTGAGAATTGGCAAGTGACTAACATCAATAGTGATTTATTTTATAATCAATATTTAAAAATAATTAATCAAATATCTAAATGTTTAAATTACTAAACCCTTATTTTTTTAGTAAGTTAGTACGAACCATGCTACCATTATTGCTAGTTGCAATGTTGGTAACAATGGGGTTGGGGTTATATCAAGCTTTGATAGTCTCACCACCAGATTACCAACAAGGTGATATGGTCAGGATTATGTATGTTCATGTACCAGCTTCTTGGATGGCACTAGGGATTTATACATTTATAGCTATTTGTAGTTTGTCTAACCTGGTGTGGAAGACTAAAATGTCGTTCTTAATGGCAGTGGCCAGTAGCCCTATTGGTGCAGTTTTTTGCATGATTAGTATGGTGACGGGGGCATTATGGGGAAAGCCTATTTGGGGGACTTGGTGGGTTTGGGATGCTAGACTTACCTCAATGTTCGTACTATTCTTGCTCTATTTAAGTTATATCGTAGTGGTGAATAGTGGTGATAGGATAAGCCGTACTGAAAAACCAGCTTCGGTGATTGCTCTGATTGGTTTTATCAATGTTCCTATAGTAAAATTTTCGGTAAATATTTGGTATAGTTTACACCAGCCAGCAAGTGTTTTAAGGCTGGGTAGTCCGACAATTGATAATTCTATGTTATTGCCCTTAGTGTTAATGTTGATAAGTGCTATACTATATTTTTTATTAGTATTGGGTTTGAGATCTTGCGTTTTAATCGCCAAGTTCAAGGAGTATGACAATTTATGACTTATGTTGTTACCGACGAATGCATAAAATGTAAATATACTGATTGTGTAGAAGTATGTCCTGTCGATTGCTTCTATGAAGGGGAGTTAATGTTGGTAATTAATCCCGATGAATGTATTGATTGTGGAGTGTGTGAGATTGAGTGTCCGGTTAAAGCTATTAAGCCAGAGTCAGAACAGCTGATTGATTGGATAGAGAGAGCTAAATTTTTCTCAAGCATTTGGCCGAATATCACTGTTAGAAAACCAGCCCTACCGGATGCAGATAAATATCGGGATGAGAAAAATAAGTTTGAAAAATATATGGAAGGGAGCTAATTTACCCCAATTTGGGGTGATTTGTGTTTTTTACGTTTTCAAGAGCTTTTTTAATTACCCTATTTAATCCAGTTCTTGTATAGCTAGACACTAAAAAAATTTCCTCACTAGTAATTTTTTGCAATTCTATAATTTTGTCTTTAATTTCTTCTTCTAACAAAACATCGTACTTATTCAAACAAATTATTTCAAGCTTATTTTTTAATAAGCTCGAATATGATTCAAGCTCGTTCCTAATAGTTCTATAATCAGCAATCAAATTATCACTTGTTGCTGATATCAAATGAATCAATAAATTACATCTCTCAATATGTTTTAGGAACTTATCACCGAGTCCATGTCCTAAGTGAGCCCCTTCTATTAAACCTGGGATATCAGCCATCACAAATTCTTCATCATCTACATAAACCACACCAAGATTAGGGCTTAGTGTGGTAAATGGATAATCAGCAATTTTAGGCTTTGCTGACGTCGTTGCTGCAAGAAAAGTGGACTTCCCTGCATTAGGTAGACCTATAAGACCAACATCTGAAAGTAGTTTGAGTTGTAAATTTACCCACATCTCTTCTCCAACAACACCTTCAGTCCTACGTCGCGGAGCTTGATTGGTAGATGACTTAAAATGGCTATTA
Organism: Candidatus Tisiphia endosymbiont of Metellina segmentata; assembly: GCF_964030715.1. Taxonomy (NCBI): domain Bacteria; kingdom Pseudomonadati; phylum Pseudomonadota; class Alphaproteobacteria; order Rickettsiales; family Rickettsiaceae; genus Candidatus Tisiphia; species Candidatus Tisiphia endosymbiont of Metellina segmentata. Next base: position 1,348,652 of record NZ_OZ034919.1, read on the forward strand.
CCAAGCCCGCCTTTGCCTCCCTTAAGAATTTCAAAAGTTTGTTCATCGGAAGTGAAATCATATAGTAGAACATCGCCATTTTCTGAGAATATTTGTGTTCCTACTGGTACTTCTAAGAGTAAAGCAGGTTTAGACTTCCCACTACGGTTTGAGCCTTTACCATTCTCACCATTTTCTGCTTTAAAATGCAGTTTATGCCTAAAATTTACTAAAGTATTAAGATGAGAATTGCACTTAAAAATAATGCTACCACCACGACCACCATCACCGCCATCAGGTCCACCCATATCAATATATTTTTCTCGATGAAAACTAATCACCCCATCACCACCATCACCGGCTTTTAAGTATATTTTAGCTTCATCGATAAAATTCATAATATATTATTGTAAGTTATAAACTTGATATTTATAGTCAATTGATGAGAATTTGGTGACTGAGTACACTTTGGCATCAGTATACCATAATATTGCTGTCATGTAAAACACTCCTTTGTCTATATCCAATCAGGGCAGTTTAAAAATTCCAACTTTAAGTTGAAAATAATTTAAATAACCTATGTCTATAATTGTTAAAATTTTCTCTAGTTTCAGTAATTTTGTTTGAAAATAGAGCTATTATAGAAAGAGTTGTTGTCCTCAATAATGACATTATTAACGGAGCTTCTCCAGTACTAATAGTTGACTTATCTTCTTCAAAAACCTTATCTTTTATCCAGTTTAAATTATTTTCGCATGACCAATGACTTCTGTTAAATTTTAACAATTCTTCTGGACTAAACTTTTTCTCTAAGCTAGTAATCATTAATACATTCTCTGTTTCACAGCTATTAGCCTTGTTCTTCTTTTCTCTTTTTTGGGTAATTTTGCATATTTTCTTGATATGACGAAACCCATTTAAATATTCAAATGGCATATCAATTATCTCAATTTTTCTTTTTTCTATTCTCCCATGCTATAAATCTATATTCTCTGCAAAACTCTTAATTTCTTGACCTTCTACCTGTATTTTATCAAATGTTTGTGTACTATGGTAATGTAAATATTAGCTTTAAGAGTAAGCTCAAATTCTCCACCTTGTTCAACAATTTTTTCACATATAGCTTCATGAGTAAAAGATGCATCTGAGAGTTTGTCCGCAAACTAAGTAATAAAAATAAATATCCTACGAAGAAGTAATCGACTCATAGCCAAAAAAATTATATTTTCACTAGAATCAGTAAGAAAATCATATTCATTGGAGAGCCTTCTATTTATCCAGGCAAAGTTTCTCTCAACAACCCATCGCCTTGGCTGTACTTTAAACCCAACTTCTCTTGTTGGCAATAGTTCTGATGGTGTACTTTCTGGTATCCAAAATTTGTACGCTGGTCGTTTAACAATTTCTAAATCTATGTTATACTTTTCCTAATGAGACCCTTTAAATCTTTAGACTGATACCCCATATCAGCCCACATTTGTTTAATAGTAAAGGAGGTATTATAATGTTAGATATAATAAGAAAGTGGTCGGAGCAGAGAGATTTGAACTCCCGACCCTTTGGTCCCAACCAAAAGACCTTACCATAAATTGATCGTTGATAGCTATTTTGGCAAGATTTTGTACGATTTTTGTCAGTTTTTTTCATTTTTTGGCAGAAATCGCTAGCTAAAATCAGTAGGGGGGTCTACGCGGCATAAAATCGGGCATAGGGGGGCGTTTGCAAAAATTTTTTTTAAGGTAATTAATCATTCATTATTAAAAAATTATTAACTGCTAGAATTGCTTGAATGAGATTATGTTTGGCTAAAGCAAAATTTTGCTGATTGGTTTTAACAAACATTTCATTATTATTTTTGTTGTTTTCTCTTCTAGCCATTTATGGTAACTTACCAAAAGATGTTCTATATTGCCAACCATACACAAATTTGAAGCCATGAGAATAATCTTTTTATAAAATAATTATTAATAATGTTCAACATATAAAAAAAATCCAGCAAAAGATTTAATAATAGAAAATGGTTTATTGACAAGTAACTATAAATGGAATAATTATAATATAAAACATCACTGGAAAAAGAGATGGAAAAGTGGTATAATGAAAGCAACTAATAAGACTTAAGAAAATAAAAAGAATTTTCAAAGAGTGGCAAATGACTAAGAATTATGGGTTGTTCAATAAATACTTAGAGAAACTATCGAATGAGACAATAAGCAAATTTGGTTCGCAAGAAAATGTTATATTGTTCTTACAGGCTTTATGTGAAAGCGGAAACAGCCTTTCTGCTGCTAAAAATAGTGCTATTTTGCCTTTGCAGTTGCCCTTGATTATTCACCAAGATAAATATTTAAACAAATGTGTGAAATTAGCCTTGCAATATGCGGTTGATAAAGCAGAAGGGGTTTTGTATGACAGGGCTATTAACGGTTATGAGGAAGTGACTTATAACAAGGATAATCAGGCAATAGCTACTAAGAAAAAATATTGCTCTAAGTCTTTGCTGGAATATCTTAAAGCTAATTCGGAGAAATATCAAATTAGAAAAAATGATGGTAGTAGCAATAGGAGAAGTGCTAATGCTGAGCAGAAAGCAAGAGATAAGGCAATGGCAAGGATGATTGATGTAAGTAACTTTGAAGTAGAGTCTTACGGAGCAGAGAGTAGCACTAGTGAAGAAAAGTAATATTAAGGCTGGGAGAAACATTAGCAAAACTGCTACTGCTGAAGCTAGTAAAAGTTGTATGCCCGATGAATTTCAAGGGATGGCTAGGTGTGCGAGTGGCGAGCGAACGGAGCGTAGTCAAACCTACGTGAGTACGCCAAGTCCCGATGCACAACAACGCCAACCCTTGAAAGTCGAAGGGAATAAAAGCTTTAAATTCCCAGTAGATTGGTCACCTTACCCATTCCAATTACCTTTGTGGAGGTATTTGTATAGCGGTGGTAAGAAAGCTATAGCCATTTGGCATAGAAGAGCTGGTAAAGATATTATGGGCATTAACTGGATCACTGCTAGTGCTATTCGGGAAGTTGGTATTTATTGGTATGTTTACCCCACTTATAATCAGGCTAAAATGTCGGTGTGGGACGGTATGACCTTATCAGGACGACCTTATATGTCATTTATCCCTAAGGGGGTAATTGCTCGCAGTCAGCAGTATAAGCAACGAATATTGTTTAAAAATGGCTCAGTGATTCAGTTTGTTGGTAGTGACCGTTATGCTAGTATCAGGGGTAGTGGTATTAAGGGAGCGGTGATCTCGGAATATTCTTACCATGACCCAAGGGCTATGAGCTGCGTTATAGAACCCATGGTAGTTCGGAATAATGGTTGGTTGCTTTATTTATATACTCCTTCCGATAATCCAAAATTAACACATGGTGAGGAATTATATTTAAAATATCGAGATAATCCCGAAGTATTTTGTCAGATCAAAACTATCGAAGATACTACCGACAATGACGGGAAGCCTTTAGTTGACAAAAACAAGCTTGGTTCTGTCGATATGACTAAAGAGGAAATTCGTCGAGAGTTTTATTGTGATTTTGAAGCTTATTGGTACTTTTGTTGAACAGTTACGACTAGCTGAAAGTCAGGGGCGTATTAGACTTGCTGCATAAATCAAAGATAGTTGAGGGATTTTTAGGAGAAACGAAGCCGAGCACCGCAGCGTACACAGACGTACGTGAGGAGCGGAGGCGAGTTTCGACGACAAAATCACCAACTAGATTGACTTATGCAGCAAGTCTATTGGTTATGTGCCATTTGATGCACGCTATCAGGTTAATACTTACTGGGATATAGGGATTGTTGATTATACAGTAATTTGGTTTGTCCAAGAAAAAAAAGATTCCATCGATATTATCGACTTTTACATGAATAGAGGCAAAGATTTAGAGTTTTACTTGAATCATTTAAGGACTAGACCTTACCAATACGGACGCAATGTATTACCGCACGATATGAGTCGAAGACAAATGCCAACTTTGGATACTAGACTACAGCAAGCCAACGAAATAGCTGAACAAGTAGGATTCTTGCCTTTTGCCATTGGCAGGAAATATTTACGAGAGGAGATGATTACCGAGGCAAGAAAGCTGCTAGGTAAATGTCGTATCGATGCCAAAAAATGTCAACGTGGCATTAACGGACTATACGAGTTTGATGCTACCAAAAGGGGAGTGCATTCTAGTTCCTCTAGAGCTACTGATATAACCGAGAGCTTTTGTTATATGTCCATGGACGTTAAAACTGGTGATGAACAGCAGCAGTCCCAATATGATATAGTGCAACATCGTAAGGTAATGAATGATTACAATGCGTTGGAAAGATGATGGAGCAGAAGAAGCAAGAATTGATGATGAAATAATTGAAATGGTAATTAAAATAATTAAGGCAAAATAATATATGTGGCCAATATTAGGTTTACTAGGACTTAGTGCTTTAGCGGTTGGTGCATCTAGGAACAGGTACATTACTGGAGCTGATACATCAAGACAGAAGCGTCTCTATAATGAGTCACGAGATCGTTATAGTAGTTATGCGAGTGAAGCACAAAATACTATCAATAATTTGTCGCAGCAATTGCAACATGCTCAGCAGGACTTATACTCTCTAGGGGAACAACAGTATCAAGCTAGCATGAGAAGCTATGAGATGCAAAACCAGCTTGATTACCATAGCAGACAATATGAGAGTGGTTTAAAAAACCTAGAGTCACAAAGATCTAGTTTGTCTGCATCAGCCAATCAACTGAAACAAGCTTTTGAAGCATTTAAACAAAAAGCTCCCGCCCTTGATTTCAAAATAAGTGAGGTAGAGCAATTACCGGGTCAGTTCCAAAACCTGTATGATCAAGTAGCCCAGCGAAGAGAAAGCTTGAAAGGTTTAACCGAAGAGGAAGCCGGTAGCCATATTACTCAATATCAGCAAGATGTTGAATTGTTAAAAAAGCAACGTAGCGAAACAGAAAGCAAAATACGCCATTCGATGGATAGCATCACCAAAGAGCATCAACAGCTAACAAGGGAAAAAGCTAATCTTGGATATCAGCTTGCTAACTACTAATCACAGCAAAATCGATTGTTGCATGAGACTAGTAACTTTGATAATGCTAGACAACAATTACTCAGCATGATTGAACAATACAAACAAGAACAGAACAGACAAGAGCAAATCACTGCTAACTATACAAGGCAGCAATCGCATGCTGAAGGGCTGCAAAACCAGTTAAGAAGTTATGGGGAGGCTGCTCAAAGCCAGTTGGATAGCTATGGCAGAGATTTAGAGTGGCGAGCTGGTAAGTATCAAAAATCTGCAAGAGATACTGGGCTAGCACAAGGATTGGGGTTAACAGCTTTAACTTTTGTACTTGGGGCAGGCTTAGGTGGAATTGCTGCTAAGGGTTCAATACTTGCTGGGATAGGTTCGGGAATCAAAATGTTATCTCCGCTTGTTGGTATTGGTCATTATATGAACAGATCCGATATTAGTCGTAAACTTGCTGGTTTTGAAAGAATTAATCTTAACAACAATGATCCAAGTATAGGTGCTGATTTGTCGCGAATAGCAAGATACGGTCCATCAGGATTAGAAAAAAGAGCCATACCTGAGCTTGGTGGTCTAAAACAAGCTTTGGAACATTTTGGTATGCGGTCAGTGCCACAATTAAAAGATTTGCCGCCGTTACATGAATCTCTTGGCAAGATCGTGTCTCTTAAGGATATTGAAGGCTTAACTCTAGGCTTACCTAGCATGACTGCAGCTAGCGGCAAGAAATATAGCCATGAAGTGTTATATAATACTGAATTTATCAAGAAACTTAAGAAAGTATCAAAAAACTTAGGGACACCATACTTACAACACAACTCCAATTTAAACTCAAGAGCTACTAGCTATGCCTGATAATGATGTAAACAAAAAGATTGAATATTTTGATAATCTCAAAAGCAAACGGGAGAAATGGCATCATATATGGGATGAGCTGAAGAAATATGTTTGTCCGCAAACTGAAAGCAATAAGGTAATATTTGACTCAACTTCCATTTGGTCAAGGGAGCAATTAGCATCAGGTTTACAAAGCTTGCTAGTTAATCCAGCAATGAACTGGTTTAACCTTAGCATAGTAATTGAGGATGAAAATCAATACCAACAGCAATTAACATCAGCTGAACTGAACATACTAGCTCAAATGCTAGAAAAAGCCATAATGGACATATTCAACAATCCGGCTTCTAATTTTTATAATCAAATTCATCAGTTTTTCCTAAATCTAGCTGCCTTTGGTACAGCGATATTCTATGTTGAAGAAGAACCAGCGTTAACCCAAACTCTATTTTTCCGTAATATTAATTTACAGGAATGTTATTTTGAAGAGGATAAGTTTGGTTTTGTCAATACAATGTACCGACTCTTTACCATGCCAATTAAAGCCGCATCAGCTAAATGGCCAGACTTTGCCGATTTTAAGGAAAGACTAGCCAAGAATCCTGATGAGACCGTAGAGATATTGCACATAGTTAGCCCACAAAGTCAGAATCAGAGTGGCAAAGGTGCAAAGAGATTAATGACAACACTTGCCTATAGTTCAGAATATATCCATCTCGCTGAACAAAAAATTATCAGTCAATCAGGTTATTCGTACTTTCCATTTTTTGTTACACGATGGATTAAAGAAGAAGGTCAAGTATATGGATATGCTCCTGCTCACCACGTATTACCTGATATTAAATTACTCAATAGTTTAAGACAAATTACCCTGAAAGTAGCACAAAAACAACTAGACCCACCATTATTAGTGCCAAAAGATGGATATTACTTACCGCTATATACTACGCCGGGCAGTGTTAATTTTTACCGTAATGGTATGGCGGATAAAATAATGCCCCTAACTGGCATGGAGAATATCCTGCCGACTGAAATCGAGCAGAATCAATGCCGCGATGCCATATTTAAAGCATTCTATGTCGATATTTTCAGAATGCAGAAGGAAAACAAAGAAATGACTGCCACTGAGGTGCAAATTAGAACAGAGGAACAATATCGGTTAATGTCACCAATGGTTGGTAGAATCGAGACGGAATTTCTAAACCCGTTAATCACCGTGTTAATTATTGCAATTGGTATCAAACTCTAATTAAATACAACAGAGTACCGATCCTAGAGGGAGCAAATAGACCGCCCGATATTGATATTGAATATGTATCACCATTATCAAAAGCTCAAAAATCATCAACCATATCCAGCGTTGAACAAGTATTGGGCTTCTTTCAACGAAGTGGCATCAGTAATTTATACCCTGAAATTTATGACAATATAAATTGGGATGAATGTTTTAAACTATTTTGTCAGTTACGAGGAACACCAAGCTCAATCCTCAAGAGTGAACAAGAAGTACTACAGCTTAGACAACAACGTAGAATGATGCATTTACAGCAACAGGTTCAACAACAAATGCAAGGGCAACAAAATGAAACTATCAATTAACTCGGAAGCAACCCCATCTCCACCTACAATACTCACAAAAGAGCAATTAAAATCAATTTATTTGAAGATTTTTAGTGGAGAAGATGGTAAAATAGTACTAGAAGACTTAGCCCACATGAGTGGTGTGTATCGCAGCAACTTTATTCGGCAAGAAAGCAACTACACCGCTTTCAATGAAGGCATGCGAGCTTTGTTTTTGTACATATGCTCGCAAGCTTCAGAAGATGATGGAGTTGATAATATTGAAGGAAAAGGGAGTAATTGATATGGAAAAATATTTAGACCCAACAAATGATAGTTTGTTTAAGAAAATTTTCCGTGATAAGGAGAATTTAAAAGAATTTCTTAATAGCGTTCTTGATTTATCTGAAATGTACAGAATTAAGGAAATTGAATTTATTCCAGTAGAAGAATTAGCAGGGATTCATAAGGGTAGGAGAAGTGTATTTGATTTAAAAGTTAAAGATGCATCAGGAAACTGGTACATTATCGAAATGCAGAAAAGAAATGAAACCGATTATTTAAAAAGAGTACAATATTATTCTGCCCATTCATATGTTCAACAACTTACAGAAGGTTTAACTCACTTGGATTTATTGCCAGTAATGGTGATTTCATTGATAAAAACTAGAATATTTGACAAAAGAGTGCCTTATATAAGTATTCATAAAAATGTTGAGACTACTACTAATAAACAATATTTATTTGACCTCTCTTATATATTTATAGAGCTTGGAAAATTTAAAAAAACACAATTAACGAGTGTTGCTGATGAGTGGTTACATCTATTCAAATGTGCAGAACAAGAGACAGAACCACCTAAAGATATTAAGAGCAGTAAGGTATTAGATGCTTACCATATGATTGAACGGTATAAGCTTACCCCAGCAGAATACGACTTATATATTAGAACCAAATTGCAGGAAGATGCAGAAGAACTTGCTCTAGCAGAAAATTTTAATGAAGGTAGAGCTGAAGGTAAAAATGAAGAAAGAATAGCAATGGCAAAAGAAATGCTAGCTGATAATGAGCCGATAGAAAAAATAGTTAAATATACAAAACTATCCCTTGAAGAAATAGAAGTGCTACGTGAGAATTTGGCTGAAGACAAAAATACTGTACTTAATGAAGAGTAAATGGGGAGGGTATTGAATTGCTGTATTGGAAAAATAAAATTTCTAGAAAACTTATGCATGAAATTATCAATGAGTAAAATATGAGCGAAGAAGCAAATATTATTAACAACGAAACTACCACCAGCAATGGCAATAACTCATGGCTGGCAAGTCTGCCGGAGGAGATCCGCAACGCTGAGTCATTAAGTAAATTTAAGGATGTCTCATCTTTGGCACAGAGCTATTTGGAAGCAGAGAAGGGTCTGAATCAGCGGGTTCTTGTACCAAAGGCTGAAGCCTCAGAAGAAGAATGGCACAAATTTTATTCTAGGACGGGGCTGCCTGAGGATAAGAAATATACTGATAAACGAAGCAAAGAAGATGAAGAATATCTAGGTTTTACCAAAGCGGTCTATCTAAAAAACAGGGCGAGAAGTTACTGAATTCTTTGTATGGTTTCTCGCAGGATTTGCAGAAGCAGCAGCAAGAATCCATCGAACAAGCCCGTAATTCAAATATTGATTTGCTGAAAAACAATTACGGTAATGAATTCGATCGTAAGATGACAGTAATGCAAGCAGCTTTGTCTAAGTTTGGTACTAAGGAACTAGCTGGTTTAATTGAAGAATCAAGCTACTCACCAGCTTTAATAGATTTATTAGTTCGGGTCGGTGAAACCTTAAAATCCGATTCGTTGGTAACTGGTAATGAATCACCAACAATTACCAGCCAAGATAAGGCATTGCAAGAAATTAATAGACTTGAATCTGATACTGAATTTATGGTAAAATTAAACCGTAAAGACCATACAGGACATAATCAAGCTGTTAAACGTATGGAAGAACTGTACAAAATTGCATATGACAAAACGCAATAAGTAAACAATGCAAACAAGAAGTAAGTGATAACTCTCTTAAGGCTGCAATACGCAATAACCTATCAAAAAAGAGCCACTGGACAATAGTGATTAATATTAGACTTTGAAATTTTAAAAAAGTCTATTGATAGAATATTGAGGAGATAAAAAATGGAACAAATAACCGATAGCCTTAAAGAACAATTTGCCAAAAATATCAGCCTAGTTATCCAACAGGAAGGTTCAAAGCTACGCAAATGCGTTACTAATGGTACGCAAGATACTGAAGTAATTAGCTTTGAGTCAATGACGAATCATGAGGTCGAGAGTAGAAATCGACATCCAATTGATCCTGATGATCATCTACATGGACATTATGCGGATGCTAAACACCCTGCTAGGCTAGAACAAATAGAGTTTAAAATTCCAACTATTTCAAGACGCTTTTTGACGGCATCAAGCTATCATTGGAACGCTACCATGGATAGGAATGAGTAAGTTAAACCTATTAACCGATCCCACCTCACATTTTCCTAAAATGGCAGGTTGGGCAATGGGTAGACAACAAGACCGGGTAATTATTAGTGCTTTTGCCAGTCCTGTTAGAGCAGGACGGACAGGCAATAATGTGATTAACTTTGATGTAGCTAATAATGTAATACCGGTAGGCATTAGGGTTACTGATGCTAATTTAACCTTAAATGCTCAAGCTGCAGTTGCTGCCAACAGAGATATCATTGACTCGAAAAGAGCTGGGCTAACTGTTGATAAACTAATAAAAGCTCATCATATCTTAAAAAAACGCTCTTTTGGTATGTATAATAAATTATACTTACTATGTTCAAGTAATCAAATCTCCGACTTGTTACGCGATCCGCAAATTACCAATTATGACTATAATAATGTTATACCAATTGCAATAATTAACACGGTGTATTTATCCAGTCTCTATACATAATTGATTTTACTAAATCTACATTATGAGCAAATTGATTCCAAGCGTAACAAGCCATAGTGACGATATCTTCATATACACCATAACATTGGTTAGACAAGAAATGATTTTTGATCCATTCCCAAACTTGTTCCATTGCATTAAGTTCCGGTGCATAGGGCGGAAGCGGTATCAAAGTGATATTGCTTGGCACAGTTAGTTTTTTGGCTGTGTACCAACCTGCATTATCCGTTAGTAAAGCTATATGTCGGTTGCCTTGAATACTGCGAGAAAGGTCTTCTAAGAATTTATTCATTGCCTGTGTATTTGCATATGGTAAAATTAATGCAAAAGCTTCTCCTGTATCATGGCAAGCAGCTCCATAAATATATGTTGAAATGAATTGCTGTTGCCGAACTTTACGGGGTCTAGTGCCACGCTTAGCCCATATACGAGTTATACCAATTGCAATAATTAACGCAGTGGTGTAAAATGGGTTTTTACCTGATAAAGGTACTCAAATGGCTAGGTTAATATTACCGCAAGGTTTTCATGGTCATGATTTTATAAAAATGATGAAACATGAGCCGCATGGTCGAAATCGTATACGTTTATTGGCGATGTATTACCTTCAATTAGGCAAATCTTTTAAAGCCATATCTGAAATAGTGAAGTCACACTGGAAAACTGTGCAATCATGGCTCAGAAGATTTAGGAATCATGGTTTTGAAGGATTATTTGAATCACAAAGAAGCGGTGCCCCTAGGAAGATTAACACTATACAAGAGTCTGCTCTTTTTGATAAAATCAATACGCTCAGTGAAAGTAAAACTGGTGGGTATATAACTGGAAAGGAGCTACATATCATGTTACTTGAGGAATATGGTGCTAAATGTACTTTAAAAACAGTCTACAATACTATGCACCGCCTTGGTTTTAGCTGGATTACTTCTCGTTCAATGCATCCAAAGTCAAATCAAGAGACTCAAAATACATATAAAAAAACTTCCCAGACATGCTAACAGAATTATTATCAAAAAATATCGATAGATGTAAAGTTGATATATGGTCTCAGGATGAAACTCGAGTTGGGCAACAAGGTAGCTTAACTCGTATATGGGCTAAGCGTGGCACTAGACCCCGTAAAGTTCGGCAACAGCAATTCATTTCAACATATATTTATGGAGCTACTTGCCATGATACAGGAGAAGCTTTTGCATTAATTTTACCATATGCAAATACACAGGCAATGAATAAATTCTTAGAAGACCTTTCTCGCAGTATTCAAGGCAACCGACATATAGCTTTACTAACGGATAATGCAGGTTGGCACACAGCCAAAAAACTAACTGTGCCAAGCAATATCACTTTGATACCGCTTCCGCCCTATGCACCGGAACTTAATGCAATGGAACAAGTTTGGGAATGGATCAAAAATCATTTCTTGTCTAACCAATGTTATGGTGTATATGAAGATATCGTCACTATGGCTTGTTACGCTTGGAATCAATTTGCTCATAATGTAGATTTAGTAAAATCAATTATGTATAGAGACTGGATAAATACACCGTGTTAATTATTACAATTGGTATTATATGTATTTTGAGTCTCTTGATTTGACTTTGGATGCATTGAACGAGAAGTAATCCAGCTAAAACCAAGGCGGTGCATAGTATTGTAGACTGTTTTTAAAGTACATTTAGCACCATATTCCTCAAGTAACATGATATGTAGCTCCTTTCCAGTTATATACCCACCAGTTTTACTTTCACTGAGCGTATTGATTTTATCAAAAAGAGCAGACTCTTGTATAGTGTTAATCTTCCTAGGGGCACCGCTTCTTTGTGATTCAAATAATCCTTCAAAACCATGATTCCTAAATCTTCTGAGCCATGATTGCACAGTTTTCCAGTGTGACTTCACTATTTCAGATATGGCTTTAAAAGATTTGCCTAATTGAAGGTAATACATCGCCAATAAACGTATACGATTTCGACCATGCGGCTCATGTTTCATCATTTTTATAAAATCATGACCATGAAAACCTTGCGGTAATATTAACCTAGCCATTTGAGTACCTTTATCAGTTAAAAACCCATTTTACACCACTGCGTTAATTATTGCAATTGGTATAAGAGTTATTAAATAAGAACAAAAAAATATGTCAAACCAACTAAAACATGATGCATTGTTTAAAAAGATAATGGTCAATCAAATAGCAGCCCAAGAATTTTTGGAGCATTATTTACCAGAAGAGGTTAAGGAAATAGTTGATTTAAGCAAAATAACAATAGAGAAGGAATCATTTGTTGAGGACGACCTAAAAAGAGCTCTTAGTGATTTAGTTTATTCTGTTAAGACTAAAGATAATGAACAAGCCTTTGTGTATGTGTTGATTGAGGCGGAGGTAAGACCAAACTATTGGATGGCACTCAAATTATGGAAATATATGTTGCTATTAGCTGAAAGACATAAAAAAGGTAGAAATAAATTACCGTTGATAATACCAATGGTGTTTTATCATGGTACTAGAAGGTTTAATGTGCCAAAGAACTTGTTTGAGTTATTTAGCGATCCCAAACTGGCAAAGCAATTGATGTGTGAGGATTATAAGCTAATAGATTTACAAGCAATGTCTGATGATGAGATAAAGCAGAAGCAACATTTTGGTATGTTAGAATATATGCTTAAATATATAAAGCAGCGAGATATATTGAAGTTGTGGGATGAACTTTTAACAAATTTTAAACCATATATTAGTATAGATAAGTCAACAGGCTATATTTACATAAGATCATTTTTATGGTATAGTGACGCTAAGATAGAAGAAGGTAAGCAACAAGAGCTAGAAGGGCTAATAGCTAGTCATTTAACTGCAACAGAAGAGGAGAATATTATGAGAACTATCGCTGAGAAATATATTGATGAGGGTGTAGAAAAAGGTATAGTTCAAGGCATCCAGGTCGGTAAAGCTGAAGGCATCCAGGTCGGTAAAGCTGAAGGTATCGAGATCGGTGAAGCTAAAGGTAAAGCTGAAGAAAGAGTTGAAATAGCAAAAAAAATGTTAGTTCAAGGTTCTGATTTTGCTTTTATTTCTGCTGTAACTGGTCTTGACAAATCTTTTATTCAATCTCTTGCTCAGAAAAAATAATTTATTTTTAGTAATATTTTGAGATAAGCTGAGCAAAATTTTTATGATACTAATAGATTAAAAAATAAATCAAAATTAGCCATTTAGAGAGGGTTTATAGTCCGTCCGCCAAAAATATTTAAAACCCCCATAATCTATGATTGAATAAAATTTTTACATGAGCTTATTATTAACGATTTTTTTAATCGTTCAGCAAGTTTTTTAATGATAATTTTTTTATGTAGAGTTAGGCATGATGTGTAAATGATTGGCAATACATCGTAAATTCAAACCTATAGCAGAGATTATTGGATTGATCACATCTCCTATCACACCCTTCAAGAAGTTTCTGCCCATCCTGCCATATTGTTTCAAATGCCCTATTATTGGTTCTATAGCACTGCGTCTCCTGATCATACACTTGTCTTCTTTCAATAACTTCTTCCGAGTTTTTGGGATATATACCTTACTCTTCTCTTTAACATTGCTGCCAGTATAACCAAGATCAACAAACGATTTTTTTATCTTTATTCCAGTTACATTTTCTACTGCTTCAAAACTCTGCTGCAATGTATGACCATCATAAGGATTATTATGAAACGATTTTGCTGACAGTACAAAATTTCTACGACCACTGACTACTACCGCAACTTTATTGCCAAACTCATATGGCTTGTTTCGTTTTCCCTTCCCTATGCACTCTACCTCAGGGGCATGAAAACTATACAATATTTTATTCTGTTCTTTGTATTGCTTTTTCTCTTCTCTTTTTAAAACAGATTGGCTATGTATTTGTTTTATTTTTTTCAATACTTCTTGATCTGTGATAGATAAGTTTAATTTCTGATTTTTTATCTCACGCTCACATATTCTAACCAAACGACCAAGTAACGTTTTTAAATGCTTCATTATTTTCCAACGCTTCTTGGCTTTGCTATGCTCTTTATACTTCCAGAGCTTTATTATATCTCGCTTATAGGTTCTAGCGTAGGTTTCGTTTAAACTTATACCCAAACTTTGGCAAAGCTTCACAATACTAAGCCTAGCTTTATCCATTAAATAAACATCATGTGGGTGCTTGATATTCTTAATTTGTACCGTTGTATCAGCGATTATCAATTCCAAATCTTTTTTTTTAATCGTGTTAGTTCTTATTCCAACCCTTATCAACTCTGCTAATATCTCGTTATATCCAGATTCACCTAATAAATTACGAAATCTTCTTATGCTAGTTTCCGACATCGCTATATCTGTTTCTATATATTCCCACCCACAGAAATATTGCCAATACATGTTTTCTTTTAGTTCTTCCTCTGATAATGAATCTGAAAAATTATACATTGCTTGTAGCATCGTTACACCAAGCATCACTCTATGACATTTTCTATTTCTACCAAATCTCTTAATAGAAACATTTTTTGATAACCATTCTTCTAGACCAGACCAATTTATTAATTCTCTTAATTTATATAGCTTGTTATTTGAGTTTAATTCTTCTTTTAATTTATAACCAAAAAGTTTTCCTTGTTTTTGTGATTTGATAATATTTTCTATTGGCATATTGACTGAAATCCATAAGGTTTATTAGCATATTTTAACATTTTCTTATGGATTTCTTTATTATTTTCTGCCATTAAAACCTATTATCTATAAGACTTATAGAGTTTTGCCGGACAGACTAAATAATATTTTAATTAGGCTGTTGTAGGTTCAGGGCAGTTTAAAAAACCTAACCTTAAGTTGAGAATAATTTAAATAACCTATGTCTATAATTGTTAAAATTTTCTCTAATTTCAGTAATTTTATTTGAAAATATAGCTATTATAGCAAGAGTTATTGTCCTCAATAATGACATTATTAACGGAGCTTCTCCAGTACTAATAGTTGACTTATCTTCTTCAAAAACCTTATCTTTTATCCAGTTTAAATTATTTTCGCATGACCAATGACTTCTGTTAAATTTTAACAATTCTTCTGGACTAAACTTTTTCTCTAAGCTAGTAATCATTAATACATTCTCTGTTTCACAGCTATTAGCCTTGTTCTTCTTTTCTCTTTTTTGGGTAATTTTGCATATTTGCTTGATATGACGAAACCCATTTAAATATTCAAATGGCATATCAATTATCTCAATTTTTCTTTTTTCTATTCTCCCATGCTATAAATCTATATTCTCTGCAAAACTCTTAATTTCTTGACCTTCTACCTGTATTTTATCAAATGTTTGTGTACTATGGTAATGTAAATTAGCTTCATTAGCTTTAAGAGTAAGCTCAAATTCTCCACCTTGTTCAACAATTTTTTCACATATAGCTTCATGAGTAAAAGATGCATCTGATGTTACAATTTTTCCTTGCATGTCGTAGTTTGATAAAAATTCAAACATTGATTTATATTCATCTTTATTTTCTATTTCTCTAAAACCAGTAAGAGCCTTGAGCTGACTACTAAACGATGTTAAAATTTGTACTTGTTCTCCAGTACCGTAAGTATTACTACCTCTTAACGTTTTTCTATCAATATGAATTAGATCATAATTTCCCTTACTTTGGCATATATACTTGATACATTCTGATATCACCTCTTTTATACTATCAGGACAAAATTTACGAATCATTAATGTTAAATACTATAGCACGGCACTTGTTGCCTATGAAAACCTAGCATTTTCAATTCTTCTTTGCTAAAATTTTTTGCAAACCTCGATATCGATTTTAAGTTATTCTTATTGCTTAACAACCCTGCTACTATTAGTTTAACTACACTCACAGTATCGTACCTTCGTTCCCGCACTTTTCTAAAATCTTTGACTTTTTCTAAATATGTAATTATGCTTATAAATAGCTCCGTTATTTTAAGTTATAAATCTATTAACGGAGTATTTTATACAAACTTTTACATTTTACAACTATTCATTACAACTCTTTCTTACTATCTTTATCCCTTTCTAGATACCTTATCTCCTAGCTTGCAGTATCTTTTAGTTCTTTTATTCCTGTTCTAAACATTCGCACCTTTTTTCTACTCACAGTTGTGATTTTTAAACTGCTCTGTTCTAGGTTTGGAAACTTATGATCTTGACATAATAGGAGTTTAGGGATATAGTATACTCTTTCTAAAAATTTTTAATTTTAAGATGTTTTATAAAAATGAACACACTATGCTATCTAGGATTCAAGTATACTCGAATGGTCTTACGAATTGAAAATGAATTAGGAACGCACTCAGCGTACTTTGGTACGTGAATCCAATAATATCTCAAAAAGCAATTCTTTAAAACAGAAGAGTATATATAGCACCCGTAGCTCAATTGGATAGAGTATATGACTACGGATCATAAGGTTAGGGGTTCGACTCCTCTCGGGTGCGCCATTCTCCGATTTCAGTGCATTTTACGAATGCGTCAAACGGTGGACGTAGCATAAAGTCTAGCTTTCCGTCTTTTAATTCTAGGTTCGCAAATACTAAATTCATCAATTTACGTTTTCCTTCCGTAGTCGAACCTTTAAAGGTTTCTAACGCTCCGGAAGCCAGTTCTACTAGGTTAACCAAGCATTCTGAAAATTTATCATCAGCATAATTATGGTTTTCTATTTCTCTCACGATATCTTCACGTTTTTGTATTAATCTCTGACGTTTTTCTTCATGATATTCCTTGCTAATATCACCATCTAAAAATAAATCAGTTAACCTATCCATACGAGTTTTGATCTTAGTATGCTCAGTATGTAGCTCTCCTATACGCATTTTATGAAAACCTTGCTCTATTTTTGCTGAGCTTTTAATATAACTAATTACTTCAGAATGTAATTCAGGCTCTAAATGGAGTGTTGTTAATACTTTTTCTACTTTTTGTAGTATTATTTTTTCTTTCACGTATACCCTCCTATCAGGTTTATTTGAGTCCCAAGTTCTTAAATATATCCATTCTTCAGTTTGACCATTAACATAGGTCTTCTTTTTGGTTTCAGCAGTAACAACTCGACCAGTGACAGTACATTTTATCAATCCTCTAAATATATATTCTTTTTCTCCATATTTAAACGGTTTTTTATTCCAGTTAACACGTACCCTTTGGCAAGTATCAAATAGTTCTTTACTAATTAGAGGAGGATATATATGTTGGTATTCTTTTTTAGTTTTTAGGACTCGCATTACTCCGTAATAAAATGGATTTGTAATAATAGAATAAAGATGAGAGTGGCATAAATAATCTTGATTACCTCTAGAATTACGTAACCCCCATTCTTTGGTTTTCTTTAGTATCTCAGGTAGAGTATGACTGCCTGTAGCATATGTTTCAAATATTTTTTTAAAGGACCACGATTAGGATCAATGATTATTTTTCCTTTGTTATGTCCTGTACCGTGTCCTTTGATATGCAAGTAACCAATAGGTGCAGTACTGATCCATTCCCCTAAACGTAATTTTTGGTCTATACTACGGTTGACATTATCTCTAAGACTATCAACAAATGCTTGAGCCATTAATACAAAAATATTCCACATCATCTTTTCTTGTGACGTAGAGTATTTATGTATTATACAATTTTCTGTGTAAAAATGTAGTTCGATTTTTGCTCTTTCAATTAGATCATTTAGTAGAGGTGTTTCTTTATAGCTACGTTGTAACCGATCTACCTTATCTGCTACTACTGCTATAACTTCTTTTTGTTTTTTAGCAAAATCTATAGCTTCCTGAAACTTTTTACGATTACCTACTGTTGATGATTCAGAGAATTCAAAGGTTTTTAGAATTTCTAAACCTTTACGCATACAATATTCTTGTAATCGGTATTTTTGTGCTTCAATAGAGTAGCCATCTTCTTGTTCTTTTGATGAAACACGAGCTAGAAGAATAGCTTTAGTAGCTTTTTGTACTGTTTCTGTCATATTTCCCCTTAACAATAATAAATTTTGTTTAATTAAAAACGTTATGCATTTAAAGATAGATTAAGCCACCACATAAGTTCAGTTGATTTTGCATTAAATTATCCTAAGTATTAGAACCAAGAGTAAAAAATATTTCTTTTTCAGTATTAACTCCTTCAGCTTTGCTGTACTAGTCTGACATAATGTTCTTAAAATAGAATGAACTACGGTCTAGAAAATCCAACTCATTTTTTTTACAGCACAACTTTTCTAATAGATTCTCAGAATTTTTAGACTCTTACGAGTGCAATATTCTTGCATATGGTATTTTTGTGCTAATAGAGTAGCCTTTTTTTCGTTCTTTTGATAAGACACAAGCTAAAAAAATAGTCTTAGTTACCTTATTGGACATATTATTCATCTATATTTAAATTTGATTTTTTACTACCAAATGTATGGTATCTCTTACAATAAGTAGCAGCAACGTATAAAAAATAATCATTTTTTATATCTATCTTTTGCAAAAGTACTTTTTCATAAAACCTTGTGTAAGTAGTAACGGTGATTAGGTTAGCAGATGACAAAGTACCAAGTACAGACCAAAATAACGTATTAATTGGTGTATATAGCAAGTCCTCGTCAATTAGAATGATGACAGATTTATCACTACAAGTCATTACTCGGCGAATTAATTTGCCAAGAGTACAATAATCATAAGGTCCTTTAGATTCGATATATATTCTCCTTCTAGGGATAGCTTTTTTCTAATGATATTTCGTTGATATTTGTCAGATTTATTATACCAATTGCAATAATTAACACGGTGTATTTATCCAGTCTCTATACATAATTGATTTTACTAAATCTACATTATGAGCAAATTGATTCCAAGCGTAACAAGCCATAGTGACGATATCTTCATATACACCATAACATTGGTTAGACAAGAAATGATTTTTGATCCATTCCCAAACTTGTTCCATTGCATTAATACCAATTGCAATAATTAACACGGTGTATTTATCCAGTCTCTATACATAATTGATTTTACTAAATCTACATTATGAGCAAATTGATTCCAAGCGTAACAAGCCATAGTGACGATATCTTCATATACACCATAACATTGGTTAGACAAGAAATGATTTTTGATCCATTCCCAAACTTGTTCCATTGCATTAAGTTCCGGTGCATAGGGCGGAAGCGGTATCAAAGTGATATTGCTTGGCACAGTTAGTTTTTTGGCTGTGTGCCAACCTGCATTATCCGTTAGTAAAGCTATATGTCGGTTGCCTTGAATACTGCGAGAAAGGTCTTCTAAGAATTTATTCATTGCCTGTGTATTTGCATATGGTAAAATTAATGCAAAAGCTTCTCCTGTATCATGGCAAGCAGCTCCATAAATATATGTTGAAATGAATTGCTGTTGCCGAACTTTACGGGGTCTAGTGCCACGCTTAGCCCATATACGAGTTAAGCTACCTTGTTGCCCAACTCGAGTTTCATCCTGAGACCATATATCAACTTTACATCTATCGATATTTTTTGGTAATAATTCTGTTAGCATGTCTGGGAAGTTTTTTTATATGTATTTTGAGTCTCTTGATTTGACTTTGGATGCATTGAACGAGAAGTAATCCAGCTAAAACCAAGGCGGTGCATAGTATTGTAGACTGTTTTTAAAGTACATTTAGCACCATATTCCTCAAGTAACATGATATGTAGCTCCTTTCCAGTTATATACCCACCAGTTTTACTTTCACTGAGCGTATTGATTTTATCAAAAAGAGTAGACTCTTGTATAGTGTTAATCTTCCTAGGGGCACCGCTTCTTTGTGATTCAAATAATCCTTCAAAACCATGATTCCTAAATCTTCTGAGCCATGATTGCACAGTTTTCCAGTGTGACTTCACTATTTCAGATATGGCTTTAAAAGATTTGCCTAATTGAAGGTAATACATCGCCAATAAACATATACGATTTCGACCATGCGGCTCATGTTTCATCATTTTTATAAAATCATGACCATGAAAACCTTGCGGTAATATTAACCTAGCCATTTGAGTACCTTTATCAGTTAAAAACCCATTTTACACCACTGCGTTAATTATTGCAATTGGTATTAGATTCATCTTCAAACCATTTTACATTATTGGTAACTAAATATGCAATTAACTGTTGTTTTGGAATGTTAAACAATGGTCTCACTATTTTAACATTATTATACCAATTAATATTGCTGCTACTAAGTCCAAATATACTACTTTTTTTTTCTGATCTTAGACAATAATTCTCTATATAATCATCCAAGTGATGTGCTGTTAAAATTGTCAATATATCTAATTTGCTACATAAATCAGTCATTAATTTATAACGACCTTCTCTAGCCCTTGCTTGTAAATTAGAAAAATTATTTTGGTGATCGAAATGAAGCTGGTGATATCTATGTCCCAATTTATGGCTTAAGTCTCGTACATACTCATGCTCCAACTTAGCCTGCTCTCGTAAATGATGATTAACTAACATCACTACTAGCTTAATACTATTAGTGCTAGCCCATTTATGTGTTAACATTAAAAGGGCTATGGAATCAGAACCACCTGAAATAGCCAATGCGATAGACCTCAGGTGAGGTCTATCAACTAGCTTTTCAATATTCTGCTGAAATTGTTCATAAAGCATTATTTAGGCAAATCTTTTTTGTCAGATTTTTTCTCAATAGAGCTAGTATCCTCTTGGTTTTTAGCTGAATTTTTGCTTAAGGATAGTATTCTTTTTTTATAGTCTCGTTCTTTGGCAAGATAGTTTTGAGCTTCTTGTGAGATTTTTTTATATAATTCACGTTTTTGACCATTAATTTTAGCCACTTCTATTCTATATTTTGTTATTTCTTCTCTTAGTTCTGCTGAAATTCCCGCAGCATAAGACTTGAAATCACTCTCAATTTTTTGTAATTCATCATTAGTGCCACTACTACTAATATTAGTTTTATTGGCATTTGATTTTGCAGCTGTTGTACTTGCTAAGCTATTTGAACTTAGTAATAGTAATCCTATTATAGTAGTAATTAATCTATTTTTTTTTATCATCATATGCTCCTAAAATGTTTTTATATATTTTTTGCTAAACGTGAAATCTAGCAAAATTTAATATACACTATAATAATCCTATTTAGTCAATCATAAAGATACTGAAATAATCTTTTTAACACCAAATAATATAGTAATTTTTAATATGCTATTATATTTAGAATATTAGCTATTAAATATAATAATTTTACTTGATATTAATTGATACTTTATCTAAAGTAGTTGAACGCAACAAATTTGTTAATGTACAAGGAGGAAAAAATATGGGACGTAACAAACATAATCAGGGAGACTGGGCTAATCATTACCGGGAACATAATTTTTTAAAACAAGATAAACCTCTTTCTAAAGAAGTAGAGCCTCTTAAGTTATATACAGCTAAAGATATGCTGTTATTGACAACTCTTTCTATGATTCGTCCTAACTCGATAGATGATAAAGATAATCTGTCAGCACATTATATTGCAAAACGTACAATAAGTGAGGGTTACACAAATGCTGGTTATACATTAGAAAATACTACTACTACTCCTAAACATACTACTCCTGAAAAATCAACTTCTCACAATCAGGATAGTGAAACAATAATGTTAAGCATAGGTGGTGCAGCTACTGGTTGTGTTATTATTGTCGGGATTGCTGCATGCAAAGCATATAAAAGTTTTGGCAGTAAGAACAAAAACGTTGATCACCCAATAGTTTTTCCAATAGAAGTATGTGAAAGTTCTGATAGTAAGAACGAAAATATTGATTGCTCAGTAGATACTAACTTGTCAATAATAACAATACCACTAGAAGAGATTTAAGATATATCTTTAGCAGGTAATACAACAACGCAGGTAGAACAGTAATAAAAATAAAGACCTCTTGCATAATTCTACTTCTGCTGGTAATTTGTGCGTCGGTACGGTAGTCGAATCCTCACGTACGTTTGAAGTACGTTACGGTTCTGCGTTCCGGTCCTCCTACAAATTCCCTAGCAGAAGCGAATTCTGCAAGAGCAATTATCTTTTATCTAAATTTTATAAAAATAGATAAATATTATTTAATAACAAAAACACGTTTTTGTTGAATAAGTTTATGGCACACTTCAAGTAACTTACGCATACAAGCAACTATCGCAACTTTCTTAGGTTTAAAATTATTAACAAGCCTATCATATAAAATTTTTAAATATTGGAAACCATTCTTACCAGCTAATACTGCCATGTATAAAGCATCTCTAGGTATTTTCCTGCCTCCTCGAATAAATCTTCGTCCTTGCTTATTACCACTATCACGAGCATATGGAGCTATACCAACAATTGATGACAATTCATTGCTACTATAATTTTTATCCCCTAATTCAGGTACAAAACTAATTAGTTTTGTAGCTAAACATTTACCAATACCAGGTACAGTCTCTAATATTTTTACCTTCTCTTTTAACTCTTCTGACTCATCTATTGTTTTGTTTAACTTTTTATCAAGCTCAGCTATTTCATTCTGTAAAAATTTAATGAGCTTTTCTATACTCTCTTTATCAATACCATCAATGCTATGATGTAGTCTTTTCTTTTCATTGCTAAGCATTAATACTAAATCTTCTCGTCTTTGTTGACATCTCTTCAAAGTCTCTGATTCAACTTGATATATATAATTCGCTGAAAGCTGCATCTTATCCGCATAATATGCTAATTTAAATGCATCCTTCCTATCAGTTTTACACAAATTCACCGATTTACTAAAAGAATTAAAACTATATGTATTGACCTTATGTATTTGTTGGTTATTATTATCCAGCTTTTGACAAATCTCAGCTTCGTATCCTCCAGTAGGTTCACATATTATTAGCTTAATCTCTTGCTCTTTTGCTAATTTAATCATCTCTTCATGACCAGCTGCATCATTGGCAAAACGATGATATTTAGGTTTATCTCTTGTATTATATACACATATATCAAGCCAGTTTTTACTTACGTCTAGACCTATTATTTTATTCATGATATAATCTCCTTCTTCTTATTGTGCAAGGCTGCTCTTTTTAAGACCACCTTCTGCAATTTGTTCAAGGTAAACTACCAAAAAGAGGGTACTTATTCTCTTAGCGACTATTTTAGTCAAGGTCTATTCAAGTCACCCTCTTTAATTACTTATAACACATTCTTAAGATATAAGATCTAATATTAGTATCAATTCTTCGCTGCTTTCAAAAATTATTTTTTGAAAGTAGCATGGATGAGCCGTAGTCACGTATAGCTAACTCTAGAAGGTTTTAGGCAAAAACGATCATTCCTAGCTAAAAGCGGGAATCCAAAAAATAACCTGCAAAGGCTATTAGATATTATGGATTCCCGCTTTTAGTATAAGAATGATATCAGGAGCGGTTAAACTTATGTTTATATCAACTATTGATTATAATTTTTAATTACCCTGCTCAAATTCGTGCTTATTCTTCTTGACACTAAAGACAATAAGCTTTAATATGTAGCCCTAGCCAATAAATAAGTAGGTTAGGCCTTATATGGCAGTCATTTCTAGAATTTTTTCGTATCTCTCTATAACTCGCAACACATCCCCCACCTCAAAACTAACAAATAGATTGTCAGAATACGTGTTTCCTATCGAAAGGCGTGAATTATCTAAGTTTCTAAGTGTAACATTGTTGATGTTTTGTATTTTATTTATACAAAATATTATCAGAGCCTTAAAAGATAGTCTTATTAATACTATGATTGGTACTGAAACTGTATCATTTCTTAAATTTTGGGGGGTTCTACCTTCGGCATTCCTGCTGTCAATAATCTATGTGAAATTAGTAAATAACATAAAAGGGGAGTATATATTTTACCTTATATTGTCAGTTTTTCTACTATTTTTTGCCTTATTTGCCTTTTATATTTTTCCTAATCATCTAGCATTACATTTGAGTAATGAGCATGCCGGCATTTTAATAAAGTCTTATCCCAATTTGAAATGGTTTATATTACTTTTATCTAATTGGAGTTTCTCCCTGTTTTATATTATAGCGGAATTATGGCCGAGCGTGATATTTGCGTTACTTTTTTGGCAATTTGTTAATAATATAACCTTGGTGGAACAATCGAAAAGATTCTATCCTTTATTTGGACTTTTTGCTCAAACAGGACTTTATATATCAGGAAAGTTTCTAGAAAATTTAGCTTATTTAAATCAATCTTTAATTAAAAGGTTTGACCTACAACATACAGAGACTGAACTTTCAGTACAAATTATATTAGGCTGTGTATTGGTATTAGGTGTAGTAGCATTAGCAACTTTTTGGGTACTAAACCATAAAATATTAGATAAAGTTCAGGTAGAAAAACTACAATTTTCTGTCAAGAGACAATCCATGACTATTATAGAAAGTTTTAAAATGGTTATTTCTTCAAGATATATTAGATTAATTGCTACACTACTCGTTTGTTATGGTATAGCTATAAATTTAGTCGAAGGACCTTGGAAAGCGTCAGCTTCAAAGATTTATAAAACACCGACGGAATTTGCTGCTTTTGTTGGCAGTTATCTAAGTATTACTGGTATATTTACCATTTTATTTGTTATTCTCGGCTCTAATATTGTAAGAAGGTTGGGCTGGTTTACAGCAGCAAGTATAACGCCAATAATGGTCTTTATAACTGGCATGCTATTTTTCTCAGTATCTAACTTTGATGGGTTTTCTGCCATAATCGTGGTTAGCTTTATGCTAACCGATCCTTCTTTGATTGCTATTACCATGGGGCTAGTCAATAATGTTCTAAGTAAATCAAGTAAATATACTTTATTTGATTCTACAAAAGAAATGTCATATGTTCCTCTAGATACCGAACTTAAGACAAAAGGTAAAGCAGCTGCCGACGTAATTGGTACTAAGCTTGGAAAGTCAGCAAGTGCCCTTCTCCAGTCTTTAATATTTATTATTTTGCCTTGTGCAACTTATCAATCTATTTCTATATACTTAATGATAATATTTGGTATAATTTGTATTATATGGATGTGGGTGATTAGAGAATTGAATAAAGAGTACAATAATATAACATCATACGCGAATTTGGGATAAGAATTGATAAATTCTTATCCCAAATTCGGTGAAATTATCGAAACAATCAGATTTGAAACGGCTCTACATCTGATTTTAAAATCATGTTTTTAGCTTCAGAAAGGTTTAAAATGCATTCGCAAAACCTTTTTAAGAATGCATTTTTCCTTCTATTAAAGCCAATTCGGAATAAGAATTAACTAATTCTTACCCCGAATAGAGGTATTATGAATCTTAAACATTATTCCTTAAATCTAAGATAACAACTAATAGCTACAATTTAGCATATTAATTTTTAACTCCTGCTCTAAAATAACAACTAGATCATCAGAGGATTTTGATTTCCATTTACCAGCAACATAATAAAAATGGTAAGGACCACTAATCGGTGAAGATAACCAAATTTCTTTAGCAGCTGAGTGTTTGTTAATAACAAATACTCCTTGGTTAGTAGTTAGGGTTAGAATATCACCTTGAAAATCAATATCGATAAGACAATTCTTATCTTCTGCCTCAATCGTATCGGCAATTAAAGATATTGTTTTTTCAGCCAATTTGTCAAATTCAGTATTGTCCATACTTAATGCTCCTTTAAACTTTTGCGATACATCTCAACGTACTTATTGTGATCGTTAAGGTTATTAGAAAAATTATGCCCTCCCATAATGTTAACGACAAAATATAATGAATCAATTTTAGCAGGATTTACTACAGCTTCTAAAGATTTTACTCCAGGACAAGAAATAGCTCCAGGTGGTAAATTAAAGACATAATATGTATTATAGGGTGATTGGATAGCTAAGTCTTTTTTAGTTAATCGCCTTGCTAGTTTATCTTTCCCAAGTGTTATAGCATAAATCGTCGTTGGATCTGCTTGCAATTTCATATGTTTGGTAAGGCGATTTAGAAATACAGCAGCAATCAAAGGTTTTTCTGCGTCTAAGCTAGCTTCCTTCTCCACAATGGACGCTAAAATTAAGACGTCAAGACGGGTTTTTAATGGGGAATTGGGTGATAATCTTTCCATGACTTTGTCAAGATGCAGGGACATTAATTTTCGCATTTTATCAATGATCTGCTCTTTTTGATCACCATATGAAAAAAAATAAGTAGATGGCATTAAAAATCCTTCAGGAATTGTTCCTAGAATCTCACCAATTAAGCGTTCTTCATTATTAATCTTTTGTATTATTTCATATACAAGCATACCCTCAGGTATAATCATTTTATGAATAATCGATTTGCCACTGGACAATATTTTTAAAGTTTGCATTGGAGAAATATTTTGAGTAAAAGTATATTCCCCACTTTTTATAGGATGTTTTAATGAATATATTTTTGTAAGAAATGCAAATAAATAAGGATATTTTATGATTTTGTTATCATTTAATATCGTAGTAATTTGATCAATCGACAACTTAGGCTTAATTATTAGAGTTTTACTTTCTGCAAGTAAACCAGGTGTAAATAAGTAAAATATACAAAAATTGATTCCGCTGATCAGCAAAATCAATGTAATAGTTACAAAAACAAATTTTATTTTTAGTATTTTCTTAAACAAGCTATACCTAATTAGAATTAGATGATTTCAGAAGATTATAACATAACCTCAACCATCGATGTAATAAATTAATAATAGGCGGAACAGTAATATAGGTAGTGATAACATTTAAATAATATGTTATCATGCAGATAATTAACATTCATAAAAATTATTAATATGCAAATACAGAAATGCTATCGCGTTATTTTTCAAACCTATGATCAATCTAATCCTCTAATTTAGTTAAGGAATATAATCAAATGCTAAGATATGATTTGTATAGAAGTGTACATAAGTTCATTCGTAAGAAGCTGTACCAGTTCGGAGAGGAGCTAGGTAAAACAGATTTTCGAAAAATAGCAGCTGTAATTGGTATTAAAGATTCTTTTAATAATATTGCAGTTGATCTAAAAATGCATGCACAAAAAGAAGAAAAATATTTTACCCCATTGTTTAATGAAAAAGGATCAACCGTGCATAAGCATGTTGAACAAGAACATTTCAACCAGCAAGATGAGCTGATGGAGTTTCAAGGGATTTTTGAAAATGCGATAAAAATAGTGGATGATGAAGAACGGGTTATACAGGGCTGCCATATCTGCTCCTTATATGATAAGTTTTTGTCTAACAATCTTCTACATTTTTATCAAGAAGAAACCATATTAATGCCTGAATTATGGCATCTTTATTCTGATACAGAGCTGCAGCAGGTTACCGTAGATAGTTATAGAGGTCTGCCTAAACATGTTTTATTAGATAGCTCGAGCTTCTTCCCGGTTTTGAATTTTCTTGAAAAGCGTACTTATTTACAAGATCTTAAAGAAGCTTGCTCACCTGAAATGTTTCTTGAAATTTGGAAGCGTACATTAGTCTCAGAAGGCTGTTTCACTAATGATGAAAAATCTGCTTTCGCCATGGAGTTTGATTTGCCCTTAAAAGACACTACTGCAGACAGTACAGAACTTGTGAAACCATAATATATTTAGTGATTTCAACATATTTACGCTGCATTTAATACAGCAGTTTGCCGCTTACACGAATTTGGGATAAGAATTTATCAATTCTTATCCCGAATTGGGGTCACTTGTTATACCATTCTCCCTTACTATGTAAAACAGTCCTGATCTACAACAACGGATTAAGACCATCTCTAGAGCAACGCATATGTTGGTGACCTTTGCACAACGATTAATTAAACTTTCTACCGTAGACTCAGCTAAATTACTAGTAAATACAATATCAGATTTTTGGTGTCCTTCATAATTCACAATTCTACCTCAATGATTTAAAGCATGAGGTATTTTCTTGGAATTAATAGATACATTAAATGCCATAGAGACCCATTTTCCAAGTTCTTCCTGTTGATCTAAAATCTCAGGTAATACTTTCCAATATGATATAGTTACTAGCTTATTTTTGCTATTATAGGTAAATGGCTGTGAGCCAAAAGATTTAAAATATTTAGCAGTGAAGCTATCTGCTTTAAAATATAGCTCACTTTCTGCAATAATCCCTATTATCACTCTATCCTTATATATGCCATAACCACCAAACATCGCACGAGTAGTTATTTGACCAAAAGGGGCTAATATATCTTTTATATATTCAATAAATTCATTATTTCTTACAATCTTGTACATACTTTGTACTTTTTATTTTTATAAGCTCATCATACTTTGCTTTAAGCTCATCTAGAGAATAATTACCATCATAATAGCCTTGGATATTAATGATTCTTTCTAAATAAAAATTCAACTGCTCAGCATTACTCTCTAGAATATCATTATCAATTTTTAGGTCTTTCGTAATATAGACCAATGCTTGATTTTTGATAGCTGAGCAGTATAATTTAAATTCTTGGATTTTTTTTATAATGATTGGAATATCTTCTGGCTTCATTACTATCAGTGCTACTAACATAACCACTAATATTTCTCCTAGAGACATAATATACCTCTAATATCAGAAAAATGCATTCTTGAAGCGGCTGGTACGAATGCATTTTAATTTATTATCGCTAATAATCTTATTTTTATACCAATAAAAATAAGATTATTAGCAAATGAAATATTTAACAATCAGGTGTCAAACCGCTTTAAGCCTGATTGTTTACTTTCTCATTCCAATTTCGGATTAATGAAATTAATCCAAAATTGAGGTTTATACTAACTTTTTATGACGATATTTAGGATTAATAATATTTTCACCTGTTGAATTAATCATATAATCATGATAATCTTGGTAATTTCCTTCAAACCACGTAGCATTTCCATCTTTATCAAAAGCAATAATATGTGTTGCTATTCTGTCTAAAAACCAACGATCATGGCTTATTACTAATACACATCCAGCAAAATCTAAAATAGCATCTTCTAAGGCTCGTAATGTGTCAACATCAAGATCATTAGATGGTTCATCAAGTAATATAACGTTAGCTCCCTCTTTTAGTAATTTGGCTATATGTACCCTGTTGCGTTCACCCCCAGAAAGTTGTCCTACTTTCTTTTGTTGGTCGCCACCCCTAAAATTAAAGGCTGCACAATAAGCTCGACTTTTCATTGTTCTAGAACCAAGTTGCAACTCTTCAAGACCTGAGGAAATCTCATCCCACACAGTCTTGTTATCATCTAAATCATCTCTTGATTGATCAACGTAACCAAGTTTAACAGTCTGTCCTAATTTAATAGAGCCGTGATTTGGATCAGTCTTGCCAGTGATAATGTTAAATAAAGTAGATTTACCTGCTCCATTTGGACCTATAATACCAACAATAGCTCCTGGAACAACCTTAAAGCTAAAGTCTGATAACAATACCTTATCACCGTATCTCTTCGCTATATGCTCTGCCTCTATAACTAAATCGCCTAGGCGTGGACCATTAGGTATAATAATTTGTGCAGTGCCGGATCTTTGTTCTTTTTGTTTGGTCAACAAATCCTGATAAGCGGTAATTCTAGCCTTACTTTTTGATTGCCTAGCTTTTGGTGATTGACGTATCCATTCAAGTTCTCTTTTTAATTGTTTACTTCTATCATCTTCTTCTTTATCTTCAAGCTCTAATTTTGCTTGCTTTTGCTCGAGCCAAGCAGTGTAATTAGAATGCCATGGAACACATCTACCACGATCCACCTCTAATATCCAATCCGTTACATTATCAAGAAAATATCGATCATGGGTAATAACTACTACAGTACCTTTATAATTTTTTAAATAATTTTCTAGCCAAGATACCGATTCAGCATCTAAATGGTTTGTTGGTTCATCGAGTAATAACATATCAGGCTTTTCTAGTAAAAGTTTACATAACCCAACTCGTCTTTTTTCTCCACCTGAGATTTTTGTAACATCGGCATCTTTATTTGGACACCTTAATGCAAACATAGCAATCTCTATTTCCCTCTCTAAACTCCAAGCATCACAACTATCTATTTTCTCCTGTAGATCAGCCTGTTTTGCTAGAAGTTCGTTCATTGCATCATCTGACATTTCCTCAGCAAATTTATAGCTTATTTCATTAAATTCATCGATTAAAGCTTTCTTATCACTTAAACTTTCCATAATATTATCAAAAACATTTTGAGTAGGATCAAGATGCGGTTCCTGAGCTAAATAGCCAACTCTAACCCCACTAGCTACAAACGCCTCACCGTCATATTCTTTGTCAATACCTGCCATAATTTTTAAAAGAGTAGATTTACCAGCACCATTTGGACCAATAATACCGATTTTTGCTCCTGGTAAGAAAGACAAATACGTTTCCTTTAAAATTTGTTTACCGTTGATGGTCTTACTTAGACCATTCATAACATAAACATATTGATACGACATAATCCTTAATCCTTTATTTTTGTAATTTATTTGTAGTTTTTAAATAGTTAATAGAACAAATTAACCTTAACTCTTTAAGGAAGCTATATACATATACAACCTAAATATTTTGTTTATTTGCCCAAGTTGTAAATTCAGACATACTAAAAACACCTTTTAAGTTTCCATAAACTTGATCTTTTAACCATTGTAAAGCACCTTTTTTGTAACCATCTCCATCTATAATGATAATAACATTATAAACACTTTGTTTTCTAACATTTAATATTGTATAAGGGTATTTTTCATCTGCAGAACCGCCTGATTGTTGCCACTTAGATTCAATAACAAGACAATTAGAATGTTTTATAGGATGATATAGAATAAAATCGCATTGCCAAGCGGTATTATAGATAGTTTCTCCTAAATTAAATTGTCTAGTATAGATTGGTTGTGCTAATACTTGTGAAGCAATAAATCTAGTCTTGGGAACAAAAACGTAACCTTCCCTAACAAGACGATTATTTATAAATACCTCAAGTTCATTCCCTGTTTTATTTGCAATTGATCCACCTTGTATTTTATCCATAATTTCTAATCAAAACTTCTTCTGTATTTTTTCTTTCATTAGCTTTACAATTGATAGCACGTGGTGCTTCGATAATCTCTATATAAAAATCTTTATACAGATGCTTTATAAACTGAATATTAGAATTTGAAAGCATAAAATATATACCTTTATCGTTTAATTCTTTACATTTTTGATAAAGTTTTATCTGATCTGTTTCTGTAAAATCAAGTTTTGTATATTTAGTAAACGATGTATTATTTATAGGATGATAAGGAGGATCAATATAAACAAAATCACCTGTATTTGGAGAAATCTTACTGAAATCTTGATATTTTATATCAACATTTTGTAATAATTTACTACAAGCTAGTATATTTGTCTCATCAACTATTGCTGGATTTTTGTATTTCCCCATAGGCACATTAAACTCACCTTTGTTATTAACTCTATACAAACCATTATAACAGGTTTTATTAAGATATATAAAACGTCCAGCAACTTCTATGTCATTATCATTAATAAATTGTTTCCGGATTTTATAGTAATATTCTTCACAATGATTGACTTTATGTTTTGCCAATAGCTTTATCAATTCTTGAGGTTTATTTTTAATCACGGCATATGTAATAACTAAATCTAGGTTTACGTCTGATATAGTCGCACCAAATGGGGCAAGAGCAAACAACAGTGCTCCTCCTCCTATAAATGGTTCATAATAGCTTTTATAAGTTTGCGGTGTTCTTGAGGATAACTCTTTTATTAAACTTCTTTTTCCACCTACCCATTTTACAAATGGTTTTGCTTTATCGTCATTTTCAATTATTATGTCATCATTTTTTAGCACACTTTTTCCTATCCTTGATAAAGCTTCATTAAACGATATTCTTAAATTGTTTACTGATTCAATTTGCATAATAATTTACCAAAATTTCATATGCCAAATATCTTTCGACATTACAAGAATGTTATTAAACATACCACCTATTTTCTGATTCCTCTTTCACCTGTTGTTACCTGAAATAAGCAGTATCTAATTCTTTTTTAATAATTAAATTTTTAATCCAGATTTATCCCAATCTTTATTAAAAATCTCTAAACCGAAGTCTGTTAGTGGATGATCTAATAATTGCTTGATAATTTTACTAGACATTGTAGCAACATCAGCCCCATACATACTAGCTTGATAAACATGGTTAGGGTTTCTTATAGATGCAGCAAGGATTTTTGTTTGATACTGATAATTATCATATACTTGTCTTATATCACTTATTAAACTAATACCATTTTGACCTATATCATCAAGTCTACCGATAAAAGGCGATATATAATATGCTCCGGCTTTTGCAGCGATAAGAGCCTGATTCACAGAAAAGCATAAGGTCATGTTCACTTTTTTTTCTTTATTTGCAAAATATTGGCACGCCTTAATACCATTCCATGTCATAGGTAATTTAATAACAATATTGCTGGATATTTCTAAAATTTTATTTCCTTGACTAATCATAGTATCAACATCATTTGCAACCACTTCAACACTAACATCGGAAGTTATTATCTTACATATTTCTGCAATAGTTGAGACAAAATCATCTTTTGTCTTAGACATTAAGGAAGGATTAGTAGTTATACCATCAATTATACCTAATTGATTAATTTCATCAATTTCTTTAATATCGGCACTATCTAAAAAAATTTGCATTTAATTTAACCTAGACAAAATTGAATCAAGTTCTTCTAAATTACTATAGTGAAATATTAATTTTCCACCAATTGGGTAGTCTTCAATAGTTACTTTTATATTAAATCTTTCTGACAATGATTTAGCTAATAATTGTAGATCATTCTCTTTACTATTTTCTTTTAGAAATCTTTTCCCTACATGTCTATCATGTTCTGGGATTTTTGTATATTCATTTTTAGACCAATTTTTTACTATATCTTCAGTTTGTCGAACGCTTAAATCATTTTCAATAATATGGTTAGCTATTACCTCGGCCTGCTGATGATTAATTAGGCATCTTGCATGTCCCATAGTTAAAAGCCCTTCATTTATTTTATCTTTGATAGATTGTGGTAATTGATTTAGTCTTAATAAATTAGCTACATGACTACGACTCTTGCTAAGTTTTTCTGCTAATTTCTCTTGTGTATAACCAAACTCTTTTATTAACCGCTCAAATCCTTCTGATTCTTCTATAACAGATAATTCCTCTCTTTGAATATTTTCAATTAGTGCTATCTCTATAATTTCTTTATCCCCTATATCTTTTACAATAGCAGGAATATCGCTAAGCTTAGCTATCTTACAAGCACGCCAACGTCTCTCACCAGCTATAATTTTATATTTTCCATCACTGGTTGAATTAACAATGATCGGTTGCAATAAACCATTATTACTTATGGAGTCAGCTAATTCTTTTATTTTATCATATTCAAATTTTTTCCTTGGTTGATTATTCCTAGCTTCAATTTTATCAATATCTATAATTTTTACTAACTCATCTTTTTCTACAGTAAAAACCTCTTCTCCAAGCAAAGCCGATAACCCTTTGCCTAAACCTTTGTTTTTCATATATTTCTACCTAAAATCTCTTTTGTAAGTTCTATATAAGCAATAGAGCCAGTACATTTATGATCATAAATAATTGCTGGCTGGCCGTAAGATGGTGCCTCAGATAGTTTTACATTCCGTGGAATAACTGTCTTAAATACCAATCTTCCTAAGCATTTTCTAACATCATCCTCTACTTGCTCAGTTAATCGATTACGCTTATCATACATAGTAAATAAAATACCGGCAATTTTTATTTTTGGATTTAAATTCTTTTCTATAATTTCAATTGTTTTTAGTAAATGACTTAATCCTTCTAATGAATAAAAATCACACTGCATAGGGATTAATACATAATCACAAGCTACTAACGCATTAACTGTTAGTAGGTTAAGAGCAGGAGGACAATCTATAATAATATAATCATATTTACTGACCAACTTATTTAACAAATCCGATAATAAATATTCACGCTTTTTTATACTTAATAAATCCGATTCAGCACCGGATAAATTAGTGTTAGCTGTAATTAATTGTAAATTTGGAATATTCGTTTGTATTATGGCTTCTTCAATCGTTCTTAAACCAATTAATACCTGATAAATAGTAACTTTTCTATCTTGTTGGTTTATACCAAAACCAGTACTACTATTTCCTTGAGGATCTAAATCTATAACCAAGATTTTTTTATCCATTACAGATAAAGCTGTCGATAAATTTACAGTAGTTGTAGTTTTAGCAACTCCACCTTTTTGATTAACTATCGCAACTATTTTTGTCATATATGTTACTAATTTCTAGAATCTTACTATTATCAGAAGTCTCACTATCATACATAGAATGACAAAAAGACCATCTCTTTTTAGCAATTTCAATTTCTTTTTGATATTGCTCACCTTTAAATAATAAATACTTATTTCTTACATTAATATGTTGGGTATAAACAAATATTTTCTCTAACTGAGCACAGGCTCTAGAAGTTAATATATCACAATCTAATTTAACATTTTCTATTCGTTGATTAACCACATTGACTTTATTAGTAGAAATTTTAGAAGCTTGCAATAAAAAAATAGATTTTCTTACATCAGATTCTACTAAAGTAACATTTTTTATTCCAGCAATAGACAAAACTATCCCTGGAAATCCACCACCCGAACCAACATCTATTAAATGAATATTTTGGTTATTTATATACTTCATTAGCTGTAAAGAATCTAAAATATGTCTTACCCAAAACTCACGCTCGGTATTACAAGAAACGAGATTAATAGTTTTATTCCATTTTAATGTCAATGATTGATACTTCTTAAGGGCATCTAATATTTCACGTGGAACATTACGACAGTCATACATTAATGTTTATATCTTGTTTTTATATAAATTATAATTGCTATTAAAGCAGCTGGAGTAACTCCAGATATTCTTCTAGCTGCACCAATAGTCGCCGGTTTATGATAATGGAGCTTTTCTCTTACTTCTGTAGACAAGCTTGGTATTTTAAAGTAATCAATATTCTCATCTAATAATTCCAACTCTTCTTCTTTAAATAATTGAATATCTGCATTTTGTCTAATCAAATAAGAAGAATATCTTGATTCAATACAAAGATAATGAAGGATTTTTTTATTTAATGAAATAAGTTCTGGGAATATCTCTATTGTTTTATCAACACCAAAATTTGGTAGTCCTAGTAAATCAAAGGCTGTTTTATATGAACCATCTTGTGCAATAGACACACCCAAGTTAGCTAACTTAGTGGTTGTTAAAGAAATAGTTTTTACAATATTTTCTACCTTATGAATATCGTCACATTTCTTACTAAAAATCTCTTTGCGTAAATTGGATATAACACCAATATCTATGGCCATTTGAGTTAGCCTTAAATCTGCATTATCAGCCCTAACAGAAAGTCTATATTCAGATCTGGAAGTGAACATTCTATAAGGCTCCACTGTACCAAGGGTAATTAAATCATCAATCATAACACCAATATAAGCATCTGCTCTGGTCAAAATAAAATCTGATTGATT
Organism: Candidatus Tisiphia endosymbiont of Metellina segmentata; assembly: GCF_964030715.1. Lineage (NCBI taxonomy): Bacteria > Pseudomonadati > Pseudomonadota > Alphaproteobacteria > Rickettsiales > Rickettsiaceae > Candidatus Tisiphia > Candidatus Tisiphia endosymbiont of Metellina segmentata. The sequence continues at coordinate 1,384,657 of NZ_OZ034919.1, forward strand.
TTTTATCGATAAGGCTGCATTAATGCCAGCCATAATTCCTTGCCCCGCAGCTTCTTCATAGCCAGTGGTGCCATTAATTTGACCGGCAAAATACAAACCTTTAATTTTTTTTGTTTCTAACGTTACTTTTAATTCTCTTGGATCGACATAATCATATTCTATTGCATATCCTGGTTTTAACATAGTGGCATTTTTAAGACCAGGAATTGTTTTTAGCAATGCTAATTGTATATCTTCAGGCAACGATGTAGATATACCATTTGGGTATATAGTATGGTCGTCCAAGCCTTCAGGTTCTAAAAATATTTGATGACTTGCTTTAGAGAATCTAGTAACCTTATCCTCGATGGATGGACAATATCTTGGTCCTATACCCTTGATTTGTCCAGAATACATAGCTGATTTATCTAAATTATTCCTAATAATTTCGTGGGTTTGTTCAGTTGTTCTAGTAACGAAACAATTTATTTGCTTTATCTTAACAGAATTTGTAAGTTCGGAGAAAGGACGTGGCACGGTATCTCCAGCCTGCACTTCTACTTCGTTATAATCAATTGTTCTTCCATCTATTCTTGGAGGGGTACCAGTTTTTAACCTGCCAAGAGAAAAACCAAAAGATTTTAAAGTGTTAGATAAACCGTATGACGGCTTTTCACCTATTCTACCAGATGGGATTTTTTTAGTTCCTATGTGAATGAGCCCGGATAAAAATGTACCTGTAGTTAACACAACTTTTTGACACTCAATACACGTACCATTATCTAAGGTTAATGCCTTTACTCTAGAGTCGTGGACTTCAATATTTTCTACAGACGCACATAAAATTGTCAAATTTGGGTGATTTATCAAGACATTATGCATAGCTTTTTTATAAAGTTTTCTATCAGCTTGAGCTCTTGGTCCCCAAACTGCTGGTCCTTTACTTTCATTGAGCATTTTATAATGGATACCGGCTTGGTCTATAATTTTACCCATGAGTCCGTCAAGTGCATCTATTTCTTTTACTAAAGTGCCTTTTGCTACCCCACCTATTGCAGGATTGCAAGACATTTCACCAAGATTATCTAATTTTAGAGTAATTAAAAGAGTATCTACACCTAAACGCGCAGAAGCCGAAGCTGCCTCGCAACCAGCATGACCACCACCAATAACTACAACACTATATCTCATATAGACTATAATTAGTCTACAATTTCTTTTTCAGTAAAAAATAATTTCACTTCTCTTTCTGCACTTTCTAAACTATCAGAACCATGGATACTATTAGCCTCAATATTCTCTGCAAAATCTTTTCGAATTGTGCCTAGTTCAGCATCATTTGGATTAGTAGCTCCCATTATTCTACGATTTTTTAAAACAGCGTTTTCCCCTTTAAGCACCTGCAAGACGACTGGACCAGAAATGATATATTCCACTAAACTATTAAAAAATGCCTTTGACCTATGTTCTGCATAGAAATTTTCTGCTTGATCTCTAGTTAAAATAGTCATTCTTTGAGCTACTATTTTTAGTCCAGTATTTTCTAAGTAAGAAATAATTTTACCAATTAGATTTCTTTTCGTAGCATCTGGCTTAATCATTGAAAATGTATATTCTTGAGTCACAGTAAACCTTTATTAATTTATTGTTAATATTTATATAAATTTATATATTTTTGGCAAGCAAATTCTGATAGCATGGTTAAAGTGGTACTTTATGCAATTTTTCTAGAACTATAATTCCAAGTTAAGGAAAAAAGTATTGCCCCCAAGAAAGCAGACAAGATAAAGAATAAAAAAACACCATTCCAACCTAAATTATCAGAAATCCAACCAACACATACCCCAGCCAATGCAGCACCAAGATAACCAAATAAGCCTGAAAGACCATTAGCTGTACCAACTGCTTGTTTATTAGTAAAATCTGCTGTAGCAACACCTATTAAGACTTGCGGTCCAGATACAAAAAAACCAGCCAAAGCAAGAATAATCATGCTAAATATTTCATACTCGTTTGGTATTTGCCAAAATAAAATAAGAGTAAAAGCCAAAACAAACATAAATACTGAACCAACTGGACCACGTCGTCCTTGAAATAGATTGTCTGACATCCATCCAGCAACAACACCACCAATTAAACCTAAAATATCATAAGAAGCAACTTGTAGACCAGCTTGAGCAATAGTAACGTTTTTTAGTTCACGTAAAAATACGGGTGCCCAAAAAATTACACCTGACCGTACAATATAAACAAACATATTAGCAAAACACACATACCACACTAACTTATTACAAAATACAATTTTTATTAGTTGACGCGTTAATAAATTATCACCATTGTTTCCAAGAGATATATCACATTCTTTATACTCTTCTACTATGGGCAAATTAACCTCATTGGGAGAATTACGTAATCTATTAAATAAAAATAACGATATTAATAATGCCACTATTCCAGGAATTATAAATGCTGCTTTCCAACCATAAACGTCTATTAAATAGCCACACACTATCATAGTAGTTGCTCCGCCAATTTGATTAGAAGTAGCCCCTAAAGACCATTTCATTCCTAATTCCTTAGAAGCGTACCAATAAGTCAACATACGTGTTGCAGGCGGCCACCCCATGGATTGAAACCAATTATTCAGAATCCATAAAAGACCCAGTAAGGTTATACTAGAAGCAAAACCCGATAACAATGTTATGATGCCTACAAGGGCAAGACCAACCACCATAAATATACGAGCATTTGATCTATCGCTAAAGAATCCATTACACAACTTTCCTACACCATAAACTATAGAAGAGGCTGTTAAAATCCAGCCAAGTTGAGTTTTTGTTACCTCAAAATGATCCATTAAAGCAGGCATTGCAATATTAAAATTCTGACGACAAAATATGAATGTTGAATAACCAATAATTATTGAATATAAAATTCTAATACGCCAGCTATTATACTTTCTAGCATAAGGAGGTCTTTCTTTGAAGGATGTACTTATCATCGTTTCCTTAGGTTATTACTTGCAAACATTTGAAGAGAGTATATATGCTTGTCAGGAAAAATGCCACAAGCTATTATGTATTTTGTATCTAAGATTTATTTTTTATCAAATGTACTTGAGATTTATTGCGAACTAGGTTAACCTCCTATAGAATCTAAGACAATAAAATTAATTCCAAACGACAATTATGACAAAATTATTAAGATTTTCTCTGTTTTTTGTTATACTCTTGCAATTATTATCATGCACTCCTGGTCCTCCTTACGAGATTAAAAGCCCTTGTGTGTCTGTTGAATCAACAGATTCTTCGAGTAGTGGCAACCCATGTGTTCGTAGACCGGTAAACTTAACTAGAGATATTGCCTAAAGGTTTGCTTTTATAGTAATGTACAAAATTAGTAGATTTTATAATTACCTAGTAGATTATATCTTGCCAGCAAGATGTTTGTCTTGTGCTGAAATGACTTCCACTAAAGAGGGATTTTGTCTAAATTGTTGGAAGAAATTTGACTTTATTACAAAACCTTACTGCAATATTTGTGGTTGTAGATTAGATATATCAATTTTAGATGATATGTGTTGTGCAAAATGCTTTCAATATAAACCACATTATAACATATCCCGTAGTTTAATTAAATTTAACGAGCATAGCAAGAAAATAATTCATGCTTTTAAATATCAAGACAAAACCATTCTTTCCAAAACTTTCAGCAAATTACTTTATATACAATATCACAGCGAATTTCAAGATATTGACCTGATTATTCCAGTTCCAATGAATAGATTCAAAAGATTGTTTAGAATGTATAATCCTGCTTTGATTATGGCTCAAGAAATCAGCAGACTACTAAAAAAACCGGTAAGTCCTGACGTATTAATTAAGTCAAGATGGACCAAATCCCAAACTTTTTTATCTAAAAAAGAACGAGAAAAAAACTTATCAAATAGCCTTATATTCAATAAAAAATATCAAATTATAGACCAAAAAATATTATTAGTAGATGATGTATTAACCACTGGCACTACCATTAACAAATGTGCTAAAATCTTAAAGGATTCCGGGGCTAAGAGTGTTTATGTTAATGACAATTGCCATGACATAAATACTCTTATATCCCCATTTTACACTCATTAAATTGAGGATAAGCTACTTAAAAATTCACTTTAACCTTCAAACTACCTTGGTGACCAATATATTTGCTGGCAATGTTAACATTATAGATAATACCACATTCCATCATATTATATTTCGCAGTGAAACCAGTGCCAACAGTGAAGAAGGTCTTAACAGGTTTAACTGATTTAGTCGGTAATGGTTCATTTATCCCATCTAACCTTGCATCAATAATTGGTGCTTTTCCTTTGAAGTCATGATTAACGTAACCATGCAATTCTGGTATTAACAGTACTTTGTTAGCCTTCAGGGTTGCTGCAGTTCTTAACCCCAAAATACCTTCAAATTTATTGTACGACCTTTTCTTAACAACTAGGTTTTGGAATTTTGTACCAGTTTCCGTATAGCCAGCATCCTTAAATTGCGAATATCTGAACCCAATTGTTGGGGTAATCATTAACTTTTCAGAAGCTATATAATTATACCCTGTAAGTAATTGACCACTATAAGAGATAGATTTATACTTAGCAGCAGCAGTCTCTAGAGCAGTAACATTTCTTTTCACATTCGTTGCAATTAGGCGTCCTTCTGAGTTCCTAACCCTAGTTATACCATATGATGCTATAGCTTCAGTAAACCAATTATTGGTAAGATTATATAAACTATATAAGGAGAAGATATTAGTCTTACCATTAGTTTTATCACCAAATTTCTTATCCTGATGAGACATTTGTGTGTTAATTCGGCTATAAGCTGCACCAAGTAGCAGATTATCATTTACTAAACCATCAAATCCAACTATTCCACCAGCTGATTTCGCTTTATAACCACTAACTCCTTTATACGTTTCTTGGCAAGCAGTACCATAGAATGGACTACCCCATACTCCATACCTTAGCGTATCATCATCACCAGAGCCTACAGCTGATGCAGCATTTTGCATAGGTACTGAATTTCCCATCCTTGTTGCAGTAATTTGGGTACCAGCTTGAGCCATCAATCCTCTAATTATTTCAGATGTTGGATTTCTTGCAAGGCTCTCTCCTATTGGATTTTCATTACCAGGCAATATTCTATCCATCGCTTGAAGGGCATGCTCTCTATCCATCAAACCTATATTGTTCCTGAACTTACCAGCAGAACTATTACGAGGTACATTATTCAATTGTCTATAAAATTCCCGTTCTTCCTGTGATAGGGATGTATCAGCAATTTCTTTAGCTATAACTTCCTTAGAAATGTCAGTTATATACAGTTTTAGATCACTAGAATCCATGGACCACTGTATAAAACGGTTTTGTTCACCAGTTGGGTCAAGCTTAATTTTACTGTTATCAATTGCAACAAGACCATTACCATTAACTGACGAAATCACAACATACTTAGCACCCCCCTCAGGAATTTTGTTAATATCAGTCTGAGCTTTCACTTTTATAATCAGCTCGTCTGCTTTCGATAAATCCAATTTACTACCTGTCTGAACCTCTATATTACCACCTGCTCCGCTTGATGTGTAGGCAGTAACTAGTTTTATCTTTCCTGTCAGCTGTGCCTGACCAGTATATTTTAATTGATTATCTGCAAGATCTACGGTTAAATCTTTAGCTGCTAAATTACCAGTTATAGAGGCTGTTTTAGGTAATATAATTATCTTAGCTTGATCTGCTTTAATATTAGCAAAGCTGATATTTTGTTCTAATATTACAAACTTATCTGCAGCAAAATTTACTTCTTTCCCATTAGCAGTTTGTTTAAACCAAACATTATCGGTAAACGTTACCTTACCACCAGTAATTTTGGCATCAACCAGTACTGCCTTATCAAATTTTGCAATACCTTCATTTTTTATTTCATCCGAACCAATTTGTGTACTATAGGCAAAACTTTTCAATGATCTTGATATGCTAGCTCCATCTACAGTGGAGTTTGGCACAGATATAGTTCTGTTTATAGTACCAGCAAAAGTTGCAGTCTTATCACTAGCAATGGTTATTTGCTTAGAATAAACATCACCTCTTACCGTAGCATTCTTAGCAAAGGTTACATCAGACAATCTTAATTTATCTGTTCCAAGGTTATAAGCAAAGCTTCTATCCAAGTTGAAAATTACTTTACCAGTATTATTAGTTTTAGTTGATACATCGGAATAGACACCACTATTAATAGTAATTTTATGATCACCCAGTAATTTAATAGATTTTAACCTGTTATTCTCTGACCCAATATCTTGTATTCCAGTGGTAAAATCTGCAGCTAATGCAAGAGTATGAACATTATTACCATTAGTCCTAATACCACCTACAGTACTTGTCCCTTCTAACGTTAAAGTTGCCTCTTTACTAGCATTAGAGAAGTTAATATAATTCGCTGAAACTGCTTGGGTAATCTTTACATCTGCTCCCGCTATGTCTAAAGTATCTACTGCATTAGTAGCACCTATTGCACTATTAACGATTATAGTTTCAGCATTACTAAATTGAACTGTACCTTGGTCAGCTGCATATCCCTTAATATTACGAGTTGTCACGCTGTTAGCAAACTTAGCAGTTGCCCCCTTAGATATTATGATGTCCTGATCATTAGCAGTTTGAACTTTGTCGCCAAAGACGGTAGTACCTTGGACTTGTATACTACCAACAGGACTTGTTGCCGTTCCAACTACACCAGTAACTCTATTGTTGCCTTCGAATATTAAACCAACTGCATTTCCTCCTGTTGAGTTAATAGAACCTGTTAAATTAAAGTTATTAGCAAAAGTTAAATTACCAACACCATTACCTTGAATTTCAGTAATAGTATGATTGCCACCTACTAATCTTACATCACCTACCCCAGCTTTTAACATCTTTAAGTTAGTGATCAAGCTTGTTACTGCACCAATTCCTAGGAATTCTAATGTTCCATTAACACCGCCAGTACTAGTTACACTACCAGTGATGGTCTTACCAGCTTTCAACTTAACTGTACCATCATGATTTTGGAAATCTACATTACCTATAATATCACCAACGGTAAGTACAGTATTTGTAGCAAATAAAATATTGCTATTAACATTACCCAATGTTAGTTCATTTACATTTAATTCCATATTTTTACTATTAATGGTAATCTGCAGAGTGTCAAATTTACCAGCACCAGAAAAAATTACCTTTTTTAGGTTATTACCACCAGTACCTAAAGATGTAGCTGCTCCAGCAATTGTCAATGTTGTTCCATCTACAACAGAATAAAGTTCAACTATACCCTTACCATCAACACTAGCACCTGGATCTAAATTATTTACTAAAGTTATTGTTCTATCTACAGCAGCACTATTCTTTAAGGTTAACTGAGCATCTGCATGGTCAAAAGTAATCTGATTAGCCTTAGTAGCATTTAAACGAAAATTACCGTGTACTGCATCAAGTATATAATTTGCTGGACCGGCAGGTGTAGGCACATCAGCAGACGCTGCTCCAATATGAATATTGGCAATCTTTGCAGAGGTAGTACTTTTATCGGTAAATGTTGCCCCATTAATAATGTTCAACGTATTCGCATTCTTGACATTAAGCTTATTAGCAGCATCTCCTACGATGGTAACTTGACGAGAAATACGCAATTCACCTAGCTTATTACCAACAATACCAAGGGTTTCTACACCGGTTGCAGATTGCACAGTTAAAGTGCGAGTGTCATCACCATCTAGCCACACGATTCCTCCATCAGCAGGCAAAAAACCACCATGACCATCAGAAACTCCTCCTGATAAGTTAGCATAAAAGGTTACAGTACTATCATGTCCCCTTGTAAATAAGCTCAACGTCGAACCTGCATGCATAAAATTAATATTTGTACCATCAAGAAGATTAACATTAGCAGCTGGGACATTTATTGCTAGAGCTTTAGCATTTCTCCCAACCATACCTATATTTATGGTATCAATCTCCCCAATTTCCATATTGTTAGCTATGAGCATGCTAGTATTAACATTTAAAGTACCATTATTACCACCTTGTATTGTTGAGTTGAAAAGACGAGGTATTATTTCCCCTGCAGGACCATCAGCACCGTTAAATTCTAATATTCCACCAACATTAAAATCAACTTCTCCTACAAAACTACCACCAATTTGTACAGTATTAGCACCACCAAAGCGAAGTGTATCAGTGTAGACATTTTTTCTTAATATAACATCCTTACCAGCTCTATTAATATTAATTCGGGAAATAAGCCTATTAAGAGCAGGATTAGCATTAATAGCACCAATATCCTCAGTTACTTCACCATCTCCATCAAAGGTTAATATTCCTTCACCACCACCTTGCGTAGTGATACTACCATCGATTGTCTTGCCATCTGCTAGCTTAATTGTACCATCATAACCTTTGAAATGCACATTACCAGTAATACCTTCATGGGCATGTAACGTAGCAACTTCATTAAAAGTAAAAGTCTGAGCCTTAGCTGCTTGCCGTAAGTGTACATCACCAGCTCCATTGAAATTAACCTCTGCTAAAGCATTAGTAGCACCAATAGTCCCGGTTACCCCACCAGCTCCTTTGAAGGTTAATGTACCCTTATTAGCCACAGCATTAGTGTTCAATACAGCACCATTGATTGTCGTACCAGCTGCTAGGTTAAGTACAGAAGCTACATCGGTAAGGTTAGTATTAGTAGCCCAAACATTACCGCCTAAAGTAACTGCTTCTGCACCGATATTTACGGCTGCTAAAGAAGCACCATTAGCACCAATCTGCCCAACTGTACCACCTGTTATGAAGGTTAATACGCCCTGCTGATGTACACCAGCCGAGACACTGCCGACAACTATATCCCCCCCACCATCAGAATGAACTACAAGAGTTGAGCCTGCACCACCAAGCTCTACATTACCCAAGCCGGTGTAGGTATTGGGGTATGCATTGAAGCCATGCTTAGCTGCAACGGCTGCAGTACCAGTTAAAGTTAAGGTGTGACCAGCTTCTATCTTTATAGGTAAAGTACCAGCAACACCAACATTACGCACTATAGAACCGATTGATAGATTTTGACTAACTGTAAGATCGCCGGGCTGATGATCAGCTATGTTGATAGCTGTAATAATAGCACCTACGTGGTTAGCATCAAGTGTATGATTAGCACCATAGGTAATTGCTAATTCTGGATCAGGACCACCCCACACAGCCTGTACATTATATCCTACTCCTGTAGGTCGACCGTATTGAGTAATTCCATCCCAATTCGGATTACCAGCACCATCCGTCAAAGCCGCATTGTTGTTTATAATTACAGCACCACGATCCACACCAGCCCCGCCAAATGCCACACCACTACTGCCTAGGCTAGCTACAACCGAGGCGATTGCACTACTAGCCAGTAAATATTTAAAGATTTTTTGTTTTTTTGCCATCATTTTACCATTCTATAATTTAAAAAATATAATTCATTTCTATATCCCTGCCATCATTATGTCACCCCTATCTCTCTTAACGATGTCACCCCCTGCATAGCACAACTGTTGAAAGTCAGAACGCCCTCGCAAAGCGAGGGGCTTGACGGTTATGAGCAGCCCAAAGGGCTGCCATTGTTAATTAAAATTCTCCTGATTCGTCAGAGCCTAAACTATCAAGTTGCTCTTGATTCTTAATGTAGTGTTTGATCTGATTCTCTTCAAATCCTACAGTTGAGACCGCATAACCTCTAGCCCACAACTTTTCTCCATTAAAATTACGTTTTCGTCCACCAAACTGCCTAGCAACGGCTATAGCACTTTTCCCCTTGATATAGCCTATTACTTCAGCTACAGAATATTTAGGAGGAATCTTGATGAGCATATGCACATGATCTTGTACCATATGCCCCTCTATGATCTTTCTCCCACGTTGAAAAGCTAACTCATGGAATACGTTCCCAAGATATTTTCTAACCTTCCCGTACAATTCTTTTTTACGACACTTTGAAATAAACACAATATGATATTTGCAATCCCATTTAGAATGATTTAAACTTTCATATGTTGTCATATATTTTCTCCTTTGACCGTCAAGCCAAAGAAGTTATATATGATAACTTTTTATTTTATACTAAATCTAAAGGCCAAGCCTTGATGGTCTCACTAGTCAAACTAGTGGCTTACCTATCATTGAGTTAAAAAGTCGTCTATTAGCGAGCGAACGTACGTACGTGAGCGTGGCAATCCATGAAGCTTGTCATAATAGATTGCTTCGTCGACCTACGGTCTCCTCGCTAATAGACGGTTTAAGCCTTACAACAGCACTTCGCAGACGATTTTTTAACTTTCAACACTTGTGCTATGCATAGGTAGCGGTCTAAAATAACTTAACTCAACCTGATCTTGGTCATTTTTTTATATCCCCTACCTACGCAGGGATTGACATCAAACTGAGGTTAATACTTAAGTATCATCCCGAATGGGGAGAGTATCTTTGGTTCAAACTTCACCAATCTTATCAGATACTTAGCACATTCTGTGACTCTGCACAAGAACTTTTCTGTTGATTTTACACTAAAGTTACAAAAGGACAACCACAAAAAAACTCTTTCATTTAACTATCATACTAGTTGATTATATTTGAAAATTACCATAAAGCCTTATATCTAACAAATTGTAGCACAAATAAGAAGCATTATGTTGACTAATTTTTAGTATGCCAAAAGGGCTACGAGCCTGATTTTTTAGACGTTTCAAGTACTTTTCTGTCTCGAAGATAAAACGTGAGTACGCGAATACCACACAGTTTTGCGAAACCAATTCTTCAAAGCAGAAAAGTATATATGTCATTCTCACTTTCGCACACTGGTTCTACAACCAAATTGGAGAAAGAATTTTTGACAAAAACTCTTTATGTTTTTGTAACTCTTCCTTAGTTGGTTTGATAACTATAGTATTCTTTTTATTTGCCATAGTAGTTTGAACCACTAACTCGTCTATATTTTGTGCCTTTTGGCTATTAATATTGAAACTTATCTGCCTACCTCCAGTAAGTTCAACATAAACTTCTGCCAGTAATGCCGCATCTTTAAGCGCCCCATGCAACTTACGTGAGGAATTGTCAATTTTATATCTTTTACATAATGCGTCAAGATTAGCTTTCATTCCAGGAAACATCTTCCGAGCTAAAGCAAGAGTATCGATAATATTGGAAAGTTCTAAATACTCTGTAGAAGGTCTTTTGAGCAGAGATAACTCATAATTAATAAATTTAATATCGAATGCTGCATTATGTATAATAAGTCTGCTATTGCTAATAAACCCTAAGAACTCGTCAACAATTTCTTCAAAAGGTGGTTTGTCTTTTAAAAATTCTCCCGATATGCCATGTATTCGATAAGCTTCCGTCGGCATATCTCGCTTTGGATTAATATAAAAATGAAAATGTTTGCCGGTTAAAACTTTATTAACCATCTCAATAGCACCAATCTCAACAATTCGGTGACCATTTTTGGGGTCTAAACCAGTTGTCTCAGTATCTAAAATTACTTCTCTTAATTGCTGCATTTTAATTTTTCTATTAGTTGAGTTATTTGTTTATCTAAATCTACTAGATTAACATCAGTATTAATAACAAAATCTGCTTTTTCTATTTTAATCTGTTGTGGCAATTGAATTTGTGCTATTTTATTATAAGCTGTTAAATTAAAAGCCTCTCTAGACATTGCACGTTTTAATCTAGATTCTTCTGAGCAGAATGTTGTAACATAAAAATCAAAATATTGATCAAATCCAGCTTCAAAAAGTAATGGTATCTCAGCAAATGTAATCTCTGATTTACTATTTTGCTGTTTAAAAAGAAACAAACTTTCCACTACAAATGGATGAATAAAATTTTGCAGTTTGTTTCTTGCTGAATCATTAGCATAGATTAGCTCTGCAATTTTTCTTTTATCAAAGCTTTTTAGATCAGGTAGTAAGTTAAGAACCATATTTTGTATTTCTGACTCTTCGTATAGGTTCTTAACATATTCGTCAGCAGAAAAAGTTATAAATCCTAGATTAGCTAAATAATTTAAGACAAAAGTTTTCCCTGAAGCATAACTACCGGTGATTCCTACCGCGATCATTCTAATAAATATTTTATTTTTTCTAAGTAATTTTCACTTTAAGGGATTTAAATTTAGATAACGTAATTACCTAACTCATAATTTTTCATTTCTTTTATAAATTCATACATTCTCAGTTGCAATTGAATGTTATTACCTGGGTGAGTTGGGTCGGTTTTTATTTTATGCGAACATAACTTACCATTTCCCCCTTTTCTTTTAAAAGTTATCAAATTACCAATAAGCAAATTACCACCTTTAGCAAGAAAATTCCTTTTTTACATCTACTTTTTCATTATGTACTCCACTACAAATCGCAGTTATGAAGTTTCCTTGTATTTTAAAGTTTTCTTGAATTTTTTGTATGATTTTTTGATGATCTCCTATGCTATTTTTAAACAGAACCTCAACATTTTTTCCTATATAAGCATTTCTATTCATAATTATGATATTCCAATTGAATCATAAATATTACTGATCATCTTTGGTATAACAGCATTGCCAAGATGTTGATAACCTTTTACCCCTTCTATAACATGGTGATTTTTTGGAAATCCCATTAAGTTTTTACATTCATTAACTGATAATCGTCTAATTCTATTATTAATTAAATATAAGCCAGTTCTTGCACCCACTCCTCCACCAAAAGCGGAAAGAGTTATTGCATGTCCCACCCAAGGGGCTATAGATTCTTTCTCCTTGACCGCCTTTATTAACATAACCAATTCTTAGAGGTCTTAAATTTCTTTCAATTTCTTTATTGCCATCTATTACTATGTCATCTCTTTTAATATATAAACTATCATCAACTTTTTCTTCTAAAATATCATCCAAATAAACTTTTGCAAAAGTTTCTTTTGGCGGTAAATATTTAAATTTTAGATCATTATCGTAATCTTTACGTAAACAAACAAAATAAACCCTTTCTCTTGATTGAGGTATACCAAAAAAAGAAGAATTTAGAATATGCCTATAAACTTTATAACCAATTTCATCCAATTTTATATCTATTGTTTTAATTACCGATCCATTATCAATATTAATTATATTTTTGACGTTCTCAAGCAATAAAACATATGGTTTATGATATTGGGCGATTCTAATTATTTCATAAAATAATCTTCCGTTACTGCCTTTTAATCCCAATTGCTTACCAGAAATACTAAAGGGTTGACAAGGAAAACCTGCACATAGAATATCATGTTTTGGTATTTTTTTTTCTGAGATTTCATTTAAATCGCCATAAGGTCTTTCTCCGAAATTTTTTACATAAGTTTCTTGAATATCCTTATCTATATCTGAAGAAAAAACACACTCCATTCCTTTTCCTTCTAAAGCAATCCTAAATCCACCAATACCGCAAAACAAGTCTATAAATTTATACACATTATTCCTGTTTAAATAAGTTATGATATAGTTAATTCCGTTAGATTTGATCAGGGCAATTTAAGAATTGTACCAATAGTTGGTATAAATATAATCTTAACTACTATCGATGCCATTCCTGCAAAAGTGGAAATGACATCGCTTTTAGCTAAGAGTTCCTTGGGTTAGGTATATAGAATGTTGGCAAAGTCATATAAATGCTATATAAAGCAAATTTTTAAGTAATTCTTTAGTTAAATTGCCAACAAAAAAAGTAAAATTATATAATATATTCTCAAAATATGACGATAATTTTACTTTATTACTACTTTGCCAACACCCTTTAATATCATTTGAGTATATATACTCTAGAATAGAAAATCAAGAATTGCATCGTCATTATCCAAGATTCTTGCGGTACTCAGCTGTATTTTTTACTCAAAAATTCTTCAGTTCACGGGTAGTCCTATTATTGCAATATACTTTTTGGACTAAAAATGACCCCAAAAATATACATATATAAACTGTTAATGAATATGCACATTTAAATAATACTTCTTTTAAAAACATCGACAAAACTCTACTTGTAGAGAATATATTTACAAAAAATCCTGACATCACAATGCCATCTACAACCGCACCCATCATTAAACCAGCAAAATTTCTTGTATTCAAAGAACATGTTGACTTGAGTTGTACAAATATACTTGTACTACAATATGTTGATAACAATATAGATACAAAAGATACAAGTATAATTCCATTAATAACACGACCATGAATATAATAATTGAAGTCCCATAACAAACAAAAGCTTACTATTATACTCAACGTTACAGCAATCCAAGCTTTTTTCCTACCATATAGTTCAGATATGATATTTGCAGTTATAGCTAAAAACACAAATACTAAAGAACACTGAGATATTTTATTAAAAAGATTTAATGAATAAGTGAATATACCAAGTAGTATTACTAGTAGTATGTAAAACTTAGTGTTAATATTGTTCATATTACCTCCTTCTTTTTGTTCTAATTTTATCAAATAATATGGATTATTGTTAGTAGATAATTTAGTTGATTTTTTAAAACTTACTTTTTAAAAGACTTGCTTGCAAGGGTAGTTAAATGATTTGGAGAATTGGAACACAAAACAAATGTCTAATGACAATTTGTATACTCTTACGCTTTTAAGAATTGTTTTTTAAAAACATCAGGAACTCACGTATTACTTTAGTTTACCCCTCATTTTCAAATGCAATTCGTAGGATCATTTGAGTGTACATGACCTTCACAAAAAACTTGCATTGCAAGCTTGGCAGCGACTTACTCTCCCATGCCTCAGGGCATAGTACCATCAGCACTACGAGGTTTCACGTTCGAGTTCGGTATGGGATCGGGTGTTTCACTCGTGCTATAACCACCAAGCTAGCAATACAAATTTTTTTATATATAGACTTCTTTAGACATTTATTCATAGAACCATAATTTCAAAAGAGGTCTAAAATTTGAGTTGTTGATAAAACTGAAAACCTTTTTATGTTTCTTGCAGAATTAATACTGTACACAAGTACAACCTCAGCAAAGTAAAACAATCGAGCTATTAGTACTAGTTAGCTACACACGTTACCGTGCTTCCACACCTAGCCTATCAACGTGGTGGTCTTCCACGGCTCTGATAGGGAAGTCTAGTTTTGAGGTGGGTTTCCCGCTTAGATGCATTCAGCGGTTATCCCTTCCGTACTTAGCTACCCAGCTATGCCGCTGGCGCGACAACTGGTCCACCAGAGGTACGTCCACCTCGGTCCTCTCGTACTAAAGGCAGATCCTCTCAAACTTCCTACACCCACGGCAGATAGGGACCAAACTGTCTCACGACGTTCTAAACCCAGCTCACGTACCACTTTAATCGGCGAACAGCCGAACCCTTGGGACCTTCTCCAGCCCCAGGATGTGATGAGCCGACATCGAGGTGCCAAACGATTTCGTCGCTATGGACGCTTGGAAATCATCAGCCTGTTATCCCCGGAGTACCTTTTATTCGTTGAGCGATGGCCCTTCCACTCGGGACCACCGGATCACTATGACCGACTTTCGTCTCTGCTCGTCTTGTCAGACTCGCAGTCAGGCTAGCTTATGCCATTGCACTCTAACAGTTGATTTCCGACCAACCTGAGCTAACCATCGCGCGCCTCCGTTACTCTTTGGGAGGCGACCGCCCCAGTCAAACTACCCACCATGCATTGTCTCGGATCCTGATTCAAGGATCGCGGTTAGATATCAAGAATCAAAAGGGTGGTATCTCAAGGATGACTCCACAGTGGCTTGTGCCACCGCTTCATAGTCTCCCACCTATCCTGCACATCTAATTCCTAATACCAGTGCAAAGCTATAGTAAAGGTTCACGGGGTCTTTCCGTCTAACCGCGGGAACTCCGCATCTTCACGGAGAATTCAATTTCGCTGAGTCGATACTGGAGACAGCGGGGAAATCGTTACGCCATTCGTGCGGGTCGGAACTTACCCGACAAGGAATTTCGCTACCTTAGGACCGTCATAGTTACGGCCGCCGTTCACTGGGACTTCAATTCAGAGCTTGCACCCCTCCTCTTAATCTTCCAGCACTGGGCAGGCGTCAGACCCTATACTTCGTCTATTGACTTTGCAGAGCCCTGTGTTTTTAATAAACAGTCGCTACCCCCTGGTTTGTGCCACCTATAGATGGTTGCCCATTTATAGGTCATCCTTCTCCCGAAGTTACAGATGCAATTTGCCTAGTTCCTTCAGCATCGTTCTCTCAAGCGCCTAGGTATACTCTACCTGTCCACCTGTGTCGGTTTAGGGTACGGTCTTTAATAAGGGTGTTATTTCCTGGAAGATATTCACTGCATATAACAATCCAATAAGCATATACAATTTACTATCTTCGTCACACCCTTTCGGTTCAGGAATATTAACCTGATTCCCATCGATTACGCCTTTCAGCCTCACCTTAGGGGCCGAC
The DNA here is from genome assembly GCF_964030715.1 of Candidatus Tisiphia endosymbiont of Metellina segmentata. Taxonomy (NCBI): domain Bacteria; kingdom Pseudomonadati; phylum Pseudomonadota; class Alphaproteobacteria; order Rickettsiales; family Rickettsiaceae; genus Candidatus Tisiphia; species Candidatus Tisiphia endosymbiont of Metellina segmentata. The sequence goes on from NZ_OZ034919.1 coordinate 1,401,161, forward strand.
TAAGCCTGCGCAGATTAACTTTACGCAGAAACCCTTGGACTTTCGGCGAGAATGTTTCTCACATTCTTTATCGCTACTTATGTCAGCATTCTCACTTCCGATACCTCCAGCAAACTTCACAGTTCACCTTCACAGGCTTACGGAACGCTCCGCTACCATCTGCACTATTAAAGTGCAAATCCGCATCTTCGGTACATGACTTGAGCCCCGTTACATTGTTGGCGCAGGAAAACTTATTTAGACTAGTGAGCTATTACGCTTTCTTTAAATGATGGCTGCTTCTAAGCCAACATCCTAGTTGTTTTGGTTTTCCCACATCCTTTAACACTTAGTCATGATTTAGGGACCTTAGATGGCGGTCTGGGCTTTTTCCCTCTCGACTATGGACCTTAGCACCCACAGTCTGTCTGCTATGCTGTACTCGTCGACATTCGGAGTTTGGTTGAGTTTGGTAAGTCTGTAGGACCCCCTAGCTCATCCAGTGCTCTACCTTCGACGGTAATCGCTATAACGCTCTACCTAAATAGATTTCGCGGAGAACCAGCTATATCCGAGTTTGATTGGCCTTTCACCCCTAGCCACAACTCATCCCCTACTTTTTCAACAGTAGTGGGTTCGGTCCTTCAGCGGATATTACTCCACCTTCAACCTGGCCATGGCTAGATCACTCGGTTTCGGGTCTAATTCATCTAACTAAAGTCGCCCTATTCAGACTTGCTTTCGCTACGCCTACACCTAACGGCTTAAGCTTGCTAGATAAACTAAGTCGCTGACCCATTATACAAAAGGTACGCCGTCACAGAACATACAAACGAGCTTTAAAACTCAATGTCTGCTCCGACTGCTTGTAAGCATTCGGTTTCAGGTCTATTTCACTCCCCTTATCGGGGTTCTTTTCACCTTTCCCTCACGGTACTTGTTCACTATCGGTCACTAGAGAGTACTTAGGCTTAGAGGGTGGTCCCCCTATGTTCAAACAGGATTTCACGTGTCCCGCCTTACTCAAGGACTCCAAAACTTTTTACCTATAAGGGGCTATCACCCTCTATGGCCAACTTTTCCATGTTGTTCTAGTTTTTATTCTGAAGCCACTGACCTGGTCCGCATTCGCTCGTCACTACTAACGGAGTCTCGGTTGATGTCCTTTCCTCCAGCTATTGAGATATTTCAGTTCACTGGGTTTGCTTCGCATAGCTATGTATTCACTATACGATACCTGCTAAGCAGGTGGGTTTCCCCATTCGGAAATCTTCGGATCAAAGCTTATTCGCAGCTCCCCGAAGCTTATCGCAGCGTATTACGTCCTTCATCGCCTTCTAGTGCCAAGGCATCCACCAAATGCTCTTATTTTATTTACTTTGATTCTTTTAAAGCTTGAGATTGTACGATGTGTACAGAACTAATTCTGCTACTTATACAGTATCCACTCACGATCATAAATTTTTATTATCGCAGTGTGTATTTAGTTTTCAGTTTTATCAACTTTTCAAACAGCTACAGGATTTTTGCCCTGTGTGAAGTTTTATACCGATTATTCAGAACAATGTCAAACATTATTTTATCTGATTAACAGATTTGTTTGTCTTTCTTTGTTAGCATTTCTATCATATCTTTCTCTATGTTCATTTGATGATATTGTTTGACTTGCTTTAGGTACTGGTGGAATAACTTCTATTTTTTTTACAGTAGCTTTATTCAAATCTACATTTTTTAGCAAAGGATTTGATTTAACTTCTTCGCTTATATTCCCAACAACTCTGATATTATCTAAATTCATTGTTTTTTCCGGATGTTTTTTATTATATTTTTTAATTTCCGAAAGAAGTGTAGTTAAAGTATCACCATCAATGGTAGCTCCTTCAAAGTCTATATGTTCTTTAAAAGTAACTCTCTTAAAAGAACATTCTTTCAACTCAGCATTTTTCAGAGAACATTTTCCTAACGTCACTTCATTAAAATTAAACCCTTTAATTTCAAAATTATCTAATTTCATATCTACTTTTTCAAAAGATAATCCTCTCAAATCTTTATTATTTAAGGAATAATAAAGTATCGGTGAATACTCAGATGAATTATTTCGACTATATTTCTCAGCCTGCTCCTGAAAGATAGAAGATAAATCTATTTTCTTGTCTGACTTAGCTATCACAAGAGGATTGGACAAAACATCTTCCATAATTTGGTTCATTTTTTCACCAATTACTTTTTCACGTGTTGAATTAGACACAAAATGTTTTTGAAAATTATACTTCCAAAGGTTAACAGTAGCTTCTACAGCTAAACTTAGAACTTTTGTATCAGATAACAAATTAATCAATGGACGAACCATTGCACTATATTCTCCCTTCTTATATGAAGCCGTTATTGTTCCTACTTCCTTAGCATGATCCCCTAGTGCTTTAACAATTGCTTCACCTTTTAGTTTTAGTTTTTTACCCATCTCGGTTTCATTTAAAAATTTCTCAACCACAGGGCCAAGGTCTTTAGCATGTTTTATTAAAAGCTCAGGTATTTTTTCTTGTAAAACTTCTTTAACCTTAGGATTATCCTTATTAAACTTAATAAGAGAGTTTACTAATTTACCAACTTTTTCTGCTTGTTTGGATTCAGGTACGTTCATAACCTCTTTAGCTTGCTCAATGATTCGCTCTAACCCCTCTTTGTCTGCTAAACAACTTTCAGTAAGTTCTGCTATTATCGGTAAAACATCAACAATAAATGGAATAGTTGCTGCTGTTGCATCACGTACAAATTTAGGATTCAGACCAAGATATCTTATATTTTGCTGCACTTCTGTTTTATCCAAAAATTCTAAAATATTCTTTTTATTATCAGCAAAATATTGTGGTAGAGTCAATTTTAAGACAGGAGCTAGATCCTGAACAACCTTACTAGTATTATCTAAAATAGACAATATCATGGCTTTTTGCGTTCCTATTATTTCTTCTTTTCGAGTTGGAGATAAATTTTTATTAGTCAATAATTCCAAGCCCAAATCTTGATGTTTCATATAGAACTCATAGATCATAACCATTTCAGGAGTATGCTCTAATATCGTGCTACTTGCATTAGTTGCTAGTGATACAGTATCCCTAAAAAATTCTTTTGACACAAATCTAGTAAATTTATCGTCTAGAACATTCTCAGCAATTTTGGTAATTTCTTTTTGATTAGCTGAATCACGTAAAAACTCAACTAAATCTTTCTTGACTACTTCTGCTACTTTAGGGCTGGTAAAGATTTCTAAAGCATTTTTAATGATATCACGCCCTGAATTCTCGTTAGAAATTATTAGATTTTTATAAATTTCTTGTACTTTTTTATTTGATTCTCCTTCTAATACGCCACCTCCTAATTTTAGCACCAACGGCACTATCCTTCTAATAAAATTTTTATCTACTCCATCAAATATATCAGGATTAACTCTACTAGCTTCTGTAGGTGAAATCATTGGAGCGGGATTTAACACAGCTTCTAAAACTGGCAACAAAACACGCTGAGCGATCTGATCTTTCAATAGATCAGATCGTGCTTCATTCAGAGCAGGAATATATATATCAGCCACTGCACCAGCTCCCTTGATTAGATTAGATACATGCTCTACTTGTTCTTTTTGTAATTTTTGCCTTTCTTCAATTAGCAACTTATCACTTAATAATTTTCCACTCACTTCTTGAAATTTCAGGAAATCAGCATATAGCTCATCATATAATAGCTTCTTTGTATCCAGCGGATTCCTAATAGCTGAAGGTACTATAGTAGCAATATCAAGAAGAAATGTCCCTGTCTCTTTTAATAAACCTACAGCGATGTGAGGTAAATTCTCTAGTGTTAATTCTAATTGCTCCGCTTTTTTTACTTGCTCCAATTGTTTTTGCTCTTCTTGAAGCTTTTGCGGAATAATTTCTTGACCATTCTGAATGAATGTGCCTTGTAAACCAATCAAATTTACGTCCACAATATCAGTATCAATATCGACCGTAGCTTTAGACAAATCAGCCTCAGCTAACTTTGCCGCACGTAAATTAACTCCTTCTAACTTAACCTTTTCTGCTTGTACTTTTTCCAATATCGCTTGCTGCAATTTTGATTTTGTAAGATCACCATTCATGAATATTACTTCGGTAAAATCACCTTCCTGAGCGTCAATACTCCTCATTATACTATTCGAGAAATCAGCCTTTTGTGTATGAACTTTTTTTAGTATACTATAACTTGCATTGATTCCTTTAGCCTTCGCTCCTTCTAAAATCGCCTCTGTTAAGTTAGCAAATTTGACCTCTACTCCTTCTAAAATTGCATTTCTGAAATTCGCCTTTTGTGCTTCCACCATATTTAGATTGGCATTAATAAAATTCACTCCTTCAGCATTAATCCTTCTTAGAATAGCTGCTTCTAAATTCGCTCCATCCAACTTAGTCAAACCACTTAACTCAGCATCCGACAAATCTAATCCTTTTGCTTCTATGTTCTGCAATATAGTATCTTTAAATTTTGCCTTATGTGCTTCAACCTTTTCCATCAAAGCATTAGATAAATTACTCTCTATAACTTGACACTTTGTTAAAACAGCTTTATCTAATATTGCATGCTGCATTTGTATTCTTCGTAAATCTGCTGAGATTAAAGAGATACCTTGCAAATCTGACTGATTAAATGTTGAATCAGTCAATTTTGCGTGATCCCATTTACCTTTTTTTATATTCGCATAATCAAAGTTGGAGTTATTTATCACAACCTCCTGACCATTAGAACGAGCCATAAAAGCATGTGTAAACTGACTATTATCAACGACTGCCTGACTTAAATTACTATTAAAAAAATTCGCGTTATCTGCTTTAGACCCTAAAAAATTAGCTCGATCAAGTTCTGCACTCTCGAAATTCGCTTCACTAATATTAGTACCATTAAATCTACATCCGGATAAAACGGACCCTGCGAACACAGCACCCCCTAAATCTGCTCCAGAGAAATCTAAATTAGATAAATCAACTCTATCATACCATTCATTATTAGTAGAAGTATCAACTCTACTAGAACAATCTGCAATAATTCTTGCTCCTGATCTTATCTGTGATTTCTCTAATTTAGATTTAGCAAAATCATTTAAGCTTAAATTCTCATTACTCTTTCTTGCCTGCAAATATTGCTCTATATCTTTCCGAGCTAAGGGTACATATTGCGTTTCTTGATCCCGCTGTTCTTTAGTTGATCCTCGTACATAAGCTGGATCAAAAGTACAACTGCTACTGCCAAAAATGTTTTGAAAAGTTTCATGCATTGAATTATCTTCTCTAGGAAATATTTTTTGCTCAACCATTAGTTGCAGCTCTTCTTGCAGCCTATCATATTCTGAATTCCCGGTTTTATAACCTCCAATACGCCAAGCCTGAGCTTTCAAGCTTAACTTCTTCTCCGCCTCCTCTAATTCTTTTTGTTTACTACTTATAAGATCTTGCTGCTCTTTTTTGCGAACTAAGTCACTTTTTATGTCAGCATATTTTCTGCCTAAAGAAGAAGTGGTACTGAATTTTATCCCCTCAATATCACGTTCTTTCCCTATTTGAGAGTATCCTTTATAGCCATCAGAAAACCTACAATTAGCAAGGTCAGCCCCTCTAAAATCTATGTTTTTTAGAATAGTATCTTCGAAATAAGCATTGTCAAAATCAACATCACAAAACACCGCATCAGCTAAATTACATCCTGTAAAAGTAGTATTTTTAAGTATACAACCAGTAAAATCTCCTCCGCTTAGGTCTGTTACATTACCAGATCTACTAAAAGTCCTATCGGATAAATCTGCAACTACTACTACATTATCATCTGAAAAATATTTTTCCTTTAAATATTGGTTAAGGCTTAAACTTTCCTTAGGGTCACTTGCTAAAGTTGCATGCTGAGCTGTAATATAATCCTTTATATCCTTGCTAGTAGGACGAAATTTTTCAATCTTAACAGCGAGATCATAGACAACAGGTTTATTTTTCACCATAACTTATATTCCTTCTTTGTATTAAAGATTTAATAACAATTTCTCAGGATTTTCAATCAATTCCTTTATTTTTACAAGAAAAGTAACCGCTTCTTTGCCATCAATAATACGATGATCATAAGATAAAGCAACGTACATCATGGGATGTATTTCTATCTTACCATTAACCACTACTGGTCTTTCTTCAGTCTTGTGAAGACCTAAAATACCAGATTGAGGAGGGTTAATAATCGGAGTTGACAATAGTGATCCATAAACACCGCCATTTGAAATGGTAAATGTTCCACCTGATAGATCAGACATAGATAATTTTCCTTCTCTAGCCTTTTTACCTAAACCAGCAATTTCTTTCTCAACCTTAGCGAAACTCAATTTGTCAGCCTGCCTAACTATTGGCACTACTAGACCCTGCTCTGTCCCTACTGCAACACCAATGTCATAATAATTCTTATACAGAATCTCATCCCCTTCTATCTCGGCGTTTACCGATGGGACTGCTTTAAGAGCTTCAATAGTAGCTTTTACAAAAAATGATATAAATCCCAGCTTAACGCCATGCTTCTTCTCAAACTCTTCACGATACTGCATACGCAAATTAATAACTTTCAACATATCAATTTCATTAAAAGTAGTTAGAATAGCTGCAGTATTTTGTGATTGTTTTAAACGATCCGCTATAGTTTTACGAAGACGTGACATTTTAACACGCTCAACCATCCCTTCATTTGCACGTACAACATTGGCTATAACAGGTAATTCTGTTTCTTTCACAGGCGGGGTATTTATGAACTCTAGTACATCTCCCTTGGTTACTCTGCCTTCTCGACCAGTACCTTTTATGTCAGCTAATTGCAGTTTATTTTCGCTCACTAATCTTTGCACCGAGGGCGGAACATCAACCTTGTTGGTACTTGCAGGTTGCTGTTTTATCTCTTTGTCTAGTGTACTAGGTGAAGCTACACTAGAAGCTTCTCCTTCGGTAATTTGTCCTACGCTCTCACCCACATATACTGTATCGCCCTCATTCTTAAGTATTTTGCTTATTACACCAGAGGAAAGTGCATTTACTTCTAACGTAACTTTCTCTGTCTCAAGTCCTAAAAGTAGTTCATCCACTTTTACCGCATCTCCTTGTTTTTTATGCCACTTAGCAATAGCCGCTTCTGATACAGACTCTCCAAGAGATGGAACTATAATTTCAATACTCATAATTATTTTATTCTCCCAATTATATTCTATTATACTATTATACTATTATACTATTATTTATATCTTGCACTAATAACAAAAATTGTTTTAGCACTCAAATGATGTTAAAAACATCTATCTATAAAACATCTATTTTTTGCAGTCATTTTAGTATACTATTATTTTATTTACCACTAATATATATCAAGGATATTATAGGGAATGAAATGAAAGATCGGAAAGAAATTGAGCCATATATGGCATATAAGCCTACTCAGATATATAATGTCTTGAAAGATTTATCTAGAAGGCAAGGATATAAACTATCAGCAGAGACGTATGAAAATCCGGGGAATCCTGAGAATAAAATCAATTATTATCTTAAAAATGACAATAATTATATCACTGCTCCATCTCATGATGCTCAAAAAGGTAGTACGCTTACAACAACTGCAGCCCCATTAAAGGATACACTTGGAGTATTAAACCAAGATACTAACTGGAAGAAAGCAATAATTCCTATTTGTCAGTCTAACAAATATTTTTTTGGACTTCTGACAAGGAAACACTTCACATATTTAGAACTTAATAAAGATAATGCTGGCAATATAACATCTCATCATCAGGATTCCAAAGGATGGCTTAGCCGTTTCTACCCACTAAAGCCAATTAGAGACTCACTAGAAGAAACATTTGGAAAAGATAGAGTTACCTTTAAATCATCATATCTAGGTCATCAGAAAATAGCTGATAATATAAATTGCGGTCGATTTATCCTGTCTTATATAAAAAACGTTATTACTGGTGATCCTGCTAAAAATAAAATAAATCCTCAAACTCAGACAAGTTTATTTAGCGATTTTGACACAACAATTAACAAACCACCTAAGGAGGAAAAGATTTTACCTAAAGCTAAAGTCCCAACACCAAAACCTCCAAATATGGTAGACCACGTATCACGCATTAGTAGAAAACCTAATAATCCAGCAAGAACACATTAAGTCACGCGAATCCGATATAAGAATTAATAATTCTTATATCGATACTTGCTTTGTTATAAGGGAAAATGCACTCTTGAAGCGGCTGACGCGGGTGCATTTTAACTTTTTTCATCATTCAATATGTGATTTTAATTATTAAAATCACATATTGAATAGAGTATTATATTTTAACAATCAGGTGGGCAGCCGCTTCAAACCTGATTGTTTCTATATATAATACTGAATTCGATGTAACTTGTTACATCGAATTCAGGTTAAGTAGTACCACTCCTCCTACCATCCATCTCAGCGAATACATCTTCCCACGATCCAGTAGTTGCAGCTTTGGTATATTCTGTCACCCTTCCTTCAAAGAAATTAGTATGTTCAGCACCGTTTAAGATTTCATCAAGCCAAGGCAACGGATTAGTATCAATTAAATAAATCTCTTTAAGTCCAAGCTGCATTAATCTGCGATCGGCAATATAACGAATATATTGTCTTACCTCTCTAGCTGTCAGACCTTCAATGCCACCAACTTCAAATGCTAGCTCAATAAAGGCATCTTCAAAATGCACAATAGTAGCACACGCTTCATAAAGACGGCTACGAAGCTCTTCAGTCCATACTTCAGGGTTTTCCCTAATAAAAGTTTTAAATAACATAATGATAGAATCAGTATGTAACGTCTCATCCCTTACTGACCAACTAATAATTTGCCCCATACCTTTCATTTTATTAAAACGAGGAAAATTAAGTAAAATAACAAATGAAGCAAATAACTGTAACCCTTCAGTAAATGCACCAAATACTGCTAAAGTAGTAGCAATATCTTCTTTAGTTTCTACACCGAAACGCTGCATATAGTCGTATTTATCTTTCATTTCTCTATATTTGAGAAATGCTGAATATTCAGTTTCTGGCATACCTACGGTATCAAGCAGATGAGAATAAGCAGCAATATGAATTGTTTCCATATTAGAAAACGCTGATAACATCATCAGTACTTCAGTTGGCTTAAATACCCTAGAGTAATGTTTCATATAACAATTATTTACTTCAATATCAGCTTGAGTAAAGAAGCGAAATATTTGGGTTAATAGGTGTTTTTCTCCAGGACTTAAATTATATTTCCAATCTTTTAGATCATCAGCTAGCGGCACTTCCTCTGGTAACCAATGAATTCGTTGTTGAATATGCCACGCTTCATAAGCCCATGGATAAGAAAATGGTTTGTAGATTGGACTGGCATTAAGTAAAGACATATTATATTTCCTTTTTAAGTATACTACTATAAAACATCATTGCGAGGAGACCATAGGTCGACGAAGCAATCTATATGACAAGCTTCATGGATTGCCACACTCACATACGTTCGCTCGCAATGACGATTGGATAAGAATTGATAAATTCTTATCCCGAATTCGCGTATATTCATTAGACTTCCTGCATAATTCGCTTTTGCTGAGGAATTTGTAGGAGACACGGAACCTCGACCCGCAGCGTACTCAAATGTACGTGAGGATTCGAGTACCGGATCGACGCACAAATTATCAGCAAAAGCGAATTATGCAGGAAGTCTATTACTGACAGGATAAACATTCATCATAGGACACAACTTCTTCTTGTTTTTTCTTATTATCTCTTTCAATATCTTGAAAATCCGCTTTCTTGACATCGTGTGATACTTTATCAGCTCTTTGAATTGAGGTTGATCTACAATAATATAAACTCTTAACCCCTTTTTTCCAAGCTCTAAAATGGATATTATTTAAATACATCTTACTTACATTGCCTGCTAAGAAAACATTTAGAGATTGAGATTGTGAAATATGTGGTGTCCTATCTGCTGCTAGATCAATAAGCCAATTTTGATCAATCTCATAAGCAGTTCTGAAAACATCTTTTTCATGGCTGGATAAAAAGGTTAGATGTTGAACTGAGCCTTCATGAGTTGCAATTGATGACCAAACCTGCTCATTATTAAAACCTTTGGTGCTTAACAGCTTTTCTAAATATTTGTTACGTACATTAAAAGATCCAGTAAGAGTCTTTTGGACAAAACTATTAGCAGCAAATGGTTCAATTCCAGGCGAACTATTGCCAGCAATAATAGAGATTGATGCCGTAGGAGCAATAGCTGTTTTATTACTAAACCGTTCGTTAATACCTACTTCAACTGCATCGAGGCAAGCACCACGTTCATCAGATAGAACTACTGAAGCTTTATCAACTTCTTTATGAATATGTTCAAATATTTGATTATTCCAAACCTTTGCCATTACCGACTCTATTGGTACATCCTTTGATTGCAGGAATGAGTGAAAACCCATAACACCTAAACCTACGCTACGTTCACGCATTGCTGAATATTTAGCTCGCTCCATGGTACTAGGTGCTTTAGTAATAAAATCTTCAAGTACATTATCTAAAAAACGTATTACGGTAGGAATAAACTCGGGGTCATTTTGCCAATCATCAAAATATTCTAAATTTACAGAAGACAAACAACACACAGCAGTTCTAACCTTACCCAAATGATCAATGCCAGTTGGCAGGGTAATCTCGCTACAAAGATTAGAAGTTTTTACTTGTAGCCCAAGTTTTTTATGATGCTGCGGAATATATTTATTGACAGTATCAATAAATAAAATATAGGGTTCTCCAGTTTCTATTCTAGTAGTTAGTAACTTAACCCACAAATCTCTAGCCTTAACTTCACGTACAACTTTTTTAGTAGCAGGGCTGATTAATGGAAAATTTCCATCACTCTCAACTGCTTGCATAAATGCATCTGTTACAGCTATGCCGTGATGCATGTTTAAAGCTTTACGATTAGTATCACCACCAGTATGGCGTCTTAAGTCTATGAATTCCTCAATTTCAGGGTGATCAATTGGTAAATATATAGCAGCACTACCACGTCTAATTGACCCTTGAGAAATAGCTAAAGTCATAGAATCGACAACCTTGACAAATGGAATAATGCCAGAAGAAGTGCCTTTGCCTTTAATTGCCTCATTAATAGAACGAACATTGCCCCAATAGCTTCCTATACCACCACCACGTGAGGCTAACCAAACATTCTCAGTCCAAAGATCTACAATACCTTCTAAACTATCATCTGTTTCATTTAAAAAACAAGAGATAGGCATCCCTCTGTCAGTTCCACCGTTACTAAGAACCGGTGTAGCTGGCATAAACCACAACTTGCTTATGTACTCATATAATTGCTGAGCTGATTTTGCATTATCAGCATAATAGCTAGCTACTCTAGCAAATAGATCTTGAAAATCCTCTCCGGCTAGTAAGTACCTATCCTTTAGGACAGCTTTACCAAAATTAGTCAGTAAATTATCTCGTTTCTTATCAATTTCTATAGGAAATTTAGTATTTGCTTGCGTTGCCATTATTATATTATCTTATATCTTATTGTTTTAATTAAATTGGGATCATAGCAGATTTTTGTCTTAGCACTAATACCATAATCACATAATTTCTAAAAATTTTTCTAATTCTACAAGACTCGAAACATTAATCAAATTAAATTTATGATCAGTTTTTTTCAGCATATTAGTTAGAACCTTACCTGCACCTATTTCAACTATTTGTTCTATTTTCAGATTTTCCAATTCGTTTAAAGTTTGACGCCACCTCACCCTACCACAAATCTGGGAGATTAAGTTTTGTTTTATCTCTATAGGGTTAGTTATTGGTTTAGCTGTAACATTTTGTATCACCGGAACAAACGGTTTGTTAATTGCTACTTTGTCTAAAGCCTTTGCCATTTGCTCTTCTGCTGGCTTCATCAAACTACAATGAAAAGGACTACTTACATTCAATTTAATAGCTTTATAGCCTAAATCTTTTACGATAGATATTACCCGTTCCACTGCTATAGTTTTACCACTAATTACCACCTGTCCATCTATATTATCGTTAGCTATATCAAGGTCTATAACCTCTTTGATGATTTCTTCAAGCTTTTTTAGAGGTACGCCTATACATGCCGCCATTGAGCCTTGACCGACCGGATAGGCTTCTTGCATGGACTTACTACGTACTGCTAGCAATTGGGTAGTTACTTGTATATCTATACTTTCCGCTGCACATAATGCACTATATTCTCCTAAAGAATGACCTGCAACATATGAACACAGGTTAGTAATATTTCTATTTGTTTGTTGCTTAATGACATTCAATATTGCCATAGATACTGCCATTAGTGCTGGTTGAGCATTAATAGTCAAAGTTAAATCTTCACTTGATCCATTAAAGACAATATGGCTTAATTTTCTTCCAAGAGTATTATCTACCATTTCAAATGTCTCTTTTGCCACCTGAAAGTTATCGTAGAATTCTTTCCCCATACCAACCATTTGTGACCCTTGACCTGGAAAGACAAATGCTCTATTCATAATAATACCATAATAATTTAATTTATCCGCTGTCGATTATGAGAATTTCAACAATACTGTCAATAGTTTTAATTATTCTAAATTTATTAATATCAGAGTCAATGGCATCGGACTATGTCAAAGAAACTTTTATACATTTAGACAAAAAAGCATGGCAAGATTGTGAAAAGATGGCAAAGACTTCAAAAGATAAAACCTTAATCAAAATTATTATGTCTCAAAGATTCTTAGACCCGAATTATAAGAAAAATAGCTTTGAAGAGGTAATAAAATTTATACAAAACAATCCCCACTGGCCGCAAGTCGATAAACTAAAAGAGATGGCAGAACAATATTTAAACTATAACACAGACCAAGCTTTAATTGTAAACTGGTTTAGTGAAAACGAACCAATTACTGCTTTAGGCTATAAATTTTATGCTTTAGCCAGTAGGAAATTAATAAAAGATCCACAAAAATTAGCGAAGATTATGAAAAATGGTTGGATTTATGGGGTTTTTACGCAAGCAGAAGAAAGCAATTATTTGAGTAATTTCAAAAATATATTATGTGAAGAAGATCATGTAAAAAAAATTGATGAATATTTATGGGCAGGGGATATGCGTAGTGCAAAAAAATATATGCATTATGTCAGTAATGGCTATAAACAAAATTTTATTGCCCAAATTGCTATCTTAAATAAATCTAATGATAGTGAAAAACTTTTTCAACAAGTATCAGAAAAATATTATACCCCAGCTTTATTATTTAACTATTTGGATTCCAAGAAAACAGAGATTCCTACCAGCCAAAGTATCGCTCTATTTAAAAAAGTAAAGCAAGATAAAAGACATTCCGCCTATTGGGCTCGTGTACAATCTTATTATGCTAGAGAATTTATTGATCAGAAAGATTTTGCTAGTAGTTATAAGATAATTAGCATGCCAATTACTGTTGATCCCGAACATGTAAGAGAAGCAGAATGGCTTAGTGGTTGGCTTGCCCTTAGATTTTTGCATAAGCCTGATATTGCTTTAAGTCATTTTAACAAATTTATGAAAGTTGCAGCTAAACCATTAAGCGTATCAAGGGGGCAATATTGGCTAGCTAGAACTTATGAAGCCAAAGGGGATAAAGAGCAAGCGAATAAATTTTATCATATGACCAGCAAGTATTCCCATAGTTTCTATGGACAGTTAGCTAATATCGAACTTAACAAACGGTACTTCATTTTACCACAAAAGCCTACCTCCACTAAGCATAATAATGAAAATAGTGAAATTATTAGAGCCATAAAATATTTGACTAAATATGGTAAGCATGATTTAGCTCTGTTATATGCTAAAACGGCTATTGAAAAATCATCAACCCCATCTAAGATTGTATTAATTACCGATATCATTAGCACAAAGGGTAATATTTATCATACAGTAGATGTAGCAAAAACTGCTTGTCAACATCATACTTTTATTAAGGATTATGCTTTCCCTACCCCTTATACTAAGGCAGTAAAAAATACCCCCCTAGAACCAGCTTTAACATACAGTATTATAAGACAGGAGTCAGTTTTTAATCAGCATGCAATTAGTACAGCTAAAGCTAAGGGGCTAATGCAACTTACAGATACAGCTGCTTATGATACGGCTAAATCTGTTGGCTGTAAATGTCATATTAAAAAGCTAACTCTTGACCCTAAATATAATATCATGCTTGGCACTAATCATTTTAAAGAATACTTACAACTATATAATGGTAATTATCTTTTAGCCATTGCAGCTTATAATGCTGGTCCTTGTAGAATCACAAGATGGATTAATCTGTTTGGTGATCCTCGTGACTTTAAGAATTTACGACAAATAATTGATTGGATTGAACTAATACCATATGCAGAAACTAGGAACTATACTCAACGTGTTTTGGAAAATCTGCAAGTTTATCGATCTATTATCAATAGAAATAATAATATAAAATTAGAACAAGATCTTTTAAAGACTAAAGATAATAAGAGAGAAATATAGCTATACCCTAGTTTAAATAATGTTATTTAAGTTGACAGTTTAACATTATCTGACTATAAAGAAATATATTATTTCGTATTGGATATGAATTTATGAAACGTACATTTCAACCTAGCAATTTAGTAAGAAAAAGAAGACATGGATTTAGGGCAAGGATGGCAACTGTCGGCGGGAGAGAAATTTTAAGGAAACGCCGAGCAAAAGGCAGAAAAAAATTATCAGCGTAGTAAGTGCTTATCTCATCCCTAAAAAATCAGAAAGAATTTGACCTAGTTAATAAGTTAGGAAAAAAGTTCCATAGTCCTTATTTTATCACAATAATAGCAAAGAATTCTACTAAGCTCTTTGCAAAGCTAAATGTAAAAGGTAATATTGACAACCTATGTAAGAAATCTAGTGAGATTTTATATAATTCGTCAAATACATTACTTTTTGGCATGAAAGTCGGAAAAAAGTTAGGAAATGCTGTTATTCGTAATAAAATCAAAAGACGTATTAGGCATTTAGTTAGACTGCTAAGCAAGGAATCAAAATTCAAACAAAATAGTTGGGCAATGATAGTCATCCCTAGGAAAGGTTTTGAGCAAATTGAATTTGCAACTTTATTAAGTGAACTATACAAGATAGTTTCACAGGTGTAATCCTTACTGCATAAATTACCTCCTGCAATCAAAAGTTATCATTCGTGTAAAAAATATCATCCTAGCCTTGATGCGGAATCCAGCCCTTATTCAGCTACCATCAAGTTACCCAAATTCGCGTAAGTTAAGTTGGAAATAATTTGGATTGCATAATACTGATACTAGGCTAGTGGAATTTAGGTTCAGAATTAGCAAACAAACTTTCCTACTTTTTAATGATTTTTATTATTAATATTCAAACTTAAGTTGAGTTATTATTTTCTTATTGACTTCCATTACGGATGCTGAGGTTAATAATATGTTTTATACGTACCGTTAGGGCATAATTTATTTTTCAACAGTTTCATTATATGAAAAAATTTTTAACATTATTCATATTACTAATTATTTATAGTAATACTTTTGCTCAAGTACAAGTATCTAATCTTATCACTCCAGTTAGTTATTTTGTCAATCATGAGCAACAACTTAAAATTCTTGATGAATATTTAAGTAAATATAGACAAGCAAGTATAGTGGGTACTAGCGGTATAGGTAAAACTCAATTAATTAGAATGTATGCTTATAAAAATAATTATGATCTAATTTGGTTTTTTGATTGTAACCTTGATTTGAACGAGCAATTTGTTAAATTAGCCAAACAACTCAATACTATCAAACAAACTAATATATCTGAAGAAGTTGCTTTAGCAAAAAAAGAAGTAATATCATATTTAACCATTACTAATAAATGGTTATTAGTGTTTGATAATTTAAAAGTTAATGAAAATAAAAAAGTACAAGATTTAATTGATTGGGAGCATAATGGTCAGGTCGTGTTTTGTTCGCAAGATAATGAAAAGTTATCTAATATTATAGCAATGCCCCTACTTGATGTGTCTACTATTGTAGCTTTAGCTAATAACTTATTAGACAATAAAAATAATAATAATATCGAATTTTTAATGCAATCTTTTAGTGGTTATCCAATATTGATAGTGCAAGGAGCTCAATTACTTAACAAAGTTAAAGGTTTAGATAAAGAGGAATATAAAAAGAAAATTTATCAATCGACTGATAAAATAGCAACAAATATTAAAATGGCTATTCAAGAATTAAAACCTAGTGCAGTAAAATTACTTAATAAAATAGCTTTACTCAATAATCAAAGTTTCTCAAAACAGCTGCTTACCATCATTACTGATAATACAAATACTTTAGATGATGATATATATCAATTATCTAAATTTATGCTAATCAGTAATATTGATCCTAACAAGGATAATCCTATTTTTGAAATGCATGATATAATCAGCAATAAAATAATGGAATTAAATGGTGATAATAATAAAATATATTTAGAAAAAATTATTAACAAATTACCTAAATTTAAAGGTCCTTATTCAGGATATTTGTGGAAAAGTACCAAAACTATACCAGAAAACTTAGAAATCCTTCTAAATAATTCTGAAAAATATAATATTATACCAATTATAATAATTAACACGGTGTATTTATCCAGTCTCTATACATAATTGATTTTACTAAATCTACATTATGAGCAAATTGATTCCAAGCGTAACAAGCCATAGTGACGATATCTTCATATACACCATAACATTGGTTAGACAAGAAATGATTTTTGATCCATTCCCAAACTTGTTCCATTGCATTAAGTTCCGGTGCATAGGGCGGAAGCGGTATCAAAGTGATATTGCTTGGCACAGTTAGTTTTTTGGCTGTGTGCCAACCTGCATTATCCGTTAGTAAAGCTATATGTCGGTTGCCTTGAATACTGCGAGAAAGGTCTTCTAAGAATTTATTCATTGCCTGTGTATTTGCATATGGTAAAATTAATGCAAAAGCTTCTCCTGTATCATGGCAAGCAGCTCCATAAATATATGTTGAAATGAATTGCTGTTGCCGAACTTTACGGGGTCTAGTGCCACGCTTAGCCCATATACGAGTTAAGCTACCTTGTTGCCCAACTCGAGTTTCATCCTGAGACCATATATCAACTTTACATCTATCGATATTTTTTGATAATAATTCTGTTAGCATGTCTGGGAAGTTTTTTTATATGTATTTTGAGTCTCTTGATTTGACTTTGGATGCATTGAACGAGAAGTAATCCAGCTAAAACCAAGGCGGTGCATAGTATTGTAGACTGTTTTTAAAGTACATTTAGCACCATATTCCTCAAGTAACATGATATGTAGCTCCTTTCCAGTTATATACCCACCAGTTTTACTTTCACTGAGCGTATTGATTTTATCAAAAAGAGCAGACTCTTGTATAGTGTTAATCTTCCTAGGGGCACCGCTTCTTTGTGATTCAAATAATCCTTCAAAACCATGATTCCTAAATCTTCTGAGCCATGATTGCACAGTTTTCCAGTGTGACTTCACTATTTCAGATATGGCTTTAAAAGATTTGCCTAATTGAAGGTAATACATCGCCAATAAACGTATACGATTTCGACCATGCGGCTCATGTTTCATCATTTTTATAAAATCATGACCATGAAAACCTTGCGGTAATATTAACCTAGCCATTTGAGTACCTTTATCAGGTAAAAACCCATTTTACACCACTGCGTTAATTATTGCAATTGGTATTAATCTATCCGCAATACTTATCTTAAGAGTGGAGTTATTTGCTCTACACGCAAACACCTGCCCCAACAAAGTCAAACAAATGTTTGATTGGTTTTATCAAAAAGAGAAAAATAAGGAATTTAAATTATGGCAAGTGCCTGAATCTCAAAAATGTTATTATGCTAGGTACTTAGGAATAGTGGGAGCGTATTATAAAACAATATTAATGGATTTTAACACAGCAATTTCTTATTTTACTAAAGCATTAAATATTCTAGATAAGCTTGATAATGAAGCTGATTATTACGCTATTAAATTAAATCTTCTCTCTAATCTAGCTATGACTTATACCAATTGCAATAATTAACACGGTGTATTTATCCAGTCTCTATACATAATTGATTTTACTAAATCTACATTATGAGCAAATTGATTCCAAGCGTAACAAGCCATAGTGACGATATCTTCATATACACCATAACATTGGTTAGACAAGAAATGATTTTTGATCCATTCCCAAACTTGTTCCATTGCATTAAGTTCCGGTGCATAGGGCGGAAGCGGTATCAAAGTGATATTGCTTGGCACAGTTAGTTTTTTGGCTGTGTGCCAACCTGCATTATCCGTTAGTAAAGCTATATGTCGGTTGCCTTGAATACTGCGAGAAAGGTCTTCTAAGAATTTATTCATTGCCTGTGTATTTGCATATGGTAAAATTAATGCAAAAGCTTCTCCTGTATCATGGCAAGCAGCTCCATAAATATATGTTGAAATGAATTGCTGTTGCCGAACTTTACGGGGTCTAGTGCCACGCTTAGCCCATATACGAGTTAAGCTACCTTGTTGCCCAACTCGAGTTTCATCCTGAGACCATATATCAACTTTACATCTATCGATATTTTTTGGTAATAATTCTGTTAGCATGTCTGGGAAGTTTTTTTATATGTATTTTGAGTCTCTTGATTTGACTTTGGATGCATTGAACGAGAAGTAATCCAGCTAAAACCAAGGCGGTGCATAGTATTGTAGACTGTTTTTAAAGTACATTTAGCACCATATTCCTCAAGTAACATGATATGTAGCTCCTTTCCAGTTATATACCCACCAGTTTTACTTTCACTGAGCGTATTGATTTTATCAAAAAGAGCAGACTCTTGTATAGTGTTAATCTTCCTAGGGGCACCGCTTCTTTGTGATTCAAATAATCCTTCAAAACCATGATTCCTAAATCTTCTGAGCCATGATTGCACAGTTTTCCAGTGTGACTTCACTATTTCAGATATGGCTTTAAAAGATTTGCCTAATTGAAGGTAATACATCGCCAATAAACGTATACGATTTCGACCATGCGGCTCATGTTTCATCATTTTTATAAAATCATGACCATGAAAACCTTGCGGTAATATTAACCTAGCCATTTGAGTACCTTTATCAGTTAAAAACCCATTTTACACCACTGCGTTAATTATTGCAATTGGTATTATATATTCTTAGGTGAAATAAAAATATCTGAAGAACTTTTTAAAAAGATAGAAAAGCTAGTAAAATCAAGAGTAAAGCAAGAAGATGAAATATATACACTATATATTATAAAAGCTTCATTCTTTGAGATGCAAGGTCACTATCAAGAAGCTTTATACCAATTGTAATAATTAACACGGTGTATTTATCCAGTCTCTATACATAATTGATTTTACTAAATCTACATTATGAGCAAATTGATTCCAAGCGTAACAAGCCATAGTGACGATATCTTCATATACACCATAACATTGGTTAGACAAGAAATGATTTTTGATCCATTCCCAAACTTGTTCCATTGCATTAAGTTCCGGTGCATAGGGCGGAAGCGGTATCAAAGTGATATTGCTTGGCACAGTTAGTTTTTTGGCTGTGTGCCAACCTGCATTATCCGTTAGTAAAGCTATATGTCGGTTGCCTTGAATACTGCGAGAAAGGTCTTCTAAGAATTTATTCATTGCCTGTGTATTTGCATATGGTAAAATTAATGCAAAAGCTTCTCCTGTATCATGGCAAGCAGCTCCATAAATATATGTTGAAATGAAATTGCTGTTGCCGAACTTTACGAGGTCTAGTGCCACGCTTAGCCCATATACGAGTTAAGCTACCTTGTTGCCCAACTCGAGTTTCATCCTGAGACCATATATCAACTTTACATCTATCGATATTTTTTGGTAATAATTCTGTTAGCATGTCTGGGAAGTTTTTTTATATGTATTTTGAGTCTCTTGATTTGACTTTGGATGCATTGAACGAGAAGTAATCCAGCTAAAACCAAGGCGGTGCATAGTATTGTAGACTGTTTTTAAAGTACATTTAGCACCATATTCCTCAAGTAACATGATATGTAGCTCCTTTCCAGTTATATACCCACCAGTTTTACTTTCACTGAGCGTATTGATTTTATCAAAAAGAGCAGACTCTTGTATAGTGTTAATCTTCCTAGGGGCACCGCTTCTTTGTGATTCAAATAATCCTTCAAAACCATGATTCCTAAATCTTCTGAGCCATGATTGCACAGTTTTCCAGTGTGACTTCACTATTTCAGATATGGCTTTAAAAGATTTGCCTAATTGAAGGTAATACATCGCCAATAAACGTATACGATTTCGACCATGCGGCTCATGTTTCATCATTTTTATAAAATCATGACCATGAAAACCTTGCGGTAATATTAACCTAGCCATTTGAGTACCTTTATCAGTTAAAAACCCATTTTACACCACTGCGTTAATTATTGCAATTGGTATTAGAGTGTGCAGATAAAGTTATTGAAATATTTATAAAAAATGGTCATCATATTAATGACTCATACGCTTTTACAATTTATATGTATAGAGCCTATATGTTGAATTTTTTGGGTAGATATCAAGAAGCTTATACTCAGGTTCAATCATTATATAACTCAATACACAATGAGTATGAAGATGGAGATATTTATGCAATAATGGCAAGAAGTGCATTAGGTTTAGGTAAAGTAGATCAAGCTTATGAATATATTAGTAATGCTATCCTCCTGTTCTTAGCAGAAGACAAGAAAAATGCAGAGAACACAAATTATTCTAAAAATCGTTATTTAGCAGAGGCTTATGTAGTACAAGGTGATATTTTATCTGCTCAAGATAAACTGAATCAAGCTATAGAATCTTATAAAAAAGCTTTTGTTATATATCATTATTTATATGGAGATAGAAGTCAAAATGTTGCCCAAATGAGTTATTTGTATAATCATGGAGCAAAAGCTGCCTGTAAAAGCAAAGATTTATATAATTACAAATTTTTTGGCAAGCCACAAATTAAGGAATTTGGCATACACCATCCTAACACAGTTGATATGTTTGAATATTGCAAACAATATAACATGGATTTGTGGGTCAAGAACAATTAAATATTAAGGTTCAATCGTTGGAACTTTATATTAAGTGGCAGCTCATCGCAACTATCTTAACATTGGTTCGTGCGACACGAAGTCGCTTAAAAGAGTTGTTATCCCTGTAAATAGGAGATAACCATCTATATCGCTAGATGAACCTACTGCCCTGAATAAAGAGCGGGTAGGACAATGCAGCAAAGTACGTAATAAGTACGGGATGAAAATCGTGAGAAGATCGTCTTTCTGGTAGTCACATAAGCCGGATAAGCACTAGGTAACTGATATGCTGAAGATATTTGAACTTATGTAGAGATCGTAACGTTAGACAATGGTAAGTGACTGAAACCATTGATGAA
The DNA here is from genome assembly GCF_964030715.1 of Candidatus Tisiphia endosymbiont of Metellina segmentata. NCBI lineage: Bacteria > Pseudomonadati > Pseudomonadota > Alphaproteobacteria > Rickettsiales > Rickettsiaceae > Candidatus Tisiphia > Candidatus Tisiphia endosymbiont of Metellina segmentata. Next base: position 1,422,706 of record NZ_OZ034919.1, read on the forward strand.
AGTAAGTAAGGAGGATAGGACTTTGCTCCTTCGCGATTATGTATGCTTTCCGGTCTATAGTAAGCAGCTAAGTCAGTATTACTCTTTGAGCGAAACGTGGAAACCCTGTATAGCTCCTGAGATTAAATGCAGGAAGGTATACTGTGAAGTATACTATAGTTATGCAGGAATAGGAGGTTGGAAAAAGCGAATGCTAGGTTGTAATGTTCTAGATACAGATTGAAACATAATCTGACACGAAAGTGAGCTAACGTCCAACTGGTGTTTAATTGCAAGATAATTTATAGAACTGTTTTAATGGAGGAATGCAAATGACAGCAGTGAACACATCATTGACTGGTGCACCTACAGCTAAAGAAACAAAGTGGGATTCCATACTATGGAACAAAGCTGATTCTCAAGTGAAACGGCTACAAATGCGTATTGCAAAGGCTATGAGAGAGAAACGTTTTGGCAAAGTTCGTGCTTTGCAAAGGCTACTCACTCACTCGTTTTATAGTAAGTGTCTTGCGGTAAAACGGGTGACACAAAACAAGGGGAGTAAATGCCCTGGTACTGACGGCATCATTTGGCGTACTAAACGACAAATGATGCAAGCAATCTTGTCAATAAAACGATTAGGATATAAAACTCAACCACTTCGAAGAATTTATATCTCTAAGAAGAACGGTCAAAGGCCTCTTTCTATTCCTATTATGAATGATCGAGCCATGCAGGCTCTCCATTTACTGAGTTTAGAACCAGTTGCAGAAACTATAGCTGATAAAAACAGTTATGGTTTTAGACCAAAGCGATCTGTGGCGGATGCAATTGAACAATGCTGTAATTGCTTGTGCAGGAAAAACTCAGCCTCGTGGATATTTGAGGGTGATATTAAATCCTTCTTTGATCAAGTGAGTTTTAACTGGCTAGAAAATAATGTTCTTATGGACAAAGTCATCCTTAAGAAATTTTTACGAGCTGGTTACATAGAAAAGGCTAGTTTAGTAGCAACAATTCAAGGAGTGCCTCAAGGTGGGATAATTTCACCAAGCCTTGCACTGATAGCCCTATCGGGGTTAGAAGAGAGACTTGCCAAACATTTCAAAAGGAATCGTGGAAAAATCCATGCGATTATCTACGCTGATGATTTTGTTATTACTGGCGAGTCAAAGGAAATATTGGAAAATGAAGTCATACCACTAGTGAAAAACTTCTTGGCTGAACGTGGGCTACAATTATCACTCGAAAAGTCTCGTATTACTAATATAAGTCAAGGATTTGATTTTCTTGGTTTTCATATTCGTAAATACGGTAAGAAGTTAAAATTTCTTACGAAGCCTACAAAGGCTTCTGTAAAGTCTTTTCTCGCTGATATCAAAGCTACAATCAGAACTAACTTTGGCTCAACAACAGAGGACTTGATCCGACTGTTAAACCCAAAGATGATTGGTTGGAGTAACTACTATAAACACTCAGCTGCTTCAAACATCTTTTCTTATATTGATAATCGAATTTATAAGATGCTCTATAGATGGACACGAAAAAGACACTACAATAAAGGATTCCATTGGATTTATCAAAAATACTTCCAACGTATGGATTCCTCAAGAAGGTGGCATTTTCACGCTAAAATTAAGAATAATGATAAGAAAAATATTACTACTTCTTACCTAAACTTGAAATTAGCCGGTGATACCAAAATTAGACGTCATACTAAGATACTTGCGGATGCTCAGCCTTATGATCCTAGCTATTTTGAATATTTTCGAAAACGCGAAGAATATAAAAGAGCTTTACCCTCTGTTATGAATTGTAGCCGGGTCTATCAAGGCCTTATAAATGCTCGAGCCCAGTACGGTTAAAGTCGTACGCTGGGTTCCTCGGAGAGTGGAGTGCAGTAATGTACTCTGCTTATCCTACTATCTATGCAATTGCTAATAGAGATTTCCAACGAGTATATACTCCACTGAATCGGTTGATGGAGTAATAGCTAATTTATAACCATATTCCGTAATTAAGTAGTAAGTGTAATATTCATGAACGTTTTCGATACTTACATCATCAATAGTTCTGTTTCCAAGCAAAATATCTGCTCTATCCTGATCAAGCCTGAGGTTTGGAGATGTTACTACAATTTTTATACCAATAAAATTGTCATTTTGTATCTCTAGTTCAATCTTAATAACAGCATCTCTGTATATATTGCTAGATGCCGCAACAATTAAACACATAATAATCTGAGCTATATTGTCATCGATATTTGTGCTGATTAACCTTGTGAATACTAGTTCAATATTATGATTTTTTGATTTTAAAAAATCAGTACTTAATCTATTAATTTCTGCAATAGCAATTTTGTTCCCCTCAGAAGGTAGAGAGTATACATAACGATGAAACTGTAAATAGCTCATGAGTCTATTTATACTATCCTGAACCAGTTTAGTAGCTTTCTCTTGATACTCTATAGTTTTTATTAACCCAATAGCATTATCTATAACACCTATTGATCCTGCAAAATCATGCCATATTTTTTCATTTAAAGCTTGGCATAATTTTAGTGAATTTAGCATATTCTTAATAAACTCGTTTAGCTGGCGGAATGCTATCTACTTCATCTGTCAAAGTTGTAAGAGTTACAGGTTTGTAATCTAACTTCACCTTACCTTTCTCATCAATCCAAGCGAGTGTATGTTTCATCCATTCTTCATCATTACGCTCTGGGTAATCCTCCCTAGAATGAGCCCCCCTACTTTCTTTTCTATTGGCGGCAGAGTGCATAGTAATTACCGCTTGATCTAATAAATTAGCTAGTTCTAATGCTTCAACCAAATCGCTATTCCATATTAATGATCTATCATTAACCTGAATATCAGCATATTCCTTTCGTGCCTGGTCAATCATTTCTATTCCTTCATCTAGAACCTCTTGAATTCTAAATACCGCTGCATGATTTTGCATGATTTTTTGCATTTTAAGTCTTAAGTCAGCTACTGGTAGGCCCCCTTTAGCATGACGTATACCATCAAATCTGCTAATTATTTTATCCAATATAGACTCCGGCAAGCTTTTATGCTTTTGCCCTACTTTAACAATTTCAGCAGCTTTTTGTGCTGCGGCTCTACCAAATACTACTAAATCAAGCAGAGAGTTTGATCCTAACCGATTGGCCCCATGTACTGAAACGCAAGCAGCTTCACCGATTGACATTAACCCAGGAATAATCTTATTATGATTATCCTGACCTTTATCAATCACTTGACCATGGTAATTTGTTGGTATTCCCCCCATATTATAATGCACTGTTGGTAATACAGGTATTGGCTGAAGAGTTACATCAATACCAGCAAAAATTTTAGCCGTCTCTGAAATACCGGGTAAACGTTCGTGAAGAATTTCCGGCGGTAAATGATCTAAATGTAAGAATACATGATCTTTATGCTCCCCTACCCCCCTACCATCTCTGATTTCCATGGTAATAGCTCTTGATACTACATCTCTTGAAGCAAGATCCTTAGCAGCGGGAGCATATCGTTCCATAAATCGCTCTCCATTAGAATTTACTAAATACCCCCCTTCTCCTCTAGCACCTTCGGTAATTAAGCAACCAGCTCCATATATACCAGTTGGGTGGAATTGGACAAATTCCATATCTTGCAAGGCAATAGAACTTCTTGCCGCCATGCCACCTCCATCACCAGTACAAGTATGAGCACTTGTTGCAGAAAAATAAGCTCTACCATACCCGCCAGTAGCTAATACCACTAAGTGAGCATGGAAACAGTGAATTGTTCCGTCATCAAGATTCCAAGCAACTACCCCTACACATTCTCCATTATTCATTAATAAATCAAGGGCAAAATATTCGATAAAAAACTGGGCTTTATTTTTTAAAGCCTGTTGATATAAAGTATGTAATATTGCATGACCAGTACGATCTGCTGCAGCACAAGTCCTTTGAGCTGCTTGTCCCTTACCATAATTTGTTGTCATGCCACCAAAGGGACGTTGATAAATTTTGCCTTCTTCTGTTCGAGAAAAAGGTACTCCATAATGCTCAAGCTCTAGCACTGCTGCAGCTGCATGTTTACACATATACTCAATTGCGTCTTGATCACCCAACCAATCCGAGCCTTTTACTGTATCGTACATATGCCAACGCCAATCATCTTGCCCCATATTACCAAGAGAAGCACTAATGCCCCCTTGGGCAGCCACAGTATGACTCCTAGTTGGGAAAACCTTACTAATGCAAGCAGTATTTAAGCCCTCTTTCGCCATACCAAAAGTAGCCCTAAGACCAGCCCCACCTGCTCCAACTACCACTACATCAAATTCATGGTGGATAATATTATAAGATTTAGACATTTATATAAATTCCTTTTGTTTGTAATAATCCTTTTGTTCATAGTACCCTACATTTTTTATATAACCACTATTAAAATGGCTGCTGATCGTCTATTAGCGAGGAGTCGCTGAAAGCGGCGACGCGGCCAATCTCATGAAATAATATCTACCTTTATTAGGCGACCTCGAGGTAATTTAAGCTCTTCTTCACAAGATTGCCACGTCGGCACTTTGTGCCTCCTCGCAATGACGGTTTTTGCTAAAACCTTTTCGTGTTAGTTATACATCGAATTCAGGTAAATATTAAACCTTAACTGGCATAATCACAAAAACATCTTTAGGATTCTGAAGGGTTTTCAATAACATTGGTGATGATGCATTTAAAAAGTATAGCTCAACTTGGTTTGCTTTAGTAGCACTTAACACAGCACTTAGTGCATCAGTAAGATATTTAGGATTAAAACCTATAGACAGAGTATCTTCATGATCAAAAATGCATAAATTACTTTCATCTAGAGAACATGGTATGCATTCTTTAGCCACGCCTCTTGCTTCTCCAGAAGCGGTAATTTCAAGCAAGTCTTTTGATAAAATCAATTTTATTGCTTGAAATTTGTCTATAGTTATTGTCGCTACTCTATCTATAGCATCAGCTAGCAACTTGGTATTAATAGTAAGTTTATAGTTGTTCTCTACTGGGATAAAAGCTTGATAATCCGGAAAAGTTCCATCAATTAGTTTTGATACCATTATAATATCATTACAAACAAATTTAATCCTATTAACACTTAGAAAAATTTTAGCCTCCAGTTGAATATTCTTAGGGTCTTTCAATATCTTAACAATTTCCTCGAGAGTCTTTTTAGGTAAAATAACTCCAAATTCGCTAGCATTATTGGCTATTTTTACTACTGACACTGATAATCTATGCCCATCGGTGCTAGCCATACAACATTCTTCATCTTTTACGTAGAAATAAACACCATTAAGATTATAACGAGTTTCATCAACGGATACCGAAAACAAAGTACCGTCGATCATTTTAACAAAATCACTACAAGATATTTTTAAAGTAGCTTCAACATTAATATCATCTAACGCAGGGAACTGGTTAGCATGTAGGGTTAGTAGGTTAAAAGCACAATTCTTTCCTAGAATTTCAAGTTGATCTGTTTCATTTGAGACACTAAGTGTTACATCATTATCAGATATCTTTCTTATTATGTCATTTAATGTTTTAGTAGATACCATTATTTCGCCTTCACTTATTACTTGAGCTGCTACTTTTTGGCTTAAATATATTTCCATGTTAGTAGTTATTAGCTCTAGCTTACCATCCTTAGATGATAATTTAACATGACTAAGCTCAGCAATTACGTTACGTTTTTCTACCACAGAATTGGCAAAAGCCAAAGCATGAGTTAATGTTTTTGTTTCAACTATTGTTTTTAAGTTATTATTATTCATATTATTTATCCATAATTAACCTCAGTGCAAACTTACTCTTGAAGTAGGAGAAGTATACATATTATATACTATCTAACAAATAAATACAAATATGTTTCCCATGTAGTTGATTCTCATCTAGAGTTATTTATCCTTTAATTACAATGGTGGATAATATGGTACGGTTATATAATTCTCCCGTATGACAGGAACGTCGATAACTTGGATATTTCTCAGGGTTAGTATATGTATCTTCTAGCATCCTTGTTATATCTTTAATACCAGCTTCTTGCAGTTGAAGTTCTACATAAGCTGGTAAATCGAACATATAATGCTTTGTTCTCAAAGAGCTACTAAAAAACTTTGAGTTCTTAGCCCGTTGCTTTATAAAATTATCGTAAAATTCTTGGTCTACCTCATAAGAATATTGTTGAATACTAGGGCAAATAATAGTTTTAATATTTTTTGCTCCTTTCTCATGCATTAGTTTTACCAAATTATTAGTGATACCAGCTTTAGCTCCACGCCAACCACAATGAGCTGCCCCTATAACCTTACCATCTTCGCTACTAAGTAGAATAGGAACGCAATCAGCAGTTTGTACTGTTAGTACTAGATTTTTTTTGGTAGTAACTGCCCCATCAGCTTCGGGATCAGTCTCAATATCACTATCAGCATCAATAACTTCGTTACCATGAACTTGCTGTAGGATAACAATATTCTCGGCATCATAATGTTTAACTACTGTTAGCCGATTATTCTCGACACTTTCTAATATCCTAGAATCACCCAACTTATTTTTTTTACTATAAATATGACTAGATTGCTTGAAGCTTCCATCAAAAATTTTATAATAAACTTTATTCTTTATAAACTCATCCACATGACCACCCTACAGCAATTTATCCATACACTATCAGATCATTTGCAAAAGAACAATGCTTTACAAAAAATCATTAAGAAATTTCGAACAGACTACTCGCTAATAGCTTGCATCGGAGTGGAAATAGAATTTTATTTAAGCAAAAATATTGATCCACTCGAATTTCAGACTCTACTTGGAATAGCAGTTAAGAAAGAAAAAGGAGCTAATCAATTTGAGGTAGATTTGCCGCCTTCCACTAACATAATTGAGTATATAGAAAAAATTAGTAGCACTAAGTCTAAAATACAAATTATTGCAGAAAAATTACGGGGTAATGTAAATTTTTCTGCCAAACCATTTGCAAGCGATTATGGTAGTAGTATGCATTTTCATGTAAATTTTATATCTCCAAATAATTTGGAGAATTGTATACTTAATGTTGATCTAATGGCTCAAAGTATCTGTCATTATATGCTTGACACTTTCTTGATATTCATGCCAAATGAAGATGATTATCTTCGTTTGGATAAGAATTTTATGGCACCAACTAATGTATCTTTTGGTAATAATAATAGAACTGTTGCACTGCGCATCCCTGACCTCTCTCCTAAAAGACTAGAACATAGAATAGCAAATCCACTCACTGATCCTTATTTGGCAATTTTTACTATTTTAAACTCTATATTTCTAGGTCTAAAATTTCCTGATAAAATAAATAATATCAACAAAATATATGGCAATGCTTTTGATCAACAATATAATTTAGTGTCATTCCCCAAATCATTAACAGAAGCATTAGAGCTATTTAATTTGGAGTTTTTTATATATACTCAATAGACAAAGAGAACTAGCTACTCTAGAATCACTACTAGAAATAATGAAGAAATTATAGTGTTACAAACTTTAAAAAAAAATACTTTAAAAATCGGTAAGTGCCAAGTTCAATTATTACCTTTATTACTTACTATATTAGCATTTGTAATTCTCTTATCACTTGGGTTTTGGCAAATTGCTAGATTACAGGAAAAAGAACTGTTTTTAAGTTCAATGAAGAATAATCTTAATAATCTGCCAATTGATATAAAAACACTTAGTGGAAATAAATTATATGCTAAAATAAGAGTGAACGGTCATTTTTTGGCAGGTAAGAATTTACATCTTTATGGACGCAGATCAATGTCCACTGAAAAAGATGGTTATTATTTAGTTACCCCATTTCAAACTGATGATAACAAGATAATCTTGGTTGTACTAGGGTGGTTTGCTGGGAGGCATAAAAAAAATATTGATAATATAATAGATAACTCTATGGAAATCACAGGTGTAATTCTTCCCGGTGAAAAAACAAAGCTGTTTGTACTGGATAATGATGTTAAAAACAATGTTTGGTTTACCTTGGATTTAACTCAAGCCTCTGATGTTCTTGGCTTAAAATTAGAAGATTTTTATTTAGTTATGGAGGGTAATAACAATCGATCTGATATTCTTAAAAGTTTGTCGATTGAAAATTTGCTGAATGTCAGAAATGATCATTTAGAATATGCCATAACTTGGTTTGCATTAGCGATCTCGTTAGCAGTAATTTTTGTAATTTATAATTTATCTAAAAAAGAAATAAAATAAATATAAAGGAGTAGTTATGACATTAAAAATAGGCGATACTGCACCAAATTTTACTATGCCAATAGGTGATAATAGTAAAATCAATTTATCAGATTTAGCAGGAAAGGTTGTTGTATTATATTTTTATCCTAAAGATGATACACCAGGTTGTACTATCGAAGCCGGTGACTTTAATAAATTAAAACTAGAATTTGAAAAAATGAATGCTGTCATTATTGGTGTATCAAAGGACGATTTAAATTCTCACGATAAATTCAAGAAAAAATATTGTTTGGATTTTGATCTTGCATCAGATTCTAATTCCGATACTTGTGAAAAATATGGAGTTTGGGTAGAAAAATCAATGTTTGGTAAAAAATATATGGGAGTTAATAGAGCTACTTTCTTAATAGATAAAAAAGGCAAGATAGCTTACATTTGGTCAAAAGTACAAGTGGCTGGACATGCTGAAGACGTATTAAATCAGGTACGGAAAATAATATAAACATATCTATATTTTAACAGTCTATCTTCCAAGAACATATACAAAAGTGAACAAAAACAACCATACTACATCGACAAAATGCCAGTACCAAGCTGCAAATTCAAAACCCAAATGACCATTACCTTTCACAAAGTCACCTCGCCGCACTCTATAATAACAAACACTTAGAAATATAGTGCCAATTATTACGTGAACACCATGGAAACCGGTTGCTAGATAAAAATTAGAAGAATAGATACCATCTTTAAATTTAAAAGTTGCATGATGATATTCATAAGCTTGCATTAAACTAAAAAATACACCAAGTATTATGGTAAAGCTAAGAGCAGTCATACAATCCTTTTGGTTATTTTCCTCAAGAGCATAATGTGCCCAAGTTACTGTTGTACCGGACAACAAAAGAATCAATGTGTTAATAAAAGGAATGTCAAAAGGATCAAATGTTTGAATACCAGCAGGAGGCCATACACCAGGTTTTACCACCCATACACCATCTAGCAGTCCTACAGGGAAAAGGTTTGCTTTAAAAAATGACCCAAAAAATACAGCAAAAAACATTATCTCTGACAAGATAAATAGTGCCATACCTATTCTTAAACCAATTCTTACTGGCTGCGTATGATGTTTCCCAATTAGCCCCTCTTTGATTACACCACTCCACCAAGAATATAAACAAAAAATCACCGAAAGAATACCAGATCCAAAAACATATTCACCAAATCTATATGCATGCATAAACATTATGCTACCGCTAGCTAAAAGCAATAAGGCAAATGAAGTCAGGATTGGCCAAGGACTCGGATCAACGAGATGAAATAGATGTTGTTTTTCTTCTAAAGAAACAACATCATTGTTTTTAATAGATCTATGTAACATAACAAACTCATAAGCAATTCACTGCTTGGTTATTTTATGCTATCTTCTGTAAATATCAAGAATATACTCAACAGACACGAATTCGGGATAAGAATTAGTTAATTCCCGAATGGGGTAATTACAATTAATACACTTCAGGAGGAGCGTGTGAAAAATCTGAGCCTCTTCCATCACACGGTACTTCTTCATTATTGTGTTGATTATATTGTTGAGCACAGCTAAGAGCATCATTAATAACATTATCTTCAGGTTCAAACATTGAGCTGAAGGATTGTAGGAACTTATTCTGAAAATTACTAAATTCAGATATATTGGTATTTTTAAAATTGCCATCAGCAATTAAAGGAAGGTGAACGGATAAAGCTACAAGCTGCGCATCATTTAATCCTTTTAAGAATGTTTGTAGAACCTCATATTCCTTAGGCGTTAATTTCATCAAACCTTCTTTTAAAGCATCAACTTGCTGTTCATTTAAGTTTATCGCTAGTTTTGCCTCAAATTCTTCTGATATTACGTGGGTATCCTTATCTTGTCCTTTTTTATCAATATTATCGCTCACCTTAACACTCTCGTCACAAGCACTAGACTTATCAACAGTGGTTTGTGACTCCTGAAGTTTTGAACTTTCCTCCCTAGCCTTGACCTTCTCAACCAATGTTGTACATAGCTTTTTAATCAACTCTTTATTACTTTCTAAATATTGCTCAGCCGACTTTTCTAATTTAGCCATATTCTCTGGTTTAGAATTATCCAATTTCGTGCATCCCTTTGGTACAGGGAGTGCAAAGTTGAAAAATTGCTCTTCCAATAGGTCTATCTTAACTTCCTTCGTAGCAGCGTTTTCAGAAGCTTTCATCATGTTGTTCACTAGCCCATTAGCTAGCTGAGGTATAAGACCGTCAAGGTGAGGTGGTAGCACATCTTGTTTTTCAAGAGGCGATTGAAAATTAAGGGAAACAAGCGTCATGTTATCTAACATTTCTCTTTGTTGTTCACGATTTAATCCCTCTTTAAGATATTTTATAGCTTCTGCCTCTGGACGATTACTATAACATCCTACGCCTCCATCAATATAAAACTTACCGTTAATCGTCACGCCTTTAAAATAGGTAGGAGCTGCCGTAGTAGCGAGAATTACCTTTCTTACCTCAACTTCAGGAGTGTTATGACCAAATACCTGAATAGGATTTTCTGTGTTTGGCTCAAAAGCTGTTATAAGAACATTACCTAGCAGATCCTTACATTTCATATTACCAAGATATTTATCTAACAGTTCTTTAAGAGGTTTCTGGCTATATTGATGACTAAATATTTTACCAATCATTCCCGGATGGTACCAGTGTTGTGGAAAAATATCAGCAACACTATCTTTGAATAGTTTTAAAGCCTCTCTCGCTGTGAAAAGTGGTTCTTTTGAACCTGGTTCTTTGGGAAGGTATAATAAAGCGAGAAGTAATCCACCGGCGCTAGTACCGGCAGCATCAGGGAATATTTCAGATATAGGCAAACCCGTTTCATCTTCAATCTTAACAAGCGCTTTCAACTGCATAATTGCCTTGACTCCACCTCCTGAGAGAGAGAGAATTGTATCTGGTGTTGCCATGATAATAACTCCATAATTCTAAATTAAGTTTAATAACAAATATCATAGTCTTGCTCAAAAGAATCAAGTAATAGATAACATAAATTGCTAATTATTAGATAAAAATTAATTATATAGTAATAATTATGTTACTATATAACTAAAGGTTGACAAAATTAAAATAATCTGATAAATTAATTATATGATATAATTGGTTGTGTTGATTCTTTAAGAGAAATTATCGCAAGAAAACAGGGTAATTTAAAAGTCGCAATTAATAGTTATTATAGATATAAACTCAACTACCATAGATGTCATTCTTAGCAACGGCGGGAATCCATAATACTTAATAGTCTTGCAGGTTTATTTTTTTAGATTCCCGCCGTTGCTAAGAATGACATCGAGTGCATATTAAGCACTTTTTCCTTTATCTATTAGGCTTGCAGCCCGACTTTTAAATTACCCTGCAAAAAATAAAATTATTTTACACTTTATAAGTTGGTTAAGTAGTCTATAATCCGATTTAATTAAATTTGATTGATAAGATATAGATGAGCAAACCTAAATCCGTTTTTTTATCAGCAATTTCAGGAAATATACTAGAATATTATGATTTCACAGTATATTCAGTATTTGCATTAGTAATTGGTCACACATTTTTTCCTTCAAGCTCAAAATTTTTACAAATATTGTTGGCTCTCGGGGTATTTGCAGTAGGATTCATTACTAGACCAATTGGTGGTATATTTTTTGGTTATGTTGGCGATAAATATGGAAGGCGTATAGCCTTAATTATTTCCATGCTTGGTATGACTATACCAACATTTACTATGGGACTAATTCCTTCCTATCATGACATAGGAGTTTATGCACCGATAATATTAATCATAATGCGTCTTTTTCAAGGCTTATGTATTAGTGGTGAAGGAGCTGGAGCTGCCATTTTTATTCTAGAACATCATCAAAATTTACGACCAGGTTTTACTGCTGGTTTAGTACATGGCTCAAATATGGCTGGTACGTTAATAGCCACCCTTGTAGGAATTATTATTGAACAATATTTTTATCATTTTGATTTTGCTTGGCGTTTTGCATTTTTACTAGGCGGGGCTATGGGGCTTGTCGGTTTCTATTTGCGTCTTCGTGTATCAGAGACTCCAATTTTCAAAATGTTAGCTGAACAAAAGAAAACTTTAAAAGCACCTTTTATCAACGTAGTTAAGACAGCTTGGAAAGCGATGTTTTTAACCTTTTGTACAGGTGCAGTTGCTAGTAGCGTCGTCTATTTAGTAAAAACCTACATTAATGTGTATTACCAGGATGTTATGCATTTTGATAATACAACTTCCCTTATTTATTCATTATATGCAAATTTTATAGCGATGGTATCTATGCCATTATTTGGTGGATTAACTGATATTATTGGAAAATTTAAGACTTTAGCTTTAGTAAGCTTAGCGATCTTGATATTGGCTTTACCTATTTTGTTATCTATGTCATTACCGTTCATGTGGCAACAAATTCTAGCACTAACTATCTTAGGTATTCTTAGTGGGGCAATAGCTGGGGCAGCCTATAGCTTTATTATATCTTTATTTACTCCTGAACAAAAATTTTCAGGGGTATCCTTTAGTTATAATTTGGGTATTACTATATTTGGTGGCACTTCTCCTCTTATTTCTCGTTGGCTTGTTGAAAAAACAGGCTTGTTTTATGCTCCTGCCTTTTATATTATGACTATTTCTAGTATATTTTTAGTTATCATTTATTTTATGAGAAATGAAATAAGACGTTTACTTAGCAGGAATTCTTTCAAAACTAGAAAGAGATATAATAAGTTGTTTTAACATTCCCACTATAGTGATGGTATAAATTATTATGATTAACAACAAAGAGAAAGTAGTAACATGGTTTACAAATTTACGTGATCAAGTATGTACTGAATTCGAGAAAATTGAACTTGAATATAGTAAGGTGCAAGGTTTAGCTGCTGCGAGATTCATACGAACACCCTGGGACAGAAAAAACGGCGGTGGTGGCGTAATGTCTGTAATGCGTGGTAACTTATTCGAGAAAGTTGGGGTGAATATTTCTACAGTTTTTGGAGAATTATCTCCAGAGTTTAGTAAAAATATACCGGGTACGGAAAATAGTAGGCAATTCTTTGCTACTGGTATTTCTATCGTGGCTCATCTTACTTCTCCATTGGTACCAGCGGTACATTTCAACACCCGCTATATTGAAACTGCTAATCATTGGTTTGGCGGTGGTGGAGACCTAACGCCATTTTACCCTAATGAAAATGAGACGACAAAATTTCATAATGCTTTTAAACATGCTTGTGATAAACATGATCCAAATTATTATCCTAAATTTACAAAACAATGTGATGAGTATTTTTACTTAAAACATAGAAATGAGCCAAGGGGAGTAGGCGGTATATTTTATGATTATTTAAATACTGGAAATTTTAATAATGATTTTTCTTTTACTAAGGACGTAGGACAAACATTTTTAACAGTATATCCTGAAATTGTTAGAACAAAGATGCTACTGCCTTGGACTAATGAACAAAAGGATTATCAATTAGTGCGTCGTGGTAGATATGTTGAATTTAACTTATTATATGATCGTGGGACAATGTTTGGCTTAATGACAGATGGCAACGTTGAAGCAATATTAATGTCTCTACCCCCAGAAGTACGTTGGTAACCTTTATAATAAATATCAAATTTGTGCAAAAGGTAAAAAGCACTATTATAGAACCTTTTTCACTCATTATTAAATCCTTAGACTCTCAAGCAATTGGTGCATTCGATTGGATTCGAACCAACGACCTCTGCCTTCGGAGGGCAACGCTCTATCCAGCTGAGCTACGAATGCTTAATTTATTGCTGCTTCTCAAACATGAAAATACAATAGATATTTTTCGCTAATAGCAACTACTGATCGTGACTTTTAAATTACCCTATGGCTTTATCTGAGAGAAGAATTTTTAACCTAACAAATATGGGGCGAATGACGGGACTTGAACCCGCGACCCTCAGATCCACAATCTGATGCTCTAACCAACTGAGCTACATCCGCCATGTAACCTGCGTTAAAGTAAATTATTATCACCCATAAGTCAAGTATATTCAAACCAAGTTACCATGACTTAATACTTTTATTCTTAGAATTTTTGCTGTCATAATTATATGATATTATTTTACTAATTCATCTAACTTACCTTCTTCTTCAAGTTTATGAAGAGCATCACATCCACCAATATGCTTATCATTAATAAATATTTGTGGTAATGTACGTTGTCCATTAGCTTTAGCTTGCAACTCTAATCTTTGCTTGTCACTATAATTGTCTACGATAATTTCTTGATAAGGTATATTTTTTTGATCAAGTAGCTTTTTGGCCTTAGTGCAATAGGGACAATATGTTAATGTATAAATGATGACCGTATAAAAAAGAATGCTTTTCATAAGAGTTACCCTATTTAATTGGTTATAAAACTATTATCCACATATAATAAACTTTTAGCAAGTTACAAGTTAATGATAAATAAGTTTTCAATAGTATCTAAATATAGTCCAGCTGGCGATCAGCCAAAAGCAATTAATGAAATCGTTAAAGGTCTTGAATCTAGAATGCGTTCACAAATACTCTTTGGTATTACTGGTTCTGGTAAGACCTTTACTATGGCAAATATTATTGAGAGAACCGGTCGACCATCGCTTATTATGGTACATAATAAGACATTAGCTGCACAAATTTATTCAGAAATGAAGGCAATTTTTCCCAATAATGCCGTTGAATATTTTGTATCATATTATGATTATTTCCAACCTGAAGCATATATTGCAAAAACCGATACTTATATAGAAAAAGATTCTTCGATAAATGAACAAATAGATTTATTAAGACACTCTGCTACTAGGTCACTGCTGGAACGTCGGGATGTAATTGTTGTATCCTCAGTTTCTTGTATTTATGGTCTTGGTTCACCAAATCTTTATTATCAGATGACAATAAGCCTTAAGTCTGGAGAAACTTATGCTAGAGATAAATTGCTTAATGACTTAGTAAATTTACAATATGAGCGTAATGATGTGGGGTTTGAACGCGGTACGTTTAGGGTAAAAGGTGATAATATTGATATATTTCCAGTACATTATAACGATAAAGCTTGGCGATTGTCATTTTTTGGCAATGAACTTGAATATATAAGCGAATTTGATCCGCTTACAGGTGAAAAATTAGCTAAATTGGATCAAGCTGTGATTTATGCTAAGTCCCACTTTGTAACACCTAAAGAAGTAGTACAAAATGCTATATCGCAAATTGAAGAGGAATTACAACGACGCTTAGAATTTCTTAAAGCACATGATAAATTAGTAGAGGCTCAAAGATTAAATCAACGTACCCAATATGATATGGAAATGATGATGGAAACTGGCAGTTGCAAAGGCATTGAGAATTACTCTCGATTCCTAACTGGTAAAGCAAATGGGCAACCCCCGCCAACCTTATTTGAATATTTGCCTAAAGATGCTTTACTATTTGTCGATGAAAGTCACGTATCTGTCCCGCAAATTAGAGCAATGTATAATGGTGATAGGGCAAGAAAAGAAGTATTAGTGGAACACGGGTTTCGCCTTCCATCAGCCTTAGATAACAGACCATTAAAATTTGAAGAATGGCAAGATTTTAGACCTCAAACGGTTTTTGTTTCGGCTACACCGGGGTCTTTCGAATTGGAAGAAACAGCAGGAGTTACGGTTGAGCAAATTATTAGACCAACAGGGCTACTTGACCCAGAATGTATTATAAAACCAGCAACCAACCAAGTTGAAGATTTGCTAAACGAAATTCAATCTACGATAAATGCAGGATTTCGTGTTTTAGTGACAACATTAACTAAAAAAATGTCAGAAGATTTAACAAATTATCTACAAGAATTAGGGTATAAAGTATCATATTTGCACTCTAATGTTCATACTCTTGAACGTATGGAAATCATAAGAGATTTACGCCAAGGTACTATAGATAGTATTGTTGGTATTAATTTATTGCGAGAAGGTTTAGATATTCCAGAATGTGGACTTGTTGCGATACTTGATGCTGATAAAGAAGGTTTTTTGCGTTCTGAAGTCTCATTAATTCAAACTATCGGCAGGGCTGCAAGGAATAGTCAAGGAAGAGTAATACTCTACGCAGATCGCAACACCAAGTCTATTGATAAGGCTGTAGGTGAGACATATAGAAGAAGAAAAATTCAGGAGGAATATAATAGGCAACATGGTATAGTACCGCAGACAATTAATCACCATATCCATGCACTAATCGAATTAGAAAAATTGGATAGTAAGTTAGATAATAAAAAACAAACTCATATATTATTGGACAATCCAATGAAATTGAAAGCTCATATCGATAGATTAAAGAAGGAAATGTATGAAAAGGCTAGTAATTTAGAATTTGAACAGGCGGCAAAAATACGAGATCAAATTAATGTACTAGAAGAAGCAGCCTTAGAGCTAACTTAATTTAAAGTACTTTCTGTTCCAATTAACCATTAGTTTGGGATAAGAATAAGCCTTTTAAAGAATGAGTAATAGTAGAGTAATAGTAATGTACTGGTTAGGGGATGAACAAAATAAGCAATACCGCAAAAATAATGAAAACAGCTATTAGTGGATCATAAAAATCTGTTATATTTATAGATATAACCGAATTTGGAATAACTTGTTATATTAAATTCAGGTTATTTATTACCGTGTATCATCACAACACTCGCAAAAATACGTTGATGAGTTCTGTAGATATAATAACAGAGATAATTACGATATGTTTAATTTGTTGATAAAACAAGCTGTTTTGTGAAATTGGAATATTCTATATGTATACTAAAAGATTAGAAGCGTCTGTAACGCATGATATTTTAGTCCAACTTGATAATCTTGGTTGGATTGTCGATGAAAAAGACCCAAAATGTAACGTATTTCAACAAAGAGTGAAACTTACAAAGCAAAAAGAATTACTTAACGGTAAAATGCCTGACTTTGTGCTATACAAGGAAGGAAGTAATGAACCAATAATAATAATTGAGGCAAAAAAACCGAATGAAAGTATACAATTAGCAATAAACCAAGTATTGAATTTGTATGCTAAACCACTAAATACGCCACTTATATTTGCTTATAATGGAAGTTATATTGAAACCCAATATTTGTATAATGGGCGTAATCTTAAAATTGATGGAGAAGATGTAAGGCAATTTGTAAATCATCATACGGCACTCAGATTTGTTAACGAAGGATCTGAAATACTATCTGCAGTAAATTTTATTCAGCATTCAAGAGACGAGCTTATTAAGATATTTAAAAGGGCAGCTAATTTACTAAGAGAAGATGGTCTACAAGCAGGTCTTGATAGATTTGGAGCATTTTCTGATATTTTGTTTTTAAAAATTCTTGATGAGATTTCTGTTCTAAAGATGTTGGGGGGTGAGGAGAATACATTAGATGAGTACCTTAGATGGAGTTCATTTTCTCAGAGAAAAGGAAACGAATTGTATCAATATGTGAAAGATGTTGTTTGGATTAAGATTAACAAGAAATATGGTGATATTTTTAGCGAAGCATTCCCTATTAATTCACCTGATATTTTTGAAGAGATTATTTATGAGATTTCAAAACTTAACCTTACAGCTTCAGATAGTGATGTGAATGGTGATGCTTTTGAGTATTTTTTAAAAAATGCTTACCAAGGCATCAAAATTAAAGATTTAGGTGAATATTTTACACCTAGAAACATTGTAAGAACAATGATAAGTATGGTTAATCCTAAAATTGGCGAAACCATTTATGACCCTTTTTGTGGTACAGGAGGGTTTTTAATTGAAGCGTTTAGATATTTAAAAATCAGAACTTCATTTAACGATGAGATGCAAAATATTCTAAGAAAAAAAACAATTTACGGTTCTGAGATTACTGTAAATGCAAGAATTGCAAAAATGAATATGATTTTGTTCGGAGACGGACATAGTAATATCAAAAAACAAGATACCCTGTCTGATTATGTAAATCAAAAATATGATATTGTAATTACAAATCCACCATATTCGCAACAAACAAGGTTTGGGTATTTGTATCCAATTCAATCAAATAATGGTGACGCTATTTGTGCTTTACATTGCTTTGAAGCTTTAAAACTAGGTGGTAGAGCTTGTTTACTTGTAAAAGAAAACTTTCTTTCAGATGGGGGCGATGTTGGAAAGGTAAGAGAGTATATTTTTAATAATTCATCAAATGTTTCTATTGTTTCATTGCCAAGAAAGCTTTTTGAACCTTACACACCAACAAAAACAAGTATTGTGTATTTCGAGAAAAACAGAAAGATATCAAACACATTCTTTTTTGCAGTTAATGCGGTTGGTCATGAACTTGGTTCAAGAAAGAAGCCAATTAAGGACAATGATTTGCCAGCTGCACTTGATGCTTTCAACAATAAAAAGACTGTTTTAGAAATTGAATCTGCTATAATAGCATCAACTGAAATCGCCAAGAATGGTTATAGTTTGTGGATTTATGATTATTTTGATATTTTTGCTAATTTAAAAGGTGATATTATAAAACTTGGTAATTATATTGAGGAGATAACAGAAAAAACAGAGCCCTCTTTACAGCCAATTACAGATTTTAGAATTTTAGGTGTAAGTAATAGTATTGGTGTTTTTGACAATGAAATTTTAAAAGGTGAGGACATAAACCAAAAATACAAGCAGGTTCAAGCTGGAGATTTGGTATATAATCCGCATAGGATTAATGTGGGTTCTTTAGGTTTAGTCTTTGAGGATTTAAGCGGTGGTTATGTAAGTGGTATTTATACCGTCTTTAGAGTTTTAAAAAAATTCCAAGATATTCTACCATCCGAATATTTATTACATATTTTAAAGTCAAAATATTATTTATCCATTATTGGCAAATACGATACAAAATATGGAGCTGTTAGAGCGAATTTAACTTATGAACAGCTTTGTAATATACACATACCATTACTTAAAAAAAATGAAATGAAAGAATTTTTAGAAAAAATAAGTAAACTAAATAATATCACGGAAGAATTTCAGAAAATTAAAAATAATCTTAAAGAGTCTATACATAAAATTTTACCTTAATTTTTACAACCTTATTAACCTAAAAGTTTCAGCATTATAAATGCTAACACAAAAATTTGTCCTGCAATAAGCCAATTGTTATGCCTTAGAAAAAAGTTGATTATCGAGTAACAAATTACATACTATACTACAACTAAATATGTCTCTGGAGAAAGCATGCCATCAAATCAATTATATTTATTTCGAGATATGCGTTTTTTGCCTATCTTCATAGTACAATTTTGTGGTTGTATGAATGATAGTATACTAAAAAATGCTCTAATTATATTAATTACTTATAAACTATCTAGTCAATTGGTAGAATCAACCCAATTGCTTGTACTTGCTGCTAATACTATTTTTGTATTGCCTTTTGTTATATTTGCAAGTATTGCAGGTCAAGTGGCTGATAGATATGAGCGAGCAACTTTAGTTAAAATCATTAAATTATTTGAACTCGCCATAGTGTTTTTCGCTACTTATGGATTTTTCAATAATAATTTAGTAATACTTTTTTTGTCTATATTTCTTATGGGTATACATTCGACATTTTTTGGACCAATCAAATACAGTGTTCTGCCAGATCATTTATACAAAAATGAACTATTGGGAGCTAATGGATTTGTTGAGGCAGGAACATTTATCTCTATTTTAGTTGGTACTATTATTGGAGGATACTACACTATAAGTGGCAATTTAATCATCACTATTCTGATAATAATTGCTATGGTTGGTGTTGTTGCTAGTTATTTTATGCCAAGATCGAATAATTCTAACTGTGAAATTAAAATAAATTTAAATTTATTTCGTGAAAGTATAGAAATGATTAAATATGCTAAAGCTAAAAAGCAAGTATATTTGGCAATTCTTGGTATATCTTGGTTTTGGTTTATCAGTGCAGCAATACTTGCTCAAATTCCATCTCTTGCCAAAGATACTTTTGGAGCGGATGAAAATGTTGCTAATTTGTTCCTTGCAACATTTTCAATTGGAGTAGGGGTTGGTTCTTTTTGGTGTAGTAAGATTTTTGGAAATGAAATTACCACGAAATATGTTTTTGTCTCGGCACTTGGTATCAGTATATTTGGTATTGATTTATTTTTTGCCAGTCGCATTAGTGCAGTTCATTATGAACCGGAACAGTTAAAGAGTATATTTGTCTTTTTATCTAAAAAGCATAATTGGCGAATCATTATCGATTTATTTTTTATAGCTGCCATTGCGGGGCTATATATTGTTCCACTTTTTGCAGTATTACAATATTTGAGTTCTTCAGCTCATCGTAGTAGAATAATTGCTATAAATAATTTTGTTAATGCTATATTTATGGCTGGCTCCACTGCAATATTGTCGTTGTTGTTCTATTGGGAATATTCGATACCATCCGTTATATTATTTATTAGTCTGCTCAACATAGTGGTAGCTTATTATATTTATCAATTAATTCCCGAAGTAAAAATAGTACCTTTTGCTGTTAACCGAGCTATTTTAAAATTTCTTTTTGATTGCATGTACAGAGTGGAAGTAAAAGGTATTGAAAATTTTTATAAAGCTGGTAAAAGATCAGTAGTTATCGCCAATCATATTTCATATCTTGATCCTGCCTTACTGGCAACTTATCTACCTGAAGAAATGACTTTTGCCATTAATACAACTATGGCTAAAGTGTGGTGGGTAAAACCATTCTTAACGATGGCAAAAACTTTACCAATTGATCCTTCTAATTCAATGGCTATAAAGAGCTTGATTAGGGAAGTACAAAAAGATAAAAAAGTTGTTATATTCCCTGAAGGAAGAATAAGTATTACTGGTTCCTTAATGAAGATATATGAAGGACCTGGCATGATTGCTGAGAAATCTGATGCGACAATTCTACCTGTAAGAATAGATGGTACACAATTTACTCATTTTTCTAAACTTAAGAATATATTAAAAACACGGATATTTCCTAAGGTTACTATTACTATTTTGCCACCAGTAAAATTTCCTTCTAAGCCGAATATAGATAATAGGGAAAAGCGTAAATATATAGGTCAGGCTCTTTATGATATCATGGCTGATATGATGTTTGAAAGCTCTGATTATCAAAATACTATATTTCAGTCTCTAATTGAGACAGCAAAAGCTTACGGTTTTAACAAAAAAATAATACAAGATATTGATAATAAATCTGTTACCTATCGCCAATTAATATTGGGATCTTTTACTTTAGCAAATTTAATAAAACAGGATACGGAAGTAGCTGACTATGTAGGTCTTATGCTACCTAATATGGTTGAAACTATGGTTACTTTTTATGCTATGCAAGCCTGCTGCCGTCGACCAGTTATGATTGACTATATGAGTGAGGTGAGCAATATAGTGGCTTCATGTAAAACAACGTCAGTTAAAATGGTATATACTTCAAAACAGTTTGTTGAAAAAGCTGGATTACAGGAAGTGGTAGCAAAAATCTTAGCAGCCAATATAAAAATTATTTATCTTGAAGATTTAACACAAAGAATTGATTTATATTTAAAAATTAAGGCTATTATTGCCAGCTTCTTCCCACAAAGTTATTACAACAATATATGTAGCAGTTATCATGATAATGATCCATCAGTTGTAGTATTTACTTCTGGTATTTCAGCAACAGCTAAAGCTGTAGTATTATCACATAGGAACTTGCAGGCTAATCGATGCCAACTTCTAGCTAAGGTACATTTTAGTCCTGATGATTTTGCATTTATGGCTTTACCGCTTTTTCACTGTTTTGGTTTATCTGGAACAATAATGATGACACTCAATGCTATACCAGTGTTTCTTTACCCGTCTTCTCTGCATTATAGGAGTATTCCTGAGGTAATATACGATATCGGAGCGACAATTATGTTTGGTACGGATATATTTTTGCATGGTTATGCTGTCTATGCTCATCCTTACGATTTTTATTCTATAAGATACGTATTTGCCAGTAGTGAGAAACTGAGAAAAGACACAAGGGAATTATGGCTTGATAAGTTTGGTATAAGAATTTTTGAAGGATATGGTACGTCAGAAACATCTCCAATAATATCTTGTAATACCCCAATGCATTATCGTGCTGGAAGTGTAGGGCGTTTGATGCCTAAAATAGAATATTATATTAGACCAATTCACAATAGACCTCTTGCAGAATTTGTTTCTGCTGGGGAATTTAAAGAAACCACGGAGCTTCGAACCGTAGCGTACTCAAATGTAGGTGAAGAGCAGAGTACCGGTAGTACGAATAAATTACCAGCAGAAATAGAATTATGCGAGAGGTCTATTGGAATAGAGGGGGTAGGACAACTATTCATCAAAGGACCAAATATTATGCTTGGCTATATGCACTCTAATAATCCCGGAATTATCCACCCTACATCATCAGAAGAATTGGGTTTGGGATGGTATGATACTGGAGATATAGTAAAAATTGATGAAGATGGATATCTTACCTTATTAGGTCGTATTCAGCAATTTGTTACAATAGAAGAAGTAATTACGCTGATATTAATAGAGGATTTAGCTAATATGATCGATGTTGATAGTAAGCATGTTGCTATTTGCCCTGATGATAATAAAGACAAACAGATTTTTCTATTGACCACAAGTCAGACCATAAATAGTGAAAAATTCACAGAAATAATGCATAAAAATTCAATAGACTCAAACCAAAAGAATATACCAGTTATTATCCCTGTTAAAGAAATACCAATTCTACCAATAGGTAAAGTAAATTATCGGCAAATAACTAAAATGCTTGAAAATTATAGAAAAGTAACTAAAATGCTGAAATAAGGTACATGAGTGTCACATATGGACGCCAATATACTATATAACTTGGACTAATAAACCATTTATAACAAACTAATCTATTTAATAGAAAAATATTATGCATAATGTTGTTGGTAAAGTATTATTAATTATTGTTGTTGTTCTTCTAGCATTATTTGCTTATAAAACTATGAAGACTCCTAGTGCTTCTACTACGGTTTCGATTAACACTCTCGATCAGCAAGTGTTAGACAGAAAAGAAGAAGTGGAAAAAACTGAACAAATTATAAAAGAATATTTATTAAATAATCCCGAAATAATCATTCAGGCAATAGAAGGTCTTCAGCAGCGTAAAATGCAAGAAATGGAAATAAAAACTGGCGAATATATAAAAGATAATAAATCTGAAATAGAAGATGCTCTTACATCTCCTGCACTTGGTAACCCGAATGGAGATGTAGTCATCGCTACTTTTTATGATTATAATTGTAGTTATTGTAGAAAAGGTCATAACTTTATTAACCAGTTAATCAAATTAGATACGTGGGTTAAAGTCGTTTTAAAACCGTTCCCGATTCTTGGTGATGCATCTAATTATGCTGCAACTATTGCTTTAGCTGTTTATAAAACCACTCCGAGTAAGTTTCAAGATATTCATAATGGTTTAATGGACTTAAAATCTATTACCAAAGAATCTGTAGAAAAATTGTTACTAGTAAATGATCTAAATCCTGAAGTAATTGCGGAAGAAATCAATAAAGATGAAATAAAAAATCTCATCGACAAAAATGTTAAGTTAGCAAAGGGTTTAAAAATACAGGGAGTACCTGCTTATATTATTAATGGTAAATTAATAGCAGGAATGGTAGATCTAGATCAATTGCAGACGATAGTTGCTGATATACGAAGTCAAAATAAGTAGTTTCGCTGTTATCCGAGCTACGGTGCATGGAGACTTTGCCTAAAAATACCAATGTAAGTAATGGTACTACACCAAAAACGATATCGACAACGCAATTCTTCAAAGTAGCACCACTACGCATTATGTAAAAACAAACTCTTAGACGCAGTTTGTTAGGAGCTAACACTTGATAAGTGCTATCAAGTTCATAATGGAAGAAGCAAAAATGCTCGAAAATCAATATGTTAGATAGTTGTTTCCTAGAAGAGTATACACCTAATAACTCAAAATCAACATATCTCGATCTATTCTGAAACCTTTAAAACGCTCTAATAACGACATGCCTAGTAACGATACGTCAAGACCGCCAGTACCTATGTGAGCTTCAACATTTCTAAAAAAAGCTCCTCTACCAATCTCAACACTATTTAATCTCACGGGAGCAGCCCTACTCGTACCATTAGCTGTAGAGTAAGTTTTAGTGTAATTTAGTTTTGATAAGTCAAATCCTAGCATTTTAGCATCACTAATAGTAAGAGCAACATCACTTGCTCCGGTATCAATCATAAATTTAATTTTTATTCCGTTTGCCACGGCGTTAACATAGAAATGCCCATTGTTACTACGGCTAATTACTAATTCTCCTTGTTTATTGACCCAATTATATGATGGTATTAGTACGGATATGACTCTTTGAGCGGCGTAATTTAACTCAAACTTGAAAGCATAACTAGTAATTATAATTAAGAAAATTCCGCCCCAAGTTAATAATTGAATAGAGAGTATCCTTATACCTTTTTGACTAAAGGAATTATAAACTATACTGATAATCACCAAAATCATTATAAAACAAGTTATACTTTTTTGGTTATCCCAAGAAAAAGCAGCAAATTGTACAGCTACTAGTTTACGTGCACAGAAAGTAATGACAATACTAATGCATAGAATAATTATTAACTTTATAAGACTTTTATTACTCACATTAAATCACCTATATTCTCTAAAAATAATCTTGCTCTATGAGATTTGGGTTTTTCAAAAAACTCTACTGCCGGCTGATCAGCTAAAACTTGTCCGTGATTCATAAAAATGATCCTATCCGCTATCGCTTTGGCAAATTTAATATGGTGAGTAACAACAATCATCGTCATTTGACTTTTTAATAAAGAGATAATTTCAATAATATCTTTAATATTTTCAGGATCTAAAGCTGAAGTAGGCTCGTCAAATAACATTATTTCTGGATTCATCATCAAGGCTCGGCAAATCGCCACTCTTTGTTTCTGTCCCCCAGATAAATTGACAGGAAAGGCGGTAATTCTTTGTCTTAAACCAAATTGTTCTAATAATTTCTCTGCCTTAGCAATGGCAGCCATTTGCTTCATTCCTAAAATATTAACAGGAGCATATATTAAATTATCTTGGACATTTAAGTGCGGAAAAAGATTAAACGCTTGAAAAACCATGCCAATTTTAAGACAAAGTTTCCTTTTATTTTTTTGCGTCAATTTTTTGTCATCGATTAACACATGCCCACTGGTGGGAACTTCTAAAGCATTGATAATTCGCAATAAAGTAGATTTACCACTACCAGAAGATCCTATAATCGCTATAGTTTCTTTTTTCTTGAACTCAAGACTAATATCTTTAACAGCATAGGTTTTGCCATAATTTCTTGAAACCTTATCGAGTATTATCATATACTCCTAATAATTTGAAAAGTTGATAGACCTAAGTGAATTCGGGATGAGAATTAACTAATTTTTATCCCGAATTGGGGTAACTCAGGTTTGTTAAACTATAAATTTGTAACCATCATATAGAGGTTTTATATTACTTGGCAATATTTTTGATATCTCATGGTAATCAATAAAATGATTCATATTCGTTAATAATATTTGCTGAGGTTTATATTCATCGTTCCACTGTAAAATTTTATCTAATCCTGCATGGCAATCATTAGATTCATACGCCATACAGTCTAATATCCAAACATTGATATTTTTCAAGAATGATTTAGATTCTGCCGGAAAAGCTAGCACATCACTAGAATATACAAAATCATCCATTCTAATACCTAAACTATCTATAGGACCATGATGTTGTCTGAAGAATTGTACATCTATGGTATTAATTTTAAACTTTGCAAAAAAATCTACCGGTCTTGCAATCAGTTTATCTGGAGCAAATAAATGTTGGTGACGATTCTCAATTTTCAATGCTGTGCTACTGTCAGAAAAGATTTCTAGTGGTATTTTTTGGAAAAATGGAAATACACGTAACTCATCAATACCGTTAACATGATCTGCATGATAATGGGTTAATATAGCACCATCCAATTTTTTAATCTTTTCTCGCATTAATTGATTCTTGATATCAAAACCAAAATCAACAAGAATTTGACTATTACCATCATCGATGTATATTGATGATCTAGTTCTTTTATTGTAACTTGAAGTAGAAGTGCATATATTGCAATCACAATTAATTATCGGCATACCAAGTGATGAGCCACATCCTAGCACTGTTATTTGTAGCATATACTTAAACCAAACAAAATTGAAATTGAAATTGAAAATGTTTGAACTTTTATATAATTTCCATGGTCTTAATCAAGAGATATTCTTGTGGATCAATAGAATTACTAACCATTTTAGCATAATAGCTTATATTCTACAAATTATCTCTTATTGTTTTAATATTACCAACTTTGCTATCGTTTATTTTATATATTGTGGATATTTCTATATCCAGTTAAAAAAGATTCAAGATTTTAATCAGCGTCAGATCAAATTTTGGTCTATATATAATAAAATGGTAATGATTGGTATAATTTATGCTATATTCGGTTGTACTTATGCTCTATTTAAGTTTTCGGTTAATATACCTAGACCATTTTGCTCATTACCTCTTAATAGTTTTGTAACAATTGCTAATGTTGAAGTTGAAAGATGTTTATCCAGTTTTCCAAGCAGTCACTCCGGATTAGCATTAATGGTATCTTACTGTATTTGGTCATATATAACAATGTGGCAAAAAATTATAGCCTTTTTGATTGTTTTATTAGTGGCAGTCTCACGTATTACTCTTGCTATGCATTACCCAGCTGATATTATTTATAGTTTCCTTATCACCATAATGATTATAGTGGTTAGTAAAATGATTTTTAAAATTTTTACCAACAATTTAATAAAATGGTTTGGTGAAAGGATTCTTTCTCTATTATATCATTATTTTCTAGACCACTAATATAATTAGTGATTTTTATTTTGAATAAATTTCACTTATGTTTTATAGTAGTAAGATACTAAAAAACTCTTATATAGCTTCAAATTTATGCAAAATATGGAAATTATTGAGACTATCTCTACATCCGTATCATGTTTTGGCAAAGAACCACCTTTTGATCATCCAAGAATTTATTTGAAGATTGATTCAACCAAAGGCTCTATTGTGTGTCCTTATTGTAGTAAAACATTTGTGTTAGTAAGTAATGAAGATAAAACTCCTGTCAGATAGTACTATAAACCGCATCGCTGCTGGGGAAGTAATTGAACGACCAGCCTCGGTGGTAAAAGAACTAGTTGAGAATGCTATTGATGCAGCTAGCACTAAGATAGATATAAGCTTACAGCAAGCAGGGAAAAATCTTATTATTATTTCTGATGACGGAATAGGCATGTCTGAAGAAGATCTAAAAATTGCTGTAGAACGTCATACTACTTCTAAACTTGATGAGTCAGATTTACAAAATATTCACACTTTTGGCTTTCGCGGAGAGGCATTACCTTCAATAGGTTCTGTAAGTAAGATGTTGATTACTTCAAAGGCACGTGGGGCTGATAGGGCTTATCATATACAATCTAGCGGTGGGTATAATAAAGAGATTAAACCTACCATTCATAACGAGGGTACTAAGATTGAAATACGTGATTTATTCTTTGCCACCCCTGCAAGACTAAAGTTCTTAAGATCTGATAAAACTGAATTGGCAGCTTCGGTTGATGTAATCAAGAAAATTGCATTAGCTCATCCTAAAATCAGTATTAATTTATCTCATGATGGCAAAAATATCATAAAAGTAAAAGGTCAAGATGGAAATTTTGATGATCTGTTAAAGCAAAGAATAATTGATATATTGGGTTATGATTTTATTGAAAATTCTGTCCATATTAATCTACAAAGACCGGAAATATCAGTATATGGCTTTACCAGCATTCCTACCTTTAATAGAGCTTCTGCTGAGGATCAGTTTTTATTTGTTAATAATAGACCCGTTAAGGATAAATTACTACAAATCGCTCTAAGACTAGCTTATCAGGATTATTTAGCTCGGGATAGACATCCAGTTTCAGTTTTGTTTCTACAGATAGATCCCCACATGGTTGACGTTAATGTACATCCTGCCAAAACAGAAGTAAGGTTTCATGATCCGGGTACTATACGGGGATTACTGATAAGCTCTATCAAAGATGCCCTTGCCACTAGAAGTCATATGGTGTCAACGAATGTTGCCACAACTGCCTTAGGTCTTTTTCGAAATACTACTACTAACTTTGTTAAAACAAATAAGGCATTTCAAAAGAACCATACCTCTTCTAACAAAGTATATCCAAATGGTTTAAGTATATCTGATAATATCAGTACTTATAAGGCTCAAAATTTAACCATTCCTAGGCACAATGATAGTTCTAATGTTCAGCAACAATTAATAAAGACAGACCCACATGCTAAAGTAGAAGTGCTAGAGGATGATATCCTAGACCTAGATTGTAATAATAAACCTCTTGCAAAATTCACTTCTACTAGGGAATCTGCAGGAGGATTGAAACCTCATCCTTCAAGCAGTATGGCAAATTCCGTTATGGATTCGAGTCTAGCACCATTGCCTAAATTACCAGCAGAAGTAGAGTTATGCAAAAAACCTAATGTTGCACTAGGAGCAGCAAGAGCCCAACTGCACGGCACTTATATAATATCACAAACAGCAGATAGTATTATTATCGTAGATCAACATGCAGCACATGAGCGTTTGGGATATGAGAAAATTAAGCAAATGATAAGTAACAATGGCTTAATTAAGCAACGATTACTCATGCCTGAGATAGTAGAATTACCGGATGTCAAAAGAGCTGATTTATTGTATAATAAAAAGGATGATCTTTCTAAATTAGGTTTAAGCCTAGAAAAATTTGGCGAGCGATCTATCATTGTATCAGAGAGTCCAAGCTTACTTGGAAATACCGATATAAACCGACTTATCCAAGACTTGGCAGATAATTTATCTGATCTTGGTGAAAATATTTCCTTGATTCAATTGATTGAACATGTTACAGAAACCTATGCATGTCATTATGCTATCAGAGCAGGTCGTAAATTATCTTCTGAAGAAATGAATGAATTATTAAGACAAATGGAAAAAACCCCATTTTCTGGTCAGTGTAATCATGGTAGACCAACTTACATCGAACTCAAACTCAAAGATATTGAGCGATTATTTGGACGTAGGTAACCTGAGGTTAGGTAGGTTTTAAACTGTATAAAAAAATAATATAATGTCTAACTATAATAATATATTTGATAATCACATAACTAGAATTAAACAAGAAGGCAGATATCGTGAATTTGTTCCTGTTCAAAGGCAGGCAGATAACTTTCCGTCTGCTTGGCATGGTGATAAAGAAATTGTTATGTGGTGTATCAATGATTATCTTGGTATGAGTAAGCATCCAGATGTTACCAAAGCTGCTCTAGAGGCTACAACCAAATATGGAATTGGTTCTGGTGGTACAAGAAATATAGGCGGCAATAATAGCTGCATAATAGAATTAGAGCAAGAACTAGCAACCCTACATAATAAAGAATCAGCTTTAGTATTTACGTCCGGTTATGTTGCCAATGATACTACCCTTGCAACACTGGCAAAAATAATGCCTAATATAGTTTTTTTCTCAGATGAATTAAATCACGCTTCTATTATTTCCGGTATCTGTAACTCAAAAGCTGAAAAACATATTTATCGACATATTGATATTCAACATCTTGAAGAATTACTCAAAGGAGTGGATATTAATAGACCAAAGATTATTGTTTTTGAGTCAGCTTATTCTATGGATGGATTATTTTCTCCCATAGAAAAAATAGTGAACTTAGCTAAAAAATATAATGCTTTAACCTTTATTGATGAAGTACATACAGTGGGTCTATACGGCAAGTATGGTGCTGGCATTGCCGAGCTTCAAGGCTGTGCTGATAAAATTAATATCATCCAAGGAACGCTTGGTAAGGCTTACGGCGTTATTGGTGGCTATATTGCAGCTGATCGTCAGATTATAGATTCTATAAGACTTACTGCCCCCGGTTTTATATTCACCACCTCTCTACCCCCAGTTATTGCTTCAGCAGCAACTGCCAGTATTCGTCATTTAAAAAATTCTAATATAGAGAGGGAAACTTACCAAAAGGTAATAGCCAAGGTAAAAGAATCTTTTGATAAAGCTAAAGTGAATTATTTTAAAAATGATAGCCATATTATACCAATAATTATCGGTGATCCAATTAAAGCCAAACAAGCTTCTAAAATGTTGTTGGATAAATATAATATTTATGTTCAGCATATTAACTTCCCAACAGTACCACGTGGCACAGAACGTTTAAGAATCATCCCAACACCTAACCATACCGACCAAATGATTCATGACCTCACCACAGCCCTTGTTGAAATTTTTAGTACTCTCGATATATCACCATCAATCAATTCTTACTCTATAATAAAATTACCTTTACACCCTGCAGCGTAGTATAATTGTAATCAGTAGTTAATGTACATAGTAGTATTAACTACCAAAAATGCCATTCCTACTTGCCACTATGTCATCAACCATGATTTTAATAGCAGGTGTAGCAATAATAATTCTTCTTACTAATACATTTTCTTCGATCGATTTCTAAAGAAAATAATGTATAATTAAAATTATAGGAGAAAAGCTTATGGGTATTAAGGCTTCAAGGGTACAAAACAATAACAAAAATAGTACCACTGCGATGGTGCAAATTTCACCTTCTACTCCTCGCAATGACGTTGAAGAATTTTGTGTGTATTACCTTCCCATTAACTTAGCAATAGTTTTATTAGCTTCTTCTAGCTCCTGTTTAGTATTTACTCCAAGCACTATGTCGTGGTCTGAAGATAGCAAATATGATACTTTTTCTCCGCTATCCTTAGCTATTTTTACAAGGGCGGTCAAATACAACTCTTTTGATCTATCAACCTTACCTAAAAAAATACTAGGTAGATATTTTTTTAATATACCAGCTTCAAAAGCCATAATACCAGAATTACAAATTGTTATAGCTTGTTCTTCACTCGTTGCCTCTTTAAATTCCACAATTTTTAAGAAATATCCTAGTTCATCAGTAACTATTCGTCCATATTGCCCCGGGTTATCACGTCTAAAGCATAACGTTGTAATGGCTGAATTGGTAGAAACTAGGTGGTCTAGTAAATCATTAATAATATTTGCGGTGATTAAAGGATTATCTCCGTACAGCACTGCTATAATTTTATTATCGTCAACTAAGTCTAAAGCAGTATATACTGCATGAGCAGTACCAAGAGGTTCTAGCTGTAATGCAAATTTACAAACCTCCTTATAAGAAGAGGTATATTCTTCTAATTGCAATGAACGAACTAAAATGATATCGTTAGTCACTTTGTTAGCATTTGTTATCACCCTATCAAGCATAGGTCTACCACCAACTTCGTGCATTACTTTTGGTAACGAAGATTCCATTCTTCTCCCATTACCGGCAGCTAAAACAATAATTTGGCAATCCATATTAAATGTCCTTCATAGCTTGATAAATTGCATCAGATAATTCATAATTACCAAAAACTTTTTGTACGTCATCGCTTTCTTCTAAAATATCCACTAATTTTAATAGCTTCTCTGCTTTATCATTATCTTCTATAATTATGGTATTTTTAGGCACCCAACCTACGTAAGATTCTTCAGGATGTCCATATTTATTGGTCAGAAAATCAACAGCTTGCATAAAGTCCTCAATATCCGTGTAGATTAAATATGTATCTTCTTCAGAAATCACATCTTTTGCCCCAGCCTCTAGGCTACTGTCAAACATAGCTTCTGTTGTTGCTAAATTTGCCGGATATTGTATTACTCCAAGATGATCAAACATATAACTGCTACTTCCAGTTTCACCTAAATTACCACCAAATTTGCTAAAAGCTGCTCTAATTTCCGCAGCCGTACGATTTTTATTATCAGTTAAAGCCTCTATTATTATCGCAATCCCACCAGGAGCAAAGCCTTCATATCTAATCTCTGCATAATTTTCGTTATTATTCGAATCACTTGCTGCACTTATTGCCTTATCTATTCGATCCTTTGGCAAATTCTGACTGCGTGCTGCAGCTATGCTATTCCGCAGGCGTGGATTATTGCTTACATCAGTTCCCATTTTAGCAGCAGTGATAATTTCTCTAATTAGCTTAGTAAAAACTTTTGCTCTTTTCTTATCTTGTGCACCTTTTCGGTGTTGAATATTTTTAAATTTTGAATGACCAGCCATATTGTAATCTTAAATCATTTTGAACCGAATCGTATCAGAAGGCAGCTTAAAGTCAATGATAAATTCTTCAAGCTTTTCCAACATTAGAGTCATTTTTTACTTTAATAAAACTGCATATCATTTTATATTAGCTAAGTATAACACATAGAATCAAACCCACTAATACCAAATATGAAAAAATTTGTAATTTTATGTCTTTTATTTGTTCATGATTGCCTAGCATCAGAACCTCAGGCGTGGCAAATGTTGCTACAAACTCCAGCAAGCCCTCTTATGGAGGAGCTACAAGGGTTTCATAATTTCCTGCTACTCATATCAGGAGGGATAGTTGTCTTTATTTTCGTTTTACTAATGTATGTTTGTATTAGATTTAATGCCAAAGCCAATCCCATTCCAGCAAAATTCTCTCATAATATATTGATTGAAGTTATTTGGACGATAATCCCTATAATAATTTTAGTTATTATTGCTATACCATCATTTCGTATTTTACGTTTTGCAGAAAAAATCCCTGAGATAGACATGACGGTTAAAGTTGTAGGATATCAATGGTATTGGCACTATATCTACCCTGATCATGAGAATATTGAATTTGATAGTTATTTAATTACTGATGAAAACTTAAAACCTGGTCAAAAAAGATTATTAGAAGTTGATAACCGTATTATCATACCAGAAAATACTACGGTAAAATTTCTAATTACGGCAGGAGACGTCATACATAGTTTTGCAGTACCAGCACTGGGCATAAAGATGGATGCCGTTCCTGGAAGAATCAATGAAACTTGGACTAAAATTAGCAAAAAAGGCGTGTATTATGGTCAGTGTTCAGAACTTTGCGGTGTTAATCACGGTTTTATGCCGATTGCCATTGAAGTGGTAAGCAAGGAAGAATTTCAAAACTGGTTGATTATGGCAAAGTCAAAATTCTCTATGAATATGAAGACTAACAAAAAATTAGCCTTCAAATAAATTAAATAAAAGAGTTACTATGGTACATTTCAACAAGCATTATCCCCATCTTTACGCAAAACAGGTTAAAGAAACTATATTTTTAAAACATTTTATTCATAATCCTAACATAATGGTAGGTGATTATAGTTACTATCATGATAGCCACTATCCAGAACAGTTTGAACGTAATAATGTTATAGGTTGTCATCAGTGTAAATTAATTATCGGTAAGTTTTGTGCTATTGCCAAAGGAACTACCTTCATCATGGATGATGTAAACCATCTCATGGATGGTTTCTCTACTTATCCATTTTTTATTTTTGAAGGTTGGAATAATTATACTCCAACTTGCAACAAAGCTAGAAGTACAATAGTTGGTAATGATGTGTGGTTTGGTACGAATTCAGTCATTATGCCAGGAGTAACAATAGGAGACGGAGCAATTATCGGAGCATATGCAGTGGTCACCAAGGATGTACCACCCTATTCTATAGCTGTAGGTAATCCTAGTAGAATTATTAGAAAAAGATTCTCAGAAGACATAGTAGACAAATTAGCACAAATAAAATGGTGGGACTGGGATTATGATAAAATTACTAGAAATATCGAAGTCATAGTAGGTGCAGATATTGATCAACTTAAAGAATGTAAATAGTAACCATTATGACACTTAAAGATAAAGCCTCTATTAGACCTATTGCAGAAGTAATATCTGATCATCACGAAACCCCTAAGGGGTTACAAAGATGGATTTTTTCTACTAATCACAAAGATATTGGCGTAATGTATATTATATTCGCCATATTTGCTGGGCTTGTTGGTGGATTATTTTCTGTTATTTTTAGGTTAGAACTAGCAGTACCCGGCGGGCATCTACTAGGTGGTAATTATCAGCTATACAATGTATTAATTACCGCTCATGCTATAATTATGGTATTTTTCATGATTATGCCAGCTTTATTTGGTGGATTTGGTAATTACTTTGTACCAATTTTAATAGGTGCCCCGGATATGGCTTTTCCTAGGCTAAATAATATAAGTTTTTGGCTACTTGTCCCTGCTTTTATATTATTAATGCTGTCAGGTTTGGTTGATGGAGGAGCTGGTACTGGCTGGACACTGTATCCTCCTCTAAGTAGTCTAGTAGGGCATCCTGGGGCTGCTGTCGATATGGCTATTTTAAGCTTACATCTTACAGGGCTTTCCTCCATTCTTGGTTCAATTAATATGATTGTCACTATCTTTAATATGAGAACTGATGGTATGGGGTTATTTGAAATGCCCTTATTTGTTTGGTCAATTTTGGTTACTGCCTTCTTGCTGATACTAGCAATTCCTGTGTTAGGGGGTGCAATAACCATGTTACTGACTGATCGAAATTTTGGTACTACTTTTTTCAAGCCTGATGGTGGCGGAGATCCAGTGTTATTTCAGCATTTATTTTGGTTTTTTGGTCATCCAGAAGTATATATCGTAGTATTACCGGGATTTGGTATAGTCAGTCAGGTCATCTCTACTTTCTCCCGTAAGCCAATATTCGGTTATTTTGGTATGGTGGTAGCTATGGTAATTATAGGATTTGTTGGCTTTATAGTTTGGGCTCACCATATGTTTACTGTTGGTCTTTCGTACAATGCATTAATATATTTTACTGCTGGTACTATGATTATAGCTGTACCTACTGGTATCAAAATCTTTAGCTGGATTGCCACAATGTGGGGAGGATCAATTACTTTTGAAACCCCTATGTTGTTTTCCATAGGGTTTATCTTGCTATTTACTATTGGCGGAGTTACCGGCATAATATTATCAAATTCAGCAATCGACAGAATTTTACATGATACATATTATGTTGTAGCACATTTCCATTACACCATGTCGCTAGGGGCTTTATTTACCGCATTTGCTGGGTTCTATTATTGGTTTGGTAAAATGTCAGGGCGGCAATATCCTGAAATGATGGGTAAAATTCATTTTTGGATTACCTTTATCGGCGTTAATTTGACATTCTTTCCTCAGCATTTTCTAGGATTAGCTGGGATGCCAAGAAGAGTACCGGATTATCCGGATGCCTTTGCTGGCTGGAATATGGTATCATCTATCGGAGCAGTTATTTCCTTTATTGCAGCTCTTTATTTTGTATTTATTGTTATTTATACTATGAAATATGGCAAAAAATGCCCAAATAATCCTTGGGGTGATGGGGCTGATACCCTTGAATGGTCAGTATCATCTCCACCACCATTTCATACTTTTGAAACATCACATGAAAGGAAACTAATTTTATGAATGAATATATCTATTGTGGCTTTTGGCGAAGATCTATTGCTGTAGTTTTGGATCGAATTTTCTTAATTACTTTTCTTCTAATTTGTATTATTATGATACTACTAAGTAACCTTCCACTAGCCGATACACTATCCGATTCTTTCATTTCGACATCAATAATACTATCATTAACAATATTATATGATCCAATATTTGAGTCATCTTCAATGCAAGCAACTCTTGGTTGCTATATTTTAGGTATGAAGATCATAAACGAGGATGGTACTCGAATAAGCTTTTTAAAATCGTTGATTAGATTTATTATATTAGCACTAATAAGTAGTACTGTAATATTGGGGATTATAAGTATTATCTGCATGATATGTACTAATGAGAAAAAGTTTCTACATGACATGATTTGTGGTACTCGCATGGTAAAGCGATAAGGTTAATATGATACAAAAAAAACCAGTAATAGGGATTACTCTAGATTTGGCTAATAATTCTGAAAAGTATGCCTATGCTCCTTTTCCTTGGTATGCAATTAGACAAAATTATGCAGATAGCGTGATAAAAGTTGGGGGAATCCCCTTAATGCTACCCTATCAATATGATACAATTGAAGTGATGCTGTCAATTATCGATGGGCTAATTATTCCCGGTGGCGATGAGGATATTCACCCTAAATTTTATGGTCAAGAATTCACTTGTGATAGAACAGCTACCAACGAGCAACGTGATAATTTTGAGTTACTACTTATCCAAAAAGCTCTAGAAAAGAATATGCCATTCCTTGGAATATGTCGTGGTATGCAGATGTTAAATGTAGTATGTGGTGGCAACCTTATCCAGCATATACCTGATTACATAAAGTCACAAGCAGGAGTAGCTACGGTTATTAACCACGAGCAACCTGTCCCCAAACATACATTATCGCATTCTATAACGATAGAACCAAACACTATTCTTGCAAACTTATCGGGAAATAAGCAAACTTGTATGGTTAACTCGAGCCATCATCAAGCAGTAGGAAAAATAGGCAAGGAGCTCCAAGTTGCAGCAACAGCACCGGACGGAATAATTGAAGCAATTGAGTCAATAAATCACAAATTTGTTATAGGAGTAGAATGGCATCCTGAATATTTAAACCCTAATGATTTAGATTTAAATTTATTTAAAGGATTAATCGAAGCTATAGCTAAACTGGAAAGGTTTTAGCCAAAGAACCGCCTATTTAGCGAGGGAGACGATGAAATCGCCGACGTGGCGATCTCATGAAGTAATATCTGCCTTTGTTAGGCGACCTCTAGGTGATTTGAGTACTACTTCACAAGATTGCCACGTTGCCGCTTCTTGCAGCGGCTTCTCGCAATGACGGTTTAAGCCTTACAATAGCACTTCGCTAATAGACGATTTTTTAACTTTTTTCATCATTCAATATGTGATTTTAATAATTAAAATCACATATTGAATGGAGTATTATATTTTAACAATCAGTTGGGCAGCCGCTTCAAACCTGATTGTTTCTATATATAATATTGAATTCGATGTAACTTGTTACATCGAATTCAGGTTAACTAGAACCTAACATAAACCGATTTAAAAATTCAAAATCTTCAGTTTCTAGACATAAAATTTCTGGTAAATGGACTCGAGCAGTAAAGTTATTATTTATATACCCTTTGCCTTTCAAGTGCTGGCGTTGTGGCACGATGGAACTTCGCGTAGGAACAACGATTTGACTACGCCTAGTCCGCTCACCACTTGTACACCTAGCCAACTCTTGAAATTCATCTTGTATACTCACTTTAAGCAGTAAAATTATTCTTGTATTACTACGTTCAGGGCTAATACGGTTTTTAAGCAAATCAACGATTTGACATAGTTCATAATGATTTTGTGGATAGAGTTTTATCTCTAGTCGTTCTTCATTCATTATATCGTCAATAGTTGTGAAGCTTTTAGCGATTAACCTTGTTCCTCCAGCATCCTTAAACAAATCACAGTTTGTCACAACTAGACATTGAATGTCAAGTAAGTGAACAAAATTTTTAAGTATTTCTTCACTATAAATAGTTAATTCGAAAATACCAAACTGATCAGATAGTTGTAAGGTTATAAACCTTCCACGAGATGACATACGTGAATCTTTTTTTTGTATTACCCCAGCTATCCTTATCTGCCTACTAGAAGTAGCACCACTATCATTTTGTAAGTCAAGTGATGTTGCAATATTAAGCCTAGCTAGCAAATCTTGATATCTTGATAATGGATGTAGCGTAATGAATAGTCCTAATACTTCAAATTCATAAGAAGAGACAGTATTATTATCAAGTGGTTCTGCTTCAATTAACACTTGTTGACTTGCAGAATTTACCTTAATCAGGCTAAATTGATCAGAAACTTTTTCTGCATGATAGGAAGAGGCGTAAGCTAAAAGTTTAGCGATACTTAACAGTAACTGATTACGATTAGAATGTAACGTATCAAAACACCCGGCTTTAATAAGATTCTCTAATAATTTTCGATTAATAGATTTAAGCGATAGCCTCTCAATAAAATCTATAATATTTTTAAACTTACCATTTTTAACTCTTTCTTCTGCTAATATTTTGCCAAAAGTAGCTGTGACACTTTTGATAGCACCTAGGGCATAGATGATAAATGTCTTTCCTTCTTCATGAGTAGTACTAAAATAACCAGTGGAAAGATTGATATTAGGAGGAATAATAGTAATGTTGTTATTTCTAGCTTCTTGCATGAATAGATTGATTTTATCATGATTATTTAATTCAAGATTTAAACAAGCTACCAAAAATTCGGCTGGGAAATTTGCTTTCAGATAGGCGGTTTGATAAGATATTACACCATAAGCTGAGGCGTGTGCTTTATTAAAACCATAGCTAGCAAATTTAGCCACTGTTGTAAAAATAGACTCTGCTTGCTGGCGTGAAATATTGTTAGCTATTGCACCTTTAATAAAAGTTTCTTCTTGCTCTGCCATTTCAGATTTTATTTTTTTGCCCATGGCTTTACGAAGTAAATCTGCTCCACCTAAGCTATAGCCGGCAATTACTTTGGCAATTTCTAAGACCTGTTCCTGATATATAACAACTCCATAAGTCTCTTCTAAAATTGGTTTAAGCATCTCATGCAAGTAATCTGGTAGCTGCAAACCGTGCTTACAAGCAATATAAGTTGGGATATTATCCATAGGACCAGGGCGGTATAATGCTCCTAACGCTATTATATCTTGGATGGAGTCAGGTTTAAGACGTCTTAAAGCATCCTGCATTCCACTACTTTCAAACTGGAAAACACCGGTAGCTCTGCCACTACACAGCAGTTCATAAGTTTTTTGATCATCAAATAGCATATTACTAAAATCAATATTTATGCCTTGTTGTTTTAATAATTCTAGACATTTAGTAATAACAGTCAGAGTTTGCAGACCTAAAAAATCAAATTTAATTAAACCAGCAATCTCAGCATATTTCATGGAATATTGTACTACCAACATATCCGAATTTAGGTCTTTATAAACTGGTAATATTTCTACTAAATCTTTGCCAGCTATAACGATTCCCGCTGCATGTGTAGAAGCATGCCTGTTAAGTCCCTCAAGCACTAAGGATGTATCCAATACTTGTTTTATTAGCTCCTCTTGACCATCTAAATTATATAGACCACTGCCATGGGCGGCGTTGTTCAACTCCTTTACTTCCTTTATAGCCTGATTTAATGTAACGGGAGTAACAGCATTAAATGGCACAAGCTCAGTTAGATATTCGGCATATTTATAAGGCAAGCCAAGAACTCGTGATACATCTTTGATAACAGCTTTTGCCTGCATCTTACCAAAAGTGATGATTTGACCAACTTTATTATCCCCGTATTTAGAACGTACATAATTAATAACTTCTTCTCGTCGTTCTTGACAAAAATCAATATCAAAATCTGGCATTGATATACGTTCAGGGTTTAAAAAACGCTCAAATAGTAGACCAAATTTAATAGGATCGAGATCAGTGATAAGAAGACTCCAAGCAACTATTGAACCCGCCCCAGAGCCTCTACCAGGTCCTACCATAATACCTTGCTCTTTACTCCATTTTATGAAGTCAGAGACTATAAGAAAATAGCCAGCAAAATCCATCCGACAAATAATATCTAGTTCGTAATTAAGACGAGTTAGATATTGTTGTTTAATATCTTGCTGTTTATCTATGGCAATATTTTCCCATTTAAATTTTGTATCAAGTCTTGATAGTAATCCTGCTGTGGAGTTTTGCTTAATTAGATCTATTTCATTAATATCTAGACTAGAGAAATTTGGTAACATTGGTGGATTAGCATGTGCCATAAAATGGCATCTTTGGGCTAAATGGACGGTATTTTGTACAGCATCAGGTAAATCACTAAAAAGTTCTAGCATTTCTTTTGGTGATTTAAAATAACAACCAGTACTAACCTTTTTACGATTCTCCTCTTCTTTACTAACACCAGCAGATATACATAATAATACATCATGTGCATCATGCATGTTAACATCGCTAAACAATACTTTGTTGGTAGCAATTAGTGGAATACCAAGGTCATCGGCTATTTTTATATAATTTGCTTCTATAGATTGTTCTATTGCTAAATTATGCCGCATAATCTCAAAATAGAAACGATCACCAAAAATGCTTTGTAGCTTAGTGGTCCAAAAAATGGCTAATTCTTCGTTCCCATCAATCAGGCTTTTACCAATTATCCCATCAGTATAAGCGGATAAGATAATAAGCCCTTCATGGTACTTAACTAAATCATCAAAAGTAATATGATTACAAATTTTGCGATCATTTTCAGTGAAACTAGCACTAACTGCTTTTAGTAAATTTTTGTAACCTACCTCATCTTTAGCAATCAGCACCATTTCACCAAAATTATCTTTAGTAAAAGCAACGTTTACAATTGCCCCATTTATAGGTTGTACTCCTGCCCTGCAGCTAGCTAGAGCAAACTCTAGTGAGCCAAATAAGTTACCCTTATCTGCTAAACAAATCGCTGGCATTTTGTGTAATTGTGCCAGCTCTACTATACGATCAATTGTTAAAGCACTCTCAAGAAATGAATATGAGCTTTGTACTCTTAAGTGAATAAAATCAAACTTCATATTGTGTACCAATAAGATAATATTTAAACCCAAAAGATTTTAGCATATCTCCGTCAAGAATGTGCCTGAAATCAATAATTATAGGAGATCTAACTTGATGGCGAATAAGTGACCAATCTAAATCTTTAAACTCCAACCATTCAGTTGCCACTACAATTATATCACTATTTTGACAAGCACTAAGTGCTGAATCGGCAAAAAATATATTTTTTAGCTCTTTTTTAGCATTATCCATACCTATTGGATCGAAGGCTATAATATTAGCTCCTTTATCAACTAGAATTTTGATGATTTTAATAGCCGGGCTGCTTCTAATATCATCTGTACCAGCCTTAAAAGTAAGACCCAATACGGTAATATTTTTATTAGTCAAATTATCATTTATGATATAATCAATCCTATCCGCCATATCATAAACCCTCTGATCATTACTACTTATAACAGAATTAACTATTTGTAAGTTACATTGATAATGCCCCGCTATTTGTGAAAGTGCTAAGAGATCCTTAGGAAAACATGAGCCACCAAATCCAGGACCAGCATTTAAACATTCTTTACCTATTCTCTTGTCGAGTCCCATAGCAATCGATAGTTCTTTGATATTTGCCCCAGTCCTCTCACATAAATTTGCCATTTCATTAATAAAAGCAATCTTTGTTGCTAAGAAAGCGTTTGAGGCATATTTGGTAAGTTCTGCCGTAACCAAATCAGTACATATAAGAGATATATTCTTTGTAGTCAAAGGCAGGTAGATCTTTTTTAATAAATCTTCTGCGTGTTTATTATTTGTGCCAATTAATATTCTATCAGGGTTTAAAAAGTCATCTACAGCAGTACCTTCTCTAAGAAATTCAGGATTTGAGGCAATAGGAAATTTAAGATTTCTTTTTTTTAAATAATCAATAATTTGGTTACATGTTGTTGGAGGTACAGTTGATTTAATAACAATCAAACAATCATCGTTGATCCATTCACATAAATTATCGATAGCAGTAAAAATATATTGTAAATCTGCCTCCCCTGAAGGTAGTGGTGGTGTTCCTACTGTAATAAATACCGCTTGGGCATTTCTTAATTCAGCCGAGTAATTGGCTGTAAACTTCAACTTACTAGACTTTACTAATGGCGGTAGGTACTGAGCTAATTTTGGTTCATAAATTGGTAAAATATTTTTTTTAAGCTGATCGATTTTAGAAATATCGGTATCTAAGCAAGTAACGTCGTGTCCTAAGTAACTCATCATTACGCCAGATACTAATCCAACGTAACCAGTGCCTATAAAATGAAGTCTAATATTCATAAATAATTTTCAAATTTTTTTCAGTATATACTTAGTGCAACAAGTTTGTTGTGCTATATTGCTGCAAAGTATATATTAACTGATCAAGTACTAAATAACAAGATGATGCTCATTAAAAGATTTTTTATTAACCTAAGCATAATAGTTTGCACAATTGTAGTAATTTTAACTTTATTAATATTAAGTAGTAGTAAAGGATATTTAGATAAGCCAATTAAGAAGATAATAGAATTTTACCTTGATAAAAAAGCTATGAAAATACGGATAGGTAACTTACAAGTAAGAAATAATATTCTATCAATCGATAAAATCTTTATGGATTTAGCAAATAACGCCCAAGGTGAAATTACTAACTTCAAAATCAGTTTTGTTATTGATGATATAACAACCAAGCCTTTAATTCTTAGTACTATTGACATAGATAGTTTTTCCTTAATCTCTAAAGATGATCAACTAGTAATAAATGCCAAAATATCTGCTATATCCATTGTGGATTTTTTTAAAAATAAGATTGAAACACAGTTAAACTTAGGTCCTATAAAAAATATTTCTTTGCTTGATAGTTATGGTGAAAAATTACCTGATGGTGAAGGATTTTGTTCCTATAACAGTAAAATTTCTAGAGCTTCTAAGAAATCGATCAATTGCAAACTAGAGTTTGGTGATAAAGCCTATCTATTATTCAATAGTGTATTGGATGGTAGCATAATTCAAGCAAGTGGTAATGCTCAGAATATTCCTATAATGATTTATCAAATTGCTGAGAAAATTATTCCTGATAATCAAGTAATTTTATTTCTACAGGAATATATGAAAGGTGGTTATATTAGAAATGGAGAATTTGATTTTAATTTTGATAAAAATTCTTTAGAAAAGAATATTTCCTTAGAAACTGCATTGAAGGCTAAGCTGCATGTTGTAGATCTTGAATATCAATATGATAAAGACTATCCCCCTTTACGAAAAATTGATACTGATGTTACTATATCTGGGCTATCTGTTAAGTTCATATTAAATCAAGCATATAGTAGTAATAGTCTTATTTCAGGTGGGGTAATAACTTTTGATTGGCAAGGGATGGATAAATCAAATTTTATTGTTAATGCTGATGCTAAGGGGAGTGTTAACGATTTAATTGATTTCATATCAAATGAGGATTATAACAAGATAAAAAAACAAGGGATCGATCTTAAAAAGATTACTGGAATCGCTAACTCAAAAATTGGCATAATAATACCGATTAGCCCAGTTATCAAAAATACTTATGACATTTCTACAATAATAACGGGAGTAAATGGCAAAGCATTTAGTGACAATGTCATATTAAAAAATGCTAAAATAACTGGAACATTTAATGGCGATAAGGTAAATTTGATCGGTATAGGTAAAATTAATGGCTATGACAGTAATTTACTTATCGATGTTAATGCCACTGATAATAACCAAGATGATTACCAGAATCTATTAAAAGTAAAAACTACCATTATGGGTAATAACCAAAAGGTTGGTATATTAAAGTTAATCTCAGGTAGTAGTGTCCTAGATTTTGAATATAAAGAGCAAAAAGATGGGAAAAGCTTAATTAAAGCCAATACTAACCTCAAAAACTTAGAATTTTATATTGATAAAATATCTATACATAAAAAACTTGGTAGTGAAGCTAACTTTACTTTAACTGGCAAGTTATATAATAACCTAAATGGTGATATTGATTTTAATCTTTCGGGAGAAAATAACTTAAAAATAGTTGGTAAGGTTAAAGTAGCAGAAGATAAGTATGATGTTACTTTACCTGTGATGAAGTATGATACGACTGATCTAGTAGGAAAATTGCTTTTAGGTAAAGATAGCTTGAATGCTCAGATTCATGGGAAACAACTAGATTTGTCTGAATCTAATATGATGCAATTCTTAGAGAAAGAAGGAGATCCAAAAAATATTCATTTAACAGTTGATGTAGATAGGGTAAGGTTAAAAAATAATATAATGCTTGATAAGCTTAATTTACAAATTGATTGTAATAAAATCAAATGTTTTTCTGGTTCTTTAAATTCAAAAATTGGTACTAAATCTTTTAAAATGCTACTTACAGATAAAAAAGATCTAGAACAATGGATAGTTACCTGTGATAATGCTGGAGCTTTATTTAGAGGTATTGGTATGTATAATAAAATGAAATCTGGTATTATAAATCTGACACTTGATACAAAAAGATATGATGCTAGAAAGGGAGAAGTGATACCAATCGTAGATGGAACATTTGATATCAAGCACTTTGTTACTACCGATGTGCCTTTTCTTACTAGAATGGTATCGGTTGTTTCTTTCCCAGGTTTTATGAGTTTTATATTAAATAATAAGGATATCATGTTTAGGAACATGACAGGTAGATTTAGTTATATAGGTAATACCATAAATATTGCTGATACATCAGCTACCGGACCATTTTTTGATTTTACAATGCAAGGTACAATTGATACTAATAAACATCAAATGAAGCTTAAAGGTAATGT
The DNA here is from genome assembly GCF_964030715.1 of Candidatus Tisiphia endosymbiont of Metellina segmentata. Taxonomy (NCBI): domain Bacteria; kingdom Pseudomonadati; phylum Pseudomonadota; class Alphaproteobacteria; order Rickettsiales; family Rickettsiaceae; genus Candidatus Tisiphia; species Candidatus Tisiphia endosymbiont of Metellina segmentata. Next base: position 1,467,520 of record NZ_OZ034919.1, read on the forward strand.
AATACCTTCTTTCTTTTTTGCAAGTAACGTTATCACTAAAGTACCAATAATTGGTAAAATATTTTCAAAGGTTGTGCCTTACTCTATGGAGATGAAGTATAAGGAGTAATAGTCCCTATGTCATCAACCCGAGCAGAGATGATACTGATAACTTGTTATATCAAACCTAGGTTACTTAAGTTAAACTTAAAGTAACTTTAATAGCTTTTTCAATATTAATAATCTCAGTTTTATTCAACTGTTCTATAAACTCTCCCAATCTAGATTTATCTATGGTTCTAATTTGATCAGTTAACGCTTTTGTAGTTTTGTTGTTAACTGTAACTCTTACTTCAAAAGGAAAAATATTATTAATATTTGAGGTAATGGGGATAATTATTACTCTACTAGATATTTTATTCTGAATATTATTAGATATAACTATTGCAGGTCTTGTTTTTTGAATTTCAGTTCCAATTGTTGGATCAAGATTTACCCAATAAATATTGCCTCGTATTATTTCTTTATTTTTTACTAATGTCATCTATTGCATCCCACTCTTTTAGCAAATTTTGACGTTCATTATCTTGCTCTGCATCTTTATATGCCAAAGTAAGTTCCAGTTCCTTTTTTTCTAATTCTTTAGCAATAGCATTGCTTACAAAGTTACTAATTTTTTTAGAAGGAATCATATATTTTAATTTATCATATAAGGTCTCGTTTAAACTAATACTCATCGTTCTCATAAAATTAACTTCATTATTGTATAATAGTTATTGTACAATACAATACAATACAATACAATATGAAAACTTGAGTATTTTCTAACTAGCATTTATACTGTTGCTATTTAGAGTTATAGGGGCTTCATCCTGAATTTGTTTTAGGATATAGATTACACCTATAGATAATTTATGACAGAAACTTATGACAAAAACAAAGCAGGAAATTTATAATAGTAGACCTACTTCTCCTCATTTGACGATATATAAAAAGCAGATAAGCTCCGTTTTGTCTATTTTGCATCGTATAACGGGGATAGGCTTATTTTTTGGACTATCAATATTGTCGTGGTGCTTTATTTTATTAGCTTTTAGTAAATTTGATCCTGAATATTTACAGTGCTTTAAATGTAATTTACTTAGAATTCCTCTAATATTCATAAGTTTTGCATGGTTTTATCATTTATGTAATGGGGTGCGTCACTTAATTTGGGATAGTGGGCATTGCTTTTCAATAAGGGCTATTAACTTCACAGGTTGGTTTGTGGTAGTAGCTTCGATATTGATGATGTTAGTTTTCTGGTTGTTATAGCTAACCAGAACAGGTTGTTAATATTAGATATCTTTCGAAACTCTACTTCTGCTGGTAATTTGTACGTCGTTCCGGTACTCAAATCCTCACGTACGCCTAAGTACGCTGTGGTTTTGCGTTCCGTGACTCCTTCAAATTCCTCAGCACAAGCGAGTTTCGAAAGATATCTATTGTTTATAAATTTCTAAGTGTCTATTAGTGATTCACCTTACGTATAGCATTTAAAAATTGCAGAAAAGTACAAGACGTCATTGCGAAACCACGTAGTGGTTGAAGCAATCCATAAAGTAATTAGAAATGGATTGCTTCGTCGTGCTTACGCACTCCTCGCAATGACGCTAGGTTGTTTTTCCTATGACTTTTAAATTGCCATGGGTGTTATACGTAAGGTGAAATAATAATTTAACTTAAGGCCTCTATATGAATAATAATTTAAGGACAGAGTTGGCAAAAGCTAAAGGGGTTGGTTCGGCAAAAAGTGGTTCGAATCACTGGTTGCATCAAAGAATAACAGCTATTATTTTAGCAATTTGTTCTATTTGGCTAATATTTTTTATTAAATATGCTACTAGAGAGGGTTTTACTCATTTTGTTAGTACTTTACAAAGACCTTACAATATTGTCCCTTTAGGAATACTGCTTATTACCGCTTTCTATCATTCAATGCTTGGTATGCGTGTGGTAATTGAAGATTATATTAGTTGTATTAAGCTCCGCACAGGGTTAATTATATTACTTAAAATATTTTGCATTATAACGATTGCCTTCTTAGTGGTAGCATTATTTTATGTTATAGTAATCTGATGGATTAATAAAAGTAATCTTATGCAAACCACATTACCTGAACGTTCATTAGTTATTAAAGAAAGATTAGACATTATTGTCCAAGAAATTTTAGCTGCTGGCAAATCAAAAATAGCAATGATAGTTTTATTTGGCTCATATGCTAGAGGGGATTGGGTACAAGACGTGTACACAGAGAATCATATTACCTATGTTTATCAGAGCGATATAGATCTGTTACTGGTCTTAAAGAAAGGAAAATATGCTGGATATCAAGCTATTAACTTAAAATATAACATATATAAAAGATTAGATAGAAAATTCCCCATAGATATTACCAAAGATCCATTAGTATCTATGAAAGAACCATCAGTGACACTGATACTTGAGCCTATTCACTTTGTAAATAACCAACTCGCGAAAGGTAAGTATTTTTTTCGTGATATTAGAAATGAAGGAATTTTGCTATATGATACTGGGGAATTTGTGCTATCGGAAGCTAAGGACTTGCCATGGTCGGAACGCAAACCAATAGCTCAAGAAGAATATGAATGTTGGTTTGGTAGAGGAAAAGGACTATTCATTGGAATAAAAGCTTTTTTTGAAGATGACAATTACTCTGAATCAGCCTTTTTACTTCATCAAGCTACCGAGAGTTTTTATAATGCTATTTTATTAGTCTTTTCCGGTTATAAACCAAAATTACATGATATATTAAAATTAAACAAAAGAGCACGGATTTTTTATCATGATCTTTGCAAAATATTTCCCTATGAAAGTGAAGAGCAAAAAGCATGTTTTACATTACTTCGAGATGCTTATGTTAAAGCAAGATATGACAAACACTACAGGATTACTAAGGAGCAGTTGCTGTATTTAATTGGCAGGGTAGAACAATTGCAAAAAATTACTGAAAAAATTTGTTTGGAAAAGCTTAGTCAAGAATAAATATATGATATATTCTGTAACAAAAGGCATAGTACCCTACATTTTTCTATAATCGTCATAGCAGGCTCTTTAGATGCCGTGGCGATCTAGGTAAACAGCAAAGCTGTTTTTTTTAGAGTAACGCTTCGCGTATCCTAGATTGCCACGTCGGCGATTTCATCGCCTCCTCGCAATGACGGTTTTTTGGCTGAAATCTTTCCGGTTTAGCTATATACTCGATGAAAATCAAGAAGAAATGAGGTTTTATAGTAAAAATACTTGCTTTTTAACGTTTTTTTTATTAGTCTGTGCAATCTTCATAGAGTCTAAAATAACCTGACCTTGCCCGCGTGATGGAATGGTAGACATAACGGACTTAAAATCTGTGGGGTGCAAACCCTTGCCAGTTCAAGTCTGGCCGCGGGTACCATTCATTTTTATCAAGATCATTCTTTTTATCGAGGAAAAAGTATATGTTTATTCAAACTGAAATTACTCCTAATCCTAATGCGATAAAATTTTTCCCTAACATACCTGTTAGCCCTAATGGACCGGTTCATTTTAGTAATCTTGATGAGGCAAAAGGTAAAAGCAGGTTAGTAGTTCAATTATTTAGTATAAATAACGTAAAATCTGTATTTTTTGGTAGTGATTTTATTACCGTTACTAAAGAAGAAGAAAGTGATTGGCTAGTTTTAAAACCTGAAATTTTGATGATTATTATGGATCATTTTACTGCTGGTTTTACTGCTTTTGATGGGGAAAATGGTCAATCTGCCATAAATAATTCTGACGAGATGTCTGAAATCGAACAACAGATTGTAGAAATTATTGAAACACGTGTACGTCCTTCGGTTGCCATGGATGGAGGTGATATAATATATCGAGGATTTGAAAATGGAGTGGTAAAATTAGAACTTCGTGGAGCTTGCCAAGGTTGTCCTAGTTCGGCTATTACTTTAAAAAATGGTATTGAATCAATGCTTAAACATTTTATCCCCGAGGTAGAATCTGTTGAAGCTGTAGACGAGTTATAGATATTATGTCAAAGTTAGTAGTAGTTACAGGGGGAACAAGGGGGATAGGCAAGGCTATTACTATAGCATTAAGGGATAGAGGCTTTACCATTGTAGCAAATTTTTATAGTGATTACCAAGCTGCTAAAGATTTTAATGAAAATTATTCTATTAAAACTAAGCAATGGAATACAGCAAATTATGCTGAATGTTTTAGGTCAATAAAGGAACTTGAAAATGAATTTGGTCGTCCAGTAAGTGTCCTAGTGAATAATGCTGGTATTACTAGGGATGCGATGATGCATAAAATGACTGAAGAAGAGTGGCAAGAAGTGATTAACGTTAATCTTAGCTCATGCTTTAATATGTGCCGTGCAGTAATTAACCAAATGCGAAATCAAAATTACGGACGAATTATTAATATTAGTTCAATTAATGCTCAGGCAGGACAAATAGGGCAAACTAATTATTCTGCTGCTAAAGCTGGAATTATAGGATTTACTAAGGCGTTAGCTAGGGAATCAGCTTCTAAAAATATAACGGTAAATTGTATAGCTCCTGGGTATATTAAAACATCAATGGTTGAAAAGATACCAGCTAATGTACTAGAGCAAATAATAGCAGCTGTGCCAATGAAAAGGTTGGGTAGACCAGAAGAAATTGCTAGAGCCGTAGAGTATCTAGCAGATGAGCAAGCTGGTTTTATTACTGGGGAAACGTTGTCAATTAATGGTGGGTATAATATGTCATGAGGTATATTCCTACCAATCCTTCATTGCGGGCAATGCCCAAGTGAGTTTGCCAAAAATATCTAATGTTTATGGTCATGATGATGGACATAAAAACCAATTGATGACAAGGTGTTTAGGAAGTCTTGGTTCTGTGCTAAATCGTTAGGCTTACCACTACAACATATATGTCCATTCAAACATATAACTTGGTCAGAGTTTTTCATCACAGTAAATAAGTCATGTGATATCATAAAAATTGTAATATTTAGACGTTTTTTTATTTGATTAATAATCCGATAAAATTCTTGCTGACTAGTAACATCTAATGATTGAGTTGGTTCATCTAAAATAATTAGATCAGGATTGTTGAGTAAGGTAGCAGTTAGAATTAGCTTCTGAAATTGACCACCAGAAAGTTCTGAAATATCATGATGTTTATAATTATCAAAATCAATAAAATTATTCCATTCTTGCCAATCATTGCGAGTAGCATTTGAGGCTAATAAATATAAAAAATTTTCAGCTGTAATTGGTAAGTCTGAAGCAAAATCTAGCCTCTGCGGTACATAGCCAATTTTTAGATGGGGGTGAATTGTTATATTACCAGATGAGGCACTGTCTAATCCCAAGATTAATCTAGCTATTGTTGTTTTTCCAGCACCATTTGGACCAATTAAAGTCGTAACCTCACCTTTTTTAACGGTAAAATTAATATTATTAAGGGGTAACTTTTTGCCAAATTGTTTAGATACATTACTGAATTTTATTAATGTAATATCTTCTGATATAGACACAACCACCTGATCAAAATTATTATTGTGTGCCAATTATGATAAATAGCTAACCTCAGTTTGATGTAAGCCATAGTACTCTACATTTCTCTATAATCGTCATCGCGAAGCATCTTTGGATGCCGTGGCGATCCAAATAAACAGCGAAGCTGTTTCTTCTAATCTAATACGCTTTGCATATCCTGGATTACCGCGTCGCCGCTTTCAGCGACCCCTCGCAATGACGCTCGTAAGGACTCTTAACAGTAGTGACATAAAAAATGTACTATGGCTGCTCCGTTACTCATGTACACCTAGCAGCTCGACTTTGCTGCTACCTAGCTCTTCTTGAAGTTATACTATCGTCTACCCAACTCTTGAAATCATAGCAATATACATCGAACTCAGGTTAACTAGCAGTCTCACCGTTAACATCATTATTACTATCTTGGTCGTCATTATCACTTTCCGATTCTTCACTTTTTTCAGATTTATCATCCTCTTCTTGTGCAGAACCAAGAGCATACACACACAATTCTTCCAGCAGAACATTATTCTTATTAGCCAGTTCTTGCAGTTTAGTTATCGCATCCATGACCTCAGCTGGTATTTTCCCACCACGTTGCTTTGATAACCAGTCATCCTGAAAATGCAAGGGATGATGCCCCGGCTCAGGTTGCCCTACATATATAGTAAACGGTGCCATTTGTCCACCAAAATCACAATTAACACTAAACTTTTTCATAACATAACATTAAATTATTAGAATAATATTAGGGATTTCAAGATTTAATCCTAAAAAACCATGGTACCCTACATTTTTCTATAATCGTCATAGCAAGGCTCTTTAGATGCCGTGGCGATCCAAAGTAAACAGCGGAGCTGTTTTTTTAGAGTAACGCTTCGCGTATCCTAGATTGCCACATCGCCGCTTTCAGCGACTCCTCGCTAATAGACGATCAGCAACCATTTTAATAGTGGTTATATAAAAAATGTAGGGTACTATGCTAAAAAACTTATCCCTAACAAAATTGTATATGATACAACAAAAAAATAAAAGTAAAAAATTTTGGCAACAAAAATTAACTACTCATTGACGTTTTTTCAAATAATAGATGTTTAAATTTCTCGGAAAGTTCATAATTAGTAGCAACAAACGTTTTGTCATTATTTATTATTGCTCCACCTGATTCTCGGACAATTAAATCAAAACTAGCTTTTAAAGTGTAATTTAATGATGAAAAATAAACAGCATCAATCTTACCAGCTGCAAGTAATAGAATTCCATAACAATGAGAACCAAAAACCCTAGCATTTTTCAAAAAAACTGGGTTTATGTTAAAATCGTCAGTAGAAATTAGAAAATTATCAAAACTAGAACAAGCAGAAACCCTTAATCTACCACTATTATTAGTGGTATTATTTCCTACCCATACCCCTTTTCCCTTCTCAACATAATAAATCTCATCAAGAGCTGGAAAGTTTATCACAGTACAAACCGTGGTTAAAATTTTATTAATCTTTTTTAAACACGTTATAGATACAGCAAAAAATGGTATACTTTTTTCTAAATTACTCAAACTATCAAGCGGATTTATTAATAAAACCATCTCAGAAGCGTTATCTAATTCAAACTTATCCTCTGGAAAAAATAAAGAACTTGTATATTTTTGCAACTCATTACGTAATAAATCTTGTGTTTTAATATAAGATTTATTGCAGAAATCATAGTTTCCCTTATTAGATCTTTGAAGCATTTCCAGCTCTAAAAAATCTCTCTTCAAAAACTTAACAGCTTTACATGATGCAGTAATAAGTAAGTTAGTTATAGGCTGCATAAGCTATATATGACTTCAAAAGTTGATGATAGACGATAGTATAACTTCAAGAGGCAATAGCAAAGTCGAGCTAGCTGTGCGTACATGAGTAACTAGGCAGCTTTAATCTTCAGAGACAATGACCTTAACTCTTAAAGTTCTATCTGAGTATATATTACTTTGCTCTCTCAACAAAGCTTATATCTTCAATTTTTATAACTATTTTCTCCCCAGTAACTAAATAAGGTGGTACCATTACCTTTACTCCATTGGTTAAAATCGCTGGTTTATAAGAAGATGTTACCGTAGAGCCTTTAATTACAGGATCAGTTTGCATAATTTCAGCAATAACGGTTTGCGGTAATTCAGCATTTAAAGCTTTTTCTTCATAAAACTGTACCTTGAGTACCATATTATCCTCAAGAAATGGCAATCTTTCGCTAAGAATTGCCTTATTAATTAAAATTTGCTCAAATGTCTCATTATCCATTAACACGAGGTCATCACCTTCAAAATATAGGAATTGTAAATCCTTATTCTCAAGCTGTGCTTTTTCAACATAATCGGATGAATTAAAACGCTCATTAAGTTTTGTACCAGTTTTTAAATTTTTCATCTCTACTTGCACATAAGCCCCACCTTTACCAGGTTTGGTATGTTCAGGTGTTTTGCTCACAACCCATAAATCATTATTATACACTATAATGTTACCAGCCCTAATAGCATTTGCTGAAATTTTCATATTATTATCACTTATCTAAAATAATTATTTTGTATATTTGTTCAAGCTGGTTATTAACACCTTTCTAGGTCTATTTTATCATTTTTATCGATAAAGGTCAAAGTATAATCATATCCTTATAGCTTTCTTCTAATTCTAAAAGTTTTTTCTTGAGTTCAAGTCCTCCAGCGTAACCAGTTAGTCTACCATCAGTACCTATAACCCTATGACATGGTACTATAATTGACAAAGTGTTGCGTGCCACAGTGTTTGCTACTACACGTACAGATTTAGGAGCAAATATTAAATTTGTAATATCCTTGTAACTCATCACTCTAGCATATGGGATGGCAGAGATGGTAGACCATACTTTCTCCTGAAAATTAGTCCCCATGAAACGGTAAGGTACGGTAAATTCTTTTCTAGTACCATTTATGTATTCTGTTAGCTCTTGGTAAGTTTGATCGAATATACTGCAATTTTGCTGTTCATGATAACTACTATCTAAAATTGGCATATGTTTTTGCCCTACAAAATATAAACCTGTTAAAAAGTCCCCATCTGATACCAATAATATATTCAAATCATTTGAGTATATTAGAGCAATTGGTAAGTCTATATATCTATATATTTTTGTCATTTTAATTTTTTTCTTGGAGAGAATTTTGTTCTAAACGACTTTTACACCCTGTGAAGTCAACTATTTTTGCATCTTGATCTTGGCAAGCACAAGTAAAAATATATTTCCTTTCGTCTGTGACTCCCTGAATACATTGTCCGCAAATACCTTTCATCATACACTGCATAGGAGAATTAAGACTTACTATTAATTGAGTTTTGTTACCAAAAAAATCATCTTTTATATCTTTTATAGCTTCCATCATTTCTGTACTACCTACAGCTATTATCCTATCTATGCTCAAATTTTTCCAAAGGTAACAATGCCCCATTATAGCATACACCAAATCGCCCTTAACACTAATATCTTCCGCCCTATTTTTTGATAAAATACCTTCTTCACAACACCAAACTACTATATCGGCTGCTTCTTCTATTCTTTCTTGATAGAACCTATCTTGTAAATTTTTATAACCAGCAAAATATATAATTTTACAATTATTATTTTTAAGAGCCTTAGCTATTGAGCATAAAACTGCATTTCCAACTCCTCCACCAACAAGCACTATATTACTATCCTTTAATATCTCAGTTGGCTTACCACTAGGCCCCATTAGTACTACTAATTCATTTTGCGATAAATATCTACATAATTTACTTGATTTACCATTTTGCCAAACTATCAAATGAATTAACCCTTTTTCTGAATCAACATAAGCTCCAGTGACAGCCAATGGTTCGATAATTTTTGAAATATCACTAGAATAATTTTGTAAACGGAAAAATTGCCCCGGTTGAAAATTTTGAGCAGCGATAGGAGAATGTATTACCAGCTCTACTATCTTATAAGATAGAGTATTAATCCGTTTGATACGGCTAGCTAGTAAATAATCTAGTTTAACGAAGAAATCTAGATTATTACCAAAAAAACTTGGTTTATTTTTGATAAGTTTTTTTCCAATAAACTTGTACCCCTCTTTACTACTTGCTAAGGCTTTAACCACACTTCCAGAGTATTGAGGATTACAATCACCAAAATATGTTATACTTCCTGCATAAGTCAATCTAGTTGGTAATTTTGTTGCCGAAACTCGCCTGTACTCCTCACGTACGCCTGTGTACGCTGCGGTACTCGGCTTCGTTTCTCCTAAAAATTCCTCAACTATTTTTGACTTATGCAGGAAGTCTGTTATACTCGAATGATTTTCCAAATAACTATTATCTTTATGCGTACCTATTGCCATAAGTACAGTCCTTACCTTAAATTTTTTCCTTATACCTAAATTATCAAATTCTATTGATTCAGCGTAAGTATACTGATCAACATCAATGCCTAAAGGTATCATATCTTCAGCAAAATTTACACCTGCAGCCATAGCATACATAACTTCCTCAGGATTTAACTTGTAGGCAGGAGAATCCTTTAATTTTCCTCTATAACAAATTGTTACTCCACCTAGTTCATCGAGGATTTTTTTTACAGCTTCTGTATCTTGTACTTGCCTAAATAATTTTGCATGCGAGATAAATTCTTCGGCTATTAATTTGTCCTCATCTGTCCAATTTTGTTCTGTATGATTTTTCCCATTCTCCTCAACTGACAATTCATACTTTTTTAGAAATTTTTCTACTTGTAACTTATAATAATTTAAACTTTCAGTTGCTGCATCAATAGAGGTCAGTCCTCCGCCAATGATAATAATAGGCATCCTAATAAGCAAATTAGTGTTAGATTGTTCTAAAAAAGCTCCTCCTGATTGTAATGTCATTAGAAAGTCGGAGGCTGTTTTCACACCTTTTGCAAGAAAATTTTTCATTTGAGCAATTTTGGGCTTACCAGCTCCAACACACAAAGCAACATGGTCAAATCCTAAATGAAATACCTGCTCTATAGTTATATTACTATCTAAACTTACACCACCAAAAAGCTTAAAATGACTGTTTCTCTCCAGTATCAGACGTAATATAGTTAAATTATTTTTATCCCACCTTGCAGTAATACCATACTCGGCTACTCCTCCAAAACCTTCAGGTATTTTTTCTGATAAGTTTTTTTTATAATCAGACCAGTATTTAATAGGCTTGTTAATATCAAAAGGTAATGGGGTGATTTTTAAGCCATCTATAGCTACTACAGTATGTCCGTCTCGTAATAAATAATAGCTTAAACTAAACCCAGCTGGTCCTTGACCCACTACTAAAACTTTGTAATTAGTTGAAGGCTTTGGCATCAGAGAAAAAATGTTAAGTGGATTCCAATTGGTAAGTAATAAATATATTTCCACCCCGTAAGGTAGAAGCAAAGTAGTTTCCAAAATATTAGATTCAACAAGAGGAATATCTACAGGTTCTTGCTTTTGATAAATGCAAGCATTAGAACAATCATTACAAATCCTATGACCGGTAGCAGCCACCATTGGATTATCAATGACAATAATAGCAAGAGCAGCTAAATTAAATCCCTTGGACTTTACATAATTCATCTCAGAGATTTTCTGCTTCAGCGGACAGCCCGACTTTGATGGCGTAGTCGGTAGTATATTCGCAGAATCATTCGAGTATAACCCTTTAGAACACGAGTCTTTTCCCTGTTTATGACAGTAGATACAATAGTGAGTAGCATTTAAGACTGTATCTAGATTAGATATAGGATTTAAACAATCAAACCCTACTCTTACATGTTTTTTATATTTAGCTACCTTATTAAGATCTATTAAATTATCTTTATCTGTTTTATTTGGTAAAGAAAATAATATACTTTCAGATTCATTAAATCTCCTTTGAAACTCTACTCCTGCAAGAGGTCTATTATAAACCATAAAGGCTGCATATTTTGCTGCTATATCTAACTCAAAAGCATATTTTTCATCATCTAATTGCCATTTTATTACTTGACGAGCAAACTTGTCTTGGGTAAACTCCTCTCCTAAAAGTTTTTCTAAAAAAATTGATACACTATCAAAATCAATCTCTTTTAGTTTTTCAGGAGGATATTTTCTTACCGCAACACGCTGGATGAACTTTCTCTTACATTCATAAATTACATCAAATTCTTTATGACTAAATCTCAGATTGGCTATTTCTTGTTCAATACCAAATAACTTAGCTAGAAAATCATCAAAAACAGGCGAAATTTCTAATAAAAAATCCGAGTAATATTTTTGATCAACTTGATCAGGATTAGCCCTTAATGATAAAATAATTTCATAAAGAGAATAACTATGGCTACGCAGAAAACTTAGAAAAATTTCATCTAATTTTTTTAAGCCTTCTAATCTATTTAGATCTATAAAATCTAAACCAAAAGCAAGTGTCATATAGCTAAAACCTTCTTTAGATTAGCTATATATAATATATGACATTTTTAGAAAAAAATCTGTAGCCAAGATAACTGAAAAATGAAACAATAACGGCTACAATAAAGGATTGTATAATCATAAATACATCTGGCAACACTCCTTCTATTACTAAGAATTGAACTGGTCTTATGACAAGAAAAATGGGGTTAATTTCAAAAAATATTCTCTTTGATTCTGGTACCATAGAATATGGGTACACTATTGGTATAGTCCAATATGCAACATTCAAAATCAAATTTAATACCTGTGGAACATCACGTATATAAGGAGTTAAAAATGCAAATGCGATAGAACTACTAATCACAGAAATAATCAGCGGTAACACAAGTATTGGTACAAAAAGTATATATACACTAAATCTTTCAGGATATAAAATGATAAAAGCTATATACATAGCTACAAAGGAATAAATTAGGGTATAAACTTGTGTTAAACTATCCGATATAGGAAAGATAGTTCTAGAAATTACTACCTTTTTTATAATACCACTGCGATTAATTAATGAATTTGATGATATATTTAAGCTGCTAACAATAAATGTCCATAACGGTAAACCACCGACTAGATTCATAATCATTGCTTCTCTTGGTAGCTTAAGTAAAAATCCAAAAAAATATGAAATGATCATTATATGCACAAAAGGCTGAACTAAACCCCATAACGAACCTAAAAAAGAATCTTTATTTTGATGAGATATAGAAGCTTGGGTTAATAATACCACTGACAACCAGTATTTCTTGGAAAAAAAATACTTTATCATTAATAATTCCCACTATTATAAATTTTTAGTATTTCATCTGGATTACCGTCTGCAATAATACTACCTTCTTTTAATAATACACATCTATTACAATTCTCCTTAATAATATTTTCTTGATGACTTACTAATATTAAAATAGGTATATTTTGTAACTTGTTTTTCATAAAATTGGTCGACTTCTCAATAAAATGACTATCACCAGCAGCAAAAACTTCATCTAGTAAAAGAATATCTGAATCTTGAAAAGCCGATACAGAAAAAGCCAATCTTGATAACATACCAGAGCTATAATTTTTTACCGGTAAATCTATTTTATTCCCTAGCTCAGAAAAATCTATAATTTCTTGTTCCAGTTCTTTACTGTACTTACCTAACATATTATTATAAATCATAAGCATTTTGATATTTTCTCTGCCAGTTTGCTCTAATTCAAAACCTACTCCCATCTCAATAATGGCGGCAAAGTTACCATGAACTTTAATTTTTCCAAACTTTAATGGATAAATTCCAGCAATTACTTTAAGCAAAGAACTCTTACCTGAACCATTGCTACCAATAAAGGCAATTTTTTCGCCTCTTTGACAGGAAAGATTTATATTATTTAAGATAGGAATTGACGAAGGAAAAAGTTTACCTCCTTTAATAAAAAAGTGTCTTAAACTTTCTACCCTTTGTTGGTTATTGATTCCTTCTACACAACCATCAGATATCTCTATAGATACTAGTTTAGACGTCATATGTTAAAAACATGAGTATATTTTTACTGAAGAGTCAGAACGCCCTCGCAAAGCGAGGGGCTTGACGGTTATGAGCAGCCCAAAGGGCTGCCATTGTTAATAAAATTCTCCTGATTCGTCAGAGCCTAAACTATCAAGTTGCTCTTGATTCTTAATGTAGTGTTTGATCTGATTCTCTTCAAATCCTACAGTTGAGATCGCATAACCTCTAGCCCACAACTTTTCTCCATTAAAATTACGTTTTCGTCCACCAAACTGCCTAGCAACGGCTATAGCACTTTTCCCCTTGATATAGCCTATTACTTCAGCTACAGAATATTTAGGAGGAATCTTGATGAGCATATGCACATGATCTTGTACCATATGCCCCTCTATGATCTTGCTCCCACGTTGAAAAGCTAACTCATGGAATACGTTCCCAAGATATTTTCTAACCTTCCCGTACAATTCTTTTTTACGACACTTTGAAATAAACACAATATGATATTTGCAATCCCATTTAGAATGATTTAAATTTTCGTATGTTGTCATATATTTTCTCCTTTGACCGTCAAGCCAAAGAAGTTATATATGATAACTTTTTATTTTATACTAAATCTAAAGGCCAAGCCTTGATGGTCTCACTAGTCAAACTAGTGGCTTACCTATCATTGAGTTAATCCATTCTTCAATAACATTTTTGGGGAATACTCCAGTCTTAGTAGCTAATTGTTTCCCATCTTTAAACAAAATCATTGTAGGTATACTACGAATACCTAAACTTGAAGGTATATTGGGATTTTGATCTATGTCCATTTTAACGATTTTTATTTTGCCCACTAATTCCTTACTTAATTCTTCAATAATAGGTGTTAACATTTTACATGGTCCGCACCATTCAGCCCAAAAATCAACTAATACAGGTGTGGTGGACTCTAAAACTTCCTTATTAAAAGAATCATCTGTTATATTACTTGCCATAATCTCTTATTTTTTGAATTATTAAATATCGAATAAAAACATCCCCGCGTAAGCATAATCATAGTACCCTACATTTTTCTATAATCGTCATAGCAAGGCTCTTTAGATGCCTTGGCGATCTCTAGGTAAACAACGAATCTGTTTTTTTAGAGTAACGCTTCGCGACTCCTCGCAATGACGATTATACTATGAGGCATAATACTCAACAGCCTGCTATTTTTCTAGATTCCTCTACCTACGCGGGGATGACAGTCCTGTGTTTTAACAATTATAATCATACTAAGTAAAATTCTTATTGTAAATGACTGCTTTAAGTTTACTTAAAAATGTTAGTATTTAAATTGTTAAGAACATATTTCTTACGATCATAATAAAGTTTCATAGCTACAGCTGCAGTTTCTTCTACAGATCTTCTTGAAACATCAATTATTGGCCACCCTTGTTGCTCGCAAATTTGTTTTACTTGCATACATTCTTCTTGGACTGTTTTAAAATCTGTATAATTAGTATTATCGCTCATCTGTAACAAATGCATTCTAGTTTCTCTTATTTCAATTAACCGAGTTGGGTTAATAATCAAACCAATTACAAGCTGTTTTGTAATGCTGCCTAACAAGTCTAAAAACGGATAACCATGAATATAAGGTACATTTGCTGTTTTAAATCCATTATATGCTAGATATACAGAAGTTGGAGTTTTTGATGTCCTAGAAGGACCAATCAGAATAATATCAGCTTCATCTAATTCACTAGTCATCTGACCATCATCATGTCTAAGAGTATAATCAATAGCATGAATCTTATCAAAATAACCTTCATCAAATTTATAATCATAAACTAAACTTTCTTCTGTTTCTACACCTAAAAAAACTGAAATTTCTTTTACAATTCTACCTACAACAGAGATACAAGGAATTTTTAAATCATAACAAAATTTAGTTAAATTTCTTCTTAGTTCGTGATCTAAAATAGTGTATAATACAATGCTTTGTTTCATCTTGATTTTTTTCAAAACCTCATTTAATGATTCTGCATTTCTTAACATTGGCCAATGATACAATTTTGACTCAATTTTGCTAAATTGTGACAAAGCAGTATTAGCTGCATGTTTAACTGTTTGCACTGAAGAGTCTGAAACTAAGTGAATAATCAGCTTATTCATAGTTTATTAGTCTTTGTGGATAATTTTTATTCATATTTTAATCTCTATATTAAAAGTAACCAATAACTACCCATATATATCCCGTATATAGAGGTTAATAACCTCTATAATTTAAAGAATAATTTTGTGGATAATTTTGTGTGTAAAATGCTAGATATCTAATATCTTTCACGTTTTCTCATTCTACACACATAAACCACTATGAATTATCCACTAAAAAAATAATCCTATGAATAATGTGAGTAATAATTATAATCAATAAACTTCTCTAGTAATTTAGCAATAAAAAAATGTGTATAACTATGTGTATATATAATTAATCTACATATTAACAATGTCTATATCAACTAAAAAAATATTATATATAAATATAGATTATTATGGGTTATTTCATGAATCAGCTTTTACAAACTTTTAAGAAAAAAAATGATCTTGTACCTATTTGGTTAATGCGTCAAGCTGGTAGATATTTGTCTGAATATCAAAAAATAAGAAAAACTGTTAGTGGTTTCTTAGATTTATGTTATAATGTTGATAAGGCTGTAGAGGTGACTTTACAACCAATAAGAAGGTATGGATTTGATGCTGCTATAATTTTTTCTGACATTTTGGTTTTACCTGATGCACTTGGATGGGATGTAAAATTTGAAGAAAATATAGGACCAATATTACGTAAATTTCAATCAAAAGAAGATTTTAAATATCTTGAAGGAAATTCTAATGGAAAACTAAATGTAATTTATGAAATAATCAATAAAACTAAAGCAAAATTACCAGTTGATACTGCATTGATAGGTTTTGCCGGTAGTCCATGGACGGTAATGACTTATATGCTTGAAGGAAGAGGCAAACAAAGTTTTGAAACAAGTAAAAAATTTATTTATGAAAATAATAACTTAGCACAAGAACTTCTAGACTTTATTACTGAAAAAACTATTATTCATTTAAAGGAACAAGTAAAAGCTGGGGTAGACTTAGTACAATTATTTGATTCATGGGCAGGGATATTAGAAGAGGCAGAATATGATCAGTTTGTAGTGCAACCAACAAAAAAAATAGTATTAGCTTTAAAAAAACAGTTTCCACATTTACCAATTATAGGTTTTCCAAGAGGTTCTGGGCTTTTATATGAAAAATATATTGTTAATACTGGAGTGGATGCTATTGGAGCAGATCAGTTTGTACCATCTAGTGCCATGAAATTATGGAGTGAGAAAATTGTTGTACAAGGTAATTTAGACCCATTTATATTGCTTACTAATAAAGAAATTATCGCAGAAAAGGTAAGTAAAATAATTACAAATTTTAAAGAAAGAAATTTTATATTTAATCTTGGACATGGTGTTTTGCCAAATACACCAGTTGAAAATGTTGAGTTTTTAGTTAATTATGTTAGAGAATTTAAATACTAAAATATCTCAAAAAAAAATAGCCATCGTACTTTTTAACCTTGGTGGACCAAATAGCTTAAACTCAGTCAAACGATTTCTATTTAACTTATTTTATGATAAGGCAATTATTAACTTGCCAAATCCCCTAAGGTTTATTCTTGCTAAGATAATATCAATTACTAGAAATAAAAAATCTCAGAAAATATATTCTCTAGTAGGTAATAATTCGCCTATTTTACAAGAAACAGAATCTCAAAAAGATGCTATTACAGAGAAGTTAAAACAAACTCTGAATGAGGATTTTAAGATTTTTATAGCAATGCGTTATTCTTATCCTGATTCCGAAGAAGCAGTAAGAAAAATAAATGAGTATAACCCTTCAGAAATAATATTGTTACCATTATACCCACATTTTTCTAGCACCACTACTGGATCTTCGATTAAAGATTTTACATCTTCTCTTTATAAAAATAAAAGTGAATATTCCCAACATATTAAAACTATTTGTTGTTATCCTATCGATGACGAATTTATTAAAGCTCATTTGTCATTAATAAAGCAATCATTTAAAAAATTGAAAAACAAAAAAAATTTTCGTATATTATTTTCAGCTCATGGTCTGCCTGTAAAAATAATAAAAGCAGGAGATCCATATCAGTGGCAGATTGAAAAGACCGTAGAAAGTTTGGTATCTAAGCTTAGCATAGATAATTTAGATTATAAAATAACTTATCAAAGTCGTGTTGGTCCAGTGGAATGGCTTAAACCTAATACGGAGGATGAAATTGAGATAGCAGGAAAAGAAGATAAATCTCTTATAATAGTCCCAATAGCATTTGTATCAGAACATGTTGAAACACTGGTAGAATTAGACATTGAATATAGAAAGATTGCTGGTAAGTACAAGATAGAATATATTAGGACTCCTGCTCTTGGAACAAATAAATTGTTCATCAATAGTATAACTAAAATGGTATCAAATTTAGTTAATTATAGTTTCGATACAAAAAATTTGATATGTAGTTCAATTAATAAAAGAATATGTCCTTATAATTTTACTATGTGTCCTTGTAATTTAAAAAACTAAGTAATGGGATAAAATTAATGGCTAGTTATTATTTATGGTTTAAAGCATTCCATCTTGTATCAGCAATTTCTTGGATGATAGGTTTACTATACCTACCAAGATTATATGTCTACCACACTAAAGTTGTAGTAGGTAGTGAAACTGACAAGATGTTTCAGTTAATGGAAAGTAGGTTACTCAGAATCATTATGAATCCGGCTATGATCAGCACTTATACCTTAGGTATAATTAACAGTTATATATATGGATTAGTAGCTTTAGGAACATGGTTTTACGTAAAAATGACAGCAGTTCTAGGTATCACTATTTTTCATGGTTTATTAGCTAGATGGAGGAAGAATTTTGTTGAAGGTAAAAATAATCATTCTGAAAGATTTTATCGTATCATTAATGAAGTACCAGCACTGTTGATGATAGTGGCTGTTGTCATGGTTATTGTTAAACCATTTGATTAATATATTTATTATAGCTAACATAGCAGTGAGGCTTAAACAATTATATGAACAAAATTATCCAAGCAGATGATAAGGTTATGCAAAAACAGACTAGTTTGACTAGAGAACAAAAAGAGGTTGTTGGATTACTCTCAATAGGGACATTTCTTGAATACTTTGACTTAATGCTTTATGTGCATATGGCGGTATTGCTTAATGAGTTGTTTTTTCCAAAAACTGACCCGCATACGGCTACTCTTCTTTCAGCCGCTGCTTTTTGTTCTACTTACTTGCTTAGACCATTTGGTGCATTAATATTTGGTTGGATAGGTGATAATGTAGGAAGAAAAGCATCTGTAGTCATTACAACTTTTTTAATGGCAATATCTTGTTTTGTCATGGCTAATTTGCCAACTTTTGCTCAAATAGGGATTACTGCAGCTTGGCTGGTGACAATATGTCGTATTGTACAAGGTATGACTTCTATGGGGGAAATCACAGGAGCTCAATTATATCTAACAGAATATCTACAACCACCAGGACGATATGTTTCTGTAGCTATGATAGTTTTTTGTGCTGCCTTTGGAGGGTTTGCTGCTCTAGGTGTAGCCTCTCTTGTTATTTCTTATGCTCTTAATTGGCGACTGGCTTTTTGGTTTGGTGCAGGTGTGGCATTAGTTGGTATGATTGCTAGGACAACGTTGCGAGAAACACCTGAATTTGCCGACGCTAAACGTCGATTAAACAAAACTTTTCAACAGTTAAAAAGTATAGGATCTAACATTGACGTTGAACATGTAATGCAAGATACTCTCAATATTCAAGAAAAAACTAATTGGAAAACAACAATAAGTTTACTGTTAGTAGATTGTATATGGCCAGTAATTTTTTATTTTACTTATATACATTGTGCTAATATTTTAAAATATTCATTTCACTATACAGCCGAACAAATTATTTACAATAACTTTATTGTATCTGCTATATTACTAGGAAACATGATTTTTGTGCTGTATTTCACCAATAAATATCATCCACTAGTGATATTAAAGATAAGATTAATTTTAGTTTCCATATATTTCCTAATGATTCCATATTTATTGAATAATGCAACAACTGGCTTTGATATATTGATAATTCAGTCTTTACTATTATTTACTGCATGCGAAGCATCACCAGCTAATGCAATATTCTTTAAGCATTTTCCAGTTTTTAAACGTTTTACTTATACTAGTGCGATATACGCTGCATCCCGAGCTTTAGTATATCTTATTACTTCTGTTAGCCTTGTGTATTTAACAGATTATTTTAGTCATTGGGGATTGTATTTTATTACAATCCCAACAGTTGTAGGTTGTGCATATGGATTATCATATTTTATTAAACTCGAGAAAGATGCTGGAAATCTTTCTGAAAAGAAAACTTATGTAGACTCTGTAGCAAATATTGCTTAGATGATATAGTAGGTAAATATTGATAACATAGCTCTATTAGTTTTTTTTCTAAACCAATTGCTTCTAAGTATATAGCTAGACGTATAAATTCTTCTATAGTTTCCTCAATAATCTTCCTAGCTTTTTCAGGTGATTTAATTCCTATAGTTTGTAAGTTGTGAATTCGGTCGAAAATTTTAATAAATGCTACATCATATTTTTTTTGTTGATATAATAAATTTAAAATCTCTTTGGAGCTAATCTTGCCGTGAGGTTTAACCCTAGTTAAAGCTTCTACTTGACTAGCTACTACACTTCCAAAAATATATTCAATCATCTTTTCGGTCAGTTTTGTATCCTCGATAGTATCATGCAGTATACTGGTAACAATCATATCAGTTCTGAAATAGCGTGGAATTTCTGATGCTGCATATTCCCGCTACCATATACGCTACTTCAATTGGATGCGAGTAATAGGGTTCGCCAGACTGTCTCATTTGACTGCCGTGATATTTTTTGGCGTAATAAATAGCTTTTTTAACTTCGTCAATATTTATTGGTCGTTTTACTTCCTCATTTATCTTACAGAGTTTGTTCAATAACCTAGTAGCATACTGACAATATTCATACTTTGAGTTGTCCCAATAGTTAATATCTTCCATAAAAACCATAATATTTTAAATCGCTATACAAGTTAAACTAAAAATTAGAATATTACTAGGAATTTATTATATTTTTTTGAAAAAGATGAATATTTTTGCATTTTGTTATTGTTTATCTATTAGTGCTTCTGATAATTAGTATATAGTAGTATACTCAAATGACCTGAAAATGAACTTCAATGCAAGTTGCAAAAATATTATTGCCATTAGCTAAGCTTTTCCCGTTGGATTATTTAATTCCAAATGGATTAAAATTAGCTATAGGAGATTTAGTAGTTGTCCCATTTAGGAATAAAGAATTAACGGGTATAGTTTGGCAATTAGATACTGAAGTTTCAGAGGGAACTAGTAAAATCAAATCTATTAAACAAAAAGTGCCACTTGAATTTAGGTTTAATCAGGAAATATTAGATTTAATTAAATGGGCTGCTAATTATTATATGACTTCACTTGGTTCAGTTGCTAAGTTGACTTTGCCGATCGATATTGCCCAGCAACCTATAAAAATAAAGCATCAAGAATTAAACAAAGATTTTATTTTGCCAACTCTTTCAGTAGAGCAACAAGAAGCACTTTCTCTATTAAGTCAATCGGATAAACCATCAATTATTAAGGGAGTAACCGGATCAGGTAAAACAGAAATTTACTTTCATCTATTGGCTGATTATTTGAAGCAAGGTAACCAAATATTGATCATGTTACCAGAAATTGCTTTAAGTCAGCAAATTATAAATCGTTTTACAGCACGCTTTGGCTTTCAGCCAGTAATATGGAATTCTGCGATTACTAAAGCTCAGAAAAAGATGATTTTAAGAGGTTTGCTCAACAATGAAATTAAAGTTATAATTGGTGCTAGAAGTAGTCTATTTCTACCGTATAGTAATCTTGGATTAATTATTATTGATGAAGAGCATGATAGTTCTTATAAGCAAGATGATGGTATATTATATAATGCTCGCGATGTAGCGGTATTGCGGGGAAGCTTATCCAAAATAAAAGTAGTATTATGCTCGGCTACTCCGTCTATTGAAACAATTTATAACGTAAGTACCAATAAATATCAATTAATTGAATTGTCAAATCGTTACCAGGAGGCAACTTTGCCAGAAATTCAAATAATTGATATGAAAAAGGAGAAATTATCAAAAAATTCTTACTTATCTAAGGAATTAATAGCATTAATTGGTAAAAAGCTAGCAAGCAAAGAGCAGGTGTTATTATTTTTGAATCGTAGGGGTTATGCCCCTTTGATGTTATGTAAACTTTGCGGTTATCGTTTTACTTGTAATTCTTGCTCTGCTTGGTTAGTGGTACATAAATCTAGCAAAAAACTTGAATGTCACCATTGTGGTTATCAAAGTAGGATTCATATTTTTTGTCCTGATTGTCGGGAAGAAGACTCTTTAACTGTTTGTGGTCCTGGGATTGAAAGAATTGAAGAAGAAACTAGGCATCTTTTTCCCGATAGTAAAATTGCGGTAATTAGCAAAGATTATGCCCAAAAACCTGAAAAGATCCGCGAATTACTATATAAAATGGAGCATTCTGAGGTTGATATTCTAATTGGTACTCAGATGATTACTAAAGGTTATCACTTTCCTAACCTTACTTTAGTAGGTGTTGTTGATGCTGATCTTGGGGCTATTAGTAGTGGAGACTTGCGGTCAAGTGAACGCAATTATCAACTACTTCACCAAGTAGGAGGTAGGGCAGGAAGAGAAGATAAAAAAGGTCTAGTATTAATGCAAACTTATTATCCAGATAATGCTATATTTAGTTATATAAAAAATGGAGGAGATCAGTTTTTACAATATGAACTTAAAACAAGGCAAGCAGAGAATATGCCTCCTTTCACCAAAATGGCATCAATAATTTTGTCTGGAAAAAATGAGCATAAAGTGCTTGAAATATCCAAAACTCTAGTTGCAATTGCACCAAAAAGTTCAGCTAGAATACTCGGACCATCTAGTGCATTGATGTTTAAATTAGCAGGAAAGTTTCGTTACCGTATTCTAATCATAGTGGATAGGAAATTTAATTTACAAAAATTTTTACAAACATGGTTAAGTTTAATCAAAATCCCTGCTTTTTGTCATTTAAAAGTGGATATAGATCCTAAGAGTTTTTCTTGATATTACTCTCATGATTATTCAAGTAAAAGCTTTAGCTTAGTACTACATTGAGAGCCTTCGGTGCGAATGACGGATTCGGGGTCTAAAAATGTTGAATAGTCTTCTTGGCTATTTTTTTAGACCCCTGCTTTCGCAGGGGTGGCGATAATACTGAGCCTAATATTAACTTGTTACAGATACTTGAGGTTAAATAAGTTATAAATATTTTTGTTGGAGATATTTTAAAAATATTTCCGATTGAATGCGATCTTCACCCGTAGCGTCTTTAATTAATTCACTGGTATTTTTTAATGAGCCATAGCTTCTAATATTATTATCTAAGAATTGGTTTACACCATTGAATTCTCCTCTTGTTATTTCCTTTTTTATATTGTGATTAACTTCCTGTGCTTTTTTCATGACCATTGAAGCAATAATTGCTCCATTAGTATAGGATGGAAAATAACCAAAACTGCCCATTGGCCAATGTATATCTTGTAAGCATCCGTCTTTATCGTTCTGTGGAGTAATGCCTAAATATTCCTGCATCTTATTGTTCCAATAATGTGGTAGATCATTCAAAGATAGATCTCCGCTAATTAGCAATCTTTCTAGTTCAAACCTAACTATTACATGCATTGGATAAGTCACTTCATCTGCTTCTACTCTAATAAAACCTAGTTTGACTCTTGTCATTAATTTGTAAAGATTTTCTGCAGAATATTCTAGTCCTTTGAATCCAAATTCATCCTTAAGTAGCTTTGATAGATATTGACAAAATTCTCCTGATCTACCTACTTGCATTTCCATAAATAAAGATTGACTTTCATGGACAGCCATACCTTTAGCCTTACCTACTGGTTGGTTTTTATATTTGCTGGGCAAGCCCTGTTCATATAAACCATGACCAGTTTCATGCATAATCCCCATAATCCCTGAAATAAAATTATGCTCATTATATCTATTAGTTAACCTAACATCATCAGGAGTACCCCTACAAAATGGATGGGTTGATTCATCTAACCTACCTTTAGTGAGGTTAAAACCCATTATTTCCATAAGCCTTTTAGCAATTAATTTTTGTTGTGCTTCACTAATACTATTAGTGATAGGTAGAACATTTTCTTTACTTTGTTTTTCTACTATTTGACTAATTAATTCTGGTATAGTTTTTTTTAGATTATTAAACACTACTTTAACTTCATCAAGTGTACGTTCAGGATCATATGTGTCAAGTAAAGCATCATATACAGAACAGTTTAGTGCATGGGCTTTAGATTTAGCCATTTTTTGTACGCAATCTAATACTGTTTGTAGGTAAGGTTTAAGTGATAGATAATCATTATTTTTTCTAGCATCTCGCCAAATTAACTCACATTTTGCACTAGCAGTAACATACATTTTCCATAAATCATCATCTATACATGTAGATTCTGTAATTCGTCTTTTTGTTTCTCTTAAATTAGCTAACTGCCAAACATCAAGAGTGTTAACGTTTTCAGAGACAGATTCTATTAGTTCAGCTAATTTTTTTGATTGTAACCTAGAGCGGGCTATGGAAGATAGTAGTGCTATTTCGCTTGTTCTACTATCAATTGATCCATGCGGAATATTTACTGCGATATCCCAATAAAGTATGTTAATCACGTTATTAATTTGAAAAATTTGCTCTAACTCTTGCTCTAATAATGTATAATGTTTCATATAATTCCCCCTACTTTAAAAGTTGTTTTAATCCTAAACTGGCTAGAATATTCAGAAAAATGCATTCTTGAAGCGGCTGACACGAATGCATTTTAATCTATTATCGCTAATAATCTTATTTTTATTGATATAACAACAAGATTATTAGCAAATGAAATATTTAACAATATATTCCTGAACTTTTAAAAAAAATAGTACAATTAATAAAAAATATTAGATGTGAATTTGCAAAATTTTGTGACACTTACATTTGCGAATTCACAGGCTTCTAGTTTATCTACTGGGATTTATGCTTAGACCCCATTTTGATCTCTCTAAGGAGATAGAATAGTTTGTAGCTAATAATCTAGCAGATCAAGAGATTAGTCAATGAATAGAAATAATTTCTAGAGATGGTAATATAATTCACAATAACCCTAATTCTGAAGCAATTATAGGTAATTTTACTAATTGTTCACAAGAGATGAAGTTAGAGGGTGACAATAATTATTCACCAACCCAAGACACTATTGAAGTATGCTAGCAAATACACATTCATGGCTGTAGATATGTATTTTTTAATAAGAATAATAAGATTCCTACTTGTAAATTCTTTACTTCTAATGCATACTAGACTTATAGGGTCTAAGCATATAATCCTCGTGGATAAACTGGATGTTTTTTTGGGTTGTAGAGGGGGAAGGGCTTTTTTGAAATAAGATAGAGCGTTTTGGATAATCTCAAAAAACAAAACTATTTAGGGGTAGGTATTATGTATAAAAGTCTTCTTACTATTGCTATAGCGTTAATATCATTTACTTTACCAGCAATTGCTATGCAGTCTAAAGATTTACCAACAAATCAGAATGGTTCGTATCTTAATATATCTATTACTGAACAAATGGATGTAAAAGAAGATTTACTTATATCTAGTATGCGAATAGAAAAAGAAGGAGTTGATCTAAAATATATACAGGATGAGATTAACCTAATGATGTCTAAAGCAGTAAAAATGGCTAAAGAAGTTGAAGATATTACTGTATCAACAGAACAATATTATGTTTACCAATATAACCAAGACCAAAATATTGATAATAAAAAAGATGAAGTAAAGAAAAAAATGTGGCGTGGTACTCAGGTATTATCACTGAAAAGCAAATCATCTGAGGCTTTATTGACATTAATTGGAAAATTACAGAATGAAGGGCTATTAATACAAAGTTTAAATTATACTCTTTCTAATGAAAAAAGAGAAGTCATCCGAGATTCTATGATAGAAGCTGCTATTGCAAAACTAAAGCAACGAGCTACACGTGTAGCTAAAGCTCTTGGTAAAGAATACGATGAATTTACTATAATAAATGTTGATCCTGAAGCAAGGAGAATGCCAGTGCCTAGATTGATGATGGGATCACCTGTAAATGCTAATGATAGTGCAGTTAATATACCAGTTGCAGAACCAAGTACAAGTGAGGTAACTATAACTGTTTCAGCTACTGCTTTGCTTAAATACGGCTCAGTGTTAGGGAACAAGCGATAAAGTACCGCTTATATTTCTGATAGAAAATTTCTTAAATAACACTAGCCGATACAATTAGCGTTAAGGTAGTTGCGATGAGCCGACACTTACATTTTATAGCACAACGAAAGCACGAGGTAATAATTATGAAAGTATCTAGTAAAGGGCAAATAACTATACCTATAGATATTAGAAGTAAATTTGGCTTCTTGCCAGATACAGAAATCACTTTTATAGAAAAAGAAGACGGCGTTCTATTAAAAAAATATCAAAATCAAAATAATAGAGGTAATAAATTAATATTGCATATGTCTAGAAAAAGCACAGTAAAAATGTCTACTGATACCATAATGAAATTAACTAGATCATGATCTTAGTTGACAGTAATATATTATTGGATATTATCACCTGTGATGCTAGTTGGTACAATTGGTCTTCTAACCAATTGTTAAAATTATCGCAATTTCATGAATTAGCAATTAATGATTATATATATACAGAAGTTTCAATAGGGTTTGAAAGAATTGAAGAACTTGAAGAAGTAATCGGCAATAATTTTAAAATTCTCCCTATCCCTAAAGAAGCCCTATTTTTAGCAGGAAAAGTTTTTATACAATATAAAAAAGCAAATAGTGGCGAGAAAAACTCCGTATTACTAGATTTCTTTATCAGAGCACATGCGTCTGTATTAAATATTCCTCTTCTTACAAGAGATGTGGCACGTTACAAAACATATTTTTCTAAACTCCATCTTATTCACCCTTAGGTTCAAAAGATTTATATTCTTATTCTAATGTATACTTGTGACTGCTTGATTTCGAAATGATACTGGCTTGCTTTCATCGGCAACAAGCGGCTCAAATTAACTATTTTTATAGTATACATATTTAGCAAGAATAACTATAACAAATATAGGTTTATCCATTATAAATTCATTATGAAAAATACATATTATATTACCACCCCTATTTATTATGTTAATGATATACCTCACATAGGGCATGCTTATACAAGCGTTGTGTCTGACGTAATAGCAAGATTTATGCGTTTATCAGGTAAAGAGGTAATGTTTCTGACCGGTACTGATGAACATGGTCAAAAGGTAGAAAAATCTGCTATTGTCAAAAATGTTGAACCACAAATATTTACCGATACAGTATCTGAAACTTTTCGTACATTAATGCACTCAATGAACATTTCTAATGATGATTTTATTAGAACTACAGAAGCTAGGCATAAACAAGCAGTAAGTAGTCTATGGCAAAAATTGCTAGATAGTGGCAATATTTACCTTGATAGCTATAAAGGCTGGTACTCGACGCGTGATGAGGCTTTTTATGATGAATCAGAATTAACAGAAGATGGACTAGCTCCGACTAAAGCTCCTGTTGAATGGCTTGAAGAACCAAGTTACTTTTTTGCCCTATCAAAATGGCAAGATAAATTATTAGATTTTTACGGTGCCAACCCTGATTTTATCAGACCAAGTACTAGACGTAATGAAGTTATTAGTTTTGTCAAATCCGGATTGCATGATTTATCCATATCACGTTCTAGTTTTAAGTGGGGAATTAAAGTACCAAATGATGAAAAGCACGTAATATATGTATGGCTTGATGCACTAACCAACTATATTTCGGCTTTAGGATATCCAAATGATACAAGTCAGTATAACAAATTTTGGCCGACTGATGTTCATATAGTCGGTAAAGATATATTACGCTTTCATGCCGTATACTGGCCAGCATTTTTGATGGCAGCTGGCTTGCCGCTACCAAAATGTGTTATGGCACATGGGTGGTGGACTAATGAAGGACAAAAAATCTCTAAATCTATAGGGAATGTAATTGATCCATTGCAATTAATAAAAGAGTTTGGTTTAGATCCAGTTAGGTATTATTTGATGAGAGAGGTAATATTTGGCTCAGATGGTAATTATTCTCGTAGTAGCTTAATCAATAGAGTGAATAGTGAGTTATCTAATAAAATTGGTAATTTATTGCAAAGAACTCTAGCCTTTGTTTATAATAACAACGAGACAAAAATTCCGTCAATTGGCAAGGAATCTATCGATAGCATTTATGAGTCATTTTTAATGAAGCTATCCCACCAAATTATATCAGAAAATTCACTGTTCACTAAGACTTTTGCTATTAATTCTGTGTTAGTAAATATTATTACTTTAACCGAAGAAGCCAATATTTATATAGATCGAGAAGCCCCTTGGCAGTTAAAAAAAACTGATCCTATAAGGATGAATGAGGTGTTATATACACTACTTGAAACACTAAGATATATTGCTGTAATGTTACAGCCATTTATTCCTGATTCGGCTAATAAAATGCTTGATCAGCTTGGTGTACCAAAAAGTCAGAGAATGTTTAAACATTTAACAAAGGAGTTTATTTTAATTCCAGGTAGTAACATTAGCCAGCCAAAAGCTATATTTCCAAGATTTCAGGATAATACTCGATGAAAATAGAAGTCTATTCTAGTTATTTCTTGTAGCATATATTGTAGTTCTTAAACTATGTATGACCTTAAAACCTAGATAAACGGAAATACGCTCAATAATTATCTGTTGGTGAAATGATATTTCTAAGGCGATGCTCGAATTTTCCACTTGTACATGTAAAATATTTATTCTCTGTCCTTTCTCTTTAGGGCTAGATATTTTTAAGGGGCTAGTTTTGCTACTAAATTTTGGTCCAACAATCTTGCTCCAATTAATCATAATTTCTGCAAGCAATGGGTGCTGTTTACCAAAGATTCGTCTAATAATTATGTTGATGTCATGGCTAAGCGGTTTCATGGGCAAAATTAATTATTGTAACCATTACTACTAATATAGCAAAGATAATTGATAATAAAGGAAAGTACAGAGAAATGATTGATAATACCATAAGTAATATATTGCATATTATAATTCTACTCACTACTTCCTTATGACTTTTACCATTTCTGACTGCTTTTTGAAAAAAATGCTTTAAGTGAGGTTGCCAAATTTTCTCCTTATTAACTAGTCTAATTAGTATGGTTAATCCTCCATCTGCTAGGTAATATAAGCTAGCAATAGATGAAGCAACAAACAAATGAACACTAGATGCTGAAATAAGTAGCAAACATAAACCTAATAAAAATCCTAAGCTTATACTACCTACGTCCCCTAGAAAGATTTTAGCAGGATGCCAGTTAAATATCAAAAAACCTATGGAACATGCTAATATAATGATGTTAAGCACAATTATAAAATTTATATTTATTATTATATCAGATTTTAGATAACAAAGTATTAATATAGTGATCGATAAATGAATAGATTCAGCACCACTAATACCATCTATTCCATCAAGAAAATTATAAATATTTAAAAAGACAATCAATCCTATTATAGATAGCATAAAATCAATATATAAAGGTAATTCGTGATGAAATAATACTACTGGAAATAAAAATAGGAAAATGGCTATTGTAGAACAAATTATGTGAAAAATTAGTCTTACAAATATCGGAATGGAAATAAGATCATCTAAAAATGAAATGCTGGAAATGATCAGCAGTAAAGGTACAATTTTAATTGAGTTTATCAGAGTTTTTGTTGAAAAATATTCATAGGCGATAAGAGCAATTATTACCACTATAACTATCGCAAGTCCACCTCCTCTTGGTGTGATTCTACTATGTACTCTACGTGGATTTGGTATATCCACCACTCCAAAAGATGGAAGACTAGAAATCAATAGCCAAGTAAGAAAGCTTGTTGCTATAAAAGATAATAAAAACAAAAAACTATAATTAATAAAGTTACTCATAACAGCATATTAGATTTAAAACTGAAATATTCATTGGCTGTAATAATTACGTGGTCATGAACCGATATGTTCATATTAGCACAAGTTTCTACTATTTTGTGTGTTAGTTCAATATCAGTATTTGAAGGCTTACTAACAGCACTTGGATGATTATGTACCAATATAATTGCACCAGCTTCATTAAATAAAGCTCTTTTAATTATTTCTCTTGGATATATTGTTGCCTGATCTATAGTGCCTTGACTTAAAATTTCATCAGCAATTAGGACATTCTTTTTATTTAAAAATAAGATACGAAATTGTTCTGTTTTCATGCTGCCCATCGTTGCTTTTAGATAGTCTATTAGAACGTTCCAAGAACTAATTACATTTTGATTTATTACTTTTTGTTTTAGCATTCTGTTAGTTAGTTCACGTATAATGACAAAATTTACATATAAATTATCATTAGTTCCTTTAATATTAAGCAATTTTTCTTTATCTGTATTTATTAAATTAGCGAGACTACCAAATTGTGTTAATAATTCCTTTGCTAATGGTTTTACATCTTTTCTAGGTATTACAGAAAATAATATCATTTCAAGTAATTCATAATCTGCAAGATTTTCTGCAGAAACAATAATACGTTGTCTTAAGCGTTGTCTATGCCCAATATAATGGGGTATATCATCTTTCATATTTAGTTTTACAATAAGTCTGTTTTATAAGGCGGATATGTCAAATGTTTTGGTGATAAAGTAAAAATGTCAAAACCATCTTTGGTTACGCCTAAACTATGTTCAAATTGTGCTGATAATGATTTATCACTTGTTGTAACTGTCCAACCGTCTAATTTACTTAGATGAGTGGAGTGATGTCCAGCATTTACCATTGGTTCAATAGTAAAAAACATACCTTCCTCCAAGACCAAGCCAGTGCCAGCTTTGCCATAATGTAGAATAGTTGGTTCTGTATGAAATATACGCCCTATCCCGTGACCAGTATAATTTCTAACAACTGAATAATTATGTTTTTCAACATAAGTTTGTATAGCATTTCCGATATCTCCTAAATGTACTCCTGGTTTTACTAGTTCAATTCCTATCATCATAGCATCATAAGTAACCTGTACTAAGCGTTTTGCTTTAATTCCTACATCACCAACATAATACATTCTACTAGTATCACCATACCATCCATCGACAATTACAGTAACGTCAATATTTATTATATCGCCATTTTTAAGGAGTTTATCATTTGGAATACCATGGCATACTACATGATTAACAGAAGTACAAATTGACTTTGGGAAGCCGTTATAGTTCAAAGGTGCAGGGATTGCATTATTGGACACAATAAAATCGTGGCAAAGATCATTTAAATAGATCGTACTCACTCCTGGTTTTACATAATTAGTAATGAAATCTAAGGTTTCTGCAGCAAGTTTACCTGCAATATGCATTTTCTTAAAGTTTTCTTGGGAATGAATTGTTATGGTCATAAAATAATTAACTTTTTTTATTAAAATCATCTATAGCTAACCCGATTAGTATTTAGCCATAGTAAATTGTTGTCATTGCGAGAAGCCACTTTGGTGGCGACGAAGCAATCCAAGAAGACGATTGGATCTAGATTGCTTCGTCGTAGCAATGCTACTCCTCGCAATGACGAAGTAATGCTAATCGGGTTAGCTATATAAATATATACTAAATTTCTACTTCTTAAATTATTATTTGAATTTCATTGAATCTTTTTCAATGGTTCTTACCTTATAAAAACTATAAGATAAGGTTATTGTATCCACATCATTCATTTCTTTATCTTCCTCAAAATCAGAGGCTATAAAAAATGTCACTGGCATCAACATTTTTTCTCCTGCTTTTAATAACTGTTCTTCAAAACAAAAACAATGTATTTTAACAAAGTATTTACCAGCTTTATTAGGTGTAACATTATAAATGGAAGTTCCTATTATATCATCGTTACTTAGATTTTCAGACTCATAAAAAATTAGTGTATTTTGTCCTGGGATAACTGTAGCCCTTCTTTGTTTAGGAATAAATCGCCAAGGTAATTTACTGTCAACATTAGAATCAAATTCTATAGTTATCACTCTAGTTCCTTTTTTAGGAGAATATATATTGAGTTCTTGTCTTGTGGTAGTACCACCATATCCAGTGACTTTACAAAATAAATTGTAAATTGGTATTGATGCAAAGCTTAAAAAAACCATGCTAAGTACTAAACTAACTAGGGCTAAGGCAAAATTTCTATTAGATTTTTGTAACACTATGTTGCTCTCTTTTTGTAAAAAAGTCAAATTTCAATTTTTTACAAGAAGTCTATTTAAAATATTTTAAACTTATGATATTATGTACCCATTCTAGTATATCCCCTAAGTAAAGGAATCTATTTTAAAGGTATTATATGACTAACAAAATCAGTGTGCCAGTAATTTCTGCAGAATCAGGGTTTTATCAATATTTGCAAAAGATCAATAAAGTTCCGTCACTTTCACAAGAAGAAGAGTTTCTACTTGCCAAAGCCTATCTTGAGCAGAATGATCTAGAAGCTGCTCATAAGCTAGTAACTAGTCACTTGAAATTGGTAGCAAAAATTGCCGTTAGATATAGAAATTATGGACTACCTCTAAATGAGCTTGTGTCAGAAGGGAATTTAGGTCTTATGCAAGCAGTAAAGAAATATAATCCTGATTTAGGTTTTCGCTTGTCTACTTATGCTTTGTGGTGGATTAAAGCTTCAATCCATGAATATGTTTTAAGATCTTGGTCTTTGGTTAAAATGGGTACTACAGCAGCACAAAAAAAGTTATTCTTTAGTCTTGGTAAAATTAAGCATAAAATTGCTAACCTATATTCAAGAGCTGTTACAGATCAAGATTTTGTTCAAATTGCTCAAGAACTTGGAGTGACTAAGAATGAAGTTAGTGAAATGAATTCTAGGTTATCTGGTCCAGATTTATCATTGAATAATTTAATAAATAGTGGAAATGATAACAGTGATAGCGAGCTAATTGAATTTTTACCGGAAACCCGTCCAAGTCAAGAGCTAAGATTAATTAGCCAAGAGGATTCTGTTAACAAACATAATTTGCTAACACAAGCGATGAAGATATTAAATGATCGTGAATTACATATTCTCACTGAGCGTAAATTAAAAGATTCTCCGAAAACTCTTGATACTCTTAGTATTGAATATAAAATCTCTAAGGAAAGAATTAGGCAGATTGAGAACACAGCATTTGAGAAAGTGAAAAACTTTATATTGCAACAGATGCCAAAAGTTGTTTAAGTGGATTACTATAATTTTTCTAGTATACTCAGATGGTTTTACAATATATTAAATTAAATATTAATTCATGAAAGCAATTGCTATACATTTATTGATTATTTTGATTTCTACGCAAGTATTTGCTGGAAATCAAATTACTAGAAAAGATTTGAAATTTAATTCATCTAATGATTGCACAGAAAGATTAGATATTTTGGAGAAAGAGAATCAGCACTTACTTGGCAGAGTCGAAATAATTGAACATACTATTGCCAAATTAGAGAGAATTTTAGGCTCTACAAAACAAGAGGTAATAAGTTCTGAGGATACCAGTACAGCAAAAAATTTAGCAGATGATTCTATAGTTGGCGATGTCTTTGAAATACCAGCTACTAAAGAAGTACAAAAGGAAGTTGCGTCGCATGATATTGCAAAACCCATTTCGGGGATAGCAAAAGATAAGCAACTTTATGACTTAGCACTTGCCTCTTTAAAAGATAATAAATTAACCGATGCAGAAGAAAAATTTGTAAATTTTTTAAAAAATTACTCTAATAGTCCTTTGGTAAGTAATGCGTATTTTTGGTACGGAGAATCTTTTTTTAGACGTAATATGTTTGATAAAGCGGCTATAAATTATCTAAAAGGTTACAAACAATCACCAAAAGGTTCTAAAGCTTCTGACTCATTGTTAAAATTAGCATTATCTCTTGGGGAATTGAAGAAAATACAAGAGGCATGCTCTATTCTTGATAAACTTGAAACAGAATTTCCGAGTAGATCAGCTACATCAATAAAAAGAGCTAAGGATGCAAGAACCAAATTTGCTTGTAAGCGTTAGGTTCTTATGAACAAAAAGGTAAATAATAATGACTGACATTT
The DNA here is from genome assembly GCF_964030715.1 of Candidatus Tisiphia endosymbiont of Metellina segmentata. Classification (NCBI taxonomy): domain Bacteria; kingdom Pseudomonadati; phylum Pseudomonadota; class Alphaproteobacteria; order Rickettsiales; family Rickettsiaceae; genus Candidatus Tisiphia; species Candidatus Tisiphia endosymbiont of Metellina segmentata. Next base: position 1,501,458 of record NZ_OZ034919.1, read on the forward strand.
TAGAAGAAGTCTTAAATGATAAAAATGAAGAAAAGAAACTTTATTACTTTAAAAAACTTCTTCCTATAACTATAATCCTCGCACTAATAGTCGTATTATTTATGCTAATAAACAATTGGCTTGACGGTAAGAAAATAAAGAATAATCAAAAGACAGGTGATATTTTAGTTAAGTCTATGTCGCTTATCAATGACAACAAAGACCTAACCATAAAGTCGTTGGATAATTTAATTGAAACAAGTAATAATAAAGTAGGAGAGCTTGCTGCTATCGAACAAGTCAGTATAAAAATACAACAAGGAGATTTTATAGAGGCTAGAACTTTATTAAAGAAAATTATTGATAACAAGAATTATGCCGAATTAACAAGTGCATATGCACGTCTAGTTTGGTTAAGTTTAATGATAGACGAAACAAATTTATCTAATGCAAACATTAATGAAATCGAGGAATATTTAAATTATTTTGATGATGAGAATAAACCATTCTTTGGTACTGCAAATATTATCAAAGCAATTTGGTATATTAACAACAACTCAAAAGATTTAGCAGAAAATACTTTGAAAAAGGTAATATCACTAGAAAGTACAACTCAAGTAGTTAAAGAGCAGGCTAAAGCTTTACTTTCAAACTTACAATAAACCTCAATTCGGGATAAGAATTAGTTAATTCTTATTCCGAATTGGCTTTAATATAAGGAAAAATGCATTCTTAAAGCGGCTAACGCGAATGCATTTTAAACCTTTCTAAAGCTAAAAACATGATTTTAAAAGATTAAAATCATGTTTTTAGCAAAATGGATTGCCACGCTCACATACGTTCGCTCGCTAATAGACATATACGTCTATAAAACGTCTATTAGCGAGGAGGTCGTAGGTCGACGAAGCAATCTATAATTTCACCGAATTCGCGTAATAACACAGGCTTAAATTATGATAAAACAACGATTAATTATTTTCTTACTACCTTTTCTTCTGACTTCTTGTGGTCTTGGAGCTAAAAAGATTAAAAATATTGTAGAATTAACTCCTAGATTATCTGTAGAAAGTAATGAAACAATTCAAATAGATTCTGCTGTAAAAATAAATATATTTAGCCCTGAACAGCTGCAAAATAAGGAATATACTGTTGCAAAATATAAAATAATATCAGAGCCAGTTTTTAATAAAGCTGTTGCCTATACCATTGATACTAAAGGTAATATTTCCGCTTTTTCTATGAAAGATAAATCTATTATGTGGTCATATAATATCAGCACTAACAAGAGTGATTATTATGTTGGTGGAGGGATCTTATGCCACAATGATAAACTATATGTTACCTATGGTTCAAGATTCTTGGTAGTATTAGATAGTAGGTCAGGTCATGAAATAATCAGAAAAGAGTTGCCTGATATTACTAGAGTAAAACCGGTATTAATTAATAATTATACTATTGTAGTTCAAACAGTAACTAATCAAATATTAGCGATTAATATTGATAACTTAAATTTTGTTTGGCAACATGAAGGTGTAGTAGAAACTTTGTCATCAAGTTACCATGTTAGCCCAATAGTACAAAATAATCATGTAATAGTAAACTATAATTCAGGACAAATTCTTGCTCTAGAAGCAGCTAGCGGTCAAGTTCTATGGACTAACGATTTATCTAGTCATCAAGAAATAGGCTTGCCAAATTTTGAGGCAGCATCTATATTATGCAAACCTATTGTCAATAACTCTCACATATATATAGCTAATAGTGCTGGTAAGATAGTAAAGCTAGATATCATGACGGGTAATATTCTTTGGCAAACCAAAGCTTATGATGTGCAATCTATGTTGTTAGCGGGTAATAGTTTATTTGTAACAAATAATGCTGGACAAATAGCTGCTATAAGTACTGATTTTGGTAAAGTCAAGTTTGTAGCAGATCTAAATGATGGGAAAGATATTAAAAAAGTTAAAGCCTCATCATTCCTAACTCCTATAATTGGTAAGGTAGCTGAGGCAGAAGAGTGGAATTTAAATATTATTTCCACTAAAGGTGAATTATATAGTTTCCAATCAGATGTTAATGGTAATTTAAGCACTACTCCACAGATTGCTAAAATTACTAAAAATATTGAATATCATGGAAAAACCTGCTGTGGTAGTATGTATTTTGCTACTGATAAAAAAATTATGTTTGTCGATTAGTCAAGAAACTATGTAAAATATATATTTACATTTATCTTGACAAAATAGTGGTTATAATGCTATTTAGTATAGCTTAGGCGAGGACAATGATAACATTAATTCTAATTAATAAAGATATATAACGTGAAAACTTATTCTGCAAAACCATCACAAATTCAGAAAAAGTGGTGGGTCATAGATGCTAAAGACCTTGTATTAGGTAGACTTGCTAGTGAAGTAGCTAAAATCTTACGCGGCAAACATAAGCCTTCCTTCACTCCTCATTTAGATTGTGGAGATTATGTAATAATAATTAATTCCAAGCATATTTGCTTGACAGGTAAAAAATCAGACCTTAAAGATGGTAAGTTTTATTATCGCCATACTGGTTTCCCAGGTGGGATAAAGGATACAACAGCTGGAAAAATTCTGTCTAGTAAATATCCTGAACGTGTCGTTAAGCTTGCTGTAAAAAGAATGATTACGCGAAATGTTTTGGGATCAAAGCAGATGGATAATCTATATGTCTATGCAGAGAATGAACACCCACATAAAGCCCAACAACCTGAGTTTTATGATTTTGCAAGCAAAAATACAAAGAATAAAAAATAGTGAATTATGACAATATTAAAGGTTCAAAGCGAAAAAACCAAAAGCGATGTTCAGAGTAAGTTAGTTAAGCCTAAAACGCCTGTAGAAAGTAGTGATAATAAAGTCTATGGTACAGGGAGAAGAAAAAGTGCAATTGCTAGAGTTTGGTTAAAAAGTGGTAGTGGTAAGGTAATTGTCAACAAAAAAAATATGGAGCAATATTTCACTCGTGAAGCTCATACCAAATCTCTCTTGCGACCATTTGTTGTAACTAATACTGCTGGGCAATATGATATAATATGTACTGTTAGAGGTGGTGGAATATCAGGGCAACTGGGTGCTGTACTACACGGTGTTTCTAGAGCACTTGACAAAATTGCACCAGAATTTCATAGTATTTTACGCAAATCCGGTTTCTTAACAAGAGACTCAAGGGTTGTAGAACGGAAAAAATATGGTAAGCATAAAGCTAGAAAAAGTACTCAATTCTCTAAACGTTAAAATTTTACATAATCTGTTTGGAGTTGTCTAGCATGTGATTTTCTGAAGCTCTTTCCATCATGGCGGGGTAGCTCAGTTGGTTAGAGCAGCGGAATCATAATCCGCGTGTCGGGGGTTCAAATCCCTCCCTCGCTACCACAAAATGCTAATTCATGAGGTAGTTTATTATCGACTTTGTGTAATGGGGGGGCATAATAAGAATCAACAACTAATTCTTTAAAGCATTAAGAATACTGTGATTTTTTTATATTTTATATGTAAAAGTCATTAGTGCTACTTGATATATATGCTATTATGCGGTGAATGTACTCAAAATTCTTCAAGTTCTTGCAAACATTATTATGAAAAGGATTACATTCGGTTTAATAGCTGAGTATGTGGCTATTGTTATTTATAAAATTAAATTTTATCAAATTCTTCACCATCGTAAAAGATATTATGTTGGTGAGATTGATATTATTGCCCTACGTGGAAAACAACTTGTTTTTATAGAAGTAAAAGCAAGACGTTCTGACGTTGATGATCGGATATTATCAACTCATCAACAAGCAAGAATAAAAAGATCTGCTAGTATATTTTTAAGCTCTAACCCAAAATACCAAAATTATCAAGTCAGATTTGATCTAATAATTATTAAACCTTACAGTATACCAATTATTATTGAAAACGCATGGTAATGGAGTTTTTTCTACTAGATGAAAAAGAATCTAATTATACACTATACACTCAAATGCTAACTGACTAAGTAATTATTTTAAAATTATTGCTTGACCAATAAAGCAATATATGTCAAAAAGATCATACTCATATAGTCTGAGACTTCTCTTAAAACTAGGCCGCTATAGCTCAGAGGTAGAGCACATCATTGGTAATGATGAGGTCGGAGGTTCAATCCCTCCTAGCGGCACCACTTACCTCAAGCCTTACAGCGTTCCTCAATTTTACACAAAAATTTATATGCTCCCTATATGCTCCCTGCAAATTAAATAATAAAGAATATATTTGCTCTCAAACTCTCTCTAATACTACTGTTTAGATGGAGGGATTATGCAACAAATATTACACCCCTCATCCACCCTTACTTATAGTTGCACTGATAATAGTGATAACAATTCTACTATCTTTTATAATTTTGTTGGTAATTTTGTTCCACCTGAATGGCGTGACCTTTCTTCTAACACTGGTAAAGTTTTAAGTAAAACTGCTAGACAACTCCTATCACTGATCGTATTTCGCTTGCAAATCTATCATAATAACAGCTTAGATGAACTCCAGGAAACTTATAACTTCTTTGAACAATCACTAGGGGTTTGCCAAGAGCGTGTTAGACAATGCTTACTTGAATTAAAAAAAGCCAGTTTCATTCACCTTCATAAAGCAACTATAGTCAAATATGGCATTAAGTGTCGTAATACTCCTTGTATTAAACTTGCTAAAAATTTCCAGCCTTATTCTCAATCACTTTCTACTGAAAATGAAAAAATTTTACACTCAACCCAAAAAACTTTTGGGGCTAACCCCAAAGAATTTTTGCCTCAACCCCAAAAAAGTTTGGATCACTCTATATATATAGATAATAATAAAGATATATCTAATAAATCTAGATCTACCAAATATGAAATTTTTCAAAATGAACAAAATCATGTTGATGCTAATGAAATTGATAATAACCAGCAATTACCACAGCAAAAGATTGAGCAAAATTTACAATTTGAACAAGAATCATCAAATGAAATACTAGTTGATAATACTAGAGCGTCTACTGCAAATTCTATGACAAATGCTTTGCCACTCAGTACAACACTACAAACAGTTATTCAACAAGTTTCACAGCAACGTCAGCCAGTAGTAGAATCAAATTGCTCTAATACTTCAAGCATTCCAGTTGTAAACCATAAAAATAGCTGGTTCAAAAGAAAAAGATTAGCTGATTTTTATCCTCTAACTCAAGAAGATGCTGATTTATTGCAGATTAAATCAAATCGAGAATTTAATTTAAACTTTATCAATAAGTTGCTATTAAAGCTAGCTGGAGAATATTCAAATCATCATTTTGGTCATAAGAAAGTGCTTTTGAACTATATGGCTAAAGCTTTAAGCAATGAACTACAAGAAACTACTAAAGCTAATTCTAGCAATTTCCAATTTAAATCTAGTGATGAAAATAAAGCTAAAGAGCAGTATCTACAAAAAATAGAATCTAGTACTGATACTAGCCGACAAGCTCAATTAAAACGTAAAATTTCTGGCATTTTTGATACTGATACAGCTTATTTATTACTAACTTCTTGTGCATTTGGTAAAGTAATAGACAATCAATTTCAGTTCAAATTGTTAAAAGATATTGCCCTATCAGAACATATTAAAACTAAAATATTACAGCAAGTACAAATGTTGTATGGTAATAAAATAACAAAGTTACAAATTATACCATGCAAGCAATCTATATCAGCAACACAAGAAAATAATACTAAAGATGAAAATAATGCTTATTTGCTTGAACTAGCTAAGCAAATAAATCCTGATTCATTATGGTATAAAGCTAGAAAGTTTTTAATTGAACGACACAATAAATATGTTGATATCGCTACCTTTAGTAAATTAATAGTGGTACAAGAAGATGACATCAACAAAAAAGTAACTCTCAAATCTACTTCCGCCTTTTACGATTATTACATTAGAAATCGTCACATGCAAGACTTAAAAACTGCTTTTCAAACTCAAAATTGTAGTTTTGAATTAATTGGCTGGAATGATAATTACAAGATTACTACTTAAAAACTAGTAATTTGTAATAATTACTTCGTTAGAAGTTTTTCTTGTTTGGGGCATAGAATAGGTAACCTTGATAATATTAATGTTAAAATCTTTGTACAAGCTTCTAATAAAAGGAGTATCACTATTAGAAATCATAAACTTAACAGCTTTATTATCTAGTTCCTTAGCAAAATCTCTTAGTCTCATTTGTTCTTGTTCATCAAATGGCAATCTAGTATAAAATTTCTCACCAGATTTGTGATAAGGTGGATCGAAATAGACAAAGTCATTTTTCTGCGGTTCAATAAAAGAAAAATCTATAGTGCAAATGGATGTACTAGATAATAAACTACTACATTGTTGCAATCTACTAGCAATATCAGATTTATGGTAGTTTCTACCAGAGAAACTTTGAACTGGATCACCATTGATATTGATACGATATATTCCTTTAAAGGAATATCTATTAAGATAGATAAATCTTGCAGTAATTTCATTAGGATTGTTACTATTATTATCACTTCTGACTTGATAATAATAGTCTTTGCAATGATTTGCTTGATGTGAATCAAGTAACTTACTTATTGCTTGTGGATTCTTTTTAACCGCATTATAAGACGTCACTAAGTCAAGATTAATATCAGATAGATAGCATTTATTAAACATGTGTCGTACTTGGAAAAATAAAGCCCCACCTCCAAGGAAGGGCTCATAATAATTATTTACTCCTGAAGGAATATATTTAATTAATTTATCAACAATTTTTCTTTTACCACCAACCCATTGGATGAATGGTGGTGTTTTTTTTATAGTTACTGACATGAAGTTATTTACTAAATATTCTACTATAGATTATAGTAAAAAATAAGGTTAAATGCTAGAAAAATTGCTAATTCTAAGGCTTTTTCTTTATTTAATATAAAAACACTATGATTTAGTAAATCCTAGCTGTCTCATTTATGCAGCTGTTTATTATATTATGCAAAAATCTGTCAAAAAGCTTGGAAAATCCTCTGTACTTCTAGGAATCGTGGTGATATCTGTGTGAATGATGCTACGTGGTGTAGTGTCAAGCACAGAGGTTAAATTAAAAAGACAAAATTTAATCCTTTAACCTCTGTGCCACCTATTTTCACAACCGAAAACGGTAAGAGGTATGCTATGACAATTAATAATGAAAATCAACAACAAGATAACAATAAAATAGAAAATTCTATAGAAAAAAACTGGATTTTACAGCTAGCTCCCACAACTGTCACATTAATACCATCAGATCAAGCTGGTCAAATAGCTCCACAAGGAAATTATGCTAATATTATTAGATATAGAGAAATACAACTAGAATTGCAAGAAACACAAAATAAACTAAAAATAGATGAATTAATAAGATTAGATTTAATTCGTAATATTGGTCATAGTATAGAAATACCTTGCAGTGGAATATTTGCTTTAATAACCGTTCTTTATGAAGTAGAGCAAGATACAGAGAGAAAGCATTACCTAAAAACTATAGTAAATTGTGCTGAAAGATTACTTGATTATTCTCATCATGTTCTTGATTTTTTAAGAAAAAATGCTACAGTAACTGCTATAACTCTAGAAAAATTTAACATAAAGGAATTAGTCAATAAAACAATTACTAAAGCTAAACCAGCATCTATAAGTAAAGGGTTAAATCTTTCTTGTAATTTTCAATATGATATAGCAGAGCATATCATTGGTGATCATTACCGATTGCAAGCAGTCTTAGATCAATTAGTGGGTAATGCTATTAAATTTACTAAAGAAGGTAATGTTATTGTAACAGTTGGGTTATTTCCACTTTTAACTGAAACAAAAAATACAAGAAATAAGATATTACAATTTATTGTGCATGATACAGGTATTGGTATTGCTGAAGGAACACAGCAAGATATGCATAAAGAATTAGATGATGCAAATACAATTGCTAAATATAACAAAGGATTAGGCTTAGGACTAACATTTGTTAAACAACTTATCGATGAGATGGATGGTGAGATTACAATAACCAGCAAAGAGGGCAAGAGTACAACTATCACCTGTCAAGTGCCGGTGAAATTGTTAGCTAATTAATTAGAACGTTGTTTGTTCCTAATAATAACTTATTTGGACTTTGGACAAAATCTTATCTACAAAAATAAGAAATTTAGTTTTAATAATTTACTTTGCTGTAACTTGGAATTTGTTCAAATTGTATTCTTTGGGGGGGGGTGAGATTTTAGTATGTTTTTTCAAATCCTTAAAGAATGCAATTCTGTCAATAAGATTCTAGAGAAAGAGATGGAAGCTCATATCGTCTATGAGAAGCACTCTAAGAATGAGAAGGAATCTGAAAACAGGCGTAATGGTAGTTACGAAAAGACTATAATGGATAAAGATGGTAGTAATATTGGTCAGTCGCCTTGAATCAATTTGCCATACTTTGTGGCACTGATGACCAAAGATGGGCTAATTCCGATATCACACTTACACAAAGAATCTGACAGACTCCAAATTAGAAATACCAAAAATTGAACCTAGTATAAAAGAGGTAGTTTTATTAACAGAATTTCCACAAAATATCAAAAATATAGTTTTTTAGTAACAAATGAATTGAGGTCACAAATCTCAATAACCCTGATACAATCAGGTTAAATTAATTTGTAATAGTTGTAATTAATTATACCTTTTACTACCAAATATCTATTTAGGCGGAAATCCTGATTAATTGCTAGACTTAGTGGATACAAACATACAAAACACTCTGCTCCTCCAGGTATAAAAACTATGTGGACAGCTCTGAAAATTTTTTATCCAATCACACAAATGTTTTATTTGATGTCAACTAAAACTTAAGGCTAATTGTCAGATTTGGTCTTGGCTTCGATGTTTTGCTTTCTACAATTTATTACTGTCTGTCTAATTTCTTGGCATTCGTCAATGAACTTTTTAAAGTCATCATTATCTTTACTATAAAAAACATGTTCAAGAGCATGCAAATATTTTGTGTATTCATCATACTTATTAGTGTGCATCTCATTCAATGTCTCGTAGGCTACGTTCTTATAAATCTTTTCAAGATTTTTCTTTGCATAACCAATGTATTCATTTATATTAATAATCCCTATCTTTCCTTCTTTCTGAAAATGCATAAGTAAGCTAATTATATGTTTGACTTTACCTTCCTCCTCCACCTTTGTCGCTTTAAGATCACTTTTTATCTTATTAATCAACCTGTTCAATGTGTTATTGTCTAAAGGACTAGAAGAGTCTAGAAGAAGACGAAACCACTCCTTGTTCTCTAATTTTGTTTTAATTTTCTCACACTCGATTTTATTCTTGAAAATAATGTTTTCCCATATTTCCTTACCCAAGTATAATTGATCCGCCATATTAGGTAAGTATGATTGATCCACCATATCAAGTAAGTTTATACCATATTTGTTTTTAATTTTTTCGTCATCTTTGGCTGCATAGTTGAACATGTTCGACCAGATTTTTGTTTCCAGTTCATCACTGTAATAATGTTCTAATGATAAGATTAAGAATGTTTTCAAAGTAGTCCAGAAGAAGTTATTATTAATATTATCACAGTGTTGTAATGCATCGCGATATAACCTCTGAAAGGAAAGTATACTGTGTTCTAAAGATCTAAAATTTTTATAATCAGCTTGATTGAAAATCTTTATGATCTGATCTGCTACATCTAGTAATTTCTTCTTTAATTTTTCCGTTTCTACTTGATTCAATATTGTAATTACTATATCATCAACATCCGCTGTGAAGGAAAAAGTAATAGATATTATTTTTTCTTTTATTATGTTGAATGTACCTAATTGTTTATCTTTTTCTTGGTTTTTTGGATATCTATTAACAATTTGCTCTGTATTAGCAATAATAATAGTTTTAACTTTTTGTTGCTCAACAAAGTAATTAATGTATCCCAATAATTCTTCTATTGGAATTGTAGATCTTTCTAGATCATCAAAAACTAAAACAAATGAGTTCTTTGGGAATAATAGAGAATATACTTTATATACCACTACATTTGTCGCTATATGCTCTGCTAAAAATGCAAATACAGTATCCCAACATCGCCATACTACTATTCCTATTCCTATTCCTAATACTACTATTTCTATTATTTTTGTTATTTTTGTTATAGGATTCAAAAAGAATATTCCCTTTATAAAACATTGTATTGGTGATATCAATAGCACAGTTATTAATACTGTGAAAAATAATTTGATGAGCATTTTGATTAGCATGCGTAGAGAAAACTTGGCATTTATTTGTAGTAGAGTATTTAACATTACCCTACTAAGATCAGATGTTTTTGATATACCATTTAAGCTTATATATGCTATATTGTGCAATGGATCAATGTATTTTTTGATAAACTGAGTTTTACCTATTCCCCAATCTCCAGCAATTAGAACAGCATAGTTACTCTTCTTTTTACTCATGTTATTACAATAATCATCTAAGTATTTTTCTATATGCTCATTTGGTTTAGAAATGCATGATTGAGAATCAGATGAAGTCACGTATATATCTCACATTTATTTAACTAATCTGAAAAAGATTATATATTACAGAATTAGGCATCGTCAAGTTAACTTAACAAAACTTACGCTATGTTTTACAACAAGTGGCTTAGTACTGGGATATTATTAAAATTCCTTACTATGAAAAAATGACTTTTAGGCTTCTAGTCATACTTGAGATAACATAGCGTAGGTTTTAGATTATTTTCATTGGTGATGATAAGGAATCATTCTATTAGCGTATATTGACTTTTTCGATAATAGTAATTATATTGTAAACATAATCAATGAAAATCGTTAAATGGATATACAACAATCCCCGGCTGGACAAATCGTTAAATCGCCCAAAGGATATAATGCCTTCGTGCCTAATAGTTTGCCACCAAAACTTGAATGGGATGTTTCTGTGGTCAATGCCTTATCTCGTGCCGATTTTTTGTTGGGCAAATTAGCACGTGAAGGTAGCAGACTGCCTAATCCTCATCTACTTATGCGTCCATTCATTATGCGTGAAGCCGTACTATCGAGTAAAATAGAAGGCACACAGGCAACGCTTGGTGAAATCTTAGCAGCTAATGCCGGTGCTAATGTTAAACAAAATCCTGACGATCTTCAGGAGGTGCAAAATTACATCAATGCCCTTGATTATGGACTGAAGCGTTTAGAAGAGCTGCCTTTATCGCTACGTCTAATCAAAGAAATTCATGAGCAATTAATGCAAGGTGTTAGGGGGTTTCATGCAACACCGGGGGAATTTAGACGTAGTCAAAATTGGATTGGAACTCCTTGGTGCACTCTGAATACAGCAAAATTTGTACCACCACCCCCTGACAATTTAATGGATTGTTTAGGGAATTTAGAAAAGTTTTTACATGATAGGCAGTTGCCGCCGTTGATTCACATTGCACTTTGCCACTATCAGTTCGAAGCTATTCATCCCTTTTTAGATGGTAATGGACGTGTTGGGCGATTACTGATTACCTTACTGCTGGTTGAGCAAAGAATGTTGCCTTCTCCTCTGTTATATTTAAGTGCGTTTTTTGAGGCAACACGCGATGAATATTACAAGCAGCTTTATAACGTTAGCTCAAAAGGCACATGGTATGAGTGGTTTATTTATTTTTTCAATGGTGTAGCTGTTCAATCTGAAGATGTCTTGTCACGTGCTGAACGTATCAACGAATTATTAAATCAATGGAAAATTGAAGTGGCAAGCAGTGGTTCCCAAGTTACTATGAACCTTGTGCAACATTTTGCTGTGAATCCCTATTTTACCACTAACAAAATTGCAACAGAGTTAGGTATTGCCTATAGCACTGCACAAAGGGCAATTCAAAAGCTTGAAGCAATAGGAATTATAAAAAAGACAAATGATAACAAACGGGACAAAGTATACTGTGCCACTCAAATATTAGACATTTTGGAAGAACCTACGAAAATCAGGACTGACGCTTACTTTATCGTCTAAAAATCAGGATTATCAAAAATATCCCTACCAATTTTAGTCCATTGGTCTTTGATATGTGGGGACTCTGTTAATTCATTTTTTAAAGCAATTAATGCCCCAAATAGAGTATTAGTAGGTAAGTCATCGAGCTTTGCTTTAGCAATCAATCCGCCCAGTTCAATTAAGCGACAAGTACGCATTTTTCTTTCTATAATTTTAATTTTAGCTTCTTCAGTAATAATTTTGGCTTTCTTTTGTTGTAATTTCAATCTTTGTTTTATGACATTCTCCATATGGTAAAATATTTTAGACATTATTGCTTACATGTCATGAATGCACAATAAATTTAAGAAGTCCAATGAATTATAGAGTTCCAATAAAAATTTCATATTTTTTTGAACCAGATAATTGATACAACAGAAGACTACAAGCAATAATAAATGGATAGGACAATTCAAAAAGGCTCTGTACAAATAAGTGTGTAAATTTTTCAAAGGTTATATAAAAATATAATATAACAAAAGGAGAAATTATAATGCGTCACAAACAAAATGAAACAATGAATCAAGCAATAGATTTATTAATAAATAATGATACAGATATATCAACTTTATTTAAAGAGGATGGTTTATTAAAACAATTAACCAAAAGGCTTGTAGAGAAGGCATTGCAGTCAGAGATGAATAATCACTTAGGATATGATAAATATTGTCATACTGATAGCAATAATGTTCGTAATGGTAGTAAAGTAAAGAATCTAGTAACAAATAATGGAGTTGTAGAGATTGAGGTTCCAAGGGATAGAAGTAGTACATTTGAACCTGCATTAATTCCGAAGCGTCAAAGACGTATTGAAGGATTTGATGATAAAATAATATCGTTATACGCTAAAGGAATGAGCTTATCTGATATTAAGATTCAAATGCAAGAATTGTATGGAGCTGACGTTAGCGAAAGTTTGATAAGTCAAATTACTGATGATGTAATTGAGGATGTCAAGATATGGCAAAGCCGACCATTGGATCGAGTATATGCTATAGTATTTTTTGACTGTTTAGTAGTAAAAGTACGTCAAGATAAACGAATTATCAATAAGTCTGTATATGTAGCATTAGGTATTGATTTATCTGGAAGGAAGGATATTTTAGGATTGTGGATCAGTGAAAATGAAGGAGCGAAATTTTGGCTTGGTAATTTTACTGAGATGAAGAACAGAGGTATGCAAGACATGCTTATTGCTTGCAGTGATAATTTAACCGGTATGTCTGAGGCAATAGAAGCAGTTTTTCCGAAAACCGAACATCAATTATGTATTGTACATCAGATTAGAAATAGTTTAAAATATGTATCATATAAAGACCGAAAAGAATTAGCGGCTGATTTAAAGCCTATATATACTGCTAGCACAGAGGAAGAAGCCCATCTTGCTTTAGAATCTTTTGAAGCTAAATGGAGTAAACAGTATCCACAAATTGCTAAATCTTGGTATGTTCATTGGGAAAATTTAATGGTTTTTCTAGGATACCCTGAGGCGATAAGGAAAGTAATATACACAACTAATAGTATAGGTGTGCCAGGAAAAGCCTGGTTGAATAAGGAGGTGAAATTCCTCTCTGGCCAAGGAATAACCAACCAGCCAGAACTGAGTTTTGCATTTAAGGCAGCAATGCCTTAGATGAAGCGTAAACAGGGCGAATGTAGGCCGAAACGAAAGTGAACGACAAGAGAGCCTCGAGAACTTAGATGAATGCCAGAAGCTGACACTGTCTATGATGTGGAAAGCAATATGGGGTTAAGTGATATGGTGAGCTTAATACTGTCTGGCGGGGTATGCGTCGTCAGCATGCATGAAATTGTTCAATCAAGGAACCTGGGAGACCCTAAATACTCCTTTTATGTAAAAAAAAAAAAGAAGGTAATTATAGATGAAGCAGAATTGCAAAATCAATAATAATGGTATTTGGGGAGTCAGATGTGTTCATAGTACCGAAGAAGTGGAGTAATGTCTATGGAGGGAAGGGATGCACAACAAAAGAAAGACAATAACAGACAGAAGGGGCGATCACCGAATTGCCATTTCTTCCAAACAAAATTATTATCTTTATCTAACAGAGCAAAGCAAATCCGTGACGAACCACTCAAAACTTTGATGCATTTAGTAGATAAGGAATGGATGGGTGAAGCATGGAGCAAGCTACGTAAGGGAGCAGCATACGGAATTGATGCTATAAGTGCCAGTAAATATGCAAAAGATTTAGATGTAAATTTAGATCGGCTCTTATATAGAATGAAAAGAGGTCAATATCAAGCACAGCCAGTAAAGAGAGTGTATATAGCTAAAAAGGATGGTAGTAAGAGAGCGTTAGGATTGCCTACAGTAGAAGATAAAATAGCTCAAAATGCTATTAATCTATTATTGAAAGCTATTTTTGAACAGGAATTTCTACCTCAGTCCTATGGTTTTAGAGAGAACAAAAGCTCTTTGCAGGCAGTAGAAGATGTTAAGGAAGTGATAGCACAAAAGAAAATATCTTGGGTGTTAGAAGTGGACATAGCATCGTTCTTTGATAATATGCAACACGAATGGCTGATGAAATTTATAAGTCATAGAATAAGAGATCAACGGGTACTGAAACATATCACAAGTTGGCTAGAAGCTGGAATAATGGAAGATGGGAAGCTAATAGCTTCTTCCAGCGGTTCACCGCAAGGTGGGGTAATTAGTCCAACGCTAGCAAACATATATCTTCATTATGTGGTTGATTTATGGGTTACTAAAGTAGCTAGCAAGAGCATAAATGGGGAAATGTATAGTTTTAGATATGCAGATGATCGTGTGCCACGAGTGCAAAGGAAGTTACATGAAGCCATAAGTGTAAATTGAATTTGTGCGTAACTATATAAGAGATGGAAGTAGGCCTTCCGAAGCCGCTTTACAGGAAGAGGCTTCAAACCACTCTAAGCTGCGTTGGTTAAGAGCCAAGGTGGTGAGCGTTAGAGAAAAGGTACCTTGCAAGGTATCAGGTAAGAATCAAGGAGATGAAGCGATTAAACCATTGCTGAAGTGTCGAAAGCGTATAGATGAGATCAAAACTTAGGGGTAGTCGTTAACTCAGGATAAATTTGGCGGGAACCTGTTTACTGGTCAAGTGGTCTCCGGCATAGAGGTGGCATGAACTTGGTTTAGGCTCTTATGTGGAACGTGGGAACCTATGTATTGATGCAAAGGGAGCGATGCAAGTGGAAGACCCATGAGTATCTGAGTACCAAAGCAGTACATAGGGGCGGATTGGCTCGTAGTAGTGATGAAGCTGTTGAAAGGCAGTGGAGCAAAGGGGCTGAGTTATCCGTTTTATTGATTAGTCAACTAATAATAATTGGGAGGAGCTAAATTGAATAAAACAAAACCATTTTGTATTTCCAAGAAAAGTATTATGGCAGCTTGGGAAAGAGTTAAAGCGAACAAAGGTACCTATGGGGTTGATAAAGAATCAATTGAAGATTTTGCATTAAACCTAAAGGATAACCTTTATAAGTTATGGAACCGGATGTCATCTGGTACATATTTTCCTCCACCTGTAAAGGCGGTAGAAATAGCAAAATCAGATGGTAGCAAACGCTTGTTAGGTATTCCAACTGTGGCAGATAGAATTGCACAAGCAGTGGTTAAAGACCAGCTTGAGCAATTAGTGGAGCCAAAATTTCATGAAGATTCTTATGGGTATCGTCCTAGGAAATCGGCATTGGATGCAGTTGGAGTAGCAAGGCAGCGATGTTGGCGGCAAGATTGGTGTATTGATCTGGACATCAAGAATTTCTTCGATAGTTTGGATCATCAATTAATGATGAAAGCCATAAGATTCCATAGCGAAGAAAAGTGGATTCATCTTTATGTGGAGCGGTGGCTTCAAGCCCCTTTACAATTGGAGAGTGGAGAACTGATAGAAAGGCAGTCTGGTACTCCTCAGGGAGGAGTAGCGAGTCCTTTGTTGGCAAACATTTTCATGCATCATGCATTTGATGATTGGATGAGAAGGAACTATCCAGAAGTAAGGTTTGAACGTTTTGCAGATGATATTTTAGCACATTGTAGTTCACAAAAGCAGGCTAAGAAAGTACTGGAGGAGATTAAGATTAGACTAAAAGAGTGTGGTCTTGAACTACATCCAGAAAAGACGAAAATAGTGTATTGTAAAGATGATGTTCGGGGAGGCTCTTATGAGAATGAAAGCTTTGATTTTCTTGGCTATACATTTAGACCATGATTGTCAATGAATAAATATGATAAAACTTTTGTTAACTTTACACCTGCAATTAGTAAGCAAGCTGCAAACCGTATCAGAAAGAAGATAAGGAGTTGGAGAATACATCTGCGAAGTGATAAAACTATTACTGACCTAGCGAGGATGTTTAATGCACATGTACAAGGATGGGTAAATTATTATGGACGATATTATAAATCGGCTATGTATCCATTTTTACGTAACATGGAGCGTTTTCTAACACGTTGGGTAATGAGGAAATACAAAAGATTCCAAGGTTACAAGAAACGAGCAAGGAATTGGTTAGGGTGTGTGCGAAAGCGTGAACCTAGACTATTTGTTCATTGGAGGTTAGGCCTTGGATCAAGGTTTGGATAATGGGAGCGGTGTAAGCTGAGAGGTTTACGCACCGTTCTGCGAGAGACTGGAGGGGAGGTTCCTTCGGTCTACTCACCTTTTATTCTGCTTTCAGCATGAGAATCAAGCAATAAAGTTCCAAGGCATGTTGGAAGAAAGGTTGCAGAAATTTGGGCTGGAGATAAATCTTCAAAAAAGTAAGATATGTCGTTTTGGAAAATTTGCTAAAGAAAATAGCAAAAGACAAAATGAAAGAAGGGACACATTTAGCTTTTTAGGTTTTACCTTTTACAATGGAATTAGTCGTAATGGAAAATACAAAGTTGGTTGTAGAACTGAATCGAAGAGATTAAGTGAGGCAATGAACCGAGTAACGAGATGGTGTAGAGAGAACCTGCATCAAGCCATAGAGTGGCAAGCAAGGTATCTTAATGCAGTACTCCGAGGGCATTACAACTATTACGGAGTGACAGGCAACTATCCAAGTATCTCAGCATTTTATCGCCATTTAGACAGAATATGGCATAGATATCTAAGTCGTAGAAGTCAAAGAGGGTACATAAACTGGAATAGATACTCAAAGATAAGAGAGAAATGCGGTCTAATAAAACCATATCTACCTCATTCTATAATGACATAAACTGTTAGTATTTTTGTTGAAGAGCCGGATATGGGAAATCTGTAAGTCCGGTTCTGTGAGGGGTGCAAAGAGTAATCTTTGCATCTACTCGATAATCTGTCAATAGCCAATTACGTAAGGTTACTAAGAATAAACGGGTTTTTCCAAATGATAATGCCGTTTTTAAGACCTTATATTTGGCAATTGATTATATGACCAAGAAATGGGTTATGCCGATTCCGAACTGGAACGCAGCTATGGCTCACTTTTTGATAAAATTTGAAGGTAGAATTTAAGCCCTATGAAAAATTTACACACTTAATTAGAAAGGCTCTTTGGCTATGCTCTAAACGCCTATCCAAAGGTAAATTTACCGCAAAACTTTTCCCATCTGATAATTCATCTTATCAAATTTGTTATAGAACCTTACACATTCTTATTCATAATGGTGATCCTAGTTCTGCCAAATTCTCTAATGATTGGCTTCCTGTCGTTTAAGCTGCTGTCTCGATTAATTCCGTATTATTCATATATCTTGCATAGGCAAAAGGCGTATAATTCGCAGGACGCTTCTTTGCTTTGCTACTCTGCTCTTGTAGCCAATTTAAATATTTAAAGGCATTGATCTCGTTCTCACTACAAGTCTTTACTATACTATACAGACCACTATGTATCTCAGCACTATTGATTGTTTTAAAGAATAATGAATTCTTCCTTTGTAAAATAATGGTACGCAGTGATCTCTCAGCCCAATTATTATCAAGATTGCTAACTGGGATTTTTAAAAATTGGGTCAAACCTTCTTTATTATTTATCCAATATTTCATAGCTTGTCCAAGCCTACTATTAGGCTCAACTTTCTTGTCGTTAAATAATTCGTCTATTTTGTTATATATGTTTTCTATATATTTACTGCTATGTTCCTGATGATACCCAAGTTTTTCTTCAGGACTCATCTCTTTACATTGATGTTCATTGTGGTAAATCCCTCGTGTTTGTTTGAGAAAATATCCGCATTCTTCAGGGTAATATAGTTCATTCTCTGTAAATTTTCTCTGACCATGTGACAAACAATTGATCATCACTATTATTGCCAGTAATTCTTGATCTGCTTCTGATAATACCGGGTTATTATTGTTACTTGCGTCAGTCATTAATTGGATAGAATCTGTTCTATTCTTACGATTCTTTAGTACGTTACCTATATTTTCTCCACCATGCCTATTACCGGTAAAATATAAAACTATCACCTCATTATTTGCAGTCTTAGCACATATTGTAGTAGTATAACAGCTGCGTCCTTTCTTATTTTGAGTACGTAATTTCTTATTGGCTATAGTAATTTCTAAAATCCTAGCTCTAGTATCATCAAGGTTCAGTGAACTACATTCGGCAGCCATTTCCAATAATACCCCGTACATTTCAGCTCCACCACCTTCTTGCCAAACATCTAAATATTGTTGCCAGAGCGAGCTATATGCCACAGGAACACCACTTAAACTTTGCAGCCTAGATAAACGGTAGAAAGGAGTACCATAGGTCTTTTGTAACACTATTGCACTTCTGCTACTATTTGTCCATTTGTTGATATTTTTATTGTTCATAACTATATAATCACAAGCATTACAACGTAGCGTTTTCTTTACATATCTGTTGACTGTAATTGGAGCATTACCTGTAAATTGTAGCAATTTTCTAGCTTCACTATTATATAGTTTGCCATTACAACAGTGAGGACAGCTATCACCACTACAAAAATTCTCAGGAGTTAAATAGCTGGTATTCGCATCCTTATAATCATCAAACCCATATTTACCTTGCCAATTACTACGATCTATCTTTTTGGGCTTATCGCACTCTTCTTCATTACCACCATTCCCTTTATCAGATTCACTTGGCGGTTCTTTTAATGAATCTGAACTATCTTTTTTTTGTTATCTGCCTTAAAACCAATCAGCATTTCCTTAAGCTTATTTATACTGATATTTGATGATGCTAGCTTGTCTATTAGCTCATTACAAAATTTCACAAGTTCTACTATCGTTTGCTGTTCATCTCCCGTTAATGAACTTTCCTTGACATGTTGTATTAGTTCTTCTCGTTCTTCAGCACTTAAGGTCGCTACTTTTGGTTTTTTCATTTGATTAATTATCATTATTATTATTAATATTTCAAATGTTATAATATAACTGGTACTTTTTCAACTAGTTTTTATTACAAAACTTATGCTATGTTATCTCAAGTATGACTAAAAACCTTGGCTGAAAGCCATTTTTTCATAGTAAAGAATTTTAATAATATCTCAGTACAAAGCCACTTATCATAAAACATAGCGTAAGTTTTGATTAATCGGTGATATTTGCATAGTAGAAACCCAAATTTATACAATAAATTCATACTAGCAAAAAAATTAGATAGTGTTACGCAGTTTTGCTGCAAGTATACGGTACACCTGCAAAACCTTCTGTTGCTAGAGGCAAAACTTCAGGTCGACAAGTTGGTGCAACTCAAATAAAAAGAGAGTTAATGCCGATTATTTTCAAATCCAAACCAAGTATTACTCAACTTACGAAATCTATTATTACAAACTCTGAATCCGCACCTAATATTTCAAATCCTCAAAGAATAACTGATTTCATTAATCTAGTACAAGCGACATTGAAAAAATTCAACATGTCTGCCTCAGAATTTACAAATTTACTATTAAATACCACTTAAAATTCAATAGCGAAATATTAAAAATACTATTTTTTGAATAAAATTAAGTGCTCATGGAGATAGTTTTGTCCAAAGTCCAATAAGATAGAAGAGGCAAATCATAAGACTCTTACAAAGAATATTACATCAGCCGTCAAATCAAAGATTGAGACACTAAGCTTGAGAAAAAATAAACTAATAATTCAATGGGTTAATGACGTTGAATTATTCAGTAGTACTAAGATAAGAACTAATTACATGGAAGCTTGGGATTGGACTTTGGACAAAATAATTTAGCCTATATTTAGCAACTTATAATTTATCTATTATTAAAATAATTTACCTAAAATTGTAAAAATATTAACTACAGGAGTTTCGCACTTAGCAAAAAATATGTTAATCTAGCAAGTTGGACTTTGGACAAAATAATTTAGCCTATATTTAGCAACTTATAATTTATCTATTATATAAAATAATTACCTAAAATTGTAAAAATATTAACTATAGATTAATAATAATCTTAAAAAATTAACTTATAATACTAGTTTTGTATAAAACTTTCTATTTTGTGAAAAAACAGGGATTTTTGTCCAAAGTCCAATAGCTAAGGAAAGAGGGATCAATCCTGATGCAGTAGTAATGGATGCGTGGTATAGCGGTTTGGAGAATTTGAAACATATACGTAATTTAGGTTGGACATGGGTTAGTAACCTAAGAAAAAATAGAAAAGTTAATCATAATGTTAGCTTAGAAAGTTTAGAGATTCCTGATGAGGGATTAAAAATTCACCTACGTGGATACGGTTGGGTTACGGTATTTAAGTTTGTGGCAAAAAATGGTCGCATTGATTACATAACAACTAACTTAGAAAATCCAACACGTGAACAAATAGAGAAAATTGTTAAGGCACGGTGGTCTATAGAAGTTTATCATCGAGAATTAAAACAAACTTGTGGTATTGAACGCTGTCAGGCACGCACGGGTCAAGCTCAGAGAAATCATATTTGCTTTGCCGTATTTGCTTGGTTCGATATGAACAAAAAGAGGATAAATGAAAAAATTACTTTATATCAACAAACTTGGGAAGTTATAAAAACATCAATTCAGAACAACATTAGATGTCTTTTAGCTGATTCGCAATTTTGCTAACTGCGAAACTCCTGTACTATAGATTAATAATAATCTTAGAAAGTTAATTCAAAATACTAGTTTTTTATAAAACTTTCTATTTTGTGAAAAAACAGGGGTTTTTGTCCAAAGTCCAATCGTTAAGATGTCAAAGACAATTTATTATTTTGCAACAATAAATTTTTTTGTTAACCATCGTGTTATATAAAACAAATTTTACAAAATATTTTTTTGCTAGGATAGCAAAAAAATATAAAGATGCTTAGTATTAAGATGAGTTATTTAATCTAGAGTTGTGTGACTCTCATACAAAAATCTTTTGTTACAGCACTATAGCTCATATTTGGAATTGCTGCATTATATCAATCTTTTTTCTATTGTCCAACATATGCGACAGCCCCCCCTACATACACTGTAAATTAAAAAATTCCCCTACACAACAAGTATAATATTCATCTTCACAATTTTTCAGAATAGAGGTAATACATTCAGGAGTATGCTCATTGTTTCTGATAGCTAATAAATCTTCTATACTTTGAGTATCACTTATTGCAATAATATTTTCTCTCTTTAAATTTAATGCATATTTTACTAAAAGACTAGTAGCTGCTCTATCTATATTATCAATTAATTCTTTCGTTTCCTTAAAATCTTTATTATTATTTTCTTCGAACTCCTCAATTAATTCTTTACACTTTGTATCTTGTTTATAAAACTGAACTACATGCTCATATACCTCGTCATCTATGATGAAATCAGACCTTATATACTGTTCAAGTAAACATTTTAAAGGTACTGGACTTATTCTTGCTATTATACTGACTAAACTTATAACTCCTAAGCCATCATTCCATTTTGAAATTAAGTTTTCTCTATTTGTGTTAAATTGAGTAGCTAATGCATTACTCAATGTATCAGGACTACAATATACCTGCTCTAAAGAAACACTATTTTTGAAAATATCATATATAATTTCAGAGTATTTGTACTCCAAACAAGAAGTACTGATAACAAACTTTTTGAGAGTCTTATTATTTTCTACCATTTCTTTTGCAGCTTTTTGTACTTCAGGATATTGATAATAAGAATCCATAGTCTCATGTGACATGGACTTATCATGCCAAGATATGTTCAAACCAATTATAGTGGTATTATTTTTTAGAAGATCTAATATTTTGATATATAAATTTTTATCACACCGCACAAGAAACCAAAAATCAGATTCTTTTACCGAGGGCAAATTAATATATTCTAAATGCGGTTGAGACATTATTTCTAGTAATGCTTCACCCCCATTTACCTTCATGTTTCTTATATTCAAACTCTTAATATTAGAAGGTGATCTTTCAATAATACGCTTTATAATATCCCAATCTATATACTGATCTACATCCCTACTACATATCGATTCCACTGGTTCAGGTTTTGCAAAATAATGTGCTAGATCTTTAACACCTTGTTGTGATGTTTGACAGGGTAATATTGTAAGAGTTCTCACTTGTAAGTGATAATACATAGAATAAATAATTTTTAATTAGTTGAAATCAAACCATTATAAGTAATATTCTATTTGTAGTCAAGCGGTTTTATTTTCCCACTTTGGGAGAAAAACCCCGCACTTGCAGTGCGTCGTTTCAACATAAATTTTATAAATCTTATCTAGAAAAGATAAGATTTTTTAACAAAATCTTACACTTGACAGCAATGGTTCTGATACTGTCTTAGGAGTCAAGCACTAAATTTGGATTAAATGAGGTTTTATTTTTTACAACTCCAAAGATTATGTGTAATAGCTTTCTCATGATAGCAACAATGATAACTTTAGCAGGTTTACCCTTACTAGATAATTTTTGAGTAAATTCCTTGAATAGTGGGTTATGCTTTTTAGCAACTATAGCAGGAAAGTATAAGGCTTTACGCAAGTTAGAAGAACCAATTTTTGAGATAGAAGTTTTTCCTCTGACAGATGTGCCAGAAGTTTTATGTTTTGGAGTAAGTCCTGCATAAGCAGCTAATTGTCTAGCATTACTGAAAGATTCTAAGTCAGGAGCTTCTGCAAGAATAGCTATAGCTGTAGCCTTACCTATGCCTGGAATAGTTTGCATGTTATCTGCCTTCTGTTTTAGAGATGTGTTATTAGTCAATATCTTGTCTATCTCAAGTTCAATATTTTCAATCTCTTTCTTAATATGCTTAGCAAGTTTAGCATAACTAGTGCATATTGATTTTGGTAAGTGCTGTTTGTGTTCAAGGTAGTTTTGAGTTTGTGCGTGTTGCTTCTTGAGATTTTGCATACAACGATATAGATCCTGTAGATATTGCAATGCTTTATCTGTAGGAATATACGGTGTCAGATCATTCTTAATTGCGAATTCTGCAATGATCATACTGTCTACTTTATCAGTCTTATGGCGTGATAACTTGCTTTTTGCAAAGGCATTGATGCATGAAGGGTTTACTACACTTACCTCATGACCATTATTATATAAAAATATTATATAAAAAATCAGCAAATGATTTACCATAACTACCAGTAGCTTCCATACATGCAGCTACCTTAGTAACATCATGTTTTTCAAGCCACCTAACAAACATCTTAAAACCTTGTTGATTATTATCTATTTTTGTTTGATAATATTTTTTATCAACGAGTAGTGCTATTGATAAATCTAACTTTGAGACGTCAACTCCTAGGATTGGTTTGGACATTTACTCCTCCTTGATAAACCGTTGATTTGAAGTACTAGAAGGCTTTAGCTAACCATGTTTATACAGAATAAGCATAAGCTTTTCTTAAGATACTGTTCAGCTTTAGGCGATATGAAAGAGGGCTCTTATCAGAACCGCAGACTTAGTATCTAGTCGCATCTACAGAGTCACCTCTTTCTGCCTTCAGAAGTAAGCTAACTCCTCTGAAGACGTTTTTGCAAGTACTAAATTTGACCTGCAGTTACAAGATACATGTCGCATCTATAAATTATGATATACCAAAATTGTTACAACTTATATTTTGGACATTATGATGCCATTAGCATAGCAAAATTCTCAAAAGTAGAAAGATTATCATTAGCTCCAATTATTTGTCTTTTTTGAATCATACGAACATTTTCTATACCGGTAATAGTCATTTCTGCAGAATGAAAACTCTTAAAACCAAGCATTGGCTTTGTTCGTTTTTTGATAAACCTATGATCTTGTTCTACAAGATTATTTAGGTATTTGGTCTGAATAACCTTAATTTTGTAATCTTCAGGAACTTCTGTATTTAAATCATTAAGAGCAGCCGTATTACTACCGCTTTTATCAATTACTACTTTCTCAGGAAATTATTCTCTCTGAAGGCTTTACGAAAAAATGCAAGTGCTGCAGGCTTGTCTCTATGCTTACGTAGCAGAAAGTCTACAGTATTACCAAGACTATCCAGTGCTCTATATAAATAAATCCATTTACCGTTTAATTTAATATAAGTCTCATCCATTCTCCAACTACTACCAACTGGCTTCTTTCTTTTTCTAACCACCTGATCTATCAATGGTACAAATCTTATAACCCATCTTTGTAATGTAGAGTGATCAATTTTTGCTCCCCTTATGCTCATCATTTCTTCCAAATCTCGATAACTTAAAGAAAATCGGCATTTCATATAGACAAATAACATTATTATTTCTGGTGAAGAACAAAATCCTTTGAAATATGGTAATACTCTTGGAGTAATACGAAACATCTTAACATCTTTTTTAGGTCATTATATCAATCTTTTTTCTATTGTCCAACATATGCGACATGTATCTTGAGAGAGCAAGAAAAATACTTGCAAGAATGCTTTCAAAGGAGTTAGCTTACTTTTGAAGGTAGAAAGAGGTGACTCTGTAAATGCGACTAGATATTAAATCTGTGGTTCTGATAAGAGCCCTCTTTCACAAGCCTAAAGCTGAACAGTATCTTAAGAAAAGTCTATACTTATTCTGTATAAACATGGTTAGCTAAAGTCTTGTTTCCTTTTTTAAACCTCATCTTCCAAGGAGCAATATAATGTCTAAACCAATTTTAGGAATTGATGTATCCAAATTAGATTTAACTATTTCCTTACTCATTGATAAAAATCATTATCACACTAAAGTATTGGACTTTGGACAAAATAATTTAGCCTATATTTAGCAACTTATAATCTATATGAGATATAAAGTAATTTACTTGAGATTGCAAAAATATTAACTATAGATTGATAAACTTTTTAAGATTATTATTAATCTATAGTTAATATTTTTACAATTTTAGGTAATTATTTTATATAATAGATAAATTATAAGTTGCTAAATATAGGCTAAATTATTTTGCCCAAAGTCCAAATACCACTGCTATGTTGTTTTCATTACTATGAAAACACATTATGCATGCTTTCCAACTTCAACAATAAGTGTGGGGTACCTATGACATTAGGCATTCATGCCGTAATATTAAGCTCTGCACTTGCAGAATGGTTAACTTTTAAGATAAGAGAGGCTTATCTTTTAATTCTTGATCAAAAATATTTCGACCAATTTTAGTCCATTGGTCTTTGATATGTGGGAACTCTGTTAATTCATTTTTCAAAGAGACTAATGCTCCAAATAAACTATTGGTAGGTAAGTCATCAAGCTTTGCTTTAGCAATCAATCCGCCCAGTTCAATTAAGCGACGAGTACGCATTTTTCTTTCTATAATTTTAATTTTAGCTTTCTTTTGTTGTAATTTTAATCTTTGTTTTATGACATTTTCCATATAAGTATAATATTCTAAAAATTATTGCTTACATGTCATGAATGCACAATAAATTTAAGAAGTCCAATGAATTATAGAGTTTCAATAAAAATTATTCATATTTTTTTCTGAACCAGATAATTGATACAACAGAAGACGACAAGCAATAATAAATGGATAGGATAATTCAAGAATCCCCACTCCTACCGAACCAGCAAATTAATATAAACGAAGATATTGCGATTATTTTAAGTAGCAGCTGAAAAGCTACAGAGAATAGGTTATTAACCTAACTTCAGATTAGGTTAATACGCAATATATAAACTAAAGTTTATTGTTTTTTTGCTGGTTCATTTGATCTAGATTCTACTCGATGATTTAAAATTAGCATGGTAATGTAATGCAAGATTGAGATAATGAACAGTAAAGAATTATGGCGATACAATTTGCAAGGATCGAGATAGTAAATAGAAGCTCAGGAGGAAATAGCTGTTGTAAAGCCGCTTATAATGCGAGGATGATTATTAAAGATCATCAGACCAATGTTACTTATAATTTTGCTAGAAAAGGAGATAACGTCTATCATACAGTTTTACTACCTAGCTATGTAGATCGAAGATTTAAAGACCCTGAAATATTAATGAATGAGGTAGAGCGTACAGAAAAAAGAAAGAATAGCCAGTTATTAAAAGATGTTGTTATAGCCTTGCCTGATGATAAGGAGCTAGATTTACAAGATAGAATAGCCATTACCCATGAAATAATAGAAGAGATGGCATGGGTAAAAAATGGTTTAGGAGTGCAAGTAGATATACATAAACCCCATAATGGAGAACGAAATTGGCATGCTCATCTGCTTGTTACTACTAGGAGATTTACAGAAGACGGTAAAAGTTTAGGAGCAAAAGCAGTAGATTTAAATCCTGAATTTAAAAAAGTTAACGGTAAAGCATTTATTATTCCAGAATCACAGATGATTCATCAGAGAGCCAAAGAAGTAATGAATAGATATTTTGCTAAATTAGGTTTAGAAACTAGAGTGGATTCAATAAGCATGATGCCACAACAACATCTTGGTCCTGTGAGAATGAGAAACATCATTAATGAAATAGCAGAGCAAAATGAGCTACGCAAGCTAGCTCATCTAAAAATTATTAAAGATAGTGATGGGGTATTAAATCGTATTATAAGACATCAAGCTATTTTTAGTAAACAAGATGTAGTAAGAGCGGTTAAAGAAATTCAAGGAAAAGAGGAAAAGCAAAAATTAATTCAAGGCGTATTAAATTCAGACAGGTTAGTAAAACTATATAATGAAGATGGCAAAGATACTAAATATTATACTACTTGCGACGTTCGAGAAGAAGAAACGCGTTTACTTAGAATAGCTAATAAAATTCATGATAATATCAACTATCATATAGTCGGTAATATAGCAAGTTTAAAAGAAGATATAGCAAAACTTTCTAACATTAGCGAGTCTCAGAGAGAAGCACTACAACATATTTTACTGCAATATAATGGGATAAGAATGCTGCGTGGTAGAGCTGGTACTGGTAAATCACAAATACTTGCTACTGCCTATAAACTTGTTACTAACCATGGACAAAATATTATAGGGCTTAGCCCTACTCATAAAGCTGTATCAGAGCTAAAAAGTAAGGGTTATCAACAATGTTACACGGTAAAGGGATTTTTATTTAAATTGTATAATGGTAAAATTACTCTGCCAAATAATAGTTTGCTAGTAGTAGATGAAGCAGGAATGGTGAGTAATAGTGATTATTTAGAATTATTTAAGATAGCAAGAAGCTCTAATTGTAATTTAATATTAGCAGGAGATGAGAAGCAACTAACCTCAATCGAGCGAGGTGGAATGTTTGAAATATTTGCCAGTACATTTGGTTCATATGTACTTAGTGATATTAGAAGACAAAGCCAGCAATGGGCAAGAGAAATGGCTTTATGTTTTGCTAAATCAGATATTGCAGCTGGGATAGTGTTATTAGAGAGGCATAATGGGTTAAAGATTGATCATACTTTGGAAGAATCAATGGCAAGATTGATTAATGATTGGAATAGTAGCAGATTTACTCTACAAGAACGTTTAATAATTACTGTAGGCAACCAAGAAGTAGATAGTATTAATCAAGGAATAAGAGGATTATTAAAAGCAAGTGGATTACTAACGGGTAAAGAATATCGTCGCTTTATTCTAGGCTCAAAATCAGATAAGCAATATGAAGATTATATGGTAGGAGATCGTATTTTATTTAAAGTGACTAACAAAGAGCTACAAATAGAAAATGGTGAATTTGCTACTCTAGTTTCAGTAAGTAACAATAAGTTTGTCGCTAAAACAGATCAAGGCAGAGAAATAGAATTTAATCCAGAAAATATCAGCTTTAAACACGGCTATGCTTCTACAGTCTATAAAGCTCAAGGAGCATCAATTAAAGATGTATATGTTTTGCATAATCTAGCTGGTAATGTTCGGAACTCTTATGTTGAAATGACCAGGCATATAGAACAAGTAAAGCTGTACTGTAATAGGCAAGCTACAAGAAATATGGCAAGTTTAATATCACAACTTGCTAGAATAGATAATAGACTAGCAAGTATGCATTTTAAAACTTTAGAAGATTTAAACAAAATGCATGAAGATAAGAATCCTACTATCATCAATAAACTAGGTAATTGGTTTAAATATGTAGCCAATGACATAGAGGATAGATTGCATAATAATAAGCAATATTATCAACCTAAAGTAACAGCAGAGTCACTTGTTAAAGTAGTAGAAGTTTTGCAGCAGACTAGCATGAATCTTGCTCAAAATAATCAACTGCAAGAAGGGTTAAACAACTCTTGTCAAATGTTAACTAATAGTAATAAACAAGAGCGAAGAATAAATACTAAGTTACAAGAAGATATTATGACAAATTATACTTCTACTCAGGATAATATAAAAAATAAAAATATGACAAATAACATTAATTATGATTTTATTAACAAGCAAGAAAGTTTAAAGTTGAAGCAACTACTATCTTTCAAAGTTGAAGACATAGCACATAGTCTTCTTGGTAGACCAAATGAGCTTTTATCTAATAATTATATATTACGCTGGGAGAAAGACGGTAAAATAGCAATGAAGATTAAAGGAAGCAAGTCTGGAATATGGTACGATTTTAGTAAAGGTGAAGGTGGAGACTTATTTACCTTAGTACAGAGAGAAAGAAAATGTAACTTTATTCAAGCTAAGAAATATTTACAAGAAATGGTTGGTATGCCAACTGTCTATAAACAAGACCTACTAGTAGATTTGGTAGTAGATAAGTCTTACAGGCAAGCTAAAATCCAGAATCAACAAGAACAAGACAAAGAAGCAGCTAAGATAAAACAAGCGGAAGGATTATATGAAAAATCAAGTTCTGTACTATATTCTACCAATAATAATGTAGCTAGACAATATTTAGGTAAGCACCGTGGAATTGAGGTAGTATTAAAAAAATTTCAATTAAGCCAAGACCTTAAAACTAACATGATGTGGGATAATGGAAGCAAACAATATTATCCAGCCTTAATTGCCTTCGCACGAAATCAAGAAGGTAGAATCACTGGTGGACAATCGATCTATTTAAACCAAGAAACAGGTGCTAAAGCTGATATTGCCGTTAATAAACGTTCATTTGGTAAAATTAGTGGTTCTTTTGTGGAAATTCAACAAGATAATCAACAGGAGAATAAGTTAAGGAATAATATAACAATTATAGCAGAAGGAGTAGAAACAGCTTTAAGCTTGCAGGAAGCAGGTATTAAAGGTAAAATCATCTGTAGCTTAGGGATAAATAATATCAAGAATTACCAGCCTACAACAGGCGAGAAGATAATTATTGCTGCCGATAATGATGGACAAAGTAGAATATCAGTTAATAGTGTCACTAAAGCTAAAGAACAATTAGCAAATAAAGGGGCAGTAATATCGGTAATAATGCCGCAAGATATAGGGGATTTTAACGATATGCTCAAAACTAAAGGAGTAGAATCTATTAAAAATCTTATAGAACCTGAAATAGCAAAATTAATAACAAATGAAACACTAAACGAAAAAACAACTAAATTTACTGAGTCATTAAAACCAATTTACAATAGTAAGACTGATAATAATCAGTCACAAATCACATCTATAGAGTTAGAGCTTAGAAAATCAGCAAGTAATAATATGTTACAGGAGTTTCAACAGCAGATAAAATCATTAGAAAGATTTACTACCAAAGAGAATATAAATACAGCCTTACAAATATATAAGGGAAAAGGCATAGAGTCTTTTATTAGCTATAGTAATGATAGTTGTTCCAAAGCTATTGAGCAAAAAATAACAAAAGATTTGCAAATAATGCAGAATAAGTTTGACCCTAATTATAATCTTAGTACTGTTAAATTTTATGATATAGTAATAAATGATTTTAAAGGTAAAAGCTACTTAGTAGCAGAAGATTACTTGGTTGCTATAGGCAAAGATAAACAAGTGATGCAATATATTAATCCACAATCAGTAATAGGTAAGGAAATAAAAAATGAATTACAAAATGCGGTAGAGACGCAGAAAAATCAAGGAATAATAGTTAAAGGTACTATATAGGTTATATTAACAATAATAATAATTAACTAATTAAGAATATGTCAAACCAACTAAAACATGATGCATTGTTTAAAAAGATAATGGTCAATCAAATAGCAGCCCAAGAATTTTTGGAGCATTATTTACCAGAAGAAGTTAAGGAAATAGTTGATTTAAGCAAAATAACAATAGAGAAAGAATCATTTGTTGAGGATGACCTAAAAAGAGCTCTTAGTGATTTAGTCTATTCTGTTAAGACTAAAGATAATGATCAAGCCTTTGTTTATGTGTTGATTGAGGCGGAGATAAGACCAAAATATTGGATGGCACTCAAATTATGGAAATATATGTTGTTATTAGCTGAAAGACATAAAAAAGGTAGAAATAAATTACCGTTGATAATACCAATGGTGTTTTATCATGGTACTAGAAGGTTTAATGTGCCAAAGAATTTGTTTGAGTTGTTTAGCGATCCTAAACTTGCAAAGCAAGTAATGTGTGAGGATTATAAGCTAATAGATTTACAAGCAATGTCTGATGATGAGATAAAGCAGAAGCAACATTTTGGCATGTTAGAATTTATGATGAAAAATATACAGAAGCGAGATATATTGAAGTTGTGGGATGAACTTTTAACAAATTTTAAACCATATATTAGTATAGATAAGGCAACAGGCTATATTTACATAAAATCATTTTTATGGTATAGTGACGCTAAGATAGAAGAAGGTAGGCAACAAGAGCTAGAGAAGCTAATAGCTAGTCATTTAATTGCAACAGAAGAGGAGAATATTATGAGAACTATTGCTGAGAAATATATTGATGAGGGTGTAGAAAAGGGTATAGTTCAAGGTATCCAGATTGGTGAAGCTAAAGGTATCCAGCTCGGTAAAGCTGAAGAAAGAGTTGAAATAGCAAAAAAAATGTTAGTTCAAGGTTCTGATTTTATTTTTATTTCTGCTGTAACTGGTCTTGACAAATCTTTTATTCAATCTCTTGCTCAGAAAAAATAATTTATTTTTAGTAATATTTTTGATAATCCAAGAAAAATCTTTATGGTTACTAATAGATTAAAAAATAAATCCAAATTAGCCATTTAGAGAGGGTTTATAGTGCGATTTCCTCTTTTTATGCATTTTTCACATAAAGCTACTTAATCCCTCTAAAAACGCCTTAAAATAGTTTTTGATATTTTAATGAGTTTGCAAATTCATTGTGAGTTTAGTAATAGGAATATTACCAGCAAGCCTAACATAACAGGTAAGGTCTGGTAGGTTCATAATTTCAGATGGCATTACTAATAATTTCTTTCTCTCTATGTTGTTAATATTTACTCCATCCCGCATAGTGTTAGAGCCATAAGAAAGATTTTCTTGTGTTTCAATGATTTCCTGCTCACCAAGCATTAAAGCGCTTCTATGAGCTGTTTGTTGGTCACTAACTCGAAAAATAAACTTACTGCTAAATAAATCAAGCATCGAGCTACTGCCGGCAAAACCATATATTTCCTCTAGCTGATAAATATTCTGCATACCAGCAACAAAACATCCGCCATATTTACGTGCTTCAGCTAAAACAACTGGCAAGGCAGGTATTTTTTGTAAGGCTGGTAGTTCATCTACAATAAACCACATATTGTTATTACCTCTGGTATTCCTATCCATTAGAGCTTTGATAGCAATACTTATCCAAGCAGAAATTAATGAACGCAATGTTACTCTTTGATTAGGTGTGCTAGTTATAAATAACCAACCTGTTTCAACTGGATCACTAAACCATCTTCTAATACTAAAATTACCATTAGGCTTTAAATGTTGTAGAGCAGCAATATTTTTACCAATAGTTGCTTGAATACCGGAAGATGTCTCGGGTGCATTATTACTTATTATACCTGCTACTGCAGTATTTTTAAAAATTCTAGCAAATTGTCTATTATCAGAATAGATAATGCTATCAATTAGCTTTTTTATATCTTTACTATCTTGATATAGTTTTAATCCTTCAGATAAGACTAGCTCGGCATTCTTAGCAAAAAAATCATCTAACCTAGGATTATAGCCGCTAAAACTACTTGCTATATTATCAAAATCAGCAATCTCATAACAATCATTCCAAGGCAGCCAATGCTCTGTACAATCTGCAAAGGGGTTAAGTAATTTATCACAACTAGAGTCAAAAAATCTATCAACAAAACTACCGGTCAGATCAATAATAATGGCTCTATCTTGTTGTCTTCTAATTTGTGGTAGTAACTCATTTAGCAAATTAGTTTTACCGCTGCCAGTAGTACCAGTAATTAGAATATGTTGCCTCTCACTATTTTTAACTAACGGCAAACCAGCAAATTTAATTTTTGAGGCTTTGTTATTTTGATGCAGGATTTTAGCCAACATTTTAGCTTCTACAAAATCCGCTCCCCTAATTTTATCTTGACGAATTGTTTTTTTGCCTTGGTAGATAAAGAAGATTGTGGAAGTTATTATCCCAATAGTAAAGATAATTACTACTTCTAACCAAGCTGAATATAATAAAAATTGCCCTATTTTCTCAATCCTTGCTCCGTGAGGTGTAACATACCAGAACTTATCAATGAAGCTTCGAGCATTACGATAAACCCAAGCTTTTTGTTCTAAATAATAGAATTTGATACCTATTTGATTAACAGGATAAAAATATTGTCCTACTGCAAGTTTTAACTGAACATAACGCTCTATTATAAAATAATAAAAACTAATTAAGGATAATTTCTGATATATACGCCATATTAGCCAACTGATAGTTAGTACTAAGCCAACCATAACAGCATTTATACTTCCTTGTCCAAACATTCTCAATTGATGAGCAAAGATTTGTGAACCTCGAGTAAAGTTATTTTGATTATGATTTTGATAGCTCATTAAGTTTGTTATCAGTTTATAAATTATCTTTTAATATCTTTAATTTCTGTTCAAATTCATCAGCCATACGATTGTTACCTAATTGCCGTAAACCTGTAATTATTTTTTCATATTCTTCTATAAGATTAGATTTATATTTAAGAGCTAAAGTAAAGTTTTCTTTAGCTTGTTGATGTTTTCTTAAATTGCTTAAAGATATGCCTTTTTCTAAATAGCTTTCTGCAAAATCAGCTTTATACTTAATAGCTAAATTATAGTTTTCTATTGCTTTTTGATGTTTACCTAATTTTTCAAAAGCTATGCCTTTTTCTAAATAAGCTGCTACATAATTAGAATCATATTTGATTGCCAAATCACAATTTTCTACGGCTTCCTGATATTTCCCTAATATATTCAATGCATATGCTTTATTATAATATGCCATTACATGATTGTAGTGATATTTAGTAGCTAAATCATAAGACTTAATTGCTTCCCGAAATCGTCCTAAATGTAATAAGGATATTCCTTTATTGTTGTAGCTCTCAGCATAATTAGGTTTGTATTTGAGAGCTAGATCATAGTTTTCTATCGCTTCTTGGTGTAACCCTAAATACATTAAAGATATCCCTTTGTTATAATAGGCTTCTGGATATTGGGGATTATATTTAAGAGCTAGATCATAGTTTTCTATTGCACCTTGATACTTTCCTAATTGTTTATAAGATATTCCTTTATTATTATACGCTGCTGCAAAATTAGGTTTATATTTGATAGCCATATCATATAACATGATAGCTTCCTGATATTTCCCTAATTGTTTATAAGATACTCCTTTATTATTATACGCTTCTGCAAAATTAGACTCATATTTAATAGCTAAATCAAAATTTTTAATGGCTTCTTGATAGTTGCCTAAATCATTTAAAGTCATGCCTTTATTGTTGTAGCTTTCAGCATAATCAGGTTTATATTTAATAGCTAAATCAAAATTTTTAATGGCTTCTTGATATTTTCCTAGTTTAAAAAAAGACCTGCCTATGTTAAAATATTCCTCTGCTAAAATATGGGGATCTTTAACTTTACTTTGTTGATCTAGGTTATTTTGCTGCTCTTTTATATTAACATCTTTATCTAATAACCTATTTGTTTCTGCAACAGTAGCGTTGGAGAATGTTAATGGTAAAATAGCTATGACTATCAACTTCTTGATATTTAACATAAATTTATTTCCATAATGTTTATTAACTTTCATTATCCTTTTTATATCCTGGTAGTTTTATATTTCTTTTCTTAATTGCCTCTTGACTGATTCCAAAATTATCTACTACTTGCTGAGCAGTTCTAACAATTGTAGAGTCTGGAATCTTATTAAATTCATCTTGAATCTGCCGAGTTTTATCTGTTATTTTATCAGGTAACTGATCAAGATTTTTTACTTTTTCTCCTTCACTAGCAGTTACATTATTGGTAAATATTTGTTCTATATTTTTATCATAAATATCATTTTTTCTATTATCAATAGTCGCTTGATCATTTAATTGTTTGATATTTTTATCAAAAGTTGATCGTAGTTCCTGTTTAGATGGAATATTACTACTACTGCTAGAACTAAGAGTTTTAGGCACAATATTGTTAATTTTAGCTATATCTAAAGCTATTTGCTCTGCCTCGTGTTGATGACTATTTGCCCATTTAGCTGCTTGCTCTTTGCTGGTAACTCCAGGAATATTTTTTGCTACTATGCTATCCAGTACTGGTGCATTTAAATTACGATCAATAGTAGCAGAATTTTGTGATACATAATTGATATTATAACTAAGCTGCTCCATATTTTGCTTGGTTCTAGCTATTTCTTGTCCAACAGATTGTTGCTCAGAAAAATTACTATTAAGATTATTACTTAGTGATTGCACGTCACTATTAGATTGGTTGAGTCTGCCTTCTTTAGTAGCACTTTTAATTTTTGATAATGCTTCATTATATGATTGTTGCTGATTTACGGATTTTCCTTGCTCTTTTCCTTCTTGATTAAATGATTCAACACTTATTCCTCCTGTAAATGGTATATTTATACCGACACTTGCATTAGTACTAGTTCCCTTTTTATTGTGACTGACAGTATGCTCTGTAGCAGACTCACTATCTGAATTCGTTTGCTGCAATGCTAAATACTGACTATCAGTAATTCCTATAGATTTAGCTTCCTCATAACTTAATCTCTTACCTATCTCAGTTGCTAAAGATTCTCCTGTTGTAGTCAAATCACTGTACCTATCAGTTAATCCATCAAGATAGCTTTGTGAGCTGGTAAACTGACTTTGATAGCTATCTTGTAATAATTTAGAGGAGCGATAATTATTTACCAGTGAATCTACTGCCTCAGTAAGTAGCTGTCTGCCACTATCAGTACTGGTTACTCTCATACCTCCATCATCAATAATACCTCCTGCCATTTGTAGAGTTGGGGCTAAACTCTGCTGGGCGATTGTTCTATTGCCGATACTGTAATTATCCATGCTGATATTATTATCAGCAATGTTTGCTCCTATACCACTTGCCACTGATATTGGAGAAAATTGGTTAGCAAGCGTGGTAGTAGCGTGAACGCAACCCTTTAATACTGCCCAAGATAACATGGGGACGCAAGCAGCTAACATCTGAAAGGTAGCGTAACTATGCAGAATCATTTCAGAAAAACTTCCTTGGGATAAGATATTTAAACCAGTTAATCCACTAGAGCCAGATTTACCAGCTAAACTAATCATCCCCAAACAATGAATGATGGTAAAAAATACAGACCAGCTTGTTACCCATATTATTAAAATTATCCAAGTTTTTAATATGCTATAACCACCAGGCAACATACTCATTGGAAATACTATAAAGATCATGCAGGTAACAAGTGCAAAAAATACAGACTGCAATATTGGCATAATAGTTGCTGCCATTTCTCCGGCTACTAAATAAGAGAATGATTGTTGAAACAATCCACGAGTAGCATTCATACTAACTAGTTGCGGATATATTCTAGCTAATGAAAACTTTTCCCGCCAATCATCATAGGCTTCACGGTTAGCATTTAACAGCATTGCTTGTTTCATCCACTGATGAATATCTGTTTGTTCCTTCTTGAGATATTTCAGCGTATCGCCAGTCATAGCTTTTAATCTCTGGTTTAATTGTTCTGGTCTGTCAGATTGCACCCCTATGCTAGAGGCAAATTTAGTTAGTAACCCCTCATGTAACTCTTTGTTAATAGCTGCCTTGATTAATGGAGTTACTTGCCTACAAGTTTTAAAACTAATAGCAGAATTACTTGGATCTTTGTAGTATATACCAAAATTATTTGGCATGTTTTGTTCTATAAAACCAATTATATCATTTGTTTTTTGTGCTGCTCCTTTTTTGCCTAAAATATTACCAATAACATAAGGTTTCATAAAACATTGTCGTAAAAACTCTTTACTATTGGTTAAAGTTATTGGATCTTCTATTTGAAGGTCTTTAATTTTACCTACAGCTTTAGCACCAAACATAATGCCATTTTTTCTACTAGATAATCCCTCATCAGCAGGCAAAAGGTGTTTTTCTAGCATCTCTGATAAAGTATAACTGATTTTTGATGCACTAGAGGCAAAAAAAGCAATACCAATTGGAATATTATCAATTTTAACAGGAGCACTCATCGATATTTCATCTTTAAGCCAAACAGTAGCTTTTGGTGTAAATAGAAACACAAAAATAAAAAAAGATGGGAAAAACCATTCCATGGCAAAAATACCAATATTCCCTTTAAAAATAGCTCTAGTTGCAGCCCAAATACCACCCAGGCTTAAAGCAAATTTACCTACTGGGGTAAAATATTCGCTATTTGAGGCAAATACTCTACCTATGCCATTAAATATATGCCATAATATATCTCCTCCACCAAATGTATGTATTACGTAATCTACCATTTTCCCTACTGTATCATAATTTCAGTGAAATTTAATTTTAAAATTCTAGCTTCTTTCCTTAACCATTAGATGTTGTTCTATTAACCTAGCTCTTTTATCTATCTGATTGCTACTTGTCAGCATGTTACTCCATTTCTCTTGAGCAAAAATTTGCACTCTATCTAAAGATTTTAAATATTCTACTAAATGTTGATCTGTAACTTGCTTAGTTTTCAGCAGAGTTACTGCTTTACGTACTTCAGATATTATTTCTTTCAAATGCTGCAATAAACTATAACTAGCAATTAATTCTGATGAACTATCTAAAATAGTTACTCCTGAAATTGATTCTAAAGTAATATAATCATAAATTGGAAATGCTTCACCGATCGATGACAGGAACATGATATCTATATTATTAAATTCATTATTACTAGCAAGCTTACTTTTTAAATCATCTAATTTTATTTTAGCTTTGCCTTGATATGATTGCTCTGGTAGAATACTAATATTCCGCTGTAATGTTGGATTTAAACAACTACTATTATCACAAGCATAAATTGAGGCAGATGCTCCGCCTTTTAAATGAGTTATCCAGCTTTTTTCATCTTTAGCCAGTGAGTCAAAGAAATAAACATTATTATCCTTGATGATAATAGTACCAGTCATTGACATTATGGCATTTCTCATATCTGGTGGAATACCTACTTTTTCTGCTGCTTTAATAAAGATATTATAATTGTTTAACATTAATTCTGGATCTTTATTTTGTGCTTGTTGCAATGCTTGCTTTTGCTCTAAGTCATTACGACATCTCTTACCAGCAGCAAAATAATCCATACCAGATTGTGCTTGCATATCCTTACAAACTGATTCTCGCATAGCTGAGTCTTTTGGTAAGCTTGAGGCAAATATAGCTTTAGTTAGCTCACAATCACCCTTAGCAAATTGATTCATCTCCATAGCAAGGTTACGTAAATCCTTAAGACCATTCTCTATTTGTGGAGCAAAAGTCTTTAATCCCAAAGAAAAAACATATGCTTTAGATTGAGAGCCAATATTTTTCATCAACTGTACTAATTCTTCACCGGAAATAATTGAAAAACTACCAAGATAGGCATCAATTCCACTACAGCTCATGGTTAAAGATGGTGGAGTCATGCTAATTGGGTTAAACGATGTTTTACTGGTACGCATTGATAATCCTCCTGCCGCATAATAACCAGCTGCTTGATCTTGGTAAGAACCAGGCTTAGTAACGTTCACGCTCATCCCTTGAAACACATCTCCAATATTCCACGCTAAAGCAGTTGGTACATGAATCAACAATATTATGACTATTATACTAAAATATAAACTGCTACTTATAGTTAAAGTGATATTTTTTATCATTATTTTCACTTTTTGCTAAATTTTGATAATGTAGATCAATAGTCATGATATTCTCAATAATCTTATCTTCCGAAATTATTTCTCTAGCTACCGGATATATTCTTTTACCGCTACTATCAACCAAATATAATATTGGCACAATATTCTCAGGATTTAAAGCTTGTAATAATCCAGTATCTTTGCTAGTTTTAATATTCTGAAAATCTGTACCATTGTTAGAAACCAACAATAGCTGAAAACCATATTTGCTAGCAAATTGCTTAGCAATAGGAGCAAAAGCTTGACAATAAGGACAATTGTTACTCACCTGTAAAATCAAACCCCAATCTTTGGCTAAATTGATTAGTTTGTTATTATTTATTTGTTCAGTTGTTTCCTGATATAATTTC
Organism: Candidatus Tisiphia endosymbiont of Metellina segmentata; assembly: GCF_964030715.1. NCBI lineage: Bacteria > Pseudomonadati > Pseudomonadota > Alphaproteobacteria > Rickettsiales > Rickettsiaceae > Candidatus Tisiphia > Candidatus Tisiphia endosymbiont of Metellina segmentata. The sequence goes on from NZ_OZ034919.1 coordinate 1,540,473, forward strand.
TTATGTAAACTATTACTTGGTTCGTTGTTATTGAGTAAACTAGGCTCAATTAAAGTTGCTAATTGCCACATAGCAGCAAATTTTTGCGACTTCTCCATTATTATTTTTTGCAATTTTTGAGCCTTGATAACATTCTCTAAAGTTGGATTATCAAGTGCCTTGCGTTGAGCATTGTTAAACTTTTGCTTTAAGCTCTCTATTCTTTGGTCATGAGGTTGTTGTTTTTTTCCTATTTCCGATGATAATTTTGACCTACAATATGCTGGTGATTTGCTCATTGGCTGTTCACTATACCACAAAAACCCATGCGGTTCTTGCCATGGATTATTAGTAAAATTTTCTGTCTCTATTCTGCTCATATCGGTAGCTATTTCCTTGGTAGTGAAAGCAAATGATTCTGTTTGCCAATAATTAATTAGAATTAAAGCTGTTACTATGGTTATTACTCGACTTATTGTTACACACATTATTACTCATGACTTTAGTCCCTCAATATGATAAATTATGGTTATTATTCCTGCCATTAACTGGTGTTTGCTTTTGGATTACTGGCATTTGATTATTTATTTGTTTTGGAAAACTCTTGCCCATCTTATTTTTAGCATCAAACAGTAAATCAGCAAATAATTCTTCTAAATCAAACTTTGAAAAATCGACTCGACGTAGTTCATCTACAGTAAATCCGCGACAATTTGGATATTTACTAGAACCAAAACTAATTCCTAATTGATTTCTACCTTGCTCTTGAAAAACCCTTGCCAGCTTGGAATTAAAACAACAATAGGTGGATTTTTTAGTTAAACATTTCTTAAATATTGGATCTCGCTGACTACAATAAGTGCCAACAAAATAGCATTGTCCTTTCCCTCTCTTTAAGGCAAGAGCTTTCTCTCCTGCTTTGCATCTAGCTAGTCCCAAATCCTTTCCCCAACCTTTCATTGAAGAACAACAATTGAGGAAATTAACAATATTCTTCCTACAACCATTTGATTCTCCCTTAAAGACATAAATTGGGGTACCTTGCATATCTTTTTTCATCTCATTCAACATGGCTAAATAACCAACATTTGATATATCATTATTTTGCTCAATTGTCGGTGTATGACAATCTCCACCTAAACAAAAAATAGTTGCACCTGCTAAGGAAGAGCTTAAGCTCTTCTTCTCACCAAAACATCTATAATTCCTTTGCCATAATAAGCAGATATTACCATTTCTGTTTAAACAATTACTATTTTCCAACTGGCATCCTTGGGATTTCAAATGTTTACAACCATCTTGTGGTTCAGAGTAACATTGATAGGTAATTTTCTCCTTCCAACATGGACGGCTTATAATATATTTATCAAAAAATGTCTTATTACCACTTTCCAGACAAACTCGATTTATTTCATGACATTCATTCGCTTCTGCTAATTTTTCTGCTTCTTCAGTGATAACTTGCCAATATTCGCCTTTTTCTTTAAATTCTTTTATTTTTTCTCGATACTTATAATTAACTGTCGTAGCAGTAGGTATGGTTATAGGATAAAACAACAGATTTCTCTCCTTTTCACTATAGCCAACTTTTATCTCACCAATATTTTCGAGTAAAGTATGTTGCCGAGTTGCAATCATCTCTCTTAATTGTTGTTGTACATTACCATCTTCTTCCCTTATTCTCTGATATTGTGCTCTCCACCAATTATTTTTATCGTAGTAATATTCCTTAGTTTTTAGTTCAGTCCAAGTCTCATCAATATCATCCTCACTTATCGCCATACTTCGATCCTGCCAATCTCCCCATCCTTCAAATAATCCACATTCTACGACTAATTGTTTGATGATATCTATCTCAAACTCAACACCTTCCCTGCAACTCTTATTGATTTTAGTCTTAGTCACAGATTCACTAGAACTAAAATGACTTCCCTCTGTATGTCTTAATGGATTTTCTTCAATCCTCTTGGCATTAACTAGCAAAGGATTTTGGTTATTTAAATCATATTCCTTTAAGGCATTTATTTTCTTTACTTCATTTTGTTGGATAAATTTACCCTCTTCACTATTATTTAAAATATTTCCACCTTTATTAGTTAAATCATTATCTCCCATATTAGTTAAGTGTGATACATTAGCATCTTTATCAAATATTACTTTATTACCAGCTTGATCAGGATTACCAAGCCTTAGACTGTTTCTATATTGCTCTGCCTGATTGTAACTATTTTGCATGCCATATGCTAAAGTAGAGGCTGGTTCATAAGTTAATAATAACAAAGCAATCATAATAAAAACCACATAATTACAGCAATGTTGTATCAATTTTCTTGCTCCATCAGTTCTATAGCTTTCATTAAAGCTATATGACCAGTTAGTTTCTTAACTCGTCCTTGACCATTATCTACTATTATTACTGGTACAGAAGTAATTTGATATTGCTCAAACAAATTCGGATCAATATTAAAACTAATAGCTAATTCATCAGCTTTTGCCTTAGTTTGCAAAAATGAATTATTTTTAAGTCCACGCATTACTAATATTGCTGAGGCTTGTTCTGCTTCAATAAAATAGCTTTTTAATGCTGTATCTGGCATCGAAAATGAGACAAAAATATAGGTTTGTGCTTTCGCTAAAGCATTAGTGCTACTTAAAATTAGTAATATTAATAATAATTGTTTTTTTATTGTAAACATATTAGTTCAATTAATAATTAAAAAAGGCAGCAATTTCTTTTTCTCCAAATTAAATAGCCAAAATCTTCTCCTTTAATTGGAAATTCTCTGCCTGCTTGCCACATTACTTCAGTCTCACCAATCTTTTTACAATCATTAATTTCTGGAATCGGATAGGTCATTTGCAACCTATATTGGCTCTTTTTAATTATTGGCATTGGATATTTACCACATAATCCTTCATTGCCTACATAACCCCATAATAATAATTCTCTATGTATCTTAGCTATGAATTTTGCTACTATTAATACTGAAGTGCCTACCCCGCCGTTATGATGCCCTGTAGTACCAGTAAACGGATAAATAGACCCTTGACAGCCAGCACACCAAAATAATGCATCACTTGCAAGATTACCGCTACTACAACTTATACAATCAGCAATACAAGCTGATTGAGCTATAATATTACCAAATAATAAACTTTCAGGATTTAATATGGCAGATTTAGCATCATCTCCCCACAATGGGTCAAACTCAGTTAAATATGCTACATCAACTGAACTCATCTCTAAACAAGCAAAATCCAGTAATATCTCAAGCCAATAAATAACTGGATATATGTACCAATGAACATGATAGAATGCTGAACCTTCTTTATCATCTTTTATCCCTCTTTGACTACTTGTTCCTAGTTGCATGCCACCAAGGCTCACCATACACATTGGTGATTTAGTCACATCTACTAATCTTACTGGCTCCCAAAAACCAATCGGAATACCAGGAACAGGCACTGAAATACCTGGTCTTGGACAAAAACACAATATATTCCTTGGTGAGTTTGTATCAGCCATAGGGCTACCAACTATTTTTACTCCTCCTATAGTAATTGGAAATAAACATTTCCAACATATATCAGTAATTGGATTAACAAACCTTCCTACACAACCAATTGATGCATATGTAGAATTAGATGCTATAATGATAATTATACACATAGTTATCCACAATGCTTTTTTTCTTAGTACCATTAGCTTGTACTTTACTTAAATTTGCTACATTCATCATTTTTATTATATTTTTGCCCCGGTACTAAATATATTACCTCACCATTATCTTTTACTATTGCTTGCACTTCACCTTGCAGCACATCATCGACTATTTTTGCTAAATGTTTTCTTGCTTCTTGTAATTGCCACTTTTTCATATAATTACCTTTAATTCTCTCTATAGCTTAACATTTATCCACATATACAATTATAAATATTTAATTAATCTTTATCTCACTAATTTTAAGTAAACTACCTTCTTGCTTCACTATAGCTGGCATAGTTTTTATTTTAAAACGTGTGGTTAAAGTCCCACCTTGATCAAAGAACACATGCTGATTTAACTGTTGTGCCAGCTGACTAGGATTTCCTTTAGTCAGTACCAGCTTGCCTATCTTTGATTTAGCCCAAGCAACTTGCTCTTTATCATCTCCATCAATCAATATTAATGGTTCTCCCCAGCTTATTGTCTCTAAAGGATTAATTTTTGTTCCTGCTTTTATTATTATTTTGCCAGTTTGATCTTTTATATCAGTCTTTTGTGTAAAAGTTGGATCATAAGTCCAACTTCTGTCCTTGGTCGCTTTATGTAAGCCTAATACAGCCGCAGGTCTTGCTATTTTCTCCTTTACTTTTTCTTTAAATTCATCTTGCATTTTTTCTAATGAACCACTTTGCTGTGCAATTTTAAGCTTTGTCATAATTATCTCCAATAATGATTGTTCAATGATTGGAAAACTATGACCTCTAATCCCATAATCTTTTAATATTGCTCTATTATCCTCTGCTAAACTATTAGAAGCAACTATAGTACTAAAGCAAAAACTTAAGATCAGTCTTACTAGACTAAAACTCATAAACCTATATACTCTTTTGCTTTGAAGAATTGTTTTTTAAAAATATCAGAAACTCGCGTACTCACGTACTTTTTGTACGTTCCGCTCGCTTGCCCCTCATTTTCAAATCCAATTCTCCAAATCATTCGAGTAACCCTCTCTCGGTTAAAATATTATCAATTGCCCTTGCAACACTCATTCCTTTACTAATTTTGTCCTCTATTGCCTGATAATCTCGTGCATTAGTTGAAGTTAACAGTAAGGTAAATGGATCAATCATCAATCTACCAATAACTCCTGTAACGTTAGGGCTATAAATGGCTGCTTCACTATAATGCGGCGGATTGGAATGAATAGATTGTAGCAAATTTATCTTCCAATCCTCATCAACAAAACCCGCAAGTTTAGGGTTAGCACGCATTGCCTTAAAGACTTCCGGATTTTGTTTTAAAATTACCTTATGTGATGAATTCTCAAATGCCTTCTCAGCAGCAGAACCTTCTGTGCGAAAATAATCTGTTAGTTGTTGGGTAGCTAAAGTAATTGAACCATTATATTTCCTGGCTATTCTTCCTACTTCTTCAATAAATTCTCCTGAACGTTTGCCTGCTAGCAACTTCCATGCTTCATCAATCATAATCAAAAATGGTCTATCTCTACTGCCTTTCACCATTGTTTGATTAATGTGAACAATCATTATCTGAACTATTACTACCAGTAATTCTGGACTACTGCGTAAATGATCAGTTTCGATTACTACTACATCAGAATTGAGTGATAATTTAGCCTTGCCACTGAAAAACTTACCATATTGACCATCTTTAGTGAATGGAAAGAGCATGTTACCCAGTTCTTGAGCATATGATTCTTCTCGTAGCAACAACCATTCAGCAATATCGGTGATTTCTGCACTACTACCCTTGGCTTGCCAAACGGCAATTAATGCCTTTTGCAGCATTGGTTGTTGTAAATCACTAGTGCCATATTGTGGAGCTGCCATGGTTGCTAATATTGAGGGAAAACTTGCTAAAAAATCAGCTCGTGCTTCAAGTGCTTTGCTACTATCATCTTCTGCTACTTCGGAAAATGGATTGATAGAAATGGGATTTTTTGTATCAAATTCTATGTAATTACCTGCTAGAATTAAGCATGTTCTTTTAAATGATCTACCATAATCAAGGACAAATACTTTACCTCCTACTCCTAAAATTGATAGCATTAACTCTTGCATAAATACTGATTTACCTGAACCTGGAACTCCTGCTATACATAGGTTAAAATTTTCATTAGGAGCTGTACTCTGTGATTTTACTGTAGGTAGTAAAGCAGAACCAAAAGGCGACCAATACATAATCTGACCCCGCCTACCAGTTAGTAACATACCAGGAGAGCTTAAATCGCCTTTCCATTCACCGACTATCGGTAGTAACACTTTACTTTCTGATGAAATAGTTTTTTTACCTCGACCAAGAGAGCTTAAGGCTATTCCTAATCCTCCTATTCTTGAGCCAAATATTTTATTAAACCTATTAGTTATAGAATATGGCATTTCCTCCACTAATTGCATTGGCATTGATGCTAGCACTACTGCTAAATGATCATATTTACAAGGAACAAAATACCAACCACTACGGCGTAACATTGAGCAAAACTGAGAGGCTGATTGTTTAGCTTTTTCCTTTTTATCCCACATTATGACATTTAGATGAATATTTACTACTCTATCACCAGTTTGTAAGTAAGAGACTGCACTGCCTAAATCCTCTGCTTCATGTTGAAGATCAGGAAAAAATTTTGCCATGCCAGCTGCAATATTCCTCTCTAATGCTTCTCTTTTGGTAATGGCAGCTGTTCTAGCTACCATTTGCTTAGGTAAGATTTGCAAACCAAAATGAATTAAAAAATTTGATTTTATATATTCATCCCGTCTCATTTCATTACCTAAAAATAAATCCATAGATGATAATCTCCACTCTGGTGGTCTTTTACTGGCTTCTAAGCTAATGAATATTTGATTATCATTAAGACTTACATAATCTTGTTTTTCCAACAAAGAAAAATTGTTTGGCAAAATCTGCTCAGAGAGTATCTCATAAGGATTTAATTCTGGTTGTTTGTTTACAGATAAACCAAATATTATCCGAATAAACTTTAATAATATTTTTGCATCAATATTTTCAGTTATTAAACCAATTGACTTAAAAGTATCTTTTAAACCTTCTCTTCTTCTTACCATCTCATTGATATCAATGTTTTGCTTTAAGGTAGGAATAGTAATTGAGATTAACAACACTATGTCTTTTACAGTTCCTCCCTCTTTAGCTTTTTTCTGTAAAAACTCTGTTCTCTTTTTAGCTAGTTCAATAAAAATTTCACCTTTCCTATGTAATTGCCAATTAGTTAAAAAATGCTCAATATCATCAGAACCAATCATTAATACTTGCAAACTACTGCCATCTGGCAAATTTTCATCATTCTTCAGAAACTCAGCAATTTCTCCTTGAGCTTGTACACTTGTACCAACTAGTGGCCAGCCCAGTAAGACAAACCCTACTGAACCACGATTGAAAAATAATTGACTATCCTCATCATATGATTCATAGACAAAATGCTTCGCTAATCTTTCTCTACTAAAATCTTGGTGTATTATCTTAGCTTGCATTGCTTATTTTCCTACTATTACCATGCTTACTACAACATCTATTTGGTTGATCCTTTTTATTAGATTTTTCATTATCACTATTATTAGGATCAAACATTCCCTGATCGGTCATTTTATTTATTTCATATAAAGATTTACATTTTTGTCCCTCAGGAATTGGACAATCAAAATCACTCTTATAGGGCATTAATGCACAACCACAAATATTAATGCCTACAACGAACAGTAACAAAAAATTAACTAGCTGATTGTTAATACTACCCATCAAAAATTACCTTGCTGCTGTGATGATTGCTCCTGCCAATTAACATTATGCAAATTATTTAGGTTATTATTTTCATATTCCTCCTGTTCATTATCCTTGATAAAACGCTCTTGTAGTTTAGAGGAAACTTTAGAAAAATTTTTAACCTTATTAAAATTATTATAATGCTGATTATTTGTTGTATTTTGTGAATAATCAGTAGTAGTTGGTGGTAATAATCTATTGACATTTTGACTTGCATCATCTTGTTTTAAATCAAAACCTTTTCTAAACACCACATCGACCACTCTACCAGAAGCCACGACAATTACTGGACTCATTGATTCAGCCCGTTTAATAGCAAAATCAGCTAATTTCTCTAAAGCATTACCAGCTCCTGCATAGATACCACCTTTTAGTGCATCTTTGGCTTTTAAAGCATTCTGCTGACCAGTAATTGGTGATATTGGGAATACTCCATTTGTTGCCTGATTCTGGAAAAACTGAGCTATACCACCAAGTACACCATTAAGTACTGCCATTCTTGCTACGTCAGATGATCTATCTACTACTACCCCTTTAATGCCAGGTCTACCATCTTCCCCTATTATCCAGCCTTCTACTGACTTTTCAATAATATCACCGTTACGGTTTAGCAGTGAGACAGTTTCTAAGCGACATTTAGCCCTTTCTGATGAAATATCTCCACTACAAGAACCGATGAGAATAGCCTCCTTTATTTGTTCTGTCTTATTGCCTTTCGAAAAAATAGCTGTATCGACTAACCTAAGCATTATTGGTTCAGGGGCTGCAGCATTATTAGTACCAGTACCTACTACTGCTCCAGTTAGTAAAACTCCCCTAGCAAAACTGCCAGTGGTGATATAATCCTTAACATCTTTTTTTACTTGACATCCAGCTCTTTTAACATATCCAAATTGCCTTTTTGCTGGTAAATCTGTTATTATTTGTTCATGTTGCTCATTTGTTAAATCTTGTACTTGCTGATTATTATTAAAACTATTACCATCATATAATATAGTCTCCTCATGAGCCTTACTTTCTAATAATTCCAATTTTTGCTGAACATCATCAATTTTATTTTTAGTTTCTAAATATTTATTTTCTATTAAACTCTCTAAACGATTTTTCATATCTTTTACTTCATTTAGCACTTCTTCTGTCCATCTAGCTCTTGGATCTACTGCCTTTTCTATTCCAGATAGCTCAGTCCGTGATTTACGCTCTTCTTCAAGGTTTGCTAGATTTTCTACTTTACTTTCAGAAACATAATAAAATATTAAGATGGCTATTATTCCTATACAGGACAAGGAAATTATAGGTTGTTTGCTAATGATATCTATAAATTCTGATAATTTTTTATTATACTCAGATGATAGTTTACTATCATCTGATTTTTCCTCTGTCTTTTCCTGTTTGTCATTTAGCTGTTGATTTTCTTTCATCATTACTTATGCTACTTCAGACTTTACTAACTTTTTATATGTAGTTATTTATCTTACTTGATTTATGCTTAATTAATCTTCATACCACTAGAGACCCAGTCTAAGTAAAAACCTAGAATAATACCAATAGCGACAATAGCTCCTGCTAGCCTAATATTACCTCTTACTACTGCCCAAATAGATGATAGGATAGTTGCTCCAGATATTCCTATAGTCTTAAGCTTACCAGTAGAAATTCCTCCTATCCTATCTAATTGCCCTTCCAAAGTAGTAGCAAAGGACGTTTCAGGAAATAACATATTGACACAGAACATAATTGATAATGTTAAAAACATAGGAACAATTATGCTAATATATTGCTTACTATTTTTTACTTTTATATTTTTCTTTATATTCATTGTTATTCTCTTCTTTGTTATTAGCTAATTCTCTTGATACATCAAACTTAATCAGTCTTACAGGAGTTGAATTTTTATTAGTAAAACGTAAGAGTAAATCCTGTATTGTGCCATTTTCTCCAATTATGCTCAAATACACCTTATTGTTATCTTGCTGAGGTAAAATAAACAAACAACCAGAATCATGTACTACTATTTCCGCTGCTTCTTTAGGGTGAATGAAAATATCATTTATCTTCTCTCCTTCAATATTAATTCTAGTCGGAGCATCTTTAGCGATCTGTAACTCTAACAAAGAATCATTATGTAACATGTAACCTATAGCATAAACATTATTAAACCAAAAATTTGATAATAATAGCATTAAAGAAAACACCAGATATTGCTTAATCCTTGACTTGATTCCTATATTATTTTGCTTGTTAATAGTCATATTTCTCTCTGATTAGTTTCTTCCTTAATACCGGTAAGCAATAATAGGTGATTAGCTCCTCGCTTATAAGTTAACAGATAAATCTTATCAGTTGCAATATGCTTATTATCACCAAACCAATAACGAAACGTCCCTTGAATTAATACTCCATCATCAGTTACTTTTGCTTTTTTGGAGAAAAAAACAGAAGACACATTAGAACCCTTAACAAATTGTAAATGTTCTTGAAAAAATTTATCTAACTGTTCTGTACTGCTAGAGACTACTTTCATATCAGCTATCTGTCTTTCTACCTCTTCTGGTGAAGTGGTAAATAAACCTTTCATTACAAATATTGCCCATTCCTGCAAGTAAGTTTCATGATAATTTTTTGATGATACTATCATGCGACGATCTGGCTCTATTGCTGGAATTAATAACCATTTTTCTTCTTTACTTATTAGCTTAATTGTTGCAAGTAAACTAGTAACTGCTAGCAATACAGTTACCAACAATAAATGTTTGTTATATCTAACTAGTTGCTGAATAGATGCTTGTTTAAACAACTGATCCATTATTTTCCTACTATTTTACCAAGTAATAGAGGGTAACAGGCAGGAGCAGGCAACCACTTCTTTGCTACTAAAAAACTTTTTAGTAAAAAATATTCTGAAACACCCTTAAACTTCTTAAATGCATAACATAAAGCAATACCAACTATCATGCATACTAATCCTAGTTTAGCATTACCACTATTAAGTAATATTATACCAGGTACTACACCTACTAAAGTTATCCCCCACTCATCTAAACTTAAACCCATATATTTTAATGGCTTTGATAATGACCAATATAATCTTTGATTTTGATTCAAATTTTGCATAAGTTTATTCAAACTACTAATAATCTTTATATTTTGCTAATGCTCTTTATAGTTCTCTAACAACTGAGACATTAATAGTTTTATTGTTATTTTGCCAATGAATCATTTAGACTAATGTAAGAAATTATATAGCTAATATAAAACTGCGATAATCGGGAGACATACAATGTTTATTGAGAGATTAATTGTTGATTAATTTCTTTAGATTTGTTAGTATTAGTGAAAATCTAATAATGATTAGTAATATTATGTTTACAAGTGATATAGAGTTAAAAATGGAGTGTTTGAAACTGGCAATTCAATCCCATTGTAGCTGTGATGCTGTAGATGTGGCGACGAATTATTATAATTTCCTCATAGGACAAAATGATAATATACCATTTGCCCTGACTTTAACTAATAAAATGAATTTTAATTAAGATTGTATTATTATTGATTAATAATCTTTGTTGTTAATATTTTATCATTTTTGTAATAAGGTTGCTTTAAAAATTTAAATAGTGCATTTACTATATTTAGTTTATTAATTCTTCTTTTCAGCGATAGTTATAATTTCATTAATGGCTTTCTCTACAAATTCTCGTACTGGATCAAAGTTCAATTTAGCATAGATTTCTGTTGACCTAGAGTCTTTATGATTTAAAGCTTTACCAATTACATATTGACTTGCTCCACTAATAGCCATCCAACTGGCATGGGTTCTTCTAAGATCATGTATCCTTAAATCTTTAAGTTCTGCTTTTTGGCAAATCCTTCCCCAAGCTTTTTTAGGTTCTCGTAAATGACCAGTGCTACTTCCCTCACTGGGAAATACCCACTCACTGTTAGACTCTCTTTTTCTTTTCTCTAGTATTTTCATTGCTACATTTGCTAATATTACAGTATAAGATTCTTTATTCTTACTCTTTGTCTTTGGAATATACCATTTTTGATCAGCAAAGCTGATATGTTCCCAACGCATAGTAAGTACATTATTTTTACGTACTCCAGTAAATAAAGCGATTAAGAAAAAATCTTGCATTATTTGATTTTTCTCTTCTTTTAAACCTTGAAAAAACCCTGATAACTCTTCTCTCATTAAATATCTGTCTCTGGATTCTTCTTTGTGTTTTTTTATTCCAACAGCAGGATTTAAATTAACTAGCTCCCATTCAATAGCTTTATTAAATATAGCTTTTATCCTCGCTAAAGCCTTATTGGCAGCATGTTTCCCAATTTTAGTAGTCTCAGTAAACCATTGCTGAATATCTGTTTTGCTAATAGTAGAGATTTTTCTTGAATAAAAACACTTGGCATGTCTATTTACCTCATCTATACAATCTTGCCAAGTGTTGTTGTTATATTTAGCATAATCATTGATGTATTTATCAAATAGTTCTTTAAACGTTAATTCATTAGATAGCTTAGTTTTTTCTTCTAGAGGGTTAATACCCTTTACAATTTGACTTTTTAACTCAGATGCTTTCATTCTAGCATTAACAATAGATAAATCAGGAAAACGTCCTATTTTTATTCTATGGTACATTCCTTGAATTTTTTTGCCTAAATAAAATGTTTTACTGCCACCATATGATACTATCAGAATTAAACCTGCTTCTTTAATATCTTTATAAATATCTCTTTTTTCCTTAGGAGATTCAATTTTTTGTAGCACATCTTTAGTAAAAAATAATGATTTTTCTAACATTTTATGCTCTATATTGCTACTTTGATAATTAGCTATTTATTATTAATTTACCTTATCTAATTAATACTACATAATTATTAGTATATAAATTATTTATATTAGTTCTTATTTTTTTAATATATTTTTAATGAAATAGCAAATCAATACAATAAGAAAGCTTTGATAAATATAACCTAATCAGTTAGTGTTATTAATAATTTGCAACTAACTGTAACTAAAGATTTAGTTAATGCTGTGGATAAGATTATCAAAGAAAGTGTTAGGCAAAGAAAATAAAATTAAAATTGCTATAGAAAAAATAGAGGGAAGTTGATTTTATATGTGGCATTTTTATCCATCTAATATGCTCCCCATATGCTCCTATTATTTTCAGGTGTGACCTTATATGAAAAATATTGACAGATAATTTAATTTTGCTTAAACTTTAAGTTTTAGTGTTGATAATAGGGGAAAATACCATGAGTACTAGGACTTTAAGAACTAACAGAAGAGATAAAGATATTAATTCTAATCTTTATGTTAGGATAGGAGATTGGATAAAAAACATAACCGTCTCATTGGTAATGATGAGGTCGGAGGTTCAATCCCTCCTAGCGGCACCACCTACCTCAAAGCTTTTTCATTATATTGCAATAATCTGCTTTTTTATGAAAAATTTTTATGCTGTATATATGCTGTAAAAATAGCAGTATAATTGTCCTGAAAGTCCTTCTATAATGATGTTTAGAAGGAATCTATATGCTGCATATATGCTGTAACTTATCTAAATCTGTTACTAAAAACAGTAGTAACTCCGTAATATTTTACAACTTCGTTGGTAATTTTGTGCCACCTGAATGGCGTGACCTTTCTTCCAACACTGGTAAAGTTTTAAGTAAAACTGCCAGGCAGCTTCTATCATTGATCGTATTTCGCTTGCAAATCTATCATAATAATAGCTTAGATGAACTCCAGGAAACTTATAACTTCTTTGAACAATCTCTAGGGGTTTGCCAAGAAAGGGTTAGACAATGTTTGTTAGAGTTACAGAAAGCTGGCTTTATTGTTTTTCGTAAAGCAACCATAGTCAAATATGGCATTAAGTGTCGTAATACTCCTTGTATTAAACTTGCTAAAAATTTCCAGCCTTATTCTCAATCACTTTCTACTGAAAATGAAAAAATTTTACACTCAACCCAAAAAACTTTTGGGGCTAACCCCAAAGAATTTTTGCCTCAACCCCAAAAAAGTTTGGACCACTCTATATATATAGATAATAATAAAAATATATCTAATAAATCTAGATCTACCAAATCTGAAATTTTTCAAAATGAACAAAATCAAGTTGATGCTAATGAAATTGATAATAACCAGCAATTACCACAGCAAAAAATTGAGCAAATTTTACAATTTGAACAAGAATTATCAGATGAAGCACAAGTTGATAATACTAATACATCTACTGAAAACCCTATGAGAGATGCCTTGCCACTCAGTACAACATTACAAAAAGTTGTTCAGCAAGTCTCACAGAAATGTCAGCCAGTAGTAGAGTCAAATTGCTCCAATAGTTCAGGCATTCCAGTTGTAAACCATAAAAATAGCTGGTTCAGAAGAAAAAGATTAGCTGATTTTTATCCTCTAACTCAAGAAGATGCTGATTTATTGCAGATTAAATCAAATCGAGAATTTAACTTAGACTTTATCAATAAGTTGTTATTAAAGTTAGCTGGGGAATATTCAAATCATCATTTTGGTCATAAGAAAGTGCTGTTGAACTATATGGCTAAAGCTTTAAGCAATGAACTACAAGAAACTACTAAAGCTAATTCTAGCAATTTCCAGTTTAAATCTAGTGATGAGAATAAAGCGAAAGAGCAGTACTTACAAAAGATAGAATATAGTACTGATACTAGCCGGCAGGCTCAGTTAAAACGTAAAATTTCTGGCATTTTTGATACTGATACAGCTTATTCATTACTGACTTCTTGTGCATTTGGTAAAGTGGTAGAAAATCAATTTCAGTTCAAATTGTTAAAAGATATTGCCTTATCAGAACATATTAAAACTAAAATATTACAGCAAGTACAAATGGTGTATGGTAATAAAATAACAAAGTTACAAATTACACCATACAAGCAATCTATATCAGCAACACAAGGAAATAATACTAAAGATGAAAATAATGCTTATTTGCTTGAACTAGCTAAGCAATTAAATCCTGATTCATTATGGTATAAAGCTAGAAAGTTTTTAATTGAACGACACAATAAATATATTGATATCGCTACCTTTAGTAAATTAATTGTGGTACAAGAAGATGACATCAATAAAAAAGTAACTCTCAAATCTACTTCCGCCTTTTACGATTATTACATTAGAGATCGTCATATACAAGATTTAGAAGCCGCTTTTCAAACTCAAAATTGTAGTTTTGAATTAATTAGCTGGAATGATCATTATAAGATTACTACTTAAAAATTAGTAATTTGTAACAATTACTTCATCAGAAGTTTTTCTTGTTTGGGTCATAGAATAGGTAACCTTGATAATATTAATATTAAAATCTTTGTACAAACTTCTAATAAAAGGAGTATCACTGTTAGAAATCATAAACTTAACAGCTTTATTATCTAGTTCCTTAGCAAAATCTCTTAGTCTCATTTGTTCTTGTTCATCAAATGGCAATCTAGTATAGAATTTCTCACCAGATTTGTGATAAGGTGGATCGAAATAGACAAAGTCATTTTTCTGCGGTTCAATAAAAGAAAAATCTATAGTGCAAATGGATGTACTAGATAATAAACTACTACATTGTTGCAATCTACTAGTAATATCAGATTTATGGTAGTTTCTACCAGAGAAACTTTGGACTGGATCACCATTGGTATTGATACGATATATTCCTTTAAAGGAATATCTATTAAGATAGATAAATCTTGCAGTAATTTCATTAGGATTGTTACTATTATTATCACTTCTGACTTGATAATAATATTCTTTGCAATGGTTTGCTTGATGTAAATCAAGTAACTTACTTATTTCTTCTGGATTCTTTTTAACCGCATTATAATACCAATTGTAATAATTAACACGGTGTATTTATCCAGTCTCTATACATAATTGATTTTACTAAATCTACATTATGAGCAAATTGATTCCAAGCGTAACAAGCCATAGTGACGATATCTTCATATACACCATAACATTGGTTAGACAAGAAATGATTTTTGATCCATTCCCAAACTTGTTCCATTGCATTAAGTTCCGGTGCATAGGGCGGAAGCGGTATCAAAGTGATATTGCTTGGCACAGTTAGTTTTTTGGCTGTGTGCCAACCTGCATTATCCGTTAGTAAAGCTATATGTCGGTTGCCTTGAATACTGCGAGAAAGGTCTTCTAAGAATTTATTCATTGCCTGTGTATTTGCATATGGTAAAATTAATGCAAAAGCTTCTCCTGTATCATGGCAAGCAGCTCCATAAATATATGTTGAAATGAATTGCTGTTGCCGAACTTTACGGGGTCTAGTGCCACGCTTAGCCCATATACGAGTTAAGCTACCTTGTTGCCCAACTCGAGTTTCATCCTGAGACCATATATCAACTTTACATCTATCGATATTTTTTGATAATAATTCTGTTAGCATGTCTGGGAAGTTTTTTTATATGTATTTTGAGTCTCTTGATTTGACTTTGGATGCATTGAACGAGAAGTAATCCAGCTAAAACCAAGGCGGTGCATAGTATTGTAGACTGTTTTTAAAGTACATTTAGCACCATATTCCTCAAGTAACATGATATGTAGCTCCTTTCCAGTTATATACCCACCAGTTTTACGTATTGATTTTATCAAAAAGAGCAGACTCTTGTATAGTGTTAATCTTCCTAGGGGCACCGCTTCTTTGTGATTCAAATAATCCTTCAAAACCATGATTCCTAAATCTTCTGAGCCATGATTGTACAGTTTTCCAGTGTGACTTCACTATTTCAGATATGGCTTTAAAAGATTTGCCTAATTGAAGGTAATACATCGCCAATAAACGTATACGATTTCGACCATGCGGCTCATGTTTCATCATTTTTATAAAATCATGACCATGAAAACCTTGCGGTAATATTAACCTAGCCATTTGAGTACCTTTATCAGTTAAAAACCCATTTTACACCACTGCGTTAATTATTGCAATTGGTATAAGACGTTACTAAGTCAAGATTAATATCAGATAGATAGCATTTATTAAACATATATTTTACTTGAAAGAACAAAGCCCCACCTCCAAGGAAAGGCTCGTAATAATTATTTACTCCTGAAGGAATATATTTAATTAATTTATCAACAATTTTTCTTTTACCACCAACCCATTGGATGAATGGTGGTGTTTTTTTTATAGTTACTGACATGAAGTTATTTACTAAATATTCTACTATAGATTATAATAAAAAATAAGGTTAAATGCCAGAAAAATTGCTAATTCTAAGGTTTTTTCTTTATTTAATATAAAAACACTATATTTAGTAAATCCTATCTGTCTCATTTATGCAGCTGTTTATTATATTGTGCAAAAATCTGTCAAAAAGCTTGAAAAATCCTCTGTACTTCCAGGAATAGTGGTGATATCTGTGTGAATGATGCTACGTGGTGTAGTGTCAAACACAGAGGTTAAATAAAACTATCAATTTTAATCCTTTAACCTCTGTGTCCCCTATTTTCATAACCGAAAACGGTAAGAGGTATGCTATGACAATTAATAATGAAAATCAACAACAAGATAACAATAAAATAGAAAATTCTATAGAAAAAAACTGGATTTTACAGCTAGCTCCCACAACTGTCACATTAATACCATCAGATCAAGCTGGTCAAATAGCTCCACAAGGAAATTATGCTGATATTATTAGATATAGAGAAATACAACTAGAATTGCAAGAAACACAAAATAAACTTAAAATAGATGAATTAATAAGAATGGATTTAATTCGTAATATTGGTCATAGTATAGAAATACCTTGCAGTGGAATTTTTGCTTTAATAACCGTTCTGTATGAAGTAGAGCAAGATACAGAGAGAAAGCATTATCTAAAAACTATAGTAGATTGTGCTGAAATATTACTTGATTATTCTCATCATGTTCTAGCCTTTTTAAGGCAGAATGCTGCAGCACCGACGATAACTCTAGAAAAATTTAACATAAAAGAATTAGTCAATAAAACGATCACTAAAGCCAAGCCAGCATCGATAAGTAAAGGATTAAATCTTTCCTGTAATTTTCAATATGATATGGCAGATGATATCATTGGAGATCATTCTAGATTGCAGGCAGTATTGGATCAATTAGTGGGTAATGCTATTAAATTTACTAAAGAAGGTCATGTTATTGTGACAGTTGGTTTATTTCCACCTTTAAATGGCACAAATAATGCACGAGATAAGATGTTACAAATTATTGTGCATGATACAGGGGTTGGTATCGTTGAGGGAAAACAGCAAGATATGCGTAAAGAATTAGATAATGCAAATACAGCTGCTAAATATAATAAGGGATTAGGCTTAGGACTAACATTTGTCAAACAACTTATCAATGAGATGGATGGTGAGATTACAATAACCAGCAAAGAGGGCAAGAGTACAACTATTACCTGTCAAGTACCGGTGAAATTGTTAGCTAATTAATTAGCAGCAAATCCCGGAATGTGTTGCAAGGTGCATAAAAGGTTGAGTGTGGAATAAATTTTTTGTAAAGTTAGAGTGTGCAATTGACGTACAGGATCAGGGATGTATGCAAAATATTCCGGGATTGGCTGATTAATTAGAACATTATTTGTCCTTAATTAATAATTTACGTATAATTAGTTTAATCTAACAATATAACCAAAATTTAAACAAAACTTACGCTATGTTATCTCAAATATGACTAAAAACCTTGACTAAAAGCCATTTTTTATAGTAGGGAATTTTAATAATATCCCAGTACTAAGCCACTTGTTGTAAAAATAGCGTAAGTTTTGTATTATTACCAGTATATAAATTAAAATATAAAAGATTAATGCTTATTTAATAGTTGATTTCTTAATTGTAATAGAGTTAAATTAAATATGAAGTTATTTGACTAATGTGTTCATGGCAACATCAGTTATTTTATCAAATTTTTAGAAAGTTAAGGACAATAAAGTGAAGATGAGTGAAACTGATTAGTGTATTAAAATGTATTGTTAGGAGTAAAAAATGAAAGATACTAGATCAATATGGGTAATGAGTAAAGTACATGATTCTGTATGGATTACTGGATCTGTCATGATATGTTATCTTTTTTTAGCTATTTACTATGGACTTAATAATCTATTAGGTTTTACAATAGTCACATCTTCGTTGGTAATTTACTTCTTATGGACAGTGATTTTTGATGGCACGCATGCATTTGCAACTTACTCACGAACATACTTTGACAAAGATTTTCGAACAAAAAATATAGACTTATTAGTTGGTAGCCTTGTGTTATTTATAGCAGGTCCTCTATATATGTTATTTTTTTATTGTATTGCAACAGAAGAACAGTATAGAGCCGCATTCCTAGTATTTAATAGATTTGGAATATTATATGCATATTATCATTTAATTCGCCAACATTGGGGATTTGTTAGTATATATAACCGTAAGGCAAAAATAACAAGTAAAACACAAGTGTTTTTGGATAGTATCCTACTATGGTCTGGTACTGTTTATGCATTTTTTTATCATAATACTTATCACTATGTCCCTTTTGGCTTGGCAGAAAAATTAGCAGATGGCATTTCTCGATCAGATTGGTTGTTATTAGTTAAAATGCTGTTAGCAATTTTTTGTTTTAACGTAATTTTAAAACTATATGTTTCATATAAAGCAATCAAAAATTTTGAGAAGATTTTTTTTAATTTAGCCTGGATATTTTTGTTAGCCGCTTGTTCTGTAATAGTTTTTCTTTTCTTTGGGTTACACGACAGTATGCTAATAATTACATATACAACAAGGTTAATTTTCTTAACTACAATAGTATCATACATTATGTATACTATTTTCAGTGAAATACAAATAAAATATTGTTATCCAAAATTTATACTTCTTTTTGCTGTATTATTTACTCACAATTTTATTTTATCACTACCACTTTCATATCTGCATATGCATGCATTACCGTTTTTCATAACGTACAATATCACGCTATTGTACGCTTCCATAATTTAAATAAGTATTCTAATGAGTTGCAATATGGATGGGCATTTAAACTTACAAAAAATCTCTTCTTATTTATAATTCTTGCTATAGGTTTTAACTTTATTTCTACCTTACCCAGAGCATCATTGAACTTTATTAATATCAACGAATTTACTTTTTATATTGCTGCAGCTTTCTTTTGGGGGGTTGGATTTCATCACTATGTTCTTGATTCAATAATTTGGAGACCAAGTCGAGATATAGAAATTCGAAATATTTTAAATTTAAAATTTGTGGAAAATGCAAGCTCTAGTTAAATCACATAATAGATTAGGGGTCTCTATCCAAAATAAACCCATACCAAAAGTAGGGAGTAATGATGTATTGGTAAAAGTAAAATATGCAGCTATTTGTGGAACGGATGTAAGCATATATAAATGGACAGAGTGGGCTCAAAAAGAGATACCTTTAGGAACAACATTAGGACACGAATTTGTAGGGAATATTATTGAAAAAGGTACAGATATAACTGGAATAGAAATTGGAGATTTGGTAACAGCTGAGTGTCATGGTTACTGTCAGAAATGTTCAATTTGTCTTAAAGGTTATAAACACTTATGTGTAAAATCACGCAACATAGGAATCCATGTGGATGGTGCATTTGCACAATATGTATTAATACCACAACAAAATATTGTTAAATTGAATGAAACTAGTGATATAGATCATAGAATACTTGCTCTTTTGGACCCACTAGGAAATGCAGTACATTGCATACAGAGTTTTAGCATAAAAAATGCATCAATCTTGATTATTGGAGCTGGTCCTATTGGCTTAATGTTAACTTCTATATTAAAACATTCAGGTAACAATACTATAGTAATGATTGATTACAATATTTATCGATTACAAATTGCAAAAGATTTAGGGGCAGATTTAGTAATTAATTTGAATCAAGTTAGTGAAAAAAAAGATGAATGGTTAGATTATATTTTACAAGAAAAAGAATTTGATTTTGGCTTTGAAGTATCAGGTTCTAGTGAAGGATTGCAGAATTTAGTGAAATATATTTCTCCTAATGGGCAGATAATTCTTTTTGGAATATTTAGTACACTAACGTCTCTTGACATAAATAATCTTATCTTTAAGGGTGTGAATTTAAAAGGCATTTATGGTAGAAATAAAGAATCTTGGGTAAAATCCTTCTCTTTGTTACAAAACAAACTAAACATAGAGTCTATTATAACACATGAATATAAACTTAAGGATTTTCAACAGGGATTTGAAAAAATTATGTCTGGAAAGGCTGGCAAAGTTATTTTAAGTATAGATTAGGATTATTAACGCGAGTTTAGGATAAGGATTGTTTGGAATAATAATAAGAAAAGGGTTTTCAAAAAAAAGAAGTTGAGTTATAAGAATTTTTTTAAGTAAAATCAAGATAACTCAACATGAAGAAATGTATCACAACAGTATATTATTTAATAGCTAATTTTTGTGAAATTTATCAAGAATGGGAAGATAAGAAGTTACTACTTTGTAATAGTAAACGCCATAGACAAGGAAGTTTAGACCTTTGTGAATTATTAACTATAGTAATATATTTTTATTTATCTCCCTGCAAAGATTTTA
The DNA here is from genome assembly GCF_964030715.1 of Candidatus Tisiphia endosymbiont of Metellina segmentata. Taxonomy (NCBI): domain Bacteria; kingdom Pseudomonadati; phylum Pseudomonadota; class Alphaproteobacteria; order Rickettsiales; family Rickettsiaceae; genus Candidatus Tisiphia; species Candidatus Tisiphia endosymbiont of Metellina segmentata. The sequence continues at coordinate 1,561,563 of NZ_OZ034919.1, forward strand.
AAAATTATTATTTATACCATTTATCGTATAAATATAGAGGTTATTTTACTCTTCCAAGTTATAGTCGAATAATTCAGTTATGGCCTAAACTAATATTGCCATTAGCATTATTAATGCAATTATTAAGAGGAGAAGATACAGGGATATATTTCATTGACTCTACTAAATCAGCAATTTGTCATGATAAACGGACAAAAAGTAATAAAGTATTTGGTAGAATTGCTAGGATTGGTATGAGTAGCTATGGATGGTTTATGGGATTTAAATTACATTTAATTATTAACAGTAAAGGAGAGATAATGGCAGTTAAAATTACTAAAGGAAACCGAAGTGATATCTCTAGTGTTTTATCTATGACTCAAGGATTAGAAGGTAAATTATTTGGTGACAAGGCTTATATATCAAAGGAGCTATTTAACAAACTTTTAGCAAAAAGCTTACGTTTATTGACTAGTATTCGCAAAGATATGAAGAAACATTTACTTGAAATAGAAGATAAAGAAATGTTAAAAAAGAGAACTCTAATTGAATCAGTATTCAATGTACTAAAAAATAACATGTGTCTAGAGCATTCAATGAATAGATCGCCTGTTAATTTTTTAGTCCATATTTTGGCTTGTGTTGTAGGATATGCTATTAAAAAACTTAGCTTAAAATCAGTTATTTCTGTTAATCAGCATGCACTCTTATCCTAAACTCGCATTATTATGCTTGATGAATTTATAAGTATTAAATCTTTTTATGAAAAAGCCAAGACTATGCTACCATAGGATGTTTTTGCATTTATCTCATCAGGTAGTTTGGATGAAAAAGCATTAAATATTCTTAGACAAGAATTAATAGAAACTATGCTATTAGCTGGTTGCAGTTCCCTAAATGAAATACATCATGACACTGTATATGTTAACGTTAAGAAATTTGGTCTATGAATAATTTAGGCATCAATAAAAAAGTTCTATTATTTAGTTTTAGTCTTAACCCTAATAGTAGAAGTTATTTATTATTAAAAAGTGCTGATGATTATTTGAGCTCACTTAACGTTAATACAGAATTAATTGATATGCGTAAATACCAGTTACCATTCTGTGATGGTACCAAGAATATGTTAACACATCCAACTGTACGCAAATTACTCGATCACTTTTACACCGCACAGAAAATTATTATCGCTTCTCCAATATACAATTATGATATTAATGCTTCTTTTAAGAACTTTATAGATTTATTAAGCATAGAACATCAAAATAACTCAGATACTAACAATACACGAGTACTAGCTTTTATGGGAGCTATGGGTAGTTCAAAAAGTTATTTATCTGGTTTGTCTTCATTAAATTATCTGCATTTAGTATTAGGATATTATTTGCTTCCTAGTTTTGTTATGTGTAGCCCAAAAGATTTCAGTATAACAGGAGAGCTTAATACGAATTTAAAAAATAAAATAAAAATTTTATGCAATAATCTAATAGAACAAAAAATATAATTAATGGAGGCTTAGATGAAGAATATCAAGTTTATTACCTTATGTATAATAATATTCTCTTTTTTCCATACATATGGAGGAATCGAAGAACTTAAAGAAACTATAGAAGGAAGGTTTGAAACACTTAATAAAATGGGTTGGGCAATAGGACCAGAAGATGAATATAGTAAGGAATTTATTGTTTTTGCCAGTTCTCGTAATGGGTGGAATTTAGAAGTGGGTGCTGCATATGGTTTAACGGCTCGTGAGGCAGTTTTAGCAGGTGCTAAAATGATAGTAAATGATCTTGACGCTAAACATCTAGATTTTTTTAAAAAAAATATTGCACACAAATATCATCAATTTATTCAACTTAAACCAGGAGATGTGTTAAATCTTAATTTAGAACCAGCAAGTATAGAATCTATTTTAGCTTCTCGTGTATTATACCAATTGCAATAATTAACGCAGTGGTGTAAAATGGGTTTTTACCTGATAAAGGTACTCAAATGGCTAGGTTAATATTACCGCAAGGTTTTCATGGTCATGATTTTATAAAAATGATGAAACATGAGCCGCATGGTCGAAATCGTATACGTTTATTGGCGATGTATTACCTTCAATTAGGCAAATCTTTTAAAGCCATATCTGAAATAGTGAAGTCACACTGGAAAACTGTGCAATCATGGCTCAGAAGATTTAGGAATCATGGTTTTGAAGGATTATTTGAATCACAAAGAAGCGGTGCCCCTAGGAAGATTAACACTATACAAGAGTCTGCTCTTTTTGATAAAATCAATACGCTCAGTGAAAGTAAAACTGGTGGGTATATAACTGGAAAGGAGCTACATATCATGTTACTTGAGGAATATGGTGCTAAATGTACTTTAAAAACAGTCTACAATACTATGCACCGCCTTGGTTTTAGCTGGATTACTTCTCGTTCAATGCATCCAAAGTCAAATCAAGAGACTCAAAATACATATAAAAAAACTTCCCAGACATGCTAACAGAATTATTACCAAAAAATATCGATAGATGTAAAGTTGATATATGGTCTCAGGATGAAACTCGAGTTGGGCAACAAGGTAGCTTAACTCGTATATGGGCTAAGCGTGGCACTAGACCCCGTAAAGTTCGGCAACAGCAATTCATTTCAACATATATTTATGGAGCTGCTTGCCATGATACAGGAGAAGCTTTTGCATTAATTTTACCATATGCAAATACACAGGCAATGAATAAATTCTTAGAAGACCTTTCTCGCAGTATTCAAGGCAACCGACATATAGCTTTACTAACGGATAATGCAGGTTGGCACACAGCCAAAAAACTAACTGTGCCAAGCAATATCACTTTGATACCGCTTCCGCCCTATGCACCGGAACTTAATGCAATGGAACAAGTTTGGGAATGGATCAAAAATCATTTCTTGTCTAACCAATGTTATGGTGTATATGAAGATATCGTCACTATGGCTTGTTACGCTTGGAATCAATTTGCTCATAATGTAGATTTAGTAAAATCAATTATGTATAGAGACTGGATAAATACACCGTGTTAATTATTGCAATTGGTATTACTCGACTTATTGTTACACACATTATTACTCATTACTTTAGTTCCTCACTTTAGTCCCTCAATATGATAAATTATGGTTATTATTCCTACTATTAACCGGTATTTGCTTCTGGATTACTGGCATTTGATTATTTAGTTGTTTTGGAAAACTCTTGCCCATCTTATTTTTAGCCTCGAGCAGCAAATCAGCAAATAATTCTTCTAAATCAAATTTTGAAAAATCGACTCGACGTAATTCATCTACGGTAAATCCACGACAATTTGGATATTCGCTTGAGCCAAAACTAATTCCTAATTGATTTCTTCCTTGCTCTTGAAAAACCCGTGCCAGCTTGGAATTAAAACAACAATAGGTGGATTTTTTAGTTAAACATTTCTTAAATATTGGATCTCGCTCACTGCAGTAAGTGCCAATAAAATGGCATTGTCCTTTCCCTCTTTTCAAGGCAAGAGCTTTCTCTCCTGCTTTGCATCTAGCTAGTCCCAAATCTTTTCCCCAACCTTTCATCGATGAACAACAATTAAGGAAATTAACAATATTTTTCCGACAACTATTTGATTCTCCTTGAAAGACATAAATTGGATTAGTTTGCATATCTTTCTTTATCTCATTTAACATGGCTAAATAACCAACATTTGATATATCATTATTTTGCTCAATTGTTGGCGTATGACAATCTCCACCAAGACAAAACATCGTGCCACCTGCCAAAGAAGAGCTTAAACTCTTCTTCTCTCCAAAACATGTGTAATTTTTTTGCCATAATAAGCAGATATTGCCTGTTCTTTTTAAACAATTACTATTTTCTAATTGGCATCCTTGGGATTTTAAATGTTTACAACCATCTTGTGGTTCAGAGTAACATTGATAGCTAATTTGTTCCTTCCAACATGGGCGGCTTATAATATATTTATCAAAAAATGTCTTATTGCCACTTTCAAGACATCTTCGGCTTATTTCATGGCACTCATTTGCTTCTACAACTTGTTCTAACTCCTCATTAATAACTTGCCAATATTCGCCTTTTTCTTTAAATTCTTTTATTTTTTCTCGATACTTATAATTAAGTGTCGTAGCAGTAGGTATGGTTATACGATGAAACAACAGACTTCTCTCCTTATCACTATAGCCAACTTTTATCTCACCAATATTTTCGAGTAAAGTATGTTGCCAAGTTGCAATCATCGCTCTTAATTGTTGTTGTACATTACCATCTTCTTCCCTTATTCTCTGATATTGTGCTCTCCACCAATTATCTTTATCGTAGTAATATTCCTTAGTTTTTAGTTCAGTCCAAGTATCATCAATATCATCCTCGCTTATCGGCATACTTCGATCTTGCCACTCTCCCCATCCTTCAAATAATCCACATTCTACGACTAATTGTTTGATGATATCTATCTCAAACTCAACACCTTCCTTGCAACTCTTATTGATTTTAGTCTTATACCAATTGCAATAATTAACACGGTGTATTTATCCAGTCTCTATACATAATTGATTTTACTAAATCTACATTATGAGCAAATTGATTCCAAGCGTAACAAGCCATAGTGACGATATCTTCATATACACCATAACATTGGTTAGACAAGAAATGATTTTTGATCCATGCCCAAACTTGTTCCATTGCATTAAGTTCCGGTGCATAGGGCGGAAGCGGTATCAAAGTGATATTGCTTGGCACAGTTAGTTTTTTGGCTGTGTGCCAACCTGCATTATCCGTTAGTAAAGCTATATGTCGGTTGCCTTGAATACTGCGAGAAAGGTCTTCTAAGAATTTATTCATTGCCTGTGTATTTGCATATGGTAAAATTAATGCAAAAGCTTCTCCTGTATCATGGCAAGCAGCTCCATAAATATATGTTGAAATGAATTGCTGTTGCCGAACTTTACGGGGTCTAGTGCCACGCTTAGCCCATATACGAGTTAAGCTACCTTGTTGCCCAACTCGAGTTTCATCCTGAGACCATATATCAACTTTACATCTATCGATATTTTTTGGTAATAATTCTGTTAGCATGTCTGGGAAGTTTTTTTATATGTATTTTGAGTCTCTTGATTTGACTTTGGATGCATTGAACGAGAAGTAATCCAGCTAAAACCAAGGCGGTGCATAGTATTGTAGACTGTTTTTAAAGTACATTTAGCACCATATTCCTCAAGTAACATGATATGTAGCTCCTTTCCAGTTATATACCCACCAGTTTTACTTTCACTGAGCGTATTGATTTTATCAAAAAGAGTAGACTCTTGTATAGTGTTAATCTTCCTAGGGGCACCGCTTCTTTGTGATTCAAATAATCCTTCAAAACCATGATTCCTAAATCTTCTGAGCCATGATTGCACAGTTTTCCAGTGTGACTTCACTATTTCAGATATGGCTTTAAAAGATTTGCCTAATTGAAGGTAATACATCGCCAATAAACGTATACGATTTCGACCATGCGGCTCATGTTTCATCATTTTTATAAAATCATGACCATGAAAACCTTGCGGTAATATTAACCTAGCCATTTGAGTACCTTTATCAGGTAAAAACCCATTTTACACCACTGCGTTAATTATTGCAATTGGTATTAAATTAATATTTTGCTAAAAACATGATTTTAATACTGAAACTAGAGAAAATTTTAACAATTATAGACATAGGTTAAAGTTGGGTTTTTTAAACTGCCCTAAAAATACGTTTGACAAGTGAGATACTTTAACTTAAGAAATTAATATAAATTCTAACCAAAAGGGTAAATATGGCAAAACATACTTTTTACAGGCTAATACCTGCTGTTGTCGGGGTTTTGTTTCCTACTACTTATTTTACTTATGATGGATATACAAAGTCTACAAAACCATCTCATTTCGAATTAGCTGCAACTAAATTGGGTTTTACAGGTTATAAAAAAGCAGGTCAAGGTATAAGAAGTGCATCAGAACATCAAGAAGCCTTATTAAAGCAACTTCAAATCGCAGGATATTTTCATCCGGAAAAGCTTATATCTTAAGAATGTGTTATAAGTAATTAAAGAGGGTGACTTGAATAGACCTTGACTAAAATAGTCGCTAAGAGAATAAGTACCCTCTTTTTGGTAGTTTACCTTGAACAAATTGCAGAAGGTGGTCTTAAAAAGAGCAGCCTTGCACAATAAGAAGAAGGAGATTATATCATGAATAAAATAATAGGTCTAGACGTAAGTAAAAACTGGCTTGATATATGTGTATATAATACAAGAGATAAACCTAAATATCATCGTTTTGCCAATGATGCAGCTGGTCATGAAGAGATGATTAAATTAGCAAAAGAGCAAGAGATTAAGCTAATAATATGTGAACCTACTGGAGGATACGAAGCTGAGATTTGTCAAAAGCTGGATAATAATAACCAACAAATACATAAGGTCAATACATATAGTTTTAATTCTTTTAGTAAATCGGTGAATTTGTGTAAAACTGATAGGAAGGATGCATTTAAATTAGCATATTATGCGGATAAGATGCAGCTTTCAGCGAATTATATATATCAAGTTGAATCAGAGACTTTGAAGAGATGTCAACAAAGACGAGAAGATTTAGTATTAATGCTTAGCAATGAAAAGAAAAGACTACATCATAGCATTGATGGTATTGATAAAGAGAGTATAGAAAAGCTCATTAAATTTTTACAGAATGAAATAGCTGAGCTTGATAAAAAGTTAAACAAAACAATAGATGAGTCAGAAGAGTTAAAAGAGAAGGTAAAAATATTAGAGACTGTACCTGGTATTGGTAAATGTTTAGCTACAAAACTAATTAGTTTTGTACCTGAATTAGGGGATAAAAATTATAGTAGCAATGAATTGTCATCAATTGTTGGTATAGCTCCATATGCTCGTGATAGTGGTAATAAGCAAGGACGAAGATTTATTCGAGGAGGCAGGAAAATACCTAGAGATGCTTTATACATGGCAGTATTAGCTGGTAAGAATGGTTTCCAATATTTAAAAATTTTATATGATAGGCTTGTTAATAATTTTAAACCTAAGAAAGTTGCGATAGTTGCTTGTATGCGTAAGTTACTTGAAGTGTGCCATAAACTTATTCAACAAAAACGTGTTTTTGTTATTAAATAATATTTATCTATTTTTATAAAATTTAGATAAAAGATAATTGCTATGGCAGGATATTAATCGTCTAGGAGTAAAGGATTCTGTAATAACTTTTAAACAGATATATCCTGCAATAAAAAAATCTAAAGCTGATCAAAGTGATCCTAGCAAATTTAATGCTAAAATATTACGTAAAAACCTTGGAAAAGGAACAGGATTAGATGAACAAGATATCATGGATTTCCTTTTCTATATTTCTCAGAATGCTTTCGGTCGTAAACCTGGTCAGGAACGTAATGAGCTATCTTCCCAAGACTGGATGAAAAAGTATGAGAAAGAATATTTAGCTGGTGCTAAAGTACTACGTCTAATTGATCGCGAAACTCCAGAAGATCAGGACTATGACACTGCTTGGATTGCCGGGGCATCTCGTATAGGCGTAATGGCTCGGATAATAGATTACCTTAATATATTATCAAAATGTAATATTAAAGTGAACGGAGAAACAGCAATATTAACAGGAGCACGAGAATTATGGGCTAATATTGATGGAATTACGCCTATAGTACGTGATAAATTGCTTGAAGCTTATAAAACAAAAACTGACTTAGATACATTGGATATTTCTCTGCCTATAGGAGAGGATCTAGCTCGTGTGACAGAAGGTAAAGAATATATAAAAGGTTTAGCTGCACGACATGGTATCAGATTGAACGAATCATCTCCATTTATCCAATATAAGACAAAAGAGGAATGTCCCCCAGGATATTTTCCTGGTAGAGTGTATCCTAATTATGCAGAAGGAGAAAGTCGAAAATTAACAGAAACTTTAATGTCCCAAGATTTACTTACTACTTATCTATTAAATGATAGTAAAACCATTACTATAGTCGATACATTAGCAGAGCAATACCAAAGACCTAACACTACTAGTACAGCCCGTGACGCTGCAAGAAAGTTAGTTGAGCGTATTATTGATGGTCAATATGGAGATAAAAAAGAGTTTGTCATTCTATTTGAAACTAATAATCCATATATTGAGCGACAAACTATTGCAACACAACGAGAGGTCAATAAAGTATTAAAAGACTATAAATTGAGCGATAAGGGATACAGCATAAAAGTCGAAGGTGTAGGCTTTGAATGTAAACAAGATGTTGCAACAATACATTCAGAGTTTGCGGCATTAGTAGCAGAAAAATGGAAAGACGCGGTTGAATACCAAAGAGAAGAAGGCATATCACCAAAACGGCCTATTGAAAATTTACAATTTCAAACTCGTGATAATTCTAGCTTTGTTCCACCTCAGCCTGATATTTCTGAAGTTAGTCTATCAGGAAACTGGTTACAAGATCTATTTGATGAATATCTACCATAATATCGAATATGTCGATCGTTTAATAAAATAGTTATGAAATATGGTACATCAAATTGAATTAGGTGACAAAGAACATGGAAATGACCTCAGATAATTTACCAATTTCTGCTATTTTGTTTTGAATCCAATGATGATAATAATTAAAATCACATATTGAATGGAGTGTTATATTTTAACAATCAGGTGGGCAGCTGCTTCAAACCTGATTGTTTCTATATATAACACTGAATTCGATGTAACTTGTTACATCGAATTCAGGTTATTTAAAGACTACCTAGAATATAAGGGGGTGATACTATCAACCATTACCCTAGATACCGTACTTAAGGTAGCTATTGCCGCTAATTTGATTAAGAATGGTGAAGTAATGACAGTAACTTACCGGTTAAAGTAGATGTACAATCTTATGATCTGATCACCTATCCACCTCTCAAAGAACATACCGATGCTAACATGCTACTATTGTTTACGTATGGTAATATACCTAAATAAAGGGTTTGGAAGTAGTGATAGTAAAAGATGAGCTGAAGTAATTTTCAACTAAGCATAAACATGAAAAATCCTTTATCAATATATATACACTGGCCATTTTGTTTGTCAAAATGTCCGTATTGTGATTTTAATTCTCATGTTGTAGATAAAGTAGATCATGATACATGGTTGAAATGTTATGAACTAGAGCTTGATCATTTCAAGGATATTATAGGTCATAAATATATAAAATCTATTTTCTTTGGAGGTGGAACTCCATCTTTAATGAAGCCATTTGTTGTTGAAGGAATAATTAAAAAAATAGCAAATCTAGCAACAATAGATGAGCAGACAGAAATTACTTTAGAAGCAAATCCCACTTCATTTGAGACTGAAAAATTTAGGGACTTTAGATCAGCTGGAATAAACCGTGTGTCAATTGGCGTCCAGTCTCTAGTGGAAGATGACTTAAAGAGTTTAGGACGACAACATGATGTAGGGCAAGCAATCAAAGCTATTGAGACAGCTCGCCATCTTTTCCCTAGAATATCTTTTGACTTAATTTATGCAAGAAGTAACCAAACTCTAGAAAGTTGGCAAGATGAACTTACCAATGCCATGAAACTTGCCTCAGGTCATATCTCACTGTATCAACTAGTAATCGAAAAGGGTACGTTATTTTATAAATTGTTTAACGAGGGAAATCTGACTATACCAAACTCAGATCAAGCAGCTGACCATTATGAGTGGACTAACTGCTATTTAAAGTCCCAAGGATATCTTAGATATGAAATATCAAATTATGCTATATTAGGTCATGAATGTAAACATAACTTAACATATTGGCAATATGACAACTATTTAGGTGTAGGTCCGGGTAGCCACAGCAGGGTTAACATGTGTGATAGTAATTTTACATCTAATCTATATAGTATTATGATGTGGCATAAACCAGAAAAATGGTTACAAGCTGTTGACAGTTTAGGATGTGGTATTCAGCAGATTAATAAACTTTCTATGCAAGAAATAATTGCAGAAATGTTGATGATGGGACTACGTCTTGAAAAGGGTTTAACTATTGATAGTATACAGAAAAGAATTGGTAAACAATTATTTGAGATTTTAGATATGGAAAAGGCAACATACTATAAAAAGCTAGGTTTACTTAGGTGGGATGAGGGATTAGGTGATAAAGGTCATATTAATCTTACGAACAAAGGTCTAATGTTACATAGCTATATAGTGCCAAGGTTATTTAAAACCTCAGTTTTGGATTAAAATTTTTAATCCAAAACTGGCTAGAATATCAGAAAAATGCATTCTTGAAGCGATTCTACGAATGCATTTTAATCTATTATTAGTAAATGAAATATTTAACAGTCAGGTGTCAAACCGCTTTAAGCCTGATTGTTTACATTCTCATTCCAATTTCGGATTAATTTCATTAATCCGAAATTGAGGTTTAAATAGACTTCTTTGTATTAATGTATATGTTGGAACAAAAAGAGAAAGAGTTAGATAAGATACAAAAAAGGATTAAGAAACTTAAAACAAATAATCGAACAAATAATCATTTTCACCCTAAACTTAATCCAAAAAAAGAAATTGATGCGTTGGCTATAGCGTTAGATTTGTTTTCTAGTGTGATGCTGGGGTTTATTGTTGGTTTTACATTAGATAAATTGTTTAATTCTAAACCATTTTGTATTATAATATTTTTGTTGATAGGTATGCTTGCAGGTTTTAAAATAATTTGGCAAAAACTAAATAAGAAATAATGTCCCATAGTCCCTTAGATCAATTTGCAATAAAGAAACTAGTAGAAATTAATTTATTTGGTTTCGATATTAGTTTTACTAACTCTAGTTTGTTTATGTTGCTTGCTGGAGTTATATACCTCTCCTATTTTTATTTAGCCTTAAAAGGCAAAAAAATTATACCATCTAGATTACAGCTTAGTGCTGAAATAATTTATGATATAATTACAGTGATGCTCAATCAAAATGTTGGAGAAAAGGGACGTAAGTTTATACCGTTCATTTTTACTTTGTTTATGTTTATTTTGTTATGTAACTTGCTCGGCATGCTTCCTTACGGGTTCACTGTTACTAGCCATATTATAGTAACATTTGCCTTAGCAATTATGATATTTTTTATGGTTACCATTATCGGTTTTATTAATCACGGTATACATTTTTTATCAATATTTTTGCCTAAAGGTACACCATATTGGTTAGCTCCACTTATGATTTTGATAGAATTATTTGCCTATCTAGCAAGACCTATAAGTTTATCTTTAAGGTTAGCTGCTAATATGGTAGCAGGACATATATTACTAAAGGTGATGGCAGGATTTATAGTTTCATTAATGATTTTCTTTAAATTTTTGCCAATTCCACTAATTGTGATCCTTATTGGATTTGAAATTTTTATAGCAATACTTCAAGCTTATATATTTACAATTCTTTCTTGTGTATACTTGAATGATGCTGTAAATTCACATTAGGTTCTGCGTATGACTTCATTTTTATGGTCTTATAGATAAAAATGCAGTAATATGCAAGAACCTAGAATTTTTTATATTTAGGAGTTTACATATGGACGGAACGTCTCTAAAATTTATTGGTGTAGGATTAATGGCTATTGGTATGTCAGGTGCGGCCATTGGTGTAGGTAGTATATTCAGTGCATTGCTATCTTCAATTGCCCGTAATCCTTCAGCTACTGATCAATTACAAAGAATGGCATTCATTGGAGCTGGACTTACGGAAGCTATGGGCTTATTCTCGTTCGTAATTGCAATTTTGTTGATATTTTCTTAAGTAACTATGCCTCAATTTGATGTTACCTTTTATTGTTCGCAAATCTTTTGGCTGGTAGTTGTTTTTAGTATCTTATACCTTCTAGTTCATAAGTTCATTGCACCGCTAACTGAAAAGATTCTTGAGAATAGGCAAGCTTATATAGATAGCAATATTGCTAGTGCAGAAAGTCTTGGGGAAAAAGCTGATGACTTGCATAAGCAATATGCAAATACACTAGCAGAGATATCAAATATAGTGGAAAATATTAAAAAAGAAGCTAGGGATGCAATGGAAGCATCTCTTCTATCAAAAAAAATTCAACTCCATAATGAGTTGAAAGCACAAATTGCCAATAATCGTCATGATATAGAAACAACTAATAAATTATTTTGGATTAATGAAAATGACTCATGCATCGATTTAGCAAAATTGTTAATTCAAAAAATTACTAATCAAGAAGTTGATTTAGAGTTATTAAAAGAATCTTACAAAAAGATAAAATAATGCAATTGTTTGACGAAAAATTTTGGCTAGCCGTCTGTTTCCTAATTTTTGTGTATTTAGTCTATAGACCAATAAAAAATATAATTTTAAAATCGTTAGATGACAAAATTATGGCCATCAAAGACCAAGTTTTAGAAGCCCAAAAACTTAACGAAGATATGACGTTGTTATTTGAAGATGCTACAGCCCAAATACAACAGATTGAAGTTTTAAGAGAAAAAATGATCAAAGATGGCAAAGAAACTGCCAATAATATAATTAAGCAGCAAAACGAAGAAATTGATAAGTTTCTAGAAAGCAAAAAACTTGAGACTATAGATTTAATGAATAGACAAAAGCTAGAAGCTTCTCAAATGCTACAATCTGAGTTTTGTGATAAAATGGTAGAATTAGTAACTATCTATATGCGATCTACAAAAAACGATTCCATATCAGATAGTGAGATAGCTAAGAGACTCATGGAAAATCCAGTATCTAAAAAATTTATATAATAAACCCAATTCAGGATAAGAATTAGTTAATTCTTATCCTGAATTTGCATAATAACTATAAACTCCAATTCTTTAAAGTAGCAGAATATATAAGCTCATTTTAACATTAAAGGAGAAAAATAAATGATAAAGTATCCGCATGAACAGAGAAGTTTAATACCAATTGCAATAATTAACGCAGTGGTGTAAAATGGGTTTTTAACTGATAAAGGTACTCAAATGGCTAGGTTAATATTACCGCAAGGTTTTCATGGTCATGATTTTATAAAAATGATGAAACATGAGCCGCATGGTCGAAATCGTATACGTTTATTGGCGATGTATTACCTTCAATTAGGCAAATCTTTTAAAGCCATATCTGAAATAGTGAAGTCACACTGGAAAACTGTGCAATCATGGCTCAGAAGATTTAGGAATCATGGTTTTGAAGGATTATTTGAATCACAAAGAAGCGGTGCCCCTAGGAAGATTAACACTATACAAGAGTCTGCTCTTTTTGATAAAATCAATACGCTCAGTGAAAGTAAAACTGGTGGGTATATAACTGGAAAGGAGCTACATATCATGTTACTTGAGGAATATGGTGCTAAATGTACTTTAAAAACAGTCTACAATACTATGCACCGCCTTGGTTTTAGCTGGATTACTTCTCGTTCAATGCATCCAAAGTCAAATCAAGAGACTCAAAATACATATAAAAAAACTTCCCAGACATGCTAACAGAATTATTATCAAAAAATATCGATAGATGTAAAGTTGATATATGGTCTCAGGATGAAACTCGAGTTGGGCAACAAGGTAGCTTAACTCGTATATGGGCTAAGCGTGGCACTAGACCCCGTAAAGTTCGGCAACAGCAATTCATTTCAACATATATTTATGGAGCTACTTGCCATGATACAGGAGAAGCTTTTGCATTAATTTTACCATATGCAAATACACAGGCAATGAATAAATTCTTAGAAGACCTTTCTCGCAGTATTCAAGGCAACCGACATATAGCTTTACTAACGGATAATGCAGGTTGGCACACAGCCAAAAAACTAACTGTGCCAAGCAATATCACTTTGATACCGCTTCCGCCCTATGCACCGGAACTTAATGCAATGGAACAAGTTTGGGAATGGATCAAAAATCATTTCTTGTCTAACCAATGTTATGGTGTATATGAAGATATCGTCACTATGGCTTGTTACGCTTGGAATCAATTTGCTCATAATGTAGATTTAGTAAAATCAATTATGTATAGAGACTGGATAAATACACCGTGTTAATTATTACAATTGGTATAATAACCATAGTAACAGCTTTAATTTTAATCAATTATTGGCAAACAGAATCATTTGCTGTTACTAGCAAGGAAAGAGCTACCGATATGAGCAGAATAGAGACAGGCAATTTTACTAATAATCCGTGGCAAGAACCGCATGGGTTTTTGTGGTATAATGAACAGAAAATAATCAAAGCAAAATTATTACCATATTCTAGGTCAAAATTATCATCTGAAACAGGAGAAAAACAACAAGCTTATGACCAAAGAATAGAGGAGTTAAAGCAAAAGTTTAACGATGCTGAGCGTAAGGCACTTGATAATCCAACTTTAGAGAATGTCATTAAGGCTCAAAAATGGCAAAAAATAATAATGGAGAAGTCACAAAAATTTGCTGCTATGTGGCAATTAGCAACTTTAATTGATCATAGTTTACTCAATAACAACGAACCAAGTAATAGTTTACATAAAAAATTATGTCAGGAGGCAACTGAACAGGTAAATAATAACAAATTAATCAATTTAGCCAAAGATTGGGGTTTGATTTTACAGGTGAGTAACAATTGCCCTTATTGTCAGTCTTTTGCTCCTATTGTCCAAACATTTGCTAGCAAATATGGTTTTCAGTTATTATTGGTTTCTAACAATGGTACGGATTTTCAGAATATTAAAACTAGCAAAGATACTGGATTATTACGAGCTTTAAATCCTGAGAATATTGTACCAATATTATATTTGGTTGATAGTAGTGGTAAAAGAATATATCCGGTAGCTAGAGGAATAATTTCGGAAGATAAGATTATTGAGAATATCGTGACTATTGATCTACATTATCAAAATTTAGCAAAAAGTGAAAATAATGATAAAAAATATCACTTTAACTATGAGTAGCAGCTTATATTTTAGTATAATAGTCACAATATTATTGATTCATGTACCAATTGCTTTGGCATGGAATATTGGAGATGTGTTTCAAGGGATGAGCGTGAACGTTACTAAGCCTGATTCTTACCAAGACCAAGCCGCTGGTTATTATGCAGCAGGAGGATTATCGATGCGTACCAGTAAAACATCATTTAACCCAATTAGCATGACTCCACCATCATTGACCATGAGCTGTAATGGCATAGATGCCTACCTTGGCAGCTTCTCTATTATTTCAGGAGATGAACTGGTGCAGTTGATGAAAAATATTGGCACGCAGGCTAAGGCTTATGCATTTTCATTAGGTCTAAAAACATTTGCTCCACAAATCGAGAATGCCTTAAAAGATTTACGGAATTTAGCTATGGAAATGAATCAATTTGCTAAGGGTGATTGCGAGATGACTAAAGCGATTTTTGCTTCTATTCTGCCAAAAGATTCAGCCATGCGTGAATCAGTTTGTAAAGATATGCAAGCACAATCTGGTATGGATTATTTTGCTGCTGGTAAGAGATGTCGTAATGACTTAGAGCAGAAACAAGCCTTACAACAAGCGCAAAATAAAGATCCGGAATTAATGCTAAATAACTATAATATCTTTATTAAAGCAGCAGAAAAAGCCGGCATTCCACTAGATATGCGTAGCTCAATTATGTCGATGACTGGTACTATTATCATCAAGGATAATAATGTCTATTTTTTTGATTCTTTAGCAAAAGATGAGAAAAGTTGGATTACCCATCTTAAAGGTGGAGAATCTGCTTCAATTTATACTTGTGATAATAGCAGTTGTTTGAATCCAACATTACAGCGGAATATTAGTATTCTACCAGAGCAATCTTATCAAGGTAAAGCAAAAACCAAGCTAGATGATCTAAAAAGCAAATTAGCCAGTAATAGTGAGTTTAACAACATAGATATAATGTTCTTGTCCTCAATAGGTGAAGCATTTCCTATTTATGATTATATTACTTTAGAATCAATTTCAGGAATAACTATTTTAGATAGTTCATCAGAATTAATTGCCAGTTATAGTTTATTGCAGCATTTGAAAGAAATAATATCTGAAGTACGTAAAGCAGTAACTCTGCTACAAACTAAGCAAGTTGCAGATCAACATTTAGTAGAATATTTAAAATCTTTAGATAGAGTACAAATTTTTGCTCAAGAGAAATGGAGTAATATGTTGACAAGTAGCAATCAGATAGATAGAAGAGCCAGGTTAATAGAACAACATCTAATGGTTAAGGAAAGAAGCTAGAATTTTCAAATTAAATTTTAGTGAAATTATGATACAGTAGAGAAAATGGTAGATTACGTAATACATACATTTGGTGGAGGAGATATATTATGGCATATATTTAACGGCATAGGTAGAGTATTTGCTTCAGATAGTGAATATTTTACTCCAGTAGGTAAGTTTGCTTTGAGCTTGGGAGGTATTTGGGCTGCAACTAGAGCTATTTTTAAGGGCAATATTGGTATTTTTGCCATGGAGTGGTTTTTCCCATCTTTTTTTATTTTTGTGTTGCTATTTACACCAAAAGCTACTGTTTGGCTTAAAGATGAAGTATCGATGAGTGCTGCTGTTAAAATTGATAATATTCCAATTGGCATTGCTTTTTTTGCCTCTAGTGCATCAAAAATCAGTTATTCTCTATCAGAGATGCTAGAAAAGCATCTTTTGCCTGCAGATGAGGGATTATCTAATAGAAAGAATGGTATTATGTTTGGTGCTAAAGCTGTAGGTAAAATTAAAGATATCCAAATAGAAGATCCAATAACTTTGACTAATAGTAAAGAGTTTTTACGACAATGCTTTATGAAACCTTATGTTATCGGCAATATTTTAGGCAAAAAAGGAGCAGCACAAAAAACAAATGATATAATTGGTTTTATAGAACAAAATATGCCAAATAATTTTGGTATTTATTATAAAGATCCAAGTAATTCTGCTATTAGTTTTAAAACTTGTAGGCAAGTAACGCCATTAATCAAGGCAGCTATTAATAAAGAGTTACATGAGGGATTACTAACTAAATTTGCCTCTAGTATAGGGGTGCAATCTGACAGACCAGAACAGTTAAATCAGAGATTAAAAGCTATGACCGGCGATACGCTGAAATATCTCAAGAAGGAACAAACAGATATTCATCAGTGGATGAAACAAGCAATGTTATTAAATGCTAATCGTGAATCCTATGATGATTGGCGGGAAAAGTTTTCATTAGCTAGAATATATCCGCAATTAGTTAGTATGAATGCTACTCGTGGATTGTTTCAACAATCATTTAGCTATTTAGTAGCAGGAGAAATGGCAGCAAGTATTATGCCAATATTGCAGTCAGTATTTTTTGCACTTGTTACCTGCATGATCTTTATAGTATTTCCAATGAGTATGCTGCCTGGTGGTTATAGCATATTAAAAACTTGGATAATTTTAATAATATGGGTAACAAGCTGGTCAGTATTTTTTACCATCATTCATTGTTTGGGGATGATTAGTTTAGCTGGTAAATCTGGCTCTAGTGGATTAACTGGGTTAAATATCTTATCCCAAGGAAGTTTTTCTGAAATGATCTTGCATAGTTACGCTACCTTCCAGATGTTAGCTGCTTGCGTCCCCATGTTATCTTGGGCAGTATTAAAGGGTTGCGTTCACGCTACTACCACGCTTGCTAACCAATTTTCTCCAATATCAGTGGCAAGTGGCATAGGAGCAAACATCGCTGATAATAATATTTCCATGGATAACTATAATATCGGCAATAGAACAATCGCTCAGCAGAGTTTAACTCCAACTCTACAAATGGCAGGAGGTATTATTGATGATGGTGGTATGAGAGTTACCAGCACCGATAGTGGCAGACAGATACTTACTGAGGCAGTAGATTCACTGGTCAATAATTATCGCTCCTCTAAGTTATTACAAGATAGCTATCAAAGTCAGTTTACCAACTCACAAAGCTATCTTGATGGATTAACTGATAGATACAATAATCTAACAACAACAGGAGAATCTTTAGCAACTGAGATAGGTAAGAGATTAAGTTATGAGGAAGCTAAATCCATGGGCATTACTGACAGTCAGTATTTAGCCCTGCAGCAAATGAATTCAGATAGCGAGTCTGCTACTGAGCATACTGCGAATCACAATAGAAAGGGAACTAGTACTAGTGTAGAGGCAAGTATAGGTGGAAATGTTGGCATAGGTGTAGGAGTAAAAGTTGCATCCAATAACCAAAAAGAACAAGATCAAGGAAAATCAGTAAATCAACAACAATCATATAATACCAATTGCAATAATTAACACGGTGTATTTATCCAGTCTCTATACATAATTGATTTTACTAAATCTACATTATGAGCAAATTGATTCCAAGCGTAACAAGCCATAGTGACGATATCTTCATATACACCATAACATTGGTTAGACAAGAAATGATTTTTGATCCATGCCCAAACTTGTTCCATTGCATTAAGTTCCGGTGCATAGGGCGGAAGCGGTATCAAAGTGATATTGCTTGGCACAGTTAGTTTTTTGGCTGTGTGCCAACCTGCATTATCCGTTAGTAAAGCTATATGTCGGTTGCCTTGAATACTGCGAGAAAGGTCTTCTAAGAATTTATTCATTGCCTGTGTATTTGCATATGGTAAAATTAATGCAAAAGCTTCTCCTGTATCATGGCAAGCAGCTCCATAAATATATGTTGAAATGAATTGCTGTTGCCGAACTTTACGGGGTCTAGTGCCACGCTTAGCCCATATACGAGTTAAGCTACCTTGTTGCCCAACTCGAGTTTCATCCTGAGACCATATATCAACTTTACATCTATCGATATTTTTTGGTAATAATTCTGTTAGCATGTCTGGGAAGTTTTTTTATATGTATTTTGAGTCTCTTGATTTGACTTTGGATGCATTGAACGAGAAGTAATCCAGCTAAAACCAAGGCGGTGCATAGTATTGTAGACTGTTTTTAAAGTACATTTAGCACCATATTCCTCAAGTAACATGATATGTAGCTCCTTTCCAGTTATATACCCACCAGTTTTACTTTCACTGAGCGTATTGATTTTATCAAAAAGAGCAGACTCTTGTATAGTGTTAATCTTCCTAGGGGCACCGCTTCTTTGTGATTCAAATAATCCTTCAAAACCATGATTCCTAAATCTTCTGAGCCATGATTGCACAGTTTTCCAGTGTGACTTCACTATTTCAGATATGGCTTTAAAAGATTTGCCTAATTGAAGGTAATACATCGCCAATAAACGTATACGATTTCGACCATGCGGCTCATGTTTCATCATTTTTATAAAATCATGACCATGAAAACCTTGCGGTAATATTAACCTAGCCATTTGAGTACCTTTATCAGTTAAAAACCCATTTTACACCACTGCGTTAATTATTGCAATTGGTATAATGAGGCACTATCAAAAATTAAAAGTGCTAGCAAAGAAGGTAGGATGAGTCATGCCAATAGTGATGTACAATCACTGACTAATAATCTCAATAACAACTTCTCTGAGCAACAATCTGTTGGACAAGAAATAGCTAGAACCAAGCAAAATATGGAGCAGCTTAGCTATAATATCAATTATGTATCACAAAACTCTGCTTCAATTGATCGTAATTTAAATGAACCAGTACTGGATAGCATAGTAGCAAAAAATATTCCTGGAGTTACCAGCAAAGAACAAGCGACCAAATGGGCAAATACTCATCAACACGAGGCAGAACAAATAGCTTTAGATATAGCTAAAATTAACAATATTATACCTCAAAGTTTAAGCTATGCTGGTAGTAGTAATATTCCATCTAAACAGGAGCTACGATCAACTTTTGATGAAAATACCAAACAATTAAATGATCAAGCTATTATTGATAATAGAGAAAATGACATTTATGATAAGAGTGTAGAACAAGTGCTGATAAATAATACAACTGAATATGAAGGAGAAAAAGTAAAAACTCTTAATCAGTTACCTGATCAAATACAAGATAGAACTCAAAATATTCAGGATGAATTTAATGACACTCCAGACTCGACTATTGTTAGAACTGCTGAGCAAGTAGCAGATAATCTTGGAATAAGTCAAGAAGCTATCAAGAAACGTAATATAAAACTACCAAGATATAAAAAGGATGATGAAAATAATTGAGGATAAATTTATGATAAATATAAAAAAATTAGTTACCCTAATTGTTTTACCATTGATACTTTCTAGTAGTGCTATTGCAGAAACAGATAGGTTGTTGGATCAAAATACTAACACAAAACAACAAAATGAGCTAGATAAGTCAAATAAAATTAAAGATACCAATATTTTAGCAGAAGAATATTTTAATATAGGTCGGTCTTTTTTTAAACTAGGACAATATCAAAAAGCCATTAAAAATTATGATATAGCTATAAAACATAAACCTAACCATGCACAAGCCTATAACAATAAAGGAATGGCTTTAAATAATTTAGGAAAATATCAAGAAGCCATTAAAAATTTTGATATTGCTCTTAAATATGAGCCTAATTTTGCAGAGGCATACAATAATAAAGGAGTATCTTTTAACGAATTAGGTCAATACACAGAATCTATATTACTGTATAATTTAGCAATTAAATATAAACCTAATTTTGTAGAAGCCTATAATAATAAAGGGAACTCTTTGAATATATTGGGGAAATATCATGAAGCGATAGAAAATTTTGATATTGCTCTTAAATATAACCCACATTACCCAGAAGCTTATTATAACAAAGGGATATCTTTAATGTATTTAGGGCTACATCAAAAAGCAATAGAAAATTATGATCTTGCTATTAAATATAAACCAGATTACGCAGATGCCTATAATAATAAAGGGGTATCTTTGTTATATTTAGGACAATTTCAAGAGGCAATAAAAATTTGTGATATAACGATCAAATACCAACCTAATTGTGTAGAAGCATATAATAACAAGGGAATATCTTTAATGTATATGAGAAAATTCCAAGAGGCGATAGAAAATTATAATCTTGCTATTAAATATGATCCTAATTATGTCCAAGCATATTATAACAAAGGCATGACTCTTGAAAAATTAGGTAAACACCAACAAGCAATAGAAAATTACGATTTAGCTATTAATTATAAAGCTGATTTTGCCGAAAGCTATTTAGACAAAAGGCATATCTTTAATCAATTTAAGAAAACATCAGGAAGCTAAGAAAAATTTTAACTTGGCTGTTAAATACAAACCTAATCTTATAGAAGAATATGAAAAAACAATTATAGGTTTAAGGAAATTAGGTAACAATCGTATGGCTGATGCATTTGAACAAAAATTAAAGATATTAAAAGATAATTTATAAACTGATAACACACTTAATGAGCTATCAAAATCATAATCAAAATAACTTTACTCGAGGCTCACAAATCTTTGCTCATCAACTCCGAATGTTTGGACAAGGAAGTATAAATGCTGTTATGGTTGGGTTAGTACTAACTATCAGTTGGCTAATATGGCGTATATATCAGAAATTATCCTTAATTAGTTTTTATTATTTTATAATAGAGCGTTATGTTCAGTTAAAACTTGCAGTAGGACAATATTTTTATCCTGTTAATCAAATAGGCATCAAATTCTATTATTTAGAACAGAAAGCTTGGGTTTATCGTAATGCTCAAAGCTTCATTGATAAGTTCTGGTATGTTACACCTCACGGAGCAAGGATTGAGAAAATTGGACAATTTTTATTACACTCAGCTTGGTTAGAAGGGATAATTATCTTTACTATTGGGGTAATAACTTCCATAATCTTCTTTATCTACCAAGGCAAAAAAACAATTAGTAAAGATAAAATTAGAGGAGCAGATTTTGTAGAAGCTAAAATGTTGGCTAAAATGCTGCATCAAAATAATAAAGCCTCAAAAATTAAATTTGCTGATTTGCCGTTAGTTAAAAATAGTGAGAGGCAACATATTCTAATTACTGGAACTACTGGCAGCGGTAAAACTAATTTGCTAAATGAGTTACTACCACAAATTAGAAGACAACAAGATAGAGCCATTATTGTTGATCTTACTGGTAGTTTTGTTGATAGATTTTTTGACTCTAGTTGTGATAAATTACTTAACCCCTTTGCAGATTGTACAGAGCATTGGTTGCCTTGGAATGATTGTTATGAGATTGCTGATTTTGATAATATAGCAAGTAGTTTTAGCGGCTATAATCCTAGGTTAGATGATTTTTTTGCTAAGAATGCCGAGCTAGTCTTATCTGAAGGATTAAAACTATATCAAGATAGTAAAGATATAAAAAAGCTAATTGATAGCATTATCTATTCTGATAATAGACAATTTGCTAAAATTTTTAAAAATACTGCAGTAGCAGGTATAATAAGTAATAATGCACCCGAGACATCTTCCGGTATTCAAGCAACTATTGGTAAAAATATTGCTGCTCTACAACATTTAAAGCCTAATGGTAATTTTAGTATTAGAAGATGGTTTAGTGATCCACTTGAAACAGGTTGGTTATTTATAACTAGCACACCTAATCAAAGAGTAACATTGCGTTCATTAATTTCTGCTTGGATAAGTATTGCTATCAAAGCTCTAATGGATAGGAATACCAGAGGTAATAACAATATGTGGTTTATTGTAGATGAACTACCAGCCTTACAAAAAATACCTGCCTTGCCAGTTGCTTTAGCTGAAGCACGTAAATATGGTGGATGTTTTGTTGCTGGTATGCAGAATATTTATCAGCTAGAGGAAATATATGGTTTTGCCGGCAGTAGCTCGATGCTTGATTTATTTAGCAGTAAGTTTATTTTTCGAGTTAGTGACCAACAAACAGCTCATAGAAGTGCTTTAATGCTTGGTGAGCAGGAAATCATTGAAACACAAGAAAATCTTTCTTATGGCTCTAACACTATGCGGGATGGAGTAAATATTAACAACATAGAGAGAAAGAAATTATTAGTAATGCCATCTGAAATTATGAACCTACCAGACCTTACTTGTTATGTTAGGCTTGCTGGTAATATTCCTATTACTAAACTCACAATGAATTTGCAAACTCATTAAAATATCAAAAACTATTTTAAGGCGTTTTTAGAGGGATTAAGTAGCTTTATGTAGGGGGAAAAATGTATAAAAAGAGGAAATTGCACTATAAACCATCTCTAAATGGCTAATTTAGGTTTATTTTTTTAATCTATTAGTATCATAAAAATTTGCTCAGCTTATCTCAAAATATTACTAAAAATAAATTATTTTTTCTGAGCAAGAGATTGAATAAAAGATTTGCTAAGACCAGTTATAGCAGAAATAAAGGTAAAATCAGAGCCTTGAACTAACATTTTTTTTGCTATTTCAACTCTCTCTTCAGCTTTACCTTCAGCTTTACCTTCAGCTTTACCTTCAGCTTTACCTTCAGCTTTACCTTCAGCTTTACCTTCAGCTTTACCTTCAGCTTTACCGACTTGGATGCCTTTAGCTTCACCAATCTGGATACCTTGAACTATACCCTTTTCTACACCCTCATCAATATATTTTTCAGCAATAGTTCTCATAATATTCTCCTCTTCTGTTGCAGTTAAATGACTAGCTATTAGCCTTTCTAGCTCTTGTTGCTTACCTTCTTCTATCTTAGCGTCACTATACCATAAAAATGATTTTATGTAAATATAGCCTGTTGCCTTATCTATACTAATATATGGTTTAAAATTTGTTAAAAGTTCATCCCACAACTTCAATATATCTCGCTTCTGTATATTTTTCATCATAAATTCTAACATGCCAAAATGTTGCTTCTGCTTTATCTCATCATCAGACATTGCTTGTAAATCTATTAGCTTATAATCCTCACACATTAGTTGCTTTGCAAGTTTGGGATCGCTAAACAACTCAAACAAATTCTTTGGCACATTAAACCTTCTAGTACCATGATAAAACACCATTGGTATTATCAATGGTAATTTATTTCTACCTTTTTTATGTCTTTCAGCTAATAACAACATATATTTCCATAATTTGAGTGCCATCCAATATTTTGGTCTTATCTCTGCCTCAATCAACACATAAACAAAGGCTTGATCATTATCTTTAGTCTTAACAGAATAGACTAAATCACTAAGAGCTCTTTTTAGGTCATCCTCAACAAATGATTCTTTCTCTATTGTTATTTTGCTTAAATCAACGATTTCCTTAACCTCTTCTGGTAAATAATGCTCCAAAAATTCTTGGGCTGCTATTTGATTGACCATTATCTTTTTAAACAATGCATCATGTTTTAGTTGGTTTGACATATTCTTAATTAGTTAATTATTATTTTTAATATAACCTATATAGTACCTTTAACTATTATTCCTTGATTTTTCTGCGTCTCTACCGCATTTTGTAATTCATTTTTTATTTCCTTACCTATTACTGATTGTGGATTAATATATTGCATCACTTGTTTATCTTTGCCTATAGCAACCAAGTAATCTTCTGCTACTAAGTAGCTTTTACCTTTAAAATCATTTATTACTATATCATAAAATTTAACAGTACTAAGATTATAATTAGGGTCAAACTTATTCTGCATTATTTGCAAATCTTTTGTTATTTTTTGCTCAATAGCTTTGGAACAACTATCATTACTATAGCTAATAAAAGACTCTATGCCTTTTCCCTTATATATTTGTAAGGCTGTATTTATATTCTCTTTGGTAGTAAATCTTTCTAATAATTTTATCTGCTGTTGAAACTCCTGTAACATATTATTACTTGCTGATTTTCTAAGCTCTAACTCTATAGATGTGATTTGTGACTGATTATTATCAGTCTTACTATTGTAAATTGGTTTTAATGACTCAGTAAATTTAGTTGTTTTTTCGTTTAGTGTTTCATTTGTTATTAATTTTGCTATTTCAGGTTCTATAAGATTTTTAATAGATTCTACTCCTTTAGTTTTGAGCATATCGTTAAAATCCCCTATATCTTGCGGCATTATTACCGATATTACTGCCCCTTTATTTGCTAATTGTTCTTTAGCTTTAGTGACAGTATTAACTAATATTCTACTTTGTCCATCATTATCGGCAGCAATAATTATCTTCTCGCCTGTTGTAGGCTGGTAATTCTTGATATTATTTATCCCTAAGCTACAGATGATTTTACCTTTAATACCTGCTTCCTGCAAGCTTAAAGCTGTTTCTACTCCTTCTGCTATAATTGTTATATTATTCCTTAACTTATTCTCCTGTTGATTATCTTGTTGAATTTCCACAAAAGAACCACTAATTTTACCAAATGAACGTTTATTAACGGCAATATCAGCTTTAGCACCTGTTTCTTGGTTTAAATAGATCGATTGTCCACCAGTGATTCTACCTTCTTGATTTCGTGCGAAGGCAATTAAGGCTGGATAATATTGTTTGCTTCCATTATCCCACATCATGTTAGTTTTAAGGTCTTGGCTTAATTGAAATTTTTTTAATACTACCTCAATTCCACGGTGCTTATCTAAATATTGTCTAGCTACATTATTATTGGTAGAATATAGTACAGAACTTGATTTTTCATATAATCCTTCCGCTTGTTTTATCTTAGCTACTTCTTTGTCTTGTTCTTGTTGATTCTGGATTTTAGCTTGCCTGTAAGACTTATCTACTACCAAATCTACTAGTAGGTCTTGTTTATAGACAGTTGAAATACCAACCATTTCTTGTAAATATTTCTTAGCTTGAATAAAGTTACATTTTCTTTCTCTCTGTACTAAGGTAAATAAGTCTCCACCTTCACCTTTACTAAAATCGTACCATATTCCAGACTTGCTTCCTTTAATCTTCATTGCTATTTTACCGTCTTTCTCCCAGCGTAATATATAATACCAATTGCAATAATTAACGCAGTGGTGTAAAATGGGTTTTTACCTGATAAAGGTACTCAAATGGCTAGGTTAATATTACCGCAAGGTTTTCATGGTCATGATTTTATAAAAATGATGAAACATGAGCCGCATGGTCGAAATCGTATACGTTTATTGGCGATGTATTACCTTCAATTAGGCAAATCTTTTAAAGCCATATCTGAAATAGTGAAGTCACACTGGAAAACTGTGCAATCATGGCTCAGAAGATTTAGGAATCATGGTTTTGAAGGATTATTTGAATCACAAAGAAGCGGTGCCCCTAGGAAGATTAACACTATACAAGAGTCTGCTCTTTTTGATAAAATCAATACGCTCAGTGAAAGTAAAACTGGTGGGTATATAACTGGAAAGGAGCTACATATCATGTTACTTGAGGAATATGGTGCTAAATGTACTTTAAAAACAGTCTACAATACTATGCACCGCCTTGGTTTTAGCTGGATTACTTCTCGTTCAATGCATCCAAAGTCAAATCAAGAGACTCAAAATACATATAAAAAAACTTCCCAGACATGCTAACAGAATTATTACCAAAAAATATCGATAGATGTAAAGTTGATATATGGTCTCAGGATGAAACTCGAGTTGGGCAACAAGGTAGCTTAACTCGTATATGGGCTAAGCGTGGCACTAGACCCCGTAAAGTTCGGCAACAGCAATTCATTTCAACATATATTTATGGAGCTGCTTGCCATGATACAGGAGAAGCTTTTGCATTAATTTTACCATATGCAAATACACAGGCAATGAATAAATTCTTAGAAGACCTTTCTCGCAGTATTCAAGGCAACCGACATATAGCTTTACTAACGGATAATGCAGGTTGGCACACAGCCAAAAAACTAACTGTGCCAAGCAATATCACTTTGATACCGCTTCCGCCCTATGCACCGGAACTTAATGCAATGGAACAAGTTTGGGAATGGATCAAAAATCATTTCTTGTCTAACCAATGTTATGGTGTATATGAAGATATCGTCACTATGGCTTGTTACGCTTGGAATCAATTTGCTCATAATGTAGATTTAGTAAAATCAATTATGTATAGAGACTGGATAAATACACCGTGTTAATTATTGCAATTGGTATTACTTCTTTTGGTTTCATTTATATTATTGACTATTTTGGCAATTGGGGGATATTGATTATTATGATTCCTACAATTATAGCTTTTGCCTACGGGCTATTGCATTTTGAGAAGTTAGAAAAAGACTCTAGAAGTTACCCACAAAAGAGAACTACATAGTGTAACCTCAATTTAATGTAAGACATCGGTTTAAAATCATAGTTGATGACATCCGAAAGTGCAGGGATAACATCGGGAGTATTAATTAAACTTGCAAAAATTGTGACTAAAACACCACGTAAACCTTGCTTCTCCAGCAATTATCTAATTAGATTACGATCACCCTA
This sequence comes from Candidatus Tisiphia endosymbiont of Metellina segmentata, assembly GCF_964030715.1. Lineage (NCBI taxonomy): Bacteria > Pseudomonadati > Pseudomonadota > Alphaproteobacteria > Rickettsiales > Rickettsiaceae > Candidatus Tisiphia > Candidatus Tisiphia endosymbiont of Metellina segmentata. The sequence continues at coordinate 1,588,855 of NZ_OZ034919.1, forward strand.
TATTAATCCTTGAACTGTAAAAATGTACAGTATAGAATCATTCACATGTCTAAAACAATTCGTTAACGAGGTAAAATATGAATATTTGTAGGTCCTATTCTGAACAGTTTGATAGTAGTTTTGTGTGGCGTTTGCTGTTTATTCTTTGTAGCATTGCTCTAATTACTACAGCATCGGATGCTTTTGCTAGTACTGCTGATCCAGTAGGTGATGTATTGTGTAAGATGATCAAAACATTTCGTGGTAATACAGCTCGTGGTATAGCAATTATTGGTATAGTTGTTCTAGGGATTCAAACTCTCAGAGGACAATTAAAATGGGAAGTTGCATTGGTTATTGTGACTGGTGTTATAATATTGTTTAAGGCTCCCGAAATTATAAACATGGTAGCTGGTAGTGCTGCCGATACTGATGCATGTCAAGGAACTTAAGTAGTCTTTTCATCTTAAATGCGGAGATCTAAAAAATAGCCTAAAAAGTTATGATATACAGATCTCTACTTTCTTTTTGTTAGTTAATTTTGCAAAATTGGAAAATTTAGATTAGTGAGTAACATATAATGTGGTATAATTTCGACGTAATACCATTTCCGAAAACTAATTATCACGTTGTCGTACTTCATGATCTCCGCTCCTCACGTACTAGTATGTACGCTCCGGTGCTCGACACTCGTACTCCGAGTAGCAATTTAGTTTTGGGAAATGGTATAATATAAAATACAATATATCATGATAAAACTTACTATAGATGGTACTGAAGTCGAAGTAGAGGAAGGCACAACCGTATTTCGTGCCTGCAGCAAGCTTGGTATAGAAATCCCACATTTTTGTTTTCATGAACGTTTGAAGATTGCCGGTAACTGCCGTATGTGCTTGGTGGAGATGGAAAAATCTCCCAAGCCCATTGCTTCTTGTGCTATGCCTGCCACTTCAGGTATGGTTATCCACACTAATACCATAGGTGTTAAAAAGGCTCGTGAAGGAGTGATGGAATTTCTATTGATTAATCACCCCCTAGATTGTCCTATTTGTGATCAAGGAGGTGAGTGTGATTTACAGGACCAAGCCTTTAAATATGGTAAAGCAAGTTCTAGATTTTCGGAGAATAAAAGAACAGTCAAAGATAAGTATATGGGACCTTTGATTAAGACTCATATGACTAGATGCATACAATGTACTAGATGTATAAGGTTTGCCACTGATATTGCTGGAGTTGAGGAGATAGGAACTCTTTACAGGGGAGAGCATATGGAGGTAACCTCGTATCTTGAACGTAGTCTTGAATCGGAATTATCAGGCAATATTATAGATATTTGCCCAGTTGGAGCATTAAATTCCAAGCCTTATTCTTTTAAAGCTCGTAGTTGGGAACTAACAAAGACTGAGTCAATAGATGTATTGGATGCACAAGGTTGTAATATAAGGGTTGATAGTAGGGGATCTGAAGTAATGAGGATATTACCAAGGGTTAATGATGATATCAATGAAGAATGGATATCAGATAAAGCAAGATTTGCTTATGATGGCTTGAAATACCAAAGGTTAGATTCTCCGTATATAAGACAAAATGGTAAATTAGTTGAAGCTTCTTGGAGTGATGCTATTGCACTAGTAGCACAAAAATTAAAGTCTCTTGCCGGTAATCAAATGGCGGCAATAGCTGGAACACTTGCCTGTACCGAATCAATGTTTTTATTAAAAACATTGTTACAGAAGCTTGGATGTAACAATTTTGACAGCAACCAGTTTAATTATAAAATAGACCAATCTAGTAGGGGGAACTATCTATTTAACACAACAATTTCTAGACTTAAAGAAGCTGATCTAGCTTTGTTAATTGGTGCAAATATCAGGCAAGTAGCTCCTGTCCTGAATGCTCGTATTGGCATATTGCAAAGAGAAGGAAAGCTAAAAGTAGCTCGAATTGGCAATATTACTAACCAAACTTACTATATAAATGAATTAGGGGCTAGCCCTAACATAATTAAGGCAATAATATCAGAGAAACATCAGTTTGCTAAGGAATTAGAACATGCAAAAAATCCAGTTATAATTATTGGTGATGGTGTATATTCTCGAGATGATGGCTATGCTATTTTGGCACTCATTCATCAGATGGTAGATAAATATAAGATAGTTAGAGATGATTGGAATGGTTTTAATATACTGCATAATCATGCGTCAATGGTCGGTAGTTTAGACATAGGCTTTAGTCCTAAAAATGGCGGTAATGGTGTTTCTGAAATTTTACAGAAGGCAGAAAAGGGTGAAATTAAGTTTGTATATTTACTAGGTAGCGATGAAATTGATATGAGCAAAATCAGATCGTCTTTTGTAGTGTATCAAGGGCATCACGGTGATAATGGAGCAAATGCAGCAGATGTCATTTTTCCTGCTAGTAGCTATACAGAAAAAGATGCTATTTACGTAAATTTTGAAGGAAGACCACAATATGCTAGGGCAGCAACTAGTCCGGTAGGACAAGCGAAAGAAGATTGGGTTATTATAAATAATCTTGCCAATAATTTAGGACTAGATCTTGGCATGAGCAATTTAATGGAAATAAGAAATAAGTTGGCAGCCGAGTTTCCGGTATACTCAAATGATTTGAAGAATTGGAACGAAAAACAAGGGGGGAGCGAGCGGAGCGTACATGAAGTACGTGAGCACGCGAATACCACGCAGTTTTGCGAAGCCAATTCTTCAAAGCAGAAGAGTATATTTGCTAATATTTCTGAGATAATAGGTGGTGAGTTTATACAATTTACCTCCCTCGATAATTTACTTAAATCCGATATAGTGACTAAACCTATAAATTACTATATGACAGACTCGATTAGTAGAGCATCTGTTACTATGGCAAAATGTGTGGAGTCAAAGCAAGAAAGGGAAAAAGTTGCATGATATCGTTCTTTCAACAATATCTATTGCCATTAATTATTGTAGCTTTGAAAGTTTTATCTATCACTATTCCTCTTTTGCTGTGCGTAGCTTACCTTACCTATGCTGAGCGAAGAGTAATAGGGCTAATGCAACTCCGAAAAGGTCCAAATGTAGTAGGACCTTTTGGGTTATTGCAACCAATTGCCGATGCAGTAAAACTATTATTTAAAGAAACAATTATACCAAACCAAGCTGACAAAATATTATTCACCCTAGCACCTATGATTACCCTTGTACTTAGTTTAATTGGTTGGGCGGTAATACCTTTTGATAAGAAACTTGTACTAGCTAACATAAATGTTGGTGTTTTGTATATTATGGCAATCTCATCGTTAGCTGTTTATGGTGTAATCATAGCGGGTTGGGCAAGTAATTCGAAATATGCTTTCCTTGGGGCTGTTCGCTCGTCGGCTCAGATGATTTCATACGAAGTATCTATAGGGTTGGTGATTGTTACTGTACTTTTAACAACGGGGACGCTTAATCTTTCAGAAATCATAGAAAGGCAACAATTATTGCCTTGGTGGGTTGATTTGATGTTGTTACCTATGGCAGTAATATTCTTCATATCAGTACTTGTAGAAACGAACAGATTGCCTTTTGATTTATCAGAAGCTGAGTCTGAGCTAGTTGCTGGTTATAATGTTGAATATTCTTCCATGGGATTTGCATTATTTTTTCTTGGTGAGTACGCTAATATGATTTTAGCTAGCGGTATGACCACCACATTTTTCTTAGGTGGCTATTTGCCACCTTTTGGCATTAAAGTCTTAAATTTTGTGCCAGGTTTTATGTGGTTTGTACTAAAAACCGGGGTTTTATTATTTTGTTTTTTATGGATAAGAGCAACATTGCCTAGATATCGTTACGACCAATTAATGCGTTTAGGTTGGAAAGTATTTTTACCTTTTACCTTATTTTGGGTGGTGTTAGTATCAAGCGTTCTAATGTTTACCGATAATTTGCCAAACCATACTATTCTGCCATAGTACCCTACATTTTTTATATAACCACTATTAAAATGGCTGCTGATCGTTTATTAGCGAGGAGTCGCGAAAAAGCGGCGACGCGGCAATCTAGAATACGCGAAGCGTTACTCTAAAAAAACAGCTTCGCTGTTTACCTGGATCGCCACGGCATCTAAAGAGCCTTGCTATGACGATTATAGAAAAATGTAAGATACTATGGATATTTAGACACGACGACCTTAATTCTTGAAGTTGACCGAGTATACCCTGATTTATTCAAGGTCTAGAGTACTAATCCCATGCTGAGTTTTATCCCATTTGAAGGGTATGAAAATAATCTCCCAAATCGCCTTATAACTTGCTATCGTATGTAGTAGAAAATACAGAGGCCACACAAACAAGGCAGCAATATCTAATACCAATTGCAATAATTAACGCAGTGGTGTAAAATGGGTTTTTACCTGATAAAGGTACTCAAATGGCTAGGTTAATATTACCGCAAGGTTTTCATGGTCATGATTTTATAAAAATGATGAAACATGAGCCGCATGGTCGAAATCGTATACGTTTATTGGCGATTGTATTACCTTCAATTAGGCAAATCTTTTAAAGCCATATCTGAAATAGTGAAGTCACACTGGAAAACTGTGCAATCATGGCTCAGAAGATTTAGGAATCATGGTTTTGAAGGATTATTTGAATCACAAAGAAGCGGTGCCCCTAGGAAGATTAACACTATACAAGAGTCTGCTCTTTTTGATAAAATCAATACGCTCAGTGAAAGTAAAACTGGTGGGTATATAACTGGAAAGGAGCTACATATCATGTTACTTGAGGAATATGGTGCTAAATGTACTTTAAAAACAGTCTACAATACTATGCACCGCCTTGGTTTTAGCTGGATTACTTCTCGTTCAATGCATCCAAAGTCAAATCAAGAGACTCAAAATACATATAAAAAAACTTCCCAGACATGCTAACAGAATTATTACCAAAAAATATCGATAGATGTAAAGTTGATATATGGTCTCAGGATGAAACTCGAGTTGGGCAACAAGGTAGCTTAACTCGTATATGAGCTAAGCGTGGCACTAGACCCCGTAAAGTTCGGCAACAGCAATTCATTTCAACATATATTTATGGAGCTGCTTGCCATGATACAGGAGAAGCTTTTGCATTAATTTTACCATATGCAAATACACAGGCAATGAATAAATTCTTAGAAGACCTTTCTCGCAGTATTCAAGGCAACCGACATATAGCTTTACTAACGGATAATGCAGGTTGGCACACAGCCAAAAAACTAACTGTGCCAAGCAATATCACTTTGATACCGCTTCCGCCCTATGCACCGGAACTTAATGCAATGGAACAAGTTTGGGAATGGATCAAAAATCATTTCTTGTCTAACCAATGTTATGGTGTATATGAAGATATCGTCACTATGGCTTGTTACGCTTGGAATCAATTTGCTCATAATGTAGATTTAGTAAAATCAATTATGTATAGAGACTGGATAAATACACCGTGTTAATTATTGCAATTGGTATAATTCGTTGTAGAATATTAGTGACATTATTTCAATAGTTATAGCTATTGAAATAATGTCACTAGCTTATAATTGGACTTTGGACAAAAATCCCTGTTTTTTCACAAAATAGAAAGTTTGATACAAACCTAGTATTCTAGGTTAACTTTCTAAAATTATTATTAATCTATAGTTAATATTTTTACAATTTTAGGTAAATTATTTTACATAATAGATAAATTATAAGTTGCTAAATATAGGCTAAATTATTTTGTCCAAAGTCCAATTATAAGTTATTAGTCATATTGTTAATCATATCTACGCTCTTTGGTTAAAGGTAATTTTACTGGTACTTGTAAAGTAAAGGTTGTACTCTTACCTTGTTGGCTGCTAATCTCAATTTTACCATTTAGATCGGCAATAAATTGTTTGACTAAGCTCAAACCTAATCCTAATTTTAAATTTGATTCTGAGCTTGAGTTAGATTCCAATTTCTCACCAGTATCTTTGCTAGTCGAGCTAGTAAAGCTAGAACTATCAAGACTATTTAATTGTTCATAAATATATTGTTGCTTTTCTTCAGACATGCCAATACCTGTATCATGAACAACGAATTGTAAAACATCTTTAGCTTTCTGAGCTTCTGCAGATTCTACACCACTAGACTCTTTATTATTTTGTAATAGTACGGTACATGCAGGAAAAAAATCGCTGTTTAAGAAAACATGACCTTTTTCAGTGAAATTAATAGCATTACTAACTAACTGAGTTAATATTGCCTCAATTCGATAACTATCACCAATGGTATCTGGAATATCAACAAAACTCTTTGCCAGCCTTATGCCTTTATATTTCGAGGTTAGTTTTAGCCTATTAATAACTCTGCTTACTAATTTTTCATGGTTGAATTTCTTAGAAATTATTGGTACTGATACTACGTTTGTGGTAGACATTAAGCTTGAATAACACTCAACAAAATCTAGCATATTTGTCGAGTAATCAATTAGTTCTTTAGTACAATCAGCAATATCGGCTATAGACAACTTTTTAACGTTATTGTTCTCTATTTCAAGGAGTGTTAGAGCAAGTGCAAAAATGCTAGTACACGGAGTTTTTATGCTAAGAGCTGTATTTGTTATAAAGTCTTTATGGAGTAAATTAGCTAATTTTAGTTTTTTCTTGGTTTGTTGTAGCTCAACAATAATATCACTATTGATATTATTTGTTTCATTGTTAGTTCCAGGGATGTTGTCACTGGTAACATTTTTATTTATATTTTTTTCATTGGAAATTTTGTTTTGTTGTTGATTTTTATCATCGGTAGTCATACAATCAATTCCTATTGTTCGTTGAGAAAATAGAAGCACGAGGTTAGATTTAAAAATTTTGTAGTTCTTGTTTCTAACCTCGTCGCTTGATATCGCACCATACGCTATCCTTTTTAGACATACCTTGATTATTTCCTAGAGTACAGCGGTTTTTTAGCCTATTAGTAATTTTTTTTAAAAATTTTTAGAATAGTGTTAATCTAGAGACAGTGGATAAAATTATTATTAGTTGGTAGCTAAATGGCTTATAAGTAAGCCATAAATTAGCTGCTTAACATAGCAAATCATTCTGTAAGCCTTATAATATAAGGCTTACAGTGTATAAATACTGCGTTTCTGATCTAAAGCAAATATTACCTATATTTGTATCAGGTTTCTTTACCACTCAACAAAGCTAATTGTATAGCAAAAGCAAGGGGGTGTTTCATTGGTTATGACTTTTAAACGACCCTGTTACCAATATATTGACGATTCTTGTAGTATTCTTGTGATATTTATGATACAATAAATGAGCTATTTATTAATTGAGCTGTTAGCTCAATTATTCATATTAAGTCTTACTTAAATACTTATAATCATGACTACTACCAAAAACAAACCGTTACCATTTTTCACCTGGGTTGGTGGTAAAAGAAAACTTGCTGATCAATTGATAAAATATGTTCCTGCCACCTTCAATAATTATTATGAGCCTTTTCTTGGCGGTGGTGCGTTATTCTTCAAAATAAAAGATAGGTGTAAGCAATGTTTTCTATCTGACATTAACCTAGAGTTAATTACTAGCTACAATACTATAAAAAAGAATCCAACATTAGTAAGTGATTTATTTGCAGCCCATAAAGAGCAACACTCGAAAAAATATTATTATCGTGTACAAAAACATAATGACAGCAATGATCCAACTAACATTACTGCTAGGTTTCTCTACTTAAATAAATATTCTTTCATGGGTATGTATCGAGTTAATAAGAGTGGTAAGCTTTGTTTGTCCTTTTCTTCTAAGAAATATAATAGTGCTAATTTTGATAAGAAACTACAACAATGTAGCAGTTTTTTAAGTGATGCCACAATTTATGTCACTGATTTTTCGTTTATCGAACCTAAGGAAAATGACTTTGTTTATTTTGATCCACCTTATTACCAAACTGGAGAGAGATTTTATACTAGATTACCCTTTGATAAGAAGGAACAAATCAGGTTAAAAGATTTTGCTAAGGAACTAACAAGCAAAGGGGTAAAACTAATGATCTCTAATAGTGATAGCGACTTTATCAGAGATATATACCAAGATTTTATCATAAATACTGTTGACATTAAATACGCTATCACCAGACAGAAAAAAATCTCTAAAGAGCTTGTTATTACTAATTATCCTTTAAGGTAGAAGTTATCACAACATAAATCTTCAAAGTGGCTAAGCTTTTTTATCAAAGATACTATTGGCTTTTTCCATAAATTCTCTAACAGGATCAATACTTAATCGTGCATAAATTGATGTTGACCTAGGATTTTTATGGTTAAGAGCTTTACCAATGACATACTGACTTGCCCCAGCAATAGCCATCCAACTTCCCATAGTTCTACGAAGATCATGTAACTTAAAATCTTTTAGACCAGCTTTTTTCCTAATCCTGTTCCACGCTCTTTTGGGATCTTCTAGGTGTCCACTTTTACTATCATGATCACTTGGAAATACCCAGGGACATTCACTATGACGTTGCTCATTTCTTGCCTTTAATATTTCCATAGCTTGTTTTGTTAAAGGAACTAAATAAGGCACACCCTGTTTAGGGTTAGGTACATACCATGTTTCATCAGTTAAATTGATATTATCCCACCGCATTGTCAAAATATCGCCCTTCCTAGCTGCAGTATACAAATGCATAAGAATAACATCTTGTATTATTTGAGGCTCTTCTTTTACAACCTCAAGAAAACATTCTTTTTCTTCAGCAAGTAAATACCTGTCCCTTGACTTTTCCGGATGTTTTGTAATACCAGTTATTGGATTGTTTGCTAATATCCCCCATTCAACTGCTCTATTAAATATTCCTATGAATCTCTGAACACATTTATTAGCCATGATTTTTTTGCCATCTTTGGTTAGGTCATTAAAAATCTTTTGTACATCATCTCTCTGTATAGTGGATAGCTTTCTAGTATAAAGATGTTCTGCTTGTCTATTAATATCAGCAACAACGTTTTGCCAACGCTTTATTTTGTGCTTGGCATAGTTTTCAATATATTTATTATCAAAAAATTCTTTAAAGGTCATTCCCTGTTCTTCTTGTTTTTCCTTTTTTAACTCTTGAGTTTTAGCTAAAGTAGGATTTATCACTTTAGCAAGCTGATTTTTAAACTCTGCTGCCTTTGCTCTTGCTACTGTAACAGAAATATCATCAGGAGAAGATTCTAGTTTATGAGGAAAAGAACCTAATTTAATTTTGTGACGTGTACCATTAATTGTTTTGCTTAGAAAAAAACTCTTAGTTCCTAAATATGATACATTCAGGACTAGTCCTTTTTCTTTGGTATCACTATAAACATGTTGGACAATTTTAGGGCGGATAACTTTGCCTTTACTATTTTTTTCCGCTGGAGGAGGGGTAATTTTTTCTATAATCTCTTTAGTGAAGTTAAATGAATTGATTGTCATAGATACCTACCTTGAATTACATTGATTATTTTTAATTATTTTCATATTTAAAGAATTACCGCTAATAGAAATAGTTTGCAAGAATTAATTTATACTAATGAGAATTAAAATAAGGTAGTGTTTAAAAGTAGCATTTTGACAATTTGAATTATATTTTTAGTAACTAAACTTAGGCTAGGCGATTATTTTTAAAATGGCAAAACATTCAACTTTAAATTGATTGGATTGATTATTGATAATGAAAATAATTAACTATTATTTGCGGAGTATTTCAATAAATGAAATGCTGAAAAATACTATTTTTGTATGTGTTTTGTATGTGATTCTTCCGACAGAAAAACCTATGAATTATTATAAATTGACAAGTAATACAATTTCTTATACTATTAAAATTCGATCTAAATTACCCGGAGGAAATACTATGAGTACTAGGCTTTTAACGAAAATATCACTAAGATTAATGGCGGGAGTGACGGGACTCGAACCCGCGACCTTCTGCGTGACAGGCAGACGCTCTAACCAACTGAGCTACACCCCCTTTATCAGGCTTACTATGATATACTACTCGTAAATGAAGAGTTGATAGACGAAGATCAAAATTATGATAGTAGCAGGAGTCGAAGGGTCAAGGAGCGGAGAGTACATTTAGTACGTGGCTACCTACGATCCCTGAAGACGACAACGCAATTCTTGATTTTCATCGAGTATATATAGGTAAGCCGTAATATATATAAAGTCAACTCCCCTGTCAAGAACTCATCAGTAACTAATTTAACTTGATTGCTTATATTAGATATCTTTAGCAAACTCGTGACTTATCTTCGGTGTACCAAGCTTTAATACTATCCTCAATCTCTTGTAATTGTTCTGTTAAACTAGCAATATGCTGGTTCAAGGATAAAATGACGACCGCATTAAACTCAGTATCCTGCCTAGCAATTTCTTGATTCTTAAATAGTAATAATTGTTCTCTTCTTTTTAATAAAGCATGTAACTGTTGTTGGCTATTACTATCATAAGTAACCTTCGTTGGTAAAGCAAAGCACGTTGCATAATCATGCAACAATTTACTATCGATATTATCAGTTTTAGCAAGCCATCCTCTAGCTTTAGCATAACTACACACTTTATTAGGGTGTACTGTAGCAAAAGGCAATTTATTTATTTTTAAAAATTCTCTTAAATTATGTTCATATCCACCAGTAGGTTCAAAGACAACAATTAACTCAGATAAGGCAGGATAGTATTTATTAATAGTGCTAAGCATAGTAGTAAAGCCATGTTGATCATTGGTAACTTCAAAAGCCTTGTTGGTAGCTGGTAGATAGATATTTAAAGTTTTTTTACTAACGTCCACACCAATATAAGTTGTTGCCATATAGAGCCTCATGATTTATATTAATAATAGGATATGCTACATACTCATACGCAAGGTTTAAACCTTCTGACATCCGTTCGTAGTCTTTATCCAAAACAGGATGGGTCTTTGCTGAGGTACGAAGTCTTTAAAATTCAAAGCTTCAATTCGACATACAGTTTACCCATCCTACCACTATATATAACTGATCATGTTATATTTATCATGGTTTTTTTATTGTATGAGTTCGATATAAGAATTATTAATTCTTATATCGATACTTGCTTTGTTATAAGGAAAAATGCACTCTTGAAGCGGCTGACGCAAGTGCATTTTAACTTTTTTCATCATTCAATATGTGATTTTAATAATTAAAATCACATATTGAATGGAGTGTTATATTTTAACAATCAGGTGGGCAACCGCTTCAAACCTGATTGTTTCTATATATAACACTGAATTCGATGTAACAAGTTACATCGAATTCAGGTTATTTAAGTATAGAGAGAGTCTTCTTTTTGTCAAAATTATGGGTTTCGAAGAGCTTGTAAGATCAGGTAACTAGCTGTCATACAATAGTCGAGTTACTGGCAAACGGTACATAGGTGGCACGAACATAGGTTAGGGTTAGGTATGGAACTTGGAAACCAATAGCAAATTTTCCATGCTATTGGGGTGGATGAAGTTGGAGTAGTGATGAAGCTCCTGTAATGGGAGTGGAGCGAAGGGCTTCATGTGGAAAGCACCAAACAAAATGCTTCGCATTATGTAATAACATAAACAAACTGTTATCGGTGAACTATCAACCACAAGGGGTGGTGTTTGCGGTTATCCTGTGTTAAAGTTTAAGTCAGCCGAGTTGGTTAAAGAGATATAACCGGTACTGTCAATGGTGCAATGCAAGTCCGTTGGGAAGCATGGTTTTGGAGCTGTTGGTAAAATCATTGATAGCATTATGTGTTCTATAATACATAAGTGACCTCGTTTAAGAGATTAATTTCACTAAACACTCCAACTTAAAATTAGCTCGGTCTAATTTTTAACGTAGGAAATGATATGACAAATAAAAAGAATGATAAACAAAAATCATCTGTAATTAATCCTGATGCAGCAGGTATTGATATTGGTTCTAGAGAACATTACGTTTGCGTACCAGCTTATAGAGAAGAAAAGAACGTGCGAAAATTCGCCGCTTTTACCAGTGATTTGAGAGAAATGGCGGATTGGTTAAAAAAATGTGGGGTAAAGACAATAGCTATGGAATCAACGGGGGTATACTGGCTTCCAGTATTTCAAATTTTAGAGACTAGTGGCTTTGAAGTAATACCCGATTAGCATTTGCCTATGTCAAACTGGTGTCATGTATGGAACTACCCAAAAATGCAAGAAAAAAATAATACTTGATAGAAAAAAAGCAAAGCCGCATAATTCCAGGTCATTTTTGTCTAGAAGATAAGTCGCAATGACGAAAGAGTTACCTAAAAACGAGTTAACTATGATATAAATTAAATAATAAAAAGGTAATTTATGAATAGATTAGCATTTATTAACATGATTAAAAAGCAAATATCACTATGGATATTTGTTATGAGATATGACTATACGTTAATATCTTGCAGTGTAATACCAGTCATATCAGGATTTAAATTTTTTGAATATATAAACCAAAGATTAACCGATAGCAGCTGGACGGAAAAAGCAATATCTAATTATATCAAGACCGGAGATTTACAACAACTCTTTAATTTCAATTTTTTTATAGGTGTATCTTTTACTATAATATTAATCATTGGTTGTTTTAGCTATAATCATATTAACCTTTTAAAGCATTATTCTCCTAAGAGTTTTAAAATTTCTAGAAGTGGTAGAATTACTGACGATATCCGGTTTATTACTATTCTTACTCTCGGTCGGGGTGTGTTTAATACAATTATACTATATTTTATAGTTAGTGATTGGCTATATCGTTTCATATCAGCATATTTAGTAGTACAAACAACATGGATATATTTTATGCTAAAAATGAATTGTTGTGGTTATAGAGCAATCCCAATCACACCTTCTCAATCACATGACAAAAAAAGAATTAAAGAGAAAAAAAGAAGTATATAACGTTTGCTCAAAGCCCTATTACTTATATTATTTCTAGACTTAAGGCAAAAATCCTCAATATTATCACTTAGTAAATGCTAGACATGTAAAGAACGTACCTGGACGTAAAACAGATGTTCAGGATTGCCAGTGGTTACAACAACTTCATAGCTATGGATTATTAAGTGGTTCATTTCGCCTAGAAGAGCAGATATGTGAATTATGAACTCTTACTAGACAAAGAGACAGATTAACAAAGAATGCTGCAACCCATGTGAACCGTATGCAAAAAGCACTTAATGAGATGAACATCCAATTACATCATGTGATTAGCAATATAACAGGCGTAACAGACATGAACATAATAAAAGCAATTATAGAGGGCAAGAGAGATGCAAATAAATTAGCTGCATTTACAGACTATCGTTAAAGCACTAGAAGGAGATTACCGCAAAGAGCATCTTATAGTATTAAAGCAAGAATTAGATATTTATGAATTTTACCTAAAACAAATCAGAGAGTGTGACGAAGCAATAGAAACATGCTACAAAAAGTTTGATAAACGTGGTGATGGTGATTTAACAAATAGTAAAAAGCAACACAAGAGCAGGAACTCCCCAAAGTTTGATTTACAACAATCATTATATAATGCCGCAGGAGTAGATTTTACTGCGATCCCAGGGTTAAGTGAGTTAAGTGTACAAACGATAATATCGGAAGTGGGGTTAGAGATGGACAGATGGAGTACAGAGAAACATTTCGTATCCTGGCTTGGCTTTAGCCCTACTAATAAAATTACTGGTGGTAAAGTATTTGATACCAGAACAAAGAAGGTACAAAATAAAGCAAGTATGGCATTTAGGATGGCGGCACTTAACCTAGGTAAAGGTAAATCAGCACTAGCAGGATTTTACAAAAGGATAAAAAGTAGAGCTAATGCTCCAAAAGCTATTACTGCTACAACAAGAAAACTGGCATGTATGTTTTATCACTTGTTAAAATATGGTCAAGACTATGTAGAACAGGGAATTGAAGCTTATGAAAAACAATACCAGGAAACGATGGTGATAAATCTTCAAAAGCAGGCTGCAAAATTGGGTTTTGAGGTGACCAGAATAGAGCCTTTACCACAAGTTTGTTAAGAGAAATAAAAGAAAAGTTCTTTTACAACAAACTATTCCATTCAATGGAGGATGTGTTAAATAGAATGTCGGATGCTATATTAAAATATGAAGCAAGTCCTCAAATTATTAAGTCTATCACTAGTTGGAACTGGATTATTAATCCTATTAATTCTTTATTGAAAGATAATTAGTATCAGACTTGCCTCAAACTGGACTTCCGGTAAAATATAATCATATAAATACAAAGCTAAATATTTATGAATATTCTGCGAAGCTATATAATGGTTTGGAATAAGCCCATGATTACATATTTTATGCCAATTCAGTTCTTTCAGTTCAGGATAACATAGTGGTAAAAACATATATCTCCAAGCTCTACCTCCAAGTAAATTAGCTCCAATTGATTTTAATCGCCTTGCACTTGATCCACAAAGAATAAATTGTAGAGAATTATTTGCCAAAAACTTATTTGATTCTATTAAATGATGCACTTCATCAAGAAGCAAAGGTACTTTTTGTACTTCATCGATAATGATAGTAGATACTTTATTTTGTGCGTTTATTTCTTCTCTTAAACGTTCCGGATGTTGGAAATAAATTTGATATATATCTGCTTGCAGTAAGTCTATATAAAGAGCGTTTGGAAAACATTTTTTTTAAATATGTTGATTTACCAGTTTTACGATCCCCCATAAAAAACAAGATTGCTTCTCAGGTAATTTTAAATTTAAAAATCTCTTGATAATCATGAATATATTCCTAATAAATCTGATATTTAGAAGATTATATTCCTAATATATCTCTTTGTCTCTTATTTTTATATATATTGAGTTAGGGTATATACTTGAATGAATCTTGAACATACAAGGATTATTATAAGAATTATTTTTCCTCCTTGGTCTGTGACGTAGTATTGCTAGATCTAGTAAGCTCTCTAAATTCATTAAGTAGCATTTCTATGCATATATGCATCTCTTCTAAACGAAACGTCATATGTAATATACCTTGCTCTTTCTTAGTAGTCAGAACGCCCTCGCAAAGCGAGGGGCTTGACGGTTATGAGCAGCCCAAAGGGCTGCCATTGTTAATTAAAATTCTCCTGATTCGTCAGAGCCTAAACTATCAAGTTGCTCTTGATTCTTAATGTAGTGTTTGATCTGATTCTCTTCAAATCCTACAGTTGAGACCGCATAACCTCTAGCCCACAACTTTTCTCCATTAAAATTACGTTTTCGTCCACCAAACTGCCTAGCAACGGCTATAGCACTTTTCCCCTTGATATAGCCTATTACTTCAGCTACAGAATATTTAGGAGGAATCTTGATGAGCATATGCACATGATCTTGTACCATATGCCCCTCTATGATCTTTCTCCCACGTTGAAAAGCTAACTCATGGAATACGTTCCCAAGATATTTTCTAACCTTCCCGTACAATTCTTTTTTACGACACTTTGGAATAAACACAATATGATATTTGCAATCCCATTTAGAATGATTTAAACTTTCGTATGTTGTCATATATTTTCTCCTTTGACCGTCAAGCCAAAGAAGTTATATATGATAACTTTTTATTTTATACTAAATCTAAAGGCCAAGCCTTGATGGTCTCACTAGTCAAACTAGTGGCTTACCTATCATTGAGTTATTTTGAGGTGTCAAGAAAAAATATTTCTATGGTGGGAGTATTCAAATTTTAATTGTTCTGAGTATATGGCCCTTGTTCACCAAATACAAGAATTCCTCAAAAAAAAGTTTGATGAATTAAAATTAACAAGAAAAGATTTTGCTGAACAAAGTGGCATTCCTTATTCTACTGTAACTAATATTATGCAAGGTCTGAAAGCCAACCCAACTATTAGTAATATATTAAAAATTGCTGACTACTTTAAGTGTTCTATGGATGAAGTTGTAGGAAGAAATGAATATATTTCTTTACCTAATATAGAAAGTCTAGAATTTTATAAAATTACATCAAGTGACATCACTTCTAATATAAAGAAGTTTTTGATTGATAAGGTAAAGAAACAAAATTTAAACTTATATAAATTAGGCATGACTATAGGTTTTAGTAATAACTCTTTACATAGTTTTGTTAATAGTAATAGGGAACAAAAAACTTTAAATAGTCAAATTGTAGTAGCCCTAGCAGATTATTTTGAAATATCACTAGATGAAATGATTGGCAGAATTGCCCCTACTAAAGATACTGACAATAGTAAATCTTCTGATTGAATTTTTAGTGGCTACTGACAGGCATATACTGCTCGTAAATGAAGAGTTGGTAGACGAAGGTCAACTTCAAGAAGAGCTAGGAGTGTCAAAATCGAGCAGCGGAGCGTACATTAGTACGTGAGCAGCGGAGATCTTTAGACACGACGACGCCAATTCTTGAAGTTCACCGAGTATACTCAAATGATTTGAAAATGAATGGTAAGAAGGCATAGCGTATATATAGTATAGTTACGCATGCGAATCAATGATATTCTCAAAAAACAATTAGTAGGATCAGAAGAGTACACTATAAATTTATTCATCTGACAATTATCTTGTAACCGTGTTTATAATCACACAATTAAGGTTTATGATATTTATCAATTATCCAATCTATAAATGTATTATCAACAGACTGCTTCTTCAAAGCATACTCATATACTTCTTTTATTAGAGTTGTAAGGTTTCTCAATGAGAAACTTAAGTTTCTTTCAATTAATATATTAATTGTTGCACTAGTAGCTTTGCTAAAAATTTTTATCTGATCAACAGTTAGTATCTCGAGGTTTATTTCATTATCAATAACAAGAGCTTCCAAGTTAATGTCTAAGGCTTTTGCAATTAATTGTAAATTATTAGCACTAGGATTTTTTGAACTACCATACAAAATGCTATAGACAGTATTTCTACTTAGTCCAGTTTTCCTCTCTATATCTATAGCATTTATGTTTTTTTGAGCCATTAACGAATTAAGTCTAGCCTGTAAATTTGCCATAAGTAATACTTTGTATATAAAATTAATATTTTTAAAATATAAGGTATAATAATCAAAAAGTAAATACCAATTACATTATTTTTTCCGTGTTAATTCTAATTGTTCCTGCTGCTCTAGCTGTTGTTTTTGTCTATATATAAATTAATAGTAGGCTCAGTATGCCATTAGGGGTGACATCCATAACTGTTGAAAGTTTACAAATACCTATACCACAACGTCATTGCGAGCGTAAACGAAGCAATCTAGGAAACAATCTATAGATAAATGATGTTACTGGATTGCTTCGTCGACCTTACGACCTTCTCGCTAATAGACGTATAAAGAAGCTGTATTTACTAACTTTCAACAGTTGTGGGGTGACATCTGATACCAATTGCAATAATTAACACGGTGTATTTATCCAGTCTCTATACATAATTGATTTTACTAAATCTACATTATGAGCAAATTGATTCCAAGCGTAACAAGCCATAGTGACGATATCTTCATATACACCATAACATTGGTTAGACAAGAAATGATTTTTGATCCATTCCCAAACTTGTTCCATTGCATTAAGTTCCGGTGCATAGGGCGGAAGCGGTATCAAAGTGATATTGCTTGGCACAGTTAGTTTTTTGGCTGTGTGCCAACCTGCATTATCCGTTAGTAAAGCTATATGTCGGTTGCCTTGAATACTGCGAGAAAGGTCTTCTAAGAATTTATTCATTGCCTGTGTATTTGCATATGGTAAAATTAATGCAAAAGCTTCTCCTGTATCATGGCAAGCAGCTCCATAAATATATGTTGAAATGAATTGCTGTTGCCGAACTTTACGGGGTCTAGTGCCACGCTTAGCCCATATACGAGTTAAGCTACCTTGTTGCCCAACTTGAGTTTCATCCTGAGACCATATATCAACTTTACATCTATCGATATTTTTTGGTAATAATTCTGTTAGCATGTCTGGGAAGTTTTTTTATATGTATTTTGAGTCTCTTGATTTGACTTTGGATGCATTGAACGAGAAGTAATCCAGCTAAAACCAAGGCGGTGCATAGTATTGTAGACTGTTTTTAAAGTACATTTAGCACCATATTCCTCAAGTAACATGATATGTAGCTCCTTTCCAGTTATATACCCACCAGTTTTACTTTCACTGAGCGTATTGATTTTATCAAAAAGAGCAGACTCTTGTATAGTGTTAATCTTCCTAGGGGCACCGCTTCTTTGTGATTCAAATAATCCTTCAAAACCATGATTCCTAAATCTTCTGAGCCATGATTGCACAGTTTTCCAGTGTGACTTCACTATTTCAGATATGGCTTTAAAAGATTTGCCTAATTGAAGGTAATACATCGCCAATAAACGTATACGATTTCGACCATGCGGCTCATGTTTCATCATTTTTATAAAATCATGACCATGAAAACCTTGCGGTAATATTAACCTAGCCATTTGAGTACCTTTATCAGTTAAAAACCCATTTTACACCACTGCGTTAATTATTGCAATTGGTATGAGACACCCTAGGCTATTAAACCGATGCCTTACATCGAATTGAGGTTAATATACGTTTCATCCATTTTCCAGTTGCTACCCACTTACTTCATTAATAATCAAAAGATAGTCCCTCATCTACCCCTGACAATGGAACAGACACTGCACCAATACCACGATCAAGTACATTTTGGTATATAGTAGTACATTTATAATCAGTAGTGTAATCATGACTTGTTGCTTCATATAAGGATTCTACAATATCACTTATCTTTTTTAAATGAGCATCAGATGATAAACCCATTGATTTGTTCTTCAATAATTCCCAAAGATCATGTATATCTTTCTGTATATTCATATCTAGCTGTGGATTAAACAAATTTGGTTTTTTAATTTCAGCACCATATGCTTTTAATAGACGAACATTTGAATAATTACCATTTATAGACTCAATGTCGGATTAATTTCATTAATCCGACATTGGAATGAGAATGTAAACAATCAGACTTAAAGTGGTTTGACACAAAGTAACAATATGGAATTCGATCCTAATCTACTATCTCGTATACAATTTGCCTTTACCATAAGTTTTCACATAATTTTTCCGTCCTTTACCATTGGCCTTGCTAGCTGGCTTGCTGTCGTAGAAGGGTTATGGATTAAAACTGGCAATAATATTTATCAAGAAATATATAAATTTTGGATTAAGATTTTTGCTATTACTTTTGGTATGGGAGTGGTATCAGGCGTTGTTATGTCTTATCAATTTGGTACGAATTGGTCAGGTTTCTCTGATAAGGTAGGTAATGTACTTGGACCACTATTAGGTTTTGAAGTACTTACGGCATTCTTTTTGGAATCATCTTTCCTTGGAGTTATGCTATTTGGTTGGAATAGAGTCAGTAAAAATATGCATTTCGCTGCCACTTTAATCGTAGCAATTGGTACAATTATCTCTGCTTTTTGGATTCTTGCAGCTAATAGCTGGATGCAAACTCCTACTGGTTATGAAGTACGAGCAGATAATATTTTATACCCGGTAAGTTGGTTGGAAATTATTTTTAATCCTTCATTTCCATATCGTTTTTGTCATATGATTGTAGCAGCATATTTAACTACAGCTTTTGCAATTGGTGGTGTTGCTGCCTGCTATCTTTTACATAAAAAATTTGTTAACCATGCTAGAATCATGTTTGGCATGGCAATGTTGATGGCAGTAGCTGTTGCCCCCATACAACTTTTTATTGGTGATCAACATGGGTTAAATACTCTAAAACATCAGCCGGCAAAAGTTGCTGCTATGGAAGGTATCTGGGATACGGAAAGAGGGGCTGCACTTAGATTCTTTGGTTGGCCTTCAGCACAAGAAGAAATAACAAAATATACTATAGAAATACCCAAAATTGCTAGTTTAATACTAACCCATAGCTTAGATGGAGAAGTAAAAGGCTTAAAAGAATGGTCAAAAGAAAATCGCCCCCCTGTATTAATAGTATTTTTATGTTTCCGAGTAATGGTAGGAATCGGTATATTAATGATAATTACTGGGGTTATTGCATTAGTTTTATACTTACGTAAAAGATTATTTGATACCAAATGGTTTCAATATTGGTGTATGTTG
The DNA here is from genome assembly GCF_964030715.1 of Candidatus Tisiphia endosymbiont of Metellina segmentata. NCBI lineage: Bacteria > Pseudomonadati > Pseudomonadota > Alphaproteobacteria > Rickettsiales > Rickettsiaceae > Candidatus Tisiphia > Candidatus Tisiphia endosymbiont of Metellina segmentata. The sequence continues at coordinate 1,608,937 of NZ_OZ034919.1, forward strand.
ATGACTCCATCTGGTTTTATAGCAATATTAGCAGGTTGGTTTGTTACAGAAGTTGGTAGGCAACCTTATGTAGTATATAATATACTCAGAACATCTGAAGTATCTTCACCAGTATTAGGTCAATATATCTTTGCCTCACTAATTGCTTTTGTTATAGTGTATGCTTTTATATTTGGCGGAGGCATTTATTATATTATAACTTTAATAAGGAAAGGACCTAGTACTACAAATATAGTAACCTCAAATATTGATGTAATAAATTAATAGTAAGCTTAGGTATCATCGCCATTAGGTGTAATGTCACCGCTGCGTAAGCAGGGGTCTAAAAATAGCATAGATAGTGTATATTACGTAGTTTTATATCCCAGCTTTCGCTGAGATAACATAATGGTAAGCAGGGGTGACATCCGAAGGGGCAAGAATATCCCCTAGGCTATTAAACCGATGTCTTATATCAATAGTTGAGGTTACAACTATAATATACTGCTCGTAAATGAAGAGTTGGTAGACGATAGTATAACTTCAAGAAGAGCTAGGCAGTAGCAAAGTCGAGCAGCGTAGCGTACATTAGTACGTGAGCAGCGGAGATCTTTAGACACGACAACGCCAATTCTTGAAGTTCTACCTGAGTATACTAGAGAATCTAACCGGTAAAAGGATATATCACCATGCTTAATTTTGCTCCCTATATAGATTTACCTTTAGTTTGGGGTGGGCTAATTGTCATTGCAATCTTTCTTTATGTATTACTAGATGGTTTTGATCTAGGAATTGGTATATTATTCCCATTTGCTCCTACTCAAGATTGCCGCAATAAAATGATGAACTCTGTAGTACCATTTTGGGACGGCAATGAAACTTGGTTAGTTTTAGGTGGTGGTGGGTTATTTGCCGCATTCCCACTAGCTTATTCAGTTTTGATGTCAGCCTTCTATATACCAATTACCGTAATGCTTTTGGGATTAATCTTCCGCGGAGTAGCTTTTGAATTTAGATTTAAAGCCTCTCTAAAATATTGTTTCATATGGGATTACTCTTTCCATTTTGGCTCTATCATCGCTACATTATTTCAGGGAATTATGCTAGGAGCTTTTATACAAGGAATTAAAATTGATGGCAGAGTATTTGTTGGCAATGCTTTTGATTGGCTAACACCTTTTTCTATCATGACAGGTATTGCTCTAGTATTTGGTTACGCTCTTCTTGGTGCTACTTGGCTGATAATGAAGACTGACGAAAATACCCAAATATGGGCTCGTAAATCCGCATCATACGTATTAATATATGTTATGTTATTTATGGGTTTAGTAAGTTTATGGATACCATTTTTAAATGAGCGAATTCGTATATTTTGGTTTAGTATGCCGAATTTTATATATCTCTCATTAATCCCCGTTTTAACTATTTTTACATTATTTAGATTACTTTCAACCCTTTATAAGAATAAAGAATTTCAGCCTTTTTGTTACTCAGTTTTACTTTTTGTTCTAGGCTATTTGGGACTTATCTTAAGTATTTGGCCTTTTATAGTACCATATCAAATATCTTTGTGGCAAGCGGCAGCGGTAGCAGAATCACAATCTCTAATGTTGGTAGGAGCGGCAACACTTTTACCAATAATATTGGGTTATACAACTTATTGTTATTATATATTCCGTGGAAAATCGACTCATCACCCTATGTATTAATAAGTTGAGAAAAATTTTTATTTCTCAAAAATCCAAACAATGGCTTTGGTTTGTAATTTTATATTTAGTGGGGCTAATATTTGTGCTATCATTATCCTGTATAATTAAAGCTATCTTTTATATATTAAACTAATAGCTTTTACTATTACCCCCTAGCTCTTCTAACTTTCGACAGTTGATGAAAACCAACATAAAGCAAAGGTGTTACATAAAGTGTTAATATCGATCCAACAACAATCCCTATTACCAAAACTATAGCCATTTGAAAACGACTATTAGCATAGTTGCCATTATCAAAGAAAAGTGACAACAAACCAATACTCATAGCTAAAGAAGTAATTAAAATTGTCCTGATTCTTGATGTTGCCGCTGTTACTATTGTTTTTAGAGTTCTTTGTCCCTTCTGATGCATTGCACTACATAACAATACACTATGCTTAGTCATTAATCCTGCTAACGTGATAAGTGATATTTGCGTATATATATTTAACCCACCTTGAGAAAAATATAAGCTTAATAATGCTACACTTAAAGCAGCTGGAATTCCCCCAACTAAAATAAACAATGATAGAATTGAGTCGTTAAAGCGTGCAAACATTAATAAGTAGAGTCCAAGTATAGATAGTAAAATTAGTACTGTAAATGATGATGTTGAATCAATAAGTATTTGCGTTTGCTCACTATAGCTAATATCACTATCATTTGGTAACTTGCTGTTTAACTGATTAATAAAATGAACTGCATCCTGCAATTTAATACCATGTTTAGTAGTGGCAATTACTTCAATGGAATATTGCTCATTATAACGCATAATTTGATTAACGGTATTCACCCTATTAATATCACATATATCCTTAAGCTGAATAAGGTTTTCTCCATTTTTCTGTGTTGTAATGAACATATTTTGTATATTACTTAGTGTTTTGCCAAATTTAGGATCTGATTTAGCAATGACATCATAGGTATTATCATAGTGCTTAAAGTTCCCTATCTTCCTAGCATTAAACAGAATATCTAATGTACTTGATATATCTTTCTGACTTAAACCATATTTAAATAACTTATCTTGATTACACCAAATTTTATAATCTTGTACAGGTGAAGCCTCAATAGCTATAACATTAGTAAATAAATCTTTTGAGTTATTCTGTATAAAATGAACAGCCTGCCAAGCATTCTCCATGGATGATTGGTTATTGACATAAAAGCTTAACTCAACGTTACCCTTTGCTGAACCAGCATTTTTCCCTTGAGCAAATTTCACTGAAATATCTCCACCCACTGCTATTTTTGCTAGTTTAGCTTCAATTTCATGCAATGTTTGTACCGCTTTAGCTTTATCTTTTAATATCAACCAAATTGTTGAACGTGGTGATTCTTCAATGCTCAGAGTATATTTTATATTATCATTATCTTTGATTATTTTAGTAATTTTCTCCATATAGTGATGGATGTAACTTAAATTGGTATTAACTATAAATGTGTTAGTCAGTATAAGCATATCTTTTTTTTCAAATGGCTCAATTTCTATTTTCATATTGTTAACTGCAACATATGTACCAGCCGCTACAACGATAGCCACCAAGGATAAAAATACTTTGGCATGGCGTATAATAAAAAATAAAGACTCCTGATATTTGTATGTAATCATATCCAATGTCTTATTAACAATTTGAACAAATTTGCTTTCATGCGTATTATTTGCTAGTTTTAAAAACAATATGGGTGTTAAGGTAAATGCAACGATAAAGGACATTACTAAACAAGCAATTACTGACAAAGCAAATTCCTGCAAAATTTTTCCTACTTCTCCTTTAATAAATAAAATAGGGACATATATTACTACTAGCGTAAACATCAATATTAAAACAGATAAAAAAAGACTATAAATTGCTTGCAATATACTAGTTAAAGCATCTTTATTCTTCCGATAATAATGTTCAGCATTCTCAATCACTACAATAGAGTCGTCAACCACTAACCCTATAGCCAGTACCATCGCCAACATCGTTATGGCATTGAGTGTAAAACCACATAAGTACAGCATAACAAAACAAGCTGCAAGCGAGACTGGAATTGCACAAATTGCAATAATTGAATATCGCAATGATCCCATTAGCAGTAAAACAATTACTGACACCAACAAGACCGATTCAAGCAAAGTTTTTCTTACTTCTTGAAATGCTTGTAAAATATCTTGGCTATCATCGATAATAACCTGAAAGATAAATTGGGGATTGGCTTTTTCATAATGTTCTAGGAAATGTTTTACACTCTTTGATACATCGATTGGATTTGCATCCGACTTAGCAAAAATACCTAATAAAACAATTTTATCCATACCAAAATAAGAGAGGCTAAGTAGCTCTTTATCTGATATTGTAATGCTGGCAACATTTTTTAATTTTACAGCAACATTATTACTTTCTAAATTGATTTCGCCAAAATCACTCAACTTACTAATTGCTGTATCAAAAGAAATATACTCTGTTTTATATTGATTTGATAACTTACCACCAGAGAAATCACTGTTTTGTAGTGTTAACGAAGCAAGAATACTATCTAACGGGATATAATATTTTGCAATCTTTTCAGGATCAATATCGATATTAATCACTTTTTCAGTCACACCAAAACTAGATGTATTGGCTACACCATCGACATATTTAAGCTTTTTTTTGATCAACTCAATATCATCAGCAGTAGCTGATACATTGTTCTTAGAACTCACCGCAATATACATCATTGGTAAAACAGAAAAGCTTTCAGTAGATATTATAGGCTCTTTAGCCCCCTCTGGCAGGAGAGCCTTATTTTTTAATATCAAATCTCTAACTTGATTAATTGCTTGTTCTATAGGAACTTTCTTGGCTATACTTAGAGTTATTTTACTCTCTCCTAACTGACTAATAGCAATAATCGACTTAAGACCATCAATATGTGAAAAAACTTCCTCAAAAGGTTTGGTAGTATATTTCTCTATCAGGTCCGGCTTTACATTCGGGTTGATGATAGAAATGTAAATATTTGAAACAGGAATGTTTGGTAAAAGTTGAATTTTCAGCTGCAAATATGAGTATATACCAAATAGTACAACCACAATATTTATTACAATAAAGAAGCTACTATGTTCCAACAATCTTTTTATCATAAAAGAACCCAAAGATTCATGGTAGTTTAAAAATTGAGAAAAGTTTTTTCATATTAATTCCTACTTATTCCTAGGATAACTCTGCCCCCCTATTTGCCTCGGTTCTTCTTTTCGCGAGATGTAGCCATGGCTTATTTTGTCAACTGAGGTTCTAGTTGTAGTTGCTGATTTTCGCAGGGTATTGGATGGCAGCTTGGTATTGTCTATTCCATCAGTATCTTTTTTTACTATTATTGGATCGATTTTAGTTACAGACCGCTTTGGGGTTGCAAGTTGAGAACTATTCTGTTCTCTTAATACGTTACTAGCTTCAGTTCCTACTATGTTTACTGGACTCGCTACCTTAGTTGGGAATGCTTTTAGAATTACAACTGGAGCTTTATTGCTCTGTTGCTTTACACTGTCTGCTACATCACTAGGTGGCAGTTGTTTTAACTCCTTCATTGCTTGTTGTGTATCAACTAATTCTTGCTGAGCTAATTCACACATATTATGTTTTAATGCTGCATCGTTTGCCTGCTTTGTTTCATTCAAAGCTATTTGACGTTTAAGAGACTGGTTTTCTTTTTGATACTCTGCCAACTCATTACTATGATTTTGCTTCAAATCTGTAATTCGTGTTTCCAGCTCTTGAATTTTCTTCGCATCTTTTTTCTGTTGAGCTGTAGCTTGCCCTGATGCTTTATAACTGTTAGTGAGATTGCTTAGATTCTGATTTGATATTTTAAGTTCTTTTTCTTGTTTTTTATAATCCTTAGTCAAATCTGTTAAATTCTTCTGTGTCGTATCTTTTTCTGATTTCAGTTTTTGCTCTTTGTTTTTGAAACCTTCATTCAAACCGTCAACCATCTTCTTATGCTGCTCTTTAAGTTTTTGCTCTTCTTCCTTATGAGTGTTATTTGACTCTTTTATCTCTTGCTCTTTTGTTTTAATAGTATTAGTTAAAGTTACTATCTCTTGCCCTTTTTCTTCAAGAACATTAGTCAAATCTGCTATCTCTTGATCTTTTCTTCCAATAGTACCAATTAAATTGTCTATCTCTTGCCCTTTTTCTGCAATGGTCTCAGTTAAAATTGTTAATTGTTGTTCTACTTCATTTAATTTTTGTTGTACTTCAACTAATGCTTGAGATTCTAAATTTGCTGTAGTCACATCTTGTCCTTCACTCACCTTTGTTTTTTTAGCATTTGCTGCAGTACGCTGAACGTCTGCAAAATTTTTACCAACATCTTTAAGTATTTTGGCAGCCTTGCTTTTAATAGCCTGTGCTTCAACATTAGCTTTGCTAAGCTTTCTCTCAGCATCTTTTTTTATAGCCCTAGCCTCTAATACCAATTGCAATAATTAACGCGGTGGTATAAAATGGGTTTTTAACTGATAAAGGTACTCAAATGGCTAGGTTAATATTACCGCAAGGTTTTCATGGTCATGATTTTATAAAAATGATGAAACATGAGCCGCATGGTCGAAATCGTATACGTTTATTGGCGATGTATTACCTTCAATTAGGCAAATCTTTTAAAGCCATATCTGAAATAGTGAAGTCACACTGGAAAACTGTGCAATCATGGCTCAGAAGATTTAGGAATCATGGTTTTGAAGGATTATTTGAATCACAAAGAAGCGGTGCCCCTAGGAAGATTAACACTATACAAGAGTCTGCTCTTTTTGATAAAATCAATACGCTCAGTGAAAGTAAAACTGGTGGGTATATAACTGGAAAGGAGCTACATATCATGTTACTTGAGGAATATGGTGCTAAATGTACTTTAAAAACAGTCTACAATACTATGCACCGCCTTGGTTTTAGCTGGATTACTTCTCGTTCAATGCATCCAAAGTCAAATCAAGAGACTCAAAATACATATAAAAAAACTTCCCAGACATGCTAACAGAATTATTACCAAAAAATATCGATAGATGTAAAGTTGATATATGGTCTCAGGATGAAACTCGAGTTGGGCAACAAGGTAGCTTAACTCGTATATGGGCTAAGCGTGGCACTAGACCCCGTAAAGTTCGGCAACAGCAATTGAGGGTGTCAGAAAGTTTGTGTAAGTTATAAAAATAGTTAAGAATAAAATTAATTAAAACAACTTACATGAGGCTAATAAAGGCAACCGACATATAGCTTTACTAACGGATAATGCAGGTTGGCACACAGCCAAAAAACTAACTGTGCCAAGCAATATCACTTTGATACCGCTTCCGCCCTATGCACCGGAACTTAATGCAATGGAACAAGTTTGGGAATGGATCAAAAATCATTTCTTGTCTAACCAATGTTATGGTGTATATGAAGATATCGTCACTATGGCTTGTTACGCTTGGAATCAATTTGCTCATAATGTAGATTTAGTAAAATCAATTATGTATAGAGACTGGATAAATACACCGTGTTAATTATTACAATTGGTATGAGGTGTTGGCTAACAAATATGGTAGTAGTACGATATTAGATATTAAGCGTCAGGATAGCAAGTGGGGTAAGCAGGTTGCCATGGCATTATCTAATGGAGATGTTAGAAGAGCTGTGAGTATATTAGAAGAAGAGAAAAGGATTAAGTGGAGTTCTGATGCTAATGAGTCAATGCAAAGTTTAGTTGCCGATTGGTATAAGAGCAGTTACGCTATTGATGATAAAATAATACTAGCGGTAAGAAACAAAGACGTAGCAGCCTTAAATCATGGAGTACGTCAATATTTAAAGCTAGAGGGTAAGCTAAAGGGTCAAGAGATAGAAGTAGGAGGTAATCATTATATGAGAGGAGATCATATAGTGATAAGTAGTACCAACAAGGAGCTTGGTGTAGTCAATGGTGAACTTGGAGTAATATTAGATGTATCAACAAATAGATTTATTATATCGTTGAAGAATCCTAACTATATAAAAGACAGTAAGAATAGAAACAGCAGTAGTGAGTATAGAATGGTGAAATTCAATCCATCAGAGTTTAATAGTTTTAAACATGGTTATGCAGTAACAATATTTAAGGCACAAGGTGCGTCAATTAAAGATGTATATGTCTACCATAATGGTTTTGCTGGTCTTAGAAACAGTTATGTAGGTTTATCAAGAAATATCAGTGAGTTAAATTTATATGTTAATAAAATAGCCACTTTGGGTAGAGAGAGTTTAATTAGACAATTATCCAAGACGATAGATAGTGGTAGTAGCTTAAATTACTTAACGAAGGAGGAAGTTAATCATAGCTTAGAAGATATAGATATCTTAAATAAGATGAATGGTTTGATACCAATTGCAATAATTAACGCAGTGGTATAAAATGGGTTTTTAACTGATAAAGGTACTCAAATGGCTAGGTTAATATTACCGCAAGGTTTTCATGGTCATGATTTTATAAAAATGATGAAACATGAGCCGCATGGTCGAAATCGTATACGTTTATTGGCGATGTATTACCTTCAATTAGGCAAATCTTTTAAAGCCATATCTGAAATAGTGAAGTCACACTGGAAAACTGTGCAATCATGGCTCAGAAGATTTAGGAATCATGGTTTTGAAGGATTATTTGAATCACAAAGAAGCGGTGCCCCTAGGAAGATTAACACTATACAAGAGTCTGCTCTTTTTGATAAAATCAATACGCTCAGTGAAAGTAAAACTGGTGGGTATATAACTGGAAAGGAGCTACATATCATGTTACTTGAGGAATATGGTGCTAAATGTACTTTAAAAACAGTCTACAATACTATGCACCGCCTTGGTTTTAGCTGGATTACTTCTCGTTCAATGCATCCAAAGTCAAATCAAGAGACTCAAAATACATATAAAAAAACTTCCCAGACATGCTAACAGAATTATTACCAAAAAATATCGATAGATGTAAAGTTGATATATGGTCTCAGGATGAAACTCGAGTTGGGCAACAAGGTAGCTTAACTCGTATATGGGCTAAGCGTGGCACTAGACCCCGTAAAGTTCGGCAACAGCAATTCATTTCAACATATATTTATGGAGCTGCTTGCCATGATACAGGAGAAGCTTTTGCATTAATTTTACCATATGCAAATACACAGGCAATGAATAAATTCTTAGAAGACCTTTCTCGCAGTATTCAAGGCAACCGACATATAGCTTTACTAACGGATAATGCAGGTTGGCACACAGCCAAAAAACTAACTGTGCCAAGCAATATCACTTTGATACCGCTTCCGCCCTATGCACCGGAACTTAATGCAATGGAACAAGTTTGGGAATGGATCAAAAATCATTTCTTGTCTAACCAATGTTATGGTGTATATGAAGATATCGTCACTATGGCTTGTTACGCTTGGAATCAATTTGCTCATAATGTAGATTTAGTAAAATCAATTATGTATAGAGACTGGATAAATACACCGTGTTAATTATTGCAATTGGTATTATTCCACGATTTTGCTTTATTTCTGATGCTTGCTTTAGCTCATTACTTATTTCCTTACCTATTATTGATTGTGGGTTGATATATTGCATCACTTGTTTATCTTTGCCTATAGCAACCAAGTAATCTTCTGCTACTAAGTAGCTTTTACCTTTAAAATCATTTATTACTATATCATAAAATTTAACAGTACTAATACCAATTGCAATAATTAACGCAGTGGTGTAAAATGGGTTTTTACCTGATAAAGGTACTCAAATGGCTAGGTTAATATTACCGCAAGGTTTTCATGGTCATGATTTTATAAAAATGATGAAACATGAGCCGCATGGTCGAAATCGTATACGTTTATTGGCGATGTATTACCTTCAATTAGGCAAATCTTTTAAAGCCATATCTGAAATAGTGAAGTCACACTGGAAAACTGTGCAATCATGGCTCAGAAGATTTAGGAATCATGGTTTTGAAGGATTATTTGAATCACAAAGAAGCGGTGCCCCTAGGAAGATTAACACTATACAAGAGTCTGCTCTTTTTGATAAAATCAATACGCTCAGTGAAAGTAAAACTGGTGGGTATATAACTGGAAAGGAGCTACATATCATGTTACTTGAGGAATATGGTGCTAAATGTACTTTAAAAACAGTCTACAATACTATGCACCGCCTTGGTTTTAGCTGGATTACTTCTCGTTCAATGCATCCAAAGTCAAATCAAGAGACTCAAAATACATATAAAAAAACTTCCCAGACATGCTAACAGAATTATTACCAAAAAATATCGATAGATGTAAAGTTGATATATGGTCTCAGGATGAAACTCGAGTTGGGCAACAAGGTAGCTTAACTCGTATATGGGCTAAGCGTGGCACTAGACCCCGTAAAGTTCGGCAACAGCAATTCATTTCAACATATATTTATGGAGCTGCTTGCCATGATACAGGAGAAGCTTTTGCATTAATTTTACCATATGCAAATACACAGGCAATGAATAAATTCTTAGAAGACCTTTCTCGCAGTATTCAAGGCAACCGACATATAGCTTTACTAACGGATAATGCAGGTTGGCACACAGCCAAAAAACTAACTGTGCCAAGCAATATCACTTTGATACCGCTTCCGCCCTATGCACCGGAACTTAATGCAATGGAACAAGTTTGGGAATGGATCAAAAATCATTTCTTGTCTAACCAATGTTATGGTGTATATGAAGATATCGTCACTATGGCTTGTTACGCTTGGAATCAATTTGCTCATAATGTAGATTTAGTAAAATCAATTATGTATAGAGACTGGATAAATACACCGTGTTAATTATTGCAATTGGTATTATAGTTTGGCATATACATTATCCTTCTTGATTCTGCTTTGAGCGGCAAAATCATTTAGGGATATCTTTAGTATATGTCAAACACTATGATTCCACCGCTGAAAGCGGTGGCTTAGCATTTGGGATAGTTAGTTGTTATGTAATCAATGCGACCATTTTTTGCCACAAACTTAAATACCGTAACCCAACCGTATCCACGTAGGTGAATTTTTAGTCCCTCATCGGGAATCTCTAAACTTTCTAAGCTAACATTATGATTAACTTTTCTATTTTTTCTTAGGTTACTAACCCATTTCCAACCTAAATTACGTATATGTTTTAAATTCTCCAAACCCGCTATACCACGCATCCATTACTACGGCATAAGGATTGATCCCTCTTTCCTTAGCTAAAGTAAGCATAGCACAAAAATGCTCATTCTTTGTTTTTCCATCAGTTTCTTTATCATATATTCTATAATCTACAGGGGTAGATTGATCAGTTTTAGTATTGTAATGCAGTAAGTTGACCATCCCTATACCAGGTATAACATCATGTACAGCTCCAGAATATTGATAATGTACAAGCTCAATTTTCTTACTGTATTGCTTTGACAATAACGTGTCATCTCCCACTAATAAACAAGAAGCTTCCCAATCAATATATTTTGATACTTTTCTGTAGATCCCACTAGGTCGGAAATCTTTACTATTTAACCATCGACTTGCACTTCGTGAGATAGGTTTATTGGACTTACTTCAGATAATGCTTTACCACTATATCTTACGCTACTTGCTTGTAAAAATGATTTATATAAGTCTTTGCTACATTTTGATCTTGCCATGCTTAACTAAAACTCTTTCTTGCTAGATTAACATATTTTTTCCTAAGTGCGAAACTCCTGCATTTATTATTGCTTGCAGTCTTCTGTTGTATCAATTATCTGGTTCAGAAAAAAATATGAAAATTTTTTATTTTGGACTTTGGACAAAATCATCAAAAATATTCACTAATATCCTACTCAACAGTAAGATTAAAAGTGATTATTTATCGACTAATAAATACCTAAATATCTAGTAACAACACTCAATAAACTGTATCAATCTCTTGTAATCAAAGCTTTTATAATAAATCTTATTGACATAAGTGACTATTACAATAACATTGAACACACAATTAATACCAATTGTAATAATTAACACGGTGTATTTATCCAGTCTCTATACATAATTGATTTTACTAAATCTACATTATGAGCAAATTGATTCCAAGCGTAACAAGCCATAGTGACGATATCTTCATATACACCATAACATTGGTTAGACAAGAAATGATTTTTGATCCATGCCCAAACTTGTTCCATTGCATTAAGTTCCGGTGCATAGGGCGGAAGCGGTATCAAAGTGATATTGCTTGGCACAGTTAGTTTTTTGGCTGTGTGCCAACCTGCATTATCCGTTAGTAAAGCTATATGTCGGTTGCCTTGAATACTGCGAGAAAGGTCTTCTAAGAATTTATTCATTGCCTGTGTATTTGCATATGGTAAAATTAATGCAAAAGCTTCTCCTGTATCATGGCAAGCAGCTCCATAAATATATGTTGAAATGAATTGCTGTTGCCGAACTTTACGGGGTCTAGTGCCACGCTTAGCCCATATACGAGTTAAGCTACCTTGTTGCCCAACTCGAGTTTCATCCTGAGACCATATATCAACTTTACATCTATCGATATTTTTTGGTAATAATTCTGTTAGCATGTCTGGGAAGTTTTTTTATATGTATTTTGAGTCTCTTGATTTGACTTTGGATGCATTGAACGAGAAGTAATCCAGCTAAAACCAAGGCGGTGCATAGTATTGTAGACTGTTTTTAAAGTACATTTAGCACCATATTCCTCAAGTAACATGATATGTAGCTCCTTTCCAGTTATATACCCACCAGTTTTACTTTCACTGAGCGTATTGATTTTATCAAAAAGAGCAGACTCTTGTATAGTGTTAATCTTCCTAGGGGCACCGCTTCTTTGTGATTCAAATAATCCTTCAAAACCATGATTCCTAAATCTTCTGAGCCATGATTGCACAGTTTTCCAGTGTGACTTCACTATTTCAGATATGGCTTTAAAAGATTTGCCTAATTGAAGGTAATACATCGCCAATAAACGTATACGATTTCGACCATGCGGCTCATGTTTCATCATTTTTATAAAATCATGACCATGAAAACCTTGCGGTAATATTAACCTAGCCATTTGAGTACCTTTATCAGGTAAAAACCCATTTTACACCACTGCGTTAATTATTGCAATTGGTATAATATACAAATTGCAGGTTACAGCAAAGTAAATTATTAAAACTAAATTTTCTATTTTTGTAAATAATATTTTGTCCAAAGTCCAGTTTTATTGGAACTCTATAATTCATTGGACTTCTTAAATTTATTGTGCATTCATGACATGTAAGCAATAATGTCTAAAATATTTTACCATATGGAGAATGTTATAAAACAAAGATTAAAATTACAACAAAAGAAAGCCAAAATTATTACTGAAGAAGCTAAACTTAAAATTATAGAAAGAAAAATGCGTATTCGTCGCTTAATTGAACTGGGAGGATTGATTGCTAAAGCAAAGCTCGATGACTTACCTACCAATAGTCTATTTGGGGCATTAATTGCTTTAAAAAATGAATTAACAGAGTCCCCACATATCAAAGACCAATGGACTAAAATTGGTAAAGATATTTTTGATAATCCTGATTTTTAGACGATAAAGTAAGCGTCAGTCCTGATTTTCGTAGGTTCTTCCAAAATGTCTAATATTTGAGTGGCACAATATACTTTATCCCGTTTGTTATCATTTGTCTTTTTTATAATTCCTATTGCTTCAAGCTTTTGAATTGCCCTTTGTGCAGTGCTATAGGCAATACCTAACTCTGTTGCAATTTTGTTAGTGGTAAAATAGGGATTCACAGCAAAATGTTGCACAAGGTTCATAGTAACTTGGGAACCACTGCTTGCCACTTCAATTTTCCATTGATTTAATAATTCGTTGATACGTTCAGCACGTGACAAGACATCTTCAGATTGAACAGCTACACCATTGAAAAAATAAATAAACCACTCATACCATGTGCCTTTTGAGCTAACGTTATAAAGCTGCTTGTAATATTCATCGCGTGTTGCCTCAAAAAACGCACTTAAATATAACAGAGGAGAAGGCAACATTCTTTGCTCAACCAGCAGTAAGGTAATCAGTAATCGCCCAACACGTCCATTACCATCTAAAAAGGGATGAATAGCTTCGAACTGATAGTGGCAAAGTGCAATGTGAATCAACGGCGGCAACTGCCTATCATGTAAAAACTTTTCTAAATTCCCTAAACAATCCATTAAATTGTCAGGGGGTGGTGGTACAAATTTTGCTGTATTCAGAGTGCACCCAGGAGTTCCAATCCAATTTTGACTACGTCTAAATTCCCCCGGTGTTGCATGAAACCCCCTAACACCTTGCATTAATTGCTCATGAATTTCTTTGATTAGACGTAGCGATAAAGGCAGCTCTTCTAAACGCTTCAGTCCATAATCAAGGGCATTGATGTAATTTTGCACCTCCTGAAGATCGTCAGGATTTTGTTTAACATTAGCACCGGCATTAGCTGCTAAGATTTCACCAAGCGTTGCCTGTGTGCCTTCTATTTTACTCGATAGTACGGCTTCACGCATAATGAATGGACGCATAAGTAGATGAGGATTAGGCAGTCTGCTACCTTCACGTGCTAATTTGCCCAACAAAAAATCGGCACGAGATAAGGCATTGACCACAGAAACATCCCATTCAAGTTTTGGTGGCAAACTATTAGGCACGAAGGCATTATATCCTTTGGGCGATTTAACGATTTGTCCAGCCGGGGATTGTTGTATATCCATTTAACGATTTTCATTGATTATGTTTACAATATAATTACTATTATCGAAAAAGTCAATATACGCTAATAGAATGATTCCTTATCATCACCAATGAAAATAATCTAAAACTTACGCTATGTTATCTCAAGTATGACTAGAAGCCTTAGCTAAAAGTCATTTTTTCATAGTAAGGAATTTTAATAATATCCCAGTACTAAGCCACTTGTTGTAAAACATAGCGTAAGTTTTGTTAAGTTAACTTGACGATGCCTAATTCTGTAATATATAATCTTTTTCAGATTAATAAATGTGAGATATATACGTGACTTCATCTGATTCTCAATCATGCATTTCTAAACCAAATGAGCATATAGAAAAATACTTAGATGATTATTGTAATAACATGAGTAAAAAGAAGAGTAACTATGCTGTTCTAATTGCTGGAGATTGGGGAATAGGTAAAACTCAGTTTATCAACAAATACATTGATTCATTGCACAATATAGCATATATAAGCTTAAATGGTATATCAAAAACATCTGATCTTAGTAAATGTTAAATACTCTACTACAAATAAATGCCAAGTTTTCTCTACGCATGCTAATCAAAATGCTCATCAAATTATTTTTCACAGTATTAATAACTGTGCTATTGATATCACCAATACAATGTTTTATAAAGGGAATATTCTTTTTGAATCCTATAACAGAAATAATAGAAATAGTAGTATTAGGAATAGGAATAGGAGTAGGAGTAGGAGTATGGCGATGTTGGGATACTGTATTTGCATTTTTAGCAGAGCATATAGCGACAAATGTAGTGGTATATAAAGTATATTCTCTATTATTCCCAAAGAACTCATTTGTTTTAGTTTTTGATGATCTAGAAAGATCTACAATTCCAATAGAAGAATTATTGGGATACATTAATTACTTTGTTGAGCAACAAAAAGTTAAAACTATTATTATTGCTAATACAGAGCAAATTGTTAATAGATATCCAAAAAACCAAGAAAAAGATAAACAATTAGGTACATTCAACATAATAAAAGAAAAAATAATATCTATTACTTTTCCCCTCACAGCGGATGTTGATGATATAGTAATTACAATATTGAATCAAGTAGAAGCGGAAGAACTAAAGAAGAAATTACTAGATTTAGCAGATCATATCATAAAGATTTTCAATCAAGCTGATTATAAAAATTTTAGATCTTTAGAACACAGTATACTTTCCTTTCAGAGGTTATATCGCGATGCATTAAAACACTGTGATAATATTAATGATAATAAGTTCCGGACTATTTTGGAAACATTCTTAATCTTATCATTAGAACATCATTACAGTGATAAACTGGAAACAAAACTCTGGTCGAACATGACCAACGACGATGCTAAAAATGGCGAAAAAAGTTTTTATGACAAATATAAGAAATACTTATGTCAGCTGATCTATAAATCATACTTGAGTAGGGAAATATGGGCAAACATTATTTTCAAGAATAAAATCGAGTGTGAGAAAATTAAAACAGAATTAAACACTGCTTTGTATCGTCTGCTTCGATACTATTCTAATCCTTTAGACGATGACACATTTAACAGGTTGATTAATGAGGTAAAAAGTGATCTGAAAGCGACAAAGGTGGAGGAGGAAGGTAAAGTCAAACATATAATTAGCTTACTTATGCATTTTCAGAAAAAAGGAAAGATAGAGATTATTAATATAAACGAATACATTGGTTATGCAAAGAAAAATCTTGAAAAGATTTATAATAACCTAGCCTACGAGACATTGAATAAGATGCACAAAAATTTTTATGATCAATTCACAAAATATTTGTATGATTGTGGACATGCTTTTCATAGTGAAGATGATGATGACTTTAAAAAGTTCATTGACGAATGCCAAGAAATTAGACAGACAGTAATAAATTGTAAAAAGCGAAACATCGAAGCCAAGACTAAATCTGACAATTAGCCTTAAGTTTTAGTTGACATCAAATAAAACATTTGTGTGATTGGATAAAAAATTTTCAGAGCTGTCCACATAGTTTTTATACCTGGAGGAGCAGAGTATTTTGTATGTTTGTATCCACTAAGTCTAGCAATTAATCAGGATTTCCGCCCAATAGATATTTGGTAGTAAAAGATATAATTAATTACAACTATTATAAATTAATTTAACTTGATTGTATCAGGGTTATTGAGATTTGTGACCTCAATTCATTTGTTACTAAAAAACTATACTTTTGATATTTTGTGGAAATCCTGTTAATTTGGACTTTGGACAAGTTGCCATTAGATTTGGAGATAAAATTCGTCCCAATTAAAAGAAACTTGCATTAAGCAAATATTGGTATGTAGTTAATATTTTAATTCAAAACTTACGCTATGTTATCTCGTCTGTCCGGCAAAACTCTATAAGTCTTATAGATAATAGTTTTTAATGGCAGAAAATAATAAAGAAATCCATAAGAAAATGTTAAAATATGCTAATAAACCTTATGGATTTCAGTCAATATGCCAATAGAAAATATTATCAAATCACAAAAACAAGGAAAACTTTTTGGTTATAAATTAAAAGAAGAATTAAACTCAAATAATAAGCTATATAAATTAAGAGAATTAATAAATTGGTCTGTTCTAGAAGAATGGTTATCAAAAAATGTTTCTATTAAGAGATTTGGTAGAAATAGAAAATGTCATAGAGTGATGCTTGGTGTAACGATGCTACAAGCAATGTATAATTTTTCAGATTCATTATCAGAGGAAGAACTAAAAGAAAACATGTATTGGCAATATTTTTGTGGGTGGGAATATATAGAAACAGATATAGCGATGTCGGAAACTAGCATAAGAAGATTTCGTAATTTATTAGGTGAATTTGGATATAACGAGATATTAGCAGAGTTGATAAGAGTTGGAATAAGAACTAACACAATTAAAAAAAAAGATTTGGAATTGATAATTGCTGATACAACGGTACAAATTAAGAATATCAAGCACCCACATGATGTTTATTTAATGGATAAAGCTAGGATTAGTATTGTGAAGCTTTGCCAAAGTTTGGGTATAAGTTTAAACGAAACCTACGCTAGAACCTATAAGCGAGATATAATAAAGCTCTGGAAGTATAAAGAGCATAGCAAAGCCAAGAAGCGTTGGAAAATAATGAAGCATTTAAAAACGTTACTTGGTCGTTTGGTTAGAATATGTGAGCGTGAGATAAAAAATCAGAAATTAAACTTATCTATCACAGATCAAGAAGTATTGAAAAAAGTAAAACAAATACATAGCCAATCTGTTTTAAAAAGAGAAGAGAAAAAGCAATACAAAGAACAGAATAAAATATTGTATAGTTTTCATGCCCCTGAGGTAGAGTGTATAGGGAAGGGAAAACGAAACAAGCCATATGAGTTTGGCAATAAAGTTGCGGTAGTAGTCAGTGGTCGTAGAAATTTTGTACTGTCAGCAAAATCGTTTCATAATAATCCTTATGATGGTCATACATTGCAGCAGAGTTTTGAAGCGGTAGAAAATGTAACTGGAATAAAGATAAAAAAATCGTTTGTTGATCTTGGTTATACTGGCAGCAATGTTAAAGAGAAGAGTAAGGTATATACCCCAAAAACTCGGAAAAAGTTATTGAAAGAAGACAAGTGTATGATCAGGAGACGCAGTGCTATAGAACCAATAATAGGGCATTTGAAACAATATGGCAGGATGGGCAGAAACTTCTTGAAGGGTGTTGATAGGAGATGTGATCAATCCAATAATCTCTGCTATAGGTTTGAATTTACGATGTATTGCCAATCATTTACACATCATGCCTAACTCTACATAAAAAAATTATCATTAAAAAACTTGCTAAACGATTAAAAAAATCGTTAACAATAAGCTCATGTAAAAATTTTACTAAAACAGAAATTTTTCAATAAAATTGAAAACAATTTTTAATTTTAGTGCAAATATTAGAATTTTTTTTGTAAAAATTTTATTCAATCATAGATTATGGGGGCTTTAAATATTTTTGGCGGACCGACTATTTAGCCAAACCAATTTATTAAAGTAAAAGTGATAGCATAATGCATGACTGAAGCAAAGATTGCTGCTGCAATGTCATCTACCATAATACCAACACCCCCTTTGATATTAGCATCGAGCCAATTTATTGGCCATGGTTTTATTATATCAAAAAATCTAAATAACACTAAGGGCAAAGCAAATAAAAAGATAAAATTTATTAGTTGTGAACTTAAATATTTTGTAAGTCCTGAGTAGTTTACGAAAACCACAGAAAAACAACTTAGTATTATTGTTAGCATTTGACCAACTACCTCATCAATCACCACTTCTTTTGGATCGTCCTGTGTATCATACTGTATGTATATTGAAGAGAAGTACGTGCCTAATATAAATAACAATAGGCAAATCAAAAGAGTAATAATAAAGAGAGTAATAAGTTGTGCTTGTAAAGTTGTGAAATTAGTAAATGAAAAAATTAGTTGATTAGTTATAGAAAGATATAAGATCAAGTAGCACAAAGGGAAAGCAGCTAAAGACCCAAATGTACCAGGACAATATTTTATTCTACCTATATAGAAAAAAGTTACAAAAAGTTCTACAAATTTTTTTCTTTTAGACATAATTCTGCTTAATTTTCTGATAATTCAAATAATTGATGCAAACAACGTATTGTTTTCTCGGTATCTAGGTCTTTTATTAGGATAGAAATTTTAATTTCTGAGATTTGTATCTTTTTCACTGATATATTTTCTTTTTCTAGTTCATTTAATACCATACCAAGTAGGGTCTGATCATTTTTAATACCATAACCAATAATTGATACTATAGAAATTTGACTATCAATGATCAAATTATTTATTTGATTAGTATTTTTTAGATCATCTAGTAAATGTTGTAATTTATTTTTATCGGATAGTTGGATAATGAAACTATATTGTATATTTGTCTTAATATTTTCCATTAATTCTAGGTGAATATTATGGTCAGCGATGAGTTTGCATATCTTAGAAAAACTCAATTGGGAGGATACCAGTAATTGTAATAAATTTTTGTTGGAAGTAATACCAGTAATTTGCCTATTTTCCATAATTTTATCTCTAGATGTTATTAGTGTACCATTTTTTTCGTGGTATAATGGGAATAAAAACGACGATAAAACGCGTATGGGTACATTATATCTAATAGCAACCTCTAAGGAACGTGGATGCAGCACTTTAGCTCCACAAGATGTAAATTCTAGCATTTCTTCAAAACTAATCTGTGATAATTTTGTTGCTCCCGGGACAATGCGAGGATCGGCAGTAAACACTCCTTCCACATCAGTGTATATATCACATCTATCAGCTTTCATAGCAGCTGCAATTAAAGAGGCGGTAGTATCTGATCCTCCTCGACCAAGCGTTGTCAACCTATTATTATTGGTAACACCTTGGAATCCAGCAACTATTGGAATGATGTTTTGCTTAATACATTCTATTAACAAACTAGTAGAGAGTTGTTCAACCAAAGCTTTGCTATAATTATCATTGGTTAGAATCGGTAATTGCCATGCCAGCACAGATCTTGCACTCATGCCTTGTTCTTGTAGTTTAAGGGCTAGTAAAGATGCTGTTACCATCTCCCCGCTACAAAGAGCGGCATCATATTCTGCGAGTTCTGAATTGGTCTTAAGACTAGAGACTTCATTACATAGAGTAACTAGTTGGTTGGTAACCCCGGTCATAGCTGAAACGACAATTATTACTTGATTGCCATGCTGCTTTTCAAGCTTAATTATTGGAATAATTTCTTTTATTCTTGCAATGTTAGCAACGGAAGTTCCACCAAATTTTTGAACTATTATTGACATAAATCTGCAAGCGTAATTTTCGATGTTATTCCTACGTAGGTAGCAGAACCTAAAAAAATAGACCAAGAGGGTTTGTTAAACTTTTTTAGACCCCTGTCTACGCAGGGGTAACATTGTGTGGTGAATAGGGATGACATCTGCAGGCAGAAATAGCATCATCACTGCACAATATTGACTATTTTATAGTCTCTCTTACTAGAAAATTCTACTTTGCCTGCAATCAATGCAAATAACGTATGATCTCTACCAAGTCCAACATTTTTACCTGGGTAAAATTTAGTACCACGTTGTCTAACAATAATGTTACCTGGTATCACATATTGTCCATCATATTTTTTAACACCCAACCTACGACCGATCGAGTCTCTGCCGTTTCTAGAACTACCACCAGCTTTTTTAGTTGCCATTTATATATCCTTAAATAAATCCTATTATAGTTTAGTAATGTCTAATATTTTCAGTTCGGTCAATTCCTGCCTATGACCAGTCTTGCGACGATAATTCTGACGACGTTTTTTCTTAAAGACAATAACCTTACTATCTTTAAACTGGTTAGTAATTTCGGCAGTAACAAGAGCTCCTTTAACCATTGGCGTACCTATAAAAGATGGCTTTGAATCTTCACCAATCATCAATATTTGGTCAAATTGGATTTTTGCACCTCTTTCACCGTCAATTTTTTCTACTTTGATGACACTGTTTTTGCCGACTTTATACTGTTTCCCGCCTGATTTGACGATTGCGAACATGAAAAATATCCTAACTAAAATTTAAACAAATTAAGTCGACATTATATTACCAGCAACTATTTTAGTCAATAGCAATTCGTAATTAAATAGATAATGCTATAAATAAAAGATAGCCCGTATTATTTATAATAATACAGTTTCTAATCATTATTATTGACCTTGTATTGTTGACATGATTAGTATACTCTTCTGCTCCTACGAATTGTTTTTTGAAAATACCATGGATTCGCATGTTCACCATTCATTTTCAAATCCAATTCTTCAAATCATTTGAGTATAACAACGATAGTTGCTTGCCTTATCACAACCACACATTCTGTCTTCTATGCTATAATTTTATTTTGGTTTTACTATTACTTATTTTGGATTTATTTGTTGACTCTTCAGTTGTCTTACACTTTTCTTGTTGTTCAAGTATGCTCAAAATACTTTTGATATACAGTTCGATATCCTCTAAGTGATACACTACGCTTAAAATGTTATCATCTCTTTTACTGGTTACAGCACTTAACTGTTGTAGTTCTTTAAATAAACGAGATGTATCTGCCTTAGCTTTGCCAAATATATTTGAGAAATCTTTACTAGTTATATTTATCTGATGCAAATATTTCAAAGATATTAAGATTAATAAACCTTCAATAATAATTAATATTATTGCTAAGTATTGCTGCCACATTCTAATTTCTTATTGTTTTGTTATGATATCGCTTCAACATGTTTTTTTGTGAACTATCTTGTTCTTTTAATATTGGGATTAAAATATCTTGAGTTGCATCTTGCTTTCCATACATACTACCCCAATTCGTAATAAGAATTAGTTAATTCTTATTACGAATTGGCTTTAATATAAGGAAAAATGCATTCTTGAAGCAATTCTGCAAGTGCATTTTAACTTTTTTCACCATTCAATATGTGATTTTAATTATTAAAATCACATATTGAATGGAGTGTTATATTTTAACAATCAGGTGTAGAACCGCTTCAAACCTGACTGTTTCTATATATAACACTGAATTCGATGTAACAAGTTACATCGAATTCAGGTTATTTAAATAAATACTTTGACAAACTACTTTACCTTGTACAAACTTTAGTATATCAATACAGTTAATACTTATAATATTATGCATAATAATATACATTTATTTTTAGTGTATATAAATATATAATATTGTCAACTGAAATGTCTAACTAAATTCATTTATTTATAAGAATGTCACACTTAATTATTAAGAAAAATATTGAAAGGCTATTAAAAGAAAAAAATTGGCGTGTTGCTGATCTTGAAAATAAGATTGGACAAGGTAGAAGCGTTACAAATATATTCAGGGGTACTTCCAAAAATCCTACTATAGAAGTATTGCAATCTATAGCAGGTGCTTTTAATATTGAAATTCAAGAATTATTATTAGATCACGATAACCAAGATTCTATACTTAATATTTCTTTGCTTCGTGATACTTGTGATAAAATCATTAATGAACTTGAGCTAATTCACTATCCTATTGCTGTAAGGTATAGTAACGTATTTGCTCTTATTAAAGAAGTATACGAATACTCTTCACAGTTGAGTTTAAATAAAGCTGATGAAAATTTTACTAAATGGCTTATTCAAAAACATTATAAAAAATAACTCTAATATTTAGATTAACACTGGGTTCTAGAGCATTATTCACTTCAGACAATATGCTTTTATGGGCATACTCCATATAATTTTTTACTCCTAGGGTGATCAGAACCAAAATATGTCAAAAGAAGTGAGTAAAAATAAGTGCATTGTATATGTCTGTCACTTTTATTGGTTAATTTCGTAGCAGTTTTTGCTGCCTGAGAGAAGGCATAACTTACATTATCCATATTGCCGATGTTTTTAATATTAAATATGTTCCAATAAATATTTTTAGCTAATCTATAATTAATCATAGCCTCTTCTGCTTTCCCTAAAGTACTTAATATATTTGCTTTTACTACTAAAGCATTAGCTAAAAATATATCTATGGAATTCTCTAACTCCATTTTCCCTATTGTTTCTATCTTGGTCTTGTATCAGTATATCAACTGCTTTTACTATATGTTTCCAAGCATCATTCTGCCTCTTTAGTCCTAATTCAGATTTTGACAACTCTGTTAAACAATATGCTATTGTTGTAGATGTGATATCTTTAATTTCATTTAGATCACTACTCATTATCTTAGTATATACATCGTTAGTTATAGCGTAAGCCTCTTCAAATTTTTGCATATTATTTAGTATTTCTGCTTGCAAAGTATAAATGGGTGCAAGCCATGCATTTTCTTGTCTTAATTCTACATCACTTATTTGTGCCAATATCCTAGATTTATTTAGCTGAGCTTTTTCTTTACTTATCGTATCTATAATTGCTAATAAAGCCTGCTGATACTTTCCTTGAGTTAATAATATTCTAGCCATACCATAATCTATCATGCTTGCTTTATGCATAAAGTTTTTATTATTAAGCATTATACTTTGTATAATATGTAAGTTATCTTCTGCCTCCTTTACTTGCCCTGTGAATACCTGAACTTGAAACATTTCATAATAAATTGATGATTTTGCTACCTCATTGTTTGGTAAACTATTTATGGCGTTTTTAGCCTTCACTAAATATTGCATGACTATATCTGAATGGTGATTAACAACAAAGTATTCATATCGTCCTATACGTCCTAAATACCTACTATACGCTACTTGCTCTAATTCTGTCATATTTTGCCAAATCAACTTATGTTCGTGTTCTTTAAACCAACTTACCATTTTTTTGGCATTATATGGTTCTCTAGAACGTAAGTAGTAGCCAAGTAGGCTATTATGCAAGACCATGCTTGTATAAATATTACTATTATACTTATCCGCATTAGCTAGCAGTACTTCTACATTACTTTCAAAGGTATTATCCTGCATAATTAAATAAAATTGATTTACCATCTCCCCTGACATTAAATGTTGTATTTTAATAAGTAGTTTATCAATAGTTTTCTTATTAGTAGCTAAATCGTATATATTTAATATCTCATATTTTACTGCATCATGCATTCGAAATACTTTTTTATTTCTATTGTTACTAATTTGTTCAATTAAACCAAATCTTACTATCTCATCAATTAAATCGGATAATTTCTTCTTATCATCTACTAGATGTTCTAGTAAATTATTACCTATTTTTTGATTATTTAATAACGCCATATAGTATAATAGTGTTTTGGCTTCTGATGTAATTTCATTTAATACTATTGATAAATGTGTATTTAATTTGTTATCATGTTTTCGTATATAATTTATATACTCTTTGATTGTCATGTGGTTATTGCTTTGTAAAAAAATAGCACTATGTCCAATTATATTAGTTGGATAACCTTTTAAATTACATGCCAAATCTTTTTTAAATTCCTCTGATCGCTCGTCTATAAGCTTATTAATTGCCATAAAAATGTCTTTTTCTTGTAAATAAGGAACTGAGATTCTTGGTAGTAAATATTGACTATCTTGCGAACAAATCATAATATGTCCATTATGATGCCAATCAATAATATCCTTAATTTTGTTATTTTCATTAATATGTAAATTATCGAATATTAATAACCACCTCCCCTGAGGTTTAAGATATGTCATAAGGTTTTGTTTAACGCTTCCGGTACTTTCTGAAATGAAACACCCCGTTTTTGAACATATTTTTTGATTTATTTCTTTGGCCAATAAAACAAATTGTGGGATTAAATCTATACTTGCATCTAAAAACGCAATAATATCGTAATCTTGTTGATATTTTTGTGCATATTTTCTAGCTATTTCACTTTTTCCTATACCACTGATACCTGTAATACCTACTATTTTGTCTCTTATTAATAACTTTCTTATGTTGTTAATTTGTTCCTCATGATTAACGAAATAGTATACTGGCTCTTCTTTATTAAAAAGAAGTACTGCATATGCTTCACAAGTAGGAATTACTACTATAAATAGTAATAGTATAAAGTTTCTCATTTTAAGTCGTTAAGTTTTCTATACTTATTCATTTTAATTATCTGTGCCTTTTGGGTAGTGTCGGTATTTAACTCTGTTGGTACATTATCTAGTTTTATTTCTATTGTTGTAGAGTACTTATTTTTAGTCAGAACGCCCTCGCAAAGCGAGGGGCTTGACGGTTATGAGCAGCCCAAAGGGCTGCCATTGTTAATTAAAATTCTCCTGATTCGTCAGAGCCTAAACTATCAAGTTGCTCTTGATTCTTAATGTAGTGTTTGATCTGATTCTCTTCAAATCCTACAGTTGAGACCGCATAACCTCTAGCCCACAACTTTTCTCCATTAAAATTACGTTTTCGTCCACCAAACTGCCTAGCAACGGCTATAGCACTTTTCCCCTTGATATAGCCTATTACTTCAGCTACAGAATATTTAGGAGGAATCTTGATGAGCATATGCACATGATCTTGTACCATATGCCCCTCTATGATCTTTCTCCCACGTTGAAAAGCTAACTCATGGAATACGTTCCCAAGATATTTTCTAACCTTCCCGTACAATTCTTTTTTACGACACTTTGGAATAAACACAATATGATATTTGCAATCCCATTTAGAATGATTTAAACTTTCGTATGTTGTCATATATTTTCTCCTTTGACCGTCAAGCCAAAGAAGTTATATATGATAACTTTTTATTTTATACTAAATCTAAAGGCCAAGCCTTGATGGTCTCACTAGTCAAACTAGTGGCTTACCTATCATTGAGTTACTTGACAATTTATTTTAAAACTTTTTAACAAAATAAATATTTGTCCCAAATTTAATATGTATAAATTAGCTGTATCATTAAATATTTTTTCAGAATATCTTACTGCTAAATTTTGGTCTAAACTAAACCCTTCACCGATAAAGGTAATCAAGTTGTTTTGAAATATTAACTTTACACATCTCGATCTTTCTGTATTTTTATTAAAGTACAAGATATTAGATAATACACTAACCATAATTTGGTTAAATATTTCCGATTCAAAAGGCACTTCAAGTGTCTCTATATTACTGACTATATCTAATTTAATATTAGAATTATAGCAAGCTGTGTATCCTGTATAATAACTTTGTAGATATAAAATTATCGGAGTTAGTTTTATTGTATGGTAGTTAATTTCATTGTGGGACTCTAATGTTGTTATTGGTAATGGAAAATATTCACTATTATATCCTAGTTCTTCTTCTACATTAACAGTATTAGAGATATTAAATGATTTTTTATTATTACTACTTTTAGAATAGTGATAACATTTTAGAGTAAACTCTTCGTTTATTTTGTGAAATAATAGAATATTTTTACTATGTTCCATACTGTTAGTTAAATCTGTCTCTAACTTGTTAAGTTTAAGTTTAATTTTTTTATCTCTATAAGATAGATACAATACTATTATACATAGTACTAAAATTGTAAATACAGAACCTATATTTAATAATAAAATTTGCTGCTTAACCCTAGAGATAGCTTGTTGTGTATAATAAGAATTAGGAGAAATTTGTATTGAGATATTATAAGTGAGGTCTTTATTAATGTAATACTGCTTGTTCACACTCTCCTGAAATTCTACCACACCATTAGATATAATTGAATGATTATTAATAGTAATATTGTATTTAAATGCTTGGTTTGATACTATATCTAGTAGTTCTTGTAGAGTGGTATAAGGTAGATCATTCTTGCCATACACGCTATTTGGTATATGATACTTCGAAATGAAAACACCTAATATGTTCTTTTAAAATAGAGATTTGATCAGATATATCATTACTACTTAATATATAATTAATATTAAATTTATCAACTAAAAGCGATCTAATTATATTATGATATTCTTCTAATTTTATTAGGTTTTGCTGATGATATTCATGATTGATACAACGACGTACCAATATATTTGTTAATATAACAAAGCTAATCACAAATATCATAGATATTGCACTTGCTTTTAAAATGTTCTTCCTTTTAATAAACATTTTTGTTTTTTTCGTTCATGATTTAATAACATTTTGTTAAGTATTATGGAAAGCAATTTAAGCTCAATAGTATGTAATACCAATCCTCGAATTTAATTTAGCAAATAATTCATACAACAAATCGATTTAATTAGTGAAGCATTTAAATATCTCCCATGCAGCTCACTTCCTCATACATGGAATAATCTTTCGGAAAAACATCACACTTTAAAGGATAATCTTCTATCTGTGTACTATGATCTACACCCCTAAAAACTTTTATACACTCAATATTCTCAGCACGCAATGCCCTTTTTATGCCATCATGATCAGTTTTTTTATCAAAAACACTAAAACAGCCCCATTATCATTTTCATAAATTTTGCTTGCGTATAACCGAGCATATGCATTTATTTTAAGTTCTAGAAAACACGAACCTAATCATTTTAACCCCATTAAGGTTAGGATTTTTTACTATACCTTTCTTTAAAGCAGTGGTAAATTGTTGCTGCTCGGATATCTCTAATGATCCTAACAGTTCAGGGTCAATGCTAGCATAATTATTATGTTTCTTACTAAGACGTACTACAACATCTTTATTCTTTGTTGTATATGATACTTAGTCAGAAATGTTCCAACTTTGATAAGTTTCTTGGTGATTATCAGACTTTTTATCATGAAAAAAGCGAGCAATTTTTTTAATATTTTGATAACACTTTCCTCGCCCTTCTTTAAATGCTCACGAATTAATACAAGATTATATAATTGTATCCAAAATTTTAATTGTTCCATTGAATTCTTATCCATTTCTTGAACAAACTTTGATACAAATTCCTCTAGAATCTTTATATATTTTATTTTTTCTCCATTAGTTATATTAGTTGCATCAAGGGAACATAAAATATGATTGACTATAAAATTTCCTATTTTACTCGTACCTAAAGAGCTTATATCTTAAGAATGTGTTATAAGTAATTAAAGAGGGTGACTTGAATAGACCTTGACTAAAATAGTCGCTAAGAGAATAAGTACCCTCTTTTTGGTAGTTTACCTTGAACAAATTGCAGAAGGTGGTCTTAAAAAGAGCAGCCTTGCACAATAAGAAGAAGGAGATTATATCATGAATAAAATAATAGGTCTAGACGTAAGTAAAAACTGGCTTGATATATGTGTATATAATACCAATCGCAATAATTAACGCAGTGGTGTAAAATGGGTTTTTAACTGATAAAGGTACTCAAATGGCTAGGTTAATATTACCGCAAGGTTTTCATGGTCATGATTTTATAAAAATGATGAAACATGAGCCGCATGGTCGAAATCGTATACGTTTATTGGCGATGTATTACCTTCAATTAGGCAAATCTTTTAAAGCCATATCTGAAATAGTGAAGTCACACTGGAAAACTGTGCAATCATGGCTCAGAAGATTTAGGAATCATGGTTTTGAAGGATTATTTGAATCACAAAGAAGCGGTGCCCCTAGGAAGATTAACACTATACAAGAGTCTACTCTTTTTGATAAAATCAATACGCTCAGTGAAAGTAAAACTGGTGGGTATATAACTGGAAAGGAGCTACATATCATGTTACTTGAGGAATATGGTGCTAAATGTACTTTAAAAACAGTCTACAATACTATGCACCGCCTTGGTTTTAGCTGGATTACTTCTCGTTCAATGCATCCAAAGTCAAATCAAGAGACTCAAAATACATATAAAAAAACTTCCCAGACATGCTAACAGAATTATTACCAAAAAATATCGATAGATGTAAAGTTGATATATGGTCTCAGGATGAAACTCGAGTTGGGCAACAAGGTAGCTTAACTCGTATATGGGCTAAGCGTGGCACTAGACCCCGTAAAGTTCGGCAACAGCAATTCATTTCAACATATATTTATGGAGCTGCTTGCCATGATACAGGAGAAGCTTTTGCATTAATTTTACCATATGCAAATACACAGGCAATGAATAAATTCTTAGAAGACCTTTCTCGCAGTATTCAAGGCAACCGACATATAGCTTTACTAACGGATAATGCAGGTTGGCACACAGCCAAAAAACTAACTGTGCCAAGCAATATCACTTTGATACCGCTTCCGCCCTATGCACCGGAACTTAATGCAATGGAACAAGTTTGGGCATGGATCAAAAATCATTTCTTGTCTAACCAATGTTATGGTGTATATGAAGATATCGTCACTATGGCTTGTTACGCTTGGAATCAATTTGCTCATAATGTAGATTTAGTAAAATCAATTATGTATAGAGACTGGATAAATACACCGTGTTAATTATTGCAATTGGTATAATACAAGAGATAAACCTAAATATCATCGTTTTGCCAATGATGCAGCTGGTCATGAAGAGATGATTAAATTAGCAAAAGAGCAAGAGATTAAGCTAATAATATGTGAACCTACTGGAGGATACGAAGCTGAGATTTGTCAAAAGCTGGATAATAATAACCAACAAATACATAAGGTCAATACATATAGTTTTAATTCTTTTAGTAAATCGGTGAATTTGTGTAAAACTGATAGGAAGGATGCATTTAAATTAGCATATTATGCGGATAAGATGCAGCTTTCAGCGAATTATATATATCAAGTTGAATCACAGAGACTTTGAAGAGATGTCAACAAAGACGAGAAGATTTAGTATTAATGCTTAGCAATGAAAAGAAAAGACTACATCATAGCATTGATGGTATTGATAAAGAGAGTATAGAAAAGCTCATTAAATTTTTACAGAATGAAATAGCTGAGCTTGATAAAAAGTTAAACAAAACAATAGATGAGTCAGAAGAGTTAAAAGAGAAGGTAAAAATATTAGAGACTGTACCTGGTATTGGTAAATGTTTAGCTACAAAACTAATTAGTTTTGTACCTGAATTAGGGGATA
This sequence comes from Candidatus Tisiphia endosymbiont of Metellina segmentata, assembly GCF_964030715.1. Taxonomy (NCBI): domain Bacteria; kingdom Pseudomonadati; phylum Pseudomonadota; class Alphaproteobacteria; order Rickettsiales; family Rickettsiaceae; genus Candidatus Tisiphia; species Candidatus Tisiphia endosymbiont of Metellina segmentata. Next base: position 1,638,887 of record NZ_OZ034919.1, read on the forward strand.
AAAATTATAGTAGCAATGAATTGTCATCAATTGTTGGTATAGCTCCATATGCTCGTGATAGTGGTAATAAGCAAGGACGAAGATTTATTCGAGGAGGCAGGAAAATACCTAGAGATGCTTTATACATGGCAGTATTAGCTGGTAAGAATGGTTTCCAATATTTAAAAATTTTATATGATAGGCTTGTTAATAATTTTAAACCTAAGAAAGTTGCGATAGTTGCTTGTATGCGTAAGTCAGAACGCCCTCGCAAAGCGAGGGGCTTGACGGTTATGAGCAGCCCAAAGGGCTGCCATTGTTAATTAAAATTCTCCTGATTCGTCAGAGCCTAAACTATCAAGTTGCTCTTGATTCTTAATGTAGTGTTTGATCTGATTCTCTTCAAATCCTACAGTTGAGACCGCATAACCTCTAGCCCACAACTTTTCTCCATTAAAATTACGTTTTCGTCCACCAAACTGCCTAGCAACGGCTATAGCACTTTTCCCCTTGATATAGCCTATTACTTCAGCTACAGAATATTTAGGAGGAATCTTGATGAGCATATGCACATGATCTTGTACCATATGCCCCTCTATGATCTTTCTCCCACGTTGAAAAGCTAACTCATGGAATACGTTCCCAAGATATTTTCTAACCTTCCCGTACAATTCTTTTTTACGACACTTTGAAATAAACACAATATGATATTTGCAATCCCATTTAGAATGATTTAAACTTTCGTATGTTGTCATATATTTTCTCCTTTGACCGTCAAGCCAAAGAAGTTATATATGATAACTTTTTATTTTATACTAAATCTAAAGGCCAAGCCTTGATGGTCTCACTAGTCAAACTAGTGGCTTACCTATCATTGAGTTACTTGAAGTGTGCCATAAACTTATTCAACAAAAACGTGTTTTTGTTATTAAATAATATTTATCTATTTTTATAAAATTTAGATAAAAGATAATTGCTCTTTCGAAACTCGCTTATGCTGAGGGATTTGAAGGAGACGCTTCACCTCGAACCGCAGCGTACTCTAATTCCGTTACGGATTCGAGTACCGCATCATTGTCCAAATCACCAGCAGAAGTAGAGTTTCGAAAGATGAAACTCAAGGTGAGTAACGTCTTACATTCTACACGCTAAAGACATATGGGTTTTACGGCATCTTTTATAAAAACAGAAATATTTTCTTATATATTAAACGACTTCCCACACCCACAACTACCTTTTTCATTTGGATTATTAAAAGTAAACCCGGATTTAAACTTGTCTTCTACATAATCCATTTCACTGGCTAGAAGATACATTAGAGCTTTTGGGTCAATTAATATTCGTACACCTTTATCTTCTATCACCTCATCAAACTTATTTTTGACATCCGCATATTCTACATAATAAGATAGACCGGAACAACCACCAGACTTTACGCCAATCCTAATACCAAAAGACGGTCTATTACGTTTGTCTATCAGTCTCTTTATTTGCTGGGCTGCTGCATCAGTCAATGACATAACATTTTTCATAATAGCTACTTATGGTTTTTTAGTTCTATAATCAGCTATTGCCGCTTTTATGGCATCTTCTGCCAATAAAGAACAATGGAGTTTTACTGGTGGCAAAGATAATTCCTTAGCTATTTCAGTATTTTTTATACTACCAGCCTCATCAAGGGATTTACCCTTAACCCATTCAGTTACTAAAGAGCTTGAAGCAATAGCAGAACCACAACCAAATGTTTTAAATTTTGCATCTGTAATAATTCCATCCTCACTAACTTCAATTTGTAGCTTCATTACATCCCCACAGGCAGGAGCTCCCACGAGACCTGTACCAACATATGCGTTATTTTTGTCTAATGACCCTACGTTACGCGGATTTTCATAGTGATCCAGCACTTTTAGACTATATGCCATTTTATTTCCTATCTGTATTATAATAATTAAGTGATAAGTATCTAAGCAACATCGGTGTCATTTCCACCTACACGGGAATGATATCGTTCTCGTTGAAACACTGCACAACAATGACACATCAATGTGTCGCCCATTTAATCTGCTTTAAATTAATTCCTTCTTGAACCATCTCCCAAAGAGGGCTTAGTTCTCTTAACTTGTTAATTTTTGACTTTATTAACTCTACAGCATAATCGATTTCTTCTTTAGTGGTAAATCTACCAATACCAAACCTAATCGATGTATGTGCCATTTCTTCATCAACTCCCATAGCTTTTAGCACATATGATGGTTCAAGCGAAGATGAGGTACAAGCCGAACCAGATGAAACGGCTAAATCTTTAATAGCTAATATCATCGACTCACCTTCCACATAAGCAAAACTTAAATTTAGATTTCCCTTATATCTCATATTCATATCACCGTTTAGATAGACATCAGCAATTTGTTTAGTAATATTATTATAAAATCTATCAAAAAGCTCTTCTACCAGTATGGCATCTTTTGCCATTTCAGATAGAGCCAATTCGCTAGCGCTACCTAGTCCAACAATTAAAGGGGCTGGTAGAGTTCCAGAACGCATGCCTCTTTCCTGTCCACCGCCATTTAAAATTGGCACCAACCGTACCCTAGGTTTTTTCCTTACATATAAAGCTCCAATACCTTTGGGACCATAAATTTTATGCCCGGAAATACTTGCCAGATCAATGTTACAATCATTAACATCTATAGGAATTTTACCATATCCTTGGGCGATATCTGAATGAAAAAATACCCCTAATTCCCGACAAATTTTACCAATTTCTTTAATTGGTTGGATGACACCTATTTCATTATTTACCGCCATCACTGATACCAACATAGTTTGGTCAGTTATGGCATCTCTTAATTGTTGTAAATCAATCAAACCACTTGGCTGAATTGGCAAATATGTTACCTTAAAACCTTCATTTTCTAAATGCCGACAAGCATCTAAAACGCATTTATGTTCACTTATCACTGTCACTATGTGATTTTTTTTACTACCATAGAATTTAGCAATACCTTTTATTGCTAAATTATTAGACTCCGTAGCTCCAGAAGTAAAAATAATTTCTTTAGGATCGGCACCAATAAGCTTTGCTACTTGTTCTCTTGACTTTTCTACAGCCTCTTCGGCTTCCCAGCCAAAAGAATGACTCCTAGAGTGCGGATTACCAAATTTAGTAGTAAAATATGGCAACATACATTCCAAGACCCTTGGATCCATAGGAGTTGTCGATTGATAATCCATATAAATCGGTAGTGATTTACCACTTAATTTTACTTTTTGTCTTAATTCTTCTAATTTATCCATTTGAGTATACTTCTTCAAACGCTTTAACAAATGTCACAACATCTTCCATAGTTTGTTGATAATCAAAACTCACCCTAATCGAAGACCTGGCATCATCCTCACTAAACCCCATGGAAGATAATACATGTGATTTACCAACTTTCCCTGATGAACAGGCAGAACCGGAACTAACCGCTATACCCCGTAAATCAAAAGCTATCAACTTGGTTTGTGCATCAGTTTTTGGTACAATCATCAAGGTAGTATTAGGTAGTCTTTCAACATTTTTTGACACTATTTTTACATTTTTATAGTTGAGTAAATTTTGCTCCAAATATGTTTGTAATTTCTTCATTTTATTATATCTATCTTCTACCTCATCAGCAGCTATTGATGATGCAAGCCCAAACGAAGCGATTGCTAGCACATTTTCTGTACCTGATCTAACATTTCTCTCTTGCCCTCCACCAATCATCATCGCTTTAAGCGTATGTCCTGCCTTGACAATTAAAGCACTACTTCCCTGCATTCCCCCTAATTTATGAGCCGATATAGTAGCAAAATCAACTGCTAATTCTTTAATATTGACTGATATTTTGCCAACTGCTTGAACACAATCACTATGAAATACTGCCCCATATTTTTGGGCAATTTTAACTAGCTGTTGTATATTTTGTACAACACCGCTTTCATTATTAGCCAACATCACAGAAACTAGTTTTTTACTAGCTAGACTTGCCAATAATAATTGCTCTAAATGGTCAATATCAACAATGCCATCACTATCAACACGGATAATTTTAATATTATCTCGATATTTAGTGTGATCAAAAATCGATAAATGCTCTATGCTAGAAACAAAAATTTCTCCGTCATAATAACTATTCATCAACAAATTATTACTTTCTGTGCCAGAGGAAGTAAAAATAACCTGATATTCTCTAGAATTTATGTCAATGCCTACAGATCTTGCAACTTGCTCCCTAGCTATTTCTACTAAACTCCTAGCATAACGCCCTTTGGTATGAATAGAAGACGGATTATATGCTTCTTCGAGCAAATTCTTCATAAGTTCCTTAACCTTAGGATGAACGTTAGTAGTGGAATTATGGTCTAAATATAACATATATATAACATAATTTATTCGTCCACTAATACATAAGTTAAAATAATTTTCAAAAACTTTTAGAGCTAATCTAGTGTATCAGCTAGCATGTCAGCTACAGAGATGGTGTCAAAATAGTTCCTTATATGCTTACTTAAACCTAACCATAAATGATGAGCGTTACATTTTACTTTATTAGGTACGCAACTATTCTGAGATTTTCTTAAACATCTTGTCATTTCAATATTCTCATCTACCGCATCAATAATATCAGTAATCTTGATATTATTTAATTTTTCATTAATGATGTAACCACCTTTTGGACCTTTCGCTGATCTAACTATATTAGCTTTCTTAAGCTTTGCAAAAATTTGCTCCAAGTAGTTGACCGGTATATTTTGTTTCACCGAAATTTCAGCCAAGGTAACAGGTATATCCGACATTTGCGATGCGATTTCCAAGATAGCCATTACAGCATATCGCCCCTTTGTAGTTAATTGCATACAAACAACTCCACTATAATAACATTACTATATAATACCCTACTAATTTAGTCAAGTATTATTTTATCATGGCGGTTTAAAAATCGCAGTCAATAATTAATATAAAACTTACGTTTAACTACTACTGATATCATCTGAGCTATAGTGGGGATTCAAAAAATAACCTGAAAGGCTAGATGATATAGAAAGTAAATTGAAGGTTATATCTCTTACTTTACAAGCTTGCAGCCTAATTTTAAAAATTACTACTATTTAACGTCGAATTATCGTATAAATATATCAAATTTAGTATATAATTAAGCGTTCAAGTTTTGTTAACTTAAGCAGCCTCGGTGTTATCCCAGTCTTCGCTGTCACCCCCGCGAAAGTAGAGGTCTAAAAAACCAGCTGGGAAGACTATCAACATTTTTAGATCCCGCTACCTACGCTGGGATAACATCACTCTTAGAACATCGAGGACTATTATATACTTAAACTTGCATACTTGGTTATATAGTACTATGATACTAAATGACTGCATTTTACATACCCCCTCACTTCAAAAGTCAGAACGCCCTCGCAAAGCGAGGGGCTTGACGGTTATGAGCAGCCCAAAGGGCTGCCATTGTTAATTAAAATTCTCCTGATTCGTCAGAGCCTAAACTATCAAGTTGCTCTTGATTCTTAATGTAGTGTTTGATCTGATTCTCTTCAAATCCTACAGTTGAGACCGCATAACCTCTAGCCCACAACTTTTCTCCATTAAAATTACGTTTTCGTCCACCAAACTGCCTAGCAACGGCTATAGCACTTTTCCCCTTGATATAGCCTATTACTTCAGCTACAGAATATTTAGGAGGAATCTTGATGAGCATATGCACATGATCTTGTACCATATGCCCCTCTATGATCTTTCTCCCACGTTGAAAAGCTAACTCATGGAATACGTTCCCAAGATATTTTCTAACCTTCCCGTACAATTCTTTTTTACGACACTTTGGAATAAACACAATATGATATTTGCAATCCCATTTAGAATGATTTAAACTTTCGTATGTTGTCATATATTTTCTCCTTTGACCGTCAAGCCAAAGAAGTTATATATGATAACTTTTTATTTTATACTAAATCTAAAGGCCAAGCCTTGATGGTCTCACTAGTCAAACTAGTGGCTTACCTATCATTGAGTTATCTTTAATGCGAGTTTTCTGCAATATATTGATTATTATTACTTTGTTATCGGTTTTTGGTTTTGCAATAGCTGATAAGCAAGAGATGAACAAACAATTTAGCTTTATATCAGCGGATTATATTGAATATAACCAAAAAGAACAGTTTATTTATGCTAAAGGTGATGTTCAAGTTATATTGGATAATTACTTCCTAACAGCTAATTCTTTGATTTATGATATAGGGCAAGATAAACTTTGGGCTGAAGGTGATATTAGAATTAAAGATCAGCAAAATAGAGTTATTCTAGGAGATCTTGTCATATTAAAAGACAAACTAAAGGCAGGGATAATCTCAGATTTTATTTTATATTTTGGTGATAATACACTATTAGTATCAAAACTAGCAGAAAGAGTAAATGAAGATGTTTTTCGTCTGCATAATAGTACCTTTACTCCATGCAAAATACTATGTAACCAAAAACCTATTTGGCAAGTTTCTGCAAAAAATACTGAGATATATCTTAATAAGAATAAAATGGTTTATAATCACCTATTTTTTGAGGTATATGGTGTACCAATCTTGTATATACCATATTTTTCTCATCCAACACCTAAGGCTTCCGCAGAATCGGGAATATTGATACCTAGAGTGCGGGATAATGCTTTGGGAATACCGCTATATTATAGAGCTAAACCTAATCTAGACTTTACTCTAACCCCTAGGATTTTTTGGCAAAAGCATAATATTATATATAAAATTCTCGAACTAGAAGCTCGTTACAAACCGAATAAAACTGATTATATATCTTTAGACGCTAATTATGGTAAAGTGCCATATTCCATAAAGGATGGTGATGTAACGATAAAAAACCGTAAGGTGAACTCATATTATCTATTAAGCAATGGTAATTTTATCAAAAACGATTATAGATATGGATTTAGGTTACAACGTACTTCTGATAAAGCTTATTTAAAAAATTACTATAACAATTATACTCCGTATTTGATGTCTAAGTTATATTTAGAGCATGTCAATAATTATAATTACTTATTGACGGAAGGAATATATTTTGAGGGATTGGGAACAAATGATTCTAGTAGTACGAATCCATTAATTTTCCCCAAGGTTAGAACTAAGAATGTTATACCTCTAAATGACGAAGAAACTAGTAACTTAGTTGTAGAGAATAATGCATTAATTTATAAAGAAAGAAGCGGAAAGGAACTAGGTCGAGTTGCATTACAACTGGCAGTGGATAATAATTTTTTAACTGAGGCAGGTCATTTATTTAATGTTACCTTACGGAATAGATCAGATGTATATTTTATTAATCACCTATATCTAAATGATTCTAGGACTAATCATGTTCTAACTAGAAATATACCTGAAATCCAAAATATTTGGAGTTATCCATTAGCTGGAACAATTTTTGATAAAACTAGCCTGTTTGTAGAACCAATTATATCCGTGACTATTGGACGTAGACATAATTATAATAAGAAATTTTCCTTTATTGATCCATCAAAATATGAACTATCAGAAAATAATATATTCAATTCGAATCGTTATAGTGGTATAGATTATCATGAATTTGGCAATAGATTAAGTTATGGGGTTAATTCTTCTATACTATCGGAGGAAAATTATACAAGTTTATTTCTAGGACAAACCTATAACACTACTATTAATACTAACTCTATTAATAGTATCGAAAATGTTGGTAGAATTGCTAGTAGTTTTTCTGATAAGATAGAGCTATTCTATAGATTTAGAAAAAGTAGAAATTTTGATCCAATTAGAGATGAATTAGGTGGAAGTCTTAACTCTAAGAAAATTCAGTTAACTGCTGGATTGGTTCAGATTTCAAATTTACAGAAATATTATTTTACAGATAAATTAACTGATGAGAAAATAAAGCAATTCTACTATAATCTCACTTATCAATTAACAGAAAATTGGTCAGTTGTCTATGATATGAGAGTAAATTGGCCAAAAAGCAAACTAAATGTTCTTTCTAAGAGTATCCAAGTGACATACTTAAATGATTGTGTTAGAATAGCCGGAAAACTTTCAGACAACTACATGGAAGATGGTAGTAGGGGAATAAAAAAGAATTCTGCTGTACCTACTATTTCTATAGGTTTAAAAATATTAAATATGTGAGTCTAAAATTATGAAGAAGTTATTTTGTTTAGTTGCTATCGTTTTTAACCTAGCTATAGCGAAAGCAGAATTATCCAATATAGTTGCATTAGTTAATAATGAGCCAATTACATTACATGAATTTTTAGCTAGAAAACACATGATCATGGCACTTAACAATATTAACAATCCTGATTCTCAAACAGATAAGCAACTTGACAAGATGGCAATTAACAGCGTGATTGATGATTTATTGCTTTATCAGTCTGTAAACGGTAAAAAAAGTTCTGATAGTGAGTTAAATGAGTCTATAGAGACTATTGAGCAACGTAATAAAATGGCAAAAGGACAATTAATACAACTTTTGAAGAGTAAATCTGTAGATATTAATAGTTTTAAATCTCAGATTGGTGCTGAAATTATCAAAATGAATATTTTATCTAGTATTTCTAGATCAGTTGCTATTAGTGCAAAAGAAGTTGATGCTATAATATTAGCGACTAATTCAAAAGATGCAGAAGTATCGGCTCAAATCTTTACTTCAAAAGATAAACAGGATAAAACTTTGCAAAAGATGTATGGGTTACAAAAACGCCTTACAAATTGTCACGATATCAAAGAATCTTTATATAAAGATTTTTCTACGTTAGAGATAGTCAATCAAAATTTAAGTACTCTAGATTCTACGCTACAAACAATTCTCAAGGATTTAAATACAGGAGAGAAAAGTAGTGTTTTCGAGATGCAAGATGGGTTTAAGTTAATCTTAATGTGTAATAAAAAGATAGTTAATATTACTCTAGATGAAAATAATTATGTAGTAAATCTTCTGACCAATAAAAAAATGTCACAAAAAGCCCAAAAATACTTTGAGGATATGCGTAAGAAAGCATATATCAAAATAATGTTACCTTTGTGATATACTCGAATGATCTGAGTACACTACCTTCAATCGCCAAGCATGCCAGCCAACATGGCATTGTTCCTATTAAGAGATATGGTCAGAATTTCATTTTTGATAGTAGTCTGTGTGATAAAATAGTTCGCGTAAGTGGTCTCCGAGAAAATGACTCTATATTAGAAGTTGGTCCTGGTACAGCCGGACTCACTAGAGCTATCCTTTCTTACAACCCTAAATCTTTAACTGTGGTTGAAACTGACGCTAGATGCATACCGTTACTGACGGAAATAAGAGAGTTATACCCTAATCTACATATTATTCATTCAGATGCTTCTAAATTTGATCTATCAACCTTAAGTCATGACAAAACACATGATAAAATAACTATTATTTCAAATCTACCTTACCGAATAGGTACAGAGTTAGTCATAAAATGGTTAAAAAAATCATACTTAATAAGTAGTATGACTTTAATGCTGCAAAGAGAGGTTGTAGAGCGAATATGTGGTAAAGTTGGGACAAAATCTTATGGCAGATTATCAATAATATGTCAGTTACTTTGTTCAGTTGAAAAATGCTTTGATGTTAATCCGCAAGCTTTCTACCCTGCACCAAAAGTCCACTCTGCAATAGTTAGACTTGTGCCTTTTAATAATCCATTAACACTTGAACTAATTGGGAAAGTTGAACTAATTACCAAACTAGCCTTTAGTGAACGTCGTAAAATGATTAAATCATCTTTGAAGAAACTAACCCCACACATAGAAGATTTGTTATCTCAATTAAAGATTGATAATTCTTCTCGATCTGAAAATTTATCATCGCAAGATTATTTGTCTTTAGCAAAATTATATACTACTATGATTTCAAGAGTTGGGTAAACGATAGTATAACTTCAAGAAGAGCTAGGCCGTAGCAAAGTCGAGCTGCTAGGTGTACATGAGTAACGGGGCAGCGGATACCTTTGGTCGCGGGAATGCCAATTCTTGAAGTTCTACCTGAGTATACTCAAATGAATCACTACATCGCTATTAATATCACTACCAGTAAATATTTATTGTTAATTGTCAATTTTTTACTTTGGTATACTTGGTAATGTAATGATACAATTCTATTTACGGTAAAAGCAACCTACTTAATCATATAATCTCAGGTATATTTTTATGAGAATAACCAAAATCTTCCTAATATATTGTTTCGTAGCTATAGTAAATCTACCTTATGCATTATGTGCAGATACAAATAAAACAATTTATATAACATCAGATTATGGTCCTCTTGGAGGAACCGAAAATGTTATTAATGTCATGACCCAAAAAAAGACTCCCATTACCATGTTCATGGTAGGATTACATTATGATAATTCGAGTCCTAGCCTAAAGAAAGCTGTTGATCTAGCTAAAAAAAACCCTTTTATTGAAATAGGAAATCACAGCTATACTCACGCTAATAACTACTATAGGAATTTTTATCATCAGCTTCCGGATGTAATTAAGGATCTTAAAAAAAATAATACTGTTTTTGGTTTCACTGGTTCACATGTCAATACTAGACTACCAGGTAGAGATGTATTCCGTCTTCCTAACCTAAGTAAAGATGATCCATATATTTCAAAAGAAGAAGATAAAGTAGAAAGAATAGATGATGATGGAATATATAAAAATGGCTTCTATCTATATGGCTGGGATTTAGAATGGGCTCATAATCAGCATGGCAAGCCAATTCAATCCTTAGATGAATTAGTGCAAGAGATAGAAGATAAATTTAACAGAAATGATACTGCCTTACCTAATAAATTAATTTTACTTATGCATGATGAAATGTTTCAAGACCAATTTAATGGCAAAGAAAATTTAAGTCAGTTAGTTGATATTTTGCATAAAAAAAATTATAAGTTTGATTTTATTAAAAATTATCATGTAGAGTGATTTTTATCTATAAATGCTTTAAAGAATTGGATTAAAAAATAAATGGTAAGCATGCGAATTCATGATATTTTTAAAAAACAATTCTTCAAAGCAGAAGAGTATATATACTGCTCGTAAATGAAGAGTTAATAGATGAAGAGTAAAATCATGAAGTGCTAGGAGTCAAAGGGTCGAGCGGCGTAGCGTACATTATACGTGAGCACCGAAGATCCCTGAAGACGACAACGCAATTCTTGATTTTCATCGAGTATACATAATGCTATATCGAACTTAGGTTAAGTAAGTCTATTCGCTTTACACTCCGTGACGTTCTATTATTTGGCTTTTTATCTCTGCAATAGCTTTAGCTGGATTTAAACCTTTCGGACAAGTCTTTGTACAGTTCATAATCGTATGACAACGATATAATTTAAATGGATCTTCTAAAGCATCTAAACGTTCTCCAGTATACTCATCCCTAGAATCAGCAATCCACCGATATGCTTGTAGTAAAATCGCAGGCCCTAAATATTTATCACCATTCCACCAATAACTTGGGCAAGAGGTAGAACAACACGCACATAATATGCATTCATATAAACCATCCAGTTTTTCTCTATCCTTAAGAGACTGCAATCTTTCAGTATTGGAAGGTGGCGGACTGTCAGTTTTTAGCCAAGGTTCTATCGATTCATATTGAGCATAGAAATGCGACATATCAGGTACTAAATCTTTTACTACCTTCATGTGCGGTAGAGGATATATCTTGACATCACCACGAATTTCTTCAATAGCCTTAATGCAAGCAAGTGTGTTAGTTCCATCTATATTCATCGCACAGCTACCACAAATTCCTTCACGACAAGAACGCCTAAAAGTCAATGTAGAATCTATTTCATTTTTTATTTTAATTAAGGCATCTAGAACCATTGGACCTGTTTTGCATAGATCTAACTCATAAATATCAATTCTAGGGTTTTCTTCAGAATTTGGGTCATATCTATAAATTCTGATATTACGTAACTTAACCGCTTCTCCAGAATGTTTATATGTAGTACCTTTACGGACTTTAGAATTAGGTGGTAATCTAAGTTCTGCCATGTTTATTCCTTATCTAAAATTCTAACTATATTTCAGAGCAATTTAAAAGTTGTAATCAATGGTGAAAAGATGTCATCCCCGCGTAGACGGCACAACTGTTGAAAGTTAAAAAATCGTCATTGCGAAGTGCCGTTAGGCACTGTGGCAATCTTCATGATATAGTCAAGACCTCCTTGCCACGTCGCCGCTTGCAGCGACTCCTCGCAATGACGGTTTAAGACTTACAACAGTGCTTCGCTAATAGACGATTTTTAACTTTCAACAGTTGTGGGGTGACATCAAGCACACTTCTTTACCGTAACCACGACTTTTAAATTACCCAGCTGTTCTTTTCTGATTTAGTTTCTTAACTTTTACAGTACCACCATAGTCATTTTTTATTGGAAATAAATTTTCCTCTTCTGAATTCATTGATCTATCACTCAGCAAGTTTTTAATTTGCTGACCAGACAATGTCTCATGTTCAATCAATAATTTAGCTAACAAATGAAGTTGATCAATATGTGTAGTTAATATATTTTTGGCAAAATCATAACCTTTTTCAATAATTTTTCTTACTTCTGTATCAATTAATTCTGCTGTATGTACAGAAGTATGACCTGCTCCCCTACCACTAGTATATAGATCTTCATTACTCGAACCATGATATACTGGTCCTATTGCATCACTTAACCCCCAATCCGTTACCATAGCTCTAGCCATTTGGGTTGCCATTTTAATATCTGAAGAAGCCCCAGAAGTAACTTTATCTCTGCCAAAAATAAGCTCCTCAGCTACCCTGCCAGCCATTGCCACCGCTATGTCAGCTTCCATTTTATCACGTGGCATAGAAAAACGATCATTTTCAGGAAGTCGCATAACCATTCCAAGTGACCTACCTCTTGGAATAATAGTTGCTTTGTGAATTGGATCAGAAGCAGGACAATACAACCCAACCAATGCATGCCCTCCCTCATGATAAGCAGTTAGTTTTTTCTGCTCATCTGACATAACCATAGAACGTCTTTCTACACCCATTAACACTTTATCTTTTGCCTCTTCTAAATCTGTCATACTTACTTCTTTTTTACCCTTGCGAGCAGCAATTAATGCAGATTCATTGACAAGATTAGCAAGATCTGCTCCTGAAGATCCAGGAGTTCCTCTAGCTATGATTCTAGCGACTATATTTGAGGCACATTTTATTTTCTTCAAATGTACTTGTAAAATTTGTTCTCTACCATCAATATCTGGATTAGGAACAGTAATTTGGCGATCAAATCTCCCAGGTCTTAGCAACGCTGGATCCAATACATCCGGTCTGTTAGTTGCAGCAATAATAACTACCCCTTCATTATCCTCAAACCCATCCATTTCGACCAGCATTTGATTTAGTGTTTGTTCACGTTCATCGTTGCCACCACCCATACCAATACCTCTGTGGCGACCTACTGCATCTATTTCGTCAATAAAAATTATACAAGGAGCATTGCGTTTACCTTGTTCGAACATATCACGGACACGGCTAGCACCAACGCCAACGAACATTTCAACAAAATCAGAGCCAGATATACTAAAGAATGGGACATTTGCCTCGCCGGCTATAGCTTTTGCTAGGAGAGTTTTACCTGTTCCAGGTGATCCTATAAGTAAACATCCCTTTGGAATTTTACCACCAAGTTTTTGGAATTTACTTGGGTCTCTAAGGAAATCAACAATTTCAGTTAATTCTTCTTTAGCTTCGTTAATTCCAGCAACATCTTTAAAAGTAATTTTTGGGTCTTTGTCTGAAACTAGCTTAGCTTTAGATTTACCAAAACCCATGGCTTTTCCTCCACCTTGCATTTGACGCATGAAAAACACCCACCCACCTATCAAAAGAATCATTGGAAACCACGAAACAAATATGTTAAACAACAAGTTCATTTTTGTATCAGGTGGCACTATTTCAATATGAACCGAATTGCTATTTAGGCGATTTATTAGATCTGGATAGTCAGCAGCATAAGTCGAAAAAGAAGATCCATCGCTTAGAGTTCCCTCAATCATTCTACCCTGAATTTTAACAGCACTAATTGCTTTTTCATCAATTTTGGTTAAAAAATCTGAAAAAGCGATATTACTTCTTCCTCCAATAAAACCATCATTTTGAAATGCATGAAAAACAAGTATCATTAAAACAAAAACCGACACCCAAATTAGAACATTCTTACTTTGATTATTCATCTACTACTCACCTAACAGAAATGTGTAAAACGCGACATAAAATTGGGAGAGAAAGAAACACTAAGCCTTCTTCTCAAACCTTGGTCATTATAATACGATATATGGGGTATGGCTATAACTTTTTCAAGTATCTTGACTACTGGTAGGGTGAATAAAATAGCTATATGATTGTTAAAACTTGCGTCTTTCAGTATTTTAAAATCTAAATCTTGCCTTATTTTACTATAATCCTTGATCGTTAGGTTACTGATCAAATAGCCTGAATTATTAGACTTCTTGTATAATTCTACTTCTGCTGGTAATTTGGACGTCGGTGCAGTACTCGAATCCTCACATACATTTGAGTATGATGTGGTTCTGCGTTCCGGATATCCTACAAATTCCTGAGCTAGAGCGAATTCTACAAGAGGTCTATTGATATAGAAATGAAATCTACCATCCCATGCATCTACATTATTAAGTCTAATATCTATAGGTAAATTCCTACCAAATTCTCGGTAAATTATTAGATTATTACTAATTTTTTTAATCACGCAACCATGGAGTGTCTTAATAAAGTCTATTTTTTGTTGTAATAGTTCTGTTATCATGCTTATTGAGCCTGATCTACTGGTGCGGTTCTTACCGCTAATAATGATAAGTACAAAACTGATTACCTGTAGTGTTATTGCACTAGAAAATTCTGCAAATTTTAATAAATTTACAGTAGCAAAACCAAAATCATAAATTTTTACTGATTCTGCGATGCAAGCAATCAATTCCGGTTGCCATTTCTCTTCTACTACTTGGTTAATTCTAGATTGTTGAGAAGTTATTTGATTCGATATATATTCTCCTTCTAGGGATAGCTTTTTTCTAATGATATTTCGTTGATATTTGTCAGATTTATT